>JAWLGP010000019.1:0-97255 GCA_041685045.1 Gammaproteobacteria bacterium
TGCAAACCATGGGCAATCTCGGACATAATCCGCTCATCGCGATCCAAATGGCTCTCGCCGGTCACTCTGTCAGCATGACAGGGGGCGAGTAGTTACCAAGTATCTTCACCTATAATCATGCCCGACGGTGGCCGCGCACCCTTGGAAGCGTGCAGGGGATGCCGTCGCGACACACAGCTGTTATCTCAAACGGCTGGATGTGGAGCCGCGCACAGGACGTGCGTGGATTCGAAGGCCAATGCCTTCGTTCGTTCGCAAGGGATTGCTCCGCCGTGAACCAAACATCCCTCATTGCCAACCGGGTCGGCGACACCGGTTCCTGCACCTTTCGCCCGCCGCCGGGCGCCACGGCCACGATCCGTCCTCCCTGAGCTCCCTTCTCCTTTGCGGGCACCCGACCCGATAGCCGGGCGCATTGTCCAGGCGTCAGCCGAAGCCGGGACCGGACACAACCGAAAGCCAAAAACCGCCAAAGGTCGCTTCGATGCAGATGATTGCGCGCGCTACACGTGTCCGGTTCTCCACCGGGCTGCTGTTTCTGCTGTGCTGGCTGTTCGCACAACGAGCTTTCGCCGAGACACCGCCGACGATTCAAATTGACGCGCCGACTACAGGCGCCCCGGTCAGCGGTATCGTCTCGATTGTCGGCACGGCGTCCGATGATTTGGGACTACAGACGATCGAGATCAAGGTCGGTGCGGGGCCCTGGATCGCATTGCCGCCGAGCACGAACTGGTCCTACTCCTGGATCACCTTCGACTACGCCTCCGAACCGGTCACGATTCAGGCCCGCGCGACCGATATCGAATTGCAGACGACCGGCACTTCCGTTGAGGTGATGGTCGTCAATCCGAAAGTTGCGCTACCGGACGGCGCAACGATCGTTTGTATCGGTGACTCGATCACGGCTGGGGATGCTGCGACCACGAGTTGGCCAGACGAACTGCGGGCCTTGCTGGCGGCCAACCGGCGGAGTGATGTGACGGTTTACAACGAAGGCGAGGGCGGGTTGTCGAGCGAAGAGTTCTGGCTGGATGCCGATCATGAGGGCAACAAGCGAACCGACGTTGCGGGCTATGCATCGATCGACATCGCATTCGTAATGCTCGGGCACAACGACCTGCGGCTTGACGACTCGCAATGGCACGCCAACGAGCCGCTCGAGTACGCGCAGTACATGAACGAATCCGTTCAGTGGCTGAAGACCCGCACCAATGCCAATGGCAGGCCGACCCGCGTGATCCTGATGACCCCGATCCCGGCCGTCGAGCCGGTCGTCGACAACAACTGGCAGTATCCGGCCGATTTCAATCGGCGGGTTCAGCAGAGCGGGGGGTACACCGAGCAGCTGCTCGATATCGCATCGAATCAGGCTGTCGATGTGTTGTTCACTTTGGCGCCCTTTGACGGTGGAGTGAGCGCCTATACGCCTTACCGCAAGGCGACACCGGCCCTCATGGCGACAGACACCCTCCACCCGAATAACGAAGGTCAGCTTCGCCTGGCTCAGCTGGCGCTCAACAAACTCCAGCTGTCCGGTGGGAGCGGAACCGAGCAGACCTTGACCTTCCTGCCGGAGGCCGACACCTATATCGATATTCGCTCCCCTTCGGCCAACTTCGGTTCGATCCAGGGTCTCGGCCTGGGCGGCGGCAGTGCGGAGCGCTGGGTCTACCTGCGTTTCAATATCTCGGGACTGCCGTCCGGTGCGGTGGTCACCGATGCCGGTCTGCGGATGCGTGGCAGCAACAACGGCGGGGCCGGGGCGATCCGACGGTTTGTGCCGACCGACCCGATCTGGAGCGAGGCCCTGCCGACCTGGAATGCACCCCTTGCCGGTGCCGACGGCTCGGCCGACCTGGCGGCGCCCGCCGACGTGGTAAGTGGCGACGAGGTCCTTTACCCGAACCTCGCCGGAGCGATCGCCGGAAACGGCCAGGTTACCTTCGTGATCCGCTCCAGCGATCCCAACGGTTCGGCGTTCCGCAGCGCGGAGTATAGCGATTCGGCACTTCGCCCGACGTTGTTCGTCACCTACAGCGGCGAAGCAACGCCCCAGCCGCCGGTCGCGGACGCCGGCCCGGACCAGACGCTGGTCGACGAGGACAACGACGGCAGCGCGACAGTGACACTGAACGGGGCCGGTTCGAGCGACCCCGACGGCAGCATTGTCAGTTACCTCTGGACGGAGGGTGGCGCGCTGATCGCCACCGGCGCCGCGCCGACCGTTACGCTCGGCGTCGGTGTACACGCCCTGGTGCTGACCGTCGAGGATGACGACGGGCAGACGGCCACCGATTCGCTGACGGTCACGGTTTCCGAATTCAGCGGTGGCGGCACACTCGAACCACCGGTCGCGAATGCCGGGCCCGACCAGAGCGTGGTGGACGCCGACAACGACGGCAGCGCGCCGGTTACCCTGGATGGGACCGGTTCGTTTGATCCGGACGGCAGCATCGTGAGCCATGTCTGGAACGAAGGGGGGGCCCTGTTGGCGACCGGCGCGACACCGACAGTGAACCTGGCGGTGGGGGCCCATACGCTTGTGCTGACGGTGGAGGACGACGATGGGCAGACGGCCACCGATTCCGTGGTGATCACCGTTTCGGCGCCTCTGCAGGCCCCCAACGCCGATGCCGGCCCGGACCAGACTGTGATCGACGAGGACGACGACGGCTTCGCGGCAGTTACCCTGGATGGGACCGGTTCCGGTGACCCCGACGGGAACATCGTCAGCTACGTCTGGAGCGAAGGCGGCACCCCCATCGCGAGCGGCGTGTCGCCGACGGTCAATCTCGGTGTCGGCGTGCACGATCTGGTGCTGACCGTGGAAGACGATGACGCCCGGACCGCCACGGATTCGGTACGGATCACCATCTCTTCGTACGTCGACAGCGGGCAGACACTCGCCTTCGTCCCGGCAGCGGACACCTACGTGGACATTCGCTCGCCTGCGACCAACTTCGGTCTGAGCCAGACGCTCGGGCTGGGCGGCGGCAATGCGGAGCGTCGGGTCTATCTGCGTTTCGATATCAGTGGGCTGCCGTCCGGCGCGGTGGTGACCGACGCCTGGTTGCGGATGAGTGGCAGCAATCGCGGCGGTGCCGGCGCCATTCGGCTGTTCGCACCGGTCGACCCGATCTGGAGCGAAACCCTGCCGACGTGGAATTCGCCCCTGGCCGGTTCCGATGCCTCGGCCGAGCTGGCGTCGCCGGCCGACGTGGTGGCGGGCGAAGAGGTGCTCTATCCGAATCTTGCCACTGCCGTGACGGGAGACGGACAGATCACCTTCGTGATCCGATCCAGCGATCCCAACGGCTCGGCGTTTCGCAGCACCGAATACGCGGACTCGGCGCTGCGCCCGACGCTGTTCGTCACTTACAGCGGCGAAGCTGCGCCCCAGCCGCCGATCGCGGACGCCGGCGTGGACCAGACAGTGGTAGACGACGATAACGACGGCAGCGCGGTGGTGATGCTGGACGGCTCCGGTTCGAGTGACCCCGACGGCAATGTCGTCAGTTACCTCTGGATGGAAGGCGGCGCGCTGATTGCGACCGGGGCGACGCCGACCGTGAACCTGGGCGTTGGGATCCACGACCTTCAGCTGACGGTCGAAGACGACGATGCGCAGACGGCGACGGATAGCGTGCAGATCACGGTCGCGCCCTACGTCGGCAGTGAGCAGACCGTGACCTTCCTGCCCGAGGACGACACCTATGTGGACGTCCGTTCGCCGACTGCCAACTACGGTTCGAGCCAGACGTTGGGACTCGGCGGCGGGGACGCCGAGCGGCACGTCTACCTGCGTTTCGCTGTCAGCGGGCTGCCGTCCGGCGCGGTCGTGACCGATGCCCGGCTGCGGATGAGCGGCAGCAACCGCGGCGGTGCCGGCGCCATTCGACTGTTCGCGCCGAACGAGCCGGACTGGAGCGAAACCGTGCCAACCTGGAATTCACCGCTCGCCGGTTCCGACGCCTCCGCCGATCTGGCCACGCCTTCGGACGTGCTGATTGGCGAAGAGGTGGTTTATCCGAACCTTGGCCGCGTGGTCTCGGGCAATGGTCGGTTCACCTTCGTCGTTCGCTCCACCGATGCCAACGGTTCGGCTTTCCGTAGCAGCGAATACCCGGATGCGGCACTACGGCCAACACTCGAACTGACATTCAGTCAATGACCCGCGCATCGGGTGGGGCTTCTAGATTGCTCGCAGACAACCGGGAGGGACCGCGACCGACGGAACAAGGCAGGCCGGAAGGGGCCAACCGGCTCACCCCTTATCTCACGGTGGCGAACGCTGAAAAGTCCCCTGGACTTCTACCCGCGTGCGTTCGGCTTCTAGCCGGGCTTCACCATGCCGGGCCCGAACGGGGGCATTGGGCCACCAAGGTGCCGCAGGGCTGAGCGAAAGGAACGAACCGCAGCGGTTGCAGAGGCGGTGCGGTTCGCTGCGCTCACCACACCCGCAGGCGTAACGCCGTAGGATGGGCAAAGCGCAGCGTGCCCATCAACGTCGCATCGATGGGCATGTCGCTGCGCTCCTTTGCCCATCCTACCGGGCTACCCACGGCGTTTTCGGGCAGTGCCACAGCCGCACCGGCGCCCTGATCAGGCGTCGGCGAAGCGGTATCCGACCCCCTGTTCGGTGAGGATGTAGCGGGGGCGTGAGGAGTCTTCACCGAGTTTTTGCCGCAGGTGGCCAACCAGCACCCGCAGGTAGTGGGTATCTTCCGTATGTTCCGGCCCCCAGATCTCCCGCAGGATGTGGCGGTGGGTGAGGACCTTGCCGGGATTGGCGATCAGAAGTAGCAGCAGGTCGTATTCCTTGCGCGACAGATGAATCGGTTCACCGTTCATTGTGACCTCGCGCCTTGCCGGATCGACATGCAGTGCCCCCGCTTCGAACTGGGCCGGCTCTTCGGTCTCCGCGCGATGGCGTCGCAGGGCACGGATGCGTGCCATGAGCTCGGCTACCCCGAACGGTTTGGTCACGTAGTCGTCGGCGCCGGCGTCGAGGGCGCGCACCTTTTCCTGCTCGTCGGAACGAACCGAAAGCACGATGAGCGGCACCGACGACCAGGCGCGCAGGCGTGGAATGAAGGTCTGCCCGTCAATGTCGGGGAGGCCCAGGTCGAGTATCACCAAATCGGGGCGCTCCTCGGCGCAGAGGGCAAGCCCATCTTCTCCGAGCCGCGTTTCCAGAACGCGATAGTCGTGGGCCTCCAGGCTGATGCGCAGGAATTTGCGGATCGGCGCATCGTCCTCGACGATCAGAACCGTGCCGGCGCGCCCGCTCATGCCGCTTCCTGTGACAGATCGGGCAAGGTGATGCGCATGCAGGTGCCGCGACCGTCGATGCCCTCGTGGGCGGTGACCGTGCCGCCGTGCGCGCCGATCAATCCGCGGCAGATCGCCAGTCCCAGACCGGTGCCCTGCAGATGACGGTCGCCGCCGGAAATGCTGTAGAACATGTCGAAGATCCGTTCACGTTCCGACTCCGGAATACCCGGCCCCTCGTCGCACACCTCGAGCACCAGCTCCGCATCGCCACGGCGGCCGCGAACACGGATGGTGCCGCCGTTGGGGCTGAAGCGGATGGCGTTGTCGAGGATGTTGACCAAGGCCTGCTCGATGAACACGCCATGCACAAACAGCAGCGGCAACGCCGGCTCCAGTTGCACCAAAATCTGCACGTGGGCGGACACCGAACGTACGCGTTCCACGGCGATGTTGACCACGTCTCCCAAGTCGACCCAGTCGCGGTGCAGTTCGAGTCCGCCCTGACCGATGCGGGTCATGTCGAGCAGGTTCTGGATATAACGGTTCAGGCGCTCCGCCTCGCCCAACACCGTGGTCAACAGCTCCTGCCGATTGTCGGCGCCGATGCTGGCCCCGTACTCGAGCAGCGTGGACGTGGAGCCGATGATCGACGCCAGTGGCGTCCGCAGGTCGTGGGAAACCGATGACAGCAGGGCGGAGCGCAGCTGTTCGGTTTCGGTCACGATGCGGGCGTTCTCCAGGTCCGATACCAGCTGCGTACGCTCGATGGCGATCGCCGCCTGGTCACACAACGCCTGGGCCAGTTCCCGCTGCTCCGGTTCGATGGCGTCGGCTTGAATGGCCGCGAGTCCGATGGGCCCGCGTGCAGTGCCGAGGGTCAGGAAGTGCAGGCCCGGTTTCGAGGGTGGCGAGGCATCGGCGCGCCAGACCCCGTCCAGCCTTTCCAGCGGCAGGCTGATGTGGCTCGCCTGCGGCGCGTGCGCGCGCGGTTGCAGCCGCCCTTCGGCATCGGGCAGGAGGCCGGCCACCGGACAGCCGAGCATCCGGGAGAGGCTGTCGCAAAGTTCGCGCAGTACGCCGTCACTGTCGGCGGCAGCGGCCATGCGCTTGGCGAAGGCATACAGCGTGGTGATGCGCCGCAGGCTTTCACGGTTCTTGCCGATCTGGTCATGCATCCGTCCGGCGAGTTCGCCGGTGATGGCCGCGACGATCAGGAATACCACCAATGTGGCGACATCACCGTCGTCTTCAACGGCGAAGGTGTAATGCGGGGTGGTGAACAGGAAGTTGAACGTGAGGAAACTGAGAATGCCGGCGAACAGGGAGGGGCCGAGTCCCCAGCGTGCGGCGACCACCAAAACACCGGTCAGAAAGACCAGGGAGAGATTGGCATGCGGCACGAAACGTTCGACACCCAGCGCGGTGAGTGTCGTCAGGCCCACACCGATGCCGGCAAGCAGATAAGACCAGAAGCCGGATCGGTCCTTGTGCGTTAGAGGACTGCTAACGGCGGGTCGCGCGTAATCGAACATAGCCAACCATTCTAGGGGGAGCGGTATAAAAATCCCGTAAAAATTTGACCAAGTTTTTAGCTGTCCAATTCCCTCTTGCGGTTCAGAATCCTTGCCAACATCCAGCCCGAACCCGAATTCACCCTGCCCGAGGTTTCACCGAGGTTTTTCCCGTGCGTTGGCGAGCCATCACCCGGCTGTTCGGCATTCTGCTGATGCTGTACAGCCTCAGCTTCTTGCCCTCGGTGGCGGTTGCCATTGCCTATATGGACGGGCAGTGGGAGATCTTTGCGGACTCTTTTCTGATCGCCGCTGCGGCAGGCTTGCTGCTCTGGTCGCCAAATCGCGGCGAACGAAGCGAACTGAGGGTGCGCGACGGCTTCCTGGTGGTGGCGCTGTTCTGGGTGCTGCTCGGCATCGTTGGGGCCTTGCCATTCATCCTCGGGTTGCATTTGGATGTTACCGACGCCGTGTTCGAATCGGTCTCCGGTTTCACCACGACCGGTGCGACGGTCATTCAAGGGCTCGACCGGTTGCCCCCCTCGCTGTTGTACCACCGACAACAGATCCAATGGCTGGGCGGCATGGGGATCATCGTGCTGGCGGTGGCTATTCTGCCGCTGCTCGGCGTTGGCGGGATGCAGCTCTATCGGGCGGAGACCTCGGGCGTGGCCAAAGACGAGAAGCTCACGCCTCGGATCACCGAGACGGCCCGCGCACTGTGGATGATCTATCTGGCGCTGACCGTCGCCTGTTCACTGGCGTTCTGGCTGGCGGGCATGAGCCTGTTCGATGCCGTTGGCCATGCCTTCACAACAGTGGCCACCGGCGGGTTTTCCACCCACGACGCCAGTATCGGCTACTTTGACAGCCCTGCCATCGAGGTGATCGCCATCATTTTCATGTTGGCGGGCGGGGTGAACTTCGCCATGCACTTCTTCGCCTGGCGGAAACTGACCGTGCACCCCTACACGCGGGACCCGGAGGTGCGTGCCTATTGGCTGATCTTCATCGTCTTCAGCCTGTTCGTCGCCCTCAGCCTCTACTGGGCGGGGACCTATGAGGACGGCTCCTCGGCATTTCGTTACGCCACGTTTCAGGTCGCCTCCATTCTTACCAGCACCGGCTTCGGAACCGCCACCTACGCCGAATGGCCGCTGCATGTGCCGCTGGTGCTCGTCATTCTCTCTTTCATCGGCGGTTGTGCCGGCTCCACCGCCGGCGGCATCAAGGTGTTGCGGATTCTGCTGCTGGCCAAGCTCGGCGTGCGCCAGCTGCTCCAACTGGCCCACCCGCGGGCCGTGCTGGTGATCAAGCTGGCCAACCGCCCCGTGTCGGAAGAGGTGCTGTTTTCGGTGTGGGGGTTTTATGTGCTCTACGTGCTCACCGCACTGCTGCTCACGGTGGCGATGATGGCGGCGGGTCTCGATCTGGAGTCGGCGTTCGGGGCGGTGGTGGCCACCATCAACCTGCTTGGTCCCGGCCTCGGCGAGGTGGCCGCCACCTTCACGTCGGTCAGTCCGGTGGTGAAGTGGTTGGCGGTGTTCGGGATGTTGGTCGGGCGACTCGAGGTGTTTACGCTGCTGATCCTGTTTTTGCCCGCCTACTGGCGGCACTGATGTGCGTCTACAGTTCACCTGGAAATTGCCCTGGGCTGCTTCTATGTTCAGTGGGTGGATAGATCTCCAGGAGACACGGATGTTTCCCGCGCGAATTGAAGAGGGGAACGTCGTCCGGCCGGTGGGCGACGAAATGATCATTCAGGATCGCACCGGCACCCGCACCCGCCAACTGAATACCACCGCGACGTTGATATGGCGCCTGTGCGACGGCTCGCATTCGGTGAGCGATATCGTCGACATCCTGGCGCAGCGCTTCGATGCCCCCCGCGACCGCGTCGCGGAAGATGTGGCGAAGACCGTGGCTTCGTTCGCCGTCGAAGGGCTCGTGAGCAATGTCGACAGCATGCCAAAGGCCATCGGCGCGTCACCGGCCTGACGAGGTGACTGTTCACCAACAGGCGTTTTACCGCGCCCACCCCGCGGCCATCGACGAGCCGAACGCGGGCGGGCTGGCGGTCTGTCGGACCGACCGCGAAGGCGTGGTCGCGCTGAACGGTTCGGCTGCCCATCTTTGGCGCCAGCTGCGGCTGGGAGCACCGGTGGAACACCTCGCCCGGGACCTGGTGGCCGAGTTTGGCGCCGATCCGCAAGCGGCAGCCAATGATGCCTCGCAACTGTTGCAGATGTTGGCGTCTCTCGGCCTGGTTGAGCAGGTGGCGTCGGTCGAAGCCGCCCCCGGTCGGCCGGCGCCCCCGACCGCGGACGACCGAATCGCCGCACTGGCATTCGTGGGGACGCTGCTGTCTCCGGCTCAGCCCGCTCCCGAAGCTCATGATCGCGACGGCGGGTTCTGGGAGGCGGTGGTCAGGCTCGCCGCCCGCTACCGGTTGTCGCCCCTCCTTTGGAGCCGGATTGTGCGCACGCCCAACGGCGATCGTCTGCCCGGCTGGGTGGCGGCGCAACTGCACGCGCAGTACCGGTTGAACCACGATCAAAACACCCGGATCCGGGTCCAGGCACTGGAGGCCGTTGCCGAGCTGAATCGCTGCGGGATCGAGCCGATCCTGCTCAAAGGCATCGCGCACCTGTTCGCCGGTACCTACCCCGATCCGGCTGCCCGTACCCTGTCGGACATCGATCTGATGGTGCCTCCCGAGGCGCTGCCGGAGGCTACGGCCGCCCTCGAGGCGATCGGCTACCGCGGCAACTACCAAGCGCCCATCGACTACGCCAACTTCCATCACGGGGCCCCTCTGTATCGTGCCGGCGAGGTGGCGCCAATCGAGTTGCACCGGGCGCCGGTAATGCTTCGCTTCGCCCCGCTGCTGCCGACCAACGATGCCGTGGCGCGCAGCGTGGCATTGGACCGAGGCGTGCGGGTGCTCGACCCGACTCACGCGGCGCTGCACGCGGTGATCCATGCCCAGTTGGTGGATCGCTACTTTGCCCTTGGTCGTTTTCCCCTGCGCGAGCTGGTGGACTTCGCCTGGCTGTTACACCGGGATGGCGATGCCGTCGATTGGGACGAAATCCGCGGCGCCTTCGCGTCCCACTCCCGTGCGCTGCACGCCTTCGCCCTGGCCGCCAGGCGGCTGCTGGGGACGTCGGTGCCGTCGGCGCTCGGCCGCGGCCTCGGTGCGGAACTCTTCTGGTGGCGTGCCCGTTCGGAGCTGCGCCGGGAATGGCTCGCGATCTGGAACAGCCGCATTGGACGCCTGTCCGGCGAATCCCTGTGCCGGACACGTGGGTGCTCAGGTAGTTTCCTGTCCGTCAACCGCGCACGCTTGTGGCGGATTGGAAACTACCTTGTCAGCAGGACACGTTCTCCGGAGCGTGGTTAACCGAAGTACCGAACAGGCACACTCAATGAAACAAGGAGGTTTGCAATGAGTGACTGCAATAATTCCCGCCGTGGATTCATCAAGAAGACGGCCTACATAGCGCCCAGCTTGCTGGTGTTGTCGTCGATGCCGGCCCTTGCCCGTAACGGCTCCCCCCTAAGGGGGAACAACGGGGTGGGTAACGGCCTCGATCCGCAGCCGCCGGGTAACCCGCCGATCAACGACGGCATCGGCACGTCACCGGGGAACCCGGGGAATAAAGGGGGCGCGTTCAGGTAGAGAAAGGTCTCCTCCGCTTCGGCGAAGGAGACGTCTCCGACGTCAGGCGAGAGCGTCGCGTACGCGCTCGAGCTTCGCCCGGACCTGACCGGCCAGTTCAATGATCTCCTCACGCTCGGTGAGTTGCAGGACCGCCTGCGGATCCATGAACGCAACCGTATTGCTGCCGTCCGCCTCCTCACGAAGTACCACGTTGCAGGGCAGGAGCAGCCCGATGTCCGGGTCGGCCTCCAAGGCCTGATTGGCAAGGCCGGGGTTGCAGGCGCCCAGAATGAGATAGGGTCGTTTGTCGATGCCCAGCTTCGCCTTCAGCGTCGCCTGCACATCGATTTCCGTAAGTACGCCGAAGCCTTCCGTCTTGAGGGCGTCAACGACCCGGGTTTTTACCACCCCGAATTCACCGGGGACCTTCACATCGAATCCGTACACGTGTGTTCTCCTGCTGTGACGACAGCCGAAGCATAGCAAAGGAGAAGTCGTTAGGCTTATCGGGTCGCCACGAGTCCGGCTTCCCGCTGCATCTGCCGGATGTAGGCGACGATGCTACCGGCCTGTTTGCGCGAGATGGTCGGCACGGGTGGCATGTCGCCGAAGTGCCAGTGGTGCTGGCGAACGCCGTTTGCGATCGCCATGAAAAATGCCAGATCGGCATGGTGGTCCGGCCGGTAGTAGGGGTGCAACAGTGGTGGACCCTGGTGGGTGCCCTTGAGATCGGTGCCGTGGCAGCGGGCACACTCGGCCAGAAAGAGCGCTTTCCCGCCGGTGGCATCCGTGGGCTCGGCAGTTAACGCCGAAAGGGACGACGCGGCCCGGGAGGCCGGCTCAGGGGCGAGAAAGTCCAATACCGCCAGGGCCATTACCAGCGCGGCGATAAGAGCGAAGGCAACGCGCATTCCTCGCAGCTCCAGATTGAAGGCGTTTTATAGTTGTACGAAATCAGCTACGCATCCGCAAACAGCCACTCGAACCTATTCGCACGGAGGCGGGATCCGGTTTCGGCGCTAACGGCTCTCCAGATCGCGGCGCATCTCTTCGTACTGCTCCCGATCGATCTCGCCGCGGGCGTAGCGCTCGGCCAGGATCTCCAGGGCCCGGTCGTTGGGAAAACCCCTGCTCTCGCGGCCGAACAGCCACCGCAGCAGCGCCACCAGTCCGGCGATCACGAGAACCCAGAACAGCACCATGAACAGCCAGCCGAACCCCCAACCCCAGCCACCGTAACCTCCCATATGGTCCCACCACATGGCTGCAACTCCGTGTTGATTCCTTCAGGGAAGCGTACATCAAACGCAAAGGCGCGAAGACGCAAAGGACGCAAAGGTCTTTAAATTGTGTTTCATGGCATATACGTGGGGTGATTTATCGGACAGTTCCGTCCTCCGGCGGCGCCGTTGCGGCTTGCTAAACCGTAAGGCGCGATAAATCGCACCCTCAAGGCTTTGCGTCCTTTGCGTCTTTGCGCCTTTGCGTTGGGTTTTTACGTTCCGCCGAAGCGATCAATCGACGGTCTTGTGCTTGTACTCGCAGAGGTCTTCGATGATGCAGGCGCCGCAACGGGGTTTGCGGGCGATGCAGATATAGCGGCCGTGCAGAATCAGCCAGTGGTGGGCATCGTGCAGGAACTCCTGGGGGATGACGCGCAGCAGGCGTTTTTCCACTTCGAGGACGTTCTTGCCGGGGGCGATGCCGGTACGGTTGGAGACGCGAAAGATGTGGGTATCCACCGCCATGGTCGGCTGGCCGAAGGCGGTGTTGAGCACCACGTTGGCGGTCTTGCGGCCGACGCCGGGCAGTGCCTCCAGCGCTTCGCGGCTGTCGGGGACCCGGCCGTCGTAGCGCTCCAGCAGGATGGCACAGGTCTTGATGATGTTGGCGGCCTTGGCGTTGAACAGGCCGATGGTCTTGATGTGCTCCTTCAACCCCGCTTCGCCCAGGGCGAGGATCGCCTGCGGGGTGTTCGCCACCGGAAACAGGCGGGCGGTGGCGAGATTGACGCCCTTGTCGGTCGCCTGCGCCGAGAGGATGACCGCGACCAGCAGCTCGAACGGCGTGCTGTAGTTCAGTTCAGTGGTCGGCTGCGGATTTTCCGCGCGGAAGCGGCGGAAGATTTCGTAGCGCTTCTCCTTGTTCATCCGCCCGTGGTTGCTCAAGCGGCGGGTTCGGCCGCCGACTTGGTTTCGGCGATCGTCTTGCTCGCAGCCGGTTTACGGGCGGTGACCTTGCGGTCGATGACGTTTTTCAGCGCGATAAGCACGCCAAGACCGATAAACGCTCCCGGCGGCAGGATCGCCAGCAGGAAGCCACGGTAGTCCTCCACCAGGGTCAGGCTGAGGCCGCGGGCGCCCTCGCCGAACATCAGGTAAGCCTGAGCAAACAAGGTGCCGGAGCCGACCGCCTCACGCAGGCCGCCCAGCAGCACCAGCACGACCGTGAAGCCAAGTCCCATGGCGAGGCCATCGACGAAGGCGCGCGTCACATTGGTCTTGGAGGCGAACGCCTCGGCGCGGCCGAGAATGGCGCAGTTGGTGACGATGAGCGGGATGAAGATGCCGAGGATCTTGTAAAGGTCATGGAAGTAGGCGTTCATCGACAGCTCGACCGCGGTGACGAAGGAGGCGATCACCAGCACGAATACCGGAATGCGTACTTCGGGGCGGACCAGGTTGCGGATGAGCGAGACGGTGATGTTAGACAACACCAGCACCAGGGTGGTCGCCAGCCCCAGGCCGAGCCCGTTGATCACGGTGGCGGTGACCGCCAGCAGCGGACAGAGCCCCAAGATCTGGACGAAGGCGATGTTGTTGTTCCAGAAGCCGTCGCGGGTAATGCGGCCGTAACTGTTGTCAGCCATCGCTGGTCTCCTTTGCCGGCGCAGGGGCGGCGAACAGTTCTTCGCGGTGTTGCTCGAAGTAGCGCAGGGTGTTGAACACGCCACGGACCACTGCCCGCGGCGTGATGGTGGCGCCGGTGAACTGGTCGAACACGCCGCCGTCCTTTTTCACCCCCCATTGGGGCGGCAGCGGGTCGGCGAGCGAGCGGCCCTCGAAACTCAGGATCCAATCGGAGCGCTCCGCCTCGATCTTGTCGCCCAGCCCCGGGGTCTCCTGGTGACGCAGTACCCGGACCCCGGCCAGGGTGCCGTCGTCACGCACCGCTACCAGCAAGCGCATGGCACCGCCATAGCCTTCGGGGGCGACAGAGGCAAGTACCGCCGCTACCGGTTCGCCGTCCTTGCGGGCGCGATAAACCGGCATCGGATGCCGGGTACCGAGCAGCGGGTCCTTCACCGTGATCACGTCGGTGAAGATGTCGTTGTCGTGCGACTCGGCAGGCACCAAGGCGTGCAAGGTGGCAAGCAGCGCTTCACGCTCGTTCTGTGCGATGCGGGCGGCGGTGGCGTCCTGGGTGATGGCCACCAGACCGGTGCCGACGACGGCGAAGCCGCCCAGCAGAACGGCACCGATTACCATGTTTTTCAGCGGCGACATCTCACTCTCCCCGCGCATGGCCATACACCCGCGGCTGGGTGTAGTAGTCGATGGTGGGCGCCGCCATGTTCATCAACAGTACTGAGAAGGCGACGGCGTCCGGGTAGCCGCCGAAGGTGCGGATGAGATAGACCAGCACGCCGGCGCCGGCCCCGAAGATCAGGCGGCCCTTGTTACTGGTGGCGCCGGAAGTGGGGTCGGTGACGATGAAGAAGGCGCCCAGCAGTGCCCCGCCGCTTACGATGTGAAACAGCGGGCCGGGATAGCTGTCCGGGTTGTAGAGGTGAAAGATCCCTGCCATGACGAAGAGGGCGCCGAGCATGCCTACCGGTGCGTGCCAGGTGATGGTGCGGCGGAACAGCAGCCAAAGGCCGCCGAGCAGGTAGAGGCCGTTCACGACCTCCCAGCCGGTTCCGCCGACCTGGCCGAAGATCGGGCTGGCGGCGCGGATCTCCGGAATCGTGCGCTCCAGGCCGAGTTGGGTCTTCATGGTGTCCAGCGGGGTGGCGCCGGTCAGGGCATCCATCACCAGCCCCGCCGGCAGGTCGCCGGTGAAGACATAGGCGAGCATGGCGCCGAGACCGAGATGACCCTCGCGCAGTTCGGCAGGCGCCAGCCAGGTGGTCATCTCCAGCGGGAAGGAGATGAGCAGCGCCACATAGCCGACCATGGCCGGGTTGAACGGGTTGTAGCCGAGCCCGCCATAGAGCTGTTTGGCGATGACGATCGCAAACAGCGCGCCGACGGTCACCAGCCACCAGGGCGAGAGCGGCGGTAGCGCCAGTCCCAGCAGCAGGGCGGTAACCAGGGCGCTGCCGTCGGTCAGGGCCGGGCGCACGGCGGTGCCGCGCCAGGCCAGGACCAGTGCCTCGCCCGCCAGCGCCACGATGCTGGCAATCAGGATGTTGACAAGCACGCCGGGCCCGAACAGCCAGGCGTAGGCGAGGGCGGCAGGAACCAACGCATACACCACGTCGAGCATGACGCGGGTGACGTTCGATGGCGCATGGGCAAAGGGTGAACTGGCGTAACTTTGGGCCACGATGCGCTACTCCTCGTTTCCGCCGGAAGCTTCCGAATCGACCGGTGCCTTCTTTTCCGCACGGCGGGCATCGGCCTCGGCAATCTGGCGCTGCTGCGCCTCGGTCAGGTTCTCGGTGTTCTTCGGTTCGGTGGCGCTCTTTTTCGCCTTGGCCCGTTCCATCGCCGCCTTGATGGCCGCCTTTTTCTTGTCTTCGGCGCTGTCGGACTTGGCCACCATGGCCTTCTTCTGCGCCAGGCGCGCGGCACGCTCAGCCTTCTCCCGCTCGATACGTTCGGTCCGGAACTCGTGGCGGCGGCGCGCCAGTTCGGCGGCCTGCTTCTCGCGTTCCTGGGCCCAAATCTCTGTCTTGGCGAAGCGGAAATACTGGACCAGCGGCAGATTGGACGGGCAGACGTAGGCACAGCAGCCGCACTCGATGCAATCGAACAGGTTGTAGTCCTGTACCTTGTCGAAGTCCTTGGCCCGTGAGTACCAGTAGAGCTGTTGCGGCAGCAGGCTCACCGGGCACGCCTCGGCGCAGGCACCGCAACGGATGCAGGGGCGTACCGGGCCGCGGGAGGCGGCCATCTCGCCGGTGATGGCAAGCAGGCAGTTGGCGGTCTTGACGATGGGGGCATCCCGGTGTCGCAGGTCGAAGCCCATCATCGGCCCGCCGACCAGCAGCCGCTCGACCCCTTCGAGCGTCCCGCCCGCCTGTGCCAACAACTCTTCCACCGGGGTACCGATGCGTACCTCCATATTCCGGGGGTGGCCGACACCACCGGTGAGGGTGACCACACGGGAGATGAGGGGCTCGCCCCGTTCGACCGCACGGTGTACGGCAGCGGCGGTACCGACGTTGTGGCAGACGACGCCGACGTCAAGCGGCAGTCCCTGGGACGGCACCTCTTTACCGGTCAGTACCTTGATCAGCTGTTTTTCGCCGCCGGTCGGGTAATGGGTCGGCACCACCACCACTTCGATCTCCGTGGCCTGCATGCGGGCAATCGCCTCGCGCAGGGCCGCCACCGCCTCCGGCTTGTTGTCCTCGATGCCGATCACGCACTCGCGGGCGTGCAGGGCGTGGCGCATGATGCGGGCGCCGGCGATGATCTCGTCGGGCCGGTCGCGCATCAGGCGGTCGTCGCAGGTGATGTACGGCTCGCACTCGGAACCGTTCAGAACCAGGGTATCGATGGCGGTGCGCGCACCGGGGTTGAGCTTGATGAAGGCCGGGAAGCCGGCGCCGCCGAGACCGACAATGCCGGCATCGCGGATCACGTTGCGCAGTTCGCTCGGGTCGAGCTCCTTGTAGTCGGCAACAGGCTGGCGTTCGGTCCAGCGGTCCTCACCGTCCGTCTCAATCACCACGCACAGCGCCGACAGGCCGGACGGGTGGGGCACCGGCCGTGGCTCGATGGCGACCACGGTGCCGGAACTGGAGGCATGGACCGGCGCGCTGACATAGCCGTCTGCCTTGGCCACCACTTGCCCCTTCAACACCCTCTGTCCCGGCTCGACGACCGGTTCAGCCGGTACGCCGATGTGCTGATGAATCGGCAGGATCAGCTGACGCGGGACGATGGCCTCGACAACGGGCTCGCCACTTGAGAGTTCCTTGTGGTCGGGCAGGTGCAGCCCGCCGTGAAAACGCCACAGCTGCCGGCTCATGCCTTGCTCTCCACCACAATCGGGTAGGGCCATTTCCAGGTATTGACCGTCTGTTCCACCGGGACCATCTCAATGCAATCCACCGGGCACGGCTCCAGGCAGAGTTCGCAACCGGTGCATTCGGATTCCAGAATCGTGTGCATCTGCTTGGCCGCGCCGAGGATCGCGTCCACCGGGCAGGCTTGCAGACAGAGGGTGCAGCCGATGCAGGTGTTCTCGTCGATGCGCGCCACCATTTTCGGCTTCGGTTCGCCCAGCTCCGGGTCGAGTGGCACCGGGTCGCGGCCGAGCAGGTCGGCCAGGGCGAGCATGAGGTTTTCACCACCCGGCGGGCAGCGGTTGATCTCCACTTCGCCGGCCGCGATAGCCTCGGCGTACGGCCGACAGCCGGCAAAACCGCACTGGCCGCACTGGGTCTGCGGCAGCATGGCGTCGACCCTCTCCACCACCGGGTCCGACTCGACCCGAAAGCGCACGGCTGCGTAGCCGAGCAACAGCCCGAAGACGATGGCCAGCGCCGTGATTGCGATGATTGCCGTTAACATTGAAGAGCAGTTAGGGGTGAAGGGTTAAGGGTGACGGGGGCCGTGCCCGGGTCACGCGTTGTCGCCAGCTTTTCGCTTCTCATCCTCACCGTCACTCTTAACGCGTAATTCTGAACGGGTTCAGCCTTTGACCAGCCCGGCGAAGCCCATGAACGCCATCGACATCAGACCGGCGGTGACCAGGGCGATGGCCGGGCCGCGAAAAGCGACCGGTACGTCTGCCACGGCGATGCGTTCACGCATGGCGGCGAACAGGATCAGCACCAGTGAAAAGCCTGCCGCTGCGCCGAAGCCGTAGATGGCCGATTGCAGAAACCCATGCTGCGCCTGGGTGTTCAGCAGCGCCACACCCAGCACCGCGCAATTGGTGGTGATGAGCGGGAGGAATATGCCGAGCACCTGGTAAAGCAGTGGCGAGGTCTTGTGCACCACCATTTCGGTGAACTGCACCACAACCGCAATCACCAGAATGAAGCTGATCGTGCGCAGGTACTCCAGCCCGAACGGCGCCAGCAGGTACTCGTTCACCAGGTAACTGCAGATCGAGGAGAGGGTGAGTACGAAGGTGGTCGCCAGCCCCATCCCGGTTGCCGTCTCCAACTTCCGGGAGACGCCCATGAACGGGCACAGCCCCAGGAACTTGACCAGGACGAAGTTGTTGACCAGCACGGTGCTGACCAGGATGAGGGCGTATTCCGTCATAGCAACGGCTGTTTCCTGAATGATTTAGTACGGTATAGCTGCGATGAGTTCAGGGCGGAATGGAAAAATAAGCATTTTATAATAAATGCCCCACGAAGGGGATTGAAAAATCGCAAGCCCGGGCGGGCTTCACTTCACCCGCATGCCCGGCTCGGCCCCCTCGTCCGGCCCGAGGATGAACAGCTCACTGCCTCCCGGTCCGGCGGCCAGCACCATGCCCTCGGAGACCCCGAAGCGCATCTTGCGCGGGGCGAGATTGGCGACCATGACCGTCAGTCGCCCTTCCAGCTGGGCCGGCTCATAGGCAGAGCGGATCCCGGCGAAAACGTTGCGGGTTTCGCCACCGAGATCCAGCGTCAGGCGCAGCAGCTTGTCGGCGCCCTCGACATGTTCGGCCTTGGCGATGCGCGCGATGCGCAGGTCCAGCTTGGCGAAGGTATCGAAGTCGATCGTCTCGGCAATCGGATCGGCTGCCAACGGGCCGGTCGGCTTGGGCGCGACCGCCGCCAGGTCCTGCTTGGAGGCCTCCAGCAATGCGTCCACTTTCTCTCTCTCCACCCGGGTCATCAGCGGCTTGAAGCTGTTCACCTTATGCGACAGCAGCGGCGTCTCGAAGTTGTTCCAGGTCAATGGGCTGATGTGCAGGAATGCCTCCGCCTTTTTAGCGGTTTCGGGCAGCACCGGCTTCAGGTAGTTCATCAGCACCCGGAACAGATTGAGGCCCATGGTGCAGATCTCCTGCAGCTCCTGGTCGCGACCCTCCTCTTTGGCCACCACCCAGGGCTTGACCTCGTCGATATACTCGTTGGCCCGGTCCGCCAGCTGCATGATCGCCCGCATGGCGTGACTGAACTCGCGTGCTTCGAAATGGGCGGCGACTTCGCGACCGGCATTGATGAACTGGTCGTAGAGTTCCGGGCGGCTAAGATGCCCGGCAAGGCGGCCATCGAAGCGCTTGTCGATGAAGCCGGCGCAGCGGCTGGCGATATTGACCACCTTGCCGACCAGGTCGGAGTTGACCCGCTGGATGAAGTCATCGAGGTTCAGGTCGAGGTCCTCGATGCCGTTGCCCAGTTTCGCGGCGAAGTAGTAGCGCAGGTATTCGGGGGCCAGGTGGTCCAGGTAGGTGCGGGCCATGATGAAGGTGCCGCGGGACTTGGACATCTTCTGCCCGTTGACGGTCAGGAAGCCGTGGCAAAATACGCCGTTGGGTAGCCGGAAGCCGGCGCCGTGGAGCATCGCGGGCCAGAACAGGGTGTGGAAGTAGGCGATGTCCTTGCCGATGAAGTGGTACAGCTCGGCCGAGGAGCGGGGACCCCAGTAGTCATCGAAGTTCAGGTCCTTGCGCCGCTCACACAGGTGTTTGAACGAGCCCATGTAGCCGATCGGCGCGTCCAGCCAGACGTAGAAGAATTTGCCCTTGGCACCCGGGATTTCGAAACCGAAGTAGGGGGCGTCACGGGAAATGTCCCAGTCCTGCAGGCCGGCATCGAACCACTCGTTCAGCTTGGCGGCGATCGCCTCCTGGATGTGGCCGTTGCCCACCCAATAGCGCAGGGTCGGTTCGAAGTCGGCCAGCTTGAAGAAGTAGTGCTCCGACTCCCTTTCAATCGGTTTGGCACCGGAGAGGGCCGAGACCGGGTTCTTCAGGTCGGTGGGCGCGTAGGTGGCGCCGCAGACCTCGCAGGAGTCACCATATTGGTCCTCGGCACCGCATTTCGGGCAGGTACCCTTGATGAAGCGATCGGGGAGAAACATCTCCTTGACCGGGTCGTAGGCCTGCGTGATGGTGCGTTTGACGATGTGGCCACCGTCGCGCAGCCGCATATAGATAGTTTCGGCGCAGTCGCGGTTTTCCGGGGAATGGGTGGTGTGATAGTTGTCAAAGCCTATGGCGAAGTCGGTGAAGTCACGGCGGTGTTCCTCGCCGATGCGGCGTACCAACTCCTCGGGCCGGATCCCCTCGTTCTGCGCCCGCAGCATGATCGGGGTGCCGTGGGCATCGTCGGCGCAAACGTAAATGCAGTCGTGGCCCCGCTGCTTTTGAAAGCGCACCCAGATGTCGGTTTGGATGTATTCGACCAGGTGGCCCAGGTGAATCGGGCCGTTGGCGTAGGGCAGGGCGCTGGTGACCAGGATTTTGCGTCGTTTGTCGACCATGGGGATTTTTTGCTTAGGGCCTTGAAAAAGAGCGATACAGTAGCAAATTACTGCTTGACCTCGCCAGGGATATACCGGGAATGGGGTTCAGAATGCGGTCGATACCGCCTCTTTTGTACCTTGTGCCTTGTATCTTTCCCCTTATTTGCGACACTATGGCATCTTTGCCATAATACCCGAACGTTTTTGTCAGCTATTGGCGGCCGGGCCCCCCGCCGCGCCGGTACAACCGCAGGAGAGAAAGATGGCTAACGTGTCTCAGTCTCAGGTCGAAGAGGCGCTCAAGCAGTACGTCGACCCCTATTTGGAGAAGGACCTGGTATCGGCCAAGGCCGTCAAGAACATTGCCGTCGACGGCGGCAAGGCCACCGTCGAGGTGGAGTATGGATTCCCTATGGCCGGCTACCGTGACCAGGTTGCCGGTGAACTGAAAAAGCTGATTGAGGCCATCGATGGTATCGACAGCGCCGAGATAGTGGTCGATACACGCATCACCTCCCATGCCGCACAGAAGGGCGTCAAGCACATCAAGGGCGTGAAGAACATCATTGCCGTGGCCTCCGGCAAGGGCGGTGTCGGCAAGTCCACCACCTCGGTCAACCTGGCCCTGGCGCTCGCCGCCGAAGGCGCCACCGTCGGTCTGCTGGATGCCGATATTTATGGTCCCAGTCAGCCGCGCATGCTCGGCCTGTCCGACCGCAAGCCGGATTCACCGGACGGCCAGACCCTGGAGCCGCTGATTAACTACGGCATCCAGTCCATGTCCATCGGCTATCTGATCGATGAAGAGACGCCGATGATCTGGCGCGGCCCGATGGTCACCCAGGCCCTGGAGCAGTTGCTGAACGATACCAACTGGCGCGAAGTCGACTACCTCGTGATCGACCTGCCGCCGGGTACCGGCGACACCCAGCTGACCCTGGCACAGAAGGTGCCGGTCTCCGGCGCCGTGATCGTCACCACGCCCCAGGACATCGCTCTGCTCGACGCGCGCAAGGCCTACAAGATGTTTGAAAAGGTGGAGGTGCCGGTCCTCGGCGTGGTCGAGAACATGTCCATCCACATCTGCTCCAACTGTGGCCACGAGGAGCACATCTTCGGTCAGGGCGGCGGCAAGGCGATGGCCGAGCAGTATGGCGCCAAGTTCCTGGGCGCGCTGCCGCTCGATATCCGGATCCGCGAGGAGACCGATGCCGGCAAGCCGACCGTGTTCGCCGAGCCGGATGGCCGCATCTCCCAGATCTACCGGGACATCGCCCGTAGGGTCGCGGCCAAGCTGTCGCAGCAGGCGAAGGATTACAGCGCCAAGTTCCCGAAGATCGTGATTCAGTAAAGCGGGGACCGGGACACGTATCAGGATGTGGTGAGCCTGCGAACCGCATCGATTCCGTGCGATGCGGTTCGATGCGGTTTGTTGCTCACCGCATCCCACTATCCCTGCCGGTAATCGGACGAACGTCGCACAGCGACACCTTCCCTCGTTCGTAGTCCGTCGTACCTCGCCACTTTGTTCTTGTGGCATAATCCCCCGCTGAACACACCGGTCGGCGCACCGACGCCGCATTCAGGGTCCCAGATGAGCATCAAATCCGACAAGTGGATCCGCCGGATGGCGGCGGAGCACGGCATGATCGAGCCGTTCGAGCCCGGCCAGGTCCGGCACGCCGGCGGCCAGCGGATCGTCTCCTACGGTACCTCCAGCTACGGTTACGACGTGCGCTGTGCCGACGAATTCAAGATCTTCACCAACATCAACTCGGCAATCGTCGATCCCAAGGGCTTCGACCAGTCGAGTTTTGTCGATGTGAAGGCGGATGTCTGCATTATCCCGCCCAACTCGTTTGCCCTGGCGCGCACCGTTGAATACTTCCGGATCCCGCGCAGTGTGCTGACCATCTGCCTGGGCAAGTCCACCTATGCGCGCTGTGGCATCATCGTCAACGTCACCCCGCTGGAGCCGGAGTGGGAAGGGCACGTGACGCTCGAGTTCTCCAATACCACCCCGCTGCCGGCCAAGATCTACGCCAACGAGGGGGTGGCGCAGATGTTGTTCCTGGAGTCGGACGAGGTGTGTGAGACTTCCTACAGGGACCGCGGTGGCAAGTACCAGGGGCAGCGTGGAGTGACGCTTCCGGTCACCTGACGGGCGCGGCCGGCTACTGCTTCAAGGCCGTGATATAGCTGGCCAGTGCGTAGTCGTCTTCCTGCTTGACGATCTGCACCATCAGGTAGTCGAGCGCCGGGGCACACCAAAAGGTGGTCTCCCCTTTGGTGACCTTGATGGTGTCCAGTTTGCCGATGGACGTGACCAGTTGTTCCTCACCGACCACGTCGAAGACGTAGGTTCTGATTTCGCCGCGGTCGGCGACGCGGTATTCGATGTGCTTGGCGCCAGTGGCCAAATCCCTGCGTAGCGCCACCTCAAACATCAGTTTATCGAGCACCCCCTTGCGCAAGGGCAGCCGCTTGCTTTCCCCGTCACGGGTGGAAGTGATCTCTCTTTTCTCCCAGTTGAACTCCACGCGTTCGAGTCGCTCTCTGGAACGCCCGCTGTAGTGGTAGAGGTAATCGATCGGCTGCAGAAGCTTCTCCCGGTTCCGCCACACTGAGCGTTCGGTGAGCTTGTCGCGCTTGAACAGCGCGACCAGACCGGTGGTGTAGAGGGTCGACTCGAGCACCCAGGTATCATCCTCCCCGGGCTGTAGTGAGCGCTGCAATTCGCCTATTTTGAAGCCGTTGGCGTGGACCGTGTATTCGGCCGTGTAAGGAGCCGGCTGTTCCAACGCGCAGCCGGCGGCCGGCGTAAGCAGCAACGACAGCAACAGCGAAAAAAGGAGAAGCGGCATACCGCCGCTTTTCGGATCCGTAAGCAAATTCATGATGGGCCGGAAGTCCCCTTACGGTGGTCGGATCGGGCGCGCCCTACTTTATACCAGCGGCGCGACTCCTGTCGCGTTGAGACAATGGATAGCACTGAATGCTCCAGGCTTGGTTGGCCGCCCCGTCGCACGAGCCGTGGGTGTTGACGAAAGACTGCGATTTTGGTCGCAAAAACGACCCCGGTACACGCTTGATGCAGGGGAATGCGAGCTATTTCACCTATTATTGGCATGGAATTGTCCGTGCCCACCCCAAGTGGTAAAAAGGACAGGGGTGAGGAGACTCGCGACCTCGTCACCGTAATTACCACTGGGAGGAATCTGACATGAAGCTGGTAAAAGGAGTTTTGTTTTCTTTGGTGATGATGCTGGGCATCGGTGCTGCTTACGCAGCCGCGACCGCCCCGGCCGAGGCACCGCAAGCCGGCAGCACGGCTGACGTTTGGTGCCCGCCTTTGTGTTAATCCTGTGATCCGTGGGAGAGCGGCGCTTTGCCGCTCTCCTCTCTAAGCGGGTTCGGGTATTTGTTTTTTTGTGCCGCCTGCAATCCTAGCCAATTCCGCCTCCAGTTTCTGTGGATTGAAAGGCTTCGCAATAAATCCATTCATCCCCACCTCCCGGCAGTGCGCCTGCTCTTCCGGCATGATGTCGGCGGTCAGTGCGATGACGGGAACCGAGGCAAGCGCCGGGTCGGGGAGTGCCCGGATAGCGAGGGTCGCCTCACAGCCATTCATCTCCGGCATGTGCAGGTCCATGAGGATCACGTCGTAAAGCCTGTGGCTTGCAGTGGCCAGCGCCTCTCGGCCATTTACCGCTTCTACCACATCGTGGCCGTTCTTTCGAAGCAGTTCGGTTACCACGCGCCGATTGATGACCCCGTCTTCGGCGACCAGCACGTTGAGTGATTGGCGCGGAGGGGATATTGATTGCACTTGCGCCGGATTGGCTGTGTATGACGGTTCGGCCGGATGCAGTGGCAGCCGGAAGTAGAACGTACTGCCGCGGCCGGGCGTGCTGTTGACGCCGATAGCTCCATCCATCGCCTCCACCAACCGTTTGCAGATGGCCAGTCCGAGGCCACTGCCGCCGTGGCGCCGACCGAGTCCGGAATCAGTCTGGGTAAAAGGTTCGAATAGTTGGGCCTGCTGGGGTTTGGTCAGGCCCGGCCCGGTATCGGTGACGGCAAACTCGATCCAGCTCTCATGCGGGCTGTCGACCCGTTCGATATGGACCGCCACCGAACCATCCTCGGTAAACTTCAAGGCGTTGCCCACCAGGTTCAACAGCACCTGCCGCAGTCGGTTTGGTTCACCGCGTACCCAGCGCGGAAGTCGATCGTCCAACACCATCACCAGCTGAATGCGTTTTTCCTTTGCCCGTGCCGACATCAGGCGGGTTACGCTCTCCACAAGCGCCGGCAGATCGAAGCTGTGTTCCTCCAGGCGCAGGCCGCCGGCCTCTATCCGGGAAATATCCAGGATGTCGTCCAGGAGCGCCAACAGCGTGCGACCGGACTCCTCAATCGTGTCCACGTATTCGGCCTGCTCCTGCCGCAGTTCGGTACGCTGCAGCAGGTGCACCATCCCGATGATGCCGTTCATCGGTGTACGGATCTCGTGGCTCATGGTCGCGAGGAATTCGCTCTTGGCCCGGGTCGCGGCAGCGGCGGCCTCTTCGTTGGCCCTCGCCTGCCGGAACAGGGCATTGGCCGCCCACCAGGTGACGAGCAGCATCCCGATGGTCAGCACCGACGCGAACAGCAGTTTGCTGCGCACATCGGACCTCAGCCTTTGGAAGAAGGCGTTGCTGGAGTAGAAGGTGGCAATGCCGAGCAGCTCTCCACTTTGCGAGGCATAGAGCGGGAGTTCGGTAACAAAGCACGCAGGGCACTGAGCGCTCCCGCGGGTGAAATTGAGGCCCTCGGTCGGTGCGCTGATCGCATCGTAGTCCACGCGGACGGCAATACCGACCACCATCGGTTCCAGGGTGTTTGGATCGGTCAGAATCAGGATCTCGTCCATTGCGTCGGACAGCCGCATGGCGCGCGCGGACGGTTCCGGGTGCTCCAGTGCGGCACCCAGATGTCGGGCCTGCGCCTGGGCGAAAGCCACCGCGCTGGTTTTGCCATCGGCCTGCAGGCGCGGTTCGAGAAAGAAGAGCCAGTAACTGGCCAGCAGCGCGAGCACGCCAAAGCTGGTGAGTACGAAAAGCACCACGAGTCGGGCCTGCAAGCCGGCGGAATCAGTACGCAGTAGCACCGGGAGCAGCGACCGAATCCTAGTCGTCTTCGCCATAGCGCTTGGCGACCTCCATGAAAAACGGCTTGAGGGTGATCCCGCTCTCCTGCAAGGCGTGTGGATTGACCAGCGGAAGGATACGGTCGGTAACGTGGAGTCCGGCGTGGACGCCCCGCTCAACGTCTCCTAGTCGAGGAGAAAAGACCAGGGCCCCTTGGCCACGGGACCAGTCCAGCAGCGGTGCCAGGTTGGGAATCCAGTCGGCAATGAAGGCGGCACGCCCGACAGCCCCGGCCTCTGCTAATTCGCTGATGGCGACAACCCGTACGGCAAGGCCGATCTCACGAGGCGCCAAGCTGCTCAGGCGGGCAGAAAGTTCATCGGCCAGGCGCTGGTCGCTTTGGTAGACCACGACAACCTGGAGTCGCCCATCGACACACTTGTTGCCGATATCCGGGTCGGCGGCCAGAACGGCACCGAAGATGCGTGTACCAATCAAGGCACGGCGCTGCTCCTGGTCGGCGGAGGCATTGCCGATCAGCAGCAGCGCGATGGTCAGTAATGTCAAACTCCTTTTGAGCAACTGTTATTTTCCGGTTAGAAATCGAACGACGCCGAAAGCCACCAAGTGCGTTCCGGCCGCGGTAAGTCGCCCGGATAGGATACGTAGGACTGCCCGTTGAATTCGCCGAGAAACGCCGGGTAGCGCACGTCCTCGTCGGTCACGTTTTGGATGCCGGCGCGCAACGTGAGTCCGGTAGAGGGGCGTACCGTAACGGTCGTATTGATGGTGCCGTAGCCATCCAGGACCGGGCGTGGATCGGCGGCTTGGCGATGGAAGCCGTCGATAACGCGGTAATCGATGGCCAGCATCGTTTCCGGGGTCAACTCGAGGGTCCCACCGAGCCTTCCCAGCCAATCACTGGACCCCGGGATCGGATTGCCGGTACCGTTCAGATCGGAATCGAAAAAGGCGACATTGCCGTCGAGCTTCAACCGCTCACTGATGAGATAGCCGCCCTCCAGCTCCACGCCGCGTAGCCTGGCGAAATTGGCGTTGCGAAACAGGAACGGCGCGTTGGCGGGATCGAAGATGATCAAGTCCTTCAACTCCGAGTGGAACAGGGTCCCCCGCCACTCGCCCCGCGGACCCTTGCGGAGGTAACCCAATTCGAACGTATCCGCCACCACGGGTCTGATAGCCGGCCCGCCGAAGATAGCCTCGGTGAAGGTCGGGGGGCGGAACGATCGCCCATACTGCGCCTTGTACACTTCCTGTTCGTCCTTCCGCCATACCGCGGCGATGCGTGGCGTCAGGCTGGTGTCGATACCGGCGTAGTGGTCATAGCGGACGCCGGTGGTCAGGCTGAAACGATCGGTGGCCCGGTACTCGTCCTGCAGGACCGCACTTTCGACTTGTCGGACTGTCCCGGTCGTGATCGGGTGTGACCCAAACCCGAAGTTGGTGGTTTGTTGCGCTTGTTCAACCTCGGTCCGCGCGTCATAAACCCCGAGCAGGAGTTGGTGGGCGGCAAACAGGCCGGTCAACTCGACGCCCGAGTAGCGTTTCTGTTCTTCGTAGTCGCTGTCGACCAGCACCGGTCCGGGGAGGGGGAACGGAAAGACGCTGGGAGGCCCGCCATAGAGGTCGTCCTTGATTGTGCGATGTCGAGTTGTACCCGTGAACAGCTCGACGGAGCCTGCGGTGAAATCGCTCCTATAGCGCGCCTCCAGGCTACCGATGGTGGTCTTTTCGGCCTCATGATCGGAATTCGGAGGAAGGATATAGTTGACTCCGAAGTAGTCACCAATCCGGTGCTCGGTCCACTGGCCGAGCAGGCGCAAGCCACGGCCTTTGATCTCCGCAACCGCGCTCTTGGAGGCAATTCCCTCGTTGGCCCGACCGGGGGCATTGGACTCGCGCGGGTCGCCCACCTGGTAGACCAGATCGGGCCCGGTCATCACGTCGGCTCCGTTGGATTCCCACGCCGCAATATTCAGGCTTGCCTGCCAGCCGTTCGATGCCTCGGTCGAGAGCAAGGCTGCGCCCCCGCGCTCGCCGAACTCGCCCGTCATGGCATGGACGGAGTGGCCCTCACGTCGGGTGAGCACGTTCACCACGCCGGCGATGGCATATTCGCCGTGGATCGCCGAGCCGGGGCCTCGAATCACTTCGATGCGGTCGATCTGCTGAATCGGGAGGTAATAGACCGAATCGGCGAATCCGCGCTCGACACTGTTGGTGGATACACCGTTCAGAAGGACCTTGATGTTTCCCGACAGGTAATTGTCGCCAATGGCCCCCAGTCCGCGGATGATCAACCGCCGGTGTCCGGTTTGATCGATGACCGGGTTGATGCCCGGGACGAACGCCAACGCATCCCAAACGGTACGCGCGCCACGGTTCGCCAGTTCACTGCCATGGAGGATGGTAACGATGCCGGGCACGTAATCGGCATTCAGGCGGGTCCTGGTTGCCAGTTCCGTCTCCTCTTCGAGGAGGGCAAGCAACGCATCGCGCTCGTTGGTATCGGCGGCGATGGCGCAAGCGGCGGCGGAGACAGTCCCTACCAGGGCCAGGAGCTGCGGAAGGAGGTGAGATCGCTTTTGCGTGGTCATACTGTTTTCCATCCGGACGCGGCCGCCAATGCTGGCCCTGCCGAGGCGAGCAGCGGAGCCGTTAGGCGAACGCAGTCTTTCACTGTCGAGCCGCCAATTCCGTGATCGATATCCGTTCCAAATGGCCACGCGCCATTATTGAACGTTTTGGTCCCGGCATGGAAGTCTGCGCCACTGTTGCCGAAAGCCGGCAAATTCATGGGCCAGAGGTTAGGTGCCGATCAAAGCTGGAGAAGGTGCGGTAAAACCGCCCAGACTAGGAAGTGAGGGGCTCGCTGGTCAGCGGTTCATCGTCAAGGCAGGCCCGGCCACCCTGAAGCGAAAGCCGGCCTTCGGCGAACCAGCGGATCGCCTGAGGATAGATTCGATGCTCCTGCTCCAGGACCCGGGCGGCCAGGGAACCCGGCGTGTCGTCGGCGTTGACCGGGACCCGGGCCTGGATCACCACCGGCCCGGCATCGAGGTCGGGGGTGACGAAGTGGACGGTGGCCCCGTGTTCCTTTTCCCCGGCCTCCAGGCAGCGCCGGTGGGTGTCGAGCCCGCGGAATTTCGGTAGTAGCGATGGATGTATGTTGAGCATGCGACCCTGGTAACGGCGCACGAAAGCGTCGCTGAGAATGCGCATGAAGCCGGCGAGGATCACGAGCTTGGGTGCGTAGCGGTCGATCCGTTCTGCCAGTGCCGTGTCGTAGGCTGCCCGATCGGCATATTCCCGGTGGTTCAGCACTTCGGTCGGAATGCCGGCGCGGCGTGCCCGCTCCAGTCCATAGGCGTCCGCGCGGTTACTGATGACCGCGCGGATCTCGATGGGCAGGCCGGAGTCGGCTGCGTCGATGATGGATTGCAGATTGCTGCCGCCGCCCGAGATGAGGACGACGACGGGCAGGCTCCCCGTCATCGAATCAGGACCCGTTCACCGCCCTGATGCGCCTCGACATGGCCGATGGCAACGGCCTCTTCGCCCTCGGCACGCAGACGATCAATCGCCCGCTGCGCCTCGGCCGCAGGCACACAGATCACCATGCCGATGCCGCAGTTGAAGGTGCGGTACATCTCGGACTCGGCGATGTTCGCCTGCTCCTGCAGCCAGCGGAAGATGGCCGGTCGTTGCCAGCTGGCCGAGTCGATAACGGCGCAGGTCCCGTCGGGGAGTACCCGCGGGAGGTTCTCCGGCAGGCCGCCGCCGGTGATGTGGGCCAGTGTCCGCACCTCCACTTCACCCTCGGTCATCAAGTTCAACAGCGGCTTGACATAGATCCGGGTGGGCTCGAGGAGGACCTCGCCGAGCGTGCGTCCGTCGAACGCCTCGTCGAGGCGGGCTCCGCTGACCTCCAGCACTTTGCGGATCAGCGAATAGCCGTTGGAATGGGGACCGGAAGAGGCAAGGCCTATCAAGACATCGCCCGGTTGAACCCGGCTGCCGTCGATGACCTTGCTCTTTTCCACCACCCCGACACAGAAGCCTGCTAGGTCGTAGTCGTCGCCGCCGTACATACCCGGCATTTCGGCGGTTTCGCCGCCGACCAGGGCGGCTCCGGCCTGTTCACAGCCATCGGCGATCCCTTTGATCACGTCGGCGGCAACGTCGACGTTCAGGTGCCCGGTGGCGTAATAATCGAGAAAAAACAGCGGCTCGGCACCTTGAACGATCAGGTCGTTGGCGCACATCGCCACCAGGTCGATACCGATGGTGTCGTGCTTACCGGTCTCCAGGGCCAGCTTGAGCTTGGTGCCGACGCCATCCGTGCCGGCCACCAGGACCGGCTCACGGTAGCGGTCGAGCGGTACCTGGAATAGGGCGCCGAAGCCGCCGAGGCCACCGAGAACGCCGGGGCGGAGGGTCCGCTTGGCATGGGGCTTGATGCGTTCGACCAGTGCGTTACCCGCGTCGATATCGACACCGGCATCACGGTAACTGAGGCCAGAGCGGCCGGGGGTCTGTTCGTTGCTCACGGAAGATTCCCGAAACGGTAAGGTTGGGCAGCCGGAAAGCGCCGTATTCTAACAGTCGAGGATACGAGGGGCGAGGGGCGCTTGACTTGCTTTCATCAGTCGCATAGCTTGCCGCCATGCTCAAACAATTCCGATTGCTGTTTCTGGCGCTGAGTTTGCTGTCGGCCGGGGTCTCGACGGCGGCGGAGATCCGTGGCCTTTTCGAGGCGCGCGTGCCGGTTGCCAATCAGGGCGGCCCGGAGCGTATTTCGGCGTTTGTCGCCGCCCTGGAGCAGGTGCTGGTCAAGGTTAGCGGCACCGGTTCGATCAATCAGAACGGCTCGTTGTCTCCCTCGGGGGCTGCGCGTTATGTGCAGCAGTACCGCTATCAGTCGGTCGAAAGCGACGGGGAGCAGCAGCTCGAGCTCTGGGTGCGGTTCGATGAGGCCGGCATCAAGGAGCTGCTCCACGAGTGGGGGCAACCGGTGTGGGGGACGGCGCGGCCCATCACCCTGATCTGGCTGGCCATCGAACAGGACGGACAACGCATGCTGGTGGGCGCCAACGACGCCGGACTGGCGCGCGAGGTGCTCCGGAAAGCGGGGGAGCGGCGGGGACTTCCCGTCCGTCTGCCGCTGCTGGACCTCTCTGACCAGCAGAAGGTGGTTCCCGCCGACATCTGGGGCGATTTTCATCAACCCATCATCGAAGTATCCGAGCGGTACGCCCCCCAAGCCATCCTGGTCGGACGTATGTTTCCCGATCGGGGGGATCGTTGGCAGGTGCGCTGGTCTCTCTACTCGGGGCCCCAGACCTTTCGCTGGGACAAGGACGGCACGGACGTGGAGGCGCTGATTGCGTCCGGGATCGACGGGGCGGCCGACTGGCTCTCCCGCAGCTTCACCCAGATGCAGGCCGGGGATGCGGGTTCGGTCATTTTGAATGTGACTGGCGTGGAGTCGGTCGCGGGCTACCATCGCGTGCTGGATTACCTCAAGGGGATTGAAGGCATAGCCGCGGTGAATTTGTTACGCGTGGATGCGCAGATGGCCTCTTTCGAGCTTCAGGCCAATGCCGGTGCCGAAGGCATCGCCAAAGTGCTGGAGCTCGGGGACACCATGGTGCCGGTACCGTGGGAACTCGATGAGGGGGGACAAACCGGGCAAGGATTCCGGGGAGGACTCCTTTACCGGCTGGTGCCGTGAACCTGCAGAATCTTCCGAACGCCATCACGTTTTTTCGAATCCTGCTGGTAGTCCCGCTGATCGGGTTAATGGCCGAGCGGCAGTTTGTTGCGGTGCTTTGGCTGTTTGCCCTGGCGGCCATTTCCGATGCGCTTGACGGTGTTCTTGCCCGCCGGTTCGGCTGGTCGACACGCCTGGGTGCCATCCTCGACCCGCTTGCCGACAAATTCCTGCTGACGAGCTCCTACGTCACGCTGGGCATTTTGGGATTGTTGCCAGTCTGGCTTGCCGGATTGGTGATCGCTCGTGATGTGGCAATCATCGGAGGTGCCGTGGCCTATCACCATTTGGTTGGCCAGGTGCCGATGGAGCCGACACTGATCAGCAAGGTGAACACGACACTGCAACTGCTGTTGGTCCTGCTTGTGCTGTTGGCGGCCGGTGTGCAGTCGCTCCCGGCGATGTTGCTGGAAGTGGCCATCGTCTTGGTGGCGTTTACCACCTTGGCCAGCGGTATCGACTACGTCTGGGCATGGAGCGGGCGGGCCCGGCGGGAGGCGACAGACCGCGGTCCGGGGATGAAGGAGTGACCATGACCGATTCTCAGCGCTGGTTCGGGCTTGCCCTGCTGTTGGCGACGGGGTATCTCGTCTACCTGTTGGCGCCGATACTGACACCGTTTGCCGCGGCGGCCGTACTCGCCTATATCGGCGACCCTGTCGCCGATTGGCTCGAAGCACGCGGCCTGTCGCGGACGCTGTCGGTAATCAGTGTCTTCCTGGTTTTGTTTATCGCCCTGCTGTTGCTGTTGCTGATCCTCATTCCGATGCTGGAGCGGCAGATTGCCCTTTTGGTGAGCAAATTGCCGGGCTATATCGATTGGTTGCAGCACACGGCCTTGCCTGCCGTCGGCGCCTTCGTCGGCATCGAGCTGGCCGACCTCGATCTGGCTTCGCTCAAGGTAGCGGTACGTGACTACTGGCAGCAGGCCGGCGGTTCGGTGCAGGGTGTGGTAAACGTGCTGTCGCGCTCCGGTATCACGCTGCTCGGCTGGCTCGCCAATCTCGTACTGATTCCGGTGGTGACCTTTTACCTGTTGCGTGACTGGGATGTCCTGGTGGCGCGGATTCGTGAGCTGCTGCCGCGCCGCTACGAGCAGGAAACGGTGCGCCTGGTGGTGGCTTCCGACGAGGTGCTGGGAGCGTTTTTCCGCGGTCAGCTCATGGTAATGCTGGCACTCGGCATCGTCTATACGCTCGGCCTGACCGTGATGGGGCTCGACTTGGCCCTGCTCATCGGGATGATTTCGGGTCTGGTCAGCTTCGTCCCCTATCTCGGCTTCATCGTCGGGATCGTCGCCGCTGGCATCGCCGCGGTCATGCAGTTCCAGGATCTCATTCACCTCGTTTACGTCGCCATCGTATTCGGCATCGGACAGACCCTCGAAGGGTTCGTACTGCAGCCATTGTTGCTGGGCGAGCGGATCGGATTGCATCCTGTGGCGGTGATCTTCGCGGTCATGGCCGGCGGGCAGCTGTTCGGGTTCGTCGGTGTCCTGTTGGCGCTGCCGGTGGCAGCGGTGGCCATGGTGCTGTTGCGTTATGCCCACGAGCGCTATCTCAAGAGTGCCCTCTACGACGTCCGCAGGGGAGCACCTGGATGAGCGCACAGCTGGCATTGGGCATCCGCCTGCATGACGGGGCGCGGTTCGAAAATTTTTTGCCGGGCGCGAATGCGGCGGCGGTTCACGAAGTCGCCGAAGGCATGGAGCCCTTCGTTTACCTCTGGGGGGCGGACGCCAGTGGCCGAAGCCACCTGCTCCAGGCGGCGTGCCACGCCGCAGCGGGAGAACAGCGGCCTGCCGCCTATCTGCCCCTGGCAGGACCCGACCCGTTGGTCCCTGAGGTACTGGAGGGACTCGAGGGCATGGCGCTGGTGGCGCTGGACGATCTCCACGCGGTGGCCGGTGAGCGCAGCTGGGAACTGGCCCTTTTCCACTTCTACAATCGTGCCCGGGAGGCGGGCTGTCGGGTACTCGTGGCCGCCGATGTGCCGCCCGCCGAGCTGCCGATCACGCTGCCGGACCTAAGTTCCCGCTTTGGCTGGGGGCCGACCTGGCGGCTGCAGCCGCTCGATGACGAAGCCAAGTGTCAGGCGCTGCAGATGCGGGCGCGCGGCCGCGGCCTGGAGATGCCGGACGAGGTGGCCCGCTACCTGTTGAGACATACCTCCCGGGACCTGCACGCGCTGTTCGAGACGCTCGAACAGCTCGACAAGGCATCGCTGGCGGCGCAACGGCGGCTCACTATTCCTTTCGTGCGTGAACAGTTAGCGGGTTCGGGCGACTGAACGCTTGAGTGCCTGCTTTTTTCCGGCCATCCGGCCGGTAAAGTCACTCGTGCTGCCGTCTCAACTCCCGGCTACGTAACCTCGAATAGGCAACCGCTCCGCCGTACAGCGCAGTGCTGAACAGCACCTCGATGATCGCCAGCGGGCGCTCTGCGGGGCTGCTGTATGCCTCGACCATGCCGTGGGTGAAGTAGGCGAGGGCGAGCAGGGAGGTCCAGGCGAAGGTATACGGGCGGCCGTACAACAACCCGCGCAGCGGCAGCAGCAGCGGGCCGACCAGCACGAGCAGCACCACCACTACCGGCACCGAGGTCGGTGGCGCGAGCCAGATCGTTTTGGCGAACAGCAGCAGGAACAGTCCGAAGTAACCAACCAGGGCCACGCCATAGGCCAGTCGGGTACGGTTCATCGGTTCGCCTCGGTCAACTTCCTTGCCGTGGCGGCCAGCCGCCGTCCGAGGGCGACGCAGAGTCGATGCTCCTCCTCGCTGACGGGCTGGTCGTTGTCGGTTCCCGCCAGGTGGCTTGCGCCATACGGGGTGCCGCCACTGCGCGTCGTAAACAGGTCGGCTTCACTGTAGGGCAGACCCATCACCAGCATGCCGTGGTGCAGCAGCGGCAGCATCATCGAGGTCAGTGTCGTCTCCATGCCGCCGTGCAGACTGGAGGTGGAGGTGAAAACGGCCGCCGGCTTGCCGATCAGTGCACCGGACAGCCATGCCGGGCTGGTCGCATCGATGAAATATTTCAGCGGGGCTGCCATGTTGCCGAAGCGGGTCGGACTGCCAAGCACCAAACCGGCGCACTGCTTCAGGTCGTCCAGCGTGACGTAGGGGGCCCCGCTGGCCGGCACTGGCGACTCCACCGCTTCACAGGTCGGTGACACTTCTGGCACGGTACGGATCCGTGCCTGCATCCCGGGGATCTCCTCGATGCCGCGGGCCACCAATTGCGCCATACGGGTGGTGGCGCCGTGACGGCTGTAGTACAGGACCAGAATATCGGGCATCAGAGGATCGTCTTCACGTTTTCCGGGGGACGGCCAAGGATGGCCTTGCCGTTTTTCACCACAATGGGACGTTCGATCAGCTTCGGGTGGGCCAGCATCGCATCGATCAGTTCATCCCGCTCGAGTTCGGGATGGTCGAGACCGAAGGCTTTGTACTCCTCTTCGTTCCGCCGCATCAGGTCGCGAGGTTCCAGACCCAGCATGTCGAGCAGGCCAAGCAGCGTATCGCGGTCGGGCGGTTCTTTCAGGTACTCGATGATTTCCGGCTCCGTGCCCGTGCTTCGAATCAGATCGAGAGTCGCCCTCGACTTGCTGCAACGGGGGTTGTGATAGATGGTTACGGACATCGTTCGATCCTGCGCTGTTGGCTTGCGACATTCTATAGGCCAACATCTACAATTCAATGCGTATGCGCTGTTTCGCGCCGGGTGTCGGTGCTTCACAGGGCCCGCACGCAGGCGCACGACAAAGTTGACCGATGGGTTAGGCAGTGCTAGCGTGCTTCGATATTCGGCATAACAACCAATTGATGGCTACTTTAAGCACTGGTGGGTTGCGCCACCTTTCCACCCTATCTCGGACTCTCGTGATCTCGGCCGCATTCCTGCTGTCTGCGGCGTGTTCAACCATGCCTCCCGTACAGGAAATGAGCGATGCCCGGCAGGCGATCCATGCCGCTCGCGAGGCCGATGCGGGCCGGTTGGCTGCAGAGTCGCTGCGACAGGCCGAGCGGTTCATGCAGATCGCTACCCAGGACCTCGAGCGCGGTGCCTACGACCAGGCCCGCAGCGCGGCGCTGGCAGCCAAGGCCGAGGCGGTCAAGGCGAGGGATCACGCGCTTTCACACGAACGTTAGAACGGGTTTATAACTCGCCGTAATCATTGAAAATTTGTGGACTGGCTCGCTTGACAGTAGTTTGTACCCGGTGCTAGGTTCACACCCAAGTAGCAGAATTGTTGAAAAATTTTATACTTCCCGCATCAAGGTATCCCGGAGCGAACAACGATGAAAATTCTCTCGGCACTTAAGCACGCCGCCCTGCTTGCGATTATGATCGGCGCGGTCACCGGCTGTGCAACCGCACCGCAGCAGGAAGAGCCGCAGGCACCGACCACCCAGGAGGCGCAGGCTGCCATCAGCGAAGCACGGGATGCGATCAGCGAGGCGCAAGCCGCAGGGGCACTCTGGCGCGACACCGCCGACCTGGTGGCTCAGGCCGAGGCTGCAATGGCGTCGGGTGACACAGCCCGCGCCATCGAACTGGCAAATCAGGCGCGTCGACAGGCGGAAAATGCCTTGGCACAGAAGCGGGCGGAGGAGGCGCGCCTCGCGGCGGCGGCCCAGCAGCAACCGGCCGAATCTGCGTATACGGTAATGCGGGGCGATACCCTTTGGGGGATTTCCGGCAAGAGCAGCGTTTATGGCAACCCGTACAAGTGGCCGCTGATTTACAAGGCTAACCGGGACAAGATTCGCGACGCCGACCTGATCTATCCGGGTCAGCGCTTCACGATTCGACAAGACTGGTCGGCCGCCGAGGCTGATGCCGCCATTGCCCACGCCCGAAATCGGGGCGCTTGGTCGTTGGGCGTCGTCGAGCCCTCCGATATGGCGTATCTCGCGCGTTGACCGCGAGCCAGATGCGGAAAAAAGCCCCGCATTGCGGGGCTTTTTTCGTTGTGGCGGACCAGTTGCGCACGCTTCAATTCAGTGGCACTTTTATAGATGACCCGTTGTTCTAACCAGAAGGAATGATCCGTGGTTCGTCGCCTGTCCCTTGGAGTGCTGTTTTTTATCTGGTTCGGATCTGCCTTGGCTCGGCCTGCGGATTTCGAACTTCAGGATGTGGCTACCGGCCATACCCACCGGCTTTCCGATTATCGCGGTAAGTGGGTCGTGGTGAATTATTGGGCGACCTGGTGTCCTCCATGCATCAAGGAGATCCCGGAACTCGTGCATTTTCACGACACCTACCGCGATTCTCGCGCGGTAGTGGTCGGCATCAACATGGAAACGCTGCCCGATGGCAAGTTGGGGCGGTTCGTGGATGAAAATTTCATCACCTACCCCATCGCAGAAAAAAAATCGCCAGAGCAGATGCTGGGGCCGCTCCCCGGTTTGCCGACCACCTATCTGGTATCCCCCGACGGTGACATCGTGGCCCGTCAGGTCGGTCCGGTTACCAGCGACGAATTGCAGTCGTTTATCGACGGACATGGCCGTAAGGCCAAGTAGTTCAGTACCCACACAACTATAAGCGTTTGGATGGAGATCACGATGCGCCGTTTATTGCTGCTTTGCGTGTTGTTTGCACTTCCGGGATGGGCCAATTCGGCCGAAGGGCCGAGGGACCCCTACCGGTACTTCTTCAATGAAACCTTCGGCGACTTCACCGAAGAGGTTCAGACCGCCCGTGATCAGGGCAAGAAAGGGGTGGTTCTCTTTTTCGAGATGGACGAATGCCCGTTCTGCCACTGGATGAAGGAAAATGTCCTGAATCAGCCTGATGTCCAGGCCTATTTCCGTGAAAACTTTCTCGCCTTCCCCGTCGACATCGAAGGCGATATCGAAATTACCACCTTTGACGGCGAACCCATGTCGCAGAAAGACTTTTCGTTCAAGGTCAATCGGGTCCGGGCCACGCCTGTATTCGTTTTTTACGACCTCGAGGGAAAAAGCGTCCATCGTTACACCGGACGTACGCGGGACGTGAAGGAGTTCCTGCTGATGGGGCGCTATGTGGCTGAGGGCCACTATGCCGATACCCCTTTCACGCGATTCAAGCGAGAAAATCGCGACTGATTGGGGCTTTCTTATGCGCAAGTTCCAACGTGCGACCGTTTGGCGGGCGCTGGTAGGCGCGGCTTTCATCCTCGGCAGCAGGAGCGGACTCGCTCAAGACGCTGTGGCGCAGGTCGACCGCCTTCCTGAACCACTAACACTCGAGTACGCGCTGTCACTCGCTACAGCAGGTCAACCCACGCTGGCCAAGGCCCGCGCCGAACTGGCACGACGTGACGCCAAAGAGCAGGCAGCCGAGGCGCTGACCGGTGTCAATGTCGGTTTGGAGGGGCGTCTGCGTTGGGTCGAACCGGCCGATCTCGCGGCTGATCAGTCCTCCGATGATCACAAGGGCACCCTCTACGTCCGCAAGAATCTGTTCGATTTCGGTCGTAGCCGCGCCAGCCGACAAGCGGCCGAACGTCTGTCCGAGGCCGGACGCTACCGTTACCTCGATGCGGTGCATCGTCAGGGACTGCTGATCATGCAGCGGTTCTTTGATGTCCTGTTGGCCGATCTGGCCTTCGCACGAGACAACGAGGAGCTGGCGGTTATCTACGTTACGCTGGACCGGTTGCGCAATCGGCATGAGTTGGGCCAGGTCTCCGACATCACGCTGTTGGAGGTGGAAAGCGAGTACCAGGAGGTGCGGCGCCGTCGCGCCGAAAGCGAAGCGGCGCAGCGTGCCACCCGGGCACGCCTGGCGATCGCCCTGGACCGCCCGGGTTTGTTGTCCGCCGATTTGGCGGAACCGCAGCTAGCCTCGTTGGATCGGGAACTGCCTGAGTACGACGCCCTGCTGGAGAAGGCGTTGGTGGCCAATCCGGTGGTGAGGGCCCTGCGGGCCGAACAGGAGGCCGCGCGCAAGGGCCTCGACGCGGCCCGGGCCGGTGGGAATCCCATCCTGAGCGGTGAAGCGGAGACCTCCTCCTATTCCAGGGAGATGGGGTCGTACGACGAATGGCGAGCCGGTGTGCAGCTGATCGTGCCGCTTTACACCGGCGGCGCACTGCAAGCCGAAATCGGCGAAGCGCGTGCGGAACTCGACCGCGTGCAGGCCGAACTGATCGAAGCGGAACGGCAGGTCCGCGAACAAGTGCTTGAACTCTGGCTCGAACTGCAGAACCTGAAGGTGGACCGCGATCGGGTGCGAGCGATGCAGGACTACCGCGACTTGTACCTCGATCTCAGCCGGGCCAACTACGAACTGGAAGTCAAAACGGATTTGGGTGATGCGATGGTGCGCCTGTCGGAGGCTCAGCTGGCGGATGCCGCGAATCGTTTTTCGCGAGCGCTGGCATGGGCGCGACTGGATGCCTTGACTGGGGATTTGGCGTTGCCTGATGGCACGAAGAATTGAGGAAAAGGGGATGCTGGGCAAGTTAACGCTATTGGGGCGTCTGATTATCGGTCTGTCGACGACCCTTGCTATGCAAGCGGCCGCCGTCGACCTGGATGGGCGACTGGATTGGGGGGCGCGGGTCGAGTTGAGTCCGTTGGTTTCGGGTGTGGTGGCGGAGGTTGCGGCCGATGCCGGGCAACGGGTCAGCAAGCGCCAATTGTTGCTGCGTCTGGATCAGGGGGCACTTCAGGCTGCGGTCAGGGAGGCGGAGGCGCAGGAGGCGTATCTGGGCAAGATGCGGGCGGAGGCCGAGCGCGAACGGGAACGTGCGCAGGAGTTGTACGACCGGACGCTTTTGTCCGACCATGACCTCGAGCTTGCGCTGATCGCCTTCGCTCGCGCCGAAGCCGACTACCAGGCCGCGAGCGCACGTTTGGCGGAAGCGCGCCTGAAGTTGGAATACAGTGCCATCCGGGCGCCCTTTGACGGCGTGGTGATCGCGGTCAATGCCGTGCCCGGCCAGACCGTTATCACCCGCTTGCAGTCCGTACCGCTGGTGGCGCTGGGCAGCACCGAGCGGATGCAGGTGCAAGTGGCGGTGGCCGAGGATGCTCTCGCAGAGCTTTCGCCCGGTCAGGCGGTCGCTGTGCGTACCGGCACTAGCCGGTTCGACGGACGCATCGATAGCATCGGCTATGAGCCGGTGGCCGGTGAGCCGGTCCGCTACCCGGTGATCGTCAGTTTCGAGCCGGGTGATGCGGTACTCCGCCCCGGGCAGCGCGCGGTGGTCACTCTGCCGTGAGTCGTTGCATCCGCTGTCTGGTGAGTGGCCGGGTCCAGGGGGTGTGGTATCGCGGCAGTGCCCGCCGCGAAGCGGAGGGGCTGGGAATCACCGGTCACGCCCGCAATCTGCCCGACGGTCGGGTCGAGGTTCTGGCCTGCGGGGAGGAATCGGCACTACGCCGGTTCAAGGAGTGGCTTTGGCAAGGGCCGGTGGCCGCGGAGGTGACTGAAGTGAACTGCGAACCGCTGGAGATCACCCCTCCGGCCGATTTTCAGACCGGGTAATTGCCATCACGGTGCGGGTCGTTCCTCAACGCAACCTTTCGTTCGCATCGTTCGCGGAATGCACATTCCCGTGGGGTCAACGGTACCAGCGCGTTCGCAGGGCGGTGTAGACCCGCTGCGGATACCAGGTTTGGCCGACGCTGCCGTTGTAGCGTGCGAGGGCTCGGGTCAGATCCCCGCTTTCCCGCTCCAGGTAGTACTTGAGAATGGTGCAGCCAAAGCGCAGGTTGGTGGCGATGTCGAACAGGTCGTCGTCTGGCCGGTTCAGCTCGTTCAACCAAAACGGCATGATCTGCATCAGGCCGCGTGCCCCCGCCTCGGATATGGCGTAGCGGTCGAAATTGCTCTCGATGTCCATCACGGCCAGCACCAGCTCCGGGTGCAGGCCGGCGCGATGGGCTTCAAGGTAGGCGTATTGCAGGATCTTCAGCCGCTCCCCGGTGGCCGACAGGCGCCTTTGCAGGCGGGTGTCCATATCGGTGACCCACACCTCCACGTCCCAGCGGTCGTAGTCGTCTCCCGCGGCCAGGGCCTCGACCAAGCGGGCCTTCAGCTGCGGATCGACGTCGGTCGCCTCGGCGCTGCCGGCGGCGAAGAGCAGCGCCAGGAGCAGAACCAGTGTGCGCGGCATGGCTTCGTTCGAACGGGGTTCGCGCCCATTATAACGGAGTGTTCCCGGACGCTTAAGCGCGGCCTGCCCCATTTTTTACAACCAGTGCAGGACGGGCTGGTGCGCTGGTAAGGCGCGCCGGGCCGCACGGGCGACCCGGCGATGTCACTTAGATGGCCTTCTTGCAGAAGTACCAGTCGACGCACTCGTGGCCTTCCTCCAGGCGCGCCGCGGCATCCTGGACGCTGGCCGGCGGCGGCACGATGACCTTTTCGCCCGGTTGCCAGCCCTCGGGGGTGGCGACGGCGTGCTCGTCGGAGGTCTGAAGCGCCTTGACCAGGCGGACGAACTCCGGAATGGAGCGGCCGTTGCTCATCGGGTAGTAGACCATGGCCCGCAACACCCCGTTGGGGTCGATGATGAAGGTGGCGCGCACTGCGGAGGTGTCGCTCGCGCCCGGCTGGATCATGCCGTAAGCGTTGGCGACCTTCATCGACAGGTCCTCGATGATCGGGAACGGGATCTCGACGCCGAACTTCTCCTTGATGTTGCGCACCCAGGCGACGTGGGCGAAGTTGCTGTCGATCGAGAGGCCAAGCAGCTCGGTGTTCATCCCCTGGAACTCCGGCCAGGCCTTGGCGAAGGCCATGAACTCGGTGGTGCAGACCGGGGTGAAGTCGGCCGGGTGGGAGAAGAGCACCAGCCACTTGCCCTTGTAATCTTCCAGCTTCTTCATACCGTGGGTGGTCTTGGCCTCGAACGCCGGTGCCGGCTCGTTGATGCGCGGCATGGCGGGACGGATGACCTGCTCTTCACGAACTTCTGACATTATCTCTGCTCCTCGTTTTGGGGGAACTCAAGTACGGGAGCAATATTAGGGATTGCTGATGATGCAGTGAAATCGTTTGATTCGATGTTTGTGATAGGGGAAGCCTATCGGTATCGCAAGGATGTGTATGAAGGAAAACGGCGGCCGAAGCCGCCGTCGTTATCGCTGCCGGTTGCGTGCTCAGCCGCCCAGGCGACCGCGAATGAAGGCCACGGCCTCGTCCACGGACACGTCACGGCTTTCGGTATCGCGGCGGCCCTTGTATTCGAGCATGCCGCGGTCGAGGCCGCGGTCGCCGATCACCAGCCGGTGGGGGATGCCGATCAGCTCCATGTCGGCGAACATCACGCCCGGCCGTTCGCCGCGGTCGTCGTAGAGCACCTCGATGCCGGCGGCGGTCAGTTGGTCGTACAGCTGTTCGGCGGTTTCGCGCACCCGGTGCGATTTGGCGGCGTTCATCGGCAGCAGCGCCAGCTGGAAGGGGGCGATCGCCTCCGGCCAGATGATGCCGGCGTCGTCGTGGTTCTGCTCGATGGCCGCGGCCACCACGCGGGAGACGCCGATGCCGTAGCAGCCCATGGTCATGGTCACCGCCTTGCCCTGGTCGTCCAAAATGGTGGCCTTCATGGCCTCCGAATACTTCCTGCCGAGCTGGAAGATGTGGCCTACCTCGATTCCGCGCTTGATCTGCAGCCGGCCCTGGCCGTCCGGGCTCGGGTCGCCCTCGACCACGTTGCGGATGTCGGCCACCCTGGGCTCGGCGGCGTCGCGGCCCCAGTTGATGCCGAAGTAGTGCTTGCCGTCGATATTGGCGCCGGCGGAAAAGTCGGCGATCTTGGCCACGGTGCGGTCGGCAATCACCGAAATGGGCAGATTGACCGGGCCGAGTGAGCCGGGGCCGGCGCCGATGGCGGCGCGGATCTCGGCCTCTTCGGCCATGCGCAGGGGCGCGGCCACCTCCGGCAGCTTTTCAGCCTTGATGGCGTTCAGTTCATGATCGCCGCGCACCAGCAGGGCGATCAGGCCGCCATCGGCCGCCTCGACCACCAGGGTCTTGACGGTCTTTTCAATCGGCTGGCCGAACTGCTCGACCAGCTCGGCGATGGTCTTGGCGTTGGGGGTTTCGACCTCGCGCATCGCCTCGCCCGGCGCCGATCGCTCACCCTCGGGCGCCAACGCCTCAGCCATTTCGACATTGGCGGCATAGTCGCTGCCGTCGGAAAAGGCGATGGCATCCTCGCCAGATTCGGCCAGGACGTGAAACTCGTGGGAGCCGGTGCCGCCGATGGCGCCGGTGTCCGCCAGCACCGGACGGTACTCCAGGCCGAGCCGGTCGAAGATGCGGCAGTAGGTGGCGTGCATCACCGCATAGGTCTCCTCGAGGGAGGCCTGATCCAGGTGGAAGGAGTAGGCGTCCTTCATCAGGAACTCACGTGCCCGCATGACGCCGAAGCGCGGCCGGCGCTCGTCACGGAACTTGGTCTGGATCTGATAGAAATTGGCCGGCAACTGCTTGTAGGAGCGCAGCTCGTTGCGGCAGAGGTCGGTGATCACTTCCTCGTGGGTGGGCCCGAAGCAGAACTCCCGCGCGTGGCGGTCCTTCAGGCGCAGCATCTCGGCGCCCATCTGCTCCCAGCGTCCGGACTCCTGCCACAGCTCCGCCGGCTGCACCGCCGGCATCAACACCTCCTGGGCACCGGCGCGGTTCATCTCCTCACGCACGATCGCCTCCACCTTCTGCAGCGTCCGCAGACCCATCGGCAGCCAGGTGTAGAGGCCGGCGGCCAGCTTGCGGATCATGCCGGCCCGCAGCATCAGCTTGTGGCTGATGACCTCGGCGTCGGCGGGGGTCTCTTTGACGGTAGCGATCAGATATTTCGAGGCGCGCATGGGTAGTCCGGGTGAATGTTCGTAAGCGGTGGGCGAAAACCGAAAATGTTAACCGCCCCGTGGACGCGACGCCAGCGGGGGCAACAGGCTCGCCCCTCGCCCCTGTTCTTTCAGGCGAAGGTCTTGCCGTTGAAGCCCCACATGTGACGGGCGGCGTCGGCAAACTCGACGTAGGTCCGGTCGCCGTCGATGCCGAGTTCCTGTTGGGCGAAGCCGCACAACGTGGCGGAGAGTTCGGCCGTTCGGGCCTCAGGCAGGCCGATGCTCTTCAGTTCCATGTACACGCAAGGGGCATCGCTGCCACCGAACAGCATGGGGACATCGGCTTCCACTGCCACCATGACGTAACGTTCCGGTTTGCCGAGCGCCTTGGCGACGATCTCCGAGGCGCGCCGCAGTAGCCCGGCACGATCGGAAACCGGACGGTTGGTCTGGATCAGGAGGTAGGGCACAGCCATCGTCTCCTATTGGTTACAGAATCTATCGACCTGCTTCTGCGCTCCCTCGACACGCTGGGAGCGATTGGTCTCATCGAGGATCACCAGCTGGCCCTCGTCCATGACGCGGCGGGCATTTTGCAGCAGCTGCAGGTTCTTGCGGGCGATCTCGCAATTCCTCCGGTTTTCCTCCGCCTTTGCCTTTTCGGCCCTGGGATCCTTTTTCTTCGCCTCGTCTTCACCCTGCGCCGATTGCTCCGGCTCCGGCATGTCCGGGGCCGTGACCGACGCGGCCGGCGCAATCACCTGTACCGCCCGATCCGGGGGAGGCACCTGGGAGTACTGCACGTTGCCCTCTTCATCGATCCATTTGTACATCTTGGCGGCGACAGGCCCCGCCACAAGGAGCAGGACACAGAGCACGGGGGCGGCGAACAGACGATTGGGCATGGTGGTCTCTCCTGGGAATTCCATCGCCTATTATCAGGCTTTACAGTATGCCGACAACCCCCACGGCCGATCGTGACGTCACCGACAGCCCGACACTTTCCCTCACTTGACCTAAGCCTCGAATCCCAGTAGGTTTCTCCCTCTTTACTATTGGGTCCGTAATCCGCCCGTTTCACGGGCATTCCCCCCCCAGCTGGAGAACGATCGTGGAGTTGACCGGTGCCGAGATCATCGTTCGCTTCCTGAAGGACGAAGGCGTCGAGCACGTCTTCGGTTACCCGGGAGGCGCCGTCCTGCACATTTATGACGCGCTGTATCAGCAGGATGACGTCAAGCACATATTGGTGCGCCACGAGCAGGCGGCGACGCACGCGGCGGACGGCTATGCCCGTTCCACCGGCAAGCCGGGCGTCGTACTGGTTACCTCCGGTCCCGGTGCCACCAATGCGGTGACCGGCATTGCCACTGCCTATATGGACTCGATCCCGATGGTGGTGCTGACCGGGCAGGTCAACAGTGCGCTGATCGGCAATGACGCCTTCCAGGAAGTGGATGCGGTCGGTATTACCCGCCCCTGCGTGAAACACAACTTTTTGGTCAAGGATGTCGAGAAGCTGGCAGAAACCCTGAAAAAGGCGTTTTACATCGCGACCACCGGCCGCCCGGGTCCAGTGGTGGTGGATATCCCCAAGGACATCACCGCCGCGCGGACCAAGTACACCCATCCAAAAAAGGTGAGTGTCCGCTCCTACAATCCGGTCGTGAAGGGCCATACCGGACAGATCAAGCGGGCGGTCAACCTGATGCTGTCGGCCAAGCGGCCGATCATCTACACCGGCGGCGGCGTGATCCTGGACGATGCGGCCAAGCCGCTGACCGACTTCGCCAAGCTCCTCGGCTTCCCGGTGACCAACACCTCCATGGGCCTCGGCGGCTATCCGGCGACGGACAAGCAGTTCCTGGGCATGCTCGGCATGCACGGGACCTACGAGGCCAACATGGCGATCTCCCACTGCGACCTGCTGATCGCCATTGGCGCGCGCTTCGACGACCGCGTCACCGGCAACATCGCCAAGTTCGCGCCGCGGGCCAAGATCATCCACGTCGACATCGACCCGGCCTCCATCTCCAAGAACGTGAAGGTGGACGTGCCCATCGTCGGCGGCGTCACCAACGTGCTCAAGGACATGACCAAGCTGGTAAAGGAGGCCGGCAAGGTGCCCGATGGCGAGGCTCTGGGCAAGTGGTGGCAGCAGATCGAGGAGTGGCGCGCCAAGCTGTGTCTGAAGTACGACAAGAACAGCGAGCTGATCAAGCCGCAGTACGTTATCGAGACGCTGTACAACGTCACCAAGGGCGATGCCTTCGTCGCCTCCGACGTGGGTCAGCACCAGATGTGGGCGGCCCAGTTCTACAAGTTCGACAAGCCGCGGCGCTGGGTCAACTCCGGCGGCCTCGGTACCATGGGTTTCGGCTTGCCGGCGGCTATGGGCATTCAGTTCGCTCATCCGAAGGCGAAGGTGGCCTGCATCACGGGCGAGGGCAGCATCCAGATGAACATTCAGGAGCTGTCCACCTGCCTGCAGTATGGCCTGCCGATTAAGGTGGTTTGCCTGAACAACCGCTTCCTTGGCATGGTGCGCCAGTGGCAGGAGTTCTTCTACGACCGGCGCTACTCCCACTCCTATATGGAGTCGCTGCCCGACTTCGTGAAGCTGGCCGAGGCCTACGGCCATGTCGGCATGGAGATCACCAACCCGGCCGATGTGGAGGGTGCGCTCAAGGAGGCGTTCACGACGCACAAAAGCCGCTTCGTGTTCATGAACTTCGTGACCGATCAGACCGAGAACGTCTACCCGATGGTTCCGGCCGGGGCCGGCCTCGAAGAAATGATCCTCGTTTAAGGAGAGCGCCCGCCATGCGACATATCATTTCCATCCTGATGGAAAACGAAGCCGGCGCCCTGTCCCGGGTTGCCGGACTGTTCTCGGCGCGCGGCTACAACATCGAATCGCTGACCGTGGCACCGACCGAGGACCCGACCGTCTCGCGCATGACCCTGGTGACCCGGGGATCGGACGACATCATCGAGCAGATCACCAAGCAGCTGAACAAGTTGGTGGATGTGGTCAAGCTGCTCGACCTGACCGAAGGGCCGCACATCGAGCGCGAGATGATGCTGATTAAGGTACGTGCCCAAGGCGGCGAGGAACGGGCCGAGATCAAGCGGCTGTGCGACTTCTTCCGCGGCCGGGTGATCGACGTCACCGACGGCAGCTACACCATCGAGCTGACCGGCACCGGCGACAAACTCGACGCCTTCATCGCGACGCTCGGCGAGAAGAGCATCCTGGAGACGGTGCGCACCGGCGTCTCCGCCATCGCCCGCGGTACCAAAGCCCTTCGGGTGTAGTCCGGTACAAAGTGGTCCGCAAATGAACGCGAATGAACGCAAATTTTGTCATTGGCGTTATTCGCGTTCATTCGCGGATCGATCTTCAAGAACACATCATCAATCAGGAATAGAACGATGCTGAACATGTATTACGACAAAGATTGCGACCTCTCCATCATCCAGGGGATGAAGGTCACCATCGTCGGTTATGGCTCACAGGGCCACGCCCACGCCAACAACCTGAAGGACTCGGGTGTCGACGTCACTGTCGCGCTGCGTCCGGGTTCGGCGTCGGCGAAGAAGGCCGAGTCCGCCGGCCTGACCGTGAAGCCGACCGCCGAGGCGGTGAAGGGCGCTGATCTGGTCATGATCCTGACCCCGGACGAGTTCCAGTCGCAGCTGTACAAAGCCGACATCGAGCCGAACCTGAAGCAGGGCGCCACCCTGGCTTTCGCCCACGGTTTTGCCATCCACTACAACCAGGTCGTGCCGCGCGCCGACCTGGATGTGATCATGATTGCACCGAAGGCCCCCGGCCACACCGTGCGTTCCGAGTTCGTCAAGGGCGGCGGTATCCCGGACCTGATCGCCGTGTTCCAGGACGCCTCCGGCAAGGCCAAGGACGTTGCCCTGTCCTATGCCGCCGGCGTCGGCGGTGGCCGCACCGGCATCATCGAGACGACCTTCAAGGACGAGACCGAAACCGACCTGTTCGGTGAGCAGGCCGTGCTGTGCGGCGGCGCCGTGGAGTTGGTCAAGGCCGGTTTCGAGACCCTGGTCGAGGCCGGTTACGCGCCGGAGATGGCCTACTTCGAGTGCCTGCACGAGCTGAAGCTGATCGTCGACCTGATGTACGAGGGCGGCATCGCCAACATGAACTACTCCATCTCCAACAACGCGGAGTACGGCGAATACGTCACCGGCCCGAAGGTGATCAACGACGAGAGCCGTTGGGCCATGAAGGAGGCGCTGCACAACATCCAGACGGGTGAATACGCCAAGAAGTTCATCCTGGAAGGTCAGACCAACTATCCGGAAATGACTGCCATGCGCCGCCTGAACGCCGCCCATGAGATCGAGCAGGTTGGCGCCCGTCTGCGCTCCATGATGCCCTGGATCACCGCCAACAAGCTGGTGGACAAGGAAAAGAACTAAGCGCCACGGGCGTAGGTTCGAAGGAAACGGCCGGGCGCCTTTTCGGGGCACCGGCCGTTTTTTTTGATCCGCAAATGAACGCGAATCAGTAGGTTACGCTTTATTTGCGTTTATTCGCGTGCATTCGCGGATCGACCACGGTTGCCTTGTGTCTGTAATCACCCCAAAGCTACACTGAACGCCGCGGGCGCGGCCCGCTCCCGTTTCGGAAGGAAGGCTTGCTTACCCACTATGGAAACGCCCGAACGCCGCCACCGCGGCATCTATCTTCTGCCGAATCTCTTCACGACCGCCGCCCTTTTTGCCGGCTTTTATGCCATTGTCGCGGCGATGAACCAGCAGTTTGAACCGGCCGCGGTCGCGATCTTCGTCGCGATGGTGCTGGATGGACTGGATGGACGGGTGGCACGCATGACCAACACCCAGAGCGAGTTCGGTGCCCAGTACGACAGTCTGTCGGACGTGATCTCTTTCGGTCTCGCCCCTTCGTTGGTGATGTACGAGTGGTCACTGGCCAGTTTGGGGAAGCTGGGTTGGCTGGCGGCGTTCGTCTATACCGCCGGGGCCGCCCTTCGCTTGGCGCGCTTCAATGTGCAACTGGCGGTGGCCGACAAGCGCTACTTCACCGGTCTGGCCAGTCCCGCGGCCGCGGCGGTCGTCGCCGGCATGGTGTGGCTCGGCCACGACATGGGACTCGACGGTGTCGCACTGAACTGGCTCACGTTCGTGCTGACCGCCGGCGCCGGTCTGCTGATGGTCAGTAACATGCGTTACTACAGCTTCAAAGACCTGGACGTGAAGGGCAAGGTGCCCTTCTTTGCCATGCTGATCGTGGTCCTGATCTTCGTCCTGGTCTCGACCGACCCGCCCAAGGTCCTGTTCGGTACTTTCCTCCTTTACGCCCTCTCCGGGCCGGTCACCACCGTCATGCTCCTGCGCCGCCGCCGCGCGCAGAAGGCGGCGGAAGACGTCGAACGGGAAGATGAACAGGGGTAGCCGGTAGGTGGAATACGGAATATGGGTCCCCGTATTCCACATTCCATATACCGCCTACTCACCCGGTCAATCCGGTAGAATTGCTCAATTTTTCTGGAGTCGGTCATGAGCGACAAGCTGGTTATTTTCGATACCACCCTGCGTGATGGCGAGCAGAGCCCCGGCGCCTCCATGACCCGCGAGGAGAAGGTGCGGATCGCCAAGGCGCTGGAGCGGATGCGGGTGGACGTCATCGAGGCCGGTTTCCCCATCGCCTCCAACGGTGACTTCGAGGCGGTGCAGGCGGTGGCCCGTGCCATTACCGACAGTCGGGTGTGCGGTTTGGCACGCGCTATCGACAAGGACATCGACCGCGCCGGCGAGGCCCTCAAGGAGGCCAACGCCGGCCGCATCCACACCTTTATCGCCACCTCGCCCATTCACATGGAGCGCAAGCTGCGGCTGAGCCCGGACGAAGTGGTCGAACAGGCGGTGCGCGCGGTCAAGCGGGCCCGCCAATATACCGACGATGTGGAATTTTCGGCCGAGGATGCCGGTCGCTCCGAAATCGACTTCCTGTGCCGCATCTTCGAAGCGGTGATCGACGCCGGTGCCACCACCATCAACATCCCGGACACGGTGGGCTATAACGTGCCGGACCAGTTCGGGCTGCTGGTGCGGCGGGTCATCGAAGGCACGCCCAACGCCGACCGGGCGGTTTTCTCGGTCCACTGCCATAACGACCTGGGACTGGCGGTGGCCAACTCCCTCTCCGCGGTGATGAACGGCGCACGCCAGGTGGAGTGCACGATCAATGGTCTCGGTGAACGGGCCGGCAACGCCTCGCTGGAAGAGGTGGTAATGGCGGTGCGCACCCGCCAGGACGTGTTCCCCTGCAACACCGGGGTCGACACGGTCCACATTGTGCCCACCTCGCGGCTGGTCTCCGGCATCACCGGTTTTGCCGTGCAGCCGAATAAGGCCATCGTCGGAGCCAACGCCTTCGCCCACGAGTCCGGCATCCATCAGGATGGCGTGCTCAAGCACCGCGAGACCTATGAAATCATGCGTGCCGAAGATGTGGGCTGGAGCGCAAACCGCATGGTGCTCGGCAAGCACTCCGGTCGCAACGCCTTCCGCACCCGGTTGCAGGAACTCGGGGTTAGCTTCGCCTCGGAAGAGGAACTGAACGCCGCGTTCCAGCGCTTCAAGGAACTCGCCGACAAGAAGCACGAGATCTACGATGAAGACCTGCAGGCGCTGGTGACCGAAGCCAACCTGGATACCACCGTGAACGAGCGGGTCAAATTGGTGGCGCTCAAGGTCTGCTCCGAGACCGGCGAGACCCCCAATGCCGAAGTCGCACTCTGGGTGGACGGGGAAGAGAAACGCGGCAGTGCGCCCGGTGGTGGGCCGGTGGATGCGGCCTTGAAGGCGATCGAATCCATTATTCGCAGCGACACCGAACTACTGCTGTACTCGGTCAACGCCATTACCACCGGCACCGACTCCCAAGGCGAGGTGACGGTGCGGCTGGAGCGTGCCGGGCGCATCGTCAACGGCCAGGGCGCCGATACCGATATCGTCATCGCCTCGGCGAAGGCCTATATCAACGCCCTGAACAAGCTGCTGACCGGCGCCGAGCGCGAGCACCCGCAGGCGGCTGACGTCTGAGGCACGACCGATGTATTCAACGCAAAGGCGCTGGGGGGGTAGGGCGTAATGGCGTTCTGGTCGGAAAAGCAGCGCCAGTGCCTGGATGCCATCGGGGTCCAGCTCTGGGAGCCGCGGCGGCTGGAACAGGCCGAACCGATGCCGGCGATCGACCTAGGTCGGGTTAGCCCGTCAGGGCGTAACCCGACAGGCTCCGCTTCGGCACGCGACGTCGGGTTACGCTGCGCTAACCCGACCTACATACCTGACGAGGAGATACCGGCCGCTGCTGTTCCCATTGCGGAAGTCCCGGCGCCGGCCGAATCGCCACTGGACTGGGACGGGCTGGCCGCCTGCGTGGCGGCCTGCGAGCGCTGTCCCGAACTGGTCGCCAACCGCAGCCAGACCGTGTTCGGCGTCGGCAACCGGGAGTCGGACCTACTGGTTATTGGTGAGGCCCCGGGGGCGGATGAAGACCGTTTGGGAGAGCCTTTCGTCGGCCGGGCGGGCAAGCTGCTGGACGCCATGCTGGCGGCGATCGGTTTCGACCGGCGGCGCAATGTCTATATCGCCAACATCCTCAAGTGCCGGCCGCCCAACAACCGTGACCCGCTGCCGGAGGAGGCCGCCAATTGCCGGGGCTTCCTGCAACGGCAGGTCGAACTGGCGGCGCCGCGGGTCATTCTGGCGGTGGGCCGGATCGCGGCGCAGCAGTTGCTGGGCAGCGAGCAGCCCATCGGCCGGCTGCGCGGACAACGGCACCAATTGGCCGGGGTTCCGCTCGTCGTCACCTATCACCCGGCCTATCTGCTGCGCTCGCCCGGCGAGAAGCGCAAGGCGTGGGACGACCTGCGGTTCGCCCACGCACTGCTGAAAGAGCCGGCATGAGCGCAGTGCCGACTAGTCTGACGCCCCGGCTACGCCCCATGTTGGAAACCGATGTGGCGGGGGTAATGGCCGTCGAGCGGACGGTGTATCCCTTTCCCTGGACCGCGGGCATTTTTCGTGACTGCCTGCGGGTCGGTTACTGCTGTTATGTCTGGGAACAGGGGGCGGAGATCCACGGCTATGGCGTGATGTCGGCCGGTGGCGGCGAGGCGCATATCCTCAACCTCGCTGTAAGATCGGAATCGCAAGGGCAGGGCCTGGGCCGGCGCATGCTGGAACACCTGATCGACATCGCCTCCCGCTACGGCGTCGACGCGGTGTTCCTGGAAGTGCGCCCCTCCAACAAGCGTGCGGTCGCCCTCTACCACCACGTTGGCTTCGAACAGGTCGGGGTCCGGCACAACTACTATCCCGACCAACAGGGCCGGGAAGACGCCCTGATCATGGCGCGCCAGTTAAGGATGTAGGGTCAAGGGTTAAGGGTTAACAGTGAAGAGTTAATGAGTGCTCCGTCGCCCTCACAACCCTTAACCCTTAACCCTTAACTCCCCTATAATCTCTTCCCTTTGCAGACAGTCTGACGAAAAACCATGTCCGAACTCGCCAAGCAGATTGCGCGGCGGCGCACCTTCGCCATCATCTCCCACCCGGATGCCGGTAAAACCACGCTGACCGAAAAGCTGCTGCTGTTCGGAGGCGCCATTCAGTTGGCCGGCACGGTCAAGGGGCGCAAGGCGGCGCGCCACGCCACCTCGGACTGGATGAAGCTGGAGCAGGAACGCGGCATCTCGGTCACCTCGTCGGTCATGCAGTTCCCCTACCGGGACCACATGATCAACCTGCTCGATACCCCGGGCCACGAGGACTTCTCCGAGGACACCTACCGCACCCTGACCGCCGTCGACTCGGCGCTCATGGTGATCGACGTGGCCAAGGGCGTCGAAGAGCGGACCATCAAGCTGATGGAGGTGTGCCGCCTCCGTGACACGCCCATCATCACCTTCATCAACAAGCTGGACCGCGAAGGCCGCGAACCAATCGATCTGCTGGACGAGGTGGAGGAGGTGCTCAATATCCAGTGTGCCCCCATCACCTGGCCCATCGGCATGGGCAAGCGCTTCAAGGGTGTGTTCGACCTCTATCACGATCGCATCTACCTCTTTAGCGCCCAGCACGGGGGCAAGATCGCCGACGCTGAAGTGATCGAAGGGCTGGCGAATCCGCGTCTGGATGAATTGCTGGGCGACATGATCGGCGAGTTCCGCGAAGAGGTGGAACTGGTGCGCGGTGCCAGCCACGAATTCGATTTCGACGCCTACCGGGAGGGCCGGCAGACACCGGTGTTCTTCGGTTCCGCCATCAACAACTTTGGTGTGCGCGAGATCCTGGACGCCCTGGTGGACTACGCGCCGACTCCGCTGGCCCGCGCTACCCTGACGCGCGAAGTGAAGCCGGAGGAGGAGAAGTTCAGCGGCTTCGTCTTCAAGATCCAGGCGAACATGGACCCGCAGCACCGCGACCGGGTCGCCTTCCTGCGGGTCTGCTCCGGTCAGTTCAAGCAGGGCATGAAGATGCGCCACGTGCGCATCGGTCGGGACGTGAAGATCGCCAACGCCATCACCTTCCTGGCCCAGGAGCGCGGCCATCTGGAGGACGGCTGGCCGGGCGATATCGTCGGCCTGCACAACCACGGCACCATTCAGATCGGCGATACCTTCACCGAAGGCGAAGACCTGAAATTCACCGGCATTCCCCACTTCGCCCCGGAGCTGTTCCGCCGCGCGCAGCTCAAGGACCCGCTGAAGTCCAAGCAGCTGCTCAAGGGCCTGGAGCAGCTCTCCGAGGAGGGCGCCACCCAGCTCTTCAAGCCACTGCGGAACAACGACCTCATCCTCGGCGCCGTCGGCGTGCTCCAGTTCGACGTGGTTGCCCAGCGCCTGAAGGACGAATACAAGGTGGACTGCGTGTTTGAGCCGGTCAACGTTGCCACCGCCCGCTGGGTGGAGTGCGACGATCCGAAGAAGCTGGACGAATTCCGCCGCAAGGCCCACGACAACCTGGCCGAAGACGGCGCCGGCTTGCTCACCTATCTCGCCCCCACCCGGGTCAATCTCGGCCTCACCGAGGAGCGCTGGCCGGACGTCCAGTTCCATGCGACGCGGGAGCATTGAGCAATCCGCAACTGAACGCGAATGAAAGGTAGGTCGGATTACGCCCTGACGGGCTAACCGACCCTGATCCGGGAGGTTTATCGCCTTGGCGGCAAGGTCGTTGGACCCGGGACGATCGAGTAAACCGGTCCGGGTGCGAAGCTGTGTGAGCTGCCCCGTGAATTCGCCTTCAATAAGGCGTAAAGCGCGACGGCGCTATTCGTAGTGGCTCCACATGCGCAGCACATGCACGATGCGGCGTTGCGCGTCGACTCGATAGACGAGCCGGTGTTGGATGTTGATACGACGAGAGTAGTAGCCGACCAGGTCACCCACGGGCTTTTCGACGCGAGGAGGGTTGGCAAAGGGATCGCGTTCCAGCAGTTCCAGGAGTTTCAGCGCTTGGGGTTTCATACCGGCAGCCGCCAGCCGTTTTGCGTCTTTCACCGCTTGTCGGGAGAGGACGACCTCCCAACTCACCAATCGATGTCCTTCAGGCGGGTTCCCTCTTCAACAGGCTCGGCGGCAGCTTCACGAATGCTGGCTGCGAGGCCGGGAACGCGCTGGAGGTAGAGCGTCTCCTCGATCGCCTGCCAGTCATCCGCACTCAATACGACAAAGTCCCCGCCCCGGCGCCGCGTTACCCGCAGCACGTCATGGTTGGCAACGACCTTGTCCACCTCGGATTTGAGATTGTCGCGGAAATGGTTTGCCGTGGTTTCGTTCATGGAGGTGGCTCTGGATTGGTGCTGTACGGTACTGCCGTACTATAGTGGCCGCGATTTCAAGGCGCAAAAGCCAACTTGCGTACCAAAGGGGTCGTTTATTCGCGTTCATTTGCAGATCATCCCCCCTCAATCCACCAGCACGGTCGAAATGGCCGAGGTCTCGCTGCGGTAAGGAAGGCGGGCCTGGATGGTGTGGCGGCCGGGGGTGAGGGGCCAGCGGACGGTGTAGGGCGGGCCGGCGAGTTGCCAGGGTTTGCCGTCCACGTACCAAATCACTTGAGGCACCTCGGGTTCGACCTCCAGCCGCAGGGGCAAGGTATTCAGGGCGGGCGGCACCTCCGGGTTGGAGTAGAGCCGCAGGTCGCCGGCGGGGGATTGCAGGGTGAGGCGAACCGGCTGTTCCGACTGGCGGATCGCGACCTGCGGCGGGGCGGTGTCGGCGGGGCCGATCACGGCGGCGAGGGCGGTCTCCTCTTCGTGGAAGTCCATCGGCAGGACCGGCAGGCGGCGCTCGTCGGCCCACTCCTGAAGCAGAACCGGGATCTTGAGAAAGGTGCGCGGGACCAGATGTTCGCGCGGGGTTTCGAGGCTGGCCGGCAGATGCGTGCGGCGGTCCACCCAGGCCCGCACGTGGCGGGTGTCGGGCTCCGGCGGGGCTGCGGCCGGGAACCACTCGGTGACGGTGGGATCGCACAGGCCACGCGCCCGTTGGCCGGTCAGGGCGCAGACGGAAAAGGGCTGATGGTCGGGCGGCGGTTGGAATGCCAGGTCGGCGAGGCCGTCGAGTTGGTCTTGATGCAGGTGGCCGAGGACGTCCTGCGCCAGCGCCGCGGCGCTGCCGGCGCCTCCCAGACGGTGCATCGGCAGGGTGTCGGCGCGGCCGACCCAGACCCCGACCAGGTAGTCGCGGGACCAGGCCACGGTCCAGGCATCCCTGTAGCCCTGGGAGGTACCGGTCTTGAGCGCCACCGGGAACGGGTATTCGGTGGTTCCCATGCGCGGAAAGCTGGGGAGCCGCGCCAGCGGGTCGGCGAGGAACAGGGTGACCAGTCGTGCGGCCGCGACCGACAGCACCCGCTTCCGGCTGTGCGGTGCGCCGCCACGCACCCAGACCGGATCGCTCAGTTCGCCGTCATTGGACAACGCACCGTAGGCGCGTACCAGTCGCTCCAGGGTGGTGGGCATGGCCCCGACGGCGATGCCGACCCCGTAGTGGCTGGCGGGCCGCTCGCCATCATCCAGACCGAGCTGGAACAGAAATTTCGCCACTTCGTCGAGGCCGACACTGCCGGTCAGGCGGGTGGCTGGCACATTGCGCGAGTTGGCCAGCGCCTGGCGCGGCAGCAGCGGGCCGAGATAACGGTAATCGATGTTGCTGATCCCGTTGGAGAAGGCGGGCAGGTCGTACAGCACGGTGCCCGGCCCGATCACGCCGCGGTCCAGGGCCAGGGCGTAGATGAACGGTTTGAGGGCACTGCCCGGCGAACGGAGGATGCCGGTGTAGTCGATGGCGCCGCCGTGGGGGCCGAAGTAGTCGCTGGATCCGAGCCAGGCCAGCACCTCCGCGCTGCGCCGATCCAGCACGATGACCGCGACCGCCTCGGCGGCGGCCTGCTGCCAACGGCCGAGCCGTGCGCGGGCAAGTTGCTCGACCTTGCGCTGAAGTTCCAGGTCGAGACTGGTGTGGATGCGAAAATCGGACGCTGTTGCGCGATCGCGGTTACGCAGCTCCTGTTCCAGCCGCAGGATTGCGTGCAGGGCGGAGACCGGTCGTCGCCGCTCGGCCGGGACCCGGATGCGCTCCAGCTGACGGCCGGCCAGGGCGTAGGCGGCCGGCTCAATGACACCCTTCGCCCGCAGCGCGACGAGTATCCGCTGGCCGCGCCGGATCGCCCGCAGACGCCCGCGGTAGTCGAACGGATTGGTGGCACTGGGTGCCTGCGGGATGGCCGAGAGGAAGGCGATTTCGGCCCAGCTCAGGTCGGCGACCGGTTTGTCCAGGTAGCGGCGGGCGGCGTAGGCGATGCCGTGGATATTGTTGCCGTACGGCACCAGGCGTAGATAGTGGCCAAGGACCGCCTCGCGGCCGTGGCGCAGGGTGAGGAACAGGCCGGTGAAGGCCTCCACCAGCTTGCGCCCGTAGCTGCGCGGCCCGGGGTTTTGCATCCGTGCCACCTGCATGGCGATGGTGGAGGCGCCGGAGACCCGCTCGCCGCTGCGCAGGTTCTGCCAGACGGCACGGGCAATGGCGAGCAGGTCGACGCCCGGGTGGTCCCAGAAGCGGCGATCTTCCAGTGCCAGGGTGGCCGCCACCACCCGCGGCGGCAGCGCCTGCAGCGGCCAGTAGCCGTAGCCGGCCTCCACCGCGTCGGCCGACTCGGCCAGGAACTCGCCGTGTCGGTCGAGCAGCAGCAGGGAGGGCGGTGGCGCGTGCAGGTCCGACAGCTGCCAGCCGCGCACCCCTGCGGCCAACAGCACCAGCGCCATGCCGAGCGCCGCCCAGCGCGCGCCCGGGCGCAGGGCCGCTGCCCACCGGGCCCGGCGTGGCGGTGGCGTGCTGGCCGGTTCCCGGGTGGTCGGCTGCCTATCGTGCGGGTTCATGCCGGTCCGGTCACAGGCGGTCGGGACGGCGCGTTCATTCCCCGGCTTTGATCGCCACCTTCGCCCCGACGCTGTTTCCGTACACCGCCTCGCGATACATCATCTCGGCGTAGGCCGCCGGCTGGACGTAGCTGCCGGGGATGGTGGCGCGTGTACGGAAGTAGAAGTGGTAGGTGCCCTTGGGCAGGGCGTCGAAATACCAGGCCATCTGGTCGTCGCCGTAATGGGTGTAGGACGGCTCCAGCGTCAGCTGCCCGTCCGGTTTCGCCTCCGGCGGGGCGGTGGCCAAGGCCGGGTTGAGCGGCTCCATGCCGGCGGCGATGGGGGCCACCACGGCGACATAGTGGCGGTCCTCCGGGTTCACCAGCTCGATGTGCTCCTCGACTACCTGACCGACCCCGAATCCGAGTTCCAGCCCCGGCGCCTCCAGCTTCAGCCGTTCGGGCGGGGTGTCCGGCGCGTCGGCGATGCGCAGCAACTCGCGGCGGACCACGAAGCCCTGCGCCAGCGCCTCGACCTGGCTACCGTCGGCGGCCGGCAGGTAGCGGGTCTCGCTGCGCACCACCAGCGGTGTGGCCGCATCGGCTGCGGCGGTGACTTGCACGGCGGCGGGGTCGGTCCGGTTTACCGCCAGCATCGGCGTCTCGCCGCCGACCGTCAGCGTCTCCACCTGCTCGCCGATCCGCAACTCGGTTGACTGCACCGGCGTGCCGTTGCCGCTGTTGAGGAACTCGGCCAGGCTCAGCAGGGCCGCGGCGTTGGCGTTGGTGCTGCCCCAGCCGTCACCCTGTCCCAGGGTGGTGATGGCGTTCAGCAGCAGTTGACGGCGTTCACCGTCGCCGCCGCCGGTGGCCACCACCGTACGCAGGACCTCGCTCAGGGTGCGGGTCTCGGAGGGCAGGATCTCGGCCGTCGTGGCCAGCGCCGTCTCCTGCAACCCGCCGTAGATCGGCTCGCCGTTATAGAGGCGGAAGACGAGTCCGCCCCACAGGCGCTCATCCAGCGCCTCCAGGCTCTTCGGCTCCGCCGCCTCGGAGGCGGCCAGGACCCGCTGCACCTGGGCCACGCTCTCCAAGTCCAGGTACTCGGCGCGTCGGGACAACTCGGCGGCGTACCCGGCGTCGAACTGCCCGTCCGCAGCCAGGGCGGTGAGGGCCCAGGTGCGCTCGGCGTATTGGGCCCCGCTCACCAGGTGGGGGTAGTCGGAGCGCAGTGCCTGGCCGAGGGCGCGGGTCATGCGCTCCAGCAGCGCGTTGTCCACCGTGAAGCCGGCTGCGCGCGCCTCCACCATGAACTGCACCGCCCAGGCGGTCAGGGAGACGTAGCCGTTCGAGCCGGGCCAGTAGCCGGCCAGGCCGTTGTCGCCGACCACGCCGTCGATCCAGGCCAGGGTCTCATTCACCACCCGGCTGCGCTCGGTATCGTCGCTGCTCTCCGCCAGCAGGGCGTCGAGCTTTTGTGAGGCGAGCTGTACCCGGGCGCGGCTGACGCGCTGTTCCGTGCAGCCGTACGGGTACTCCATCAGGTAATCCAGCCCGGCCGCCATGCGGACCAGGGCCGGCTGGTCGCTGAGCAGCAGCGACCGGCTCAGGGTGCCGGGGCGCACCGGTCCGCTTACCGCCGGCAGTTCCAGCACCTCACCGGCCGCGAGGGTCGTCAGCTCGCGCTCGATCACCGGGCGGCGGTCGGGCCGGATCGGCAGCGTGACCGAGAAGGCGTCGCGCGCCTTGTCCTCGCTGCGCTCCACGCCGAGGGTCACCTCCACCTGCTCGCGCTGTGGCCTGCCTTCGGCGTCGTACTCCGGTGTCGGCACCGTCATTTCGTAGTCGACGCGCTGCGGGCGGGCCGGGTCCCAGGCGAATGGCTGCTCGGCCGACCCGTTCAGGGTGAGTCCATCGACCCGGATGCTGGCGCGGCCGGCACCGCCGCCGCCTTCGACGATGCGGCCGATGGCGGTGGCAGTGAACATGTCGCCGGGACGGACAAAGCGCGGCAGCGACGGTTGCACGATCACCGGCAGCCGCACCGAGAGCATGCCGCTGGCGTGGCCGAAGCGATCCGCGCCGCTGGCGACCACCGCGCGCAGCCTGAAGTTGGTCAGGTTGTCCGGGAGCTTCACCTTCACGCTGGACCGGCCGGAGGCGTCCACCGGGATCGCCGGCTGGTAGAACGGTACCGGCGAGAAGTTCTTGCGCACCGTGACCTTGTCCAACAGCTCCGGGGCCATGGCGGCCCGACGCTCCGCCAGCGCCGCGTCGCCGCCGGGCTGCTCCTGGAAGGGCAGGAAACCGACTGCCAGATTACGGGTATCGCGGATGGCGACGCGGGTGCCGCGGTCGTGGATGAAGTGGGGCAGCGGGTCCAGCGGCGCCTCGTGACCGAGGGCCAGTACCGCCTGGTCCACCAGCCACAGCGTCACCTCGCCGGCCAGCGGCTGCCCGGTGTGGTCGCGCAGGTCGACGCCGACCTCGACAGTGTCGCCGGGCTGCGCCTTGTCCGGATGGTCGAGGGTCACGGTGACCGTGTTGTGGTCCGGGCTCACCTGGACCCAGGCGGTGGCGGCCAGGGTCGCCGGCTTGCCGAGGTCGAGGGCATCCTGCTCGAGCCGCGGTTTCTCATCCAGCCTGCCCCGAATCAGCAGGAAGTGGACCGGCAGGCGCGGCAGGTGCTCCCGGCGCACCGGCAGGGCGAAGGTGGCGCTGCCGTTTTCCACCGTGAGCCATTGATAACGGTTGTGGCCCTCCGGTTCCTCCACGATCGCCAGCGCCCGCGCTCGCTGGAACGGGCTCTCCAGTACCAGTTGGGCGGTCTCTCCCGGGGCGTAGCGCGGCTTGTCGGTGGCGACCCGGAACACGGGCGAGGGCGGCTTGGACCAGGTGACCGCCCGCGTGCCTCCGGCGAACAGATCGAGACGCAGCAGTTGACTGCGTCCCAGCTTGTCCTGCGCGGTGATCTCGACCAAATAGACCCCGGCCTCCGCGATCGGCAGCTGCGGCGTGAGCGGCACCTCCCCGCTCACCAGCGTCTGTTCCAGGATCGGCTCGTCCACCACGTCGGTCATGTACTTGGCCTGGCCGTTGCTGAAATCGCTGGCCTGCAGGCGCGAGTGCCACTGCCGGTGCAGCAGGCGCAGGGTGATGGTCTGCCCGGCGAGCAGCTCGCCATCGGGGCCGGCCACCAGGATCTCGGGGGTGATCGCGGTCGCTTCCGGAAGGTAGCGGGGCAGCTTCATGCCCAGCACGAAAGGCGGCAGGGCCAGCACCTCCTGGGTGCTGCTGACGGTCTGGTCATCGGCACCGGTGACGGTCGCCTCCACCACGTAGCGGCGTGGCTGGGCCGTCGGTTCGATGGTCGGGTCGAGCGACAGCTCGGCGAAACCTTCGGCATCGGTGCGCCCTTCGCTCTGCACCTGCGTCGTGGAGCGGAACGCCTCGCCGCCGCCGAAGCGGGCGTCGGTCGAATAGACGAAACCCTCCCGCTGTTTCGGCGTCCAGTTGTACGGGAACTGGGTCACGCGCCAGCGCACCGGCTGTTCGGCCACCCTGCCGCCGGCGTAGTACTTGGCATTCAGCAGCACCTTGAACGGTGCATCCAGGGTAGCGTTGCGCGGGCCGTTCAGGTTCACCTCGAAGCGCGGCAGGCGGTACGCCTCCTTGCGGAAGCGGACCTCGCCGCAGCGGCCGTCACGGTCCTCGTAATGGGCGCTGAACTCGCCGGTGGGCAGCTTCTCTTCGGTGAACGCCCGGTAGAGATTGCCCCCGCCGGTGAGCTCGACCGGATAGCGCCACTCCTTGTCGCCGGGACCACTCACCACCAGGGTGCCGTTGCCCCGAACCGCCTCCAACGTGCCGGCGTGGCTGCGGCGCAGAAAGCCGCGGATATGCACCGTGTCTTCCGGTTTGTAGACCGGCCGTTCGGTGAACAGGTGACACAGCCGGGTGGCTGGTGGCTCCCGCCCCCCCAGGTTCTCCTGGGTCCACTGCAGCCAGGTGTCGTAGGCGGGCGCCCAGTGCCCGTTGCGGTAGACCTGCGGTGGCCGGCTGGGGTCGAGCACCAGGTGGTCCTCGCCCTTGCTGACCACGATCCGCCGCACGGCGCCCCCGCTGCGCCAGTCGTGCCCCGGCGCCAACCAGGTGTACTGACCCTCGGCGTCGCTGGTCGCTTCCAGCAGGGTGGTCCAGTCGGTGCCCCGTGCCCCTTCGACACGAATGTTGGCGCCGGCCACCGGCGTGCCGGAACGCAGCGAGGAGACCACGAAGCGGACCCGGTCGCTCTCGTCAATCGTACTCAGCGACAGGTCGGTGGCCTGCACCCGGATCCAGGAGCGTTCGCTGCCGCTGTCCAGACGGCGCAGGCCGACCAGGTACGTGCCCGGTGCCTGCCCGCCGCTCAACTGCTCCAGCCACGGCGCCAGATCGAGGCCGAAGCGGGCGCTGTTGCCCTCGGCCTTCAGCGGCAGTTCGACCAGGGTGGAGACCCCGGGCGAGCCGATCGCCTGCAACTGGCGCGCGAGTTCGCCGGGACTGATGTAACGGTAGGCATCGTTGTGCGGGTCCGGTCGCTCGCCGGGGCCGGGTGGGCGGGCCGACTCGTCGATGGCAATCGGGTCGTCGGGGAAGGGCCAGAACGAACGGTTCAGGGGATCGATCTTGTGAATACGCAGGTCGAGCCGCTGCATGCCGCGCCCGGTCAGCGGCACCATTTGGGGTCCGAGCCGCTCGACGATCCCCTGCCCGATCTCCCAGCGCAGGAACTCCGGCTGGCGCGGGAAGAACAGATACAGCTCGCTCGGCCCCTCCAGGCGCAGCGGTCGTCCCCGCTCGTCCTGCAACGCGGTCGGCTGGACGTTGACGCGATAGAGCGTATCGGCCTGAAACTGGCCGCTGACGGCGAGGCTGTTGCCGACGTTCTGAAAACTCAGCCCTTCCACCGCCGGGGTGAAGCGCACCAGATTGCGCGCCTGGATCGGGTCGATGGTCTGGGGCCGGGCGGAGAAGGTGAGGTCCACGCTGTGCTGGTGGGCGGAGCAGCGCAGTGCCTGCTCCTTGTTGTAGCTGACCCCGTCGCGGGTCAACGCCAGATACTGGCCGCCGCAACCGGCGCGGGCGACGCTGAACGGGGTCGCGGTGGCGAAGTGCAGGGTCCTGAACGCCTGCTCGACGCTGTCGTCCAGCGAAAGGCGCAGGTGCAGGGCTACATGGGTACCCTCCGCCACTGGCTGGCGGAACGCCACCACATAGCTCGCCTGTTCGCTGCGGCTGGCGCGCGGCATCACCTTGATATCGAAATCGTCCGCGCCGAGCCAGCGGGAAGGCTCGGCACCGAGGCCGGGCAGCGGCCGCAGTTCGATGGCGAGCATCTGTGCCAGCGCCGCCGCGTCCACCGGTTCGGGAAAGGTGAGGGTGATGGTCTCGATCGGATCAAGGCCGGAGGCGCCGTCGGCAGGCAGGGTCCGGGTGGGCGGGTTGAACAGGGTCGCCAATTGTTGCTCCCGGCCATCGAAGCGCCAGCTGAAACGGGCCAGCGGCGGCCACGGCTCGGCGGGGCGGAACTGAAGGGTGCGGCCGTCGAGCCAGTTCCAGGCGCCGGGGTGGTGCGGCTGCATCTCCACGTGCTGCTCCGGATGGTCCTCCGGTCCACCGCCGGCCGGTCCGCGGCTGCGCGAGAAGAACAGGGTCACCGGGTCCCAGCGCCGCAGGAACCGGTCCGGCACCATCACCGTATCCGCCGGCTTCGCCGGCACGGCCTCTGCCTGCGCCTGCACGTCGGCTGGGACAAGGGCGCCCAAACCGAGCCCGAAGCCCAGCAAACCCGCGGTCAACAGCGCACGGAGATTTGATTTGTCCCTGAACATCGTTTTTTCGCCCTTATTCCACTTTGCGGCAACGGATCGATTTCGTTTGGTCAACCACCGCTCGGATACCCGGGGCGCATCGCGCAGCCCATGCCTACCTCTGGTCCAGATACTCGCGGATCACCGCGTCGGGGGGCCCGGTATCGGGCGCTTCGCTGCCCACCAGGGCGGGTTGGACTTCGACGGCTTCGCCGTCGGCCGGTGCCTCGACACGTAGCAGGTAGTCGCCGGCGGGCAGTTCGTGCATCTGGACGAGGCCGCGGCCGAGCTCGGTGCCGCCGGCGTCGAGCAGGACGCTCCCGACCACGTCGCGTGAGGCCCTGACACCGAGACCAATGGCCTGCGCTGCCGGCAGGGTGAAGCGGTAGAGGCGGGAGTCGCCGGGGCCGAGCAGGCGCTTGGGGTTCAGGCCTTCCTGCAGTGGTTCCGGGGTGACCGCCCGGAGCGCGGCCTGGCCGGTACCGGTGGCGAGCGGGTCGAGGCGAATCGAATGCCGGCCGGCCGGCAGGTAGAGTGGGAGGGCCGTCGCCGCCGGGAATACGTGCAGCCGCTCCGGCAGGCCGGCGGCGCGAACGCGGACCACCGCGGGCAGATCGGCGCTCAGCACGACGCCGCCGGGCTCCGGTTGTTCGAAGTCGAGGGCGGTGGTCGCGCCTTCGAAGGCGAGTTGCGCGGGGAGGGTGACGCGGCGGGTTTCGCCCGCCTCTCCGAATGTGGTGCTTCCGTCGGGTGCGCTCAGCCACAGCAGCAGGAGCCCAGGCGGGTGTTCGACCAGCAGGCGGGCATCGTCATGCAGCAGCAGGCCGTTACCCTGGCAGATGGTGCCGGAGGTCTCGATGGCGGTCAGCTGTATATCGTCGCCGAATGCATGCAGGCGGCGGCCCTGGCGCTTTTCCTCCGCCGTCAGTCGCACCGCGAGTTCGCGGGTGCCGGCGGCGGCGTGGTGGAACCGGCCCAGCTGCCCGCCGGTGATGGCCGCCGCGGCGGCGCTTTCGCCGCCGAGATGCAAGGAGAGCAGCGCATCAGCGGCGGCGGTGTTGTAGAGCAGCAGCGTGTCGGCGTCGCCTTCGAGGGCAAAACCCGCCGCCTCCGACAGGCCGGGCCAGACGGTACTGACGCTGGCCTCGCCGCGACGTAGCTCGGCAACCACGCCGGCCGGCAGCGTGAGCGCCAGCGGGCGTGTGCCGCCGGGCAGGTCGAAATGCAGGGCGCGGCCGGCGGGTAGCTTCACGTCGTGCCGCCCGACACGCAGCGGGGCGGATGGCGGTACGGCAAAGTCGAACAACCGCAGCGACACCGGCAGTCCTGCCGCCTCGGCCTCGCCACTGTTCGACACCTCGACCGCCGCGGCCCCGGGGGAACGCCGAATCAGGGCGGTGGCGAGCCGGCCAGGCGCCAGTTGCCCGGCCACGCTGGCTCCCGGGCCGAGGCGCAGTCCCTGTGTCGCCGCCGGGGATTGGGCTATCAGGAGCTGGATGTGGCCGTCGGCCAGGGGCGGCAGGTCGACCCAGGCCGGCTGCGTGGTCGGGTTGGCGGTCAGCGGCGCGCCCGCATCGAGTACCTGACGTTGCAACCGGATGCGCGTGGCGCCGGCGCCAGTCTGCGGCCGCAGCAACCAGAGCTGCCTGCTGCTCGCCGGGATGCGGCCACGCTCCGGACGAAACAGCGGTGCACCCGCCTCGGTCCCGACCAGCAGGTCGCCGTTGCCGCCTTCCACCTGAAGCTGGCCGGGGTGTTCTAGCATGACCGCGGCGACGGCGAGCGCCGGGGCGAAGCCGGGAACCGGCTTGAGCGGGACGCCGGCAGCCGAAAGGTGGGCCTCGCTGAAGCGGGCACCGGTCACGCGGTCAATGGCCAGCGCGATCGGCTGGCCCGTGCGGCTGATCGACCAGGCGCGCACCCGCAGCCGATCGCCGGCGCTGGTCGGTGCTGCCAGCAACGGGTCCTTGCCGGCGCGCTGACCGGTGGTGCGCCATGCGCCGTCTTCCGATTGCCGCTCGATGGCCAGGCCGACGCTGTCGGCGGAATGGGCCTGGACGATCAGGAGCCGGTCATCCACCGCCGGTGGCAGCGGATAGTAGTGAATGGCGGTGTCTTCGATGACATGCCGGCTCGGCAGCGTGAGCGGTGTCTCCTGCCGCTCATCGGGTACGCGGAAGCTCACCTCGGTCATGGCGCTCGAGCGCGCCACCGGATCGATGCGCAGGCGGTACTGACCCGGGGCGAGCTGGGCCGTGAGCAGGAAATTCCAGTCGTCGGTGCGATCGTCATTGCCGGCGAGCCGGTTGCCCGCCGCATCGTAGAGCGTGGCACGGACGTCTTCATCGCCGAAGGACGAGAGCTCGAAGGGGCGTTCGCTGCCGACCGCGATCGGCAGATCGACCGGGGTGGAGATGGTGCGCCTCTGGCCGGCTACGAGCTGGCGGCTGGTGATCGTGAATCTGTAGTCGAGGCGGTTGTTCGGGCGGCGACTCTTCAGCGACAGCGTGTAGTCACCGGCCTCGAGCGCGCCCTCCCACCCCTTCTCGCCGTCGAATCCGGCCAGCGTCTCGCCGTCGAGGACCAGTTCTCCGGCCATTCCGGCGGAGAGTGCGATGCGGGCGTCGATGGCCGCCGGTGCCGTGAACTGCCACTGGTCGGGCTGGCGCGACTCGCCTTCGGCCGGTTCCAGCCAGCGGTGCGCAACCCGCTGGCCAAGCTCAATGCGGTGCGGGCCATGGCCTTCGAAGCGCGGCGGCTCCCGCTCGGCCTCGAGCAGCGTCACCACTTGGGCGTCGACCGTCTGCGGCAGCACGACCAGCCGGTAGTTGCCGGGGGCGAAATCGTGGGTCAGGTCGGCGTCGATGCCGGGGCGCAGCAGCGGCCAGCCGTCGCCGTCCTCGAGCCTCACCGTGAAGCGGCGGTCGAGGCCGAGCGCCCGCAGGCGGTAACGTCCCGGCTGGTCGATATGGAAGCGATAGAGCAGGCCTTCGCCGGCGGCGAGCGAGGCGCGGGCGGGGAGCCCGGCCAGCAGGCTGCCGCCGTCGTGCAACGTGGTCTGCGCCAGGCGCACGGTCAGATGGCCTTCGCTCTGCCCGCGCGGCTGAATCGAGAGCTGATAGTCGCCCTGGCGCAGGTAGTGGCCGATGAGGAAATTACGACCGATACCGTTTTCGGCAGCGGAGGCGAGCCGGGTGTCGACGCGGGTGCGCAGCGTACCCTCGGTGGCCAGCAGTCCGGTCGTCTCGACCCGATAGAGGGCCGGCTCCTTCACCGCCAGATTGAAGGTGCGGGTCTCGCTGCGGGCGAGGTCGACCGGCAGGGGGCGCTGACTGCCCAGCACTTGAAATACGGGGCGGGCGGCGAGGGCTTGGGGTGAGATGGGCGGCAGCGGTGTGCTCGGGTCGGTGGTCAGCGGGGTGAAGGTGAGGGTGTAGTGGATGGCCTGTTCACCCGCGTTGGCGAGGGTGAGGCTATAGCGGCCGGGCGCCAGCCGTCGGCTGATGGTGGGGGCGCCCCGGTTTATCGCGAACGGCAGGTGGCGGCCGTCCTCGGCGATGGCGTTCACGGTACCGGTCTCCGGCACCCGGATCGGTAGGTCGAGGGTCTCCCCGGCCGCCTGGGCGACCGGTAGCGCCTCACCGAGATCGACCGGCAGGGCGCGCACCAGAATGCCGCTGGTCACCCCCGGGCGGGCGTTGAGGTCGAGCCGCCAGACCTCCCGCGAACCTACGGCCAGCGGGGTGAAGCGTGCGCCCGGCTGGGCGGGGGATGCGACTTCCTTGCCCGGCAGTTCCCCGGTGAGCCCGGCGCGCAGGGTAATGATGCCCTTGCCGTTGTCGCCGGCGCGCGGTTGCAGGGTCAGCACATAGAGCCCCGCGTCCAGACGCCGTTCGAGGCGCCCGCGTTCAAAGTTGGGTGGGCGATAGTTCCGCGGGTAGTCCACCAGGAACGGCTCGAGGCGCAGTTCGGCATCCACGCCTTCGGCCTCGAAGGCGTATTCGCCGTCGGCCTTCACGTCGAAGAACAGGGTCGAGTCGGCGAGCAGATTGAAACGCCGCTGCCACGCCTGTCCGGGGCCGAGGCGGATGGCGCTGTTGTCTTGGTAGTGCCAGTAGCGCTCGCCGTAGCGCAGCACCGACAGGATACCGGTGGCATCCGCCTCATCCTCGCCATTGCCGGCGTTTAGGGTGCTCACCCAGTAGTTGCCCGGATTGGTGACGCTGACCCACTGACGGGCGTGGAAGTGCTGCAGCAAATAGGGTTTGCCGGCTTCGCGGCGCACGGTGATCAGGCGCTCGCCCTGGCCGTAGGAACCGGTGCGGAGTTCCACCACCGGCGGCACGCTTTTTTTGGTGATCGCCGCCTGGGAACCCCAGCCCGCATACGGCTGTTGTTCGCGGTAGTCGGAGATGGTCAGATCGGCACTCTCGGCGCTCGGCAGTTCCAGGCGGAAGAAGTCGGCGCTGGCCGGGATTCGCCAGCGGTCGACCCCGAATGGGCTGGCAGTGTGGAGGCGGCGGCCGGCTTCCGGCAGGGTCGGGATGCCGAAGCGCAGGTACAGCGGGTGTTCGTCCGAGGTGTCCGCCCAGGGCAGCGCGGGGCCGCCATAAGCCATTAGCAGATACAGTCCCGGCTCCAGCGTCGTGACCAGCTGCCGGCCGCTCAGGGGCTTGCCGGGGGTCGGTTCAACTTCGAGCGACGTCGGCGTGGCATCCACCAGCCAGTTGCCGTCTCTCCACAGACGTAGATCGGCCAGGTTGCGTCCGGCCGCCTCCAGGGCGACGGTACGTCGAGAGCCGATCTCCAGCCACCAGGAGCGCTGTTGGAAGTCATCCAGCTCGCTGCTCTCCAGGCGGAATTCCGTCAATCGTGGTGCGGGGTTTGGACTCAGCTCCCGTGCCGCCCGCACCGCCAGTTCCACCTCGCCGTTCCCGTGGGAAGAGGCGTAGGTGCGCAACTTGTAGGTGCCCTGGTCCAGGAACAGGTCGAGCCGTCCGTCCCGGGCTCCGGCAGAGCCGCTGACTGGACCCGGTCCCGCCATGCGGTCAACCAGCTGTAGGGCGGTGCCCTGTCTACTGGCAGCAAGTAGGGTATAGCGGCCGAAAACCGGGATATGCACCAGGGTTTCGTGGCTTCCGGTGGCCGGCAGGCGGAGGTCGTCGAGGCGTGGAGCGGTCGCTGCCTGCGCGGTGGCGGCGAGACAGAGAGCCAAGGCCAGGCCGGACGCCGACAACAGCGCCCGGAGGGCTGCGATGAGAGGAAAACGCATGATGTCTCCAGCTCCTTGGATACGCCGGAGGTCTAACGGCTCACGGCAACGCGCTCAGTAGACCCTAGGGGAATGTCGTTTTGCAACTGTCCAGGCGCGTGAACTGCGGCGACTCCCGGCCAAAGACCTCCTCGTTGCCGTTAGAAGTATTGCCCATACAGGAAATTGCCCGGAGCCTCCGGGTCGTTGGACAGGTAAAACTCTTTCAGCAGGCGGATTACATCGTCGCGGTAGAGCTTGCCATCGCCATCGGCGTCGAGGCGGGCGAACATTGCGGCGGCATTCACCCCCGGCACCCATGCCGTCTGCCAGGCGGCAAACTCTGCCTCGCCGATAAAGCCGGTCCGATTGGCATCGAGCAGATCGAAAAAAACGTTGCCGGAACCCTTCAGCACCTCGAGCATGGTCTGTTGACTGCGGGTCGCCTCTTCCGCTACGGCCGCATGCCAGGCAGCCCAGAAATCGAACCAGTCGTCGTGGGTCAGCCGCTCACCTTTCGCACTGGCCCAGGGTTTCATCTGACTCCACCAGACTTCGGCGTCGTTCATTGCCACCCGATGTTCGGGACAACCTGCCTTCCACCCCCGATTGATGCGAAATTGCTCCACCGGCCGGTCGAGGTCGTCGCCACCGACCAGCCCGTCGAAATCACGGTCGAAGAGCAGGAACACATGGCTCAGCTTCTTCTGTTGCAGGTGTCCCAACAGCACGGGGCGATCGCGTTCGGCCGCCACCCGTTCCGCAGGCAGCAACTCACCCTGCTGAAGAGCGGTGAAAAGTTCGACGGAGTCGGGCTCGGGCTCGATGCCGAGTTCCCGCTGCAGCAGATCACGGCAGGTGTGATATTGAAGGATGGCGGCACTACGCTGACCGGTGGCCGCCAGGGAACGCATCAGTACCCGGTGGCTCGGTTCATGCCAGGGTTCCATCGCGAGGTAACGCTGCGCGTAGCCCCGGGCCCGCTCATGGCGGCCTGCGGCCAGTCCATCGACGGCCAGCCGGTAAATCGCCTCGAGCAGACCGCTACGAAGCCGCTGCCGGCGCCCTTCCAGCCACTCGGTATAGGCTTCGCTGGGTGCGACCACGTCTTCGAGCAAGTCGCCGCGGTAGAGCTCGATAGCGCGTTCGAGTTGTCCCGCATCCAGGTGCAAAATGAATTCATCGACGTCGAGCCGGCAAGCCGGGCCGGTTTGAAAGGTGATGCTGCGACGGTCAATCTGCAGTGGGGCCCGGTGCGGGCCGACGGTAAGCGCCAGGCGCAGGCGATAGAGCACCTGCCGCAGATTGACGAGGGCTTCGTCGCGGCCGTGTTCCGGCCACAACAGTTCGGCCAGGCTTTCCCGTTGGTGGGGACGGTTGGGTTCCATCGCGAGATAGCCGAGCAGGGCACGCCCCTTCTCCAGCGCAATGGCGACGGACGCGTCAGTGCAGCAGGTTACCTGTAGGGGGCCTAGGAGGCTGAGGCCAAGTCCTTGTTCGCGGGCCACGGACATACTTTGAGAAACAGTCCACGTAATTCCTGTTGGGAGCGCATTGTCCCATGTTCTTTGAGGGATTCAAGGATGACAGACAGGGAAAATGTGATCGGGATCAAGTATTGCAGGTGAGGCTTGTGACGTTTCTCACAACCAAGTCCGACTAACAGGTATTTTTCAAGCCTGTTTAGCTGCGAACGCCGACGCCCAGGCGTAACAGCCGTAAAGCGAAGATGAACAGCGCAACGGTAAACAGGGCGATGATGGCGAATGCGGTGGTCACATCGATATCGGAGACGCCGAGGATCCCGTAGCGAAACGCGTTGATCATATAGAGGATCGGATTGAACAAGGCGATCTGCTGCCAGATCGGCGGCAGCATGTCGACTGAAAAGAAGATCCCGCCCAGGTAAATAAGGGGCGTCAGGACGAAGGTGGGGATGATGGAAATATCATCGAAACTCTTGGCATAGACCGCGTTGATGAAGCCGCCGATCGCAAACAGGAAGGCGGTCATGACGACAACGCCCAGAGTGATGAACCAGTTGTGCACCTGGAAGTCGACAAAGAACGTCGCGACCAGCGTCACCATCAACCCGACGGTCAGTCCGCGCGCGACACCTCCGGCGACATAGCCCAACAGAATCAGCGCATTCGGGATCGGCGCAATCAACAGTTCCTCGATGAAACGCTGAAATTTTGCGCTGAAGAAGGAAGAGACGACGTTGGCATAGGCGTTGTTGATGATGGCCATCAGGATCACGCCGGGCACGATGTATTCCATGTAACCGTGCCCTTCGATGGGACCGATGCGTTGTCCGATCAGCCCCCCGAAGATCACAAAATAGAGCGCTGTGGTGACCATTGGCGGCAGAATGGTCTGCGGCCAGATGCGCCGGAAGCGACGGATCTCCTTCACCACGATGGTCTTGAAAGAGACCAGTTGATTCACGACAGGCTCTCCCCGCTTTCCACCATGGACAAGAACAGCTCTTCCAGGCGGTTGGCCTTGTTGCGCATGCTGATGACCTCGAGCCCCTGCTGGCTCAAGACGTGAAAGAGTGGATTGAGCCCCTGTTCACGCCACACCTCAACCTCCAGCGTGTGGGCATCCACGCGAGTGACCGGATAGCCGGGCAACTCCGGCGCGTGCTCGACCGGCTGTTTCAACTCCAGCACCAGGGTCTCACGGTTCAGCTTCGCCAGCAGGTTGCGCATGCCGGTGTTTTCGATGATCTCGCCCTGATCGATGATGGCAATGCTGCGGCAGAGGTTTTCCGCCTCTTCCAGATAGTGGGTGGTGAGGATGATCGTGGTTCCGTCGGCATTGACCTCGCGCAGAAAACCCCACATCGATCGGCGCAACTCGATGTCGACCCCGGCCGTTGGCTCATCGAGGATGAGCAGTTTGGGTTCGTGGGCCAGTGCCCGGGCGATCATCAACCGGCGCTTCATGCCGCCGGAGAGATTCCGGGCCGGATTGTGGCGCTTCTCCCAGAGCCCAAGCTTGCGCAGGTAGTATTCGGTCCGCTGTGCCGCCAGGGTCGGATTCACGCCGTAATAACCGGCCTGGTTGGCTACCACCTCATACACCGGCTCGAACTGGTTGAAGTTGAACTCCTGCGGCACCAGCCCGATACAGCGGCGGGCCGCCATCGGATCGGCGTCGATGTCGGCACCGAAGATGCTGACGCTCCCCGCGCTCTTGTTCACCAACTGAGTGACGATCCCGATGGTGGTCGACTTGCCGGCTCCGTTGGGGCCGAGCAGGGCGAAGAAATCCCCCTCATCGACGGTGAGGTCGATGCCCTTGAGTGCAGTGAAGCCGTTCCGGTAGGTCTTTTTCAGACCTGTAATTTCCAAGGCCTTCATGGATTCGATTCAACGATAAAAAACCGCAGAGGCGCAGAGAGCGCAAAGAACGGCTCTGCAGTGAAAGATTCTTCCCCTGCGCCTTCCGCGTCTCTGCGGTGTATCTTTATAGAGCAACGACCTCCAGACCGAGGTCGGGCTGCTTGGCCAGAATACTGCCGCTGGTAATGATGGCGGTGCTGGCCTGCTCCGGACGCAGGTAGGTGTCGGCCACCCGCTTCAGGTCCTCCTGGCGGACCTCCAGCACGCGGGCACGGAAGCGGCGCCGCTGTTCCGGCGTGCGGCCGTGGAGCGCGGCATGGAAGGCCTTCTTGGCTTCTCCGGCCGGTGAGCCGGGTTTGTCGATGGCGGAGATCACGCCAAGGATCGCCTCCTCGACCAGACGCCATGCGTGGTCGGTCGAGAGCAGCCAATCCACCGAACGGTCGAAATCCGCCAGCGTTTCGGCCAGGCGCGGGTCCCGGTAGGAGTAGAAACGGAAGGCAACCCCATCGGCGTCAAAACTCGCGCCACCCCCGTACGCTCCTCCCTGTTCCCGAATGGCGCGATGTAAAAAGTTGTTGCGCAGAAAGCCGCCGAGCACTATCAGTGCCGGTGCATCCGGATGTTCCGACGGCACCGCCGGATAGGCCTTGGCGCAGAAGTTGACCTGCGTCGAGGTGGTCCAGGCCTGCCGGGTGCGGCCATGCGGGGTCGGCGGCGCGAAACCGGCGGTCAGCGCGGCCGAGGGGCGACCGGCCCAACGGGCGGCGATGGCCGCCTCGATGGCGGCCCGTTCGTCCGCCTCGCCGACCAGCAGGAACTGGCGGGGCGCCGACAGCAGCTTGTCACGCAGTTCGGCCAACCGCTGTGCATACCGTTGCAGCGCCTCGGTCTGGTCCAGGCTGTCGTCCAGGTCCTTCAGGCGCTGAATCCCCGCCAGCCCGTTCCAATGATGGGCTACGGCGGCGGCCGGGCTGAGCCCGCTGGCGGCCGCTGCCATGGCGAGACCGTGGCCATGGCCGGTCACCCCCTGCTCCTGGTGGAGTCGCTCCTGGGCCACCAATTCACGCAGGCGTGGCAGTTCGTCGAAGCGGGCGCTCTCGAGCGTTTCCAGCATCAGCTCGGAAAGATGCTCATGGTTACGGGTGAGGGCCTTGCCGGACAGCACGAACACGCCGCGGGTACGGCCGGTGTCATCGATGGCGGTCCGTACCGTGGCCCGTGCACCGATCCCACCAGTGACCGCGGCCTGCAGCGCCTGGGTCTGGAGATAGTCACGACCGCCGCAACCCACCTCGGTCAGCGCATCGCAGAATACCGGCATCAGGTCGCCGAGCTCCGCCTCCAATCGTGGCAGGTCGATGATCAATTCCTGGTAGACGAGGCCATTGGTACCGCGCGAAAACCAGGTCGCAGGTGTGTCGCCAACCGGCTTCGCCTCACCCGTGGGGATGGGCAGGTCGGCAGGAATGTCCTCCAGCCCCACCTTGGGCAGCTGTTCCGGGTCGTCCTGGCTCTGTTGGCGTTCGGCGAGTTGGGCGGCCTGCTCGACGATTCGGTTTCGCTCGGCCTCGGTCAGTCCCGCCTTGATGGCTGCAAGGCGTTCGGCCTCGGCAGCATCACGCTTTGCCGAGAGTTCCGGATCGGGCTTCATCACCAGGCGGACCCGATGACGATTGGCGATCAGCTGGTCGCGAGCCAGGGATTTGATGAATTCCGGGTCCTTGATCTGCTCACGCAGGCCAACGAGCGCTTCGTCGATATCGAGTGCTGCCACCGGCTCACCGCCATGAATGGCCGGGCTCAGGGCATGCACCATCAACTGCAGCCCGTAGGGGAAGCCGTCGCCACTGACCTCACGCTGGTGGAGTTCCAACTGATGGAGTACAGCCTCGACCATGGCCGGATCGACGCCGTCGCGGGCGACCTGCTCCAGGGTATCGACGATCAGCTGCTCCACGGCATCCGCGTGCTCCGGGTTGGACCCCTCCAGCCCGGCGGCGAACACCATCTCCCGCGTCGAGTCCTGCAGGCCGCAGAGCGGGGACGGTGCCTCACCCAAATCGGTGGTTTCCAGCGCCCGGCGCAGGGGGGAGGCGCCGTTGTCCAGTAGCACCCCGGACAGCAGGTGGGCCTTCAATACCTCCTCGGCATCGGTGCTGTTGCCCAACAGCCAGCCCACCACGACATGGGTCTTGTCGCGGGTATCCTCCTCCCCGTCCAGTGCGTAGCACTGTTCCACCTGCCTGGGCGCGTCGTAACGCTGTTCATCGGGCACACCGATACCGGATTCCAGGCGGTCGAACTCACCCAGCGCGAGGGTTTCGAAGCGCTCCTGATGCTGTAACGCCGGCATGTCGCCGAAGGTCATGAAGATGGCGTTGGACGGGTGATAGTGACGGGCATGGAACGCCCGCAACTGTTCGTGGGTCAAATCGGGGATGTGGGCAGGATCGCCGCCGCTGTTGTGGTGATAGGTGATGGTCGGGAACAGTTCGGCGGTCAGCGCCTGCCACAGCGCGGACACCGGCGAGCTCATCGCCCCCTTCATCTCGTTGAAGACCACGCCCTTGAAGACCAGATCACTGTCGGGGTTCTCCGGCTCGGCAAACTCGACCCGGTGGCCCTCCTGGGCGAAGTCGAGGGCGTCGAGGTTGGGATGAAAGGCCGCGTCCAGGTAGACCGCCAGCAGGTTGTCGAAGTCCTTGCGGTTGCGGCTGGCGAAGGGGTAAGCGGTCCAGTCGCTGGCGGTGAAGGCGTTCATGAACGTATTCAGCGAGCGCCGCGTCATCATGAAAAATGGGTCCCGGACCGGATAGCGGCGGCTGCCGCAAAGGGCCGTGTGCTCAAGGATGTGGGCCACACCAGTCGAGTCCTGGGGCACGGTACGGAACGCCACCAGAAAGGCATTTTGGTCGTCGTCGGCGGCGATGTGAAAGTGGGGGGCACCCGTGCGGCGGTGACGAAATTCCTGGACGACGACGTTCATCGAGGCGATCGGGGTCGAACGGATCCAGTCGAAGGCATCGTGGGTCTGCGGACGGCTGGTCGGCATCTGTGTAGACAAAACGGATTCCCCTGCTTGGTTCACTCAATAGAAAGGATAGGTGGGGGCGAACCGGCGCGTATGCAACCACCCCTTATCCGGCCTTTTGTTACTAACGGGCGAGAAGAGATAATAGAGCCTCCCCCCATTCCGTTTAAAGGCACTTGCCATGTTTATCGCAGTATCCGATGAAGAGCGGCGCCGAGCGAAAGCTCCGCACGAGCTGTTCATGATCAATCTGTTTGCATTTCACCTGATGTTGACGCCACTGTTGATCTTCACCGGCATCGGTCAGGCGGGGCTGCTTCTGCCACCTGTCCTGTCCGGTGCAGTGTTCCTTTATATCTACCTGCAGGGTCGGCGCGCCGAGCGGCTTGAGCCGTGGTTCGTCGCGGTGCACTGGAAACTGGCGTTCCAACGCGCCAAGCTGATGCTGATCGCCTATGCCATCACTGCCGGTTTGATGCTGGGTGCCTATCTCCTGTCGCTTGGCGCGGGCAAGACCCAGGACATCATGTTCACCGTGCTCACCCGGGTCGCTGTGATGCCGACGGTGATAATGGTATTTGTGGTGGCGGTGCTCGAATCCAGCGCGATCTACCAGGTCAGCCGCGGTGAGGTTCCCGACCCGTTGGCCAAGCGCCACCCTCAGGGTGTTCAAGAAGTCCAATAAGTCCAATAGTGTGCACAGGGCATATTCATGAGTTATCGCCAAGAGGATGGAGCGACTGAAGTTGCCCTATACCTTCAGGGACATGGATGTTCCGCTTCGGTATCCTTGCTGCTGTGAGACGTGATTTGGGAGCCATTCCATGCCAGCCGACATTCAGGAACTGATTCAGAGTCTGGTCCGATCGGAGTACCAGCACGAGCGGAAAGACTCCCGTGAGGCACCGACACCGCCGCTGGTGACCATTTCGCGGGACCACGGTTCGGGTGGTTGTGAAATAGCCCGTCGCTTGGCGAAGGCGTTGAATATTCCCATATGGGACCGCGAGATTCTCGATGCGATCGCCCACGCTGCCAACTCCGATCCGGAACTGATGGCGCAACTGGACGACAAAATCAAGACGCGTAAGGACACTTGGATCTACAACCTGCTGTCCGGACAGAATGCCTTCATCGCCTCCTATCGGCATCACTTGGTGAATGTGGCGCTGGCCCTGGCGCAACGCGGGGGCGTGATCATCGGCCGAGGCGTCCACCTTATTCTGGCGAACCGGCCAGTCTTCCGCCTGCGGGTGGTTGGCTCGCTCGACACCTGCGCCCGCCGCGTCATGGCAAGCGAGCAGCTAGACTACGAACGAGCCATCGAGCGGGTGAAACAGGTGAACAAGGAGCGGGATCAGTTCCTGTGGGATACCTTTCACCACCACTTGGACGAGTCGGCCTGTTTTGATTTGATCATCAATACCGACAAATTCGACGATCGCTGGGATGATACAGCGGAGCAGCTGTTGCGCACCATACGTTTGACCGGTTTGGACGGACGCGGGGGGGGCACGTCGTGAGCGAAGCCCCCCGGCAGTCCACCTTCCGATTGTCCATCGTCAGTGCACATCAGGAGATCTTTGCCGGCGAGGTTCGCATGGTGTCGGTTGCCTCGGTCATGGGCGAGCTGGGCATTTTGCCGCAGCACTCTCCGCTTTTGACCCTGTTGAAGCCGGGTGAGGCGCGGATCCAGCTGCCCGCGGGCGACGAGGAGTACGTTTACCTGTCGGGCGGTATGATGGAGGTCCAACCGACAGAGGTCACTATCCTCGCCGATACCGCACTCCGCGGCGAGCAAATCGACGAGGCGGCCGCTTTGGAAGCGAAACGGCGCGCCGAGGAAACCATTCGGACCAGCGTGCTCTACAGTGACCGGGACAGGGCCAACGCCGAATTGCTGAAAGCCCTCGCTCAGTTGAAAACGTTGGCCGACGAGAGAAAAAAACGCCGCCGCTGACTTTCCCTTCTCGAACAAAATACAAAAAACGCCGCCACCCGATGGCGGCGTTTGTTTTTGAGCCCGCCAAACCCGGGTCTCTGATAAGAATTAACGATTTACTCAAATCATTTCGTGTATATAATATATTTGTTGGACGTTATTAGATGTTATTTTTCGGCTTCTCCGCAGGAGGTAAAGTAAGTGGCAAAACGTAAGAGTCAGGCCGCAGGCATTGAAAACCTGAGCGCACAGGAACTGTATGAACTCGCCCGTCGTCGTGAGCAGGAAGAGTATGAGCACGAGCGCGATGCCCTGAAGGGCGAGTTGGAAGAGTTAAGAGCTCAACGTCGTGAACTGGCCGCACAACAGAAGCGCGAAATGGCGGCGGTTGACAAGGAGATCCGTGCTCTCAAGAAACGGATTGGCGGTGCTCCCGCTCGTAGCACGGCGCGTGGCGGAAACAATGTTTCGCAGGCCGTGCTGGATGCCATTGCCCAGGCGGGCGGTCAGGCCAGCACCAAAGAGATCAAATCCGCGCTGGACCAGGCGGGCATCGAAGCCGCCAACCTGGGTCAGTGCCTGGCCTACCTCAAGCGCAAAGGCCGCATCGTGTCCCCGGAGCGCGCCACTTATGCCCTTGCCTGATTAGGGTGATCTTCGCCGGCCCGCCATCCGCGGGCCGGTACTCCCATTTTGAAGGTCGAGTGGCCGGCTTATACTGAAATTTCAGTGTTGGCCAAAAGTAGACCCATGTCGCTGGTCGATACCCATTGTCACATCGACGTCGAAGACTTTGAACACGACCGCGAAGCGGTATTGCAGCGGGCGGAACGGGTCGGCGTCACGAAAATCGTCGTGCCGGGGTTCGAGGCCACACGATTCGGCCGGCTACTGGAAATCTGCCGGGTGAACAGGCTTTACCCGGCCCTTGGGCTGCATCCGATCTATTTGGAACGCCACCAACCCTCACATATTCAGGAACTGGAACGGCTGGTGGCCGAGCATTGTCCCGTAGCCATCGGTGAGGTCGGGCTGGACTACTTCGTCGCCGATCCGGACGAAAGGGGCCAGCAGCGGTTGTTCGAAATCCAGGTTCGTATCGCGGAAGCGGCCGGTCTGCCGCTGCTGCTTCACATCCGTAAGGCTCATGACCCCGTGTTGGCGATCCTTCGACGAGTGCGCTTCTCCCGGGGGGGCGTCGCCCATGCCTTCAACGGCAGCCTGCAGCAGGCGGAGCAGTTCGTCGGCCTCGGGTTCAAATTGGGTTTTGGCGGGGTGATGACCTATGACCGGGCCAGAAAGATCCGCGGCCTCGCCCGGACCCTGCCGCTCTCTGCCCTCGTCTTGGAGACCGACGCGCCGGACCTGCCGCCGGCCCGGCACCACGGGGAGCGGAACAGCCCCGAAAACCTTCCGCTGATTCTCCATACCCTGGCGGAACTCCGCGGCGATGACCCGGACGTGGTAGCCGCCGCGACCACCCGTAATGCTGAAACCGTGATACCCGGACTGTGCCGGCCCCGGAATTTGGCTTGATGTAACCGGCGCGCTTGACGCATGCTACGGCCGAAATCCCATCACCTCCGTCGAAAATATGGATCCACTGTTCGAGCGCACCCGCATCATCGTCCAGGATGCCGGGGTTACGCGCCTGCAAAACGCCCGCGTGTTCCTCGCCGGCCTGGGCGGGGTGGGTTCATTCGCTGCGGAGGCGCTGGCGCGGGCGGGCGTCGGGCAGCTCACGTTGGTCGATCATGACGTGGTCGCCGCCTCCAATCTGAACCGGCAGCTTCCCGCCCTGCGATCGACCATCGGCCGGAAGAAGGTGGAGGTGATCGCCGAGCGGATCGCCGATATCCAGCCTGCCTGCAAGCTACAGCTTTTCGACCGTTTTATCCGTCCCGACGACATGCCCGAGTTGTTGGCGCCTGGTTTCGATTTCGTGATCGACGCCATCGATAGCCTCAACTGCAAGGTGGGGTTGGTGATCACGGCGGTCGAGCAGGGGATTCCGGTCGCGTCCAGCATGGGCGCCGGCGGCAAGCTCGACCCGACCCGGATCGTGGCGGGCGATCTGATGGACTCGGAAAACTGTCCGCTGGCCCGACACATGCGGAAGCGGCTGAGGCGCCGCGGGATCGGGCGTGGCGTACTGGCGGTCTGGTCGAACGAGCCGGCCTGTGCGCCGCTGCCGCCGGAGCCGACCGAACAGGGGCGTGACCGGGCGGTGAACGGAACCATTTCCTACATGCCGGCGCTGTTCGGTCTGATGCTGGCCGGGTGTGTCATCCAGCGCCTGCTCGCCATGCCGGAGTCCGGGCGCATTTGAAAGCAACCAGCATGCCGTCAGTGCCAGGGCTTGCGCTGACGTTCAAACTGGGCCAGTGCGATTCGGCTCAGCTCGGCCAGTCCCACGCCCTCGGGCAGTTCATTGACGTTGGAGAAGTAGACCTCCTCCACCTGAAACTCGGACTCGCCTTCGGTGTCGGCGACGATGGGTGTGCCGAAGAATACGCCGCGGCGGCCATTATCCAGCTCCACCACCACTAGCTGAACCGGCATCGTCTTCATCGCTCTCTCCTCGCGAGGCTGGGTAAATACCAGTATAGAAAGCGCCCACGACTTTCGTGGACAGGCGCGGGCCGATATCCTTGCAGAAAAAAATGGGAGAGGGCGGTGAGCAAGCGAGCGGTCTGGAGTTGGGCCCTCTATGACTGGGCCAATTCGGCGTTTGCGACCACGGTCATGGCCGGTTTCTTTCCGGTCTACTTCAAGCAGTATTGGAGTGCTTCGCTGGATGCCACCGAAAGCACCTTCTGGCTGGGGCTGGTCAATTCGCTCTCCAGCGTGGCGATCGTCCTGATCGCGCCGGTGCTGGGGGCCATTGCTGACTGCTGGTCCGCCCGCAAACGGTTCCTGATCACGTTCACCCTGCTCGGCGTGCTGACCACGGCCCTGCTGCCGCTGGTGGAGCAGGGTCACTGGCCACTGGCGGCGCTGCTCTATCTGCTGGCCACCGTCGGGTTTTCCGGCAGCCTCGGCTTCTACGACTCGCTGATCGTGTTCATATCGCCACCCGAGCAGTACGACCGGGTCTCGGCGCTCGGCTTTGCAGTCGGCTACCTGGGTGGCGGACTGCTGTTCGCGTTCAACGTCTGGATGACGGTCGACCCCGGGCTGTTCGGGCTGGCCGATGCCGGCGAGGCGGTGCGCTGGGCCTTCGTGAGTGTCGCGGTCTGGTGGAGTGTGTTCACCGTGCCGCTGCTTCTGTTCGTGCGCGAGCACGACGGCGAGGCCGTCCGCGCCGGGGAGGCCGCCCGCAGCGGGCTGGGGCAGCTGAAGGCGACCTTTCGCCATGTACGCCGCCTGCGGGAGACCTTCCTTTTTCTGGCGGCCTATTGGCTCTACATCGATGCGGTCGATACCATCATCCGCATGGCGGTGGACTACGGTCTGGCCATCGGCCTGGAGGCACAGAGCCTGTTGACCGCCCTGCTGATCACCCAGTTCATTGGGATCCCGTCGGCGCTGCTGTTCGGGCGTCTGGGCGAGCGGATTGGCCCGAAAAACGGCATCTATATAGCACTCGCGGTTTACGTGGTGGTGGTGATTTGGGCCGCCTTCATGGAGAGCGCGGCCGACTTTTACGCCATGGCGATCACGATCGGTCTGGTGCAGGGTGGCCTGCAGTCACTCAGCCGTTCGCTCTACGCGCGGCTGGTGCCGCCGGGTCAATCCGGTGAGTTCTTCGGCTTCTTCAACATGATGAACAAGTTTGCCGCGGTGCTCGGTCCGGTAATGGTGGGGGTGGTGGGGGTCGTGACCGGCAGCAACCGTGCCTCTCTGCTGGTGCTGCTCGTTTTGTTCGGGCTGGGGATCTGGCTGTTGGCCAAAGTCGACGTGGAGCGGGGAATGCGGGTTGCCAAGGAGGGAGGGGCGGGGGACTAGAGCTCCATTCAACAGGATTAACAGGATTATTCAGGATTTACAGGAGAAAGTCGTTTTTCTGCGGGTTGACTTCTGCTCGAACTCGAATAGTCCAAGCAGCTGTAGGTCCGGGTTAGCGCAGCGTAACCCGACGGTCGTTTGCTGCGGGCAGTCGGGTTACGCCCTCACGGGCTAACCCGACCTACATTGGCTGACGAAATGGCGCGCCTGGTCCCTTGTTCTTCAGGTCTCCTCCTCCATGCGGATAAAGCCGCTGGGACATTCGTTGGCGCAAAGGCCGCAACCTTTGCAGTAGTCGTAATCGAAGACGTAATGCGAGCCGTCGGATGCGGCTTCCCGGGTCTTGAGCACGGCCGAGTCAGGGCAAAGGGTCCAGCAGTTGTCGCAGGCGAAGCAGTTGCCGCAGGAGAAGCAGCGGCGCGATTCGTAAACGACCTGGTCGTGGTTGAGTCCCTGTTCGATTTCCCGGTCACCGTGCCGTTCGTTGGTCGGCAGCACCCATTCCCGTGGACGCGGCGCCTTTTCGAAATAATTCAGATTGAGCTGGCTGAATTCGACATTCGGTCCGTACGGTTCACGCTCCGGGTTGTCGAGTCCGAGCACCTGGCGGTCGATGGCCAGGGCCGCACGGCGGCCGTCACCGATCGCACCGGAGACTGTGCCGGAGCTGCCCCTGCGGGCGTCGCCGCCGATAAACACCCCCGACTGGTGGGCCAGGATGCCCCAGGTATCGACGGCAAACTCGCGGTTTCCGCCGAGCAGGGTTTCCAGTCCTTCGGCATCCACCTCCTGGCCGATTGCCGGGATCACCTGGTCGACGTGTAAAACGGTTTCGGTACCCTCGAAGGCAACCCGCTCCAGGCGGCCGTTGCCCCGGTCCAGCTTCTTCATCCGTACCATCTCAACCCCGACCACGCGTTCGCCGCGCAGGATCAGGCGGCGGATGCCGCGGTTGGGATGGATCTCGACCTCCTCCTCCAAGGCCTGGCGGATCTCGCGGGCGATGGCGGTCATTGCATCCCGGCTGTCCGCCTCGCCCGGCAGGGACTGGTGGGTGATGATGTGCACCTCATTGACCCCCGCGCGCTTGAGGACCCGCGACAGGTCGACCGCGGTGTTGCCGCCCCCGATGATTGCCACCGAGTTCGGGGTGGGCACCGTGCCGACCGAGACCCAGTCGCGCAGCAGGTCGATGCCGTAGTGCAAGTCGCGGGGGGTCACGCCATCGACGCTCCATGCGCGCCCCTTCTGCCGGCCAGGGGCGAGAAAGACCGCCCTGTACTCGGCCCTCAATTCGTCCATGGCAATGTCGCGACCGACGCGGGTGTGGCCCCGGAACTCGATCCCCAAGGCCAGAATGCGCTCGACCTCTGCGTCCAGCACCTCGCGCGGCAGGCGGTACGGCGGCAGCGCCGTCCGCAACGTCCCGCCGGCGACCGGCAGTTCATCGAACAAGGTGACGTTGTAGCCGAGGCGCAGCAGATGATACGCCGCCGAAATCCCGCCCGGCCCGGCACCGACCACCGCCATGCGCGGGGCCGTCTTAGCCGGTTTGGTCACCGGGTACGGCCAGTTGTGCTTGATCGCCTCATCGCCGAGGAATCGCTCGACGTTGTGAATGGCAATCGGCTCATCGTACTGGCCGCGGTTGCAGGCGCCCTCGCAGGGGTGATGGCAGACGCGGCCGGTGATGGCGGGCATCGGGTTGGCCTGCACCAGCACCTGCCAGGCGCCCTTCAGATCGCCTTCCTCCACCTTGGCAAGATAGGCCTGGGCGTCTTCGCCCGCCGGACACACCGAATGGCACGGTGCACTGCCGTGCAGGTGCAGCGGTCGCTGCACCCGCCAGGTGCCGGTCTTGTAATTTATGGTGGTGCCCGGTTCGGCATACGCGCCACGTGTCAGGATGGGCATAGTCACAATCTCCGAAATTCAAAATCCAACGCAAAGGCGCAAAGGGAGCTGACTCAGGTTCCGCTTTGTTTGCATTTCTCCCGCATCTCTTTGCGCTCTTTGCGTCATCGCGTCTTTGCGTTGAAGGCTTTTGACTTCCTGCTGCATCACGCCCACCGCGCGCCGCCGCGGCGCACGGTATCGGCGCCGGAGGTGTCGCGGATGTCGTCGGCGTCGGCGCGCAGGCCGTACACCTCGATGTTGTGGTCGGCGAGGGCCTGCAGGTGTTCCAATTCCTCCTGCGCCCGCAGCTCCTTGGCAAACAGGTGGCGGAAACGCTGCTGCGCCTTGAGGTAATCGGCCGCCGGCACCTGCTTGCGGATCGGCATCACTCCCGTGAGGTCCCCGCGCTCCAGTTCGATGAGCGGGTAGAGTCCGCTCTCCACCGCCATGCGGGCGATGGCGATACTCTGGTCGCCCTCGTGACCCCAGCCGAGCGGGCAGGGGGCATGGATCTGAAGAAAGGTCGGGCCCTCGATGGCGAGCGCCCGGCGCACCTTCTTGCGCAGATCGGACGGATAGGCCACCGAGGCGGTCGCCGCGTACGGAATATGGTGCGAGGCGACGATGTTGATGACGTCCTTTTTCAAATGGCGTTTGCCCATCCGCTCCTTGCCCGGTGGCGAGGTGTTGGTCATCGCCGCGTGCGGGGTTGAGCCTGAGCGTTGCACGCCGGTGTTCATATAGGCCTCGTTGTCGTAGCAGACGTAGAGCACGTTGTGGTCGCGCTCCAGCATGCCGGAGAGGGCCTGGAAGCCGATGTCGAAGGTGCCGCCGTCACCGCCGAAGGCAAGCACCTTGGTGCTCTTGCCCTGCGCCTTCAACGCCGCTTCCATTCCCGAGGCGATGGCCCCGGTGTTCTCGAACAACGAATGAATCCAGGGCACCCGCCAGGCCGATTCGGGCCAGGGCGTGGTGAAGATCTCGAGACAGCCGGTGGCGTTGGCCACCATGATGTCGGGGCCCGTGGCCTCGGTCACCAGCCGTACCGCCAGCGCCTGTCCGCAGCCGAGACAGGCACGGTGACCCGATTCGATGGCGGAGAAACGCGGCTGACGCTTGCGCAGCTCGGAGAGGGCTATCTTGGTTTCCTGGCTCATCGCCTAATCCTGATTTGATAAAAGCTTTCAACGCAAAGGTGCAAAGGTGCAAAGGTGCAAAGGACGCAAAGGTTTGAATAAAGGTTTGAATTAACAAAAAGCCCTTCTTTTCTTTGCGGCCCTTTGCGCCTTTGCGTCATTGCGTTGGGTTTTTTTCATCGGAAAATCGCCTACCTGTCCTCTTCCGGCAGCTTGTCCAGCTCGGCATCGAAGACGCTGAAGCGGATCGGCTCCGGCGCCTCGGCCAGCTGCAGCAGGCGGGCGTAGGTCTCCAGCGGAATGTCCCGGCCGCCGAGGCCCAGCGCGACGTTGTGGACCCGGGGTAGGTTTGCCATTTCGGTCAACGCCGCCCGCACCTCCGGCCCAACGATGCCGCCGCCGCCCAACGACAGCGCCCGTTCCACTACCACCAGATCGGTCAGTCCCGCCACCGCCTCTTTCAGGGCGTCCACCGGGAACGGACGGAAGCTCCGAAGCTTGATCAGTCGGGCGGGCGGCAGGTCGAGGTTCATCTCGGCCGCCTCGCGCAGGGTGCCGAGGACCGAGCCGAGGGTGAGGATGCCGATGCGTGCCTCGTCGGGGCCTTCCACCGTCAGCAGCCCGCCGCTGCGCCGGCCGCTGACCGCTTCCCACTTCTCATCCGCCTCGAGGATCGCCATCTGGGCATTGAGCAGTGCCTGGTGGTGAGAGTGGCGCGCTTCCGGATAGAAGTCGGGCGAGAGCAGGGTGCCCATGCTCATCGGCCGCTGCGGGTCCAGTTTACGTGCGAACTGGTAGGGCGGCAGGTACTCGTCAACTTGATCGGCGCTCGGAACGTCGATCGCCTCCAGGGTGTGGGTCAGGGTGAATCCGTCCATGCAGACCATCACCGGCAGTTCGGTCTTCTCGGCGATGCGGTAGGCCTGAATGGTGGTATCCACCGCCTCCTGGTTGTCGGCGCAGTAGAGCTGGATCCAGCCGGCATCGCGCGCGGCCATCGAGTCCTGCTGATCGTTCCAGATCGAGAGCGGCGCCGAGACCGCGCGGTTGGCGCAGGTCATCACTACCGGGATGCGCATGCCGGCGATGTTGTAGAGCACCTCGACCATCAGCAGCAGCCCTTGCGAGGCGGTGGCCGTGTAGGTGCGTGAGCCGGCGGCGGCGGCGCCGAGCACCACCGAGGCGGCGGAAAACTCGCTTTCCACCGAGACGAACTCGCAGTGCAGCTTGCCATCCGCCACCAGCTTGGAGATGTTCTCGACAATGTGGGTCTGGGGCGTAATGGGGTAGGCGGCCACCACCTGCGGCCGGCACAGGGCCACCGCCTCGGCGATCGCCTGTGAACCCTCAAGCGCTCTCTGCATGGCGCGTCTCCTTCTTCCAGTGACCCGCCGGTACCCGACCGGCAGTCTCACGGATCAATGCGGCGTTCTTTTCCAACACTTCGCCCCGGAACTTGTGGCCGAGCACCTTGATCAGGGCCTCGGTGGGGAACAGCCCGGTCAAGGCCAGGAAGCCGGCCAACAGCGCGGTATTCGGTACCGGTCGGCCCAGGTACTCGCGGGCCAGGGCGGTGGCGGCCAGGGTGATTACCTCGACGTCGTCGCGCAGGGCAAAGGTATCCGGCGCGCGGGTGGAGTTGATCAGCACCCCCCCGCCCGGCAATAGACCGTCGAGCACGCCGGGTACGTGCAGCAAGGCGTCGTCCTGGATGATCAGATAGCCGGGCTGCTGCACCTGGCAGCGGCGCTTGATGGGCTGGTCGGCAACGCGGACGAAGGCGACTACCGGGGCGCCACGGCGCTCGGCGCCGAAGTTGGGAAAGGCCTGCCCGTAACGGCCCTCCTCAAAGGCCGCCATGGCAAGGAGGTTGGCGGCAACCACGTTGCCCTGGCCGCCCCGTCCGTGAATGCGGATCTCGATCAACGACATAGGGTTCTCCCCCGGTTGGGATGGACTCCGGGTCCGATGGTGTAGACCGGAGCACCGGCCGATGGTTCGGTGTTTACGGATTGACCTTTCATGGCCGATCGGCTACCCGCCGCGGGCGCGACGGTGAGTTGTTGTTTTTGTGAGAACGGTGCGCCCGAGCTATCTCCTTAGCATTATTCGGGCAATCGCTTCAACCGATTTCGGGAAAATCGGGGCCCGCGGAGCGGGACGCCTGCCCACCCGGGCTCACTCGCCTCTGCCTTGAAGGAGGTGCATCATGCTGCCGATCTCCTCCTGCGCCTCTTCGATGAGCTGAATGCTGGCGTCCGGGCCCAGGCGGCTGATGGGGAATTTCTGAAAGGCCGGCATGCTGCCGAGCGAGCGCAGCATCGTGGAGCCCTTCTGCTGGCCAAACAGCGCGTGAATGCGGGCGACCAGAATCACGTCCACATAGTCGGGGGCATCCTGACCGGAGTCGCGCAGCCAATCGTCCGCCTCCTCGGGAATAGGAATCAGCGCTTCGTCGAACTGCCAGTGGCGCAACAAGGCACTGCCCAGGCGTGAGCGCAGGCGGCCGACCATCAGGTCGAGAGTGTCCGGGCTCTCCAGCAGGGTCGGGAACTCCTTCAGATAGGGCAGCAGGGGGAGCGTGCCCACATTGTGCAGGAGCCCACCCAGGAGGGCGAGGTCGGATTTAAGACCCGGAGTGACGGCCGCCAGTACGTTGGCGACTGCCGCGACCCGACAGCTCTCTTTCCACAGTGCCGTCATCTGGCGTCGCAGCATGGGGTCGCGGCAGGAAAAGGTCTGGTGGAGGGTCAGCGCGGTGGCCAGGCTGCGGGTCGCATCCAGCCCCAGCCGGGTGACCGCCTCCCGCACCTCGGAGACCTTGTGGGTGCCGAGATAGCGTGCGCTGTTGGCCACCTGCAGCAGCCGGGCCGAGAGGGCGGGGTCCAGCTGCACGATGCGGGCGATGCGTGCCGCGTTTTGAGACTCGTCATCCAGGGCGCGGCGGATCTTGAGGGCGACGTCCGGCAGGGTCGGCAACTGCAGCCGACCGAGCCTGGCGTCTGCACGAATGCGCGCCGTCAGACGGTTGAGTGCATCGCCGGAGAGCGGTTCGGGCATCGTGGGTGGCCGTTGCAAGGCAACCCCACGGATTATCCGCCACGCAGGCGGAAACTCAACCGAACGGCTCAACGAAGTGTGAACGGTGCCGCTTTGCAGCGCGTCAGTAGTTGCACATCCAGCAAGGACATTGGAGACTGGCGGCGGGAGCTAACCACTTATAAGGGGAAAAAGATGAGGCGTCTGTTTTTTGTGGCATCCGCGCTGTTGTTGTCCACTGTGGTCCATGCCAAGCCGTCGGCGGACGTAGCGAAGGAGGTGATCGACTACTACTTCCATGGCCAGTCCGAGGGGGTGCTACTCGCCGATGTGAAGCTTTGTGAGGCCATCCACGAAGAGGGCGAGCTCAAGAACGAGTGCAACGGCGAACTCGACGCCGCCGGTCTGGAGCAGGGCCAGCCGGTGCTGGTCTGGATGATGTTCATGGTCCCGTCGGGTCTGGACCCGCAGGAGATCCTGGTGCAACTCAATCACCAAGGGATGACCATGGCGGTGGAGAAGGCCAGCGTCGCCAGCTCGCTGCGCTATCGCGTGTGGCGCAAACTGAACCTGGACCGCCCCGGCGATTGGAACGTCAAGATTGCCCACGACAACGGCCAATCCATTGAGATGGTCAAGGAACTGAATCTTTCGGTACAGCCGAAGGCAGCCGAATAGCTCAACGCGGTGAAGGGTGAAGGGTGAAGACAAATCGCGTCACGCGTCACGTCTTAACCCTTAACCCTTAACTCCAAAGGCGGCACATCCCGCTGCTCCTCCTCTCTTTCCTGCAACTGCAGCGCCCACATGTGGGCATAATGTCCGCCCTGCTCCAACAGCTCGCGGTGGGTGCCGTGCTCGACGATGCGGCCCTGGTCCATGACCAGGATCTGGTCGGCATCGATAATGGTGGACAGACGATGGGCGATCACCAGGGTGGTGCGATCGGCCGCGGCCTGACGCAGGGCATCGAGAATGGCCTGCTCCGAGGCGGAGTCGAGAGAGGAGGTGGCCTCGTCGAAGACCAGAATCTTCGGGTCCTTGAGGATGGTGCGGGCGATCGCCACCCGTTGCTTTTCTCCGCCGGAGAGCTTGAGGCCGCGCTCGCCGACCAGCGTGTCGTAGCCCTGCGGCAGGCTTTCGATAAAGTCGTGGATCTGGGCGACGCGGGCGGCGCGAATAATCTCTTCCGGTGTCGCGTTGGTTCGGCCGTAGGCGATGTTGTATTCGATGGTGTCGTTGAACAACACCGTGTCCTGCGGGACGATGCCGATGGCATCGCGCAGGCTGGACTGGGTCACCGCGCGCACATCCTGGCCGTCGATCAGCACCCGCCCTTCGGTCACGTCGTAGAAGCGGAACAGGAGCCGCGACAGGGTGGACTTGCCGGCCCCGGAGTGACCCACGACCGCCACCTTCTTCCCCGGCGGGATCTCGAAGTCGACCCCGTGCAGGATCGAACGATCGGCATTGTAGTGGAAGTGCACGTTGTCGAAACGAACCGCCCCGTGGGTGACCTCCAGCGGCTTGGCATCTGCGGCATCGCGGATCTCGGGCGTCTGCCCCAACAGAAGGAACATCTGATCCATATCCGAGAGGGCGTGCTTGAGCTGGCTGTAGACCACGCCGAGGAAGTTCAGCGGGATGAACATCTGCAGCATGAAGGCGTTGACCATTACCAGGTCGCCGAGGGTCATGGTGCCGGCCATCACCCCCTGCGCGGCGAGGGCCATAATCAGGGTGACGCCGCCGGCGATGATCACCCCCTGCCCGATATTGAGGCCGGACATGGAGGTCTGGGTCTTGACCGCCGCCTCCTCCCAGTCACGCAGGGTCTCTCCGTAGCGGCGGTGCTCGAAACGCTCGTTGTTGAAGTACTTGACCGTCTCGAAGTTGAGCAGGCTGTCCACCGCCTGGGAGTTGGACTGGGAGTCGAGGGCGTTCATTCGGTGGCGGTACTGCATGCGCCATTCGGTCACCTTGAAGGTGAAGCCGACGTAAATCACCACGGTGACGAAGGTTATCACCGCAAACCAGGCGCTGTACTGCACCAACAGAATGCCGGCAATCAGCGACACCTCGACCAGTGTCGGGAGGATGTTGAACAGCATGTAATTGAGCAGCGAGGAGGCGGCGCGGGTACCGCGTTCCAGGTCGCGGGAGATGGCGCCGGTCTTGCGCTCCAGGTGATAGCGCAGCGAGAGTTCGTGCAGGCGTCCGAGTACCTTCAACGACAGCCGGCGCATGACGCCGTGGCGCACCCGGGCGAATACTACATCGCGTAGCTCGTTAAAGGCGGAACTGCCGAAGCGCAACAGTCCATAGGCCACCAGCAACGCGATCGGCAGTGCAATCTGCCGTCCCTCCGGCGTATCCAGCGTATCGACGATCTGCTTCAGCGCTACCGGCACCCCGACGTTGGCCAGCTTCGCGAGGATCAGAAAGCCGACCGCCAGCGCCGCCCGGCCCCGGTAGGCCCAGAGGTAGGGGAGCAGGGAGCGGATGGTGTGCCAGTCTTTGCGGTCGGCGCGGGGGGCTTCGGTATGTCTGTTGTGCATAACCTATTAGTATTTGCTGAAATGCGGCGCACCGCAATGGCGGTGATGGGCCGGTAATCCAACGATATACTTGGATTCGTACCCCAAATGCGGAGACCGTCGTATGGGGATGCCCACCGAAGAAGAGCTGAAACAGGCGCTGGCCGAGGCGGCTCGCATGCGTGAGCAGGGTGAGGACCCGCACCACATTGCCAAGGCGCTGCTCAATTGCAACTACCGGCTGCAGCAGTTGGAGAAGGTGATGCATGCCGCCGAGCTCTATTTCCGCTCCGGCATGGCGGTCCACGAGCATCAAGCCTTGCGAAAGGCCCTGGACGAGGCGCGCTACGCTGTCGGGCGAACCGCGGGCCACGACGACGAACGGTTCGGCTTGGGCTAGCCGGCTTTTCCGCCTGCGGTTAGAATGCTGGACCCTTGATTTTCTCCCGCGCGCACCTATTTGAATGAGCGGGGGAATGACCCCGTGCGATACCGAGGTTTTTTTCCATGCCGATCTACGAATACCAATGCAAATCCTGCGGCCATGAAATGGAGGCCATGCAGAAGATGAGTGATGCCGCGCTGACCGACTGCCCCGCTTGCGGAAAGGCCGAGCTGACAAAGCTGATCTCCGCCGCCGGCTTCCGCCTGAAGGGTGGCGGCTGGTACGAGACCGACTTCAAGAGCGGCAGCAAGAAGAACGTCGCCAAAAGCGATGCCGCACCGGCCTGCGCTTCCGGCGGCTGTGGGGCGGCCTGCGCGGCGGGAGACTGACGCCAGCCCATGTTCTCCACCCTGCGCCGGTACCTGATTGCCGGTCTGCTGGTCTGGTTGCCCTTGGGGGCAACCGCCCTGGTGGTCAAGCTGTTGGTCGGGTTCATGGATCGAACCCTGCTGCTGCTCCCCGAGCACTACCAGCCCGAGGCCTTGCTCGGATTCACCATCCCCGGGCTCGGGCTGGTCCTCTCGCTGGCTGTCGTGGTGGTGACCGGCGCTGCCGTCGCCAACCTGTTCGGGCGCAAGCTGGTCGATGGTTGGGAGGCGCTATTGGCCCGCATTCCGCTGGTCCGCTCCATATACGGCGGAGCCAAGCAACTGGCCGAAACGCTTTTTTCCTCGACCGGGCAGTCCTTCCGTAAGGTGGTTCTGGTGGAGTTCCCGCGCAAGGGCGTGTGGACCGTCGCCTTCCTGACCGGCACCGCCATCGGCGAGGCACAGCGCAAGACCGGACGCGATGTAGTCAACATCTACGTTCCCACCACGCCCAACCCCACCGGGGGCTACTTCATCATGGTTCCGCGCGAGGAGGTGGTGGAGCTCGATATGAGCGTCGATGAGGGGCTCAAGATGATCATCTCTATGGGGGCGGTGGTGCCGCCGACCCGAAAACCGGCCCGTCCGGCGGTCATCGAACCGGCGGAGGTTTAGAACCGATCCGCAAATGAACGCAAATGGACGCAAATAGAGGGTTGGTATAAACATTTGCGTTTATTCGCGTTCATTTGCGGATCCACTCTCCTGAAAGTTGCCAACCCCGGCGCCCCCACGTAACATTTCCGCCTTTACCTTCGGCACAGACCACTTACGGAACCGTCATGCGCAGCCATTACTGCGGGCATCTGCACGAAACGCACATCGATCAGGAAGTCCTCCTCTATGGGTGGGCCCATCGTCGCCGCGACCACGGCGGCGTCATTTTCATTGACCTGCGCGACCGCGAAGGGCTGGTCCAGGTGGTCTACGACCCTGACCTGCCGGAGGTCTTCGCCACCGCCGAGCGGGTGCGCAGCGAATACGTCCTCGAGGTGAAGGGCCGCGTCCGTCGCCGTCCGGGCGGGACCGAGAATGCCGACCTGCCGACCGGTCAGGTGGAGGTGCTGGGCAAGGAGCTGCGCATCCTGAACCGCTCCGAGACGCCGCCGTTCATGCTCGATATCGAAGACGACGAGGTCTCCGAAGAGCACCGCCTGCGCTACCGCTACGTCGACCTGCGTCGCCCGGCCATGCTGCAGCGCCTGAAGTTGCGCTCCGAGGTCTCCCGGGTCCTGCGCAACTACCTGGATCACCACGCCTTCCTCGACGTGGAAACGCCGATGCTGACCAAGGCGACCCCCGAGGGCGCCCGCGACTACCTGGTGCCGAGCCGTACCCACCAGGGCCACTTCTTCGCCCTGCCGCAGTCGCCGCAGCTGTTCAAGCAGCTGCTGATGGTCTCCGGCATCGACCGCTATTACCAGATCGTCCGCTGCTTCCGCGACGAGGACCTGCGCGCCGACCGTCAGCCCGAATTCACCCAGCTCGACATCGAGACCTCGTTCATGGACGAGGAGGAGATCATGGCCCTTATGGAGGGGATGGTCACCGACCTGTTCAAGCGCGTGCTCGACGCCGACCTGCCGGAATTCCCGCGCCTGACCTACGATGAGGCGATGCGCCGCTACGCCTCCGACAAGCCGGACCTGCGCATCCCGCTCGAGCTGGTCGACATCGACGACCTGTTGAAGGATGTGGAGTTCAAGGTCTTCTCCGGCCCGGCCAACGACCCCAACTCCCGCGTCGCCGCTATGCGGGTGCCGGGCGGCGGGGCGCTGTCGCGCAAGGAGATCGACGACTACACCAAGTTCGTCGGCATCTACGGCGCCAAGGGCCTGGCCTACATCAAGGTCAACGACGCCGCCGCCGGCCGCGACGGCCTGCAGTCTCCGATCCTGAAGTTCATGCCGGACGAGGCGGTCGACGGCATCATGAGCCGCACCGGGGCGAAGGATGGCGACCTGATCTTCTTCGGCGCCGACAAGGCCAAGGTGGTCAACGAGTCCATCGGCGCCCTGCGGGTCAAGGTCGGCCACGACCTCAACATGGTCGAGCAGACCTGGAAGCCGTGCTGGGTGGTCGACTTCCCGATGTTCGAGTGGGACGAGAAGGACAACCGCTGGTACTCCATGCACCACCCGTTCACCGCGCCCAAGGAAGAGCACATCGACCTCCTCGAGAGCGCTCCGGAGAAGTGCTACTCCCGCGCCTACGACATGGTGCTGAACGGCACCGAGGTCGGCGGCGGCTCGGTCCGTATCTACCGGCCCGAGGTGCAGGAGCGGGTGTTCAAGGCCCTCGGCATCAGCGACGAGGAGGCCCAGGAGAAGTTCGGCTTCCTGCTGACCGCCCTGAAGCACGGCTGCCCGCCCCATGGCGGCCTCGCCTTCGGTCTTGACCGGCTGGTGATGCTCATGTCCGGCGCCCGTTCCATCCGCGACGTGATGGCCTTCCCCAAGACCCAGACCGCCGCCTGCATGCTCACCGAGGCCCCGTCCCAGGTCGCCCCGGAACAGCTGGTGGAGCTGGGCATTCGCGTCCACAAGAAGGTCGAAGAGAAGAAAGGTTAAGCCCGGGGAAAACCGTCTAAAACTGATCCGCAAATGAACGCAAACAACGCGAATGGCTATTGGCGTTCATTTGCGTTTATTTGCGGATCATTGGACTGCCGGAATCCGTCTAATCAGGTACCGGCGTCTAGCCTATGAAAAGCTGAGAAGACGACGATGACCACGTTAGCCATTCAGCAGTACACCCTGCTCGACGAGGCCGAGGCCGAGGCCCGCATCAATGCGGCCAAGAAGGCGCTGGGCGACCGGCTGGTCATCCTCGGCCATCACTACCAGCGCGAAGAGGTGTTTCGCCACGCCGACTTCTCCGGCGACTCGCTGAAGCTGTCGCGCCAGGCGGCGGAGTCGAAGGCGGAGTACATCGTCTTCTGCGGCGTGCACTTCATGGCCGAGGTGGCGGACGTCCTCTCCCGTCCCGATCAGGTCTCGATCCTGCCGGACCTGGGCGCCGGCTGCTCCATGGCGGACATGGCCAATTTGGCCAATGTGGAGCGGGCCTGGCAGGAGCTGTCCGAGGTCCTCGAGTCGGACGAACAGGTGACCCCGGTCACCTACATCAATTCGGCCGCCGACCTGAAGGCCTTTTGCGGCCGCCACGGCGGCATCGTCTGCACCTCCTCCAATGCCGGCAAGGTGCTGGAGTGGTCCTTTGCTCAGCGCGAGAAGGTGCTGTTCTTCCCCGACCAGCACCTGGGCCGCAACACCGGCGACCGCATGGGTATTCCGCTGGACGAAATGGTGGAGTGGGACTTCGACCAACCCATGGGCGGGCTCACCCCGGAGCAGATCCGGGAGGCGAAGATCATCCTGTGGAAGGGCTTCTGCTCGGTCCACCAGATGTTCAAGCCGGAGCACATCGACCGCTTCAAGGCGATGTACCCGGATGCGAAGATCATCTCCCACCCCGAATCGTCATTCGAGGTGTGCCGGAAGTCAGATCACGTCGGCTCCACCGAGATGATCATCAAGACCATCCGCGACTCCGCGCCCGGCACCCGCTGGCTAGTCGGCACCGAACTCAACCTGGTCAACCGCCTGCACGAGCAGTTCAAGGGCGAGGGCAAGCACGTCCACTTCATGTCGCCCACCGTCTGCATGTGCTCGACCATGTTCCGCATCGACCCGCAGCACTTGGCGTGGACCCTGGAGAACCTGGTAGCGGGCAATGTGGTCAACCGGATCAGCGTGCCGGCCGAAGTGGCCGAGCAGGCACGCCTGTCCCTGGAACGCATGCTGGAAGTCTCGCCCTAGACTGAAGCGTCGTGCAGGGAAATCCCAACGCAGAGACGCAGAGGCGCAGAGGATTTCAAGAGTTCGACGGAGCGACATCGTGCCCGGATTGTGGGAGGGGCGTCCTCGCCGCGATTAAGCTTGCCGGAGTCCTGAAAAGTTCCCGGCCAACCCGAACTCTGCATCGCGCCGAGGATTTTATGCCCGCGCATGGGGTGCCCCCCTCCTACAATAGTTTCCAGCATCAGAGGTCTGTTATGGGCGACGACCCCGCGGCTTCCGGAATCTCACCCGCCACCGTCGTCCTGGTCCACGGTCTCTGGATGACAGGTATCGACATGACCCTGCTGCGCTGGCGTCTCGCCGGCTGCGGCTTCACCACCCGGCAGTTCCACTACGCCTCGATTCGCCGCGACCTGGCTACGAACGCAGCCGTGTTGCAGAGGTTTCTGGAGGGTGTACCGGGTCCGACGATTCACTTCGTGGCCCACAGCCTCGGCGGGCTGGTGGTCCGGCGCCTGTTCCACGACTTCCCCGACCAGCGCCCCGGCCGTATTGTTACCCTCGGCACACCCCACTGCGCCAGCTGCGTGGCAGGCCAGTTGCGTCAGAGCCGATTGGGCAGTTTGTTGCTGGGGCGCAGTGCCGAGGCGCTGGTTCAACAACTACCGCCTTGGCCTGGGCACTACGACCTGGGTAGCATGGCCGGCTCGATGCCGGTCGGGGCGGGGCGGCTATTCCGCGCCCTCGATGGCACGAGCGACGGCACGGTGGCGGTCGCAGAAACCCACGTGGAAAAGGCCGCCGACCACCTCGTCCTTCCGGTCTCCCACATGGGACTCGTCACTTCAGCCACAGTGGCCCAGCAGACCTGCCATTTCCTACGTCATGGTCGCTTCTCCTCCGGCGACTCAACGCCAATTTGCGGTACCCCGCGGCTGTAGCTCCCCTGCTATCCCAAATATTTTTTGTGCGGCTCGTCAATAGCCTACGTATCTTTGTTAATGTTTTCTTTTAAGGGGTTGACACAACAGGCTGGAAACGGCATAACTACCCACTAGTCGTTGATAGCCTAGCCAGAGCATATGACGATACGGCGGTTACGCCTCTTGCAGTGTCCGAAGCTTTGCCATCGCAAAGCAGATTCATCGCATGCCGCTTCAACTAATAAAAAAATCGACAACTGCGATTCCTGACGGATTGTCGTTGTTGACTATTGGGGTGCAAAAATAATGATCAAAGGATTAGCCCGCATTCTGTTGATAGCCTCTTTGACGTCCCTGGCCGCGTGTGGCGGCGGTGGCGGATCCAGCGGCGACTTCCTCGGTTCGGGCGAGGGTACCGGCACAGGTGGCACGACAACCGGGGGTACGGCGGGTGGAACGACCACCGGTGGCGGTAGCACGGGAGGGGGGACAACCGGCGGCGACGGTGAAACCGCCCAAGTGATCGGCTCGATCGAGTTGACGGTTGGCGCTTCCGAAGTCGTTGCAAGTGGCGACGAAAACGACCCGGTGGCCGTCACGGCAGTGGTCAAGGATACCGGGGGAACTGCCATCGTTGGGCAGGAAGTCACGTTCAAGACGACTGCCGGAACGTTTGCAGATGCAGCCACGCCGACGACGACAACGGCTACGACAGGCACTGGCGGTATAGCGCGGGTAATGCTCGTCTCCTCAACCAACGCCGGCGCACTGACTGTTTATGCCAATGCGGGTGGTTACATTACCAGCGAACCGCTTGCCTTTGTGGCTGGGGCTCCAGCTAATGTCATGCTCTTTGCCACCCCGACGGCTGTCGCCCCGGGTGAAAGCGTCTCTATTTCGGTCGCAGTGAGCGACGCTTATGATAACCGCATCAATGATACGAAGGTTTCTCTACGTCTCTATGACGATGCCGACGGGGACGGCGTCATTGATGCCGGTGAAGCCATTCTCAACAGCCTCGAAGATTACACTGACGAATACGGCGTCTTGAGCACATCACTCAATGCGCATTACGACATTGGCAAACGCGTGCTCCAAGCGGAAGTTGTCAATGGCAAGTCCGCCTCTACCCCGATATCGGTGGAGGATGCCGCAATCGTGGTTGGGAACGTAGATTTGTCTGTTTCCCAAAGCACCATCACGGCCGACGGCAGTTCGACCACCGAAATACGAGCCTGGGTTGAAGACACTGACGGCATCGGGATAAACGGCGCTACGGTCAAGTTCGCTACGACAGCGGGAACCTTGAAGGCCTACGATGGGACTGAGACCGATGAGGCAGTCACGGTAAACGGCTTAGCCAAGCTTCGCCTGGCCGCGCCGACGAAAGCGGGCAGCGCCACCGTATCGGTTGCGTATGGTGGATTCAATCCGACCGCACAAGTCATTTTTGCACCGGGCGATCCGGATTCGGAGAAATCGACTCTCACCTCTTCGCCCAATACGGTCGCAAAAGAAGGTTCCACCACCATTACCGTTGTCCTTATCGATGCCTATGGCAACCTCGTGCCCGGCAAAACCGTCACGCTGCTTGCTACCGATGGAACCGTCGATCCGGTTTCTCAAGAGACCACAAGTTCTGGGCGAGCCATCTTCAGTTTCTTGGCGCCGGATGCCAACGGTACGGTCGATCTCTCGCTCAACGAGTACCCAGATATCACTGGAACCGTCTCGGTAGGTTCGGTCTCCACCGGGGAGCCTGCCAATATCAACCTCACGGTGGCCGACCAAGAGTTGTTCGTATCGGGTGTTGGGCAGGTATCAGGGACGTCGATGTCGGTCATCGTGACGGATAGTGCGGGTAATCGGATCGCTGATGCCGCCGAGGGGGTCAATAACCTGAAACTCAGCTTCGTAACCCGCCCCAACGGTGGAGAGTATCTGAGCGGGGCTGATGCTAATGGTGATGTCGTTACGACGACGGCCGCCAACCCGTCTATCTCCGTCCGCACTAAGGACGGAGAGGCCGCCATTGGCATGCAAGCGGGTACCCTGCCAGGGGCTGTGGAGATCCAGATCGAGGCATTGGACTCCAATGGAGCTTCTCTCGATCCTCCTGTGTTGGCGGTTGCCCCACAAATCTCGATAGCATCGGGGCCGGCCCACACCATTGCGGTGACTTGGCCGAAAAGGGATGCCATCGAAGACCTTGGGGGAATCTACAAGCGCATCGGGCGTGCAACCGTGACCGACAGGTACGGGAACCCGGTGCCGAATGGAACCACGATCAATCTTGGGGTCACCGACAGTGTAATTGTTTGGGGCAGCGACGGTAAAACAACGAACAACAATTCGCAATTGAACAGTGCTGCACCCCAACTTACTGACAATACGCCCGTCTGGCTGGACACCGCACGGATAACCCGGAACTTCACTTCGCGTGGCGTTCAGCATAACGACAGGTTGTTGATCCTGGACGCGCAAGCAGAGGACAAGAGTCGATTCGTGAGCACCGCCATCAACTCTGTTGGTAATACCAGTGTTGACGTACAGAACGATTATGCGAACTCGGCTACAGGTTTGGTTTACGTGATCGGTGCCGCATTGCTCGGTGGCGACGTTATCGGTGTGAACGCGGCGAGTGGCGAAGAAACCCGGGGTACAGCGACGACGGATGGCGGTACGATTACTTTCTACCTCCTGTATCCGGCCGACGAGCAACGTATTCTCACGGGTTGCAGTATGGAAGTGCCGGACGACCGCAACCCACCAGATGATTCGGGGGATGTTTTCGTTGTGGCCTCTGCCAGCGACGATAGCGCCACCACTATATCTACTTCGGGGTGCTTTGCGTCGATGGCACCGTGGGAAGTCTCTGGGCATGATTTGTCCGGCAGTGCAGGCAGTTACGGTATAGATGTACAGCTAACCGACAACTCCACTGAAGGCCAGGGCTTATACCTGCCGGGGCAGTGGGTAAACGCCGTCGTAGCATCTATCTCAAGAGCCGAAACTAGCGATTTCAGTGTGAGCGTGACCGGATGTATTACGGGCACGGGCGTGTTGAACCCAATCGGCCGGTGTACAGCGAGAGTTACCATAACTGGTTTCGCCCACGAATCTGGCGATAGCGCGACGCTCCAGTTCTGGAGTGGCGACAGTGAGGTGGCGGAATACACGGTGACCGCCAACTAGTCCTGAGTAATGTGTCCAATTGCCGTAAGAGCTTGTCGGCTGTAAGGTCCGGCAAGCTCTTACGCTGGCACGCAGAACAGATTTTCGACGCGGCTTGATCTCGAAGCGTAAAGCCATCAGGCCGAAGTTGGTCCCCAGATCTGCGCAGGAGAACGGCAGATTTCGCCCGTTGCAAGTCCTGACGATACGCCTGTATCCCCAACGTCAAATCCTTTTATCGAAAGCTTCGCCACCCGCAGGGCAAGATCGAACTACGAACAGTAAGGTTATTGCCGTGAGGGGAGCGGTGCAGACACAAGGAGAAAGGTGGCGCCAGCGTGGCAAGTGCGTCGGT
>JAWLGP010000020.1:0-96021 GCA_041685045.1 Gammaproteobacteria bacterium
GATAGTGTGGGGCCTCCCCATGCGAAAGTAGGTCACTGCCAGGCTCTATCTGCAAAAACCCCGGTGTCGAAAGGCACCGGGGTTTTTCTTTTTCGGGGCCCGCGTGTCGGTCGATCGGGCTTTCCTCTTTCAGTGTTGTTCAACACACTTCGAACTTCGTGGCCCTTTAGGGTTAACGATAGCTCCCCGGCCGTGTAAATTTACGTTCTGTCTACTCCGGAGGAGAAGTTCGTGGCCGGTTACCAACGGATCCTGCTCGCGGTCGACTTTACTGACGATTGCGAAAAGCTGGTCGAGAGAGCTGCGGAGCTCGCCCGACGTTACGATGCTGAGTTGGCACTCATTCACATGGTCGAGCCGGTTATTGTCGATCCGACATACGATGTTCTGCCAACCCTGCCGGCCGGCTACGAACAGGAGCTGATCGAGAGCTCGGAGGCACGCCTCAACGCGCTGGCGCAAAGCCAAGGCGTGTCCCAGGGCAACTGTCACGTGGGTGTCGGTGCCACCAAGGCCGGCATCATCGCAAAGGCGGAAGAGATTGGTGCCGATCTCATTGTGGTTGGCAGCCACGGGCGGCACGGCTTGTCGCTGCTGCTGGGTTCTACGGCTAACGCGGTCTTGCACAGTGCACCCTGCGACTTGCTCGCCGTGCGCATTGGTTAAGCGGTATGCCCAATGTCCTTGATTTGGTAGCCCTGTTGGCAGACGGTCGATTTCGGTCGGGTGAGCAGCTCGGACAACACTTCGGTGTCTCCCGTGCGGCAGTGTGGAAAAGCCTGCAGAAAGTCGATGAGCTCGGGCTGGAGCTGCAGTCGGTGCGCGGTAAGGGGCACCGCCTCAGCCGTTCGCTGGAGCTGTTGGACGTTGAACAGATCGCCACGTTGGCAAATTCGCCTCACCTTGGGGCCGTCACTGTTTTTTCAGAGATCGAGTCGACCAATGCCTACCTGTTGCGGCATGCCTTGGAGCTGCCATCTGGCACTGTGTGCCTCGCTGAGCGGCAGACGGCCGGGCGGGGCCGGCGAGGAAGGGCGTGGGTTTCGCCATTTGGTTCCAACGTCTATCTATCCGCCCTCTGGCATTATGAGCAAGGTGCGGAACGGCTGGGGGGGCTGAGCCTCGCCATCGCCGTGGCCGCCGCCAACGCATTGGAACAGGTCGGAGCGCCCAATATTGGAATCAAGTGGCCGAACGACTTGGTTTATCACGGTCGGAAGCTGGCGGGGATCCTGATCGAGCTTTCGGGACAGGCCGACGGCAGCTGCCAAGTTGTGGTGGGGATCGGGCTGAATGTTGCCATGCAACCGGGCCCGGGGCGGGCCATTGACCAACCGTGGTCCGACCTTGGGGAAACCGGGGCGGGGGAGGTGGGGCGCAACCGGGTGGCGGCTGCTTTGATCCATCACGTCCTCGACATGCTTTGCTCCTTCCCGAGCATCGGGCTCGAGGGCTGTATCGATGCGTGGCGGCGCCGTGACACACTGGTTAGCCAACCGGTACGGATTGTGTTCCCCGCGGGTGAGGTTGAGGGGACCGCACTGGGTATCGATACGAGCGGCATGCTGTTGGTCGAAAATGGGCAGGGCCTCCAACGTTTTGCTTCCGGTGAAGTGAGCGTTCGCTTGGCGACACGGGCATGAGCCTTCTGCTGACGGTCGATATCGGTAATTCGCGCCTGAAATGGGCGCTTTGGGAGCGGGAGCGCTGTGTAGAAAACGGCGTTGCTGCCGGGGGCGATGGATGTTCGTGGTTGGAGTCCGTTAGCCAGCCGCCACAAGAGGTGGTGGTGGCATCGGTTGCCCATGCCGAAGGTGTCACCGCACTGGCCGCCGCGGTTCGGCAGTGCTGGGGTGTGGAGTCTCGCCAAATCGGTACGAGCGACTGTGACCTGGGGATCACAAACGGTTACCGGCAACCCGCCCAATTGGGGGTCGATCGCTGGGCCGCCATGGTTGCCGCTTGGGCTCGGGTCAGGGCATCCCTTTGTGTGGTCGATGCTGGAACGGCACTGACGGTCGATGCCGTCGACGGCAGCGGTCGTCACTTGGGTGGTCTGATTCTACCCGGGCTGGCGGCGATGCGGGAGGCGCTGGGGCGGGCTACTGTGGGCGTCAAAGTCTGTTCGGGAGCGAGTCCACAGCTTTTTTGGGGGCGTGACACCGCTGAGGGGGTCGAGGGCGGGACCAGAACGGCGGTAGCGGGACTACTGGAACAAAGCCGCCGCCGACTCCGGGAACTCACGGGAGATGAGCCCGTCTGTTTTATAACCGGCGGTGATGCCGAGGGCTTGCTGCCGGACCTGCCGGGCTGTCGCTGGGAACCGTTGTTGGTACTGGACGGGATCAGGAGGCTTGCTTTGGAGACGCAACATCGATGAGGTGGTTGTTTTTACTGCTGGTGCTGGCCAATGCCGCCTATTTGGCATGGAATACCCTGGCTCCGGCCGCGTCTGCTCCCGCCGAAGTGCCAAACACCCAGGCGGCACCACCATCGCGGCAGTCGTTGACGTTACTGGCCGAACGCCAGGAACTCGCTCCTGCACAATCGCAACTCCCCATCCAGTCCAATGACCAAGACCCGCCGGAGCCGATTGTGAGTGCTCCAGACGAGGCGCGGCCTTCTGAGCCTGACTCTGTCCAGTCGGTCGAGGTGGAACCGAAACCGGAGCCCGTGCCTGTGGCTCCGGAACCGCAACCGGTCGCCACCGCGGAGCCGTTCGTCTGTGAACGTTATGCGGGCTTCGAAAAGCGCACGGACGCCGATGTGATCGGAGCCGTTCTCGAGCGCAATGGCGCGACGGTTCTGCTGCGGGGTGAGAGTGAGCACGAACTGGTCAACTACTGGGTTATGCTGCCACCTCGTTCGGCCAGCATCGGCAAGCGAACGCTGGCGCAACTCCAGGGCGCCCGCATACGGGATTTTTATCTGGTCCGGAGCGGCGACTTCGCGAACGCCATTTCCTTGGGCGTTTTCTCGACCCGGGAGGCGGCGCAACGACGGCTTAGGCAACTGGCGGGCCTGGAACTGGCGTCCGGGCGTCCAAAAATCCAGGAACTGCCGCTGACCGCCAAGCGATACTGGCTGATTGTGCGGTGGTCGGACGCGGCCACTGCCCGCGCCTACTCACAAACTGACAGCCAACCGGTTGAGCGGGGGGAAGTTTCCTGCCCCTAAATTCCTGTTCATCATTGCTAATGGCCTAGCGATTCCATAGAATACGCGCCCTTGGTAAAGGCCCAGGCTACGCTGGCGTAGCTCAGTTGGTAGAGCAGCTGATTTGTAATCAGCCGGTCGGGGGTTCGAGTCCCTTCGCCAGCTCCAAACCACCAAGCCTTGATCGCCGACAAGACCGATCGATTGTATTGACAGGTTTTTGGATTTCGCCCAAAATAGCGGGCTTACGTTTGCGGAGGGGTTCCCGAGCGGCCAAAGGGGGCAGACTGTAAATCTGCTGGCTCAGCCTTCGGAGGTTCGAATCCTCCCCCCTCCACCAAAAAAAAGCAGGTACGGGTTCCGACGGACGGGAACCGGAATTGCCCTGAAAGTGAATTTGCGGGTGTAGTTCAATGGTAGAACCTCAGCCTTCCAAGCTGATGACGTGGGTTCGATCCCCATCACCCGCTCCAGCATAGAGGGTAGGAGGAGGAGATTCCAGGTGCGACAGATCGGGCTTGCAGATGCATCTCGCCCCGCGTGCCTGAGACTCAAAACGGTGTTCTTGGCCCATATAGCTCAGTCGGTAGAGCACTTCCTTGGTAAGGAAGAGGTCACCAGTTCAAGTCTGGTTATGGGCTCCAATTTTCTTATAGTCGGTAATTAGGTTTCGATCGCTAGGAGGTCGTCCGATGTCCAAGGAAAAATTTGAGCGTAAAAAGCCGCACGTCAACGTTGGCACCATCGGCCACGTCGACCACGGCAAGACCACCTTGACTGCCGCCCTGACCGTCGTGCAGGCCAAGAAATTCGGTGGCGAGTCCAAGGGCTACGACCAGATCGACTCCGCGCCGGAAGAGAAGGCGCGCGGCATCACGATCGCCACGGCCCACGTGGAATACGAGACGGATTCCCGCCACTACGCTCACGTGGACTGCCCGGGCCACGCCGACTACGTGAAGAACATGATCACGGGTGCGGCGCAGATGGACGGCGCGATCCTGGTGGTGTCGGCCGCCGACGGCCCGATGCCGCAGACCCGCGAACACATCCTGCTGGCCCGCCAGGTCGGTGTGCCCTACATCGTGGTCTACCTGAACAAGGCAGACATGGTGGACGACGCCGAACTGCTGGAACTGGTGGAAATGGAAGTGCGCGAGCTGCTGGACAGCTACGACTTCCCGGGCGACGACACCCCAGTGATCACCGGTTCGGCGCTGAAGGCGCTGGAAGGCGACACCTCCGACATCGGCGTGCCCTCCATCGACAAGCTGGTGCAGGCACTGGACGACTACATTCCAGAGCCGGAGCGCGCCATCGACGGCGCATTCATCATGCCGATCGAAGACGTGTTCTCGATTTCGGGTCGCGGCACCGTGGTGACCGGCCGTATCGAACGCGGCATTGTCAAGGTGGGTGACACGGTGGAAATCGTGGGTATCCGCGACACCACCACCACCACCGTCACCGGCGTGGAGATGTTCCGCAAGCTGCTGGATCAGGGTCAGGCAGGCGACAACGTCGGCGTGCTGCTGCGCGGCACCAAGCGTGACGACGTGGAGCGTGGCCAGGTGCTGTGCAAGCCGGGCTCGATCAAGCCGCACACCAAATTCGAAGCCGAAGTGTACGTGCTGTCGAAGGAAGAGGGCGGTCGTCACACGCCATTCTTCAACGGCTACCGCCCGCAGTTCTACTTCCGTACCACGGACGTGACCGGTGCGTGTGACCTGCCGGAAGGTGTGGAGATGGTGATGCCGGGCGACAACGTCAAGATGACCGTGGCGCTAATCGCCCCGATTGCGATGGAGGAGGGCCTGCGCTTCGCCATTCGCGAAGGCGGCCGTACCGTCGGCGCCGGTGTGGTGGCGAAAATCATCGAGTAACAAAATCAGGTGCGAGGACGCGAGGGGCGAGATACGACAGGATGTGCGCGTTGCGCGGTCTTTGTCGGGACTCGGCCCTCGAGCTTCGCGCCTAGTGTTTTTCTTAGGCCAGTAGCTCAATTGGCAGAGCGGCGGTCTCCAAAACCGCAGGTTGGGGGTTCGATTCCCTCCTGGCCTGCCATTTTTTGCCAGGACTGGCAGGGCGTAAGCTGATTCCGATGGCGGATAAGATCAAACTGATCCTGGCGGCATTCATTCTGATCGGAGGCATTGTTGCCTACTATCTGTTCTCCGACCAATTGATGGTGCTGCGTGTGCTTGGCGTTCTGGTTGCGGCCGGCATCGCCATAGCAGTCGCCAAGCAAACGGAAGCAGGCGGTCGCGCGTTCGATTTCGGACGTGGTGCGATCGTCGAAGTCCGCAAGGTCGTATGGCCCTCTCGCAAAGAAACCACCCAAACCACGCTGATAGTCATGGTGATGGTCATCATCGTGGGACTTATCCTCTGGGGTTTTGATTCAGTCCTGGCGTGGGGCATTCGCTTGTTGACCGGGCAGGGGAGTTGACCTTAATGGCACTGCGTTGGTATGTCGTTCACGCCTACTCGGGCTTTGAAAATCAGGTCAAGCGCTCGCTCGAAGATCGGGTGAAGCGCGCCGGAATGGAAGAGAAGTTCGGTCAGATCATGGTCCCGACCGAGGAAGTGGTCGAAATGCGCGAAGGCCAGAAACGCAAGAGCGATCGGAAGTTTTTTCCCGGCTACGTCCTCGTGCAGATGGAAATGACCGACGATACGTGGCACTTGGTGAAGGAAGTGCCGCGCGTAATGGGCTTTATCGGCGGTACGGGTGATCGGCCGGTGCCGATTTCCGATCGGGAAGCACAAGCCATTCTCGAACGGGTGCAGGAAGGGGCGGAGAAGCCGCGGCCGAAAGTGCTGTTCGAGCCGGGCGAGGTGGTGCGTATCACCGATGGCCCGTTCAACGATTTCAACGGGGTGGTGGAAGAGGTCGACTACGAAAAGAACCGGCTCCGCGTGGCGGTGCTGATCTTTGGCCGTTCGACCCCGGTCGATCTGGAGTTTGGTCAGGTCGAGAAAGGTTAATTCGTCAGCTGTACAGCGTGATGGGTGAGGCGGGAGACCGTCTCGCCCGTCGCGCTATACGTTTGGCAAGCAGATGGGGAGCCGCAAGGCGCTTGTACCCGATTAGGAGTAAATCATGGCTAAGAAAATCCAGGCTTATATCAAGCTGCAGGTAAAAGCGGGGCAGGCCAATCCGAGTCCGCCTGTCGGTCCGGCGCTCGGCCAGCACGGCGTCAACATCATGGAGTTCTGCAAGGCGTTCAATGCGCAGACGCAGAGCCTCGAGCCGGGTCTCCCGATTCCAGTGGTGATCACGGTCTACAGCGACCGCAGCTTCACGTTCATTACAAAGACGCCGCCGGCTTCGATCCTTCTGAAGAAAGCGGCCGGTGTTCAGAGCGGCTCCGCCGTGCCCAATCGCGACAAGGTGGGCAAGGTGACGCGGGCGCAGCTGGAAGAGATCGCCAACGTGAAAATGCCGGACCTGACCGCAGCCGATCTGGATGCCGCCGTGCGCACCATTGCCGGTAGTGCACGCAGCATGGGCATCGAGACCGAGGGAGTTTAAGCCATGGCCAAACTGTCGAAACGTATGAAGGCAATCCGGGAGAAGCTCGAACCCGGCAAGCTCTATCCGATCGAAGAAGCGCTTGGCCTCCTGAAGGAGATGCCGGCGGCCAAGTTCGTCGAGGCGATCGATGTGGCCGTGAACCTTGGCGTTGATCCGCGGAAATCGGATCAGGTCGTGCGTGGCGCAACCGTCCTGCCGAACGGTACCGGCAAGACCGTCCGGGTTGCGGTGTTCACCCAAGGCGCCAACGCCGATGCCGCGAAGGAAGCGGGTGCCGATATCGTCGGCATGGAAGACCTGGCCGAACAGGTCAAGGCCGGGCAGATGGACTTCGACGTGGTGATTGCGTCGCCGGATGCCATGCGCGTGGTTGGCCAACTGGGTCAGATCCTGGGGCCGCGTGGCCTGATGCCGAACCCGAAGGTGGGGACGGTGACGCCGGATGTGGCCGGGGCGGTGCGTAATGCCAAGGCCGGTCAGGTCCGTTATCGCACCGACAAGGGCGGAATCATCCACTGCACGATTGGCAAGGTTGATTTCCAGCCGCAGGCACTGCAAGAAAACCTGCAGGCACTGTTGGCCGACCTGCAGAAAGCCAAGCCGTCCGCGGCCAAGGGTGTGTACATGAAGCGGGTTACCGTTTCCACCACCATGGGACCGGGCATCTTGGTCGATCAGTCGACGCTATCGTTCTGATAAAGAATTTTCGCGCCGGGTTTCCGGTGCGGAAGGGTCCGCCGGTCTAGGCCGGCGGTCCGTCAAAGACCGCAGGTGTGCCGAATGGCACTTAAATCGAACGGACCTGCGCAGACGGTGTTCCCCTCTGGGATCTCCTTGAGGGCCACCGTTGGGGCGGAACCGGGTGACCGGAACCGCAAGGTAGAGACGGAACGTCTGTCTCGTGTTTCGTCGACAACGTGAGGTGATTTCGCGTGGCTCTCAATCTCGAACAGAAGAAGACCATCGTAGCCGAAGTCGCCGAAGTCGCTGCAAGTGCGCACTCCGCCATCGCGGCAGAGTACGCCGGGTTGACCTCCACGCACATGACCGAGCTGCGCGCGAAGGCGCGTGACGCGGGCGTGTATCTGCGGGTGGTCAAGAACACCCTGGCGCGGCGGGCTGTGGAAGGTACCGATTTCGCGTGCCTCCAGGAAGGCCTGACCGGTCCGCTCGTTCTGGCGTTCTCTCTCGAGGACCCGGGCGCAGCGGCAAGGGTGTTGAAGGACTTCGCCAAGGCGAACGACCGTCTGCAGGTCAAGCTGGTCGCCATCGGCGGCAAGCTCCTGCCGGCGTCCGACATCGAGCGTCTGGCCAAGATGCCGACCAAGGAACAGGCGATCAGCCTGCTCATGGCCGTCATGAAGGCTCCGCTCGACAAGTTCGCCCGTACGCTCAACGAAGTCCCGGGCAAGCTCACGCGCACGGTCGCGGCCATCCGCGATCAGAAGCAGGCCGCCTGAAAGGCGTCTGCTGCGGCGTAATTCGGCTGATTTTGGAATCTAACGCACTTATCTGGAGTCTATGACCATGGCTGTTTCGAAAGAGGATATCCTGGAAACCATTTCCAACATGACCGTGATGGAAGTCGTCGAGCTGATCGAAGCGATGGAGGAGAAGTTCGGTGTCTCCGCCGCCGCTGCGGTTGCTGCGGCTCCTGCCGCGGCCGGTGGTGGCGAAGCTGCTGCCGCTGAAGAACAGACCGAGTTCAATGTCGTCATGAGCAGCTTTGGCGACAACAAGGTTGGTGTGATCAAGGCCGTTCGTGCCATCACCGGCCTGGGTCTGAAGGAAGCGAAGGAATTGGTCGAGGGCGTGCCCTCCACCGTGAAGGAAGGCGTCAGCAAGGACGAAGCCGAGAGCGTCAAGAAGCAGCTCGAGGAAGCCGGCGCTTCTGTCGAACTCAAGTAAGTATCGCTATATGCCCAGCGTTGTCAGGCCCAGCCTGACGCGCCGCGTGGAGCGCGGACATTCACAGCCAGGGAAGGCAGGGCATTACGAACTGCTGGCTGGTGGCCGGTGCGCCACCGGCCTTTTTCCGCTGGAAGAGCGCCACTGCAACGGACGCCGTTGGCCGAGGTTGTGGGACAGTACCGGACAAGCTGAGGAACTCTGATGGCTTACTCGTTCACTGAGAAAAAACGCATTCGCAAGGATTTCGGCAAGCGCCGCAGTATCCTTGAAGTGCCCTATCTACTGTCGATCCAGCTGGATTCGTACCGCGGATTTTTGCAAGCGGACGCATCCGGCGACCAACGGGAAGAGCAGGGACTCCATGCAGCGTTTCGCTCGGTCTTCCCAATCGTCAGTTATTCCGGGAACGCCGCCCTCGAATACGTCTCCTATCGCCTGGGCACCCCGGCGTTCGACGTCAAAGAGTGCCAGATGCGCGGCTTGACCTTTGCCGCGCCGTTGCGCGTCAAGCTCCGCCTGGTCATCTACGACAAAGAATCTTCGACGAAGTCTGTCAAGGACATCCGCGAGCAGGAAGTCTACATGGGCGAACTGCCGCTGATGACCGAGAACGGTACGTTCGTCATCAACGGTACCGAACGCGTCATTGTCTCCCAGTTGCACCGGTCGCCGGGCGTGTTCTTCGAGCACGACAAGGGCAAGACGCACTCCTCGGGCAAGCTGCTGTTCTCGGCGCGCGTGATTCCGTATCGCGGATCCTGGCTCGACTTCGAGTTCGACCCGAAAGACCAACTGTTTGTCCGCATCGACCGGCGCCGCAAACTTCCGGCAACGATCCTGCTGCGTGCGCTTGGCTATAACACGCAGGAGGTCCTCGAACTCTTTTTCGAGCGGGACAGCTTCACGTTCGCCAAGAACGTGTTGAAGATGAAGCTCGTTCCGGAGCGGCTGCGCGGCGAGACCGCAAGCATCGATATCAATGTAGACGGCAAGGTGCTGGTCGAAAGGGACCGCCGTATCACGGCGCGTCACATTCGGGAAATGGAAAAGGCCGGGCTGTCCACCTTGGAGGTGCCGTTCGATTACGTTGTCGGGCGCACCCTGGCGCACGACATCATCGATACCGACAGTGGTGAGGTGCTGGCCCAAGCCAACGACGAGATCACCGCCGATACTTTGGAAAAGCTGCGCGAAGGCGGCATCAAGGCGTTCGAGACGATCTTCACGAACGACCTCGATCACGGTCCCTACATTTCCGAAACCCTGCGCAACGACCCCACCAACACGCAGCTGGAAGCGCTGGTGGAGATCTATCGCATGATGCGTCCCGGCGAACCGCCGACCAAGGATGCCGCGGAAAACCTCTTCCATAATCTCTTCTTCACCGAAGAGCGCTATGACCTGTCCAACGTCGGCAGGATGAAGTTCAACCGCCGTGTCGGCCGCAAGGAAGTCACGGGTCCGGGCGTACTTTTCGACGGCAAGTACTTCGGCGACCGTACCGACGAGTTTGCGAAAAACCTGGTCGAACAGCTCGGCGCCCAGTCCGATATCCTCGAGGTGATGAAGACGCTGGTAGCCATTCGCAACGGCAACGGTCAGGTCGACGATATCGACCATCTCGGCAACCGCCGTGTCCGTTCCGTCGGTGAAATGGCAGAAAACCAGTTCCGTGTCGGGCTCGTGCGGGTCGAACGCGCCGTGAAGGAGCGTTTGTCACTGGCGGAGTCGGAAAACCTGATGCCGCAGGAGCTGATCAATGCCAAGCCGGTGTCGGCGGCGATCAAGGAGTTCTTTGGCTCCTCGCAGCTGTCGCAGTTCATGGACCAGAACAATCCGCTCTCCGAGGTCACCCATAAGCGGCGCATTTCCGCACTGGGTCCGGGCGGTCTGACCCGTGAGCGCGCCGGCTTCGAAGTGCGCGACGTGCACCCGACTCACTACGGTCGCGTCTGCCCGATCGAAACGCCGGAAGGTCCGAACATCGGTCTGATTAACTCGCTGGCCGTTTACGCCCGAGCCAACTCCTACGGCTTCCTCGAGACGCCGTACAGGAAGGTGGTGGATGGATGTGTCACTGACGCAATAGACTATTTGTCGGCTATCGACGAAGGCGAGTATGTCATCGCCCAGGCGAATGCCGTGCTCGACGACGATGGCCGCTTCGTCGACGAACTGGTTTCGTGCCGGCACATGAACGAGTTCACCTTGTCGCCGAAGGAGAACATCCAGTACATCGACGTGTCGCCAAAGCAGATCGTTTCGGTGGCGGCGTCGCTGGTACCGTTCCTGGAGCACGACGACGCCAACCGTGCGTTGATGGGTTCCAACATGCAACGCCAGGCCGTGCCGTGTCTGCGTGCCGACAAACCGCTGGTCGGTACCGGCATGGAGCGCACCGTGGCCATCGACTCGGGTGTCACCGTGGTCGCACGACGTGGCGGTGTGGTGGATTCGGTTGACTCGGGTCGTGTCGTGGTCCGTGTCAACGACGAGGAGACCGAAGCCGGCGAACCGGGCGTCGACATCTACAACCTGATCAAGTACACCCGTTCCAACCAGAACACCTGTATCAACCAGCGTCCGCTGGTCAATCCGGGTGACGTGATTGCGCGCGGTGATGTACTGGCCGACGGCTCTTCCACCGATATGGGCGAGCTGGCACTCGGGCAGAACATGCTGGTCGCGTTCATGCCCTGGAACGGTTACAACTTCGAGGATTCCATCCTCATCTCCGAGCGGGTGGTTCAAGAGGATCGCTACACCACGATCCACATCGAAGAACTCACTTGCGTGGCCCGCGACACCAAGCTCGGGCCGGAGGAGATCTCCGCCGATATTCCGAACGTGGGTGAAGCGGCGCTGGCGAAGCTGGATGAGGCCGGTATCGTCTACATCGGTGCCGAGGTGCGTTCGGGCGACATTCTGGTGGGCAAGGTGACGCCTAAGGGCGAGACCCAGCTGACCCCGGAAGAGAAACTGTTGCGCGCCATCTTCGGCGAGAAAGCGTCCGACGTGAAGGACACCTCGCTGCGTGTGCCCTCGGGCATGAACGGCACCGTCATCGGCGTACAGGTATTCACCCGCGACGGGCTGGAGAAGGATTCCCGTGCCAAGTCGATCGAGGAGTCGGAACTGGAGGCAGTCCGCAAGGACCTGCGTGACCAGCAGCGCATCATGGAAAACGATGCCTATGCCCGTGTCGAGCGCATGATTGTCGGTAAGGACGCCGCGGGTGGCCCGAACAGGCTGAAGGCCGGCGACAAGATCAGCAAAGCCTATCTGCAGGATCTGACCCGCGACAAGTGGTTTGAGATCCGACTCAAGGACGACGAGACCAACGCACAACTGGAAGCCATCGGCGAGCAGATCAAGCAGATGCGCGTCCAGTTCGAAGAGCGCTACGAAGAGAAGCGTAAGAAGCTCACCCAGGGCGATGATTTGGCCCCCGGCGTGCTGAAGATGGTCAAGGTCTACCTGGCCGTCAAGCGCCGCATCCAGCCCGGTGACAAGATGGCCGGCCGCCACGGCAACAAGGGTGTTATCTCCATGATCGTACCGATGGAGGACATGCCCTTTACCGCCGACGGGACCCCGGTCGATATCGTGCTGAACCCGCTTGGCGTACCGTCCCGTATGAACGTCGGGCAGGTGCTCGAAACCCATCTCGGTTGGGCTGCCAAGGGCCTGGGGCTGAAGATTGGTCGGATGCTGGAGGCCAAGAGCAAGGTCGAAGAGCTGCGCAAGTTCCTCAACGACATCTACAACCAGTCTGGTCGTAGCGAGGATATCGGCTCGCTGAACGACGAAGAGGTTCTCGCCCTTTGCGACAACCTGAAGACGGGTGTGCCGATGGCCACGCCGGTGTTCGATGGGGTCAACGAAGGCGAAATCAAGCAGATGCTGCGTCTCGCCGACCTCCCGGAAACCGGCCAGGCCACGCTGTACGATGGCCGTACCGGCGATTCCTTCGACCGGCCGGTGACGGTGGGCTACATGTACATGCTAAAGCTCAACCACCTTGTTGATGACAAGATGCACGCACGTTCCACCGGACCTTACAGTCTGGTCACCCAGCAGCCACTGGGCGGCAAGGCGCAGTTTGGCGGACAGCGCTTCGGCGAGATGGAGGTGTGGGCGCTGGAGGCATATGGTGCAGCGTACACACTGCAGGAGATGCTTACGGTCAAGTCGGACGACGTCAACGGGCGTACGAAGATGTACAAGAACATCGTCGACGGCGACCACCGAATGGAGGCCGGCATGCCCGAATCGTTCAACGTGCTGCTGAAGGAAATTCGGGCACTGGGCATCGACATCGAGCTGGAGCAGGAGTAGGAGCGGCGCACCCATGAGGGGCATCGCCCCCGCCGCAAATAAGACGGGCCGGCCCGGCTTACGCCGGGCCACCGCTTCTACGAGCTGAGGAGAGATTTGACGTGAAAGACCTACTTAAGCTGCTGAAGCAACAGGGTCCCATTGAGGATTTTGACGCCATCCGCATCGGTCTGGCGTCCCCGGACAAGATCCGGTCCTGGTCTTACGGCGAGGTCAAGAAGCCGGAGACCATCAACTACCGCACCTTTAAACCTGAGCGCGACGGTCTGTTCTGCGCGAAGATCTTCGGTCCGGTGAAGGACTACGAGTGCCTGTGCGGCAAGTACAAGCGCCTGAAGCACCGTGGTGTCATCTGCGAAAAGTGCGGCGTTGAAGTCACACTGGCCAAGGTGCGTCGTGAGCGTATGGGCCACATCGAGCTGGCCAGCCCGACCGCACACATCTGGTTCCTGAAGAGCCTGCCGTCCCGCATGGGCCTGCTGCTCGACATGACCCTGCGCGACATCGAGCGCGTACTCTATTTCGAGGCCTTCGTGGTCATCGATCCGGGCATGACCCAACTCGAACGCGGCCAGCTGCTCTCCGATGAAACTTACCTCGATGCCATCGAAGAGTATGGTGACGAGTTCGACGCCCGCATGGGTGCCGAGGCCATCCTGCACCTGCTGCGCACCCTCAACCTGGAGAAGGAAGCGGAGACCATCCGTGAGGAGATCCCGCAGACCAACTCCGAGACCAAGCTGAAGAAGCTGACCAAGCGCCTGAAGCTGATCGAGGCCTTCATCGAGTCCGGCAACAAGCCGGAGTGGATGGTCATGACCGTGCTGCCGGTGCTGCCGCCGGAGCTGCGTCCGCTGGTGCCGCTGGAAGGCGGCCGCTTTGCCACTTCCGATCTGAATGACCTCTACCGCCGCGTCATCAACCGCAATAACCGACTGAAGCGCCTGCTGGACCTGGCAGCGCCGGACATCATCGTGCGCAACGAAAAGCGCATGCTGCAGGAAGCGGTCGATGCGTTGATGGACAACGGCCGTCGCGGCCGTGCGATCACCGGTTCGAACAAGCGCCCGCTGAAGTCCCTGGCCGACATGATCAAGGGCAAGCAGGGCCGCTTCCGTCAGAACCTGCTCGGCAAGCGCGTCGACTACTCCGGCCGTTCGGTTATCGTGGTCGGCCCGACCCTCAAGCTGCATCAGTGCGGCCTGCCGAAGAAGATGGCGCTGGAGCTGTTCAAGCCGTTCATCTTCTCCAAGCTGGAGCGCCGCGGCCTGGCCACGACCATCAAGGCGGCGAAGAAGCTGGTCGAGCGCGAAGGGCCGGAGGTGTGGGATATCCTCGAAGAGGTGATCCGCGAACATCCGGTGCTGCTCAACCGTGCGCCGACCCTGCACCGCCTCGGCATTCAGGCGTTCGAGCCGGTCCTGATCGAGGGCAAGGCCATCCAGCTGCATCCGCTGGTCTGTGCCGCCTTCAACGCCGACTTCGACGGTGACCAGATGGCGGTGCACGTGCCGCTGTCGCTGGAAGCACAACTCGAAGCCCGGGCGCTGATGATGTCGACCAACAACATCCTGTCCCCGGCCAATGGCGAGCCAATCATCGTACCGTCGCAGGACGTGGTATTGGGTCTGTATTACATGACCCGGGACTCCGTCAATGCCAAAGGCGAAGGCATGGTGTTTGCGGACATTTCCGAGGCACGTCGTGCCTGGGAGAACGGGGCCGCATCCCTGCACGCCCGCTGCAAAGTCCGTATCCACGAAGTGGTGGTCGGACCGAACGGCGAGCGCGACGAAAACACCGCCGTTCGTGATACCACCCTGGGCCGGGCACTGCTGTTCCATGTCGTGCCGGAAGGGTTGCCGTTCGAGATCGTCAACCGGCCGATGGTGAAGAAGTCCATCTCCGGGCTGATCAATGCCTGCTATCGTCGGCTTGGTCTGAAAGACACGGTGGTGTTTGCCGACCAGCTGATGTACCTCGGCTTCCGCATGGCCACCCGCGCCGGCGTTTCGTTCTGCTCCGACGACATGGTCATCCCCGACGAGAAGGCCGAGATCCTGGCGCGCGCCGACGAAGAGGTGAAGGAGATCGAGAACCAGTACATCTCCGGTCTGGTCACCAATGGCGAACGCTACAACAAGGTGGTGGATATCTGGTCGCACACGAATGACCAGGTCGCCAAGGCGATGATGGACAAACTGGGCAAGGACGAGGTCGTCGACAAGTCCGGCAACGTCGTCAAGCAGGACTCCTTCAACTCCATCTTTATGATGGCGGACTCCGGCGCCCGTGGTAGTGCGGCCCAGATTCGTCAGCTGGCCGGTATGCGTGGCCTGATGGCGAAGCCGGACGGCTCCATCATCGAAACCCCGATCACGGCCAACTTCCGTGAAGGTCTGTCGGTTCTGCAGTACTTCATCTCAACTCACGGCGCCCGCAAGGGGCTCGCGGACACGGCATTGAAGACCGCCAACTCCGGTTACCTGACGCGGCGTCTGGTCGACGTAGCCCAGGACCTCGTGGTAACCGAAGAGGACTGCGGGACGACGGATGGTCTCATCATGCAGTCGCTGATTGAAGGCGGCGACGTGGTCGAGCCGCTGCGCGAGCGTGTTCTCGGCCGAGTGATCGCGGAAGACATTTACGTTCCGGGCACCGACCAGGTGGCAATCCCGAGCGGTACACTGCTGGATGAGCAGTTGGTGGAACGGCTGGAAGAGCTGTCAGTGGACCAGATCAAGGTCCGCTCGCCGATCAGTTGCGACACCAAGTACGGAGTCTGCTCCGCCTGTTACGGGCGCGATCTGGCCCGTGGCCATCAGGTCAATGTCGGCGAGTCGGTGGGTGTTATCGCGGCGCAGTCCATCGGCGAGCCGGGTACCCAGCTCACCATGCGGACGTTCCACATCGGTGGCGCGGCGTCCCGGTCCGCTGCGGTCAACAACATCCAGATCAAGAGTAACGGTACCGTCCGCCTCCACAACATCAAGATGGTGGAGCACGCGGAAGGCCATCGGGTGGCGGTCTCCCGTTCCGGCGAAGTGACCATCATCGACGAGTCCGGCCGCGAGCGCGAGCGTTACAAGGTGCCCTACGGTGCCAAGATCAGCGTTATCGACGGCGATGCGGTCAAGGCCGGTCAGGTTCTAGCGAACTGGGACCCGCATACGCATCCGGTTATCACGGAAATTGCCGGTCGGGTCAAACTGGTCGACTTCGAAGACGGTGTCACTGTCAATCGGCAGACCGATGAAGTCACCGGTCTCTCCTCACTGGTGGTGAGCGATCCGAAGTCGCGGGGCTCTTCCGGCAAGGACCGGCGTCCGATGGTCAAGCTGGTCGACGAAGCCGGCAAGGACCTGACCTTCTCCGGCACCGATATCCCGGCCAACTACTTCTTGCCGGCCGGGGCGGTGGTCAATCTGGAAGACGGGGCGATGGTCAGCGTCGGCGACGTCCTGGCCCGTATCCCGCAGGAGTCGTCCAAAACCCGTGACATCACCGGCGGTCTGCCCCGCGTGGCCGACCTGTTCGAAGCGCGCAAGCCGAAGGAACCGTCCATTCTGGCGGAGATCTCCGGCACCATCTCCTTCGGCAAGGAGACCAAGGGCAAACAGCGCTTGGTCGTTACCCCGCAGGAAGGTGATGCCCACGAGGAGTTGATTCCGAAGTGGCGGCATATCACCGTGTTCGAAGGCGAGCACGTGGAGCGCGGTGAAGTGGTGGTGGAAGGCGAGCCGAACCCCCATGACATTCTGCGCCTGCTGGGTGTCGTGGAACTGGCACGCTACATCGTCAATGAGGTGCAGGACGTCTATCGCCTCCAGGGTGTAAAGATCAACGACAAGCACATCGAGGTGATCATTCGCCAGATGCTGCGCAAGGTGGAAATCACCGCGGCTGGGGATAGCAAGTTCCTGCAGGGTGAACAGGTGGAGTTTGCACGCTTCGTGGAAGAGAACGAGCGCCTGGCCGATACCGACAAGATGCCCTGCCGCGGTGACCGCCTGTTGCTGGGTATCACCAAGGCATCGCTGGCGACGGAGTCGTTCATCTCGGCCGCCTCCTTCCAGGAGACGACCCGTGTCCTCACCGATGCGGCGGTCACCGGCAAGATGGATGAGTTGCGCGGACTGAAGGAAAACGTCATCGTCGGCCGCTTGATCCCGGCCGGAACCGGTCTGGCCTACCACTCGGAGCGGCGCCGCAAGCGTCACGCATTCGAGGAAGAGGTCGGCCCGGAAGAGATGGCCATCGTCGGCGAGACGAAAAGCAGTTAAGTCGGTTAAAGGTTGACGGTTCAGAGTGAGGGGTCCCCCTCACTCTGGAACCCCTCACCCTTAACGGTCCATAGAGGCTGGCTTGACATGCCCACAAGCGGCCTCTATCATTCCGCTTCTTTTCTGACAGGCCGGTCTGACCGGCCTGTCGTTTATTTTGTGGTGGAGCTATCAGAACATGGCAACGATTAACCAGCTGGTCCGCAAGCCGCGTCAGCGAAAGAAAGCAAAGAGCAACGTGCCGGCCCTGGAAGCGTGTCCTCAGAAGCGCGGTGTCTGCACCCGCGTCTACACCACCACGCCGAAGAAGCCGAACTCCGCGTTGCGTAAAGTGGCGCGTGTCCGGCTGACCAACGGTTACGAAGTGACCTCTTACATCGGCGGTGAGGGACACAACCTGCAGGAGCACTCGGTGGTCCTTATCCGCGGCGGTCGTGTAAAGGACTTGCCCGGTGTCCGTTATCACACGGTTCGCGGTTCCCTGGATACGGCCGGCGTCAACGACCGCCGTCAGGCCCGCTCCAAGTACGGTGCCAAGCGGCCGAAGTCCTAATCGGACTGACGGCTTAGGGCGAATCGGAATCAGATAGGGTTACAAGACAATGCCTCGGAGAAGAGTAGCAGCGAAGCGTGAGATCCTCCCGGATCCGAAGTTTGGGAACACCACGCTGTCCAAGTTCATGAACGTCATCATGCTGAGCGGCAAGAAGGCAGTCGCCGAGCGCATCGTTTACGGTGCCCTCGACCGCGTAAGCGAGAAGGCCAAAGGCGAACCGGTCGAAGTGTTCGAAAAGGCGCTGTCCAATATCCGTCCCATGGTGGAAGTAAAGTCCCGACGTGTCGGTGGCGCAACCTACCAGGTGCCGGTGGAAGTGCGCGGTGACCGCGGCATGGCTTTGGCCATGCGTTGGCTGGTCGACGCCGCCCGCAAACGTGGCGAGAAGTCCATGGACATGCGGTTGGCCAATGAAATCCTCGAAGCCTTCGAGCAGCGCGGCACGGCCGTGAAGAAGCGCGAGGATACGCACCGCATGGCCGAGGCGAACAAGGCCTTCGCTCACTACCGCTGGTAATTCATTTCAAGGTTTCCGTTTATGGCACGCAAGACCCCGATCGAGCGCTACCGCAATATCGGCATCATGGCCCACATCGATGCCGGTAAGACCACCACCACCGAGCGCGTTTTGTTTTACACCGGCGTATCCCACAAGATCGGTGAGGTGCACGACGGCGCCGCGACCATGGACTGGATGGAACAGGAGCAGGAACGCGGCATCACCATCACCTCGGCAGCAACCACCTGTTTCTGGAGCGGGATGGACCAGCAGTACCCGGAACACCGTGTCAACATCATTGACACTCCGGGCCACGTCGATTTCACCATCGAAGTGGAGCGTTCGCTGCGCGTGCTCGACGGCGCTTGTGCCGTCTTCTGTGCCGTCGGTGGCGTGGAGCCGCAGTCGGAAACCGTTTGGCGTCAGGCCAATAAATACCAGGTTCCACGCATGGCCTTCGTCAACAAGATGGACCGTGCCGGCGCGAACTTCCTCCGTGTTGTTGATCAAATCAAAAAGCGCCTCGGCGCCAACCCGGTACCGATCGCGTTGCCGATTGGTGCGGAAGACAACTTCAAGGGCATCGTCGACCTGATCCGTATGCAGGCCATCTACTGGAATGAGGCCGACATGGGGATGACCTACGAGGAGAAAGACATCCCGGCCGACATGGCCGACCTCTGCGCCGAGTGGCGCGAAAACTTGGTCGAGGCCGCCGCTGAGGCTGATGAAGAGCTGATGGAGAAGTACCTGGAAGGCGGGGAACTCTCCACCGAGGAGCTCAAGAAGGGGTTGCGCAAGCGTACCCTGGCGGTCGAAATCGTGCCGATGCTTTGTGGCTCGGCGTTCAAGAACAAGGGTGTGCAGGCGATGCTCGATGCGATTGTCGAGTTTATGCCGTCGCCGGTCGATGTCCCGGCCATCCAGGGCACCCTGGACGATAAGGATGAGACCGTCGCGGAACGTCACGCCTCCGACGACGAGCCGTTCTCGGCACTGGCGTTCAAGATTGCCACCGACCCGTTCGTCGGTACCTTGACCTTTTTCCGTGTCTACTCCGGCGTGCTGAACTCCGGTGACTCGGTATACAACCCGATCAAGAGCAAGAAGGAGCGCATCGGGCGTATCCTGCAGATGCACGCCAACTCCCGTGAGGAGATCAAGGAAGTGCGCGCGGGCGACATCGCCGCTGCAGTGGGCCTGAAGGATGTCACCACCGGTGACACCCTGTGCGCTCTGAACAACATCATCACCCTGGAACGGATGGAGTTTCCGGAACCGGTTATCTCCGTAGCCATCGAGCCGAAGACCAAGGCCGATCAGGAGAAGATGGGCATTGCGTTGTCGAAGCTGGCGCAGGAAGACCCGTCGTTCCGCGTACACACCGATGAAGAATCCGGCCAGACGATCATCTCCGGCATGGGTGAACTGCACCTCGACATCATCGTCGACCGCATGAAACGTGAGTTCAAGGTCGAGGCGAACGTTGGTGCACCGCAGGTGGCGTACCGCGAAGCGATCCGCAACAAGGTCGAGGTCGAAGGCAAGTTCGTCCGGCAGTCTGGTGGTCGTGGCCAGTACGGTCATGTCTGGCTGCGCATCGAGCCGACCGAGCCCGGCAGCGGTTACGAATTCGTCAACGGCATCGTCGGCGGTGTTGTGCCGAGAGAGTACATTCCGGCGGTCGACAAGGGCATCCAGGAGCAGATGGAAAACGGCGTGCTGGCCGGCTTCCCCATCGAAGACGTCAAGGTCACGCTGTTCGACGGCTCCTACCACGACGTCGACTCCTCGGAAATGGCATTCAAGATTGCCGGTTCCATGGGGTTCAAGGAAGGTGCCAAGAAAGGGGGCGCCTACCTGCTCGAGCCGATCATGAAGGTCGAAGTGGTCACGCCGGAGGAGTATATGGGTGACGTCATGGGCGACCTGAACCGCCGGCGCGGTTTGGTGCAGGGTATGGAAGACGGCGTCTCCGGCAAGATCATCCGCGCTGAAGTTCCGCTGGGTGAGATGTTCGGTTACGCGACGGACCTGCGCTCCGCGACCCAGGGTCGCGCGACCTACTCCATGGAATTTGCGAAGTATGCCGAAGCGCCGGCCTCCATTGCCGAGGCTGTGATCAAAAAGGCTTCTTAACCGGTTAAACCAGTTAGCGAGAACGAGGGTAGCTACCGTGTCCAAGGAAAAATTTGAGCGTAAAAAGCCGCACGTCAACGTTGGCACCATCGGCCACGTCGACCACGGCAAAACCACCCTGACTGCCGCTCTGACGGTGGTTCAGGCCAAGAAGTTCGGTGGCGAGTCCAAAGGCTACGACCAGATCGACTCCGCGCCGGAAGAGAAGGCTCGCGGCATCACGATCGCTACGGCCCACGTGGAGTATGAGTCGGACTCCCGCCACTACGCTCACGTGGACTGCCCGGGCCACGCCGACTACGTGAAGAACATGATCACGGGTGCGGCGCAGATGGACGGCGCGATCCTGGTGGTGTCGGCCGCCGACGGCCCGATGCCGCAGACCCGCGAACACATCCTGCTGGCCCGCCAGGTCGGTGTGCCATACATCGTGGTCTACCTGAACAAGGCAGACATGGTGGACGATACTGAACTGCTGGAGCTGGTGGAAATGGAAGTGCGCGAGCTGCTGGACAGCTACGACTTCCCGGGTGACGACACTCCGGTGATCACCGGTTCGGCGCTGAAGGCGCTGGAAGGCGACACGTCCGACATCGGCGTGCCCTCCATCGACAAGCTGGTGCAGGCACTGGACGACTACATTCCAGAGCCGGAGCGCGCCATCGACGGCGCATTCATTATGCCGATCGAAGACGTGTTCTCGATCTCCGGTCGCGGCACCGTGGTGACCGGCCGTATCGAGCGCGGCATTGTCAAGGTGGGTGACACGGTTGAAATCGTGGGTATCCGCGACACCACCACCACCACCGTCACCGGCGTGGAGATGTTCCGCAAGCTCCTGGATCAGGGTCAGGCAGGCGACAACGTCGGCGTGCTGCTGCGCGGCACCAAGCGTGACGACGTGGAGCGTGGCCAGGTGCTGTGCAAGCCCGGCTCGATCAAGCCGCACACCAAATTCGAAGCCGAAGTGTACGTGCTATCGAAGGAAGAGGGCGGTCGTCACACGCCATTCTTCAACGGCTACCGCCCGCAGTTCTACTTCCGTACCACGGACGTGACCGGTGCGTGTGACCTGCCGGAAGGTGTGGAAATGGTGATGCCGGGCGACAACGTCAAGATGACGGTGTCGCTGATCGCCCCGATCGCAATGGAAGACGGCCTGCGGTTCGCCATCCGCGAAGGCGGTCGTACCGTCGGCGCCGGCGTGGTCGCGAAGATTATCGAATAAACGGCAGGTGCAAGGGTAAAGGGAAAAGGGGCAAAGGTTCGCCTTTGCCCCTTGTATCTTTGGCCCTTGTACCTTGTATCAGTAGGTTGTTCTGAGGTTTTAATGATGGCAACAACGAGCCAGAGAATCCGGATTCGCCTCAAGGCGTTCGACCACCGGCTGATCGACCAGTCGGCGCGCGAAATCGTCGAGACGGCGAAGCGGACCGGAGCCCAGGTCAAGGGCCCGATCCCGCTTCCGACCAAGAAGGAGCGCTTCACGGTGCTGATCTCGCCGCACGTCAACAAGGATGCGCGCGATCAGTATGAACTGCGTACCCACAAGCGCCTAATGGATATCGTCGACCCAACAGACAAGACCGTCGACGCGTTGATGAAGCTCGATTTGGCCGCCGGTGTCGACGTTCAGATCAAACTGCAGTAAAGCCGCATTGCGGTGTATCGAAGAGCCGCCGCGCCCCAAGGGGCAGTGGTTAACCGATTCAGTGCCGGCCAATCGTAGTCGGTGCGGTGTAGAGGGTTACAACAATGGCAATCGGAGTAGTAGGTCGTAAGTGCGGGATGACGCGCATCTTCACCGAAGATGGCGCCTCCATTCCCGTTACCGTGATCGAAGTCGAGCCGAACCGGGTATCCCAGCTCAAGACGCTGGAGATCGACGGCTACCGTGCCGTCCAGGTTACGGTCGGTGCACGCAAAGCGAATCGCGTCACGAAGCCGCTGGTCGGGCATTTCGCCAAAGCGGGCATCGAGGCGGGTCGCAAGCTGGTCGAGTTCCGCCTGCAAGATGGCGAGGGCGAGACTTTCGAGAACGGTGCAGAAATCAAGGTGGACATCTTCGAAGCCGGCCAGAAGGTCGATGTTCGCGGGCGTACCATCGGTAAAGGTTATGCAGGCGTCGTGAAGCGGCACAATTTCCGCACCCAGGACGCCACACATGGTAACTCGCTCTCCCACCGCGCACCGGGTTCGATCGGTCAGAACCAGACCCCGGGCCGCGTGTTCAAGGGCAAGCGCATGGCCGGCCACATGGGCAACGTGATGCGTACCGCCCAGACCCTGGAAGTGGTTCGTGTCGATGCCGAGCGCAACCTCCTGCTGATCAAGGGCGCTGTGCCTGGTCCGAAGGGCGGCGACGTCATCGTGACCCCGGCGGTCAAGGCCAAGGGCTGAGGAGCGATACCATGGAACTGAAACTCACCACGGCCACCGGTCGTGCGTCTACCAATAGCGTAGAACTTTCCGACGACAACTTCGCGCGCGAATTCAACGAAGCGCTGGTGCACCAGGTCGTGACCGCCTATATGGCGGCCGGACGTGCTGGCACCAAGGCGCAGAAGACGCGCTCGCAGGTCAGCGGCGGCGGCGCCAAGCCGTTTCGCCAGAAAGGCACCGGTCGTGCACGCGCCGGCACCATCCGCAGCCCGCTGTGGCGGGGGGGCGGAAAGGTTTTCGCCGCGCAGTCGCGTGACTATACGCAAAAGGTCAACCGCAAGATGTACCGCGGCGCCATCAAATCCATCCTCTCCGAGCTGGTTCGACAGGAGCGGCTGGTGATTGTCGACAACTTCAGCGTCGACGCGCCGAAAACGAAACAACTGGCAGAAAAGCTGAAGGCCATGGGTCTGGACAACGTCCTGATCGTTGCCGAACAGCTGAACGACAACCTGTTCCTGTCGGCCCGCAACCTGAAGGCGGTCGATGTCCTCGAGGCGCGCCGGGTAGACCCGGTCAGCCTGGTCGGCTTCGAGAAGGTGTTGATCACCGTCCCCGCCCTCAAGCAACTGGAGGAGACGCTGGCATGAATCAAGAACGCCTGATGAAAGTCCTGCTTTCGCCGGTGATCTCCGAAAAGAGTACGGTGGTTGGGGAAAGCTCCAACCAGTACGTCTTCAAGGTCGTGAAAGACGCCACCAAGCCGGAAATCAAAAAGGCTGTGGAAACCCTGTTCAACGTCACGGTCGATAACGTCCGCGTCATGAACGTCAAGGGCAAAAGCAAGCGTTTTGGCCAGCGCTTTGGCGTTCGCAGCGATTGGAAGAAGGCCTATGTCCGCGTGAAGCCCGATCAGCAGATCGACTTCATGGGCGGTGCTGAATAAAGAAGGAAGTCGACGATGCCAGTAGTCAAGCTCAAACCGACGTCCCCCGGTCGCCGCTTCGTTGTCAAGGTGGTGCATGACCATCTCCACAAGGGCGAGCCGTATGCACCGCTTCTTGAGAAGAAGTCGAAGACCGGTGGTCGTAACAACGCAGGCCGCATTACCACCCGCCACAAGGGCGGTGGCCACAAGCAGAAATACCGCTTGATCGATTTCAAGCGGAACAAAGACGGGATCCACGGTGAGGTCGAAAGGATCGAATACGATCCGAACCGCACCGCGCACATCGCCTTGGTGAAGTATGCCGATGGTGAGCGTCGCTATATCATCGCGCCCAAGGGTGTGGTCGCGGGTGATGAAGTGATGTCCGGGGCCGGCATCGCCATCAAGCCGGGCAACTGCCTGCGGTTGCGGGATATTCCGGTGGGCACCACGATCCACTGTATTGAACTGAAAGCCGGCAAGGGCGCGCAAATCGCCCGTAGCGCAGGCGCTTCGGTGCAGTTGGTAGCCCGGGAAGGCCGTTACGCCAGCATCCGGTTGCGGTCCGGCGAGATGCGCAAGGTGCACGTGGATTGCCGCGCCACCATCGGTGAGGTCTCCAATTCCGAGCACAGCCTGCGCAAGTTGGGCAAGGCCGGAGCCAAGCGCTGGTCGGGCGTGCGTCCTACCGTTCGCGGTGTCGCGATGAACCCGGTCGACCACCCGCATGGTGGTGGTGAGGGTCGTACCTCAGGCGGTCGTCACCCGGTTACCCCGTGGGGCGTTCCGACCAAGGGTTACAAGACCCGTTCGAACAAACGCACTGACGCACTCATCGTGCGCCGGCGCAAGCAGAAGTAAGAGGGCAGATCTATGCCGCGCTCAGTAAAAAAAGGTCCTTTCATCGACCATCATTTGGCGAAAAAGGTCTCCGAGGCAGTCGAAACCAGTGCCAAGCGCCCGATCAAGACATGGTCGCGCCGTTCCATGATCCTGCCGGACATGGTCGGCCTCACCATTGCGATCCACAACGGCAAGCAGCACGTCCCTGTTCTCGTCAACGAGAACATGGTCGGCCACAAACTCGGCGAGTTTGCGCCCACCCGGACGTATAAAGGCCACGCGGCCGACAAGAAGTCCAAGCGCTAAGGGGAAGACGTCATGGGAACCGAAGCCAAATTGAGATTCGCGAGGATTTCGCCGCAGAAGTGCCGGCTGGTCGCTGATCAGATCCGAGGTCTGCCTGTCGACAAGGCGCTTGAGCTTCTGGCGTTCAGCCCGAAGAAGGGCGCAGCCATTGTCAAGAAGGTGCTCGAGTCGGCGATAGCCAATGCCGAGCACAACGATGGTGCCGACATCGACGAACTGAAAGTGTCCCGGATCTGTATCGACCAGGGCCCGACCCTCAAGCGCATGCATGCACGTGCCAAGGGCCGAGGCAATCGAATCCTCAAGCGCACCAGTCACATCTCCGTGACTGTCGCGGAAAAGTAAGAGAGGTCAGCAATGGGACAGAAAGTTCATCCGAACGGTATCCGTCTTGGCATCACCAAGGACTGGACCTCGAAGTGGTATGCAGACAGCAAGAACTTCAAGGACATTCTGTATACCGATCTTACGGTCCGCGAATTTCTGCAGAAGAAACTGGCCAGCGCTTCCATCAGCCGGATTCAAATCGAGCGCCCCGCTCGGAATGCGCGCATCACGGTTCACACCGCGCGTCCCGGGCTGGTGATCGGCAAGAAGGGCGAGGACATCGAAAAGCTGCGCCGTGAAGTCGCCGATATGATGGGCATCCCGGTGCACATCAACATTGAGGAAGTGCGCAAGCCGGAACTCGACGCAACGCTGGTAGCGCAGAGCATCGCCCAGCAGCTGGAGCGTCGTATCATGTTCCGTCGGGCCATGAAGCGCGCCGTCACCAACGCCATGCGCTTGGGCGCACAGGGCGTCAAGGTCAACGTCGGCGGTCGCCTAAACGGGGCCGAAATCGCACGTAGCGAATGGTATCGCGAAGGCCGCGTGCCGCTTCACACTCTGCGTGCCGACATCGACTATGGGTTCGCCGAAGCCAACACCACCTATGGCGTCATCGGGGTGAAGGTGTGGATCTTCAAGGGCGAAGTGATCGGTGGGGAGACCCAGGGCGCCGAGGCCGAAAAGGCCGCTGCGAAGTAATTGGGGTAACGAACGATGCTTCAGCCGAAACGTACAAAATTCCGCAAACAGCACAAGGGCCGTAATCGCGGCCTGGCCATCGCCGGCAGTAAGGTGAGCTTTGGCGAGTATGGCCTGAAGGCCGTTGATCGGGGGCGTCTGACTGCCCGCCAGATCGAAGCGGCTCGACGTGCCATGACCCGTCACATCAAGCGTGGCGGCAAGATCTGGATCCGGGTGTTTCCCGACAAGCCGATTACCCAGAAGCCTCTCGAAGTGCGCCAGGGTAAGGGTAAGGGTAACGTCGAATATTGGGTCGCGCAGATCCAGCCGGGTCGGATGCTCTATGAAATGGAAGGGGTGTCCGAAGAGATTGCCCGCGAGGCGTTCCGTCTGGCAGCCGCCAAGCTGCCGATCAAGACCACGTTCGTAACGCGTACGGTGCTGTGATGAAAGCGAATGAACTTCGAGAAAAGAGCGTCAGCGAGCTTCAGGATGAACTGAACGGCCTGCTGCGGGAGCAGTTCAACCTGCGCATGCAGCGTGGTACCAATCAGCTTTCCCAGCCGCATCGCATGAAGGCAGTGCGGCGTGACATCGCTCGGGTAAAGACGATCCTGAATCAGAAGGCAGAACAATGAGTGAAGAAGCCAAGGTAGCTCGTACCGTCCAGGGGCGGGTGATCAGCAACAAGATGGACAAGACCATCACCGTGCTGGTCGAGCGCCAGGTCAAGCATCCGTTGTACGGCAAGTACGTCAAGCGCTCCACGAAGCTGCACGCGCATGACGAGAACAACGAGTGCAACGAGGGAGACACCGTCACGATTTCCGAGTGCCGGCCGCTCTCCAAGTCGAAGGCCTGGCGCCTGGTCGAGATCATCGAACGCGCCCGTTGATGAACTGACGTTCAAATAGCCGCCGGCCGTCTTAGTACGCCCAGGCCCAAGTCAAAGGGACTTGGGCTTTGGCATCTTTAGTGCTATGATTGCGCGCTTTCCGTAGCGGGGCCGGGCGGCCGTTAGCAGATTGTGGAGATACTGCAATGATTCAGATGCAGACCAAGCTGGATGTCGCCGACAATAGCGGCGCGCGCGTGGTCCAGTGTATCAAGGTGCTGGGCGGCTCGCATCGGCGTTACGCCGCGGTTGGCGACATCATTAAGGTCAGCGTTAAAGAGGCCATCCCCCGTGGCAAGGTAAAGAAAGGGGATGTCTATAACGCGGTGGTGGTTCGTACCCGGAAGGGCGTTCGTCGTGGTGACGGTTCCCTGATCCGTTTCGACAACAACGCGGCGGTTCTTCTGAACAATAAGCTCGAGCCGATCGGTACCCGTATTTTCGGGCCCGTGACCCGCGAGCTGCGCACCGAGAAGTTCATGAAGATCATCTCGCTCGCGCCGGAAGTGCTGTAGAGATTCGGGAGAGCGGCAATGCGCAAGATTAAGAAAGGCGACGAAGTCATCGTCATCGCTGGAAAGGACAAGGGCAAGCGCGGCACCGTCGCGCGTGTCATGCCGAACGACAAGCTGATTGTCGAAGGCATTAACATGGTCAAGAAGCACCAGAAGGGGAACCCGATGACCGGGCAGCCCGGCGGCATCATCGATAAAGAGATGCCGCTCCATGTTTCCAATGTGGCGATCTATAACAGTGCGGCCGGCAAGGCTGACCGCGTCGGTATCCGACTCCTTGACGACGGACGCAAAGTTCGGTTCTTCAAGTCGAGTGGCGAGACCATTGACGCGTAAGGGCGGATGCAACGATGGCGAGACTAAAAGAGTTTTATAACGAAACGGTCAAGAAGCAGTTGGCCGAAGAGCTCGGGATCACCAATCCGATGGCTATCCCGCGCATCACCAAGATCACGGTCAACATGGGCGTGGGCGAAGCGGCGGCCGACAAGAAGGTGTTGGAGCACGCTTTAAGCGACCTGACCAAGATCGTCGGTCAGAAGCCCGTGATCACCCGTGCCCGTAAGTCGGTTGCCGGTTTCAAAATCCGTGAGGGTTGGCCGATTGGCTGCAAGGTTACGTTGCGTCGGGAACAGATGTACGAATTCCTGGACCGCCTGATCAATATCGCGATTCCGCGTATCCGCGACTTCCGCGGACTGAACGCCAAATCGTTCGATGGGCGCGGCAACTACAGCATGGGCGTTCGGGAGCAGATCATCTTCCCGGAAATCGACTACGACAAAATCGATACGCTGCGTGGCATGGATATCACCATCACCACCACCGCATCGAAAGACGAACACGGTCGGGCTCTGTTGAAGGCGTTTAACTTCCCGTTCAAGGGTTGAGGAAAAGGTAATGGCGAAAACCTCGATGATGCAGCGCGAACTCAAGCGCGAGCGTCTGGTCAAGAAGTACGCGGCAAAGCGGGATGAACTCCGCACGAAGCTGAAGGATCCAAATCTGGGCTATGAAGAGCGCCAGGTGCTGGAGCTCCAGATGCAGAAGCTGCCGCGGGATTCGAGTCCGGTGCGTCAGCGCAATCGCTGCAGTCTGACGGGCCGTCCGCACGGTTACTATCGCAAGTTCGGCCTGGCGCGCAACAAGCTGCGTGAGGCGACGATGCGTGGTGATGTCCCTGGCCTGCGCAAGGCCAGTTGGTAAGAGGCAGATCCAAGGTACAAGGGTGACGTGCAAGGCGAAGGCCTTGCACGGTGCGCTTCTGCCTTTTTTGGGAGTTTTCGGAATGAGCATGACTGATCCTATCGCAGATATGCTGACTCGCATTCGCAATGGCCTGCGTGCGGGTAAGGCGGAGGTGCTGATGCCCTCTTCCAAGCTGAAGAAGGCCATCGCGGACGTCCTCAAGAGTGAGGGTTACGTCGGCGATTACTCTGTGCAGGATATCGATGGCAAGCCGGTACTCAAGGTTTCCTTGAAGTACTATCAGGGCAGGCCCGTTATCGAGCACGTAAAGCGCATCAGCCGTCCGGGCCTGCGCATCTATAAAGGCAAGGACGAACTGCCCACGGTCATGGGTGGGCTCGGCATTGCCATCGTGTCGACCTCTGCCGGTGTCATGACCGACCGCGCTGCCCGTAAAGCGGGCCACGGCGGCGAGATCCTGTGCGAAGTGTGCTAAGGGGGACGAGACATGGCTAGAGTTCTGAAACCTATTGCAATTCCCGCTGGGGTCAGTGTCGACGTTGCGGGCCAGATGGTATCCGTCAAGGGCGCCAAAGGCACTGCCGAACACGACGTGCACCCGAAGGTCGAAATCGTGCAGGAAGATGGCCAGATGCGTTTCGAGCCACGCGATGGCGACAACGCGGCGCTGGCTCTGGTCGGCACGACCCGCGCACTGGTCAACAACCTGTTCGTTGGCGTCAGCGCCGGCTTCGAGCGGAAGCTGGAGTTGGTCGGCGTCGGATACCGCGCCCAGGCGCAGGGCAAGATGCTCAACCTGACCCTCGGTTATTCGCACCCGATCAATTTCGCCGTTCCGGAAGGGATCACCATCGAAACGCCGAGCCAGACCGAAGTGTTGGTGAAGGGCGTGAGCAAGCAGCAGGTGGGCCAAGTCGCGGCGGAAATCCGCGCATTCCGGCCGCCGGAGCCTTACAAGGGCAAGGGCGTGAAATATGCGGATGAGCGCATCATCCGCAAAGAGGCGAAGAAGAAGTAAGGATTTCGGCGATGAATACGAAAAAGATTGCTCGCATCCGCCGCGCAACGCGGACCCGGGCGAAGATTCGGGAACTGGGTATGCCCCGTCTGTGCGTGCATCGCACGCCGCGCCACATCTACGCCCAGGTGATTGCGCCAAACGGCTCCCAGGTGCTGGCGGCGGCTTCGACGGTGGAAGCGGACGTGAAGTCCGGTCTGAACAGGACCGGCAACATCGACGCCGCCGCTGCCGTTGGCAAGGCGATTGCCGAAAAGGCGAAGGCTGCCGGCGTCGCGAAGGTGGCGTTCGATCGCTCCGGCTTCAGGTTTCATGGCCGGGTAAAGGCGCTGGCCGACGCGGCTCGCGAAAACGGTTTGGAATTCTAAGGGTTCGAAAATGGCGGGATTCGATTCTTCCAGCAGCGACGGCCTGATCGAGAAATTGATCGGTGTCAATCGCGTCGCTAAGGTGGTCAAGGGTGGCCGCCAGTTCGGTTTCTCCGCGCTGACCGTGGTTGGTGACGGGAAGGGCAAGGTCGGTTTCGGTACCGGCAAGGCCCGTGAGGTGCCGGTTGCCATCCAGAAGGCCATGGAAGCCGCACGCAAGAACATGCGTGAGGTCAAAATCAGTAATGGGACGCTGCAGTATCCGCTCATCGCACGCCATGGCGCCGCCAAGGTGTTCATGAAGCCGGCATCGGACGGTACCGGCATCATTGCCGGTGGTGCGATGCGCGCTGTGCTCGAGGTGGCCGGAGTGCATAATGTGCTGGCCAAGTGCATCGGCAGCAGCAACCCGATCAACGTGGTACGTGCTACCCTGCGCGGTTTGACGGACATGTCTTCTCCTGAAGATGTTGCCGCCAAGCGGGGTAAGAACGTGAAAGAGATCCTGGAGTAACCCATGGCCGACAAGAAAAAAGTCAAGGTTACGCTGGTGCGTAGCGTTCACGGTCGGTTGCCGTCCCACAGGGCCACTGTAGTGGGCCTCGGGCTGCGTCGGATGCACCACACGGTGGAGATCGAAGATACGCCGTGCACGAGGGGCATGATCAACAAGGTCTCGTACCTGCTGAAGGTGGAAGAGGTTTGACATGAGGCTGAACGATCTCAAGCCCGGACAAGGGGCAAAGAAGGCCGGCAAGCGTTTGGGTCGGGGCATCGGTTCCGGACTGGGCAAGACTGGCGGGCGCGGCCACAAGGGCCAAAAATCGCGTGCCGGCGGTTTCCACAAGGTCGGCTTCGAAGGCGGTCAGATGCCGCTGCAGCGCCGGCTGCCGAAGGTTGGCTTTTCGTCGCGGGTAGGCCGCGTCACTGCCGAGGTTCGCCTGCATGAATTGGCGAAGGTCGAAGGCGACGTAGTCGATGTGGCCGGGCTGCAGGAAGCCAATGTCATCCACAAAGGCATCAAGCGCGTGAAGGTGATCGCTTCCGGTGAACTGGCCAAGGCAGTTACCGTCAAGGGGCTGGGGGTCACCAAGGGCGCCCGGGCCGCGATTGAAGCCGCAGGCGGAAAGGTCGAAGATTAAGTGGGCGCTTCCCGTTCAGCCGTCGCAAGTGCGCTGGCCGGCGGCAAGCTCGCCGAGCTGAAGCAACGCCTGCTGTTTGTGCTGGGGGCGTTGCTGGTTTACCGCATCGGCACGCACATTCCCGTCCCGGGGATCAATCCGGATGCGCTGCAGGCGCTGTTCGATCAGCAGCGTGGCAGCATCCTGGACATGTTCAATATGTTCTCGGGCGGGGCGCTGGAGCGCTTCTCGGTCTTCGCGCTGGGCATCATGCCATATATATCGGCATCGATTATCGTCCAGCTCCTGACCAAGATATCGCCGAAGCTCGAGCAGCTGAGCAAGGAAGGCGCGGCGGGGCGGCGTAAAATCACGCAGTATACCCGCTACGGCACCCTGCTTCTGGCTACTGTGCAGGCGTTTGGCGTAGCCACCATGCTGCAGACGCAGGTGGCGCCCGGTAATTTGGCGGTCGTCATCAATCCGGGCATGGCTTTCCAGTTGGTAACGGCGACAACGCTGGTCACCGGTACCATGTTCCTGATGTGGCTCGGTGAGCAGGTTACCGAACGGGGCATCGGCAACGGTATCTCGCTGATCATCTTCGCCGGGATCGTTGCAGGATTGCCGTCGGCGATCGGCGGCACGCTGGAGTTGGTGCGTACGGGCGAAATGAGTGCCCCGTTGGTGCTGCTGCTGTTTGCACTGGCCCTGGCGGTCACCGCTTTCGTGGTGTTTGTCGAGCGTGGACAGCGGCGGATCACCGTCAACTATGCCAAGCGGCAGCAGGGGCGGCGGATGATGATGGGGCAGACCAGCCATTTGCCGCTCAAGGTTAATATGGCCGGGGTCATCCCGCCCATTTTTGCCTCGAGCATCATCCTGTTCCCGGCAACGCTTGCGGGTTGGTTCGGCAGCGGGCAAGGCATGGGCTGGCTGCAAGACCTGTCGATGGCCCTGTCGCCGGGACAGATCCTTTACGTCCTGCTGTATGCGGCGGCCATTGTGTTCTTCTGTTTCTTTTACACGGCGTTGATGTTCAACCCGAAAGAAACGGCGGAAAACCTGAAGAAGTCCGGCGCATTCATCCCGGGTATTCGTCCAGGCGAACAGACGGCGCGCTATATCGACGGAATTCTCGGCCGACTGACATTGGCGGGTGCAACCTATATAACCGTTGTCTGTCTTTTGCCAGAATTTCTCATCCTGTGGTGGCAGGTCCCGTTCTACTTCGGCGGCACCTCGCTGCTGATCATCGTAGTGGTGGTAATGGACTTTATGGCACAGATGCAGACTCATCTGATGTCGCACCAGTACGAAGGCCTGATGAAGAAGGCCAATTTGAAAGGGCATCGCCGACCCGGGCTGTAAGCCCGGCGAACCCGGTTCCCGGGTTTGGGCTTCCGATGCAACCGAATCCAGGGGCGCCGCCGGTTACGACCGGGGGTGCCCCTTGTAGACTAGAAGGGCCGCATTTGGCCGGCCGCGGCAGTGTCGCGAACCGCCGTTGCGGAAAATATATATCGAGGGTAAGACGATGAAGGTTCGTGCATCTGTCAAGAAGCTCTGCCGGAACTGCAAGATCATCCGCCGCAAGGGTACGGTTCGGGTGATCTGCTCCACCGACGCGCGTCACAAGCAGCGCCAGGGTTGAGTATCTGATCGGGCCCAAATCGGGTCTTGATCGGCTTTTCGGTTAGGGTTACTATTTCGCGTTTCACGGCGCCTCATGCGCCGGGGTTGTGTTTTGAGGGAGTGGCTCAATGGCCCGTATTGCTGGCATCAACATTCCGGTCAACAAGCATACCGTTATCGCACTGACGTCGATCTACGGTGTGGGCCGCACGCGCGCGAAACTGATCTGCGACGCGGCGGGCGTAAAGCCGGAGACGAAGGTAAAGGACCTCTCTGAAGCAGAGGTCGAATCGCTGCGCGCGCAAGTCGGCAAGTTCGACGTCGAAGGCGATCTGCGCCGTGAAGTGTCCATGAATATCAAGCGACTCATGGACTTGGGCTGCTACCGCGGCATCCGGCACCGTCGCGGTCTGCCGGTGCGTGGACAGCGGACGCGTACCAACGCCCGCACCCGCAAGGGTCCGCGCCGCCCGATTAAGAAATAATTGCCTGTAATGGGCTGAACGTTTTTTTTCAGGAAACGAAGATGGCTAAAGCGAGCACTCGCACCCGCAAGAAGGTCAAGAAGAACGTCGCCGACGGCATTGCGCACGTCCACGCGTCGTTCAACAACACCATCATCACCATCACCGACCGCCAGGGCAACGCGTTGTGCTGGGCGACCGCCGGGGGTTCCGGTTTCCGCGGTTCGCGCAAGAGCACGCCGTTCGCCGCGCAGGTTGCTGCCGAAAAGGCCGGCTCCCAGGCACTCGAGTACGGGATGAAGAACATGGAGGTCCTGGTGAAGGGCCCCGGCCCGGGCCGTGAGTCTGCGGTGCGTGCGCTCAATAACCTCGGTTTCCGTATTACGAATATCACCGACGTGACGCCAATCCCGCACAACGGGTGCCGTCCGCCGAAGAAACGTCGGGTCTAAGCAGGAGATTCCCAGTGGCCAGATACATCGGATCCAAGTGCCGTCTTTGCCGCCGCGAGGGGGAGAAGCTGTTCCTCAAGGGCGAGAAGTGCTACTCCAGCAAATGCCCGATCGAGAACCGTCCGTTTCCGCCGGGGCAGCACGGCCAGCGCCGTACCCGTCTGTCGGACTATGCACGTCAGCTGCGTGAAAAGCAGAAGCTGCGTCGCATCTACGGCATTCTCGAGAAGCAGTTCCGGCTCTATTACAAGCAAGCGGACCGCCGTAAGGGGTCGACAGGTGAAAACCTGCTGCAGTTGCTTGAGGCGCGGTTGGACAACGTCGTCTATCGTATGGGGTTCGGGGTTTCTCGTACCGAAGCGCGCCAGTTGGTGCGGCATAACGGTGTCACCGTGAACGGCCGCAAGGTCAACGTCCCGTCCTATAGCGTAAAGCCGGGTGATGCGATTGCCGTTGCCGAAAAGGGCAAGGAGCAGTTGCGGATCAAGGCTGCGATGGAACTGGCGCAGCAACGGGGTGTCCCGGAGTGGCTCGAGGTGGATTCCAATAAGCTCGAAGGCGTCTTCAAGGCGATGCCGGAGCGTAGTGAACTGCCGGCCGAGATCCAGGAACAGCTGGTCGTCGAACTCTACTCCAAGTAGTTCGGGGCTGTAAGCGGCCGATGGCCGCGGAAACCCATCGCATACAGGAATGAGTGCCAAGAGAGGACTGTTCATGCAGGGCTCAGCGACAGATTTGCTCAAGCCGCGTCTGGTGGGCGTGCAGAAGACCAGCGATACCTGCGCGAAGGTGACGCTGGAACCGTTGGAGCGCGGGTTTGGACACACGCTCGGCAATGCACTTCGCCGTATTCTGCTGTCCTCGATGACAGGCAGCGCTATCGTCGAGGCGGAAATCGACGGTGTGCTTCACGAGTACACCGAGCTGGAAGGCGTGCAGGAAGACGTTATCGAGATCCTGCTCAATCTCAAGGGCGTTGCCCTGCGGCTGAATGGCCGCAAAGAGGCAACGGTCACGCTCAGCAAGAAGGGGCCTGGTCCGGTCACTGCCGGAGACATCGCCTTGGGGCATGATGTCGAGCTCATCAATCCGGAACACGTGATCGCGAACCTCACCAAGTCCGGTGAGCTGAACATGACGCTAAAGGTTGAGACCGGTCGCGGGTATCAGCCGTCGTCATTGCGTACGGAAAGCGAAGAAGAGAACCGGCCCATCGGGCGCCTGCTGCTTGATGCCACCTTCAGCCCGCTCAAGCGTGTTGCCTATGTCGTGGAGAGTGCGCGTGTGGAACAGCGCACCGACCTGGACAAGCTGGTGATTGAGCTGGAGACCAACGGCACCATCGAGCCGGAAGAGGCCATCCGGCGTGCGGCCAGCATTCTGCAGGACCAGCTGTCGGCGTTCGTTGAGCTTGAAGGCAAGGCGCAGGCGAAGGCTGAAGAGGCCGAACCGGAAATCGATCCGATCCTGTTGCGCCCGGTCGACGATCTGGAGCTGACCGTGCGCTCGGCGAACTGCTTGAAGGCCGAGAACATCTACTACATCGGCGACCTGATTCAGCGTACCGAGGTCGAGCTGCTCAAGACCCCGAATCTGGGCAAGAAGTCGCTTACAGAGATCAAGGACGTGTTGGCCACCCGCGGCCTTTCGCTGGGGATGCGCCTGGAAAACTGGCCGCCGGCCAGCCTTAAGAACCGAGACGACAAGGCGAGCGCTTAACGCCCGCCGCGTTCGTAAAGCAACGAAAAAGATTTAAGGAATACTCCGATGCGTCACCGTAAGTCCGGTCGCCAACTCAACCGTAACAGCGCGCACCGTAAGGCGATGTTCCGCAATATGGCGGCATCCCTCATCACGCACGAACTGATCAAGACCACCTTGCCGAAGGCAAAGGAGCTGCGCCGGGTTGCCGAGCCGCTGATCACCATGGCCAAGACCGACAGCGTGGCCAAACGCCGCCTGGCGTTTGCCCGGCTGCGGGACAAGGATGCCGTGGCGAAGCTGTTCAACGACCTGGGGCCGCGCTACAACGAACGTCCGGGTGGCTATCTGCGCATCCTGAAGTGCGGCTTCCGTGCGGGTGATAACGCACCGATGGCTATCGTCGAGCTGGTCGACCGCCCGATGGCGGAAGGCGAGGCGGCTGACGTGGAAGCTGCTACCGCGGAATAAGCAGGTGGCATGAACAGAAGAAAGCCGGGCTTGGCCCGGCTTTTTTCGTTATGGATATTTACTCGCGGTTGCCCGCAGTCGAACGAAGCGACCTTTTTGGGAGCGGCGTCCACCGGCCGAACCCCATGGCGGGAGAACTCCTGCCAATAATACTGCGGTGATCGGATAAGATCGTGAGCATGATACTTCTGTTCACGGATTTCGGCTGGCGGGGTCCCTACGTCGGCCAAATGCTGACGGTATTGGCCAGGCAGGCACCAGGGATCCCCGTCATCAATCTGATGGCGGACGCCCCTGTCCACAATCCGCGTGCGGCCTCCTACCTGCTCGCCTCCCTGGTCCCGCAGATCCCCGCAGGCACAGTCGTGCTCGGCGTCGTGGACCCCGGCGTCGGCACGTCCGAAAGGGAGCCGGTGTTGGTGGAGGCGGCGGGCTTGCGTTTCGTGGGTCCCGGGAATGCGCTTTTTGGTGTAGCGGCGTACCGGCTCGGTGGCGGTGCGTGGAACAAGATCAGCTGGCGGCCACCGCATCTGTCCGCCAGTTTCCATGGCCGGGACCTGTTCGCGCCGGTCGCGGCGATGCTGGCGAAGGGGGAATCCGTCGAAACCGAGCCATTGCCACCACCGAAGCCCCCGGTGCCGGACTTGGCGGAAGTGATCTACATCGACGGATTCGGCAACCTGGTGACCGGCATTCGGGCGTCCGCCATTGGTCCACAAAGCGGAATTGTCCTCAACGGCGAGCGAATCACTGCCGGGGAAACATTCGGCTCGGTGCCGCCTGGTCGGCCGTTGTGGTACCGCAACTCCATGGGACTGGTGGAGATCGCCATCAACCGTGGCCATGCCGCCCAGGCGTTTGGGGCCACGATCGGCACCCCGGTGACCCTATCGAGGTAGGCCGCCCTCACCATATAGTTGGGAGCAGGTAGCGGCGTCGCCTCGGTGCATGGGTTTCGGCACCATCTACAGTGCCGTGTCGGGCCGGCCCTCCACTGCACCATTTCTTATCCGAAGCCACTGGCCATGGCAAAGAAAGAGCACGCCCTAAGCCGAACGTTTCCGGTCACGCGTCAATAGCGGTTGTAAATAGCGCCCCGTGTACGAATCCGCACATGCCGCCACCTGCTCCGGCGTGCCGGCCGCCACCAAGGTGCCGCCCTTGTCCCCGCCCTCCGGGCCGAGGTCGAGGATCCAGTCCGCTGTTTTGATCACATCCAGGTTATGCTCGATCACCACGATGGTGTTGCCGTGGTCGCGCAGCCGGTGCAGAACGCCGAGTAGCTGTTCGATATCGTAGAAGTGCAAGCCGGTGGTCGGCTCATCGAGGATGTAGAGGGTGCGGCCGGTATCCCGCTTCGACAACTCCTTGGCGAGCTTGACCCGCTGGGCCTCACCGCCGGAGAGGGTGGTGGCACTCTGACCGAGTTTGATATAGCTGAGCCCGACATCCATCAAGGTCTGCAGTTTACGGGCCAGCACCGGAACGGGGTCGAAGTAGGCGCGCGCCTCCTCCACCGTCATCTCCAGCACTTCGAAGATGTTCTTGCCCTTGTAGCGGATCTCCAGGGTCTCCCGGTTGTAGCGGTGGCCCTTGCACACGTCGCAGGGCACGTAGACATCCGGCAGGAAGTGCATCTCCACCTTGATGAGCCCATCACCCTGGCACGCCTCGCAGCGGCCGCCCTTGACGTTGAAGCTGAAGCGGCCGGGGTTGTAGCCGCGCGCACGCGCCTCCTGGGTTCCGGCGAACAGCTCCCGGATCGGTGTGAACAGGCCGGTATAGGTGGCCGGGTTGGAGCGGGGGGTGCGACCGATGGGACTCTGGTCGATGTCCACCACCTTGTCGAAGTGCTCCAGTCCGACGATTTCGGCCACCGGCGCCGGATCCTCCCCGGTGCCGTTCACCGACAGGGCGGCGTGGCGGTAAAGGGTGTCGTTGATCAGGGTCGACTTGCCCGAACCGGATACCCCGGTGATACAGGTCATCACTCCCACGGGAATATCGACACTCAATCCCTTCAGGTTGTTGCCGGTCGCACCGCGGATCTGAAGCTGCCGTGCGGTGTCCACCGGTGTGCGCGCGTCGGGCACTGCGATGGCCCGCTTGCCGCTCAGGTATTGGCCGGTGAGTGAGCGCTTATTGGCGATGATCTGGGCGGGCGTGCCCTGGGCGACGATCTGGCCGCCATGGGCGCCGGCGCCGGGCCCGATGTCGACCACATGGTCAGCGCTGCGGATCGCATCTTCATCATGCTCCACCACAATGACCGTGTTGCCCAGGTCGCGCAGCCGGAACAGGGTGGCCAGCAACCGATCATTGTCGCGCTGGTGCAGTCCGATGGAAGGTTCATCGAGAATGTACATCACCCCCACCAGTCCGGCGCCGATCTGGCTGGCCAGCCGAATGCGCTGCGCCTCGCCCCCGGAAAGGGTCTCGGCACTGCGGTCCAGCGTCAGGTAGTCGAGGCCGACGTTTACCAAAAAGCCGAGCCGCTCGCCGATCTCCTTGACGATCTTGGTGGCAATCTCGCCTCGCCAACCCGGCAGGGTCATACTCTCGAAGAACTCGGCGGCCCGCCCCACCGGCAGGCCGGTGAGCGCCGGCAGGCTGTGGCCGGCAATGAAGACGTTGCGCGCCGCGACATTCAGGCGGGTCCCGCCGCAAACGGGGCAGGGCTGGGTGGAGAGGTACTTGGCCAACTCCTCGCGCAATACACTGGAGTCGGTTTCGCGATAGCGCCGCTCCATGTTCGGGATTACGCCCTCAAAGGGATGAATGCGATGGCGACCCCCCGGGTAGAAGAACTCGATCTCTTCATCGCCGCTGCCGAACAGGATGGCGTTGCGCACCTTCTTCGACAGCTTCTCGAACGGTTTGTCGATGTCGAAGCCGTAGTGGTCCGCCAGATTGGTGAGCATCTGAAAGTAGTAGGCATTGCGCCGGTCCCAGCCGCGCACGGCCCCGCCGGCCAGACTTTGCTGGGGATGCACCACCACGCGGGCGGGATCGAAAAACTGGTTGACGCCGAGACCGTCGCAGGTCGGGCAGGCTCCCGCCGGGTTGTTGAACGAGAACAGACGCGGCTCCAGCTCCGATAGTGAGTACCCGCATACCGGGCAGGCGAAGCGGGCTGAGAACACCAGCTCTGGCTGCTCTCCTTCCATAAAGGCGACCTTGGCCAACCCTTCGGCCAGTGCGAGTGCGGTCTCGAAGGAGTCGGCCAAGCGCTGCTTGAGATCAGGGCGCACCTTGAAACGGTCCACCACCACCTCGATAGTGTGCTTCTTCCGCAGGGCCAACTTCGGCGGTGTATCCAGTTCGATGACCTCGCCGTTCACCCGGGCACGCACGAAGCCCTGTGCCCGCAGCTCGTCAAAAACCTGGATGTGCTCACCCTTGCGATCCGCCACCACCGGCGCCAGCAGCATCAGCTTGGTACCCTCCGGCAGGGACAGTACCTGGTCCACCATTTGGCTGATGGTCTGGGCCTCGAGCACCGTGCCGTGCTCGGGGCAGCGCGGCTCGCCGGCGCGCGCGAACAGCAGGCGCAGGTAGTCGTAGATCTCGGTGACGGTGCCGACAGTCGAACGCGGGTTGTGCGAAGTCGACTTCTGTTCGATGGAAATCGCCGGCGACAAACCCTCGATGTGGTCGATATCCGGCTTCTCCATTATCGACAGGAACTGCCGGGCATAGGACGACAGCGACTCCACGTAGCGCCGCTGGCCCTCGGCGTAAATGGTGTCGAACGCAAGTGAAGACTTACCCGAGCCGGAAAGCCCGGTAAACACAATCAACTTGTTGCGGGGGAGTTCCAGCGAAACATTTTGGAGGTTGTGGGTGCGAGCACCCTGGATCCGAATGGTATCCATCGAGTTTCCTGCCAAAGCACCGAACCCGCTAATATACGCCGCCGTACCCGCGGCCTGCAAAAGCGTCACCACACTGCCTCTTCGACCGTTTCCCGGGGCGTCTGTTCGGGGGCAGCGGCCTGCGCTCGACGCTGAGCGGCTTCGCAACCGGAAACCTCAGGGGCCGTCGCGCCCATCCGATAAAGAAGGATGTGTCCTGCGTATCCGCCCCAAAACCGTCCCACTGGCGTATAATTCGGACTTTTCCGATAAGTTATTGAAGCTGCTGAATGTCCCCCGACCAGATGTCCCCGATCGAGCGCCGTGCCGCCTTCTCTCTGGCCGGCATCTTCGCCACCCGCATGCTGGGTCTGTTTCTTATCCTGCCGGTGTTCGCCCTCTACGCCGAGCACCTGACAGGGGCCACGCCCTTCCTCGTCGGGATGGCAATTGGCGTCTATGGGCTGACCCAAGCCGCCTTTCAGATCCCTTTCGGCATGCTTTCCGATCGCATCGGCCGCAAACCGGTGATTGCCGCGGGACTGCTCATCTTCGCCGTCGGCAGCGTGGTCGCGGCCATGGCCGATAGCGTCCAAGGCGTGATCGTCGGTCGCGCGCTCCAAGGCGCCGGTGCAGTGGCCGCGGCAGTGATGGCCTTGGCGGCTGACCTGACCCGCGAAGAGCACCGGGTCAAGGCGATGGCGATCATCGGCATGACCATCGGCTTCTCGTTCCTGGTGGCGATGGTGGCCGGCCCGGTTTTGGGCCACTGGATCGGCATTCCGGGGATCTTCTGGACCACGGCACTGCTTGCCCTGCTGGGCATCGCTCTTCTCTACCTGGCGGTGCCGAATCCGATTCGCTCCCGGGTTCACCGGGATGCCGAGGCGGTGCCCGCCCAGTTTGCCGGCGTGCTACGTGACCGCCAGCTGCTGCGCCTCGACTTTGGCATTCTGGTGCTGCACCTGGTGTTGACAGCCGGTTTCGTGGTTCTGCCGCTGGCCCTGCGTGACGCGGGTTTGGCCCCGAGCGAGCATTGGCAGCTGTATCTCCCGGTCATGGCGCTGGCCATGGCCGGCTCCATCCCGTTCATCATCCTCGCCGAAAAGAAACGGCTGATGAAACCGATGGTTGTGGGGGCGATCGCGGTCCTGGCGATCAGCGAGATCGGCTTTAGCCTCCTGCATACCCAGTTCATCGCCCTTGCCGGTCTCATTGGACTCTTCTTCACGGCATTCAACCTGCTGGAAGCGCTGATGCCGTCGTTGATTGCCAAGACCGCACCTGCCCTGAGCAAGGGCACGGCGATGGGGGTCTACTCCAGCAGCCAATTCATCGGCGCCTTCATCGGTGGCGCCGCCGGCGGCGCCCTGTACGGGTATTTCGGTTTCGCCGCCGTGTTCCTGTTCTGCGCCGTGCTGCTGTTGATTTGGTGGGGACTGGCGCTCACCATGAGGCCTCCGCGTTATCTGGCAACCACGCTGCTGAATGTCGGCCCGGTGACCGTCGGCCGTGCTACGGAACTCGAAACGGAAATTGCCTCGCTCTCCGGCGTGGCCGAGGTGACGGTAATGGTCGACGAAGGTATCGCCTACCTCCGGGTCGATCATGCTCGTCTTGACCGCTCCGCGTTGCAGCGTTTTTCGGCCGAACCCGCGAGGTAAGCGGCATTCCGCCGGGGCCGCTGCTACTGTATACGCACTTTGGGCGTGACCCGCCTGATTATGCAGGTTGAATGGCGGCACACTCGAACCGAAAACTTCCTCGTATTACAATCCCGGTTTCCGCCTTCGGGCGCTTCGGTGGGGCAGCCTCGCCGAACCAAAAAACGAACGGTCTCAGGGCCGAAACCGACACACAGGGCTGGAGCGCCCTCTAGTTGCAGGGGAATTCACCATGGCACGTGGTATCAATAAGGTCATCCTGATCGGCAACCTCGGACGAGACCCTGAGGTCCGATACACCTCCAACGGTTCCGCCGTGGCCAACATCACCATTGCGACCTCCGAAAAATGGAAGGACCGCCAGACCGGCCAAGATCAGGAACGAACCGAATGGCATCGCGTCGTGCTGTTCGGCAAGCTGGGTGAAATCGCCGGCGAATATCTCAAGAAAGGCCAGCAGGTCTACGTCGAAGGCCGTCTCCAAACGCGCAAGTGGCAGGACCAGGGTGGTCAGGACCGCTACAGCACCGAAATCGTGGCCAGCGACATGCAGATGCTCGGCGGGCCACGTACCGGCGGCAGTGCCGACTTCAACCAGGACTACGGTTCGCAGGACAGCGGGGACTACGGCGGGCAACCGAGCCGCGGTGGCCAGCGCCCGGCGGCGCGCAGTGGTGGCAGCACGCCACCGCCGAGCGGCGGTAACTTCGACGACTTTGACGACGATATTCCGTTTTAAAAAAAACACCACATGGCCCGCCCTTCGGCGGGCCATGTGGTTTGAGCCTGCTCAAGGGGAGGTTCCGGCGATATTGCTTTCGAACCACTCGACAAAGCGGGTACGTGCGAACAGATCGTTCGGCTCGCATCTCACATCGCCCTTGCGCCGTTTATCGGCCGCGTAATCATCGATGGCATGGCGAATGCCCTCCAAGTCCCGAGCCGGAACGGTTCTGCCGATGCCATGCTGGTCGAGAATCGGGTACCCGTTTTCCGACGCACTAATCGCCAGAACCGGGAGCCGCAGGTAGACATACTCGAATACTTTGGCCGGCACATTCTCACGGAAGTGAGAGTCATCGGCCTGGAACCAGAGTGCCACGTCAGCTTGGGCCACGAGCCGGATGGCCTCGTCGAACGGCAGATAAGGTTCGACCGTTACGCTGCCCCGCAATAACTCGTTCTTCGCCAACAGCTCGCGCGCGTCCGCTGTGATACCCCCCAGAAAATGAACCTTAACAGCCGTGTCCGTTCGCCGGTTTTCCAGGAATTTCGTTAGTGCCTCGAGGAAGGGGCGAGGCGTGTGGTCATTGCCGTAAAGCGTGCCCAAATGTACGAAACGCAGTTCATGCGGTACCGGGGCAGAGGAAAAATGCGGTACGGCCAGTACCCGGTCGATCGCCGCCTCGTCACAGCCGATATAGGGCGACTCCACCACTTTTGTTGCCGACAGGGGGAAAGTCGAGCGAAAGAACTGCACACCTCCCGGGGTCCAGCCGCGGTAGATCAGTGCACGGTCACAATGCTGAAGGCAAAACTGTTCTGCCTTTCTGTTGAGCCAAGTGGTAAACCGCCCTGGGTGCTGGAGGGGGTAGTTGCTCCAAGGGTCTCGATAAGACATCACCCAGTGCAGCTTCTGGAAGCGGCGCTTCAGCCAAAGCCCGGCAAAGTGAACTGAGTGAGGCGAGGAGATCGTATAGAGGTGCGTATAGCCGCGCTCTTTCACCAGCCGGCGCAGCTGACGACGGTGCGCAAGTGCCCAGCCAAGGTTTGGATCCGGCAGCGACAGCAATGCGTTGAACGGATGGGACGGCGCCAGCTTGGGCCGCAGCGGTTTGGAAAGCTCCTTCGCAGCCTCAATGCTGTTCCGCCGGCCTTTGGCGCGCAATATCCCGCGCTTGCACGACCGTATGAGCGTAAGGAAAGGATCGCGCCAGATAAACCAGCTACCGACAACCCCCTCTAATTCCTGTTGGTAACGCTCAAGGATTTCCGGCGTTTCGTCATCCAGGGTAACGACGTCGATGCCATAGCCATTTTTTGCAAAAGCCCGCAGTTCCTCCGCCACTTTTTCCCGACGGCCATGACCGGTTGACTTCAACAGGCGGCCAATCACCAAAAGCCGCTTGCCCTTGCCCCCATTCATAGGTCAATCGGCATTTAGCGGCGTTCGTTGCGAAGCGAAACGATTGCGCAATCCACTACGATAGAGGACACGCGCTGTTCCCGCTCCAAGCATACGGAACATCAGCCGGGCGAACGGATACACCAGCCGCCAGTTCAAACCATGTAGACGCCAAATCCCGTGCAGATAGATGAGAAATTCAGGCCAGGCGCGTCGCAGGCTGTTGCGACGTTCGAAAAAACTCCGGGATACATGCATTCGTAACAGCGGTTCGGAAAGGTTGGAAATGCGAAACCCGTGCTCCAGCGCCTTAAACCAAAGCGCCAGATCTTGATTCCGGACGGAAGGATAGCCGCCGAAGGCCGTCAAAACCTCCGGTCGAATGCAGACCGCAGGATGTGCGAGCGGGTTCGCAAATGCAATGGCTCGCTTCATCTCACCAGGATCGCTCGGATAGCGACGCAAGGTGACCAATCCGGTTTCGTAATTGTGCTCCTCGATCGCGCTGCCAAGGATGTGGATGTCGGGGTGCGTTCTCATAAAATCGATTTGGCTGCAGAAGCGACTCGGCGCAGCGTAATCGTCCGCATCCATGCGAAACACCAGCCATTCGTCACCGACCTCACGCCAGAGGCTGTTAAGATTCTCGCTTGGGCCGACATTGAGTCGATGCCGGACGATTTTATGGAAAAGCGGGAGATGGTCATCGATGACCTGTTCCAAGCCGCCGGGCAACGCGCCATCCACACCCAAATAGACGTGCACCGACTCCGACAGGTCGACTTGGTTCTCAATGGAGATAAGGGCCTGTTCGAACAGCTCGGCAGAATCCCCCCCATATACGGGTAGTAGAACGGCTACGGCCATGCCAATCGGAGACCAGTTCAATCAACAGAGCCGTATTGTCTCCTGCTTTCCTTCCCTTTCAAAGTCCATTTGGCAGGATGTTAAGGAAGTCCCTTCCGTGCCATGGACTAGAAAGGCCTCTAGCGATTATCATTGGCCCTCCCGCGCCTAACGCATACGCCTTAGTGTGCGTCCTTTTCCAATCAAGCCTTCAGAAATGGAGTTAGGTAGAAAACACAGCGCTCCGAGACTGACGTGGCATCTGTTCGGACTGCCTGTGATTCTGTCGCTTGGCGCCTTCTTTTCCTGGGGCACTTTCGCGTTCTGGAGCCATGCGAAAGGGGACCCGATGGTTGCCATGACCGCGGGCGGCTACGTCACTGCGGTCGCCATCATCGAAATCTTGGCGGTGTACCCGGAAACCAATCGCCTGCGTCTGGTGCTGACGTCACACGCACTGGTCTTGTTGGTGGTCGTTTTCCTCATCTCATTCTTTCGGCTCTACTATTCACGCACCTTCCTTTCGGTATTTTTCATTGGCTCGGTAGCCTGGACCTATCTCGGCCTGCAAGTCCTGTTCAGTTCGCGGAAATTGCGGATGGGGCTGATGCCTGGCGGACTGTCCGAACAGCTCAGACGGATAAAGCGCGCCGACTGGATAATGCTGGAAAAACCCGACCATAGCCTGGAAGCGGACGCGATTGTGGTCGATCTCCACGAAAAGTTCTCAAACGAATGGGTGCAGTTCCTTGCCCACTGCAGCCTCAGACGAATCCCCATCCGCCATGCAGCAACCACCTACGAGGCCCTGACCGGGCGCGTCTCACTGGATCACCTGTCGGAAGGGCTGTTGGAAGACTTTTCTGTACCGCTTTTCTACGTCCGGGTGCTAAAGCCGCTGATCGACCGAGTGGTGGTCGTGTTGAGCGCGCCAGTGATCATCCCTGTTTGCATCCTGGTGGCCATCGCTATTAAGCTCGAATCGCCTTCCGGACCGGTCCTGTTTCGCCAGCAACGGATGGGGCAGGGCGATACGCCGTTCTGGATGCTCAAGTTCCGGAGCATGCGGACCTCCGCCGAACGGGAAGCCCGTTTTGCCGAAGAGGGCGACAGCCGCCTGACCCGAATCGGGAAAGTGATCCGCAAGCTCCGCCTCGATGAACTGCCCCAATTCTGGAACGTCCTACGAGGGGACATGAGCCTGATCGGACCGAGGCCCGAACAGGTGCCGTTTGTCGAGCAGTTCGAGCGGGAAATACCGTTTTACGGATACCGACACTTGTTGAAACCGGGGATCAGCGGTTGGGCACAGGTGACCCACGGATATGCGGCCTGCGTCGACTCAACCCGGAAGAAACTGGAATACGATCTTTTTTACGTGCGTCATATCTCCATAAAGCTTGATGTCTTGATTGTTTTCAAGACCCTGAAAGCATTGGTAACCAAATTTGGTGCACGTTGAATCGGGGGACAATAAATTGCGCGTGCTCGTGACCGGCGGTGCCGGCTACATCGGTTCTCATGTGGTAAAGCATCTGGGCGAGGCAGGGCACGAAGTCGTCGTTCTCGACGACCTCTCGACCGGCAACGCTTGGGCCGTGTCCCACGGCCGACTGGTTGTCGGTGATGTCCGTGATTCGGATTTGTTGGACGTCATCCTGAGCGATCAGCGTTTCGACGCAGTAATGCATTTCGCGGCCAAGGTCAGCGTACCGGAGTCACTGGAAAAGCCGCTGCTTTACTACAGCCATAATGTGGATGCGGTATTGCGGTTGATTGAGGCGATGCAGCGAAATGGCGTTCAGAACGTCGTTTTTTCTTCTACTGCTGCCGTTTATGGCAACGCACAAGGCAAGCGAGTCACCGAACAGACTCCGCTGAATCCCATCTCGCCCTACGGTTCTTCCAAAGCGATGGCAGAGCGGATTATTCAGGATGTCGCTTCGGCAACAAAACTGAATTACTCCATCCTGCGTTACTTCAACGTTGCCGGTGCAGACCCTCGGGGGCGGCTGGGGCAGTGCAACCATCATGCTGCACACCTTATAAAAGTTGCTATCGAAGCGGCTCTCGGTCGCCGCAAGTCGGTGTCGATCTATGGAACCGACTATGAAACACCCGATGGTAGCGGCGTACGTGACTACATCCATGTGGATGACTTGGCCGTCGCTCACGTCCTCGCCCTCGATAAGCTGATAAAGGATGGCCGCTCGACCGTCTACAACTGCGGGTATGGCCGCGGCTGGAGCGTCAAGGAAGTGATTAACGCGGTCAAGCGCATCTCGGGGACGGATTTCCCCGTCCATGCGGCCAAGCGCCGTCCAGGCGATGTCGAAGAGCTTGTGGCCGATAATTCGCGATTGGTTCGCGAACTCGGCTGGCAGCCCAACTATCCGGATATTGCCGAGATTGTTCTTCATACACTCGAATGGGAACAGTCATTGAAAACTCCCCGTCTAGAAAAAATCGTATAGACACTCGGAATTAGAAATGATAATTGCGGATAACGCTTTTGTTTATATCCACCACCCAAAGACGGGCGGGACATTCGTTACGGAAATGTTGCGCCAAGTCGCGGCTCAGAGTAGTCAGTTGCGTATTGACGAGCCGAGCGGGCTGAAGCATTCCGGAGTCAAAAAGATCCCGGATGAGTTTCGCAAATTGCAAATCGTTACGAATGTGCGAAATTTATTCGAACACTATGTTTCGCGCTACACCTTCCGGTGGTGGGCCGACCCCACTCATTCCAAGCAGATGTTTCACTTGGACGAGGTCAAAAAAGATTTTCCAAAATTTCCTGACCTGTCCTTCTCGGAGTTTCTTCGGCTGTTCAACCATTGGCCTTACCGTCGGACCATCTCTTCAAAATTGGCGCAGAAGCTTACAGACCAGAACATCGGATACAACTCATGGGTACTAATGCGCTTGACCCTGAATGAACCGTCAAAGCTTCCTCGAAAGCTAGATTCCATGGATGACAAAAGGCTAGCTGCCAAGTTCAATAAAATCCGTTTCTTGCACACAGAGACTTTGAATACCGACCTCTGTCAGCTATTGCGTGATTATGGTGTAGACGAGCAGTACTTGGCTCCTATTTTGGCTTCCGCTCCTATCCTTCCGAAAAAGGGTGGCCGGGGAGCCGGTAAACAGACCTGGCGGCAATACTTCAATGATGCTGACGTCGCTTATGTGAGTGAAAAGGACCGCATGTATTTCAGACTTTTTCCGGGCATGGATCCGGCGAATAACGCCGAGCCGACGGAACCTGCATCAGCTGAGTAATAGAACCTATCTATCCAATGAAAGCTTGCGTCGTCGTTACCGAAGCCTTTGCGAGTTCATCCATTCCCGAGGTATTCCTCAGACAGGTCGAACTGGTGACCCGATTGCACGCCTCAGGGCACTCGGTGACGCTGCTCTTTGCAGGTGATGAATCCAAAGCAGGGCTCGAGAAGAAGGCGTGGTTAGGTGAGCTCCACCATGTTTCCGTGCTCTGGGAGGTGTTGCCGAAGCCAGAAGTTGTTAATGCGCAAGGGCTTCTCGGGTCGGTTCTGGCTCTCCCCTACGAGGTTTTTGAACATCTCAAACATTCGCAGTTTGACTCGATCTACTTCTCTGATCGCTACGGACCTGGATACTACTGCTTTCTGGCAAAGAGGCAGGGGCTTTACTTTCAAAACTGCTCTCTGAATATTGCGGGAATGCTCCCGTCGGCTTATGAAATTGTTTCGAAAGCCGAGTCCATTGCAGACCCCCGGCTGTTAATCCGATTTCACATCGAGCAGCAGAGCGTCGAGCTTGCCGACCGTATTTGGCTGCCAAGTAACGCACTACTAAGCTGGCTGGACGAGCATGGTTACGTGATTGACCGCTCCCGATGCTCCATTGAGTGGCAGGCGGTGAAATCGGAGTGCCCTCAGTCGAGTCAGTCGGTACGTATTCACGAACTGGTGATCCCCGACTGGCACATGGCATCTAATGGACTGGCCATGTTCGCGAGGGCGCTAAAGAGAATCGATACCGCCCTGTTGAGTACCGTACGTATCGTTGTACTGGCAACATCCCGCTTTGCGGGGGTAACCAGCAAGCAAGCCTTGATCCTATCGAAGCAATCGGGAGTCGAGATTTCGGTCATCGAGGTCAATTCCAGTGCGGCCGTAAGGACCTATTTGAGTGAACCCGGCAGAGTTCCGCTGTTTTTGACCACGGGCAGTTTTCCGCCTTTGCTAGCCGTCGAAAGGTTGTCGACGGCAACTCCCGTGCTATGCATCGAGAATCACGCGGTTGCGGAACTTCTGGATGAGGAAGAAGCAAACGAAGTGATGTTGCCTGCCAATCCTCGGCACCTCGCTAGCGAGCTAACGAAGAAGCTAAGGGATGGCTTAAGCCTTTGCCACGGAAAAATTCGGTCGAACGCTGAGGAGTTGGGCGCAACGTCGCTTCCCATGGTGACTGACGCGGCTTCCAGTGAATGCAAAACACTTGTCACAGTCTGCGTGATTCATCATGAGCGTCCGCATTTGCTTCAGCAGGCATTACGTTCGGTCGTCAAACAAACGTACGACAATCTGGAAATCGTTCTGGTCGATGACGGTAGCGAATCCGAAGCGGCGATCAGCCTGTTGGAACAGCTCGAGCAGAACTTCACCGACCGCCCGTTAAGAATCGTCCGCCAAGAAAACAAGTACCTCGGTGCGGCAAGAAACACCGCAGCTCGACATGCAGAGGGTGAGTATCTTTTTTTCCTAGACGATGACAACGTTCTCAAAGAAGACGCCATTGAAAAGTTGGTTGGTGTGGCCTCTCGCAATGGATATTCGATTGTTGGCAGCTTCAGCGACGGATTCCGAGGTGATGACTATCCAACGGATAAGACGAGGCGGATAAGAATTACCCATGCCGGGGGAGGACTCGCGTTTAATCTGTTCAGAAACGGAATGGTGGACAGTAATGCCCTCATCCGCAGAGACAGATTTCTCGCTGTTGGCGGGAATACAGAGCACTACGCGGTGGGAAAGGATGACCAGGAGTTTTTCGCGCGTGCTGTGTTAGCAGGAGAAGCGCTGACCATAGTACCGGAGGCCCTATACTGGGCAAGACAACTGCCAGTTAGACTCCGAAACCTGCATTTCAGCCCGTTTGCCGGCGATTTTCGGGTTGCCGAGGCGTACCGAAAGTACGTGCCGGTAAACCTCTACTGGGGCATGCTGTTCGCGCAAGGATGTCTTGCGAGAATCAGTGTGGGCCGGCGCGTGCTGGCTCACAATCTCCAACCCCTGGATGGGTTGCGAGCAAGAGTCGGAAAACGTGAACAGCTGGCCGAAAACACTATCGCCCTATTTGCTCGTTTTGGCCAGAAGTCGCTATCCCTGCTTTTGGTGTTACTTGCGAAGTTGCGCCGACTGTCGCGACGTTTGGGAATGTGAGCAGATCGCTCTGAAAGGCGAATCAAAAAGGCGCTTGATCGCATACTGGCCGGAATCGATAGATGACAAAAACTGATACTAAGGAATTGCCAGCTTGCCAGCCGCAGAAAGGCGCGCGCAAACTGGTGATGCTAAACGTAATGAAATTACTCGAGCGCGTGCGCGGCGGCGAGTTTCTTGAAATTGGCATCGGTCCGAAGGTTCGGGCGAAGCGCATTCGCGCCATGCGAGAACTTAATATCCACTACGTTGGTCTCGATTTTCAGGTGGAATGCGATCGGCGATTTGCTGAAATCAAACAACGCGGACTCCCGACGGAACATCTTGAGTTTATTGGCAATGAATGCGGAACCTACCTATACAATTTGATAAGGCTTAAGCGAGCTGGCAGGAAATTCGATTTCATCTATCTCGATGGCCACCACACGTTGTACGTGGATATGGCGGCCGCGTTTGCTTGCATTCCGCTTCTTAAGCCTGGAGGCTATTTAGCCTTTGACGATATGACTTGGACGCTCGCAAGTAAAGAAGAGTCGCTCAAGAGTAGCGAATACTATTCGGGAATTTACGATTTTTCATTATATACCGAAGTCGAAAAACAAGAGCCGCACATTAAGGTGATTGTGGATGAATACATTATTCCTATGTTTGGGCTTCAGCGCGTTGAAGATTTATGCCTGCCGAACTGGTGCGTGCTTTCTTCGGGTGGTTAGGACGTAGTCCTTCTTGCGCCAAAAATCCCGCCAGCAATGAATTGGCGCTTCTAGGTTTTGCGGAGGCTCATTAGTTTGGACCCTGATGCAGTGCAACTTCGAAAGAGCGTGAAAAGATTTCCGCTTGGGCGGCTGTTTTATTCGGAAGAACGAAAATACGTTTGGTGCTCGAATCCAAAAGTCGCGTCTACGACGATAAAGCAAGTCATTGCACAAACTGAGTACCCCCATCTGCGCGGTGATGATAGGCTGAGAGTTCACGGAAAAGGATTGCTGAACGAACTCGCGCTGAGGTCGCTCAAGCCGGACTTTGCAAGAATTTACGAAATTATGCTCAGCGAGGAATTTTTTCGGTTTGTCTTTGTTCGAAACCCATATCTCCGCCTGATCTCAGCGTTTGAGAACAAAATCAATCGGGTTACCTCTGAGTCGGGAGCGTCCGACCGCAGGCTAAAGTCGGAAGTACTCGCCAAGATGGGCGAATCGCCATCTGCGCTCGATAGTTCTATCGGCTTTGTCGACTTTGTCGGCTTTGTTACCGAGGAGGCCCCTGAAGACGCGAACGGTCACTGGAGGCCGCAGTGGCTAGTAACTGGGGCGGATGTCGTCAACTACAACTTCATCGGGCGCATCGAATCGTTTGCAAAAGATTTCGAATTTGTCGCGAGAAGGGTGGGGTTGGCTAGTATTGCCGAGGGGGTGCGAAGGAAAAAGACCACCTACGTGGTTTCATACGAACCAGAACTCCGCAAATGTCGCGAGATGATCGCAAAGTATTATTCGGATGACTTCGCGCGGTTTGGGTACGACCCCAAAATCGTTCCCGCTTGCTGAAAGATTAGAGCCGGGGGCTTGATTTGAATTGATGGCGGTTTGGAGAATGTCGCCAGATGCAATCATGATGACTCGGCGAGTTCTTGGAAGGGAATAGAGTTATGAGTGCAACTAGTGGAAGCGATTTTCGGTTTGGAAGTTTCCAAAATGGCGACTGGTTGGACCTGCCCGATTCATTGGTCAAGCGCTAAATTCGCACAAAAACTGTTTGGTTGCGAATGAAGGGAAGCTCTTCGACTTTTTCGGGTCACATCCGGAACGCAACGCAATCTATAGCTATTTGGTTCATCTTGACAAGAAGTTTGCAAAACGTGGCTACAGAAAGAAACCGAAAACTGGTCCCAATGGTGTGAAACTTGGCGGTGCTCAAAATTTATTTATTCCGGGCGGTTACCAAGGGGATCGTCAAACTCTTCAACTTATCGGTAATAGCAAAGGTGGGCGGACCACTATAGTGATCGCTAACCAGTTTGGCCTCTTTGAGAGATTTGTCAACAACTTGGCGCTCGACTTCAAGTTTGTCTTGGTAACCCGGCACCCAAGAGAGATGATCGCTTCTGCGATGAAGCGGAGGGGGCATCACGCTGAGGAGGCGCTGGGAAACTATTGGCGGGCGACTAAAATCGTCTCGTCTGCGCTTGAAAATTTAGGGGAGCGATTTGAGGTCCATCAGCTAGCACACGAGGACTTTATTGTTAACCCTACACTACAAACCGAAAAACTGTTCCGCTATCTTGAACTGGAAATCGATCAGGAACATTTGCATGCAATTGATGGTGCGACCTATAAAAAGTCGGAGTTGCCGTCCTTAACGTTTCCTGAGTTGACGCCGTACGCTAAAAATATAGATAAGATGATCGATCAGTATCCTTTTCTTCAGCGATATGGGCGAGGCGGTGGAATTTGTGAATAGCGGGTTTTCGTTGACAGATTTGGCGGATGAATTTTATAGCGATAAAGGATCAATGCGCCGTCCATATCACGGCTATACGTTTCTGTACGAGGCGTTGTTCCAGCATTTGAGAGACAGACCTGTTTCGTTGCTCGAACTTGGGCTGGCGCGTACACCGGAAGAGTTTCGGGGGAGAGCCGAGCTTCGGTCCGATGTAAACAGCCCGTCAGTCGAGATGTGGTTGCGGTATTTCCCGCATGCACATGTCACCGGTTTTGATTTAAGTGACTTCTCGGGACAGCGGAGCGAACGGTTTGACTTCGTCCGAGGTGATCTCGGTCGAAAAGATGACTATCAGAAACTCGCTGCCCTTGGACGGAACTTCGATATCATCGTTGATGATGGATCTCATGCTTCGATGCACCAGCTTTTGGCATTCGCAGAGCTGTTTCCTTTAGTCAAGGATGGCGGCTTTTATGTCATAGAGGACATTGGCAAGCAGCCCGCACAAATCGAATCGGCGAATCCGACGTCGCACACCGTATCGGCACTCTTTCGGGAATTTCTGCGGCTTGGTTGTTTCCCCGAGACGTCGCCGCTTGGCTCGGAATGCTTCAACGCATTTCTCGGCCAAATCAACAACATTCTGTTTTTGCCGTACCATAACGATATTGGCGAAAGGGACCAGTTGGTAATTATCCACAAGAAGGAAGGTAGCCGCTTCCACCATTACCGTACTAACGTCCGCTTCTACGTGCGAGAGCCGTCAAGCGAGGACAGAGAATCGTTGAAGCGCCAAGTGAGACTGGATGCAGAAAATCCATACGCTCACCTGTATCTAGCCAAATTGAAAGCATCAGGGGGGGATTTTAAGGCCGCCGCAGAGCATCTGGATATCGCAGAATTTCTCGCCCCTGACTCGCCGCAAGTGACACTTGAGAGAGTCCGTGTTCTGTTTGCGCGAGCCGAAGTCGATCAAGCGGTAGGCTTGGCGGTGGAAATGATGACCTCTTCTGCGATGGCGGACACTGTTGTGGAGGAGATTGCTCCCGAGTTGATTGCTAAAGAGCTGTATCTGCCGGCACTCGATGTTCTCGAAGCGATGCTGCAGCTTTCCCGATCTTCCAGTAAAGGCCATTACTTTGCCGGTCAATGTCTGGAGAAACTAGGCAGGACGGAGGAGGCATTGAACAGCTACCGTACCGCCTATGAACTTGCGCCGGAACGCCTGATGTACTTGAGGGCGTATGCAAAGGTTGGAGAGAGTATAAGGCTGCCAGGATTGCTTGAATATCTGGAGCAGCAAAGGAGCCGGTTTGAAGGGAGAGCGACGGCGTTTAGCGCATTGGCCGCGAAGGTGTACATGACCTTTGGGGAAAAAGGCGCCGCTGTTGAAAACCTCCTTGTAGCCGCAGCCGATCCAGAAAAGAAACTATGGGCGGAGAACTTTGCCAGAAAGCACTCGCTGGAATTACCCGACACACTGGATAGCGGAGGATAAGCTCAGTCTTCATCTTCATCATCCTCGGCAAGAAACATGGGCGAAGTGGATCCCTCGTCTCTTGTACTGAATTCAGTGCCCAAGCGCGCGATGTGCTCAGGTGCCTCAGCGACATCGAGAATTGCCCGCACACCGACGCCATCAGCCGCGATAAGCGTGCCTTCACCCCAGAGCCCAAAGTCACTGCTGCTTGCAGGGTAGCAAACAATAAGGAATGCGCCTTTCAGAGCCGTCTTCCAGAAACTCCACCGGGCTGGAGGCAACGCAGAAAATGCGGAAGAGGAAACGAGCACAAAAGGACTTTCATTGAGCTTCGCTGATAGAAGCAGAAGTTCGACCAACTCGCTCGGAGACCCTTTCTCAAAGGTCTTCTGTTTTATTGGCCGGTCCAGCGACTGGTTCTCGATTAGTAGGGAGCGTAGCCCGTTAGTTTTTATGAACTCGGTCAACGCTTGGTCGTTAATGGAATCGGGAATACTAAACGCGGAACGAATGGTCTGCGTGCCTGCAAACATCGGGGTCGGGCTGACCACGGCGGCGCTGCGAAGAAAGCGATCTGACTGATCGCGGTCGGGCCCCGCAATGATGTCGGAGAAGTAAAACACATTTCCTTTGGTCAATGGCACCGGGCTGAGTAAGGCAACCGGGTGCCCTTTTGTTACGCGGATCTTTTTTCGTCCAGTAATCAATGCCAACTTGGGTTTTTGCCGTACGTGAACCGATTCTTCTTCAATTGTGTCGGCAGATTCGTTTGACTGGATATAGCAGAATAAGCGGCGGAGCTCTGGGTAAAAGCGGGCGAACCGGGTAATAACCATCAAAAGGGCGCGCTTCGATACCATGGCAATCCGAAGCACCAACAAATAGGCTGCGGCTAACGTCCATGAATAACTGCCGCCGAGGGCCATTGTACCGAGATAGCCGATAACGGCAAGGGTCACCAAAGCGATGGAAAGATTAGCTACGAACTGCGACTTGTTGCCGGCCATAAAACGAAAAAGAAGGCCTTCGTACTCCTTTTGGATCGGTCCATTCTCGACAGCGGTAAGCAAGGCTGGATTGGAATTATCGACCCGATGCAATACTTGGCTAAATTGCGATACGAGTTTCCGCCCACTGCGGCGCGACTCGCCTTGGGCGACCTTAAGCGAATGTTCGTTTTGAACAGCGAAAAAGTTTACGAGGTAATAGAATGGAATTGATAGCAGCAGTAACAGAAAGAGCGAAACCGTAAGGTAAGGGTCGATCCAAAGCAATGCGATACTTCCGTAGAAAATTTTGATCGTCGGCGCCGAGAGTCGCGGAAACAGTTTTGCCAATCGAGCGATTTTTTTTGCGCCGTCGAGTAGCCTGTACACCTCTTTGGGTGTGTCCAGTCCCGCCGTCGCGGTACTTTCTAAGGGCCGGTTTCCGAGTGATGCAATAATTCGACGAATCGTCAACTTTGCGTAATCTACGGCCAGGGTATTTGCCGCACGTGAAGACAGGAAGATCAGGTAAGCGCTTAGGCCAAGCAAAACGAAGGCTGTCGCGGCAACGCCGAGAAAAGCTTCATTAGAGCGGGCTGCAACCTCAAATCCGCCGATCGTCAGCGTCTCATTTGCCTCCATAAGGCTGGCGTACCAAACGACCATTGCCAGAATGCCGCCTTGGAGCGTGGTCCCAAAAAAGTTCAGAACTAAGACCGACATGCTTCGTTTTCGGTCGGACCTGATGAGGTCGCGCAAAAACCAGGTGACGGCTTCACGATAGCGTGTGAACTGTCGTTTTAGGTCATTTCGAGCGGTGAACCGTGAAAGCATGGCAAGAGACTTAAAGCGCGGGTAAGGGGATTTGCGAAGGCCAACTAGAGACCAAGGCATGTTCGGACCCGATCATAGCAGACTGACGGCCTCGTCGTACTACCGTGGCGGGAACGAAAAACCGCTCGAACAGTAACGCGTTGGGTGATAGTCTATCTGCTCAAGTTAGGCCGTAATATGCGACATTATGCAGGGAACGACGTCGATGTGGTTGCGCAACTCGGCTGTTGCAAAGCGCTCTGCTCTAGACGAATGTGCCCGCAGGCATCTCGGTTAACCGTTCGGATATCAGATGGCGGTAAAATGGGTGCGTGGACATTCCGGGCAAGGGCGAAGGTGGGTGCCTTGCCCAGGAATTATCGAATTGTAGCTAATGACTCACAATAGCGAATTTTCTAACGAGCAAAACGAGACCAGCCATAAGCGGGGGCTGGCGGTCTGTATTGCGTTGTCCGATGATGGCTGGTCGGATAGTGAGTTCGAGCTTTTACCTTTCCTGCAAATGGCAACCGAGCTAAACGACTCTGGTCATCGAGTAGACTTTTTGCTGTTCAACCCGCGTAGTGCGAACCAGGAACAAACCCAAGAAACGAGTAGGGTTATGAGCTGGGTTCGAGATGCGGGTTTTCGCGTTTTCCGCTTTGAAAATCCGCTGGTGATGCCAAACACAAGCGAAAACGGACTCGCGGCTGAACTGCCCTATCTTGCCTACGAAGCACTGAAGGCAAGGCGTTACGACGTTGTGCATTTTCGGGATTACGGAGCTGCGGCCTACTATTACATTCTTGCCTGCAAAGAAGGATTGATTGAATCGCCAGCGGCAACAGTTATACATGTTGAAAGGCCGCTGGTGTTTCGGTTATTGAGTGGACAGCCCCCTTCGAAGGATTATTCGATACCTGCTAAATGCTACATGGAGCGTTGGTGTATCGAAAATGCGGATGCTGTGTATCTGCATAGCAAGGAAGTATCCGGAAGATTGCAAACATTGAACTACCGATTACCCGCGAACCGAACCAAGAAAGCGCCCTTGCCGACAGAATTCCATCTGCGTACGCGACCTAAACGTCAAAAACGTTCCAGTAGCAGCAGGTCGGTCATTGATGAGCTGCTTTATGCATCACCTATAAGCCAGGGCGAAGGATTTACAACGTTTGTTTACGCGCTCGATGTTCTGTCAAGCCGTGGTGTTACCCCTAAACGGGTCACTATTGTCGGCGCGGTGGTCGATGATTTTCCCTTCGTGGAATTTCTCGAAAAGCACAAGGAAAACTGGCCGTTCGAACTGGACATAATCGTTGGAGGCTCACCCGCAGCCGTTCAGGCAAAAGTAGAAGATCCTTCTGTCCTCACAGTCTTCCCCGGGTTTCACGCCGTTAGCCCATATTTGGCTCACGTGGTTATAAGTGCCGGTCGGCCGCTATTGGCCACCGAAACGGAAGATTTGCTGGAATTCATTCCAGAGGAGTTGATGGGTGAATTCTTTGTTGTACCCCATCATCTCGTGTGGGCCGACCGTATCCAGGAAGTCCTTGAAAACGGTATTCGTAATCCGGGCTGTGAACGTCCTTTTAGCCCTAACTGGTGGGTAAACGAACATAAGAAATTTGGCGCAGCTTCTGCAATGACAGAGCGCGTTTTTTCTCGAGAGCTACAGGCTCGGTTTATCCCGGATAGCCCGATGGTGAGTGCATGCATCGCACACTTCAATCGGCCGCACAGCATAGAGTCAGTCTTGAAGTCGCTGGAGGCGCAGACTTTTCAGGACTTCGAAATCATCGTAATCGACGATGGCAGCCGGGACGAAGCGCTTCAAGAGCTCGAACGGCTTTTGGTAGATAACCCAAAGGCGCGGTTGATTCGGCAGGACAATCGATATCTGGGCGCAGCAAGGAATACTGGGGCGCGTCACGCACGTGGAAAGTACCTGCTGTTTCTTGACGATGACAACTATGCTGATCGGAAAGAACTAGAGACATTTGTCCGAGTCGCTGAGCACACCGGTGCTGACATATTGACCTGCTTCAGCGATCTTTTTGTCGGCGAGGGAGACCCAGGACCAGAAAACACGTTACCCACCCGAAGAATGCCTTTCGGACCGGATTTAACTTACGGATTGCTTCGGAATGGATTCGGGGATTCCAATAGCTTCGTTAGACGGGGTGCCTGGGAGGAACTCGGCGGTTTCACAGAGCATTACCGAATTGGTCTAGACGACCACGAGTTTTTCGCCCGCGCGGTAATGTCCGGATTCACATTGATGGTCATTCCTGAATCGCTATATTACTACCGATTGGCCGACGAGCCGATGAAAAAAGCCCATGTCAATCGTAGCGCAGATTTCCTCCGGGTGCTCGACCCATATTTGGACCATAAAAGGCTCGATCCAGACTTATTGCCGTTAATTTTTGCGGCCCGTAGCGCGTTCAATCTCCGTTAATACCTTTCTTTGGTAATTTGTCCATGCAAAAAGATTACTTCAAAGTTCGACAGTTCCCCAATCTGTCGAAATTTGGTTCAGGTTCGAGTGGGGTAAGATTACGCGTATGTATTGCGACTGAGGAAATAGTCGGGCCCGTAAGGAATGGTGGAATCGCATCTACATACTATCATTTGGCAAGGATGCTGGCTGACGAAGGGCACCAAGTAACCGTCCTATTCCTGAAAGGCAAGCGGGTCGAGAACGAAACGGCCGAGTACTGGATAGACTGGTATGCACAACTTGGTATCGAGTTCGTCCCGCTCCCGTTCGAGTCAACCTTGCAGCATGGTTTTGCCCCGTTTTGGCAGAGGCGCTATTACTCGTTTTATCGATGGCTGTCCGAGCAAGACCGGTTCGATGTCGTACATACCTCAGAGTGGCGCGGCGGCGCTTACTACGCGCTTGCGGCCAAACGGCTCAGTCTCCGATTCCAGAATACGCTCTTTCTTGTCAAAGCTTCGTCGCCGCATATCTGGAATCGCCACTATCAGATGCGGACTATCGAGAATGACAGCATGTTGGCGTGCTCTCATGCGGAGCAAAAGACCATTGAGTGGGCCGATATTGTAATCAGCGGTAGCGCTCACTTGTTAAGCTTTATGGAAGACGTAGGATACGCGCTGCCGGAAGGGCGGCTGTACGTTCAACCAAACGTAATAGATCTCGAAGAACTCGACGTCAATGAACAGCGCCCAAACTACAATTATGGGCAGAAAGTAAAGTCTGACGAGTTAGTGTTTTTTGGGCGGCTGGAAGCCCGGAAAGGACTTGAGATATTTTGCGATGCACTGGACAGTATTGCCAAGGGGCCAGTTCAGCCGAAAAAGGTCTATTTTCTAGGCAAGCAAGGGCAGAACATGCCCTCCCACCCGGACTTGCCAAACATTCAGTACATCAAATGGAAAGCAGAAAATTGGCCTTTTCCTGTCGAAGTCATCTCAGATCGCGACCAAAAAGATGCGATCAGTTTCCTTTGTGAAAAGCCGCGAATCGCAGTGATGCCGTCGATCATTGAGAACTCGACGATGGCCGTTTATGAGGCGCTCGTTCATAAAATTCCTTTCTTGGCAACAAAGGTTGGAGGCACGCAGGAACTTATCGATGCCGAGTACCACGGTGAAACGCTTACGGCGCCTGAGCCAACTGCGTTAGCGAGCGATTTGCTGAGGATACTGGAAGAGGGGGCAACGGTGGCCCGTGCATCCTTTGACAATGCCGCCAACTTGGAAATTTGGCGTCGGTTCCATACCTGGTTGTCTCATCGGCTTTCGAATAGCACGGTTGCGGAAGTGATTGCCGAACTTTCTTACGACTCCTCCAAGTTTGGCGAAGATCGGCGACCGGTTCGGCCGATAGGCCCCGCTCCGGGTCAGACTCCCATATCACCGAAGGTCGCGGCACTCGTTTACCACCACGATGATGTGGCCGGCCTAAATTTAACGTTACAGTCAGTTATACGGCAAAATGGGTCGGCTTTCGACGAAGTATTGGTCATTACCGACGGCGATGTTCGGAGCAGTGATCTCCGGAAATATAGACAGTTGAAGAACGACTCAGATGGCGTTCGATTCTTGGATAACGCGCACAAGGGCTTTGCCCAAAGCGTTAACGATGGTGTCGAGTTAGTTAACGCGGATGTCCTTGTGAGCGTTCGGGCCGGCGACCATATCCTTAAACCCGGCTTTGTTGAGGTTATCAGGACCGCGTTCGGTCACCCTCATATCCAAATAGCTTCTTCGGTTTATGACCATAACCAAAGGGTTGGTAAGGACGATCTCTCTGCAGTAGCAACCGCGTTCAGATATCTGCCGATGGGTGGCGATCTGGCTGCTCACGTGTTCCATGACGGCGCTCTTGGAGGCTCCTGCTTTGCCGTACGCAGAGATCTCTTCCTGAACTTGGGAGGATTTCACGCGGCTTATCACGTGTCGCATATAGAAACAGAATTCTTGGCGAGGTCAATCGTCAAGGGCGAGGAACTGTGGATAATCCCTGACGTACTTTACGAATGCTTGAACGACACTGCCAGAATGGACTTCAACCGGCTTAGCGGCCGGTATATGCGCGTTAAGCCATTTCTTGATGGCGCGCCCTATTCGGTCAAGCGGCTGTTCTTACGGCTTGGCGAGGACTTGGGAACATTGGCCCCGAGCGAGAGTGTTTCTGCGTCAAAAACACAGAAACAGATCTGCCGATATGCAGTGCTTAACACCTCGCCAAAAGAGGGCGATAGCAAGACCCGATTAGGTTTGGTTTTTGATATAGACTCTGGAAGTTTTGGCTGTATCCTTGGGCAAGACCAACGTAATTCTCCTGAAGCGAGTCTAACGGTTACGACCGATGGTAAACGAGTATCAAGACTGGAGTTCGAACCGTTGGGTGAAGGGTTCCGCGTGGCCCGCTGGAAGTTAGAGTTGGAGCCATCCGGGAAACCGACGTCCACGATCCAATTTCGCTGTGAAAACGGCACCGAAAAGCTGGAAAGGTTTGCTTCGGTGATTTGGGCTTCTGACGGCTCGGCTTTTATAAATTCAAAAGTCTTTATCGTTCAAGGGGAAATAAATGCCTCGTCGGCTAAGCAAGCGTTGCCACCCCGTCGCTCGCGCTCGTTGTCCCGGATGATTCCTGGGAAGATCAAGCGCCGGCTTCGTCGAATGTTAAAGTAGATAGTCTGCGGCACTCAATTATATGGAAAATATAGATATTCCGGCGCGGTTTGTGATTGTTGCGTCGCAACGAACCGGTTCCAATATGTTGGTGTCCGTTCTCAGGACACATCCAGAGATTGCTTGCTATGGCGAACTGTTCCGAAAAAACCGAAAGCAATTTACCGGTTCGGTAAAGGTTTTCGAAGATATTGACAAGCGATTTCAGGTCGAAGAGTACAGGCACAAAAACTGGCAGCAACTTCTCGATGCAGTGGTTTGTGTTTCAAATGAGGCAAAGTTTGTCGGCTTCAAATTGATGGTCAATCAGCATCCGGCAGCTCGTAAGGCATTGATAAGCGACCAAGCATACAAAAAGATCTTGCTGGAGCGTGAGAACGTCTTAGCGGTTTATTCATCAGACAAAATCGCAAGAGTCACCGGGCAAGGTAGTGCAGGACGCTTCGCCGAAGTGAAGACGGCCCGAGTTGAGTTTGACAAACTGGAGTTTGAATCATTTCTTCAGCAGTACCGGGCTCGATTTTTGCGAGCAAAAAAGGAGTTGGAAGCCAGCGGAAACAGCTATTTGGCTACGACTTACGCACGGATTTGCACTCATCGAGGATTGGAGGAGGTTATGGAATTTCTCGGTGCGGACAAGTCCTCTCCTTGGGGCATTTTGACCAAAAAGAGAAATCCATCTGACCTACTTGCTCGTTTTGTCAATAGGGCCGATGTGGAACAGTATTTGCGTGATACTGGGCTAGAGTGCTGGGCAAATGAGGGGCCGTGAGCGTGCCAGATATTGCGTTTGGTTTCCCCAGTGATCGCCGTTTTGAGTGTAGCCAAGAAGTGGATAAAGATATGGCCATTGATTTCGTTTTGATCGCATCACAGCGAACCGGCTCAAATATGCTGGTATCAGTGCTCGACAGCCATCCGTCGATTCGTTGTCACGGCGAGTTGTTTCGCAGAAAAAACGTCAAAGGCGTAGGTGCGCTGAAAGTTTTGTCTGAAATAGACGATGTGTACGCGTCGGAAGAGTACAGGGAACAGCACTATCGTGAATATCTCGATGCCGTGCGAAGCACGGAAGAGGACCAGAATGTGTTGTTCGGCTTCAAACTTATGTTGAATCAGGCAGAAAACGCCAGGGCGGAAATCGTAAACGACCAAGCTGTCAAGAAGGTTCTTTTGTATAGAGAGAATGCGTTGGCGGTATACGCTTCGAACTTGATTGCTAGAGCGACCGGCCAAGGTGTTGCCATTGTTGGCAGGGAAATCAAACAAGCGAAGGTTGGATTCGACGAAGAGCGCTTTGAAAAGTTTCTTAGGAATTATGTCAGTCGATACGAAGAAGTAAGAAACCAACTGCGTAAGAGGCCGCGTTCGGAGTGGATGGAGCTGTCGTACGTAAATGCCTGTAAGCCGGAAGGTATCGAAAAGGTGCTTGGTTTTCTTGGGGGAAATTCGAAGGGAATTGCTTTGTCGTCTAAAACAGCCAAAAGGAATTCGAGTGTAATTGTAGATCGCTTCAGTAACCCGGAAATAGTCAAGGATCATCTGAAGAAGATCGGCCGAAGTGAGTGGGCGGAAGAAAACGCTTAACCTCGGCGTAAAGCAGCTTTAAAATTGAAGTTTATTCAATCGATAGATTGTGAGGATATGGCATGCGAGTGCTTGTTACAGGCGGGTGTGGCTTTGTAGGGGCAAACCTTGTCCCATTTCTGCGAAATCGGGGCTACTCCATTCGAGTATTGGATAACCTTTCGCGGGGGCACAAGGGATTCCTGGCGGGCATAGAGTACGAGCTTGTCGAAGGCGATATCCGGAACCCCGAACAGGTTTTGGAGGCCGCACAGGGGTGCGACGCGGTCATCCACCTCGCGGCGTACGGGTCTGTTGTGGAGTCGGTTATCGACCCGGTCACAAATTTCGACATCAATGCGCGTGGTACTTTCAATGTGCTCGATGGTGCCCGCCTGGCTGGTATCAAGAAGGTGATATTCGCGTCGACCGGCGGGGCACTAATCGGCGATGCGGAACCGCCGGTGAGTGAAGATAGTGTGCCAAAGCCAGTATCCCCGTATGGAGCCAGCAAACTGACCGGCGAGGCCTACTGCAATGCATTCGCCGGGTCCTACGGCATGGAGACGGTAATGCTGCGGTTTGCCAACATTTACGGCCCAGTCAGCGCGCACAAGAAAGGCGCCGTTACCGTGTTCGCTAAGGCTCTGATGAGCGGCAATCCGTTGACGATTTTCGGCAACGGACAGGCCACGCGCGATTTTCTGCATGTCGATGATCTCTGTCGGGGAATCACTCTGGCGCTGGAAAAGGATCTCCCACCCGCCACCACACTGCACTTGGCGACCGGTCGTGAGACGAGCGTCAAGGAACTGGCTGACATTCTGCGCCGCGCTGCGGGTAAGCCGGACCACCCCATCGAGTTCCTGGAGAAACGGCCGGGAGAAGTGGAGCGGAATTTCGCCAACTTCGACCGCGCCAAGGCCGTGCTCGGGTTTGAGCCGGAAGTCTGTTTGGAAGAAGGGATGGGCCAGACATGGGCATGGTTTGAGGAACAGGGCGAGGCTGTCCTTGCAATAGAGACCACCGACTCGTAAGTAGCGGAAAAGAAAAAAGGATTTTCGGTGGAGGTGGGGTCGTCGCTAGGTGCAGGCCTAACCTTGGTGGCGTCCTCACCGGATTTGTTTTATCCTGTCGCGCATTTCAAAACTATGATGGTTTGTAGCGCCTCGCTTGCAGAGGGCGGGGTCTTCTCGCTCACGCGCTGGCGCGATTTTTGCGCGAACGGCGGGATTCGCCCGACTCTCGCTTATTCTGAGTTCTGGAGGATAGTCAAATCATGAAGGTCATCGTTCTAGGTGGAGACGGTTTCTGCGGCTGGCCTACTGCACTGCATCTGTCGGCCAGTGGGCATGACGTCCACATTATCGATAACCTTTCCCGGCGTAAGATCGACCTCGAGTTGGAAGTGGAGTCGCTGACGCCCATCCAGCCGATGAGCGCACGACTGGCGGCCTGGAAGGAGGTCTCCGGGCGCGATATCACCTTCGAGAACATCGATGCGGCAAAGGACTACCAACTCCTTTTCGACAGCATCAAGGCCTACAAGCCGGACGCGATCGTGCATTTTGCCGAGCAGCGCGCCGCGCCTTATTCGATGAAGGGCGAGCGCGAGAAGCGCTATACAGTCGACAACAACCTTTCGGCGACCCACAACGTGCTCTGCGCCATTGTCGAAAGCGGGTTGGACGTGCACCTAATCCATCTCGGCACCATGGGGGTCTACGGTTACACCTCCGCCGGCATGACCCTGCCGGAAGGCTACTTGCGGGTGCTGGTGCCTATCGACAACGGCGGAACGGTTGAGCGCGATATCCTGTACCCCGCCGATCCGGGTAGCGTCTATCACATGACCAAGACCCAGGATCAGCTGTTCTTCTATTTCTACAACAAGAACGACGGCCTGCGGATCACCGACCTTCACCAGGGCATTGTCTGGGGTACGCAAACGGACGAAACCGCCCAGGACGAGCGTCTCATCAACCGCTTTGACTACGACGGCGATTACGGCACTGTGCTGAATCGTTTCCTGATGCAGGCCGCGGTGGGTTATCCACTCACGGTGCACGGCACGGGAGGCCAGACACGTGCCTTTATTCACATTCGCGATACCGTGCAGTGTATTCGCCTTGCAATGGAAAATCCGCCGAAACCCAGTGAACCGGTCCATATCTTCAACCAGATCACCGAGACCCATACGGTGCGGGATTTGGCAAACATTGTCGCCGAAATGACCGGAGCCGAGGTTCAACTCGTTGACAACCCGCGTAAAGAAGACGATGAAAATGACCTGAGGGTTAAGAATGAAGGCTTGCTTGGGCTTGGTCTAAAGCCGGTGACGCTTTCCGGTGGACTGCTAGAAGAAATCAAAGACATAGCCAAGCACTACGCGGGACGTTGTGACTTGAGCAAAATTCCGTGCCGCTCACTTTGGACCAAGGACCGCCCGGAGACGGCCGGCGTGCCATCTCTGAATAAGGCAGGTGGAACGGAAGAACCGCAAACTGTTGGTAAGGTGGCGGCGATCTGATTGCTCGGGCGTTGGGCCGGCCGGTTGCGGCCGGCTTCGACTGCCCACCCTGCCGCACCTAAATAACGCCTCCGCCCCCCCTTGCACGCTTGGAAGAAGCGACCTCTGGGCGAGCGGCTCAGCCTTTGTCGTTAGCGCTTCGCTCCGCCAACTTACGCCGCAGTTCCTCCGGTGTACGGGCGATCCGCCTGTTCTCTTTGACGCGGACATTGAAGTGAGCTTCGGCGAAGTCGCGTGCGGAGAATCTGGCCAGGTAATCGGGCAGCTTCACGTGGGACGGTAGCGATGGCGGGCGGTCCTTTTCGTCCAGCAGTGCCAGCACATCCTCTTCCATCAGCTTGTGCAGGTAGATGAGGCGCAGCTCGTGTTCGGGCAAGGTGAGGGGTTCCAGCCCTTCCTTGTCCGGTGTCTTTTCAACGGTGCCCGCGATTGTGGTTCGGCGTGACTGTGGGGGAGCAGCTTTCCCGCCTCCGAGCAGGGCTTTCAGCCAGTGAGCGAATGTTGCCAGTAGTCCGGTCTTCTGCGTTGTCGCAACGGGAGCGGACACGGCAGCCGGTACGGGGCAGGTTTGCCCCTGGGCGCCCGTGAACTCCCGCAGTGCCTGCTCCACATAGGGTCGGGGGATGTCGCGTTTCAGCAGGTTTTCGGCATAAATCAAGCGGATACGAATTGCGTCATGCTGATCGGTGACGAGTCGGAGCTTGGTGGTGTCGCCGGTTGAGAACAGCTCGGCTTTCAACGCTTCGAGGCGCGCTTTCAACGCCCGATAGGCTTCGGCAGGCATGCGAATGAACTTGTCGTTCTCTGCTTCTGCCTTTGCCTCCAGCGCCCGGAACAGCTTTACCATCGCCTGTTCAAGGCGGCCCAGATCGTGATCAAGGGATTCGAGTTCCACGCTCACGGCTACTCCGAGGTGATCCGTGGATCAATATAACGCCCTGTTCCCTGTCTGGGTAGCGCTCTCACTCCATCAGCATTTTCGAAGAGGCTCTTCCGTAGCGGGCCAGGAATGCTTCTGGCCGCATTGGCCGGGCGAAGTGGTAGCCTTGGCCGATGTCGCAGCCCATTTGGCGCAGACTGGCCGCCTGTGCGGCATGCTCGATGCCTTCGGCCACCGTGACGATCCCAAGTGACTTCGCCAGTGAGATGGTCGCCTGCACGATGGCGGCATCGTTGGCATCATGCAGCATGTCGCGGACGAAGCCGCAGTCGATCTTCAATTTGTTGGCCTGGAACTGGCGCAGCATGACCAACGACGAATAGCCGGTGCCGAAATCGTCGATGGCGAAATGCACGCCCCGTTTACTCAACGTACCGATCCAGGCCAAGGCGTCGGCATCGACGTGCATGAACGCCGATTCGGTAAATTCGATCTCCAGGGCGTCATACGGAACGCCGGCGCGCTCGACGGCCTCCAGCATGCCCTGGAAGCCATAGCTTCCCTTGAACTGGGTGGCCGAGACGTTGACCGCAATCCTCGGAACCGCGAGGCCCTGATCGCGCCAGTCGAGCCACTGGCGACAGGACTCGGTCAGGACCCAAAGTCCAATCTCGGGCATCAGCCCGCGGCTTTCCGCCAGCGGGATGAAGCGGCCGGGGGGGATTTCGCCCAGTTGCGGGTGGTGCCACCGCAGGAGTGCCTCGGCCCCGACGAGGGCACCGGTGGTGAGTTCGACCTGTGGCTGGAACGTGAGGTAAAGCTGTCCCTGCCCGATGGCGCGGGCCAAGTCGTTGGTCAGTTCGGCATCCCGCTGCACCTGTTCGGTCATCGCGTCGTCGAAGTAGACATAGCCGCCCCGGCCCCGGTCCTTGGCCTTGTACAAAGCGATATCCGCCCGGCTTATCAGTTCATCGGCGTCAGTGACGTCCTCACCCGGTATGGCAATGCCTATGCTGCTGTTGCTGTGCAGGCGCATCGCACCGACGGCAAAGGGTTCACGGAAGCTGTCGATCACCTTGGCGGCCAACGCTGCGGCGTCCTCCGGGCCACTGATGCGGGACTGGAGAATGGCGAACTCGTCACCGCCGAAACGGCTGAAGGTGTCGCTCTTGCGCAGCAATCCGTCTACCCGCCGGGCGACCAGACGCAGCATGCCGTCGCCCACCGTATGGCCGAGACTGTCGTTGATGTCCTTGAAGTGATCGAGGTCGAGCAGCAGTAGCGCGAACGGCACACCGTGGCGCCGGTAAAGACGCAGCGCCTGTTCGAGGCGGTCCCGGAACAGCACCCGGTTGGGCAGGTCGGTCAGCCCGTCGTGGTAGGCAAGGTGATTGATCTGCGCCTCGGCCTGCTTGCGCTGGGTGATGTCCTCATTGACTGCCACGAAGTGGGTGATGATGCCGTCTTCCCCGAAGATGGGGGAGATGGAGGTCTGTTCGCAGATCACCGTGCCGTCCTTGGTTCGATTGAACAGCTCCCCCCGCCACACCTTGCCGGCCAGGATGGTCTGCCACAGCCTGGCATACACCTCGTCGGACATGTGGCCGCTCTTGAGGAGGTTCGGCTTGTGGCCGAGCACCTCCTCACTGGTGTAGCCCGTCACTTCGGAAAAGCGTGGGTTGACGTATTCGATGTGACCTTCCGGATCGGTGATCACCACCGAGGCGGGGCTCTGTTCGACGGCGCGCGACAACCTCCGCAGCTCCTCTTCCCGGCGCCGGATGCGCTCGGTCATGTGATTGAAGGTCTCTGCCAGATCTCCGATCTCGTCGCCGGGCCGGATGCCGGTGACCGCCTCGTAACGGCCCTGGCGCGCGCTGTGGACGGCGCGCATGAGCTGCTGTAGCGGCTGGGTGACGGTGCGCCGAAGATAGAGCAGGCCGATCGCAAAGATGCCCAGGCCGCTCAATAGCAGGCCGGACAGTCCGGCCGTAATCAGGGCGTGATGCTGGGCGGTGGGGTCGGCCCGGTCGAGTGTGAACTGCGCCACGTTGCGGCTGCCGTCGTCGAGCAGCCAGTCGCCGGCACCGACGAGACGTCGGTGGTCGCGGTGCCAACGAATAGCCGTCAGCGGAATGCCTGTTGCCATTTCCGGGAGCGGCTCCGCCGACGGTACGCTGTCCGGCCGGTCTCCAGAGCGGGTGAATTGCTCGCCGCTGAGGATGTCGAAGGCGGTGTCGGTCTGACTGGCGACGCGCTCTATGAACTCCCGGTCGAGGCAGACCCCCACGTGTACGCTCCCGAGAAGCGAATCAGGCTTTGCGCTGCCGCTCCGGTACACCGGGTTTATTGCCAGGAGGGCCGGACCCGGACCGGTGGGGCATCGGACCATGCTGATCCCGCCGGCGTCGGCCGGCCCTTCCGCTTTGCCGAGGAAGCCGGGCGCGGCGGCCAACGGTCGAAACAGCGAATCACCTCGCGCACTTGAGAAGGCGACGACCCCTGTGTCCGGATAGGAGAAGTAGGCGCGGTAGTCGGTGGCGTCGTCGCGCCAGTAGCCGCTCAGTGGACCCTGGCGACCGACGATCACTGCCCAGCCGGCCCCCGCCGCCCGTGCCAGTTCCGCCAGTTCGCCAGCGAGTTCCTGGGCGGGCGGATCGAAGGTGGCGGCGCCAAGCTGCGGGTCGAAATAGTCGGCAAACAGGCGCAGGGTGGCTACCACGCTTGCTCGCTCGGCCAGCGCACCGGCGGAGGTGGCCAGCCGGTTGGCGCGCTCACCCACATGTTGACCGAGGATGCCGAAGGCGGTCTCGATACGGGCTCGCTCGTCGATCTCGGCTTGCCGCTCCTGCAGTGACCAATAGGCGAAGCCCGATACGAACAGGACCGCTGCCGCGGACGCAAACCACAGCAGCAGCAGGCGTTGGTTCAGGCGGAGCTTGGTCAGCATGGACTAGAAAATGGGCTCGACCGACTCGACGTTGTCGCGCGTTACCATCGGTGACTCCACCACAATCTCCTTCGGCACCGGCTCCCCGCGCAGGATACGCAGCGCTACGTCGGCGCCTTCGGCAGCGAATGTTGGGTAAACGAAACTGGCGTCCTGCTCGCCGGCACGGATCGCCTCGCGCGCCTCGGAGATGTAGTCGATGCCGACGATCGGAATGCGGCGCGGGTCGAGCCCGGCGTGGCGCAGGGCGGCCCGTGCCCCGGCGGCCATGCTGTCGCTCTGGGCATAGATGGCATCGAACGCCAGCCCCTCGGCGAGTGCTTCCTCCACGGCGAGGATCGCCTTGTCGCGTAGCGAATCGGCGCGTTTGATGGCGACCACCTGCAGCCCCGGGTGGTGGCGCAGCTCCTCGAGAAAACCCTCGGTGCGCTCGATGGCCGGAGTGGTGGTCGGGATGTGCTGCAGGATCAGAATGCGGCCCTGACCGCCCAAGCGTTCGGACAGCCGGCGGGCGGCCCGGCGGGCGATGTCGCGGTTGTCCGCCCGGATGAAACTGGTGTGGCCCTCGCCGGCGGTGCGGCGGCTGAGCAGGATCACTGGAATGCCGCGCGCGCTCACACGGTCGATCACCGGAGCCATCAGCCCGGCGTCACGCGGACTGGTGATGAGCAGGTCGATACCGCCGGCGACCAGCTCGTCGATATCCTGAATCTGGCGGGCTGAATTGCCGCCGGCATCGGTGTGGATGAAGCGCACTTCCGGGTAGTGCCGAAAGGCCTCCACCAGACCGTCCGTCTGCGCCCGGCGCCAGTCGTTGGCGAGCGTATCCTGGGCGAATGCAACCACCCAGAGGGGCGCATCGCCCTGCTCCTGGGCGAGCGACGGCAGCGTCAGGGCCAGCAGGCTCAACCCGACAAACAGGTGTTGCAGCAGGCACGGCCAATCCCGACGGGGACCGACCTGCCGGAAAGGCGATCGTTTCATGGCGGCTCTCGACATCGCCCGCGGTGCCGCTCCGAGGGGTCCGCCCCCACATTACGCGGCGGAGCCGGCTCCGGCAAGCGTGGAAAAGGCAAGAACAGGCGGCTCCACAGGGGCGCGTACCCTGCCTCCAGACAGAACCGGTGACGGAATTCCCCCGTGGCCGCAACCTCGGCGCCGCTTAATAGGATTTGCCTATCAAATCAATCGAAAAGTTCGATTTGAAGGATGCTTGGACTGCTTCTATGTTTCCTTTCGTACCTTGTGGGTATGAGCGTTTGACTACACTGACTGTGTTCACACCTAACCGTGGGTATGGACCGCCACATACTAGATGAGGAGATCGCTATGGAACTGAAAGGCAGCAAGACCGAAAACAACCTGAAAGAGGCCTTTGCCGGTGAGTCCCAGGCCAACCGCCGCTATCTCTACTTCGCGTCCAAGGCCGACGTCGAGGGCTTCAACGACGTGGCGACCGTATTCCGTTCCACGGCGGAAGGCGAAACCGGCCACGCCCACGGACATCTGGAATACCTCGAGGCCTGCGGCGACCCCGCCACCGGTATGCCGTTCGGGGCGACCGCCTCCAACCTGAAGACCGCCATCGCCGGTGAGACCCACGAATACACCGACATGTATCCGGGCATGGCCAAGACCGCCCGCGACGAGGGCTTCGAGGAGATTGCCGACTGGTTCGAGACCTTGTCCAAGGCGGAACGCTCCCACGCCAACCGCTTCCAGAAGGCGCTGGACAGCCTGGAGTCCTGAGTCCGTACCATGCCGGGACCGCGCGTCGGTCCCGGTCATTTTGGGGGAGTGAGCGATGTCGGCACCGAATGAATTGCAGCGGGAAGGTAACCTGGAGGCGCCCACCCGTCATCCGCTGGACTGGAAAAATCCCGAGTTCTACAGCGAGGCCGCCCTGTTCGGCGAGATGGAGCGGGTCTTCGACCTGTGTCACGGCTGCCGCCGTTGCGTCAGCCTGTGCCAGAGCTTTCCCACCCTGTTCGACCTGGTGGACGAATCGGACACCATGGAGGTGGATGGCGTCGCCAAGAGCGATTACTGGAAGGTGGTCGACCACTGTTACCTTTGCGACCTCTGCTACATGACCAAGTGTCCCTACGTGCCGCCGCACGAATGGAACATCGACTTCCCCCACCTGATGCTGCGGGCCAAGGCCGTCAAGTTCAAAAAGGGCGAGGTCAAGACCCGCGACCGCGTCCTGACCAGCACCGATGCTGTCGGCCGCCTGGCCGGGATTCCGGTGGTCGCCGGGATCGTCAACGCCGCCAATCGTGCGAAACCGACACGTAAACTGCTGGAGTCGGTGCTGGAGGTGCATGCCGATGCGCGCCTGCCGGAGTTCCATTCCAAGCCACTGCGCTCACGCCTGAAGGCGAAGATCGGCACTGCGGCCCAGGGCGAGCCGGCCGGCCCCACCCGCGGCAAGGTGGCCCTTTTCGCCACCTGTTACGGCAACCGCAATGAGCCGGTGGTCGGCGAGGACCTGGTGGCGGTGTTCGAGCACAACGGGATCCCGGTCACCCTGGCCGAGAAAGAGCAGTGCTGTGGCATGCCCAAGCTGGAGTTGGGCGACCTCGAAGCCGTGGCCAAGGCCAAGGAGGCGAACATCCCGGTGCTGTCGAAACTGGTGGATGAAGGCTGGGATATCGTCGCCCCGGTGCCCTCTTGCGCACTGATGTTCAAGCAGGAGCTGCCGCTGATGTTCCCGGATGACGACGAGGTGAAGAAGGTGGCCAGAGCGATCTTCGACCCCTTCGACTACCTGATGTCCCGCCATCGCGAAGGCAAGCTAAAGACCGACTTCAAGCAGCCGCTCGGCAAGGTGGCTTACCACGCGGCTTGTCACCAACGGGTGCAGAACGTGGGCCAGAAGACCCGCGAGCTGCTGGCGCTGGTGCCGGACACCTCGGTCGACATCATCGAACGCTGCTCCGGCCACGACGGTACCTATGCGGTCAAGAAGGAGTTCCACAGCGCCTCGATGAAGATTGCGCGGCCGGTGGTGAACCGGGTGAAGCAGGCCGAGGCCGACCACTACGGCAGTGACTGCCCCATGGCCGGTCACCATATCGAGCACGGACTGGCCGATGGCAGCCACACCGAACACCCGATGAGCCTGCTGCGGATGGCGTACGGGATCTGAAAGAAGAAGTCACCGCAGAGGCGCAGAGGGCGCAGAGAAAAATCAACGCAGGTATATGGAAGGTGGTAGGTGGAACGTGGGTTTGATTCTCCCCGATATCCTACCTCCCACATGCCATATGCCCTCAATGACGCAGGTATATGGAAGGTGGTAGGTGGAACATGGGTTTGATTCTCCCCGATATCCTACCTACCACATGCCATATGCCCTCAATGGATGCAGGTATATGGAAGGTGGTAGGTGGAACATGGGTTTGATTCTCCCCGATATCCTACCTACCACATGCCATATGCCCTCAATGAAGGGGAGAACAAATGGATAAGCTGACCCGCGACGACCTCTACTCTTTGGAGCGCTACGCCGAGGTGCGCCCCAACTTCCGCGCCCGGGTGATGGCCCACAAGAAACGTCGGCAGCTGGCCATTGGTCCCAATGCCACCCTCTATTTCGAAGACCGGCTCACCATGCAGTACCAGGTCCAGGAGATGTTGCGCGCCGAGCGCATCTTCGAGGCCCCAGGTATCGAGGAGGAGTTGGCCGCCTACAACCCGCTCATCCCCGACGGCAGCAACTGGAAGGCCACCTTCATGCTGGAGTTTCCGGACGTGGAGGAGCGGCGCCGGAAACTGGCCAAACTGCACGGGGTGGAGGAGAGCACCTATGTCCAGCTGGATGGCTTCGAACCGGTCTTCCCCGTCGCCAACGAGGATCTGGAGCGCAGCAACGCGGAGAAGACCTCGTCGGTGCACTTTCTGCGCTTCGAGCTGACGCCGGAGATGGTCGGCGCCCTCAAGGACGGTGCCAACCTCGCCGCCGGAATCGACCATCCTGTATACGCCCAGCGGATAGAGTCCGTGCCGGCCGAAGTGCGCGATGCCCTGGTGGCCGACCTCGAGTAATCCGACCTGTAGACCCGTAGGATGGGCAAAGCGCCGCCCGGTTGTCCGTGCGGAGCACCTGCCCCAACCGTCGCGTGCCCATCGAACGCCCCCGATGGGCACGCGCGCGTCGACCCAATGAGATAAATGGATTTCGCTGCGGGCGCGCTTTGCCCATCCTACAACTGCCGGGATCGACCATAGTAGTCCCGTAGGATGGGCAAAGCGCCGCCCGGTTGCCCGTGCGGGGCACCTGTCCCGACCGGCGTGTGCCCATCCATCGGCCCCGATGGGCACGCGCGCGTCGACCCAATGAGATAAATGGATTTCGCTGCGGGCGCGCTTTGCCCATCCTACAACTGCCGGGATCGACCATAGTCCCGTAGGATGGGCAAAGCGCCGCCCGGTCATCCGTGCGGAGCACCTGACCCAACCGGCGCGTGCCCATCAAACGCCCCCGATGGGCGCCCGCGTCGATCCACCGGGCTTGCAGCTTTCCGGTCAGAAATGGAAACTGCACCGATTCCTTCTGAACGGGAAAAAATCGCAGATGATCAGGTACTGGATCGGCCTGTTGGCAGGGGCTGTACTCGCGGCCGGTTGTGCCCAGGAAGGGGCATCGGAACCGGCGCCACCCAAGGCGCCGTCCGCGGCGACCCCGGTGATGGTGCAGCCGGTGCTGCTTGAGCCGGAGCAGGTCCGACTGGAGGCGGTCGGCACCTCGCGGGCGCGGCGCTCCATTCTGCTTCACCCCGCCACCTCAGGTGAGGTGACGGCGGTTCACTTCACGGCCGGTCAGCGGGTCGAAAAGGGCGCCGTGCTGGTGGAGCTCGATAACCGGGACGAGCGGTTGGCGCTGGAGCTGGCTCGGGTGCGGCTCGACGAGGCGCAGCGACTGCTTCGGCGCTACAGCGACTCCCAAGGTCGCGGGGCCGTGACCGCCTCCGACCTGGACAGCGCCCGCAGTGCGGTGGAGGCGGCCCGGATCGAGCTACGCCGGGCCGAGGTGGCGCTCGACCACCGCAGTGTCGAGGCCCCGTTCGCCGGCGTGGTTGGCGTCACCGACATCGATCCGGGCGCCCGCATCACCCCCGATACCGTGATCACCTCACTGGATGACCGAAGCGTGCTGCTGGTGCGTTTCGATGTGCCGGAGACGCTCATCAATCGCCTCTCCTTCGGCGACTCGGTATCGGTGACGCCGTGGACCGGGCGTGCCGGCGAAAGCACGGGCCGGATCGCAGACATCGGCAGCCGCATCGATCCGGCCAGCCGCACGTTTCTGGTCCAGGCCGAGGTGGCCAATCCCGACGACCGCCTGCGCCCCGGCATGAGCTTTCGCGTCCGGCTCGAATTGGATGGTCCGGCCTTGCCGGTGGTGCCGGAGGTGTCAGTACAGTGGGGTGGCGACGGTTCCTATGTCTGGGCGGTGCGCGAACAGCAGGCGGCGCGGGTGCCGGTCACCATCGTGCAGCGGCGCGAAGGCCGCGTGCTGGTAGAGGCCGCACTGGCCGAACGCGAATTCGTGGTCCGTGAGGGTGTGCAGCGGATGCGCGAGGGTGTGAAGGTCAGCTACCGCGAGCCGACCGCGCCGTGAGTCAGCCGCCGATCAACGACCTCCCTACCCTGAGCATCCGCCGGCCGCTGCTGGTGCTGGTGCTCAACCTGCTGCTGGCCCTCGCCGGTGCCGCGGCGATCCTGGGCGTCGAGGTGCGTGAGCTGCCGGATGTGGATCGGCCCGTCGTGACCGTGCGCGGCGACTTTCCGGGCGCCTCGCCGGAGACGATGGATGCCGAGGTGACCAGCATCGTCGAGAGGGCGGTGGCGAGGGTCTCCGGCGTGAAGGCGATCCGCTCCTCCAGCGAGGAGAACAACTTCCGTATGCATGTGGAGTTCACCCCCGAGGTGGACCTCGACAGTGCCGCCGCCGACGTGCGCGAGGCGGTCAGCCGGATCGAACGCCGTCTGCCGGAGGCGGTGGAGCAGCTCACTGTCATCAAGGCCGATGCCGACGCCCGCCCGATCATGACCCTCGCCGTCATGAGCGATCGGTTGCCCGAGGAGGAACTGGCCCGGGTGGTCGAGCAGGACATCGTACCGGCACTGATTGCCATCGAAGGTGTCGCCGACGTGCCGCTGTTCGGGGCGCGCAAGCGGATGCTGCGGGTGGTGGTCGACCCGTTGCGCCTTGCCAGCTATGGCCTTGCCATCAGCGACGTGGCCGCTGCGCTGCGCAGTGCCCCGTTCGATGTGCCGGCCGGCAGCTTCCGGTCGGACGATCAGGAGTTGCTGGTGCGCGCCGACGCCTCGGTCGTAGAGGCGGCGCAGGTTGAGGCGATCGTCATTCGCGGTACCACCCGCGTCGGCGACGTGGCTCACGTGTTCTTCGGGCCCGAGGATGCCCGTGCTTACGTTCGTCTCGACGGCCGACCGGTGATCGGGCTCGGTATCGTACGCCAGGCACGCTCCAATACCATCGAGATCGCCAGCGGCGTGGAACGGGCGGTGGAGCGGCTCAATCAGCGCTTCGACGACACCCTCGAACTGCGTATCACTGCCAACGACGCCATCTTCATCCGCAGCTCGGTGCAGGAGGTGCTCGTCAGCCTCGGCCTTGCGGTGCTGATCGTGATCGCCACCCTTTGGCTGTTCATGGGTTCGTTGCGTACCACCCTGGTGCCCAGCGTTGCCATCCCGGTGGCACTGATCGGCACCGTCGCTGCCATCTGGTTGTTCGGTTTTTCTATCAACATCCTCACGCTGTTGGCGCTGGTGTTGGCGACCGGGTTGGTCGTGGACGATGCCATCGTGGTGCTGGAGAACATCCAGCGCCGCCGCAGCCAGGGTCTGGGCAAGCGCGCGGCGGCGGTACTCGGCACCCGCCAGGTATTCTTCGCCGTGGTGGTGACCAGTGCGGTCCTGATCTCCGTGTTCGTGCCGATCGCCTTTCTGCCGGGAACCGCCGGGCGTCTGTTCCGGGAATTCGGTTTCGTGCTGGCAGTGGCGGTTGCGATCTCCTCCTTTGTCGCCCTCTCGCTCATCCCGTCGCTGGCGGTGCGGATCGCCCGCGAACCGGCCGGGTCACAAGGATTGCGCCATTTGACGGCCAGCGTCGGCCGTGGCCTGACCCGCGGCTACGATGCCGGACTGCGTGCCGCCTTGAACTATCCGCTGGCGGCGCTGCTGATCGCGTTCGTTGCCGCAGGGGGCGCCCTGGCCCTGTATCCGGCACTGGACCAGGAGTTGTTGCCGGAGGAGGATCGCGGGCTGTTTTATGTCCGCGCCACCGGACCGGACGGCGTCGGTCTGCACTACATGGAGCGTCAGGCCGAAGCGATGGAGGCGATCCTGCGGCCTCTGGTCGCCAGCGGCGAGGCGGACTCCCTCTACACCATTGTCGGCCGCTGGGACCCCAACCGGATCTGGAGCAGCGTGCCATTGGCTGCCTGGGAAACGCGTGAGCGCACCCAGCAAGCGATTATGGACCAGGTGCGGGGACCGCTCGCGGCGATCCCGGGAGCACGCGTCAGCGTCTCCAGTCCCAATAGTCTCGACCTCCGCGGCGCCGGCAACAATGTGCAGTTGGCCCTGCTTGGGGAGGACTACGGCGAGCTGTACGAGGTGGCCCAGCGCTTCGCCGCCGCCATCGAACAGCGCCTGCCGAACCTCACGGACCCGGAGCTCTCCTACCAGCCGACCCAGCCGCAACTTTCGGTACAGATCGATCGGCGGCGCGCCGCCGATCTCGGCATCCCGCTGGAAGGGCTCGCGGCCACCCTGCGTGCCATGATCGACGGCGACGAGGTGGTCGACCTCAATGTCGCCGACCAGGCGGTGCCGATCCTGCTCGAGTCGATCACCGGCGCCATCAAGGACCCCACCGACCTGGTCAATCTCTATGTTGCGACCGAGAGCGGCCGCCTGCTGCCGCTCTCCTCGGTGGTGTCGCTCAAGGAGGAGGGTGTCGCTGCCGAACTCGACCGCCATGAGCAGCGCCGGGCCATCGAGATCGATGCCAGCCGGGGCCCAGGCTATCCCATCGCCACTGCGGTGGCTGAGCTGGAAGCGTTGGCGGTGGAAGTCCTGCCGCCCGGGATCGGCATGGTGTTCCTGGGCGAGGCGGCGACCCTGGAAGAGACCTCGCGCGACGTCACCATTACCTACGCCGTCGCCATTCTGGTGGTCTTCCTGGTGTTGGCGGCTCAATTTGAAAGCATCACCAGCGCCCTGGTGGTGGTGCTGACGGTACCGTTCGGAGTGGCGGCGGCCGTCTATGCCCTGTGGCTCACCGGCACCTCGATCAACATCTACTCGCAGATCGGCCTGGTGATGCTGATCGGCCTGATGGCGAAGAACGGGATCCTGCTGGTGGAGTTCGCCGACCAGTTGCGCGACCGCGGCCAAACGGTGCGGGAGGCGGTACGCAATGCTGCCCACGTGCGTCTGCGCCCCATCGCCATGACCCTGATCTCCACGGTGCTCGGCGGTCTCCCCTTGATCCTGAGCGGCGGTGCCGGCGGCGAGGCCCGCGCCGCCATCGGCTGGGTGGTGTTCGGCGGTCTGGGCCTTGCGGCTGTCTTCACCCTTTTCCTGACGCCGGTGTTCTATCTCGGCATTGCCCGCTTCAGCAAACCGCGGGCGGCGGAAGCGGCCAAACTGGGCCACGAACTGGCCGCCGCGGGGGAGGTCGATCGGTATTGATGGGCGGGGGTGTATCGTGATGCCTCTATTGGGGGACGCTTGTTTTCATTGATCCTCAATCTGGCCGGGACCTTGCTGCACGCCTACGGGGCGTGGCGGATCGGCACGTTGCCATGGGTCCGTCACCGAATCGGGGTGCGCCGCTGGTGGCTTTGGGTGGCCGCGGTCTGGGTCGCCTATGTCGTTGGCGTCGCCATCGGTGACGATGCCTCGGGGGCGCTCTCCTTCGTGTTGGCGCAATTCTCCTTCCACTGGCTGGCGGCGCTGTTTTTGCTCAGTCTTCCCCTGCTGCTGGTGGACCTGGGCACCGGCTTCGGACGCTTCGGTGGCCGTTGGCTGCCGCGCCTGCGCGGGGGGGCACTTGCCCTGGCGGGGCTGATGGTGTCGTTGGCTTTGATCCAGGGGTGGCGGGCGCCGGTGGTGACCCGCTACGAACTCACGCTGCCCGGACTGCCCGCGGAGCTGGACGGCACCACCCTGGTGGCTGTGTCTGACCTGCACCTCGGGGCCACGTTGGACGGCGGCTGGTTGGGCGACCGGGTCGACCAGATCCTGGCCCTGGAGCCGGATCTTATCGTGATGTTGGGCGATCTGACGGAAGATGACCTGAATTCCATCCCGGATGTCATAACCGTGCTGCGCCGCCTGCGGGCACCCTTCGGGGTGTGGGCGGTCACGGGTAATCACGAATTCCACGGCGACACCGTGGCGACGATCGCCGGGTTCGAGTCGGCCGGCATCCAGTGGCTGCGGGACCGCAGCGTGGAGCTGCGCCCGGGCTTGCGCCTGGCCGGGGTTGACGACCTGACCCGGCGTGCCCGCCACGGAGGCGGTGAGCCTTCGCGGCTGGAGTCACTGGTCGGGGTCGATGGCGGAGCGGCCTTGCTGCTGTCGCACTCGCCGCTGCATGTGGAAGCCGCCAGCCGGGCCGGTTTTGACCTGATGCTTTCCGGCCATACCCACGGCGGTCAAATCTGGCCGTTCGGCTATCTGGTGCGCCAGCGCTACCCCTTCTTCCTCGGTCACTACCGCATCGACGGCATGCACCTGCTGGTTGGCCGCGGCACCGGGACCTGGGGGCCGCGCATGCGCCTGTGGCAGCCAGGCGAGATTCTGCACGTGGTGCTGCGCCACGACGCCGCAGCCTGAGGCGCCGCTCCCAGGGGAGGGTCACTGCCACATGCCCCAGTGCCGTCGGGTCGGTTCCAGGTAGCTCACTTCGTAGATTTCGGCCTCGTGGCTGGCCGCCAACAGGTAATCGTCACTGGTGCGCAGGTCGTCCACCAGCGCTTGCTCCAGGGCGCGTTCACCGTACCAGTATTCACCGGTAGCTACCTGATCCACATCCAGTTGCGGGCGATGGCGGGCCAGGAATGCCTTGAACAAGCGATAGGTCTCTTCCACCTGCTCCCGGAGTTTGGCCCGCCCCTCATCGGTGTTCTCGCCGAACAGGGTGACGGTGCGCTTGAACGGGCCGGCCTGGAACCGCTCCAGGTCGATGTCGTGCTTCTTCAGCAGGCGATGGAAATTGGGCAGTTGGGCGATCACCCCGATGGAGCCGATGATGGCGAACGGTGCGGCGTAGATGTGGTCCGCGACCGCGGCCATCAGGTAACCGCCACTGGCCGCTACCCGGTCCACGCACACCGTCAACGGGATCTGTTCAACTTTCAGCCGCCGCAACTGCGAGGCGGCAAGGCCGTAGGCGGCAACCAGGCCTCCCAGGCTTTCGAGACGGAGCACCACCTCATCGCCGGGCCGTTTGGCGGCAATGATGGCCGTGATCTCCTCCCGCAGCGAGCGCACGGCACTGGCCCGGACGTCCCCGTGGAAATCGAGCAGGAAGATTCGCCGTGTGTTGGGCGTTTCCTGCCGCCTGCGTCGCCACAGCGAAGTCACCAGGCCCTTGCCGGGCGAAGAGGCCGCTTCAATCGTTTGCGCCATGTGGCGATAACGCCGATTGATGTGGCGGATCCTCAACTGGCCCCGCTCGCTCCGCGCGCCTCTTGTCGCCCGCGACAACATGCCCGCGAGCACAAAAAGCCCTGAGACGACAGTCGCAAATTTCGCCAGGAAAAGCAGATAGTCGCCGAAGAAGGCCACGGCTCACACCCAACGTGCGATTTGTCTCAAGCGTAGCGGAAAGCGAGCGCCGAGACCCGGCGCCGAGGGGTGAGCCGCGAGCCGGCGTATCGCCCTGCAAGGCGCCATGGGTGTTTACCCTGGAGTGTTTGCGCCGCTACCGCCGCTCTTTGACGACCGAACCGGAGACAGGTCATTGCCTGTCAACCCAACCTGCTGATACCGTTAGCCGTGCTCGCGGCGGACAGGGTGCCGATAGAATGGGTGGAAAGACGAAAACGATGGTGTTGCTCGCCTTGGACCTGCTCGGTACCCTGCTGTTCATGTTGGGTGCTGTCGGGGAGTTCGGTGGCGGGGCGACAGGTTCGTCGCTAGCCAACTGGCTGCTGATGACCCTGGGTATCGGATTAATCGTCCCTTATCTGGTGCATGTGATCAGTAAGGGCCGGCAGTCCGCTCCTTGAGCCGGAGCGGGAAGTTTTTAGGCGAGGCGGGGGTCATGTCGTTGCTGGACAAAGAGCGGGTTTGCCAAATCCTGAAACAGGTTCCGACATTTGCGGGGCTGTATGAAGAGGAGTACCGCGCCCTGGCGGAAGCATGCGGGGTGGAGACCTACCAGCCAGGCTCCGTCATCTTCCACGAGGGGGAGCCCGGCAACAAGCTCTATCTGCTGCTGGTCGGGGCCGTCACCATCGGAACCGAGCGCACAGGGGTGATTGCGACGTTGAAGCCGCTCGACCTGTTCGGCGAGGTGGCCATGGTCGAGCCCACCAACCGACTGGCGACGGCCGAGGCCGCTGCCAAGACAACGGTGCTGACGCTGACCAGCAACGCGCTGGAGGAGCTGCAGGTGGTTGAGCCAAGGGCCGCTTTCCTGGTGATGCGCAACATCGCCAACGCCCTGGCGGCGAAACTCACCAATACCAATGACCGGATAGCGCCCTCGCGTTCGAGTGAAATCTGAGCTCGCGCTGGCAAGTGGTCACCGATTGCTGCCGGGCGTTGTAAGGCCGGTCGTTAAAGCCGCGGAGAAAATTAGAAAACACGTAACTACTCGCCCCTCCGTCATTCCCGCGCAGGCGGGAATCCAGGGAACGGTCAATGGATCCCCGCCTTCGCGGGGAAGACGATGCCTTGTGTAGCGCCGACATCGAGAGCGTACCCCGGGCGAGCAGTTACGAAAACACAAGGACACGCGCAAACGGGAGATCTAGCATGCGCAAGTTGCTTTTAGGGGTGGTGGTCATCGCTGCGGCAGCCTTCGGGCTGGTCAAAGGTTTTCTCTGGTACAAGGTAAAGGGACATGCCGACGCTTTCGTTCAGGCGGCAGCGCCCTTTGTGCGGATCAGTTACGGCGGTATCCATACCGACCTACGCGGTTCCGTTGGCATCGACGAGGTGGTACTCCGGCCTACGATGACCGAGGACGAGTTTACCCTTGCCGCAGTCCGCATCTCCGCTCCCCATCTCCTCTCCTTGCTGCTACTCGAAAACCGGCTCGACGAAGGCGAAATGCCGGAGCACTTGAGCGTTTCCCTGCAACGACTCCAAATCGACCTGGATAGCCAGCTCGTGAACCTGTTGGACGAAATGGAGCCGGCGGCCGTGTCCGGCAATCTGCAATCAGGCGCCTCGCTCGCGAACCTGGATGCCCTCGGTTGCGGCGACAGAGAGCACTTTGCGGTCAAGGACCTGTTGGCGATGGGCATCCGTCGCGTGGCGCTCGACTGGAAGGCCGAGCTGTCCCATGAGCCCGGTTCCGGGGTGACTACCGTCGACCTGCAGATGGCCGACCCCGGGCTGTTCCGCGTTGACCTGAACATGCAGATCACCGGCAAACCTGGCGCAATCAGTCCGGAGGACGGCCTGCCCTCGGGGAGGGTGACCTATACGGATGAGGGTTGGTACCGCAAACGAAACGATTACTGCGCGCTGCTCAACAAGGGGAGCGTCTCCGAGTACGTGGAGCAGCATTTGGCGGAGGTCGCGACCCGGTTCGGAATCGCGTTACCTGAGGCGATGGCCGACAGCTATCGTCAATTCATGCTCGAGGGCGGTACCGTGGCGCTGGCGCTCAATCCGCAGCCGCATACACCGGTGACCGAGTTGCCGCACTACCCGCCCCAAGACCTGATTGAGGTGCTCGGGCTGGAGCTGGTGGTCAACGAACAACCCTTCGACATGGCCGCTATCGCCTGGAAGCCAAAAACAGAGGCCGTCACCAGCGCAACGCCGGCGGCCAAGGCGCCGGTGGCCGGGGCGCCGCCAGCCCCGGCCGAGCCGACGTTCCGCCGTGTCGACATCGATGCGCTGCATCGACATATCGACAACCGGGCCCGTATTCGCACCCACGACGGCAAGTTGCGGGAGGGGTTGGTCCAAGAGGTGGCGGATGGGCGAGTGCAGCTGACCATGCAGCTACGCAGGGGGACATTGACTTACCCGGTAAAGCTGCGGGATATCGCTTCGGTCGAGGTACTGCATTAGTTCGGCCCCAACACAGGAGATCCCGATGACCCGAGAAGTGTGCAGGTGGTGGGTTGCACTGCTCCTGATGCTCCCGTTGGGCCTCCTCCATGCGCAGTCCAGCGTCTGGATGGTGGAGAAGGGAGACAGCACGGTGTGGCTGGCCGGTTCGGTGCATCTGCTGCGCGCCAAGGACTACCCACTGCCTGACGAGTTCGAGCAAGCCTATGCACGGTCCGATCAGCTGGTGTTCGAGACCGACGTGGAGGCCAATCCCGCGGACCTGCAGCAGGTGGTTCTCAGCGAAGGGCTCTATCCGGCAGGGAAGACGTTGGCCACCGAGTTGCCGCGGGAGGTCTACGACCGCCTCGCCACCTACTGCCGGCAGCGTAGTCTCGATTTGGCGAGCCTGCAGCGGTTTCGTCCCTGGCTGGTGGCGATGACCCTGAGTCTGGCCGAGATGCAGATGAACGGCTTTCAGCCGGAACACGGAGTGGACGGTCACTTCCAGCGCAGGGCGCGCCAAGACGGCAAGACCATGCTGATGCTGGAGCGCTCGGAAGAGCAGATCGCGCTCCTGGCCTCGATCGACCGGGAACTGCAATCCGAGATGATTCTGCAGTTTCTCGATGAGCGGGAGCAGCTCGACCGCCGCATGGCCGAAATGGTGACCGCCTGGCGGGACGGAGATGCCGAGGCGCTGGATGCCTTGAGCAACGCCGAGCTACGTCGCTACCCTGGACTCTATGCGCCGATCATCGAGGATCGCAACCGCCGCTGGCTACCGAAAATCGAACGGTTGCTCGACGCTCCGTCGCAAACCATGGTGGTCGTGGGAAGCGCCCACCTGGTAGGTGAATCCAGTGTGGTGAAGCTGTTGCGGGATCAGGGTTATCGCGTCGAGTTGTGGCAGCCGTAGTTGCCGGGTGACCGTCATGGTCGGCTGCGATTGATGAAGTTGTCGAACTGCTTGAGCAGAACGAGCAGATACCCGGCGTCGACGCCGTATTCGTTGAAGGTGAGCTCGGCGACCGGAAAGATGTCCGACCGTGTCGGCCAACCGGTGTCGGTTTCGGCGACTTCTTTCATCTTCGGCAACAGGACCCACTGCAACCACTGCTCGAAGCGTAGGGTGTCATAGCAAAAAGGTACCAGGCTGGTAGACGCCGCGGCAGGCGGGGCCGTTTGCTCCCAAAGGCGGACACGGCGCATTTCGGCTTCCATGGCCAGGAGCAGGTCGGCCAGCTGGTGGGTCAGGTTATTCATTCCTCGAGCCTTGGCGCGAAGGGCGCCTGATCATGCGCGTTGCACGCGCCGCAATCAATAAGCGTGTTCGCGTTTCCGTCACTTGACGGGGCTTGGAGTCGGTAGCGCAATGAGGCTCAGCGCTGGAAGCAGACGACGACGCTGAGGCCGCCGAAAGACGACTCGCCCAGGCTGAGGCGGGCGCGGTGCAGCTCGGCAATCCGCTGCACAATGGAAAGGCCGAGGCCACAGCCGGACTGGCCGTGGCCGAGCCCGCGATAGAAGCGGTCGAATACCCGCTCGCGCTCCTCCGGCACGATCCCCGGCCCGGAGTCGGCCACCTCCAGGCAGACCTCCCCGTCGTGATCGCATATCCGCACCTCGACCCGGCCACCGGCGGGAGTGTAGCGGACCGCGTTGTCGATCAGGTTGCGCGCGAGAATCGCAATCACCTCTGCGCGGCCCTGTATCTCCCCCACCTCACCCTCCACCAAGCCAAGGTCGATCGATTTGCATATGGCGGCGGGCGCCAGCTGAGCCACCACCTCGGCACTGACGCGGTTGAGGTTCATCCGGGCGCGGCTGGCGTCCACCTGGGCGGGGTCGAGCCGGGCAATGGTCAGGAGTTGCTCCACCAGATGGTGGGAGCGGTCCACGCCCTCGATGATTTGGGCCAGAGCCTGCTGCCGCGCCTCGGGATCGGCGGTGCGTGCCGCCACCTGCGCCTGCACTTTGAGGCTGGCCAGCGGAGTGCGCAGCTCGTGGGAGGCGTCCGCGGTGAAGCGTCGTTCCCGTTCCAGCACGGCCTCGAGTCGCGCCAGCAGCCGGTTCAAGGCACTGACCAGCGGCGACACTTCACTTGGGGCACCTGCCATTGCGACCGGAGAAAGGGAGTCGGGGGAGCGGTTTCGGACCTGAACGGCCAATTGCCGCAAGGGAGCGAGGCCACCGCCGACGGCCAACCAGGCCAGTACCGCCACGATCGGGAAGGCGATCAGCGCCGGGTAGATCGAGGCCATTGCCACCTCATCGACGATCTTGCTGCGGATCCCTTGGTGTTCCGCCACTTCCACGATAAAGCCGTCGCGGGGATTGCGCAGGGTGTAGACGCGCCAGTGGCCTTGGGCATCGCTCCGCTCACTGAAACCCACGTCGCCCAGCGGCGCGTCCACGGCCGCGTCTTCGGAATGCAACAGGAGCCGGTCGCCCACCCACACCCGGAAGCTCAGGCGGGGTGCGTATTCGTCCTCGATTCGGTGGGGGGCGATGGCCCGAACCTCGTGTGGAAACGCCTGCGCCTCGGCCGCACCGGCGCTGACGGCGGCTATCTGTTCGGCATATTCATGGGCGGCATACACCAACAGTTCGCCGGCGGACTGGGTGAGGTGGGCATCGTAGATCTCTTCCACCTCATGGGAGGTCTGCCAGTAGGTGGAGCCGACCGTCGCGGCCCAGGCGAACAGCGTCAGTCCCAGAAACAGCAGCAGCAGGCGGAGCCGAATCGAGGTCATTCGCTTTCCCGGGGCACCATGTAGCCGACGCCGCGTACGGTACGGATCAGGGGATTACCGAGCTTGCGCCGCAGGCGATGGATGTAGACCTCAAGGGTGTTGCTCTCCACCTCCATATCCCAGCCATACAGCGCCTCCTCCAGGCGGGCGCGGGTCAGCACCTCTCCGGCATGCTCCAGCAACAGGTGCAGCAGGGCGAACTCGCGGCTGGAAAGCTCAACAGGTCTTCCATCGGCACTGAGGGCATGGGCTGCCGGATCCAGTTCGAGGCTGCCGTGTCGAATCACCGGCGCGGCCCGCCCGGCGTGGCGGCGGGTCAGTACCCGCAAACGGGCCGCCAGTTCGTCCAGATCGAAGGGTTTGGTCAGGTAGTCGTCGGCGCCGCCATCGAGACCACGGACCCGGTCCTCGACGGCGTCGCGCGCCGTGAGGATCAGCACCGGCAGGGTGTGCCCCTTGCCGCGCAGCCGCCGCAGCAGTTCCAGCCCGGGCAGCCGTGGCAGGCCGAGGTCCAGCACCATCACGTCGAACCGGTCGGTTTCGAGCGCCGCCCAGGCGGACTCGCCGTCGGTCAACCAATCGACCGCGTAGCCCTCCTGGCGCAGCCCGGCACGGATACCGTCGCCGAGCAGCGTATCGTCCTCGACCAGCAGCAGGCGCATGAAGTTCCCTCGATGACCAGACCGAAGTCGCCAAATTTACCAGCTATTGGGCCTCGATTTCTCTTTTGCCTTCTCCAGTGCGGCCCTGATTTCGACGTGCCGACCCTGGTCGGCCACCTCGCGTCCCGGCCGGGGTGGCGCCTCCAGGGCGTGTTGCAGCACGGTGATGGCCTGCTGGTACTCGCCCTCTTCGATCAGATAATCGCCGTAGAAGAAGTTGGGGTCGATGCCGTCGGGATTGAGTGAGAGGGCCTTTTTCAGGTATGCCCCGGCCTTCTCGTCATCGCCGAAACCGAGCGGCCAGCCCGGCACCTGGTAGTAGAGGCTGCCCAGTGACGTATACACCGACCCGTTCAGCGCCTTGGGATCGAGCTGTTCGGCGCGTTGCAGCCGGTCACGCGCCTGCTTGACGAGGTCCAACGCACCCAGGCCGCCTTTCGCACCGGCCCAGCTCGAGAGCACGATGCCCTCCCAGATGAGCGGTTCGGCCCGGTTCGGCCACGCGGCCGACAGTTGTCTTGCCCGTTCCGCCAGGCCCGCCAGCGCCTTCTCCTTGGCCTCGCCCTCCTTGGTGAAGTTGGCGCTGTCCCAGGCGCTGGCCAGCGCCCCGATCTCCGACTCCATCGACGCGGCGTGGCTGGCACCCATCGCGACCAACAGCAAGATTCCGCAGCAGTAACGCAGCATGGTCATCATCCCTCCAGTGGTTGGTATTGTTTGAAAAGCTCAGCGGATTTCGGACTAGGGGCGGGCAAAACGCGCCATGGTGCGGGCCTGCCCGCGCAGGGCCCGGTCCACCAGCCGTGGCAGCAGCGCGTTGATACGGACGAACAGCGACTCCGGCCAGCCGAAGTAGGCCTCGTCCTTGTCCTTTTCCAATGCCCGTACCAGGGCGCGTGCCACCACCGCCGGCTCGTCCATGTTCATGCCGGTGGCCTCACCCATGCGCATCACCGCCTCGGAGTTGATGGCGGTGCGGGTGGCACGCGGCGCGACGTAGGTCACGCCGACGCCGCTGTCCGCCAACTCGCGACGCAACGCTTCGGAAAAGCCGCGCAGGGCGAACTTGCTGGCCGAGTAGGCGGCGAAATAGGGAAAGGCGATGGAGCCGAATATGGAGCCGACGTTGACGATACGTCCGCGGCCCTCGCGCAGGGTCGGCAGCAGGGCCTGGATCAACAGCATCGGCCCGATGGTGTTGGCGCGAAAGATGCGCTCCACCGCGCCGGGATCATGGTCGTCGAAGGGGACGAAATCGAGCACGCCGGCCGCGTTGACCACCAGGTCCAGGCCGCCGAATCCGTTGAGTGCACCGGCGACCAGGGCTCGCCGTCCCTCCTCGGTGGCGATGTCGCCGGTGACCACGAAGGTGTCGTTGCCGAGCGTTTCGGCCAGGGTGTTGAGCCGCTCCCGGCGGCGCCCGGCCAGGCAGAGCCGGCCGCCCCGGGCCGCCAGCGCCCGTGCGGTGGCGGCGCCGATGCCGCCGGTGGCCCCCAGCAGCAGAATGCGTGCGCCTTCGAGCTTCATGCCACCGCCCTCCGGGCGCCGGTCAGGGCGCGGAAGATATCGCCGTACAGGCGGTACATCACCTTGGCACAACCGATCACCGCGGCCTGGTCTTCCGGCTGGTTGAGCCGGTTCATCAGCCCCTCGAAAAATTCCATGTGGCTGATGTCGAGAGAACCGTGCGACGTCAGGTAGGTGAAGCAGTTATCCGCCAGCCCCAGCCGCTCTTGAATGGCGCCCGCTGCCTTGGTCGCGATCTTGACGCTGGTGCCTTCGAGCACCAGCACCATGCCGAACAGCCCCGCGGGGTGGCGGCGCATGACCGTGTCGTAGGCATAGGCGACCATGATGTCGGTCTCCATGGAGGGCACACCGTGGCGCACCGCTTCGCTGTCGCCGCCGCAGTGACGGATGTCGTCCAGGATCCACTCCTGATGGCCGGTCTCCTCCTCGATGTAGTGCGCCACCGCCTCCCGCAGCCACTCCAGCCGCTCGGGAATGCGGGCACCGCAGGCCATCAACAGCGGCACGGTGTGCTTGACGTGGTGATACGCCTCGGTGAGAAAGGCGATATAGAGATCACGGCTGACCTCGCCGCGTACCCCCATGCTGAGCAGCGGGATGGCCAGGAATTCGCTGCGTTCGGTCTCGGTTTCCGCCAGCAGGCGTTGATAGAAGCTCATGGAGCCACCTCCGTGGTGTGGTTTTCGGTATAGAGAAAATCGAGGGCGGCGCCGTAGGCGTCGGAGACCGCGGCGCGTCGCACCCTACCGTTGGCCGTGGCGAGACCGTTGTCCGGGGTGAAAGGGGCGGTGGCGCGTAGCCAACAACGGACCTGGGCGTAATCCGGCAACCGCCGGTTGGCGTTTTCGATCGCTCGGCCAACCGCCGCATCCGGAGCTCCACTGACGATCACCGCCGTGTTCCACGGGCGCGCCTCGCCGAAGACCGCCACCTGCTGAACTGCGGGTTCAGCCCCCAGCTCGGCCTCGACCCACTCGGGGGAGACGTTGCGGCCGAAGGCGGTGATGAACAGGTTCTTTTTGCGGCCGTGGATATGCAGGCGGCCGTGCCGGTCGAGGTGGCCGAGGTCGCCGGTCGGCCACCAGCCTCCGGCGGGGGGCGGTTCGCCCAGGTAGCCGAGAAAGCCCTCGGTTCGTACCTGGATCTCGCCGTCCGCGGCAAAGGTGAGATCCACATGCGCGAGCGGGCGTCCGACGCTGGCGGGGTCGTCATCGCCCGGCCGGTTCACGGCCACCACCGAGGCACACTCGGAGAGGCCGTAGCCCTGGAACACCGGCAGGCCGAGTTCATGTGCCCGCGCCAGCAGGTGGGGCGACACCGCGGCGCCGCCAACGGCGAGGTAGCGGAGCTGATCGGGCGCCGCGGCGCCCTGTTCGAGACCCTGCAGCAGGGCGTCCAGCAGCGCGGGGACGGTGATCGCCGTGGTCGCCCGCGCCTCGCCGAGCGCCGCCAGCATGCGCGCGGGGTCAACCCGGGAAGAACCGGCGACGCCGATCCGCGCCAATGGCTCCAGCACGGCCGTAGCGCCGGAAAAAAGCGGTACGTACAGGCCGCCGATGTTCTCCAGCAGGACCGCGAGCGGCAGCAGGGCGAGGTGGCGGTCGGTGGTGTTCGCCCCCGCCGCCTCGGTCAGCGAGACGACGACCCGATCGATGGCCGATTGGGCCAGACAGACCCCCTTCGGCCGGCCGGTGGTGCCGGAGGTGTAAGTGACCTTGGCGGTCTTCGGCGGCACCCGGCCGGTGCCGGAAGCGAGCGCTTGCCAGCGACAGCCGGCGATCGGTAATGAAGGGTCGTCGCCGGGGCCAATCAGTGCCTCCACGCCAGCGTCGGCAAGGGTGTAACGGGTCTGCTCGGCGGTGAAAAAGCCGGGCATCGGCACCACCGTAATGCCGGCCGATTGGCACGCCAGGTCCCAGATCGCCCAGGCCGGGCCGTTGTCCAGCGCCAGACCGAGCACGCCGACGCCCGTGCGGCGCAGCGCTTGTGCGGCCCGGTCGACCACCGCGTGCAGTTCCCCGTAGCTGAGGGTGATTCCGTCGCCACGCAGGGCCGTGGCGTGGGGCCGCGCCCCGGCGTGCCGTTCCAGGGCCTCGAGAACCACGCTCATGGGCGGTCTCCGGAATAACTTACGCCTTGGCGCAAGGCGTTTTGCCAAAGGCCGCGCAATACCGACATCGCCTGCTCCACCTGCATCGCGCGCTGCAGCACCTGATAGCTCTGGGGCACGTTACAGGCGACGACCACCGGTTGCTGCGCGTAGTAGCTGCCCCAGCGGGCCAGATCCGGGCCGAGGCGGGCCCCGTCGGCGGGGGCCAGTTCCAGCAGATCAAGCTCCAGCCGCCGAAAGGCGTTGCGCACGGCGGGGACGGCGGTGAACACCACCCACTCGAAACCGGCGCCGCGCAGGTAGGCGCTGAGCGCGATGATCAAGATGCGGGCGGCACCGGGGGAGCCGGCTGCCAGATTGCCCAGCTCTACCAGTGTGGAGCGGTCAACCGCGTCGCCGAGGCGTTCCGAAAGGACCTGTTCCGCCGGGCGGTCGAGGTAGTGTTCGAGAAACAGCCGCTCTTGTGCCGCCGCCCTTACCCCCATCGCCCCGAGCACGGTGGCATCGGGCCCTTCCAGGCCGATCAGCGTCGGCAGAAAGTGGTTGATGTCAGCCCCGTAGACGTGGGCGTAGCAGGCGTGTATGTGTCGTTCCAGCCGCTGCCGTGCCGGATCGGCGCGTTCCACGAACCGCAAGCGTGTTCCCGCAGGAAACTGTTTCGCCGCCATGCTGCCGCTCCTTTTGAGTGACGTTGGCGGACACCTTACGGGCTGTCACCTTAACGTTTCCTGAACGGTGGCGGCGGTGAAGCGAAAAAAGTCGGCAGGGGCCCAGAGCGGCTGCCCCGTTAGGTTGGTTTGGCGGGATGATGGACGATTGGTATTGAAGGAATGTGCGGCGGGGGGGCGCGGCCGGGCTGTTCCCCCGGCCGCTTGGACGGCTAGCCCAGGGACGGCCGTTCGGACGTTTTCGAGTTCGTGATCGGGCTCCAGGTGATGTCCAGAATGGCACGCGGCGCACTGTAGGGTACCGCGCCATTGCAGATACTGCAGGCGAATTCCCGGTAGTCGTTCCGGGCTCCGATCATTGCCATTCCCAGTCCGACTTCGCCATTGGCTCCACAGCTCGGGCAGACGATGGTTTCTCTTTTTCTGATTCCCGCCATGGCCGCTTCTCCTCTTCTAGGGTGAAGAAAACAATAGCCAAGAGTGACGAACCAGCACAACCCCTTTTCCCCGGTTTGGCTGGTGCAATGCCGCCGCAGCGTGCCCCATCGTTTTGTCGACAAGTGCCGGTCGGTCCGGTTCGATGGCGGCAAATGCCGACGGGACGCCGCAGCCCGGACGCGGTAGAATCGGCCATTCCAGCGGAAATGAGGGTGCCATGGAACGCAGAAAAATCCTGGTGGTGGACGGCTCCAACCTGTCCCGGACGGTACTCCGGTCCTATTTGAAAAAGGAGTTGCCGGAAGCCGCCGTGGATCTGGCCGGCAGCGGAGATCAGGCATTGAAGCTGCTTTCCACCTGTGAGGAGTGCTACAGCCTGGTTACCACCTCGCTGGTACTGCCCGACATGGATGGGCTGGAGGTCTGCAAGGCGGTGCGTGCTACCGACCGGCACCGTTTCGCACCGGTGGTGGTGGTCTCTTCCGATGCCGACGAACGCTTGGTCCGCGGCGGGTTTGCCGCGGGCGTGACCGAGTTCTTCGATAAGTCGCGGGGCATCGAAGCCCTTGGCGAGTTCATCAAGGATTTCGTGCAGCGCAGTCCGGGCCGTGTCGGTAACTTGCTCTATGTCGAGGACTCCAAGACGGCGGCAGTGTGGGGACGAAAGATCATGGAACGGCACGGGTTGACCGTCTGCCACTTCGAGTCCGCCGAAGCGGCGATGCTAAGCCTGAAGGACGCGGAGGCCCCGCTGCCCGACCTGGTCGTCACCGACTATTTCCTGAGCGGCGAGATGACCGGGGAGGACCTGCTGCGGTTTATCCGCGCCGACCTGCGTTTGCTGGCTCAGGAACTTCCCGTACTGGTGGTGACCGGGCAGTCGGGCGAGGAACGCCATGCCGAGGTGCTGCTGAAGGGGGCCAGCGACTTCATCGAAAAGCCCATTGTCGAAGAGATCCTGATGGCGCGGATCCGGTCGTTGCTGCTCATCAAACAGAGCTTCGATGCGCTGCGACGCCAGAGCGAGGACATGCACCGCATGGCGCTGACCGACTCTCTGACCGGGGTTCGCAACAAACGTTATCTGCTGGACCACGGCGATGAGTGGATGGGGGGGCGTGGGCCGGTTTCGGTGCTGGTGGTCGATATCGATCACTTCAAACAGATCAATGATACCCATGGACACCTGTTGGGGGATCGGGTACTGGCCGCCGTCGGCGAGTTGCTCCGCGAATCGTTTCCGGACGACGGAGGCTCGGTGGTCTGCCGCTTCGGTGGCGAAGAGTTCATCGTGGTGCTCAAGAACACGGTGCAGGAACAGGCCTGTCGCGACGCCGAGCTGCTGCGCGAGCGCATTGCCGAATCACGGCCGGCGGCGACTCCGGTCACCGTCAGCATCGGCGTCGCTGCGGCGCGGGGCCGCGATGACACCCTCTCGGGGCTGATCGCTCGCGCCGACGAAGCCCTCTATCGGGCCAAGCAGTCCGGGCGCAATCGCGTCTGCCATGCCGAACCGGTGGATGCGAGTCCGGTTTTCTGACCCCGAGTGTTTTGTTTCCGCTTTTCAGTTGAAGCCGCAGGGGCAGCGCCGAACCGAGTTCATGGCGCATGATCGTTGCCTGTTTCTCGTCGCTGTTGATAGGCTTGGTCCGGTCGCCAGGGTGCCCGGCGTTTCGCAATGAGGTTATCCATGTCTGAACAGAAGGAGTCGGTCGGCAAACTCGACCTGCATGCCGAACGCACGGCAACCAAACCGGGTTCGGGTGGCGAGGGCTCCGACGACAATCTGCTTGCCGATTTCGACGATTTGGCCGACGGGGCCGCCGGTGATGGTGGTGAAGTGGAGGATTTTGTTGACCTCCACGAGCTGGAGGCCTTTCTCGACGATTTCAATCATGACCTTGCCGAAGGGATCGAGCCGGACGATGCGGATGCCGACGACGCGACCGTCACGGAGTCTTCGTCGGAAGCACAGGATGAGGCGGAGGAGTGGGAAAAGGCAGAGCAGGAGCCGTCCTGGGATGAACTCGAACCTGCCGAGGCTTCGGAGCGACCGGATGCGTCGACAGACATCGATCAGCCGTTCACAACCCCGGAGCTCGAGGAGGATGAGCTGGACCTCTCCACGGCCGAGACGGCGAACGCCGGGCAGGGGTCATCGGAAGAGCTCGCCTTCGAGACGCTCGACCCGGACAACATCCCCTATCCCGCTGCCGCTGCCGATACGGAGCGCTCGTTGCGGGAAGTGAGCGAACCACCGGACGATTTCGAGGGTGTTGCGGAGCGGGCTGCACCCGAAACACCGCCCCGGGATCCGGAAGCCCCCGCCGCAGCCTCGGCTTGGGATAAGAAACGGGCGATCATCGTTGCCGCGCTGGCGGGTGCGGGGCTGATCGTGGCCGCTGTCGCCGGGATCATGACCTTCAGCCTGAGCGGCCAAATCGATGAACTCGAGCAGGCAATGTCGAACCTGCGCCAGGCGCGTGCGGTTGCCGCGCCCGACCCACGGATCGACGAGGCTCTACGCGAGGCGCGCAAGCTCGATGCCAGGGTCAACGAGCTGGCCATCATCATTGAAGGGCCGATCAGTCACCTGCGCGAGTCGAACGAGCGCGATATCCGGAGTCTGTCGGAGCGTATCGCACAGCTGGAGCACCAAATCGAGGAGGTGGCCCGCCGCCCGGCGCCGGCCGCAGCCAAGGCCCCGCCGCCTCCGGTTGAGGTGAGCACCGGCTGGGTGGTGAATCTCATCTCCGTGTCCGAAAAGACCCTCGCTGTCGCCGAGCGGAGCCGGCTGGCCGGCCTCGGGATCGATGCGCGGATCCAGCCGGCCACGGTGGATGGCAAGACCTGGTACCGGTTGCGGGTGAGTGGCTTCGAAAGCAAGGACGCGGCACAGCGCTTTGCTGCGAAAATCCGCTCCACCGCCGGTCTGGGCAGTGCCTGGGTGACCCGGGACTAGTCCGGATTGCATTGAGACGGGCCGACGGGAGAGCAGGGTTGATTGCCTGATTCTCCCATTGGTTGCCCGTTCCGCGAGCGCCCGCCGCTGTTGCCGGTTACCAGTTCCGTGTGCAATCGAGGTGGCCCCAGACGCGCTGCATGCCGTCCAGTCCCTCCTCCAGCATGATTTCCATCGGGGCACGACCAAACTGACGGTTGTGGCGGTTGGCCACCCAAAACGCCGGCATGTTGGGATTCTTGGCGAAGACCACATGCAACGCTTCCTGAATCCCCACGATGTGACGGGAGCGTTCCACGATGTCGTCCTCGTCCGGTAGCGGCTGGGAGCCTTGACGGAAGCGGCTGAGTTCGCGCGGTTTGGTCCGTTCGGGAAGTCCGAGCAGCGCAATCTGCGCCTCGTCGGTGAGTTGCCACTCGTCGAGAATGGACATCACGAGAGGGGCCAGGCGCTGGCGCTCTGCGTTGTCAAGTCTTACGGTCAAAACGTTCACCTCGGTCGGGGCGCAAGCAAGTGAGCCCCTGTGCATGTCTGACTATTATCGTCGGGTTATCGCCCCGGGTCAAAACGCGGGTTGGCATCGCCTGCCCGGCCCCGACGGGGGGCTACAAGAGCGAGGGATAGCAGCTAAGCTCTTGATGGAAACTGTCAGAAAACCTCGACGGAATGCCATGGAAAAGTTGATCAGCACCGCGGAAGTGTCGCGATGCACCGTTCCTGAATGTGCCTACAACCGCGCCGGCCGCTGTAACGCGCGGGCCATCACGATCGGCAACGGCGAGCATCCCCAGTGTGACACGTTTTTCAGCGTCAATGACCACGTCGGCCGACAACCACAGTCCGCCGGCGTGGGAGCCTGCAAGGTCTATACCTGTCGCCACAATGATGGCTACGAGTGTGCCACCGAGCACATCTATGTCGGTTACTCCGAAAGGTCCCACTACCTTGGCTGCCTGACCTTCAGCCGATTGACTTGACCGAGTCGGGGGAATTCCTATGCTTTGCTCAACTTTTCCCCGGACGGGCTGCAACAGGGAGGTGTGGCATGAAGATCAAGGTGGAAATACCGGTCGTCTCCGCGTGCCAGGTCAGCGAGTGCAGTTATAACCGCTCCAACGCCTGCCATGCCGGTGCCATCACCATCGGCGACGGCATCAAGCCGGGCTGCGATACCTTTTTTCGGAGCAACCGCCATGTATCGAAGTCGTCCGAGGCGGGCGTGGGTGCCTGCAAGGTGAGCGGCTGCATCTACAATGACGATTTCGAGTGCTCGGCCGACGGCATCGAGGTCGGTTTCGCGGCGGACAGCATCAACTGCCTGACCTTCTCCCCGCGCTCGACCTGAATCGTCTCAACGGTACTGCCGCTCAGCCGGCAGTACCGGCATTCCCTGCCGTGGGCCTGGTCGCGTACACTGTCCGCTCCAGACCCGGGAGCGCGCATGCACCGCCTATCGGACTCCGTTGAATTTGATGCCTTCATCCGGAAGGAGCCGACGGCCCTGGTCTATTTCAGCTCCCCGGCCTGTGGCGTCTGTCACGCCCTGAAACCGCGCGTTGCGGCCTTGATTGTGGAGGAGTTCCCACGGCTCCCCGCCGCCGAGGTCGACTGTGCCGCTTCACCCGAGCTCGCCGCCCAGCACCAGGTTTTTTCCTTTCCTACGGTCGTGGTCTATTTCGACGGCCGCGAAGCGGTTCGAAAGTCGCGCAGCTTCAGTCTGGGCGAGCTGGCCGCGGAGATCGAACGGCCCTATGCGCTGCTGTTCGAGCGCTGAATCCCTACCGATGAACAATTCAACAGGATGGACAGGATTTTTTTATCCTGTTAAATCCGGTTGAATCGTCTTTTCAAAGACTGGCCCGGACAAACCCCTTGCGGGCCTCGAGCACTTTCAACAGATAGCGGCGTGTCTCTTCGCGCGGATGCTCGTCGCGCAGGCGCCGGTAGACCTCGGCCGATCCCAGGCGGTTGATGACCGAAGGTGACTTGCTGCGGTCGCGGGAGAACAGGTTCAACACATTGCCGGCACCGCCGTTGTAAGCGGCTATCGTGCAGTATTCGAGGGCGATTTCATCGTGGATGCCGGCCAGGTATCGGTCGGACAGCAGGCTGAGATAGGCGGTGCCGAGCTCGATATTGTTTTCCGGCACGAGCAGGTAATCCCGACCCGGGGTGTGGTCGCGGCCTTTGACCATCCGATAGGCGTCACGTCCCCCGGTGGCCGGCACCAGTTGCATCAAGCCGTAGGCCGGGGCGGTGCTGACTGCGTAGGGGTTGAAATTGCTTTCGGCCTTGATGACGGCGAATACCAGACTGCGACTCACGCCATAATGGTCGGCATACTTCGCCACCAGCGGCGCGTAGTGGCCGGCCTGACGGTTTTCGTAATCGCTGACCATGGACAGGTCCACATAGTGCACCGCCTGTTCGCTCGGCCCGGCGCTGGATGCGCGCACCCTGCGTTGGTTTCTGACCAGGTAATCGGCGTAGGCCTCGGCGCGTTCTGGGCCGTCAATCGGCCGTCCGAGTTGATCTTCGACCAGTCCGTACAGGTAGGGTCTGCCACTCAGTCGCACGGTTTGCGCCGAATAAAGGTCCACGGCCCGAGGGTCCTCCGGCGTCAGCAAAGTGGTGACGATGGCGCTGTGGAGACTTTTTGTCGGCGCGTTGCGATCGACCGTCTCGATCCGGATCCGGCCGCGATCGAACTCGACAATCGCCCGGCTTTGGTAGTTTTGGGTGTACTTGACGTAGCGTTTGTTGCTGGGCGTGACAATCTCGCCTTCACCCCAGGTCTGGCCCACTTCCCCTTTGAGGAAACCGACCAACTGTTCAAACTCCGTGCGGGCCCGGCGGACATCGTTCACCAACAGAACGGGATTGTATCGATAGCTCTGGGCACGCCCACGGACCAGACTGGACAACGCCTCGCCCGGATCGCCGCTGGCGGCGATGCGTACGTAGTCGGTCGTCGAACACGCGGTCATCCCCGCGGTCATCCCCGCGGTCGCCAGCGCCAGCAGTAATACGGTTCGCTTCGACATGGGCCTAGTGTACTGTTTCACACTGTTTGGCACTTTCAGAGCCCCTCAAATGACTCAAGACAAGGCGCAATGCGCAGGCAATGACGAGTCCTTGTCAAGCATT
>JAWLGP010000068.1:0-3003 GCA_041685045.1 Gammaproteobacteria bacterium
GGTTTCACCCTTATCGAATTGATGATCGTGGTGGCCATCATCGGTATTCTCGCCGCTGTGGCGCTGCCGGCTTATCAGGACTACATCCAGAACGCCAACGTCTCCAAGGTGAACTCTCATTACCAGGAGGCCATCCGTTTCGCCGAGAACGAGTTGCGCAAGGTGCAGACTGATGCGGCCCTCGGTCGTCGGACACTGGCAGACGCTGATGCTTCTGGTGACTACGCCCAGGCTGGCTTCGTGGCTCTGCTGAACTCGAATGGCGGCACGGCGCCTGGTGGCGGCGATGCATACTCCAACGCATCAAACGGTGGCACCGGGGTCATCGGCGTCGTGGTCGGTGCAGGCACCTTCGCCGGCGGCGACTGGAGCGTGACGATCGACGTTCCCGCGTATCCCGCAGCGGACCCCGTTATTGCCGCCGACAATGCGACCGTGTCGTTCGCGAACATCTAATCCGACTCGCGAAGTTGATGGTCACGAAGGAGGGGCTAAGCCCCTCCTTCGCCTTAAGTGGAGGATGGTTTACGTGAGCTGCCAGCGGTCGCATAACACCGGCTTTACACTGATCGAATTACTTATCGCAGTGGCCATTCTCGGCATCATCTCTGCTGTTGCTCTGCCTATCTACAACGGCTACATCCAGACCTCCCGCGAGGGCGTGCTCGTCAACAATGTCGCCACTATCCAGGTGTTCCAGGAAGATGCGCGATTGAGGACGGGGGCGTACGTCGCGGGGAACTACGACGTCGCTGGCGGTGACACCAGCCTCTCCGACCCGCCGCTCAGATGGGTACCGCAGGGGGACGACGATATCGTCTACAACGTGGTGCTCGCGGGGGGTGGTTACCAGGTGACGGCCACGGACGCGACCGGCACTTCGGTGTGCCGGCAGTTCCCCGAAAACGACCCCTGCTGATACTCACCTTGGCTTTGCCGATTTGAGGCTAGCGAGGTATCCTCCACGCCTCTCGAGCCGGAATAGCTCAGTCGGTAGAGCGACTGATTCGTAATCAGTAGGTCCGCGGTTCGATTCCGCGTTCCGGCACCAAACACCCGCGATCTATCAAGGCGTTAAGGCTTCCTCCGGACGAAGCCACTCCGCTGCTTAGCCACTTGCAAGGGATTCATGAGGATCGCCCCTCTAGGGCGCAACCACCAGAGGGAGAGCTTGGAGAGCCCGAAGAGGGCGGTTCTCGAGGCGAAGGGCGTGGTTGTCGGCACAGATCGCGCGGGGTAGTCCGAACTCCTGGAAGGTGCGCTCGAACGCTGTGATGGCAAAGGCTTCTTTGGTGGAGTCGAGGGCATCGCGGGCGAGCAGGTAAGGGGTTCTGTGGTCGGTGATGGTCAGCGGGTAGCAGTCCCATGTCTTCGGTATGGAGTTCACCTATGTGTCGCGAAGCTCATTACCCGATCACGTGCTGTTCCACCTGCGCTCGCGCCGGACGCCTGCGTGTCCTGTTGAACGGCCCGAGGTCGCCTCATCGCAGCGTGCCGGCGAAAGGAAGGTCCAGGACGCCCACTACAGACCGCCGCTCAGTGGAGACGCCGATGAATACATAGGCGTAACGCGCACCGTAGGGAAAGAAGGCATAGTCGTCCAACGTCCCTCCGTGCCGGGAAACCCATCGGTACATCAGCTCACCGTCTCGTTCTCTCAGATTCTCCTGGGGCACCGCTTCTTTGGATGCCCGAAGGTCCTGATACTTGAAGGGCTCGTAACGCTCGACCAGGGCTCGCAGTGGCACTCTGTTGCGCAAGGCTCGAGACCGGATCTCCGACTGTTCTCCATAGTCCTCCGGCAGCTTCACCACCAGCCGCTTCGGCCACGGCCCCGGGAATTCAGAGAGATCCGGCACCTCCACCCCGGCTTCCCGGTACGAGTCGGTGCTCATGCTGTAGAAGGCCCCATCCACGTAGACCAGCGCCAGCGGCCGCTCGGACCAGACCACGTAGGTACCGGCCGTGAGACAGGCGAGCTGGAAGGTGCCGATCAAGGCAAGGTCCCGGCGAAGCTCTGTCCTGGGCTTGTTGCGGTTGAACACCACCAGGGTCAAAAGCGGCCCCAGAACGAGGTCCACCAGGACGATGATGCGGATGCCCTGCCAGCCGCCGTCGGTGGTGAAGAAGAAGTCGGGGTACCAGACGAAGACCACCAGGGAGGCCAGCACGGCGAAGATCGCCAGGCTGATCCCCAGGTGGATCAGAAAAGCACCGAAACGATTCATCTCGAGCCTCACACGAAACGCATGGACAGATCCAGCGGGATCACCTGCTTGGTGATGATTCCCAGGGAAATATAGTCCACGCCGGTTTCGGCGATTTCTCTGATCGTGTTCTCATCGATGCCGCCCGAGGCCTCGAGCCGGATGGCACCGCGGGCCATGGCCACGGCGGCGCGGGTGTCGTCGAGACTGAAGTTGTCCAGCAGGGCGATGTCGGCGTTGCCCTGCAGCGCCTGCTCGAGCTCGCCGAGGCTTTCCACTTCCACCTCGAGGGTGCGGTCGGGGTGCAGGTCCCGGGCGCGCGCGATGGCGGCGCCGATGCTGCCGGCGGCGGCGATGTGGTTCTCCTTGATGAGGAAGGCGTCGAACAGGCCCATGCGGTGGTTGTGGCCGCCGCCGCAGCGGACCGCGTACTTCTGCGCCATGCGCAGGCCGGGGACGGTCTTGCGGGTGTCGAGGAGTTTCGCCCGGGTGCCGGCGATGAGGTCGACGTAGTGGCGGGTCTGGGTGGCGGTGCCGGAGAGGAGCTGGACGAAGTTCAGCATGGTGCGCTCGGCGGTCAGCAGGGCGCGCGCGGGGCCCTCGAGGTGGAACAGAGTCTGTTCCGGGGTGACCGGATCGCCGTCGTTCACGCCGAAGTCCACGCGGATGGTGCCGCCCACCTGCCGGCAGGTTTCCCGCACCCAGGGCTCGCCGCAGAAGATGCCGTGCTCGCGGGTGATGACCCGGGCCTCGGCCCGCGCATCGGCATCGATGAGCTCGGCGGAGATGTCGCCGG
>JAWLGP010000051.1:0-16255 GCA_041685045.1 Gammaproteobacteria bacterium
CGCACCGCGCTCACGCCCAAAGGTGCGGTTCGCAAGCCCACCAACCCACGGCAGGCACGTAGGGTGCCGGTGAGGAACGAACCGCACCGCGCTCACGCCCAAAGGTGCGGTTCGCAAGCCCACCAACCCACGGCAGGCACGTAGGGTGCCGGTGAGGAACGAACCGCACCGCGCTCACGCCCAAAGGTGCGGTTCGCAAGCCCACCAACCCACGGCAGGCACGTAGGGTGCCGGTGAGGAACGAACCGCACCGCGCTCACGCCAAAAGGCGCGGTTCGCAAACCCACCACCCCACGGCAGGCACGTAGGGTGCCGGTGAGGAACGAACCGCACCGCGCGCTCACGCCAAAAGGTGCGGTTCGCAAGCTCACCACACCCTACGCGCCGGTCTCCGGCGAGGCTCTCTCAACGAGAGGCTATTCTTTGCAGTGCGCCGCACGTGAAGCAGGTCTCTTGATGTCATTCCAACGCTCAACCCAATGGTGGTTCCCGCATGGTCTCGGTGCTGTTTTCTGCGCCCTCACCGGCTCCTCAGCGGTCGCTGTCGACAACGGCTTCAGCGTTACCACGGGTGTCGAATTCACCAAGGGCAACTATGGCGGCGACCGCCAAATCAACGAGTGGTACGTGCCGTTGCGGGTCGCCTATGTTGGCGATGCCTATACCGCCACGCTTACGGTGCCCTACCTCAGCTATAGCATTCCGGCAGGCGCCGACTTTATTGATGCAGAAGGCGTCCGACGCTCCATGCCGGGTGAACGGGCATCGGGGCTGGGGGACGTGAAGGCCGCGGTCAGCGGTTACGACCTGCTGGGGACCGAGGAACAGGGCTACGCCTTCGACCTAACCGGAGAGGTCAAGTTTGGAACCGGAGACCCCGATAAGGGCCTCGGGACCGGGGAAAACGACTATACGGTTCAGGGCAGTATCTACCTACCCGGCCAGACGAGGAGTTTCTGGGGCGGTGTCGGACACGTGTCTCGGGGCGACCCGGACGCCTATGAACTGCGCAATACCTGGTACGGCATCCTCGACTGGGGAGTGGTGCTGGTGACCGGGAAGTACAGTGCCGGTTTCTCCTATACCTGGGAGCAGGCGGCATTTGCCGGCAACGATCCAGTTTCTGAGGTGACTCTTTATTTAAGCGAAGCCGCAACCAGTTCGTGGCGCGGAACGCTCTATCTCCTCGGCGGCCTGAGCGACAGCAGCCCGGACTGGGGGATCGGCTATACGATGACGGTCGATTGGCGGCGCCCTGGGCATCGCGCCATGTGAAGCCCCGTTCCGGACGGAAACGGGGCTGTTCACCTGTCTAGCGCCTCGGGCCAGGCGTACCGCCGCCGACCGGTTCGCAGGTGCTGTCCCGAAGTCGACCGCGGATCCCGTTCAGAAGCGTTTCCGCCTGCTCCAGATCCTGCATCAGCTGTTCTTCAAAGCTGGCGGCCTCGGCAGTTTCCGCAGCACCGTTGACGACGGACTGAGCCGAGCCCGACGATTCCTCCGCAGAACCGGTAGCCGGCAGCGCGAAGGAGCCGACAGCGATTGCGGCAATCAGGTAACGATGAAGGCGTGTCAGGTACATTGGACTTTCCTCTCCTTGGTGGTAACCGGCGCGAGCGACTCCGGGCGACCCATCCATTGAACCGCACCGCAAGTAAAGGCAAGACCATCCGCGATTGCAACTCGGCAGATCCGCGACCCGAATTTGCTCTGGCAGCATCAAGCCGCGGGGCGCCCGCCGCGCCGGTTGGCTATGTCACTCGCCCTCGAAGTCTGTCGCGTGTCGGGTGACCTGATCGCCTGCGCACGAATCTTTGGCGCGGGCAGCTTGCCGGCCCCCACGCCAAAGCTCCTGGGCTTCCCGGAGTGTTACCATCGGACGCATGCCAAGCCCAGCTGCACACGCTTCGTTCAAACGCCGCCGGAGCACGATAATCCCGCTCCTTCTGACGTTAACCGCATCGACCGCGACCGTCGCCGCCGAACCGGCCGCCTGCACCTACAGCACCTACCGCTGGAACACCTTCGAGCGGCGGGCCGTGCAGTTCGAAACGGTGCAGCACCCCTATAGCGAGTTGCAGGCGGACGAAATCCACCCGGAGACCGGTTGCACGGTCTGCCGGGAAGACCAGGAGGAGGTGAGCCTGCCCGGTGTTCCCCCGTTCCGGATCTGCCGACATATGGCCCCTGACGTCGGCCGGGTACTCGGCGATCTCATCGCCCGCGGCGAACCGATCACCGAAGTGGTCGGCTACCGCGTCGGGCGCACCCGCGGCGAACCCGATGCGCAAGGCAACCGCACCGGCTTCAGCAACCACTCCTTCGGCATCGCCATCGACGTCAACCCGGAGCAGAACGGTCTGTACGACCAGTGCGAAACCTTCGGCCCCCAATGCCGCCAAAAGGACTTCATGCACTTCTCCCCCAGCGGATATTGACCACCCGGCGGAATCCCCGCCCATATGAGAGGGTGCGTTCTCACGCACCGAATCGCGGAACATGGGCATCGAAGGCTGCCGACGACGAAGTGCTAATCAACTGCTAATTAAGCAAGAATTAGCAGTTGCGGAAAAGCCACAGCACCGGCCCGCATCGTTCGGTGAACAGAAATATGGAGCCAAGACGCGACTCCATGTCTTTTTGAGCCCCACCCAAAAGCTAATTTACTGCTAATTTTGCAAAATTTAGCAGTAGGCAATAAACTGCTAACGAAGTGCTAATTAAACAAGATTTAGCAATTAATGCCTTCATGAAGATCCCGTTGACCCCGCCCCGGCTGGAAGACCTGCTCCAGCAAGTCACTCCGAGTGACTGGAGCAAGTTGATCGGCATGCCCCCGATCCAAGGGGAGCGTTATCTCCACTGGGATGAACTGCGCCACCGCACCCCGCCCGAAGGGCTGACCCCGGAGCAATGGTGGGCGGGGGTCAAGATGGCGCGCCGGGGGATGCTGAAGCCCCTGCCGCTGGTCGACAAGCACGACCGTCCCATCAGCTTCGGCATGCCCGATCCGGTCCTCTTGGCCCTTCACGAAATCGACCGGCAGGCGGCTGGGGAGATCGCCATGGGGGAGAAGGCGGTGTCGGGCGAGGATCGAAACCGCTATCTGATCAGCTCGCTGATCGAGGAGGCGATCACTTCAAGCCAGCTCGAAGGCGCCGCGACCACCCGTGAAGAGGCCAAGAACATGCTCCGCAGCGGCCGTAGCCCGCGCGACCGCAGCGAGCGGATGATCCTGAACAACTACCATGTCATGGAGCGGGTCCGGGAGCTGAGGGAACAGCCGTTTACCCCCGAACGCATCCTCGAACTCCACCGCCTGGTCACCGACGGCACCCTGGACGACTCCGGCGCGGCCGGCCGCTTCCGCCGCGCCGACGAACGCATCTCGGTGATGGATGCCACTCACACCACCATCCTGCACCAACCGCCCGCGGCCGAGACCCTGCCGGCCCGCCTGGAGCGTCTGTGCGACTTCGCCAACCGGGACGAACGGGCACAGCCCTTTGTCCACCCGGTGATCCGCGCCATCCTCGTCCACTTCATGCTCGGCTACGACCACCCCTTTGTCGACGGCAACGGCCGCACCGCCCGTGCCCTGTTCTACTGGAGCATGGCCCGATCCGGCTACTGGCTGATGGAGTACCTCTCCATCTCCCGACTCATCAAGAAGGCCCCGGCCAGATACGCCCGCGCCTACCTGCACACCGAGACCGACGACAACGACGCCACCTACTTCATCATCCACCAGTTGGACGTGATTCAGGAGGCGGTCCAGGCGCTGCACGAGTATCTGGCGCGCAAGATCGACGAGCAGCGCAACGCCGAGGCGCGGCTGCGCCATGCGCCGGTCCTGGCGGAGAGCCTCAATCACCGCCAGGTCGCGCTACTCAGCCACGCCCTGCGCCATGCCAGCCACGGCTATACCGTGGAGAGCCACAAACGCTCCCACCAGATCACCACCCAGACCGCCCGCACCGACCTGCTCAAGCTGGTCGAATTGGGGCTCCTCGACCAACGCAAACGCGGTCGCGCCTTCGTCTTCCACGCCCCGCCCGATCTGGGTGAGCGCATCGAAACGGCCAGCCGCATCGATTGACCACGCCTGCCATTGTCGACAAGGCGAACAAGCTAAACGGCACCGATTTTCAGGAACCTCCATGGCAACCAGCAACAACGAAGTCAAAAATCGGTAATGCCAAGGGCCGCCCCATGCTTACCTGGGTGGGCAAGACCCCCTGGAGCGGGTCACTGCCTTCAGGATGCCCCGACAGCCTTCTCCACTCTGCGCCTCTGCGTCTCTGCGCCGGGTTTTGACCGGCACGCCTCCATCCAACAGCGGTGGCTGCGGGGATGTCTGCACGGTGCGATGAATCGCACTCTACGGCGCGGGGCGCCTTAGTAGGGATGCCACAGGGATGTGGCCGCACCGCTCGGCCGGCGTTATCTTCCGGCCGGGTTCGCGTAAGCTATCGGTCACTCCCCTCCGGACCAGGACCATGTGCATCGCCATCTATCTCGCCCTCATCGGGCTGTTCATCTTCTACAGCGATTACGTGATCGACCAGTACGCCCTGACGGTGAATGCCGAGGGACAAGGGGCAATGGTGGTGGCGGTCGGCTGGGAGATGGTGACCTGGCTCTGGCCGGTGGTGGTGCTGGCGATGCTGATCGCCAGCGCGGTTTCCGTGTGGATTATGCGGCGTTGCCGCCGTTGCAAGACGTGATGCAACCGGAGCGTGGGGTCGATTACCGGCGCGGACGGTGCCCTGACAACGACGCTACGAATTTGGCGGTCAACTCCGCTGCCATGGCCAGCGACCGGTTGTCTCCAGTTCCAGGGTGAAGCTGAGGAAGGTTCGGATCAGGACGATGATGGCGAGAACGCCGACGCTGGCGAACGTGAGCTCGACCACCGCCGTGTTGATGATGTCGGCGGCCACCAGGAACTCCAGTCCCAGCAGGATGCCGCGGGCGACTTGGTTGCGGTAGAGGGGGTAGACGTCGGCGAAGGTACTGCCGCTGATGAGCCGCCGGCCGGCACCGACGCTCGCGGCCAGCGCCGCAACGACAATGATGACGACCCCGGCCAGCTCGAGGGCGGCAGCGCTGATATTACCGAACTGCTGCAGGTATTCCATTCCGACGTCCTTTTTGTCCGTGGTTGCGGGGCGCCGTTAACGGGTTGCGGCGGATAGCATCCGTTCCAGGATGGCCCGCCCGCGCAGCATGGGCAGGGTGAAGTGGCCTTCTTCGGTGGGAAATTCGGTCGTTACGCGTGGCAGTCTGTGCGCGAGCCAGAGGCTGTGCTCGCACGGCACCGTGACGTCCTGGTCGCCGTGCCAGAGCGTGACCGGTAAATCGATCGCGGCCGGATCGAATCCCCAGGGCGCGACATAGATCCGCAGGTCTTCGAGCAGACCTTCCGGCCCCCGGTGCACGGACTCGCTGATTGTGCGGCAGAACGTGGCGTGGGGGCCGGGCCGCGACAGCACTTCCGCGTCGGCCGCGCGGACGATGCGGCGCTGTAGCCGCCAGACCTGTTCGGTGTGGCGCCGGTAGGCGCGGGCAAGAATGTGCCGAACAAAGCCTTCTGCCAGACGGGGACGGGACTTCGCCGTGCCCAGGACCAGACGGGCCGGTTGGTGCATGGCCTCGAGGAGTGCGGGTGTGCTGACCTGGCCCAGTGGGGCCACCAGCGCGAGCGCCCGCACCCGCTCCGACAGGGCGGCGGCGCCGGCCAGCGCAAACGGACCACCGCCGGAGGTGCCCATCAGCAGAAAGTGCCCGAAGCCCAACGCGTCTGCCAGGGCGGCCAGGTCTGCCGGCCAGTCCAGCAGCCGGCGATCGGGCTGCGGGTCGGACTCGCCATAGCCGGGGCGATCGGGGGCCACGACTCGCAAACCCAGCGCCAGCGCCGCTTCGTGCAGTAAACCGCCTTCCAGGCGACAGCCTGGGAAGCCGTGGCAGTACAGCAGCGGCTCTCCCTGGGGGGCGCCATATTCGGCGTAAGCCAGACGTCTGCCTTTCGGCAGCACAACCGCTTGGGGCCAGCCTTCCATGGGTGGTCTCGCGAGTACCTTCTCTTTTGAGTGTATCCGGTTGATTGGGCAGCCCGCCCGGACCCGGCTTGAACTCCCCACCGGCCGGGCGAAACTTTGGTGATACAGCCTTCGTGTGGTCCGCGGGAGCGCCGGCATCGTTCGCCACTCTCTGGCCCATCGCCCGCCCGGCGGACGATGGATTGCACCAAACCTGCGCGCAGGCGGGCGATGATGAGCGCCAGAGCGGCCCTTGTCGATGGCCTGAAATTTGCTGCCGGATGAATGATTGTCACCGAGGGAGTGTCATGTCCGACAGCGAAAACAGCACCACCGAGCTGACCCAGCGCCGTGTCCGCCTGCTGGTAACCCTGCGCCGGCTGGTGCGGGAAGAGTTCGACATCACCGTCCATCTGCACGAGGAGGGGGCCGAACTGCGCCTACTGGAGCTGGCCTGTCGTTCGCGGCTGCCCGACGTGCGCGAATTGGCCCAAGAGATGGCCGGCCTCCGCGGCATTCTGGAGGAGGGTGGCGCTGAGCCGGTGGCGTGTTACCGCGGAGCGCCCCTGCCGCGGCGCAAGGTGCTGCCGTCCGAAGTGCAAGCGGATGATCGCCCCCGCAAGACCCGCATCTACCGGGGGCGGGTTGTGGTGGGCTGAGGTCGGCCTCAGTAACGGTAGGCGAAATGCAGCAGGTGATAGTTGAGGCCGGGATTCGGGTCCTCGATGCCGGCGTTCGACAGGTGCATGAGGCGGTAGCCGAGCTCGTAGCGGGCGCCTTCGCCGAAGCGCACCCCGAAGCCGCCGGTGGGGGCGAACTGGAGATGGGTGGAGACATCGACGCCATCGAGCCGGGTGTCCGACAAATAGTGTGGCCCGACACCGAGTTCCAGATAGGGGCCGCCGCGGTTTTCACGGTAGCTTGCCAGCCGCACCACGGCGCTGATCCCTGCTTCCACCACCTCCGTGATCTCGGCACTGCCGCTGTCGTCCTCGGCCAGCGTGCCGATGTTCAGCTCCCACTGGCCGGTCAGCTGCCAATCGCCGTCGCGGCTCCAGCGCCACGGCCAGTCCCAAAGCCAGCCGATGCGGGTCGCCGTGCCTTCGTTTCCGGGTTTGATGTTCTTGGCTCCAACACCACCGTTTAGCAGTATCCCGTCCACCGCCCACACGGGTGCTGCCGCCGAAGCGGTCAAAACCGTTAACAGCAACCGTTTGACTCCATCCATGGGTCGATGCGCTCGCTCCTCCGCGAAAGGCACCCAACGCCTGCATAAAACGGAATTCAGCCGCGGGGGGCCGGATACCCGGCAATTAAAAGTAGAGAATATTACCCGGGGTTCGCCAGTTGACGGGACGATGGGAACCGGGGCCAGGTGAAGACCCCGTCGGCCACGGCAGGAACGGTGGCGTTGACGTTACGCCGGGAGCGGGGGACGGTCGGCGGGGCGATTTGTGCTGTGGTGGTGGGTGGGAGTCGGAGGCTCGGGCGCGCTAACTCCCATCGGCAACCGCGTAGCGGGCGTCCACCTCGGCCTCCAGCAGCTCGATCTGTTCGAGCAGGGAGCGCGAGACGCTGACCATTTCATCCAGCTTCCGGTGCGCTTTTTCCGATTTTCCGTTCTGCACCAGTTCGAAGATTTGTCCGTAAATGGCGTGCAGCATCTCGTGGGGACCTTCGATGTCCTCGAAGATGTTCAGATCGCCCAGCTGTGAGCGGCCTTCACCGTAGTACCAGTGGCCGAACTTGCAGTCGGTGTGGGATATGGGTAACCGGTCCTCCTGGACCTTGACCCCGGCAACCAGACCCTGCGCATAGGCCCGCCAGCGGATGTGTGACGACTTGGCCTTCCGAATCAGTGCGAGCAGGTGGTCCTTTTCATTCATGCCCAGCTTAACCAGCGCCATGATCTCCCTTCTCCCGATGCGAGCTCCATCACGAAACCTAGTCGCCAAGTGGGGGACCGGCAATCCCCTGAATTGATTAACCCGGGTCTACTTCGCTAAAGTTCGAATGGTTTTGGGTAGGACGGTTCAACGCAAAAGCCCCGGGCGCGGGGCGACAAGGAGAAGGCATGACATTCCTGGTGGCCGATGATCACCCCCTTTTCAGGGAGGCGCTGATCCGGATCCTCGGCCGCTTGGTCCCCGATGCCCGTATTTTCGAGGCCGGAAATTGCCGGGAGGTCCGCCAACTCCTCAGCGAGGTGCCAGACCCGACCCTGCTGTTGCTGGACCTGTTCATGCCCTGCCCCGAACACCCGGGGATCGATTTCCTGTCGGCACTCAGTCGCGAATACCCCGACCTGCCGGTTGTCGTGCTGTCGGCCTCCGAGGAGCCGGAGCATATGCGGCAGGCGCTGGACTGCGGGGCGCTGGGGTATGTCCCGAAGTCGCTGCCGACCGGGGTCATGACCCGTGCATTCGAGTTGATTCTGGCCGGAGGCAGCTACATTCCGGCGGCGCTGCTCAATGCGGCGCATGCCCCGGCCCCACGAGAGGTCGTGCTGACGTCGCGCCAGCGGGATGTGGCGGCATTGTTGCGACAGGGCAAGTCCAACAAGGAGATCGGGCGAACCCTGGGGCTTTCGCCCGAAACGGTCAAGGTCCACGTCGCCGCGATCTTCCGCGCCCTCGCGGTGAACAACCGGACCCAGGCGGTAGTGGAACTGGACCGGTTGGAACGGTTGTAAGGGCAGGCAACCTTCAGCTTTGAGTCTCTGGCGCCATGTCGCGCAACGTGTTTCGCATCAGCACCCGCAGTTTGGTCGCCGCCACCGGCTTTTTCAGGTAGCGGCACCCGATCCGGCGGCTGGCCTCCTCCAGCTGTCGGCTGGTATCGCCGCTGATCAGCAGGGCGGGGATGCGTTTACCCGCCAGTTCCCACAGCCGGAGTATCACCCGGTCGCCGCTGGTGTCCGGAAGCCGGTAGTCGCACAGGACAATGTCGGGGGTTGCGCCCTCGCCAATCAACCGCTCGGCATCCGCCCCGGTGGTCGCCGACAGGGCCACACAGCCCCAGCTCTCCAGCAGCCCGCGCACCGCCTCGGTTACCAGTGCCTCGTCATCGACCAACAGCACCGTTGTCCCACGCATGTCAAGACCCGTCGGCAGGTACAGTGGCGGCGGTTCAACCTGCTTGCTGCCTCGCGCCAGTTCGATGGCAAACAGCGAGCCCTTGCCCCGGATCGAGCGGACGATCACCGGATGGTCCAGCAGTTTGGCTATGCGGTGAACGATAGCCAGTCCCAGGCCGAGCCCCTTACGGCGGTCGCGTTCCGGGTTTTCGAGCTGATGAAACTCCTCGAACACCCGGTCGAGTTCCGTGTCCGGTATACCCACCCCGGTGTCCCATACCTCGATCCGCAGGCGGCCGGCCCGCCGGCGGGTTCCCAACAAGATGCCCCCGCATTCGGTATATTTGATCGCATTTTCCAGCAGGTTGCGCACTACGCGCTCAATCAGCACCGGGTCGGTCCGAGCCACCCCGGTGGTGGCGGCAACACGCAGCCGAAGCCCCTTTTGCAAGGCGGAAGGCGTCGACTCGAGCGCCAGCCTTTGCAGTAGCGGTCCCAATGGCACATCCGTGATTTGCGGCTGGACGACGCCGGCATCCAGTTTCGCAATGTCCATCAGGCTGTCGAACAGCTCGTTCAGGGAGTCGGCAGCCAGCTGGATGCGGTCGACGGTGTATCGCAGTTCGGTTTGGGTCAGGCGCTCGCGCAGTTCACCGATGAAGAGTCCGAGGGCATGCAACGGCTGCCGCACGTCGTGGCTCGCCGCTGCCAGAAACCGGCTGCGCTCCGCGGCGGCACGTTCCGCCTGCTGCCGGGCCTCGGTCAAGGCACCGTTGGCCTGCTGCAGCTGGTGGTGGCGGTAAGCCAGTCCGCCCACCAGCACGGCCGCGGCGATGGCCAGCCCGAGCCCGACCAGGCGCGCGGTTACGGCATGGGGTGAGGGGTCGTGCCAACCGTCGGCCGGCATGGCGGCAAGTTGCCAGCTGCCGTTGGGCAGGCTGACCTCGGCAAGCACGACGGCCTGTTCGAACAGCCCCGGGTCCCCGAGAAACACCGTACCGGCCGGCCCCAGCCCATCACTGCCGCGGATGGCAACCCGAAGTCCGCGGGTGAGCTCCTCAAGGCCCGCCTTGTGGTAGAGGTAGTCGCGATCCAGCAACAGCGTTGCCAGCCCCCAATACTTTGAGGACCCGTCCGGTTGAGGAATGAATATCGGGGTTCGACTGACGAAGGCCGTGCCGCCTTGCACCAGTTCCACCGGCCCGGCGACCACGGTGTTGCCGCTGTCAATCGCCCGCTTGACGGCAGGCCGCTGCTCGGGGCGATCCAGCAAACGGAAGCCGATCGCCGCCTCATTGCCTTCCAGCGGGTAGACGTGCGTGACCACGCTGTCTCGCGCCAGCTGGATGCTCCTGATCCCCCGATGGCCCCGGATCAGCTCGGCGGCGATCGTCCGGAAATCGGCTGGGTTGACCTGGGGATGGGCGACCACGTATCCAGCCAGCCCGCGCGCCAAATAGATGTGGGAGTTAAGGACGCCCTCCAGCCGGGCCCGAATCAGGCCGGCCGTCCGCAGCACCGCCGCCCGCTTCTCCTGAAGCAGGTAGGCCTCTTCGGCATTCTGCAGCTTCCACTGCAGGAAGAAGACCACGAGGAAGGCGGCCAGGCCGAGGACGAACGGCCGCAGCGAAAAATCCGGTTTGGCTTGCACGAATCCGATTCTCTGCCGAGGTGGTTTCTCGGGGCGGTTGTCGTTGCCAGCACGATACCCGACAGCCAATCGTGGATCCAATGCCAAACCGACCGCGGGGCCGGGGAGCGGCCTCGCGCGCCGGATGTCGGGCTGCTTCCGAGCTCAACAGCGTTCCGGGTAGAGTGCCTTCGGCCAGGTGAATCGAAAGGTCGAACCGCGGCCCGGCGCCGAGTCGAGTTCAACGCGGCCCCCGGCGGCCCCGACCACTTTGCGCACGACGGCGAGCCCGATCCCGATCCCGTTGCCCACCTTTGCAGGACCGCGTTGGAACATGTCGAAGATGCGCTGCTGGTAGATTTCGGGGATCCCCGGACCGTCATCGCTGACGCTGAATTCAAAGAAGGTGCCGAGGTCGCGAGCGTCCACCCGGACATGGCCGTCGGGTCGGTCGTGATGCATGACGGCGTTGCCGATCAGATTGGCGAAGACCAGGCGCAACTGCATCCGGTCGGCGGCCAGGCGCGGCAGTCGATCCGGGATTTCGATGCGGAATCCGGCCGGCACGTCGAGGGAGTCGACGATCTCTTCGATCAGGGAGCCGACGGCCACCGGCTCGGCAGGGCCAAACTGGCCGCCGGCCCGGGCGTACTCGAGCAGGGCGTTGATCTGCGCGTCCATGGTCCGCACCCGATCGCGCAGCAGCTCCATGTGGTGGTGCCCTTCCGGGGAGAGTCGGTCGCCGATCTCCTCCTCGATCCAGCTGGAGAGACCGTGAACCGCGCGCAAGGGCGCCTTCAGGTCATGAGAAATCACCGAGGTGAACTGCATCAGTTCCGCATTGGCGTGGAGCAGTGCCTCCAGCACCCGTTTGCGATCGGAGATGTCCATGACGGCGGACAGTGCTCCACGGTATTCGCCATCGGGGCCAAAGATCGGGGCCGAGGCCATCCGGGTATCGATGCATGACCCGTTGCGGCAGCGATACCTGAGGTCGAGCGCTTCGCGGGTGCCGCTGCGCAGGCGCGTGAAAAAGCGGGTCGCCGTTTCGACGTCTTCGGGGTCGACGAACTGGAGCTGGGGTTTGCCGAGAATTTCCGGCGGCCGGTAGTCGATCAGCTCCGCCATCCGTGCGTTGACGAAGGTTGTCAGGCCTTGCGCGTCGACCAGCCAGACACCCTCGTTGAGGTTTTCCACCAGCAGTCGGTAGCGCTCTTCGCTGCTTCGGAGTGCGTCCTCGAGCTGCTTGCGGGCGGTGATGTCGATCAAGGCACCGATCCGCCGCAGGGGGCGGGGCGGCACCTCCGCGGAAAAAAAGACCTTGCTGCGATTGAGTACGTAGCGGACGCTGCCGTCGCTGCGTACGACGCGGTGTTCATCCTGCATGTCGCCGGTGCCCTCCGGATCGAGGGACTCCACAAGGGTTTGCCGCACGCGGCCGCGATCATCGGACGGGATACAGCGGAGGACACCGTCTTCATCCCGTTCCACCGGCTGGTCGGGAGAGAGCCCCAGGATCGCCTTGAATTCGGGCGACCAGTAGGCCGAGTTGCTGACCAGGTCGATGTCGAAGGTACCGAAGGCGGCCGTCTGTGCGGCGATGCGCAACCGCTCCTCATTGCTGCGTAGCGCGGCTTCCGCCTGTTTCATGCGGGTCAGATCCATAACGAAAATCGCCCCGGTGCCGACGCCATCGGGGCGTTTTTCGAAGGGCACCAGGGCCACCAGTACGGGGATGCGTCGCCCGTCCTTGGCGAGGTAAACCTTTTCGTAGGGTGGATAGGGGATGGCCGCCGCGCGGGTTGCCTCTACCTGCCGGATCACCTGTTGGGTGATGTGAGCGTCCTCCGGCGGCGTGATGCGGTCCCACCGCAACTCACCCGCGGCCACCTCCTCCGCCGAATACCCAAGCATGTCCAGCAGCGTCGAATTGGCGTATTCGATGGCCCCGCTCTGATCGACCAGCGCGGCGCCAAAACTGCCGGTGTTCAGCAGCCGCTGGATGCGCTGTTCACCTTGCTGCGCCTTCTGTCGGCTGTGTTTCAGCTGTTCGAACAAGGTGATGATCAGCAGATTGAACGCGACGAAAACGCCGATGTATGCCGCCTGTTGCGCATGCACGGGCCAGATCGAACCACGGGGCGGTACGAACCAGTAGCCACCGATCAGCACGCCCCCGGCCACGGTCAGGAGTGCCGGCCCGAGGCCGAACCGCCACGCGACCAGCACGGTCGCCCCGGCGAAGGTGACAAACGGGGCGGCATCGCCGAGTGGCGGGCCGAAAAAAAAACGCAGCCCGGTAGCCGCTGCAAGCGCGAGCAGGGCGCCGCTGTACCGAAGGAGGGGCGAGCGCATCGGGCAATCCGTCACACCTTAGCGGACATCCGTTACGTTCAGCCTAGCCTTCCCAGAGCAGGTCGCCGTCCGGTAATGGTTCCGCAGTGGGTCCACGGTCGGTAAAATGCCTGACGTTTTCCACGTGAGACCGGTCGAACCCATGATAACTGCACAAGAAGCACTGGAACGTCTTGAGGAAGGAAATCGGCGTTTTGTCGCCAATGTGCGGTGTCTCGATGCCTTGGCGAGCCATGGTCGCCGGGGCGAACCTGTCTCCGAGCAGCGCCCATTTGCGGTGATCCTCGGCTGCTCCGACTCGCGGGTGCCCGCCGAAATCGTTTTCGATCAAGGCTTGGGTGAGTTGTTCGTGATCCGGGTAGCGGGCAACATCGTCGCGCCGTCGCAGGTGGGCAGCGTGGAATTCGCCGCCAGTCAGTTCGGTACGCCGCTGGTGGTGGTGTTGGGCCACTCCCATTGCGGCGCCGTCTCCGCGACCATCAATCAGCTGACCGGCCGCGATGTCCATGACTCCCGCAACATCCTGTCGATCGTCGAACGCATCCGCCCCTCGGTGGAGGGGCTGATCGAGACGGACTTGCGTCACGACGAGGCGGCGCTACTGCGGCAGGCCGTGCGTGCCAACGTACGAGCGTCGGCCAACCAGCTGCGGCACGGTTCGGATCTGCTGGAGAAGCTGATCCGTGAAGACAAGCTGGTGGTGGTGGGCGCCGAGTATTCACTCGAAACCGGCGCCGTCCAGTTCTTCGACGGCGTGCCCGAGGCATAGCACTGACAGCTCGCCTTATTTCACAGGATTAACAGGATTTTTCAGGATTGACAGGATGAAAAAAGGCGAGAAACACATGCTTGGCGTGTTCGAATAGCGGCTGGGTTTCCTCAACCCGCAGGCAATCGATTTTATCCTGTTCATCCTGAAAAAATCCTGTTAATCCTGTTGAATCCGGTCTAGACGGCCGATCAGCTTGGTTTGGCCCCGCCGTCGTGATAGACCACCTCCACGTTGTGCCCGTCCGGATCCAGCACGAAAGCGGCATAGTAGCCCGGGTCGTAGTCGCGAAAACCCGGTCCGCCGTTGTCCCGGGCGCCGGCATCCAGGGCGGCCTGGTAAAACTGATGGACCGCATCCCGACTGGGTGCACGAAACGCCACGTGCAGCGGCGGTTCGTTGCCACCCCCCGCCTCGATCCAGAAATCCGAATAGCCTTCGGCACCGTAACCCGCGGCATCCTCGCCGAACTCGGTCAGGATCTCGTAGCCGAGCGGCGCCAGCGCCTTCTGGTAAAACTCGCGGCTGCGGTGATAGTCGGCGACGCCGACGGTGGTGTGATCGATCATCGTTCGGCCCTCCCTGGCTGACGGATGATTCGAACTATAGGCAGGATTGTCGTGACGCGTAACGACTCACGCGTTACGCACTACGGGGCCAGCTGAATTCGAACGTGCTGCCCCAACCCGGTGCGGAATCGACACTGATCGTCCCGCCGGCTGCTTCGACCATCTTCTTGGCCACCGCCAGGCCGATCCCGTGCCCGGTTCCCGGCCGGACGTCGGGGCCGCGCTGAAACATGTGAAAGATTCGCCGGTGGAACTCGGGTGGGATGCCGGGGCCATCGTCGATGACCGAAAACTCATAGGCGCGGTCGTGCTCGCGACAGGTCACCCAGACACGCCCGTCGGCACGGTCGTGGTGGGTGAGGGCGTTGTCGATCAGATGGGCCAACACCGTTCGCAGCAGGCCGCGGTCCGCGTGCAGTTGCGGCACCTCCGAAACCACGGTCACCCTGTGGCCGTCGGCTTCGCATAGCTCGACACTTTCGTTCACCAGCAGGTCCAGAGGGAACTCCGTGGTCTCTCCGTGCCGGGCGCCCGCACGGGCGTACTCGAGGGTCGCATTGATCAGTTCATCCATCCGACGCAGACGGGCTCGCATCATCTCCATCCGCTCGCGCCCTGTGTCGGAGAGGTGCTCGGCCACCTCCTCTTCAATCCAGGAAGAGAGGGCGTGGGCGGTCCGCAGTGGAGCCTTCAAGTCATGGGACGCCAGGTAGGCGAACTCCTCCAGCTCGGCATGGCTGCGCTGGAGCTCTTCGGCCTTGCGGAGCAGTGCCTGATGCGCATGGGTCTGCTCGGTGATATCGCGAAGGATCGCCGTCACGGCCGACGCCGACCCGTTGCGCTCGGTTTCGGCCACCATGCGGGCCTCGATGGTGCGCGCGGTGCCGGCAACGCCGATGGCAAACTGGAAGGTCATTGGCTGACCGTTGGCGAATACCAAACGGATCGTGTCATCCCACAGGGTGACCAGTCGACGGGAAAGGCCCAACGCACTGCTGTTCCGGCCGATAAAGGCGGTCCGGGGCCGACCCAGGCAGGTCTCGACCGCGGAGTTTGCGTAGAAGCATTGCAAGCGGCGGTCGTAGCGCAGCAGGGGATCGGGGAAGCACTCGACCAAGGCCTGCAGACCGGGGGCGGCTTCGCTCGATATCGCCGGCTCGCGCTCGTTCAATCCGGGTTCCGAGGTTGCGGCACGTATCCGGCGTGAGGCGCTGCCGTAAAGACGGTTCAACGCCGCAGGGCCCGGCGGCAGGTGCAAGCTGGACTGGCGTCGTTCCGAGTGTCGCCCCGCCATGAACATTCCTTCGCGGTTCTCGCTATTCCCACACAGCCTAGCCGAAAAAAGAGGAAACGCGAGCTTGCACGATCAGGGGGGCCGGCGGACCGATCGGCTTGACGCCGGGGCATCCCTGGCGCATAAACAGCGGCAGCCTTACCGTTTCGGAGAACCGATGGAAAACCGTATTGAAGACCTCGAAATCCGTTTCGCGCACCAGGATGCGGCTATCGAGGAACTGACCCGCCACCTGCAAGCGCAATCCCGCCAGATCGAGGAGCTGCAGGCCCAACTCCGCCATCTGCAGAGCCAATTGGCGAGCCTGTCGCCATCACCGGTCGCGCCGATGTCGGAGGAAACGCCCCCGCCACACTACTGATAGTCGCCGACGGGAAAAGCGCCTAACTTCGTTCCGTTCCGCGCCCTTCTATATGTTATGCGGTAACTACTCGCCCCCTGTCATGCTGACAGAGTGACCGGCGAGAGCCATTTGGATCGCGATGAGCGGATTATGTCCGAGATTGCCCATGGTTTGCAGG
>JAWLGP010000069.1:0-2553 GCA_041685045.1 Gammaproteobacteria bacterium
TGGAAAATCCACGCCCGTTGACGGATAATGTCCCGAACACTTCACTTTGACCTTCCGTACAGAGGGCCCAGCAATGGAAAAGAAACATTTGAAGACAATCGCCGTGCCGTTTCTTGCGGCTTTGCTGCTGGCGGGATGTGCATCCGATCCAATTATCGACAATACGTCGGTTGATCCCGTGCAGTATCAGAAAGACCTGGAAGAATGCGAACAGGTTGCGCAACAGGTGCAAACCGCGAGTACCGTTGGCAAATCGACGATGTTTGCCGCCGCATTCGGCGCGGCATTCGGTGCAATCACCGGAAACGCGGCGAGGGGCGCAGGCACCGGTGCGGTTTCCGGTGCCGCCGGCGGCGCGCTGAACGCCGATGAAGAAAAATCCACCGTGGTCAAGAACTGCCTGCGTCAGCGAGGCTACAAGGTGCTCAATTAAAGGCCTTGGCACCAATGACCTTGCTGCCGCGACGATTCCCTCGTAGAAACCGGACGTCCATAACCGGAGAAAAAAGCCTGGCTGCATCCGGCAGTTTTCCTATAGCCGTTTCGGCGGGCGGCCAAACGGCTATCGGCTATTCGACCCAGCGCTCGAACTTGATATCGGTCGTGCGGCCATTGCCCGCATAGAGCGCCGTCACGGCGCCGCCCTCGCCACGCTCGAAGCGCACGTTGACCACCGGAAAGGCGCCGGTAAAAGTATCGTCCTGGACCGGGGTCAACACCAGCGGCTGTAAGCGCCGGTGGTCGAGAACCAGGGCGCCATCCTCGACACTCAGGGTATAGACCGTTTCCAGTTCCGGGCTGTAGTAACGGCCGACATAGTCGGAGAGTACCGGTGCCTCGGTATCTTCATCCGGCAGGCGCTGAGCTTTCAGTGACTGGCCCTGGTGCAGCGTCAACGCCGGAACCGTGCCATCCTCGGCAACGTGGAATTCAAACCGCGCGCCAACCGATTCCGCGGTAAATGTAATGGGCGAGGTGGCCTGGACCGCGATGGCCGGCTGGTTGGTGCCCTGCACGTTGAGTTGTCCGTCCTCGACAAACACACTCAGAATGAAGCCCGGCATGTTCTCGAGTTCGTAACGCCCGGTCAAACGCTCGAGCTGCTCGTCGGTGAGGCTGCCCGGATCGAAGCTGTCGCCGTCGCTGGACGCATCCGAAGCATCCCCGGGCTCGGCTTCGGCGAGGAAGTCGAAGAAACGGGCGGCCATCCGACGCGGCAATGCGCCCGCCAGCCCCATGTGGTTGCTCAGCATCATATAGCCGCTGTCGAGCTCCGGGTAATAGACGAACACGGAGCGGTGACCCATATCGGCGCCGCCATGATGCCAGCGCGGCTGCCCCTCGATCTCGTCGATGAACAGGCCCATCCCGTACTCGGTGCTCTCACCGTCATTGAGTACGTACGGCGTGGTCATCATCTCGCGAACGGCCTGCCCGCCGATGCCGAATTCGCCGAGATGGTCCATCCACCGGGCCATGTCGGGCAGGGTGGAATAAAGGCCGCCCGCGCCGTCGGCGCCGCTCAGGTCGCGCACCTCGCGAAAGCCCGTTTCGGTCGGGTTGTAACCGACCGCGCGGCCGGCAATGATCTGCCCGGTTTCGCTGCGAAACTCGGTGTTCTCCATGGCCAGAGGCGTGAACACTTCGGCATCGAGAAAATCGCCGAAGCTCTTGTTACTGACCTGCTCGACCACACGCGCCAGCATGACGTAGCCGGTGTTGTTGTAATTCCAGCGCTCGCCCGGCCGGTTCTGCAGCGCCGGTTGGTGGCGCACCACATCCAGCGCCGCGTCGTGGCCGATGTAATCGCCCTTTTCCAGACGCACCCCGGCCAGTGCCAGGGTGTTGAGCATCTCCCGGTAGCCCGATGTATGACTGAGCAGATGACGAAGCGTCACGCTGTGCTCGAAGGCCGGCAGATCGGGAAAGTACTTGCTCACCGGGTCATCCAGCGACAACTCGCCGCGCTCGGCCAGCAGGGCTACGGCAAAGGCGGTGAACTGCTTGGTGGTCGAACCGAGATTGCTGGCCGTGTCGACGCGGAACGGCTGAGCATGGGTAAGATCGGCCATGCCCGCCGACGTGCTGTAGACCAGCTCGCCGTCACGAACAACACCAAAGGTCAGGCCGGGGGTATCACGGCCCAGGTCGCCAAGCAGATCCTCGACGGAAAGCTTTTCGGCCAGAACCGGGCCCGCCAGAAAAGCCGATAGGGCAATAGCGACGTGGAAACGCATTGTCATCTCCTCCTGTCCTGGCAACGTTGGTGCCGCTCAAGGTACCCGACGGCAGCGCGCGCGGCATGTGCCGGAAGTGAGCCCTGGAACGGCTGGACGCCCATCCCGCTGTCGCATTGATTCCATCAACGAAAGGCGCTGGATTTGATGATCTTCGGTACTTCTTCTGCCGGCGGCTGAATTTCAATTCAGCCGCCAGACCGAAACGGCGAGCAATGCCCAGGCGATCAACAGCGCAATGCCGCCCAGGGGCGTGATTGCACCCAGCCAGCGCACACCGCTCAGGCACAGCAAGTACAGGCTGCCGGAAAAAAGC
>JAWLGP010000052.1:0-13799 GCA_041685045.1 Gammaproteobacteria bacterium
TTGATCACGGCATCGCAACTTGATGCTATTCAGTTGTTTCGATCGACGGATAAACAGAATTGATCGCCGCCACCAGCGAAAGGGGGCGAGTAGTTACCTTTTTCCTTAAATTCAAACTCAAAATGCTGTATTGCATTCCGAAGATTTCGGCAGGCCAATAGAGTTTCTTTGTCTGCTTCCGCAATTGTTACGCCCGCTATTGAGATCAGGCGAGAAATGGCCTTATCCACCGTGACCGTTCGTGCGGCAAGAGACGGATATTTGTCCACATTTTCCCAGATCAGAGCTGGATTCACCTGCCGAAGGCGTTCCTTTAACAGAAGTTCCGCACAATGGAATATGCTCAGGATGGCCTGCTTGTACCTGTTCGATGGTGTGGCATCCTCCCAGGCGAGCAAATGCACTGCATGGCGCAAGGAGTCGCTCGCGTTATTAAGGATGTCGAAGTGAAGTTTCGTCATTTCACAGCCCAACAGGTATCAGGCTGATCCTGCCGGTCAGCCTTACAGCTTTGGCAACCCCTAAATTCCCAAATAAGTTCCGGATAAACAGCACATTAGGGAAAAGCTGTCAGCATAGCAAGCTGAGGGATTAATGACGGAAGTAGGAGCGTTTCCCTTCCTTAGGGAGCCATAGGCCGGACGAAGAGGCTCGCAATTCGGCTGAGCACAGTTGTTGTCGCTCGGCAAGTCAGCTTTTCGTTGCGAAGCAGTCGTTTGCTTAATCAACCCCGAATGGCGGCTCGTGGCCGGATGCTGCCGTCGAGTGCCTGGATTCCCGCCTTTGCGGGAATGACGGGTAATGGCCGTTTGCGGTCCCTGCATTGATGGTCTCGATAGGAGCGATGTTAACCGCAGCGATCGCCAAAAATCGAGTGAGCGGTGGTGGTCTGGTTGCGTTGATCAAATTCCGGCGTACCACTCATAGCCATGGTCCTCCCAGTAGCCGCCGTGCCCGCCGGCGATGTCCTCCAAACGCTCGACAAGTTCGATGCGGTCGATGTACTTCGCCATCTTGTAGCCGAGCTGGCGTTCCGCGCGCAGGCGCAGGGGGGCGCCGTAGGGGACCGGCAGGGGGCGGTCGTTCCAGGCGTAGGCGAGGAGGGTCTGGGGATGCCAGGCCTCTTCGAAGTCGAGGCTCTCGTAGTAGCGGGCGCCGCTGCGGTCCATGGTGTCAAAGCAGTGGAACACGACGAAGCGTGCGCTCGGCAGCGGTCCGGCCCGATCCAGCAGCGGCCCCAGCCGCGCTCCCTGCCACTTGGCAATGGCGCTCCAGCCCTCGACGCAGTCGTGGCGGGTGATCTGGGTACGGGCGGGGAGCTGGCGCAGTTCCTCCAGTGAGAGCTGAAGCGGCCGCTCCACCAGGCCGCCGACTTCCAGTCGCCAGGACCGAAAACCCTGGGCGAGCAGGCGGCGGTATCCGGGGTCGGGCGGAAAGCGGGTGCCGTTGCTGGGGAAGTTGGGGGAGAGGTCGGCCTCGCTGAATTCGCGGGCCATCGAGGTACGGGGGGCGAGGGCGTGGTGCAGGCGCCGGTTGACCGTTTCGGCGGTGCCGAGCAGGCGCGGGAACCAGGCGGTCTGGGACAGGCGGTCACAACCACTCAGAAACGACACGCCGAGTGACCCGGCCAGACGGATGAGGAGGCGGCGGCGGTGGTCGATCATGGGGCGCCTCTGCCGTTGCGCAGCCAGCCGGTGATCATCGCCCGCGTATGTCGCACCGGGCCGACCACCAGCACCATGGCGATATGCACCACGAAGAAGACCACGAAGCCGAAGGCGGCGAGGAAGTGCAGGGAACGCGCCGATTGCCGGCCGCCAAAGAGGTCGAGCAGGCCGGGGAATACGCTGTTGAGCCAGGGCGACAGGGTGAGTCCGGTGAGTACGATGAGCGGTCCGAGGCCGGCCACCACCAGCAGATAGCTCAGCTTCTGCAGCGGGTTGTAGCCGTATTGCGATTCGGCCCGCAGCCGGCGCGGGTTGAGGTGGCGGCCCAGCGAGCGGCCGAGGTCCCGAAGTTCGGATCCCGTGGGCAGCAGCTCCCGACGGTGCCGGCTAATGCCCGTGTAGAGCAGGTAGACCAGAGCGTTGAGCACCAGCAGCCAGGCGAAGAAGAAGTGCCAGCGTCGTCCCATGGCAAGCCACTGCGGGCCGGGGATGGTGGCCCAGGCGGGAAAGGCGCGGGTCTCCACGCGGTTGTCGCGGGTCGAGACGCCCAGCACGCCGGTGGTCTCGATAGGCCAATCACCGAGAAGGGTGATTCCACGCTGCTCGCCATCGACCGTCTCCGCGCCAATCGACAGCCAGGCCCGGTCCGGGTCGGAGCGGCTGCCCCAGTAGAGCAGTGGATGGGCATTGAAGATCTGCAGTCCGCTGCCGAGCATCACGATCAGTACCAGGAAATTGACCCAGTGTGTCACGCGTACCGGCAGCGGGTGGCGGTAGCTGGCCGAGGGCGGTCGCTGCATCCATGGGGCCTCGCAGTCCTTTTCTCAGGGTAGGCCGCGGTACGCGCCCGCGCCAACGCCCCCGCTCCGCGAACCGCACCGGTCCTGCGCGGAAGATGCGGTTCGCAGGCTCACCGCATCCTCATGCGGCAGCGGATCCCCGCCTGGTCGAGACGTTGCAGCACGAACCGGGTCAGATCGTCCAAGACCTCGCCGGCGGCGCGATTGGCGGCAACGGCGCCGCCACGCGGATCGGGGGCGGCGGGGACGGTAGCCCGCAGCAGTCGCTGACCAAGCAACGCGCCGCTGTCCACGTTGACCAGGTTGGCCTCCAGCACCAGTTCCACATTACTGGCGGCGCCATTGTCGAACAGTTGCCGCAGCTGGACCACGCGGGTATCCAGGCGCAGGTCGGCCTCGGCGGGAGACGGCGCGATCAGCACGGCGCCAAAGGCGCGGCTGCGCAGCAGGGCGCCGACGATGCTGTCGAGCAGCATGCGTGAGGGGGTATCGGCCCACTGGTGCTCGGCAAAGTAGTCCAGGCGGGGCGGGTTCTGCACGTAGGCCATGCGCGCGGTGGCATAGCCCGGAGCGGAGCGGGGCGGCGGCACGATGACGGTGAGACAACTGTAGCGGCCTGCTGCCTGCGGGATCGCCTCCAGGGACGGCTCCAGGGTGAAGGTGACCAGGTCGCCGCCATCCCCCCGACCGGGCAGGGCGGTGCAGCCGCCCATTATCAGTAACAGCAGGCCGACCAGCAGCCGGTCGACGACGATGCGTGACAGGATCGATGAACCGCTCATTCCCCGGGGCCTAGCTGTGGTTCCCGGCCGAACAGCAGAATGCTCGGATCCCGCTCCAGTTGTTCGCTGGCGCGTCGCAGGTTGCGGGCGGCCTGATACAGTTCGTCCACCAGCGCCGAGCTCTGCGGCAAGGTGTCGCGGGTGAAGCGGCGGAGGTCGGCGGCCGAGGCGCCGAGCTGACGATCGAGGTTTTGCGCGGTGGTCGTGAACTGCTCGGCCATGGTCTCCAGCGAACGGGCGGTATCGCGCAGTCCGGCCACCAGTTGCGGCAGCCCTTCACTGGCCTTGCGGGCGTGGGCGAAGGCGGCGGAGAGGTCCTCCATCCCCGTTGCCAGGGTCTGCCGATTCTCCTCTGACAGCAGGGCGTTGACCGCACGGGCGGTTGTGCGCAGTTCCCGCAGCAGTTCCGAAATGTTCTCTTCCAGATTGACCATCAGTGACTGTCGGCTCGGGATCACCGGCAGCGGCTGACCCGGCTGCGGCTCCAGCGGGGCGGCCTGCGCGCTGCTGCCGACCAGATCGATGAACAGCAGGCCGGTGACTCCCTGCATCCGCAGCACCGCCTCGGTGTCGGTCTTGATCGGTGTCGCCTCATCCACCTCCAGCAGCAGACGCACCTGTTCGACCGTGGGGCCGACCGAGATGGCGGCGACCTGGCCCACGTCGACCCCCAGGTAGGTGACCGGGGCGTCGATGCTGAGGCCGGCCACCGACTCGTCCATATAGACCAGATAGTGCTCCATCGGCCGATAAAAACCGCCGACGCTGAACCAGAGCACCCCCGTCACGAAAAGCGCCGACAACACCACCACGAACAGGCCGACCAGCAGGTTGCTCACTTTTGTGTCCATGCCGCCTCCTGTGCCGCCCGCCCGCGGGGACCGCCGAAGAACCGCCGCACCTCCGGCTGCCCGGAGGCGGCCAGCTCCGGCATGCTGCCCACCGCGGCGGCACGGGCGTCGCTGAGCAGCACCACCCGATCGGCCACCCGCCACAGGGAGTCCATGTCGTGGGTCACCATCACCACGGTAAGCGCCAAAGAGTGGCTGAGACGCAAAATCAGATCATCGAACGCGGCCGCACTCACCGGGTCGAGCCCCGACGAGGGTTCGTCCAGAAACAGTAGCTCAGGGTCCAGGGCCATGGCACGCGCCAGCGCGACCCGCTTGCGCATGCCGCCGCTGAGCTCGCGGGTGCGCAACAGGCCCACCCGCGGCTCGAGCCCGACCAGCCCCAACTTGACCAGCGCCAGTTGTTCCACCAGTCGTTCCGGCAGCTGCGGGTACTGTTCGCGCATGGGAAAGCCGACGTTTTGCAGCACATTCATGCCCGAGAACAGGGCGCCGTCCTGGAACAGCACGCCGAAGCGCCGACGCAGCGGCAGCAGGCGCCGCTCCGGGGTGCTCACCGTTTCCCGGCCGAACAGGAGGATGGAGCCGGAGGTGGGCGGCTGCAAAAATACCAGCTCACGCAGCAGCACGGATTTGCCGCTGCCGCTGGCGCCGACGATGGCGAACACCTCGCCGCGGTACACGTCGAAGCCGATGTCACGGTGGATCCAGCGCTCCCCGAAACGGGTGCAGAGGCCACTCACCTGGATCAGCGGTTCCACGATTCAGATCTCCAGTTCGCTGAAGACCACGGAGAAGGCGGCGTCCACCACGATGACCAGGAAGATGGCCTGCACCACGCTGAGGGTGGTACGCCGGCCGACGTCCTCGGCGCTGCCGATGACACGAAAGCCCTGGTAGCAGCCGATCCAGGCGATGATGGCGGCAAACACCGGGGCCTTGCCGATGCCGATCAGATAGGAGGCGAGGGAGACGGCGTACAGCACCCGGTCCACGAACACCACCGGGCTGATACCGAGTACCGCATTCGCGATCGCCATGCCTCCGAGCAGCCCCATCAGGTCGGCGAACACGGTGAGCAGGGTCAGGGCGACGATCAGGGCGATGAACTTGGGCAACACCAGCATTTCGAGTGGCTGTACGCCGGTGGCGCGCAGGGCGTTCACCTCCTCCGTCACCTTCATGGTGCCGATCTGGGCGGCGTAGGCCGACCCGGTGCGCCCCGCCACGATGATCGCCGTGATCAGCGGCGACAGCTCGCGCAACATGGAAAAGCCGACCAGGTCGGCAATGAAGACGTCGGCGCCGTACTGGCGCAACTGCACGCCGCCCTGGTAGGCGATCACCACCCCCAGCAGGAACGAGAGCAGCCCGACAATCGGGATGGCGCGGTAGCCGGCCTCGGCAATCTCGTGGATCACCATGCGCCACCGCACCCTGGCAGGCCGCCACAGCAGCGGCAGGCTGGCCGCGGCCAGTTCACCGAGGAAGGCCAGCTGCCCGAGATACTCCTGCAGCTGGCCCCGGGTGGCAGCGCCGACCTGTTCCAGCCGGTGCGGGGTCGGCGGGGCCGGCACCTGCAACCCGCGGCCGGCGAGATCGCCAATCGCCTCCAGCAGCGGTTCCGCGTGGGGGCTGGCGCCGGTCAGAGACACCACCCAACCACGCTCCCGCAGTTGCCGGGCCGTGCGTTGGATGAGCCAGGCGCCGCCGCTGTCGAGCTGCTCGACACCGCTCAAGTCGATGCGAATGGCCTCGTCAGGCCAGCGGAACGCGTCGAGTGCGGCCTCCCGATCCGTCAGCCGGGGGAGTATCCAGGCGCCCTTCAGGTGTACAACATCTCCCGTCCGTGCAATCACCGACGGGTCATTTGAATCCATGTCCTCTACCTATGGCGATCGCCTGTCCATAACCATAGCCGCACCGGCGAATCCTACCGCGGGCGATTGCCGTTCCCCGGCAGCCGTGGCGCCGTCCGGCGGCGGCGCGGGTGAATAGAGGTTACGGTCCCGCCAACGTGGTCGCAGGCAGCGGTGGGCTATTCGCCCCCACTGCGCAGTAGCTGGCGGAGTTCGTTCAGGGCCACGCTCAACAGCGCGAAATCGGCGGCCGGGCTGATTCTGAACTGCTCCATGCGCTGCTGGTAACGTTCGATGGCGGTTCCGCTGGCGTCGGCCCAGCGGGCGACGATTGTCGCGGCCTCTTGCTCGTCCGGTGCGGCCTGCAGGGCGTCCACCGTTAGCCGGCGGTGCAGGCGATAGAGGTCATCGCGCAACGCTTCGCGGGCGAGTCGTGACCAGTGGTCGCTGGGCGGCAGGGCGAGGATCCGGTTCCGCAACCAGGGGATGCCCAGCGCCGAACCGATGGCGAAGTAGAGGCGTGCCACCGTCTTTACCGGCCGGCCCAGGCTGCTGGCCGCGTGGGTGATGTCGAGGCCGGAGAGCAGGTGGGGCAGTGCGGCGATGCGGTGTGCGGTCGCCTCTGGAACACCGTGTTCGCGGTGATAGGCCTGGCGCTCCGTCAGATGGCCGTGACCGGCGGGGTCGAGCAGTGCTTCGAGCGACCCGGCTAGCTCCTCGACACCGGGGCGCAGCTCGTCCGCGGTGGCGGCCACCGCCAGCGGCTGCGGCCGGTTACGCAGCAACCAGAGGGTGGCGCGATTGGCGAGCCGACGGATGTCATCGAGCATTTCGAGTTGGTGCGACGGCTCCACCCGGGCGTCCAGTGCCGACACGGCCTCCCACCAGGTCGGCAGGTCGAAGATGCGGCGGACCGCCATGAAGGCGCAGGCGATGTGCGGTGCACTGGCACCCGCCAGCTCGCTGATGCGGTGCACGGCGGTGATGCCGAGCCGGTTGATCAGCTGGTTGGCGACGAAGGTGCCCACCAGCTCCGCGCAGAGCCGGTGGCGGCGCAGGTCGTCGGGAAAGCGCTCGACCAGGGCAGTGGGGAAATAGGCTTCGAGTTCCGCGGGAATGCTCGGGTCGTCGCTGATGCCCCCACGGCGCAGCTCGTCATACAGCATGATCTTGCTGTAGGAGAGCAGGACCGCCAGTTCCGGCCGGGTCAGCCCCTCGCCGGCCGCGCCGCGGGCCTCGACCGCTTCGTCGTCGGGCAGGGCCCAGGTGCGACGCTCCAGGTAGCCGCGGCGCTCCAGCGCGCGCATGAAGGCCAGGTGTTCCGGCAGCTGCTCGGCGGCGTGGTATTCGCTCATGGAGAGCGCCTCGTTCTGCTGGGCGTTGTTGCGCAACACCAGCGCCGCCACCTCGTCGGTCATCTCGGCCAGCAGCGCGTTGCGGGCGGCAGGGTCGAGGCTCCCCTCGTGCAGTGGCCGCTGCAGCAGGATCTTGATGTTGACCTCGTGGTCGGAGCAGTCCACCCCGCCGGAGTTGTCGATGAAGTCGGCATTGACGCGGCCGCCATGGCGGGCGAACTCGATGCGGGCGCGCTGGGTCAGTCCCAGGTTGCCGCCTTCGCCGATCACCCGGCAACGCAGCTCGCGGGCATCGACCCGCACCGGGTCGTTGGCCCGGTCGCCCACCGCCTCGTGCTCCTCGTCGGTGGCCTTGACGAAGGTGCCGATGCCGCCGTTCCAGAGCAGATCGACCGGCGCCTTGAGGATGGCCCGGATCAGCTCGTTGGGGGGCAGCGCCTGCGCCTCGGTGTCCAGGGCCGCGCGCACCTGCGGCGACAGCGGGATCGATTTCGCGTTACGCGGGAACACGCCGCCACCGGCGGAGATCGCCTGCGGGTCGTAGTCCGCCCAGGAGGCCGTGTTGGTGAACAGCCGCTGCCGTTCGGCGAAGCTGAGCTCGGAATCGGGATTCGGGTCGAGAAAGATGTGCTGGTGACTGAAGGCGGCGAGCAGCCGGATATGCCGCGACAGCAGCGTGCCGTTGCCGAACACGTCGCCGTTCATGCTGCCGATGCCGACCACGCTGAAGTCCTGCGCGGCGATGTCGATGCCGAGTTCGCGGAAGTGGCGCTTCACCGACTCCCAGCCGCCACGGGCGGTGATGCCCATCTTCTTGTGGTCGTAACCGGCCGAACCACCGGAGGCGAAGGCATCACCAAGCCAGAAGCGGTACTCGGCGGCGATCGTGTTGGCCAGGTCGGAGAAGGTGGCGGTGCCCTTGTCCGCCGCCACCACCAAATAGGGGTCATCCTCATCGTAGCGGAGCGTGTCGGCGGGAGGGATGACGCGGGCGCCCTGCAGGTTGTCGGTCAGGTCGAGCAGTCCGCGAATGAAGGTCTGATAGCAGGCCGCGACCTCTTGCGGCAGCTGCCTGGGGTCATCGGGGGGCTGTTTGACGATGAAGCCGCCCTTGGCGCCGACCGGGACGATCACCGCGTTCTTCACCATCTGCGCCTTCATCAGGCCGAAAACCTCGGTGCGGTAGTCCTCCAGACGGTCCGACCAGCGGATCCCGCCCCGGGCCACCCTGCCGCCACGCAGATGGACACCTTCGCTCGCCGGTGAATAGACGAAGATCTCGAAGCGCGGGCGCGGCTCCGGCAGGTCCGGCAGCGCGCCCGGATCGAACTTGAAGGCGAGATAGGGCTTTCGCCTCCCGTCTGTCGCTTGGTAGTAGTTGGTACGCAGGGTGGCGCGGATCAGCAGATAGAAGCGGCGCAGGATGCGGTCCTCGTCGAGGTTGGGAACCGCCTCCAGTGAACGCAGGATGGCATCGGACAGGCGTTCACTCCGCTCTTTCGAGGTGACCTCGGCGCCCGGGTCGAAGCGCGCCTCGAACAGGTCCACCAGCAGCCGGGTGATCTGCGCCCGGGCCGTCAGCACCTGCTCCATGTAGCGCTGACTGAAGCGGAAGTCGCTCTGCAGCAGGTATTTGCAGTAGGCGCGCAGCACGGCGGCCTGCCGCCAGTGGCAGCCGGCGTGGAGCACCAGCCGATTGAAACCGTCATTTTCCACCCGGCCGTCCCAGACCCGGGCGAAGGTCTCGCGAAAACGCTGCCGAACCGCATCCGTGTCGAACGGCTCCGCCTCCTGCTCAAAGGCCATGCCGAGGTCATGCACCCACACCGGAGGCTGGTGCGCCGGATGGATGGCATGCGGCCGTTCGTCGGTGACGATCACCCCCATGTTCTCCAGCATCGGCAGCACGCTGGACAGCGCGATCGGCGTGTGGCGCCGGAACAGCTTGATCCGGAGTTGGCCGGGGGGCGCCTCCAGCGGCCGGTAGAGCAGAATGCCAAGCGGTCGTTCGGGGGCGAGCGCCTCCATCTCGCCAATGTCATGTACCGCCACCGGCGGCGTGTAGTCCTCGGTGTAGGAGGCGGGAAAGGCATCCCGGTAGCGGGCAAACATGTGATTGCCCTCCTCCTCGCCCAACTCCTTGAGCAGTGCGTCATGCAACTCGTCACTCCACGAGCGGGTGGCGGCGACGATCCGCGCCTCCAGGTCCACCAGGTTGCACTCGGGGAGGACGTTGCCGCCCATGTGCACGGTAAGGTAGAGGCGGGCGAGGGCAGACTCGGAGATGGAGACAGTGAAGTCCATGCTCTCCGCCTCGAAGGCCTCGCGCAGGATCGCCTGCACCCGCAACCGCAGTTCGGTGTTGAAGCGGTCCCGCGGCAGGAAAACCAGACAGGAGAGAAAGCGGTGGAACGGGTCACTGCGCACCAGCAGCCGCACCCGTTGCCGCTCTTGCAGGTGCAGAATGCCGGTGGCAATGCCATGCAGTTCGCGGGCACTGCCCTGGATCAGCTCATCGCGCGGCAGCGTCTCCAGAATATTGAGGAGGGCCTTCCCGGAGTGACTGCCGGGCCGAAGGCCCGACCACTCCATCACCTGCCGCACCTTGTGGCGCAGCAGCGGAATATCCTTGGGCCGGCTGGTATAGGCCCCCGAGGTGTAGCGGCCGAGGAACCGGCGCTCCCCGATCACCTTCCCTTGTGCGTCGAAGCGACGTATCCCGACATAATCGAGATAACCGGGGCGATGCACCGTGGCATGGGAGCTGCCCTTGGTGAGGATCAGCGGGTCCGGCAGGAGGGCTCGCTCCCGCAATGCTGGCGGCAGTCGGCCAAAACTCTCCGACGGTGCCGCCTCGCGGGGGCCACGCAGGATCCCGAGCCCGGAATCGGGTGCCGCCCGCAGCAGCAGGTTGCGCCCGGTCTGCTCGAGCCGGTATTCGCGATAGCCGAGAAAGGTGAAGTGGTCCTGGTCCAGCCAGCGCAGGAAGGCCTGCACTTCGGCGCTGTCAATGTCCGTGCCGGGCGGTGGCCGCCGCTGCAAGTCGTCGGCCGCGGCACCGATGCGCTCGCGCATGGCGGGCCAGTCCGTGACCGCCGCGTCCACATCGTCGAGCACGCGGTGGAGACCGTCATGCAGCGCCGCCAGCACCGCCGGATCGGTCTGCCGATCCACCTCGAAGTGAAGGATGGCCTCGGGTAGGTCCGCATCGCTGTCACTCCCTTCCGGCAGGACTTCCAGCAGTCGGCCGAGAGCATCACGCCGCAGTGGTATCACGGGATGTATGGTGAGGTGAACGGTAAGCCCCTGCCGGTTCAGCTCCATGGTGGTGGAGTCCACCAGGAACGGCATGTCCTCCTGCACGATCTCCACGACGGTATGGGTCGAATGCCAGCCGTGCTCTTCGACATGGGGGTTGTAGACCCGCAGCAGCCGCTCACCGGAACGCCGCCGCTGGGCCAGCTGCCAGTGGGCCAGAACGGCGCCGTACAGGTTGAGCAGGTCGCGGCTGAGCAGGTCCTCGGGCCCGACCTGGCGGTAGTATTCGCGGACGAACGCCTCGAGACGTGAGAGGTCGCTTTGGGCAACCCTGTCCCGTAGTCGTGCTACGAGTTCCTCGACGAGGGCGCTCTTCTTCTCCTCGGTGGTCAACGGCATGGCCATCGCCCAGAGTGTAGACAGCCCCGCGTCCGTAAGTCGCCGTAGGGTCTGAGCCGCGCGGTTTGTTTTTTCTAGGCTTACCGAAGAATTGACTCGGAGTTCTGCCATGGAGGCACGCAGTGAATGGCGAATCGCGGTGGCGGCCGGCGACGGCATCGGTCCGGAGGTGATGCCGGTTGCCGTGGCGGCGCTGCGTCGGCTGGCGACCGACCACGGACTGGCGTTGAGCCTGACCGAGCTGGCCTGGCCGGCAACCGACTACCACCGGCAGCACGGGCGGATGATGCCCCCGAACTGGCGCGAGCAGTTGGCCGGTTACGACGCACTGCTGCTGGGGGCCCTCGGCGACCCCGGTCCGGCCGCGGAACCCCACCGTTATCACCTGCCGGACTCGGTTTCCCTCGCCCCGCTGCTGGCGATCCGCCAAGGCTTTGACCAATGGGCCTGCGAGCGCCCGGCGCGCACGCTCGAAGGGGCGCCCCGCTATCTGGCCGACCCGCGCGCCGCCGATATCGACCTGCTCGTCATTCGGGAAAACAGCGAGGGGGAGTACGTGGGCCAGGGCGGGCGCACCGCCATCGGCACGCCCCACGAGGTGGCGACCGAGACGGCCGTGTTCACCCGCCGCGGCACCGAACGGCTGATCCGCCACGGGTTCGAGCGGGCCCGTCGGCGCGCTGGCGAGCGCCGGGCCGGGCAGCGCCGGTGCCGGCCGGGAGCCGCACCCGCCGAGGTCTGCCTGGTCACCAAACGCAACGCACTGGCCTACAGCGGCGGTCTGTACACGGAGGTGTTCGAGGCGGTCGCCGCCGACTATCCGGAGATCGCCACCCGCCACGAACTGGTCGATGCGGCCTGTATGAAATTCGTGACCGCACCGTGGGCCTTCGACGTGGTGGTGGCCAGCAATCTGCACGGTGACATCCTCACCGATTTGGCCGCGGTTTTGTGTGGCGGCCTGGGGGTGGCTCCCTCCTGCAACCTGAACCCCGGCGACCGGCGCGCTCTGCCGATGTTCGAGCCCACCCACGGCAGTGCCCCCGACATCGCCGGGCAGGACCTGGCCGATCCCCGGGCGATGCTGCTCACCACCGCCCTGCTGCTCGACTGGATGGCGGAAGAGGCGCCGGCGGCCGGCGCTGCCGCCGGGCGTCTGCGGGCGGCGGTGGAAGACGATCTGCGGAACCACCGCGGTGAACGCCGGCGTTGCAGTGCGGTGGCGCAGTCGGTGCTGCGCGGGCTGGGCTGAGGGGGAGGGGAATATAGGACAGGATTAACAGGATGTTTACAGGATTAACAGGATGGTTTTTATTCGGGAGAACCGTCCTTCACGATGCCATGTAGGATGTGGTGAGCTTGCGAACCGCATCATTCGCGGCGCTCCAGCGCGAGCGGTGCGGTTCGTTCCTCACCACACCCTACGGTGGTTTTCCCGGGATGTCGGAAAAAGGAGGTTTCATGACAATGGAGCGTGAGGCGGGGCGGCTGTCGCCGCTGTTGAAGCAGTCCTCCGGAGTGACAGCAGTGCGCGGTGAAGGGGTCTGGCTCTATGGCCGCGACGGAGAGCGCTATCTCGATTTCACGTCGGGGATCGGCGTCACCAGTACCGGCCATTGCCACCCGCAGGTGGTGGCGGCGGCGCAGCGGCAGGTGGCAACGTTGATCCACGGCCAGTACGCGATCGTGCGCCACGAGCCGCTGCTCCAGCTGGCGGAGAAACTGGGCGGGAAAATGCCCGGCGCAATCGACGCCTTTTTTTTCGCCAACGCCGGCACCGAGGCGATCGAGGCGGCCATGCGGCTCTGTCGCCATGCCACCGGCCGGCCCAACCTGATCGCCTTTCAGGGCGGGTTCCACGGTCGCACCATGGGGGCGCTGACCATGACCAGCTCCAGTGTCGGGCTGCGCGCCGGCCTGCAGCCGATGATGGGCGGCGTGCTCTACGCACCGTTCCCGGACAGCCACCGCTACGGCTGGGACGAGGCCACCACCAACGCCTTCTGCCTGCGCGAACTCGATCACCTGTTGGCGACGGTGAGCACGCCGCGGGAGACCGCCGCCATGTTCATCGAACCGGTTCAGGGCGAGGCCGGCTATATCCCCGCCAACCGCGCCTTCATGCAGGGCCTGCGCGAGCGCTGCGACCGCCACGGCATCCTGCTGGTGATGGACGAGGTGCAGGCCGGCTGTGGCCGCACCGGCAAGTTCTGGGGCCATCAGCACTTCGACATCGAACCGGACATCGTGGTGACCGCCAAGGGGCTCGCCAGCGGTTTTCCGCTCTCCGCCTTCGGCGCCTCTGCGGAACTGATGGCTCAGGGCTGGCCCGGCTCCCAGGGCGGCACCTACGGCGGCAATGCGGTCGCCTGCGCCGCTGCGCTGGCGACGCTCGAGGTGATCGATGAGGAGGGCCTGGTGGAAAACGCTGCCAGGCAGGGGGGGCACCTGCGCGCGGGACTGGAGGCGCTGGCGAAATCGCACGCATCGATCGGCGACGTCCGCGGCCGCGGCCTGATGCAGGGCACCGAGATCGTTGACGCAGAGGGCCGCCCCGACGGCGACCGGGCCGCTCGCATCCTGAAGGAGGCGGAAAGGCGCGGCCTGCTGCTCATCCGCTGCGGCGCCTACGGCGGCCAGGTCATCCGCTGGCTGCCGCCGCTGATCGTCGAGCGGGAACAGATCGATCAAGCCCTCGACACTTTCGAGGCGGCACTCGGTGCCAGTGCCTAGAGCACCGAACAGATAAAAGCTCGGAAGCTTCGTAGGATGGGCAAAGCGCCGCCTATGCCGGTTGCATTGAGCCTGAACCTGACCGGCGCGTGCCC
>JAWLGP010000021.1:0-71268 GCA_041685045.1 Gammaproteobacteria bacterium
GTCGGCTAGTAGTTACGTTCGTCCACCACGTGGACATCTCAGGTACTCCTACAGGGGACTTTCACCCCATCAGTTCATGCCCATGTCGGGCGTACACCAATCATTCCACCGGACCTGTCGCGGCAAGCCGCGCCAGTCCGGTGAATTCAGGCGTTGGGCGTCATGAGCGACAAGAACATCTCTCCAGTTGGGTGGTACGTCGGGAGCTACGTCCTGAGATTCGTAGAACTGGGTCGGGAAGATAAAGAGGATTCAGAAGCTCGGTTCCTTACTTGGGAAAACACCGTGTTGGTCCGAGCTGCCGATCTCGATGAGGCATACGAAAAAGTCGTACGGATAGGGCAAGAACACACGGAACCCTACAAGGGCGGCCCCGATGGTATTGATGTCCAATGGGTGCTTGAGGGCGTAACCGAGTTGCTGCCGATATACGAGGACCTCGAAGATGGGGCCGAAATCATGTGGTCGGAGCGAAACGGCCGGAAGCTGAAGAACATTCGAAAATGCGTCCGGAAAAAAGGGGAGTTTCACCAATAGACACCGTGTCGCCCAACAAGCCGCTGAACCCGACGCCGGAAAGCGTGGCAGCGCTTCGCGGAAGGCGTTGTGGCGGCGCGGGTTAGCGGTTCGTTGGGCGACATGAAGAACTTATCCGAGCGTCAGTTACATGAGCTTCGGCTCGCAGTATTCGACAATGCGGAAGCGTTGCAGAAGGAAGCGAAGCTTCTGCTTGCTCACGGGATGCATAGCCGTGCATACCTGCTTGCACACTTTTGCTTCGAGGAACTTGGGAAAATCCCAATTCTTGTGGGTGTCGCAAAAGGGGTCAGGTCTTTCCTCTTGCATGCTTTGTAGGCGCGTCGAGGAAAATAACCGGGACACCCACTCAAACGCCCCAATGACCGGAAATGACCGGGATGTTTGCGGTCAGATGAAAAACCTGAGCCGGGCTCGTTACGAAGGGAATTTTTCATCTGACCCCGAACATTCGTCCTGTAAAGGCAAGCGGCGCTTCGCGGACAGCATTCTGGCGGCGCGGGTTGCCGGTAGCATTATGTTCTGTAGTCACGACAGCGAGACATGAAGGCCATGAAAGAAGGATTCGCTCCAATTTCCATTGAATATTATTTGGATCGGCACATGCAGTCCAATCCGGGTGAAAAGCGGGACGAAGTAAGGGCGGCAATTGAAGAAATGATCCGCTTCCATAAAGACGGCGGTCGATGCCAATGCGGAAGAGAAATATGGATTGTCGGCTCTGCGGCAGCCCAATGGCCTGGATGCTTCAGTCACATCACGGGCGAAGCATATCCGGATGATGATTTTGAAATCGAATTCTAGCGCGAACACAACCATAGCTGCACGCGACGCCGGGAAACTTTCGCGCTTTTTTACACGTTCGGTGGTGGCGGGCGCGAGCAAATCGTTAGAGCCGAAAGGAAACGTCATGAGATGTCTGAATCTATTGGCTCCGTTATTCGTTATATTTACTTGTTCGTATTCATATGCACAAGAACCCATAAATGGAACGTCAGCAGAAGATTATAGGCTTGAAGCGCTTTATGCACTTAAACTCGTAGAGTTGATGGATGAACATAGGGGCTCGCAAAACGGCGACCTAGCCAATCAGATTGAATGCTCAATTGACTCTAGCCTATGGGATTCACATGCTCCACTGAGAGACAAGAATAAGTCAGATAAGTATACGCCTGAAGAAATCACTGGTTTTAGGGATGCGCACATGCAACTGCTTGATGCATTGAGGGATTACAGAAGCAAGTATCCTGATGCAAAATGTGTCAAATAACCACGCTCTAACATGGCACTCAAATTTGACCGGAGTTCCGCTGCGCTCCACCCCGGCGGTTTAGCTATCACGTTGAACTAAACCACTGTCGCGGTGGCTGAATCCGGCCGGTCGTCCCGTGGTGGGGACCCATGTGGGTCTAAAAAGGTACGACGATGACTCCCCTTCGTCACGCGCGACAGGCGGTAGCGTTTGGCGTTCGTCGGTAACCGAGTCATGGCAGACGGCTTTAAGCCGCAGGGCGGTGCCGACGATCCCTTTGAAGCGGCTTTCGAACTGGCGGGTCACGTAAAGCCAGTGCTTGGGGTCGACTTGCACGGCGTACACAGCGGGAGACGCAGTGGTAGTAGGGAGTGGCTTCGAGGGAGATAAGCGTTTTCCGTGGCTTGGGCGTGACCGCTTCCTTGGTTCCGTTCCGTGGTTCTCAACCTTCTCAAGAGCGCTGCGGGATGGCAAGCTTTCGAGTAAGTGGCCTGAGAAAGGCCCGTCGTGCCGCTTTGGCCATTTCCGAATTGCGTATTCAGGAATGCGATGAAATGGAGCTGCTGTGGGTTGTCTTCCTTGTTGTCGGGGTGGTGGCGGGGCTAAAGCTAATTCAGTTCATTGCGGTACTGACCCAGCTCCTGCGCATGCCGTTCGTTCCGCTTCGGGTCACACCACTTTCCGAAGCGCCCGTTTACTGCGGCCTTGAATCAGCCGCCATCGAAGAACTGGAGGCGCTCGGCTTTCGTCAGGAGGGTTGGACCCGGGTCGAGCGCGGACCGATTCAGTTCGACAGTGTTTTCTTTCAGTCCAACCAGGCACCGGCGTTTGCAGAGTTGACCTTCCTCATCGGTGGGGCGGGCGGCTTCGTGATCACCTTCTACAGCTTCGACGTCCAGGGCCAAATGCTGGCCACCACCAATCGCACTGGCTGGGGGTACCTGGCGGAACATCCGGGAGTTTCGCTGCTGGATGCGTATGCCGATAGCCTGCAAGCCCACTGGTCGGCGCACCTTGCCAGGATTGAAACTGCCGAGGTGATACCGGCCTCGACCGAGGAGGCGCATCGGCGCATCAGCGCATGGACGACCGACTATTTCGACCGGTTGCGGTCAGTCGGTGCGATCAGGTTGATCGGCGACGCTTGGTACCCGACTTTCCGTGCCGCGCTCGGCGCTGCCTGGGAGTGGTTTCGTGTGCGGGGGAAACTCGCCCGACCTTACGCGTCCGGCGCGATCAGCGGCGAGCATGAGAGCGAGTTCCATGCTCGCTTTTACCAGCAGAGCGAAGCGTTTCGGGACGGGCGGGGCGCGCGCCGGGACGTCAAACTCGGGTTGCTCGCGGTCTCGGCGACGGCGTCCCTGTTGGTTTGGGGCTGGCTGTTCGGTTGGGGCCAGGCGATTGCCCTTTTGGTCATTCTCTTTGTCCACGAGATGGGCCATGCGCTGGCTATGCGCGTGTTCGGCTACCGCGACATGCAGATGGTTTTCCTGCCGCTGGTCGGCGCCGCCGTTACCGGTGCTGCGCGGGACCTCGCCGGGTGGAAACGGGCGGTCATTCTCCTCGCTGGGCCGGTCCCCGGATTGGTTGCGGGCATCGGCGCATTGCTCTATCTGACGGCGAACCCTGGCTCGGAGTTTGCCTTCGACTGGCAAATGGCGGCCTCCATGGCGGTATTCATCAACCTCTTCAACCTGCTGCCGATTTCCCCCCTCGATGGGGGACAGCTGTTTGCGTTATCCCTCGGGCGCTGGCCGCGTCTGCGTTTGGGCTTCGTGCTTTTTAGTGCTGCCGCATTCTTCGGACTGGCCTTCTGGCTCGAACACTGGCTGTTGTGGCTGGTGGCCGCCCTTGTGGCCGTGACGTTGCCGGGTCAGTGGCGAGTGACCCGGCTCGGTCGGGAGTGGCGGGAGGGGCTGCGCGAGGAGCAGCAGCTCAGACATCTTTTCCAATCGGCGCAGCGGTTGTTCCATAGTTCTGCCTTCCAACGGCAGTATGGACTGGTGAAAGCGGTTCTTGCCGAGCGCGAAATGCGTCCGGCCCGTACGTGGGAGAGTGGTATTGCGCTGGTCTTTCTCGTCGCGTTGTGGGGAGGCGTCGTCGGTGTGGTGCTCGAAGAACGGCTTTGGGTGCCGTTCGGCACGCAGCCGGCCGAGACCCGGACCCCGCAACAGATCGCGTTCGACGACGCCTACGACCTGTACCGCTATGAAGAGGACGACGCGCCGACACTGGACGCGCTCGTGAGGCAAGCCGATGCCTTGATGGTCGACGACCCGCGCCGGATAGATACGACCGTGGAGAGCGCCATTTCGCTGGAAGGGGCGGCGCGCCAAGCCGCGTTTGAACGGGTGTTGTTGGAGGGGCGTACGGGGCTGAGCTTTTCGCGGAAGAATATCGCCGAGGAACGGCTCTGGTATCTCTACCGCGACAGCGCATTGCTGGCGCCCGAGGTGCGGGCCGCACGGCTGCAAGAGGGGATCGATCGCATCATGCAGATCGCGCCGGAACTCTACGCGGGGACCATCGCCGCACGGTTGCGTGTAGCGGAGGCGATTGACCAGGCGGGTGATCCAGGGCGGGCACTGGAACTGCTCGAGACGTTGGAGCGGCGGGTGCGGGGTGATGAGGCGTGCCGCTGTGAAATTCGCAGCGTCATCCAGGCCCGCGCCAACTTCCACCTTAGCCACCAGGCACCGGCCCTGGCGCTGGCCGTGCTGGAAGGCCCCCCTTATGGTGATCGGCTGGACCAGCGCAAAGAGCCTTTGGCGCTGGATTATGCCTGGGCGTTGTTGGCGTCGGGCCGCAACGAAGAGGGCGTCGCGCAGATGCGCCTCGCCAGCTACTCGGCCCCTTTTCGACCGTCCTGGGCGCAACGCCTGAAAGGTGCGCGCGACCGTCCGCCCCGCCTCTACCAGCCGCTCGACGTGGCCTACGCCCTGGTTCAGGACGGTCAGCTCGAGGAGGCTCGGCAGTTGGTCCGTGACACGCGGTGGGCTTGTTGGCGCGAGGAAGCAACATTCGAACCGGACCCGATGACCGAGCCTTGGCAGACCTGGCGCGAGAGGTCTCTATGGGAGGTTGCGCGATCGGTTTGCCCACAACACGACTGATCCGCTCTCTTGCCAGTCAGGGGTTCAAATCCACATACGCCAGACAAGCGGCAGGGGGCCTTCTCATCCAACAACGCCTGAGACTTGAACCGGCCCTTCCCGGAGACGACCGGGCAAGGCTTTCGGGTGGATGTCCGCGCTCAGGCGCCACGCTCACGCGCTCCCGTTCAGGCGCCCGAGGAAATTTGACCACTACGGCCTACTTTAAGGGGAGGAACCGTCAAAACGGAGACGTATATGAAAGCGGACAAGCAGACCACGGCAGAGGTGCAAGACACGCTACACCGGTTCGCTGATGCCTTTAGCAAGCGGGATATGGCCAGCTTGACGGCCGTCCTCGCGCCCGACCCCGATGTGACATTTTTCGGCACGGGTGGCGATGAAGAGCGAGTGGGGCTTTCCGAGATCACAGAGCAGATCCAGCGAGACTGGTCGCAAAGCGAGTCGGCGTCTATAAACTGGGGCGGACTCTCTGTCTCCAATGCAGGACCGGTGGCATGGGTAGCAGGTGATATCACATTCAAGGCCAAGGCGAACGGCAAAGATATAACGTTTCCCGGGCGGATGACGGCTGTCATGGACAAACGTGACGGCCACTGGCTGATTGACCAGTGGCATCTCTCGGTCCCCATGTCCGGACAGGAAACAGGACATTCGTTTCCAAGCTAGGGCGCATTAGACGCGAGCGGATGACGATCACGGTTTTCGCCAGAAAATCGTGGTCTGTCACTTGGCGGGTGATGCCCCCCGACTGCGTTAAAAATGCGCCGCCCTCTTCCACGGCGCCTGGCAAGCGTGGCTGGTGCTCGCGCCGGGTGATTCCCGATCTGCGCACAGCCGCCGTGAAACCTGTCCGATCAAGCTAATCGGGGTTGGCGAACGCGCTCACCTGATCCCGGTCTATATCGTCCTCTCCACGTACACCCGCGCCGCCTGCCGTTAGTGAATTGGCGACGGGAATCCGTCCCGTTCAAACGTCAATCCAAGTCGAGTTGCGTTCACGGCTATCGACGATCCCTACATCTTCACGCTGATGGCCAAAAGCTTTCCACGGAGACATCCATACGGGGGTGATTCACTCCTTTGGGATCGGCGTCGGGCCGGGGATTTAGTGCCCCGCATGGGGTGCAGCCCTCCCACAAACCAGTGGATTGCCGTACATCGTGAGTTGACTTCAGGGATTTAGAAACGTCTCCAGGTTCTAGCAAAAAATATATCACTCTCGTAATATCGGGCTATTCGCTATAAGCGCCGGTTCGCGGCCACGAACGATAATGAAAAAGTGCGATGTGTTCCTACGGGTTCCCCTCCCCGAGCACTCGGCGGTGCTTCCAACCTCACGCTTGAGCGGCACGTGCCGCAAAATCAGGATTTCCCAGACGAATCACCATCAGAATGACAGGAGCGCGAAATGACGGAGAAAAAGCACACGTTGTTTGTCACGACACGTCCCAGCCGGGCCGGGGAGTTGCAGTCGCCCAGTGTTGAATCCGAGGCCAAGCGAATGCTGGAGGAGAGTTGGGCCGAAAGCTTGGGCATCGATGTGGAGAAGTTGAGGGCCGGCGTAGAGGGAACCGAATCCTCTTCCTCTCATCAGACGTGCAGCGCGAGCCTCACCGGTACGGCCACTACCGGCGGCAAGGATGTCACTACCGATAGCGAAACAGACTGCGAGTCCGACCAAATGACGGATGACATTACGAACGATGGCGGCAACAACACCGGAGGCGTCATCGACATACCTTTTTAGGCGGTCGGCGGTTTGTAAATGAAACGTGTACTCATTCTATCGTTCGCCGGCGACCTGCATGCCGAAGCGATTCAAGCGCTGATGTCGCGCTACAACGCCGAAGCCGACATCATTGACACCGGTGGATTCCCGGGGGAACTCTCTCTGGCGCATGCGGAGTCGGGTTTCGGGGATATCTTGTTCGCCGGAAAACGATTGACCGATTACCACTCGGTTTGGTGGCGTCGGGTGAAACCTCCACGGCCCTCTCGGGAGATCGAAGACGCGGAGGAGTATCGGTTTGCGGCACGTGAAAGCCGGGAGGCACTGTGGGGAGCGATTCATGCGAGCGGAATCCCCATCTATAACGCTCCGCAAGCCGAGCGCACCGCCTGCTACAAGCCGTTCCAGTTGAAGATTGCACGGGAGTGTGGTCTGAAGGTTCCGGACACGTTATTCACCAATTCCCCTGAAGCTGTAGACGCGTTTCGGGGGAGGCACAAGGAAGTGGTGTACAAGACGTTCAGCGGAACAACGCTGATGATGACCGACACGCGGCCACTGACCGACGAAGACTTGGATGATCTTTGGCGGCTTCGGTATGCGCCGGTCATTTTCCAGGAGTACCTGGAGAGGGGCAGGGAATACCGGGTGACCGTGATCGAGGATGATGTCTTCGCGGCCGAGATCCGCATCAAGAATCCCAAAGCCCATTATGACTGGCGACTCGATCAGAACTATGAGGTCGAGAAAGTCACTTTGCCTGATGAGCTTTGTGAGCGGCTGGTCAGGCTGACAAAAACCTTGGGATTGAACAGCGGCTCGGTCGATCTCCGGGAGACACCGGATGGGCGGATATTCTTCCTGGAGATCAATCCATCCGGACAGTTCCTCTTCCTGGATGTCTTCGGTGGGTTGGATACGGGAAACCGGTTCTGCCAGATGTTGCTTCAATAGCTTCCGGCGCCTGTGCACCGAAAATCGAACTGCCTCAACCGTACCCAGCAACCAGCACCCATACTGTTCCGGCGGGGCGAAATACCAAATACATAAAATACACGGGCACTCACCATAGCGCCCCTTGAAAAACAAGCAATCAGAGACCGATTGAACTGCAGGTAGCAAGACGAGATGTTTGACTGAGCCGGAGGCAGAAGCCATGGATACGCACGAACGCGCCGCCAGCAGGTCGCGCCTGATCGCAGCAAAACTTCTCCGGGTCGCGAGTAATCACCTTTACCACGCACTGATTGCCAATCCAAAGCTGAAAAGCCTGGCCCTTGCGTGTCTTGTAGTTGTTACGCATCCCGTCGCCGCCAAGCCGGTCCCTGCAGGAGCATTGGCCGCTGCCACCGTCGAATTCGAGCTGGCTGTCTACTACCTGCCCGCGCCGCCAAAGAATCCCATCGATTCATTCCGTGCCGCGGTCGCATCTAGAGCTCCCGCGTTTCGCATAGTCGAGGAGATCCCCGGGTCGCAAAAAGGCAGCTTTACATCTGCCCGCGTCGAAGATGACGTCCCGGCGAACTACGCCCCTCCCGATCTTTCTTTCTTGCGTTACTTTGGGCGGGGGATCAGCCGCGAGCAGGCTGAGGCCCTTCAAGGCTCGAAGCAGGCACTGATTTTGGGTTTCGCCTATCAAACGGGGGGTTCTTGGCGTGACGTGAGAATCGCCTACGAAATCGCCGAAGCGGTTGCACGGGATACGGAAGGTTTGTTGTGGGACGAGCAGACACGCGAAGTATTCTCGCCCGACAAATGGCATGAGAGCCGCCTGGCTGCCTGGGACGATGCCGCACCGGATGCATCCGCGAACACTGTGATTCACGCTTACAATTCGGGGGAGTTCGTCAGGGCAATTACGCTCGGCATGGCCAAGTTTGGCATGCCGGATCTGGTAATCAACGGCACGTCCTGGGCTGACAACCGGGCCGTTGGAAACCTTGTGAACGCGGTATGCCAGCGGATGGTCGAAGGTGTCCCGGTCGAAAAAAACGGGGAATTTCCGGTCGACCTTCGCGCAATCCGAAACAAGGACGTCCTGAAGGCGCAAACGTCACAGCTGATGCCGAACGCCTCCGGCTCGACAGTTCTGCAGCTGAGAATCGGCGAATGGGAGGATGGCGATCCCTACAACCGGTTGGCCGAGATCCATTTTCCAAAAACGCAGGGACGGGATGAGCATGCCGCGCGGTCGGAGGTTCTTTCCTCTCTCTATGGGTGGGAAGATGCGGTGTCTCGGGTTCAGCATACGAACGAGTTGCTGGCGGCAAGCCAGCGGGCCAAGGCCAGACTACCCGCGGTAAGGGCGGCGTTTCTCTCCGGATTGGCCCCTGGGGAGTACATCGAGGTAAAGGCCCCATTCGCGACCCCTAGTGGCGATCAGGAATGGATGTGGGTGGAGGTCACTGCCTGGAGTGATGCGCAGATCTCAGGCCTGTTAAAGAACGAGCCTTTCAACATTCCTACTCTGCACGGAGGCCAAGCCGTCGAGGTGAACCAAGGGGAAGTCTTTGACTATGTCTGGGTCCATGCCGACGGCAAGCGGGAAGGCAACGAGACAAGCACCATCATTCGCCGGATGCAGGAAGCTAACGGTCAGCTTTAGTCCGCCGGCCAGAAATGCAAAAAGCTTCGAGCCCGAACAGCACCGTAATGGACAGCTTCGAGAGTGGTTGCCTAACATGTAGTCTTTTCTGAACGGAGCCGTTCATGTCACCCAGGGAATCGGTGCTGCGCACACTTCTGATAAACCTCCGCACTGGCCTGCGCATTGGCCTGTTGCGTCGTTTTGCACCCGACGACCTGCGGGCCGATATCCGACAGGTGGTGTTGCTGTTCGTCGTTGCCTTCGGGCTTTCCATCGGTTCGGAGTTCATCTACGTCGAACCCGAGCGGGTGTTCGAGAAGTGGGGCGTGGTCAGCGAGTTGGCGGGTTATGCACTGGTGTTGCTGGCCGCCTATTTGGCCGCCCAGATCCAGGGCCGGCTGGAGCGGTTCGGCCTGCTTGTGGTGGCGATGTTGGCGGCCTATCCCGCCGCTTTGGCGGTATCGCTGGCGTATCAGGCGGTGTTGGAGAGCGATATCGGCCGCGAAAACCTGTGGCTGGCCTGGGGCGCGTTCGCCCTGGTTCTGATTTGGTCCTTCGCCGTCTATTTCCGTGCGCAGCTTCGACTGTTTGGTACCGGGTGGAAACGCACCGCGGTCGCCACTGGCGTTTATCTCGGTGTACTTGTGACCAATTCGCTGCTGCTGCCCCAGACCGAGGTTTGGTATACGGCTTACGATGATTACGAGGATGAGACGCCTGAGCTGGATGTCGAGGCGACCTATTATGCCCAGCCCGCGCTGGTCGAGGCGGCCCTGGAGGGGTTGCAGCCGCAGCGGCCGGGGATACCGGATATCTACTTCGTCGGTGTGGCCGGTTATGCCGATCAGGACGTATTTCTGCGGGAGGTGCACGCGGTGCGCGAGCTGTTCGATTCCCGTTTCGATACGGTCGGCCGCTCCGTGTTGCTCATCAACAATCCCGCTACGGTTGGCGAGGTTCCCTTGGCCAACGGTCCCAATCTGCAGCGGGTGCTTGGCCGTATCGGGGAAATGCTCGATCCGGAAGAGGATCTGCTGTTTCTCTATATGACCTCTCACGGCTCGGAGGAACACGAGTTGGCGATGGAGTTCTGGCCGCTGTCGGTGAACTATCTGCCGGCGCAGAGGCTGGGTGAAATTCTTGACAGTTCTGACATCGGTTGGCGGGCGGTGGTGGTGTCGGCCTGTTATTCCGGCGGGTTTATTTCGCCACTCCAGGACGCCCGGACGATGGTGCTCACGGCGGCCGCGGCGGACAAGCAGTCGTTCGGTTGCAGCAATGAGAATGCCTGGACCTATTTTGGGGAGGCTTACTTTGATCAGGCGCTGCGGCGCCAGCATTCGTTTGTTGCTGCGTTCGATGAGGCGGCGAAGGCGATTGCGGCGCGGGAGTCCCGGGAGGAGTTGGAGCCTTCGCTGCCGCAGGCCTGGGTGGGTGAGGAGATTGCGGCGTTTTTGCCGGAGGTGGAGAGGCGGTTGGCTGGGTTGGATGAGGGTGGATCGGCGACGGTTGTTGGGTGTGGTGGAGTTGGGGAGGTTTGGGGAGCGGCGTGTCGGTAGTTGATTCGGCGAAGTCGGGGCCGAGGAATCGGACCGGGATTTTGCCTTGCCGGGGGTCGGGCCCTTACAAAGGGACGGCCTTGTCTTTAGGAGCGGCGTACCTGATACGGGGCGGAAATCCTCGCCGCGATTAAGGCCGAGCGAAGCCAGGGAATTTTCGAGGCTTCGGCGAACGCCTTATCGCGCCGGGGACGGCCCTCCTACAGGGGGCGGTAGGGAAGAAGGCTGTTCGTGTGGGGGCGGTGTGTTTCTTGCTGCGAGTGAGAGCCGGGGGAAGCCGGAAGTTTAGAGGCTTCGCCGAACGCCTTATCGCGCCGGGGACGGCCCTCCTACAGGGGCGGTAGGGAGGACGGCTGTTCGTGTGGGGGCGTGTTTCTTGCTGCGAGTGGGAGCCGGGGGAAGCCGGGAGTTTCGAGGCTTTCGCCGAACGCCTTATCGCGCCGGGGACGGCCCTCCTACAGGGGGCGGTAGGGAGGACGGCTGTTCGTGTGGGGGCGTGTTTCTTGCTGCGAGTGGGAGCCGGGCGAGGCCGGGAGTTTCGAGGCTTCGCCGAACGCCTTATCGCGCCGGGGACGGCCCTCCTACAGGGGGCTCCGTTGGGGTTAGCTGATTTCGGCCATCTTCAGGGCGTTCAGGGCCTCGGCGAGGTCGGCGACCGGTTTGCCGATGTGGTAGCCCTGGGCGTAGGTGATGCCGCAGCGGCTCACTTCGGCGAGGACTTCGCCATCTTCGACGAATTCGGCGACGGTGCGGATCCGCAGTTGGCGGCAGAGTTCGGACATGCTGTAGACGAAGGCGCGGTCCTTGCGGTCGGCGACCATGTTGCGGACGAAGTCGCCTTCGATTTTGACGATGTCGATGGGAAAGCGCTTCAGATAATGGAAGGATGAGAAGCCGGAGCCGAAGTCGTCGATGGCGAGTTGGAAACCTTCCAGCTTCAGGTCGTTGACGAACTGCTCCAGCAGCGACAGGTTCTTGACCGTATCGCGTTCGGTGATCTCGAACACCACCTTGGTCGGCTCGATGTCGTAGAGCGCGGTCAGGCGTTTGACCTCGCGAATGAACTCCCGCACCACCAACGCCCGCGGCGAGAGGTTCAGGAAGATCAGCCCCTGGTAATCGTGGGCCCGAATGGCCTGGAAGGCGCGCTCCATGGCGATGTAATCGATCTTGTGGATCACGCCCATCTTCTCGGCCAGTTCGATGAACTCGTGGGCGCCCCAGATCGTGTCGTCACGCAGTTTGATGCGGCTCAAGACCTCTACCGCGGCGATCTCGCCATTCTCGATGTCGAGGATCGGCTGGTAGTGTGGGAACACCCGGCGCTCCTCGATGGCGTTGGCGAGCACAATGCCCTTTTCGCCAATGGAGCGGAACACCTCAACCACGTCGGCCTCGGTGGGCAGCCCGATGCGGTCCTTACCCTCCGACTTTGCCTTGTACATCATGTTGTCGGCGAACAGGAACAGGTCCTTCATGTCGGTGGCGTGTTCCGGATAGATGCCGATGCCGATGGAGACAGTGGCCTTGACCCGGTCGTTGTCGGGTGTCTCCAGGCCCATCTCCGCCGAGTTGGCGAGGATGCGCTCGGCGACGGTATTGGCGGTATCGGAGTCCGCTTCCGGCAGTATCACCACGAACTCGTCACCGCCATAACGGGCGAACACGTCACCGGCGCGCAGGGCACGCCCGACCGCCTCGGCGAAGTGCTGGAGGAACTTGTCGCCGAAGGCGTGGCCGTAGGTGTCGTTGATGTTCTTGAAGTTGTCGAGGTCGATGACCAGCAGGGCGAACGGGTAGCTGTGGCGTTCCGCGCGTCCGATCTCGTAGCCGAGCAGTTCCCAGAACAGCCGCTGATTGTAGAGGTTGGTCAGCGGGTCGCGGGTGGCGTAGTACTCCAGGTCGCGGGTGTACTTGTAGATCGCCTTGACCGAGCCGACCACGTTGAGCAGCGTGGAGAGGATCGACTCCATCACCAGCACCCGGGTCTGGTCCTTGACGAGGTCGGCGTGCACGCCAATGCCGACGATGCCGCCGATTTTGGGCGTATCGACGAACAGCGACTTGGTCTGAATCTCCACCTCGTCTTGCCTCAGCTCCAGCAGCTCGACGGTGGGGCGGGCCACGTGGTGGTTGATCTGCAGGGAGGCGACCTCACCGAAGCGGGTTGTGTCGGCCACCGACTTGTGCAGGGCCAGTTCGAGGCTTTTCTTGGTCTGCTCGCTCGGGGTCTGCAGCCAGAACACCTCGAGGTCGAACAGCTCGTCGTCGATCTTGAAGATCGAAAACAGGTTGTAGGCGCTGATCACCTGATTGATGTCCACCAGCAGGTGGCTGACGTACTCGCGCCAGTCCTTGACCACCTCCGAGGTGATCACGAATTTCTCCAGCAGGCGGATTTCGAACTCCAGCAGGTCCTTGTCGACCGCCACCCCGCGCATTTTGTTCGTCAGTTCCTCCACCTTGGCGAGGATGCCGTTGAGTTCGGCGAGCCCCAGGTCCATGGTCTCCAGTTTGATGTTGGTCAGGTCGGAGACCTTGTTGACCTGTTCGATTTTCTCGGTCAGCACCGCAATGGAACGATTGGCGCGGCCGGTGAGAAATACCGCCACGCCGAAAGCCACGAGGAACGGCAGCGGGGCGATGACCAGCAGGGCCATCAAGAGGTCGTGATGCGCATTGTCCACCAGCGCGCTGACGTCCTGCTCGACGCGGATGACACCGAGGACGTCGCCCGGCTTGGCGTTGATATGGCAGACCAGGCACTCGTCCCGTGCCACCAGCGGATAGGCGAAGCGGGTGCCCTTTTCGGTCTCTTCGTGCCGCGGCTCGGCCAGGGCGAAGCTGTCGGCGATGAGGCCTTCGATGGGGGGCTGCTCGATGGGACCGAACAGGTGGCTGACCACCGGTCCGCGGAAAATGTCGATGCGGTGGGTGCTGCCCTCGCCACTCTTTTGAATCGATTCGATAAAGGCTTCTAGCTGCGGCCGGGTCCAGCCCTGGCGCATCACCTGGAACATGGCGCTGAAGGTGCCTTGGGCGAGGCTGCCGGACATCGTCACGGCATTTTCCCGAACGGCGCGGTCGTAAACGCCGCTGGTTACCAGATAGACACCGCCGAAGATCAACAGCGAAACGACGAGCGCGGCGGAGAGGATGAGGCCTTTGATGGTCTTTAAAGGATTCATGGTGCGGTCGGCCGCGGCTCCATGTTGGCGGTCATGCCACAGTACCACAGTTGGCGCGGATCGGACGCGCTGCGGAATGATGCGGTTCGCGGGCTCACCGCATCCTACATGTCTCGTAGAATTTGACATGTAGCGTGTGGTGAGGAACGAATCGCACGGTTCCGCGGCTGGGCGCGCTGCGAACGATGCGGTTCGCGGGCTCACCGCATCCTCATGTCTCGTAGAGCCTGACCGTAGCGTGTGGTGAGGAACGAACCGCACGGATCTCCGGCTGGAAGCGCTGCGAATGATGCGGTTCGCGGGCTCACCGCATCCTACATGTCTCGTAGAGACTGACACGTAGCGTGTGGGGAGGAACGAACCGCACGGCTCCGCGGCTGGGCGCGCCGCGAATGATGCGGTTCGCGGGCTCACCGCATCCTACATGTTTCGTAGAGCCTGACATGTAGCGTGTGGTGAGGAACGAACCGCACGGTTCCGCGGCTGGGCGCGCCGCGAATGATGCGGTTCGCGGGCTCACCGCATCCTACATGTTTCGTGGAGCTCGACACGTAGCGTGTGGTGAGGAACGAACCGCACGGATCCCCGGCTGGAAGCGCTGCGAATGATGCGGTTCGCGGGCTCACCGCATCGTACATGTCTCGCAGATCCTGACACGTAGCGTGTGGTGAGGAACGAACCGCACGGATCCGCGGCTGGAAGCGCTGCGAATGATGCGGTTCGCGGGCTCACCACATCCTACATGTCTCGTTGAGCCTGACACATAGCGTGTGGTGAGGAACGAACCGCACGGTTCCGCGGCTGGGCGCGGCGCGAATGATGCGGTTCGCGGGCTCACCGCATCCTACATGTCTGGTAGAGGCTGACACGTAGCGTGTGGTGAGGAACGAACCGCACGGTTCCGCGGCTGGAAGCGCTGCGAATGATGCGGTTCGCGGGCTCACCGCATCCTACATGTCTCGTAGCCTGACACGTGGCGTGTGGTGAGGAACGAACCGCACGGATCCGCGGCTCATTGCGCGGCGAGCGCCTGGGCGAAGGCCTCGGGCGTACGCGCCGGGGCCAGGCAGCGATCGGCGATGCAGACGTAGGCGACCGGAGCGGACTCCGGGGCGTAGCCGGTCAGGCCGTCAGGGAGGTTCGTTGCCTCGTTCGGGATCGCCAGTATCAGCCGATGGGGGGCATAAACGGTGTCCAGTGGTTCGCGCCAGGGTGCCAGGGCCGCGTGGTCGCCGCGCAGCACTACGGTGGTTGCGGGCGTCAGGTAGGTTTCGAGGGCGTGCAGCAGGGCGCCGTGTCCGGGGGGATAGCCGTTCAGGCTGTGCCAGCCGGCCCGCAGGGCACGCTCGGCGGCGTCCAGATACTCCAGGCGATCGGTGAGCCGACCCAGCTGGAGCAAGACCCGCGCCGCCACCCCGTTCCCCGACGGGGTCGAATCGTCGAGAAAGGCCTTGGGCCGCTGGATCAGCGCCTCCTGATCATCGGCCGTGAAAAAGAATCCGCCGCGGGATTCGTCCTCGAAGTGCTCCAGCAGGGCGTCGGCCAGCTCCACCGCCAGCTCCAGGTCCTCGCTCCGCCAGCGGGCCTGCAACAGGGAGAGGATGCCATCGATCAAGAAGGCGTGATCATCCAGGAAGGCGGGCTGGCCGGGGCGTCCGTCTTTCCAGGTGGCGACCAGGCGGCCATCGACAATCATATGCGCGCGAATGAAGGCCAGCGCCCGCTCGGCCGAGGCGAGCAGGCGCGGCTCACGAAGGCGCCGACCGGCCTCCGCCATGCCGCGGATCATGAGCCCGTTCCAGCCGGCGATCACCTTGTCGTCGCGCCCCGGGGGCGTGCGTGTCGCGCGCGCTGCGAGCAGCCGCCGGCGGGCGGCTTCGAGGTGGGCGACGATGTCGTCACGGGGCAGGCCAAGACGTTCGGCAGCCTCTTCCGGGCCGATGCGTCGGTTCAGGTGCCACTCGCCTTCGAAGTTGGCCGGCCTATCGAGGCCATAGATCAGGCTCGCCACCTGCCGTGGCTCCGGCTCCAGCAGGCGTTCGAAGTCGGTACGGGACCAGAGATAGAAACCGCCTTCGCGCCCCTCGCTGTCGGCATCCAGGGTGGCGTAGTAACCGCCTTCCGGCGCCTGCATTTCGGTCATTACCCATTCGGCGGTGCGGCAGGCGGCATCGGCAAAGAAGCGATCGCCGCTGACCTGCCAGGCATCGACCAGGGCCTCGAGCAGTGGCCCGTTGTCATAGAGCATCTTTTCGAAGTGGGGGATCTCCCAGCGCTCGTCGACCGAATAGCGGTAGAAACCGCCAGCGAGTTGATCGAACAGCCCGCCCTCGGTCATCGCCCGCAGACTAGAGAGCGCCATCTGCGCCGCCTCGGGGTCTTCGCTGTGGCGCCGCAACAGGAACTGCAGGTCGCCGACGTGGGGAAATTTCGGCGCACCGCCGAAGCCGCCGTGCTTGTCATCGTAGCTGCCGGCCAACGCGGAGCGCGCCTGCCGCAACGGTCGCGCGTCCATCCCGGCAACCTCCGCCTCGGAACCCTGCGTGTGTTGGTGCAGGGCTTTCAACAGGGAAGCATTCTGCGTCTCCACCTGATCACGGTGGCTTTGGTAGAAGGCCGCCACCCGCTCCAGAAAGTCCCGGAACCCGGGCAGGCCGTGGCGCGGCGCGGGAGGGAAGTAGGTGCCGCCGACAAAAGGGACCTGTTCGGGCGTCAGCAGCATGGTGAGCGGCCAGCCGCCGGGGCGCTGCGCCAGAAACTGGAAGGCGGTCTGGTAGATGCGATCCAGGTCCGGGCGCTCTTCGCGGTCGACCTTGATGTTGATGAAGTGGCGGTTCATCACCTCGGCCGTGGTCGGGTCCTCGAAGGACTCGTGGGCCATGACATGGCACCAGTGGCAGGCGGAGTAGCCGATGGAGAGCAGGATCGGCTTGTCTTCACGACGCGCCCGCTGCAACGCCTCCTCGCCCCAGGGGAACCAGTCCACCGGGTTGGCGGCGTGCTGCTGCAGATACGGACTGGTCTCCTGGCCCAGCCTGTTGCCTTCGGACGCGCTATACGACATGAGGGCCCTCGCTGCTCCATTAAAACCTAGTGATACAGTAAAGAATAGTCGCCCGGTTTCGCAACCGGAGGAGAACAGCGGCCCCGCCGTTGCCCTATAATCGCGGCTTTCCCATCAAAGGCAGGAGATTTCCGTGGAACCGGCCCCTCTGGTGCTCAAGAAAAATGAAGAGCGACGTCTGCGTGGCGGTCACCTGTGGGTGTACAGCAACGAGGTGGACGTGGCCCGGACCCCGTTGCAGGGCTTCACGCCGGGGCAGACCGTGGAAATCCAGAGTGCCGGCGGCAAGCCGCTCGGGCTCGGCTATGTAAACCCCCACTCACTTATCTGTGCTCGTCTGGTCAGCCGCGATACCCGCGTCATGCTCGACCGCTCGCTGTTCGTGCACCGCCTCAACGTGGCGCTTTCGCTGCGCGAGCGGCTCTACGACGGCCCCTACTATCGGCTGGTCTACGGCGAATCCGACGGACTGCCGGGCCTGGTGGTGGACCGCTTCGACGACGTGCTGGTGGTGCAGATGAATACCGCCGGCATGGAGGCCGCCCGGGAACCGCTGCTGGAGGCGCTGCAGAAGGTGGTTCGCCCGCGCGGGATCCTGCTGCGCAACGACAGCGCCATACGTGAACTGGAGGGGCTGAACCGTTATGTGGAGGCGGTCGGCGATGTGCCGGAGAGCGTGGCGGTCGAGGAGAATGGCGGCCGTTTCGAGGTGGCCCTGCGCGAAGGCCAGAAGACCGGCTGGTTCTACGACCACCGCGACAACCGCGCCCGGATGCAGGCACTGGTCGCGCAGCTGGCCAAGGGCGGCGAGGGGCCACGGGTATTGGACGTGTTCAGCTACGTCGGTGGCTGGGGCATTCAGGCCGCGCTGGCCGGGGCGACCCAGGTCACCTGCGTCGAGGCGTCGGCGGCCGCGATGGAGCGTGCGGAGGCCAACGCCCGTCTGAACGGCGTTGCCGACCGCGTCGACTACGTGCAGGGTGACGCCTTCGAGGCGCTCAAGGCGCTGCGGACCGATGGCGACCAGTTCGATTTGGTGATCCTCGACCCGCCGGCCTTCATCAAGCGGCGCAAGGACATCAAGGCGGGACTGGAGGCGTATCGCCGCATCAACCAGGCGGCGATGCAGCTGCTCGGCAAGGACGGCCTGCTGATCAGCGCCTCCTGCTCCTTCCATCTGCAGCTGCAACAGCTGACGGAGATCCTGCAACGCAGCGGCCGTCACCTGGACCGCCGGGTGCAGATCCTCGACCGCGGCCATCAGGCGGCGGACCACCCGGTGCATCCCGCCATCCCGGAAACGGAGTATCTAAAGAGCTTCACCGCCCGAGTGGTAACTGAATAGGGACTTTTCTGTATACTCAACTCCCATGCTGAAATTCCCCAATATCGACCCGGTTGCCATCGGCTTCGGCCCGCTCCAGGTGCACTGGTACGGGCTGATGTACCTGGTCGGTTTCGTCGGCGGCTGGTGGTTGGGACGGCGGCGTGCCCGGCAGCCCCGCTGGGACTGGAAGCCGGAACAGGTGGACGACCTGGTGTTCTACGCCGCCATGGGCGTGGTGCTCGGCGGCCGGATCGGCTACGTCCTGTTCTACAACTTCCCGACCTTCCTTCAGGACTTCTGGATGCTGTTCCGGATCTGGGAAGGCGGCATGTCGTTCCACGGGGGGCTATTGGGCGTGTTGGTGGCGCTCGGCCTGTTCGCCGGCCGGCACGGCTACCGCTATTTCGAGGTGGTGGATTTCGTGGCGCCGCTGGTGCCCATCGGCCTCGGCGCCGGACGCATCGGCAATTTCATCAACGCCGAACTATGGGGCCAGCCCACCGACCTGCCGTGGGGCATCGTCTTCCCCGGTGCGGGCGATATGCCGCGACACCCCTCGCAGCTTTACGAATTCCTTCTGGAAGGGGTCGTGCTGTTCGCGATCCTCTGGTGGTTCTCGTCACGGCCGCGACCCACCATGGCGATCTCCGGACTGTTCGCCCTCTGTTACGGTCTGTTTCGCTTCCTCGTGGAGTTCGTCCGCGAACCGGATGCCCACCTCGGTTATCTCGCGTTCGACTGGCTGACCATGGGACAGGTCCTGAGCCTGCCGCTCATCGCGGTCGGTGCAACCCTGCTCGCCCTCGCCTATGGCCGTCAGCCCCGTCTGCAACCCGGCAAGCAGGAGTGACATGCAGCAATACCTCGATTTGATGCGCCGTGTGCTGGAACAGGGTGTCCGCAAGGACGACCGCACCGGCACCGGTACCCTGAGCGTGTTCGGTCATCAGATGCGGTTTGATCTGGTGGCCGGGTTCCCGGTGGTGACCACCAAGAAGCTGCACCTGCGCTCCATCATCCATGAGCTGCTCTGGTTCCTGCGCGGCGACACCAACATCCGCTACCTGCGCGACAACGGCGTCACCATCTGGGACGAGTGGGCCGACGAGAACGGAGAACTGGGGCCGGTCTACGGCTACCAGTGGCGCTCCTGGCCGACGCCGGACGGCGGTCATATCGACCAGATCAGCCAGCTGCTGGAGCAGATCCGCAACAACCCGGATTCACGCCGGCTGCTGGTCAGCGCCTGGAACGTGGCCTACGTCGAGCAGATGGCGCTGCCCCCCTGTCACACCCTGTTCCAGTTCTATGTGGCCGACGGGCGGCTCTCCTGCCAGCTCTACCAGCGCTCGGCGGACATCTTCCTCGGGGTGCCGTTCAATATCGCCTCTTACGCCCTGCTGACCCTGATGATCGCGCAGGTCACCGGGCTCAAGCCGGGGGATTTCGTGCACACCCTGGGTGATGCCCACCTGTACGTGAATCACCTGGAACAGGCGCGCGAACAGCTTGGCCGCGAGCCGTTCCCGTTGCCGACCATGCGGCTGAATCCGGACGTCGACTCGCTGTTCGACTTCCGCTTCGAGGATTTCGAGCTGCTCGACTATCAGTGCCACCCCCACATCAAGGCACCCGTGGCGGTATGAAGACCATGCACATCTCTCTCATCGTGGCCATGACGGACGACCGCGTCATTGGCGTGGAAAACCGCCTGCCCTGGCAGCTGCCGGCCGACATGCAGTGGTTCCGGCGCCACACCCTGGGCAAGCCGGTGGTGATGGGCCGCAAGACTTACGAGTCCATCGGCAAGCCGCTGCCCGAGCGCACCAACATCGTGGTCACCGGCGATCCGGCCTACCGCGCGCCCGGTTGCCGGGTCGTGCACTCCATCGACGAGGCGATTGCCGCGGCCGACGGGGCGAACGAGCTGATGGTGATCGGCGGCGCCTCGTTCTACGAGCAGATGCTGCCCCGGGCCGACCGGCTCTACCTGACCGTGGTCCATGCCGATATCGCCGGCGACGCCTGGTTCCCGCCGGTCGAAGCCGCCGACTGGCAGGAAGTCGAACGCCAGGAGCGTGCCGCCGACGAGCGCAACGCCTACGCCCTGACCTTTCGCGTCCTGGCGCGCACACCGCGCTGATCAAGTTGCCGGCCTTGGTGGACCACTGCGATTGCCCGGGATTGCCGGCCCGCGCCGGTGAGACCGCTTCCGCGTACCTGGTGAGCCTTCATGCCTGAAGAGGATATCAGGGCCCTTTACCACCGAATCACGGTCTTTGCCCTGCTCGGCATTCTGCTGACCGGCCTGGTGGTCGGTCTGTCGGCGGCCCTGCCGCAGTACGGCCAGGCCAAGGCCCGGGCCGAAGAGGCGCTGCGCTTCAACGTCCAGCTACAGGCACTCGCCGTCGGGCAGGTGCTTTCCCACTGGCAGGATGTCGCCCGCCAGTTCACCAGCCGTTCCCAGATCCGCGACCGCCTGGAGGCGTACAACGCCGGCCGCATCGACGCCGACGCGCTTCGTGCCTATACCGCCCCCAAGCTGACCGATGCACTCGATCAGGCGGGCGATGTGGTCGGCATTTCCCGTCTCGATGCCAAGGGGCAACCGGTGGTCCGGCTGGGGACGGCGATCCCCCCCGACCTGCTCATGATGCCGCCGGACGGGGGCCCGATCGGGAAAGGACCGGTCGAGCTGGCCGGGGCTGACCATGTGCTTGTCGCCGCCCCGATTCTGAACCGCGAAGGCGAGCGGGTTGGCACCGACGTGGTCGCGTTCCGCCTCACGCCGCTGCTGGCAGCACTGCAGCCGCCGCCCGCCATGGGCGAACAGGCCCGGGTCTATTTGAGCCACGCGGACGCGCCCCGTGTACTGACCGCGGCAGCCGGAGCACACACCGGCGTGGTGACACGGGCGGAGGCGGACCTCGACGTGGTCCTGGAAATGGACGCGCCACTGGAGCGGGCCGAGCTCCCCGGCGATCGCCTGGCGTTGTCGGCACCGGTACCCGGCGCGCCGTGGCGGTTGATGGTGGTCGTCCCGCAGGACCGTCTGCATGCCATCGGCCTGAGTGCACTGGTGCTGCCCCTGATCTCCATTCTGGCGATGGTGGGTATCGGCACCCTCGCCACCGGACAGCTTTTGCGCCCGCTCACCCGCCGCGCCGTCAGCCACGCCGCGGGGTTGGCCGCAATGGCGGCCGAACAGGAGCTGGTGCTCTCCAACGCCCGCGATTTCGTCTATCGGCGTGCACCGGACGGGACCTACACCTACGTGTCGCCGGCGGTGCAACGGGTGACCGGTTTCAAGCCGACGGAGTGGCTGCAAAGCCAGTCGCGGTTTGCCCCGTTGGCGTATCCACAGACGCAGGGGGCCGCCTACGGCACCTATGAAATCGCCCAGGTGCACCGGGACGGGCGCCGTCTGGTGTTGGAGGTGAACGAGCAGCCCTACACCGAGCAGGGCCGGTTCGGCGGCGTGGTCGGGATTGCCAGAGATATCAGCGCCACGGTGGCGTCCGAGCAGGCGTTACGCCGCGCCGACACCGAGTGGAACACGGCGCTGGATTTTTTCGATGATGCGGTTGTGATGGTCGATCTGGAGGACCGGGTCCTGCGGGCCAATCGCGCCTTCTATCGGATGACCGGCCGCACACCGGAACAGCAGCTCGGGCGCGAACTCGGTACCGCCATGCACCCGAACGGCGGGGTCGACACGTGTCCCGCCTGTATCGCCCGTCGCCGGCGACAGGATACGCAGGTTTCGATGGAAGCGGACGATCCGCACAATCCGACCCGCAGTCCGATCGACATCAGCGTGCGGGCGGTGCGGGATGCCTCCGGCGCCGTCGTCGGCATGCTGGAAACCACCCACGACCTGACCCGTTCGCGGTTTACCGAACAGGAACTGCTGCTGGCGGCCAGCGTCTTCGAGTCGAGCCATGAGGCCATTCTGATCACCGACCCCGAGCGATGCGTGCTGCGGGCCAACGGGGCCTTCGCCCGGGCCACCGGCGCGGATCCGACCATGGTGGTTGGGCAGCACGTCGATGGTTTGTGTGGTCTCGATAACGGGAGTTCGGTGTGGCAGGCAATCGATGAGGTAGGCCTCTACCAGGGGGAGGCCTCCTGCCGCCGCGCCAATGGCGAGGTGTTCCCGATCTGGAAACGCATCGGTGCGCAGCGCGGGCCGCGGGGCGAGGTGCTCCACTATATCGTGGCGTTCACCGACATTACCGACAAGAAGATCTCCGAGCAGCGCATCAACCGGTTGGCCTACTACGATGTCCTGACCAAACTGCCCAACCGTACGCTCTTCAACGAACGCCTGGAGCACGCACTGGACCGGGTCAAACGTCAACGGCACCAGCTGGCGGTGCTGCTGCTCGACCTGGACCGCTTCAAGAACATCAACGACAGCCTCGGCCTGCAATCGGGAGACTCGCTGCTGCAGGAGGTGGGAAAACGTGTTCGGCGCTGCGTGCGCGTCGATGACACCGTCGCCCGCCTCGGCGGTGACGAATTTGGCGTGATCCTCGAAGATATCGAGGGGATCCGTGAGGTGGAGAACATCGCCAGCGGTCTGCTCGAGGTCCTCGGTCGCCCCGCCAGCGTGCAAGGGCACGAGCTGTATATCGGCGCCAGCATCGGCATCAGCCTGTATCCGGAGGACGGTGCCGCTTCGGGGGCGCTGCTGCAGCACGCGGATGCGGCCATGTTCCGTGCCAAGGAGCGCGGCCGCAACACCTATGAGTTCTACACGCCGGAGCTGACCCGGATCACGTCCGAACGGCTACGACTCGAGAGCGATCTGCGGCGCGCCATCGAGCGTGACGAGCTGGTGGTCTACTACCAACCGCAGGTGTCCATCCTCGAAGGCGGCGTGATCGGCGCCGAGGCGCTGGTGCGCTGGCAGAGCCCGGAACGAGGCCTCGTGCCGCCGGGGGCCTTCATTCCCCTGGCCGAGGAGACCGGGCTTATCGATGCCATCGGCCGCCATGTGCTGAACGTTGCCTGCGCCCAGGTGGTGGCCTGGCAACGGCAGGGGCTCGGCCGTTTGCGCATTGCGGTCAATATTGCCGGACATCAAATTTTGCAGGGCGATATCGTGGCGACCGTCGGCGAGGTTCTGCAGCGCAGCGGTCTGCCGGCACGGCAGCTGGAACTGGAGATCACGGAGGGGTTTGTCATGTCACGCCCCGGCGACGGCATCGAGACCCTGAATCGACTGAAGGCCGCCGGGGTCACCTTGGCTATCGACGACTTCGGTACGGGGTACTCCTCCTTGTCGTACTTGAAGCGGCTGCCGATCGACCGCCTGAAGATCGACCGCTCCTTCGTCCGGGATATTCCCCACGATCGCGACGACATGGCGATCGCCAGCACCATCATCGCCATGGCCCGGCACCTCGGCCTGGAGGTGATTGCCGAAGGGGTCGAGCAGGAGGCCCAGGTGGATTACCTGAGGAAGCACCACTGCGATGAATATCAGGGCTTTTTCATCAGCCCGCCGCTGCCGGCGGATGAGTTTGGGCAGTTACTAAAGCGGTTAAACCGCAAGGGAACGCATTCGGCAATTGTGGATGAGCGTCGGTGAGCTGTGTTCGCCGCAATGGGTGAAACGACCTAACCGGCAAGCTGCGGTCGCCGGACACCGGGACACGGCAGGTGGGCCACTGAATCGTCCTCCAGCCGTAGCGCGGTCAGCGTCCCGCCCCAGAGACACCCCGTATCCAGGGCGCGGACCCCGGCACCCCGATAGAAGCCGAGGGTCGACCAGTGGCCAAACACGATATCGAGCCCGAGCGCGGGTCGGTTGGGCACCTCGAACCAGGGCAGCAGGCGCAACTGCTGACTGCCGGGGGCGCCCTTGGACTTGAATTCCAGCTCGCCCGCGGCGCTGCAGTAGCGTAGGCGGGTGAAACAGTTGACCGAGTAACGCAGGCGCTCCCATCCCGTCAGCGCCTCGGACCAGCGGTTCGGGTTGTCACCGTACATGTGCTCAAGAAATGCTTCGAATTCGTCACCGCGCAGGGTTGCCTCCACCTCCCGTGCGCAGCGCCGCGCGGTCGCCAGGTCCCACTGCGGGGACAGGCCGGCGTGGACCATCACGCAACCGAGCGCTTCGTCATCGTGCAACAGCGGCTGGCGACGCAACCAGTGCAACAGCGCCTCGCCATCTTCGGCCTCCAGAATCGAGGTCAGGGTGTCGCTGGCCTTCAGTTTGTCGGTATGCCGCCAGACCGCCAGCAGGTGAAGGTCATGGTTGCCGAGCACCGTGACGGCGGCGTCCCCCAGGTCGCGGACGAAGCGCAGCACCTCCAGCGACTTCGGGCCCCGGTTGACCAGATCGCCGGTGAACCAAAGCCGGTCACGGGCCGGATCGAAGCGGATCTTTTCGAGCAGGGCCTGGAGCTCGTCGAAGCAGCCCTGAATGTCGCCGATTGCGTAGGTCGCCATGAAAAATTCCGTTATCGTTGTGCCAAACGCGCGGAGTCCGGCTCCCGGCGAAGGGGCCCTCCACGCGGCTACGCCGATTGTACCAACCCCTGCCCCGGCAAGAGTGCCCGATGACGCGCCAGCTCTTGAACGCCACTAATCTGCACGCCCTGTTTCGGGCGAGGGCCCAAGCGAGTCCGGATGCTGTGGCCTATGCCGAATTCTGCCGCGAGGGGCAGGGCTGGCGGCGGATCAGCTGGCGTGATGCCGCCGCAACGGTGGATCGTTGGCGGGCGGCCCTCGCCGGCGAGGGTCTCGCGCCCGGCGACCGGGTGGCAATGGCCCTGCGCAATGGCGTCGATTGGCTCTGCTTCGAGCAGGCGGCGCTTTCGCTGGAGTTGGTGGTTGTCCCCCTCTACCCGGACGACCGCGCCGAAAATGCGGCCTACATCGTGGCGCACGCCGGTGTGCGGCTGTTGCTGGTGCAGGATGCCGGGCGCTGGCGTCGCCTTGCCGGCGCGCTGCGGCCGATGGCCGATCTGCGGGTCCGGGTCCTCGGCAAGGGCGACTTCGACTCCGGCGACGACCCGCGGGTGCGCGCCGTGGGCGAATGGCTCGCGGCCGCCCCGCCGTACACCGCGCCGCTACCCGCCCCGGCGCCCGATTCGCTGGCCACCATCGTCTATACCTCCGGCACCATGGGTCGCCCCAAGGGGGTCATGCTGAGCCACCGCAACATCCTCAGCAATGTGGCGGCCGGCCTCGCCATGTTCGAGATCCGGCAGCAGGATCGCTTCCTTTCGTTCCTGCCCCTGGCCCACATGCTGGAGCGCAGCGCCGGCTATTACCTGCCGATGGCCGCCGGTGCCAGCATTGCCTTTGCCCGCTCGGTCCCCCAGTTGGCCGACGACCTGAAGGCGATCCGTCCCACGGTGCTGATTGCCGTGCCTCGCATCTTCGAGACGATTTACGGGCGCATCCAGCAGCAGCTCGAGAGTGCGCCGACGCACCGGCGCGCCCTGTTCCGGCTGGCAGTGGAGATCGGCTGGCACGCCTTCGAACACCGTCAGGGGCGCGCCGGCTGGCACCCGCGGCTACTGCTCCGACCATTGCTGGCGCACCTGGTCGGCCGACGGCTGCTGGAGCGCTTCGGGGGTGAGCTGCGCCTCGCGGTCAGCGGCGGGGCCGCGCTCTCACCGCAGGTGGCGCGGCTCTTCCTCGGCCTGGGTCTCAATCTGTGCCAGGGTTACGGCCTGACCGAAGCCAGTCCGGTGGTCAGCTTCAACCTACCCACCGACAACCGCCCCGCCAGCATCGGCGTGGCCCTGCCTGGTCTGGAACTGGTCGTCGGTGCCGAAGACGAACTGCTGGTGAGGGGGCCGAACGTCATGCGCGGCTACTGGCGGGATAAGGCCGCCACGGCCCGCACCGTCGATGCGCAGGGCTGGCTGCACACCGGCGATCAGGTCCGTCTGCACGGACGGCACTGGTACATCGTCGGTCGCCTCAAGGAGATCATCGTCCTCTCCAATGGCGAGAAGGTGCCGCCGGTGGACCTCGAGGGCGCGATCACGCTCGATCCGCTCTTCGATCAAGCGCTGGTGGTTGGCGAAGGCCGCCCGTTCCTGGCGGCCGTGGTGGTGCTCAACCCCGGGGCCTGGCAGCGCCTGGCCGGGGAACTCGGGATCGACCCGGGTGAAAACGGGCTGGCGGAGAAAAGAGCGGTCGAACAGCTGCTGACCCGGATCGGTGCCAGCCTGCATGCCTTCCCCGGCTATGCCAAGGTCCGCCGGGTTCATGCCACCCTGGAGCCTTGGAGTGCCGAAAACGGGCTGCTGACGCCGACGCTGAAACTGCGCCGGACCCGGTTGGCAGAGCACTATGCCGAAGAGATTGAGGCGCTGTATGGGGAGCGGGTGATCCGTGAGGGGTTAACGGTGAGGGGTTAGAAACCCTTTCTTTCAACCTAGAAACGGCAGTTGGACGCGCCCGAGTGTGCGTCTGGCGCGTCGGCTGACAAGGCGCGATGACGCGCAGGGTAGCTTCCTGCAAGGAGGAGCAACGCGGGCAGGCGGCGCGCCAGGCGTGCAATCGGGCGCGTAGTGCTCTCACCGATTGGGTGACAGTCATAAGAGCCCGAATGCTCCGTTGTTCAACACGTTACCGAACCGGTGAAGCGGTCAACTGCCGTTTCTAGGTTCAATGCAACGTATGCGGCAGCGACAACATGAACGGCGGAATGGCGGCGTCGAACTCGAACCCGTCGTCGCCGAGCATGCGATAACTGCCCTCCATCGAGCCGACCGGGGTCTCCAGGATGACGCCGCTGGTGTAACGAAACGCCTCGCCGGGTTTCAGGTGCGGCTGCTCGCCGATTACGCCAATCCCCCGCACCTCCTGCACCTTGCCTTGCGCATCGGTGATCACCCAGTGACGGCTAAGCAGCTGAGCCGCCTCCACGCCGGTGTTGCGCATGGTGATGGTGTAGGAGAAGACGAACTGCCGCCGTTCGGGCACCGAATCCTCTTCGAGATAACGCACTTCGACGGTGACGTCGATGCGATGACGCGGAGTCTCCATGGCGGTCACATCCGGCTCGCTGCCAGCGCGGTACCCAAAAGACCGACCCGGTCATTCAGCACCACCTGCACCGGCAGGTGCTCCAGCAGCGGCCGCATCCGCCCCTTGTCAGTGAACGCCGCCATGAAGCCGCCCGACGCCATGTGGGAGAGGATCTTGGGAGCAATCCCGCCGGCGATGTAGACCCCGCCCGCCGGCAGGCAGGTGAGTGCCAGGTCCCCCGCCACGGCACCGTAAATGGCGACAAACAGCGTCAGGGCGTGACGGGCGGTCGGGTCGCCGGCCGCCGCCTCCGCAGTGATGGCGGCGGCCGGGTCCGGCAGCCCCAGCAGGCGATCCGAAGTCGCCAGCATCGGGTCGAGGGAGAGCAGGAAGCGGTAGATATTCACCAGTCCGGGTCCCGACACCAGGCGCTCGCAGGACACCCGGCCATGCTCCGCCCGCAGGTAGCGCAGGAGCGCATCCTGCTCCTCATCGAGGGGCGCGAAATGGGTGTGACCGCCCTCGGTGGGCCAGCAGTCGTAGTGGGGGCCGTTCTGGAATAGCAGCGCCACCCCCAGCCCGGTACCGGCCCCCAATACCAGCCGAGGTGCCCCCGGTTGCGCCGGCCGCTCCTGCAGCTGGGCGAGATCGGCAGGCGCCAGGGCGTCGATACCGTAGCCCACCGCCTGGAAGTCATTGATCAGGCGCACCCGGCCGATGCCCAGTACCTCGGCCAGTTGGCGCGAGTCCGGCTCCCACGGCAGGTTGGTGAGGCGGGCATGTTGGTGATCACCGAGGTCCTGTACGGGACCGGCGACGCCGAGGCAGGCGGCGTAGACCGCCTGCTCGCCGATCTCGGCCCTGAACGCGCGGACGATACTGCGCAGGTCCGGGTGCTCGCGACTGGTGTAGCGGGTTTCCGCCAGTACCTCGCCGCGCGGGTACGATACACGGGGATCGAAGGCCACCAGCTGCATCAGGGTCTTGGTCCCACCGATGTCGCCGGCGATGACCCTGACCGGGGATTCCCTTTCCATCTTGTCTCCCAATGTTTATTCGATGCGCGGACGCATGACGTGCCGCGCCGCGGCCTGATCCAGATACCACTCCAACTGACCCGATGGCCGCAGCAACTGCACGGGCAGCGGATTGACATCGGTGCGACGCAGGAATACGTGGCGAATGATATCCGCCTTTTTGCGGCCGGACACCAGCAGCATGATGTGGCGGGCCGCGTTGATGACCGGGAAGGTCAGGCTGATCCGCCAGCTGTCCAGCTTGGGCACGAACACGGCGGCGGCGGGCTTGCGCCGTTTGAGGATATCGGTACCGGGGAACAACGAGGCGACATGGCCGTCGGGACCGGTACCGAGCAGGATCATGTCCAGCACCGGGACCTGATCACTGGCCCGCGGGGCATAGCGCTTCAGCTCCTCGGCGTAGGCCTGTGCCGCCCGCTCAGGCGGCATCTCACCGACGATACGATGAACCTGTGCCTCCGGCAGCGGCACCTGAGTGAGCAGTGCGGCGCGGGCCATACGGTAATTGCTCTGGGGATGGTCGGGCGGCACACAGCGCTCGTCGCCAAACCAGACATGAACCCGGCTCCAGTCGATAATGCCCTTCAGCGGACTCTGGGCCAGCAGGCGATAGACCCCTTCCGGCGTACTGCCGCCGGCCAGGGCGATGTGAAAGGCACCCCGCTCTTCGACGCACTCGGCGGCCATCATCGCCACCCGCTCGGCACAGGCCCGGAACAGCGCCGTCTCGTCCCGGTGGATATGGACATCGCCCTTCACGGCTGCCGAACTGCCGGAAACTTGCGAAGACACGCCCGGCAGCGGGGCCCCGACGGGTTGCCGCGCATCGGACCAACACCAATACGCGCCCTCTCAGCCATCCCTAATACCCCTGTTCCTGACGGCGACGACGGTGCTGTTCCACCCTTTCGATGGCGTTCTGCACGGCCCCGTCCACGTCACGGTCTATCGTCGCCCGCTCGTCGCTGGTGAGGAAAAACGCCATGTCGACGTCGTACCGCACGTAGCGGGCAGGTAGTGCATTGAGCGCCACACAGGCGGCGTCCTGCACAAACTCCTCGTCACCGCCCCGCGGATCGCCGCTCAGCACCTCGAGGAGGCGTTGGATAACCAGCGATTCGTAATAGTTGTGAATCGATTCGAAGTTCATGACGACTCCTCGATCCGTGTGGCATTGCCGCTATTCCAAGCATAACGCTATGGAAGCCCCATCGGCCACCCTTTCGCCGCGCAGCCGCCAGGCCAGCTGATCCTCTGCGTCGATCAAGCCGTGTTCGAGCAGCCACTGCCGGGCATCCCCGGAATCCCCTTCGAACCAGCGCATGGCCGATCCCAGGCGAAAGGTGTAGCCCCAGCTATCCATGTCGGCCGTCATGCGTTGCCGGCCGACGCCCGGCAAGTAATCAGACAGCAGGATCTGCACGTAGTTGACACCATTTTCCTCGTCATAGTCGCCACCGGCGTCGGTGTGCAGGTTGGCGCGGCGCTCGGCGTCCATGCAGATCAGGTGACAGGACTCGTGCAGGGCCGAATGCACGGGCGTGTCCGGGCGAACGTAGACGGAACGGGCGATGATGCCCGCCTCGGGGTCACCGAACCAGCTGCCCGGAATGGGCTCGCCCGCGGGGACCTGCTGAAGGGTGAGGCCAAAGCGGGCGAGCAGCTGCGCCAGCGGGTCATGGCCGAGTTCGGCGCAGAGCAATACGGATGATTGTACGGACATGGCGATACCTCCCGGCGCATAGGATACGGGATCACTCCACCTCGATGACGATCCGATCGCCGGGATAAATACGATCCGGGTCCTCGATCCCGCTGGCGCTGGCCAGTTCCCTGAAGCGGAAGGCGTTCCGCAGGTAGCGGCGGGCGATGCTCCAGAGGGTGTCACCCCGCACCACCACGTACTCGAAGCGGCAACGCGGACAGCTGCGCCGGGCCTCGCCGTTGGCACGCGGCAGCGGCGGCGCGGCGATGGTCTCGAAGCGCGGACCGCCTTCGGTTGGCGTCCCGTCCTGCGCCGGCGTGGGCTGGGCCGCTGCTGCTGTGTTGTCGGCAGCGGGTTCGGGTTCCGGCTCCGGTGTCGGAAGCGGCTCGCCGGGCGGCGCTTCTGCCGGCGGCGCCGGCTCCACAGTTGCGCCCGATGCTACGTCCGCCAGCCATTCATCGAGCAGGGCCGCGCGGGGGACCTGGACCACCAGTTCTCGCGGTGGCCGGCTGACCGGTTCGCCGCTCGCGACCGCTTCCGGGGGCGGGTCGACCGCTGCCGCGGCGATGACCGCTTCCACCGGACTGGCCTGCGCCATGGCAGTAAACGCTTCCGGCGAGCGGTCATCTTTCGTGGCGGTGACCGCCCCTTCCTGCAAGTCGACCGGTGCCGTGGTGACTTCCGCTTCCGACGGGCTGGCCTGTTCGGAAAAGGTGGTGGCTCCCGGGTGGCCGTCCGGCTCGTGGTCGGGTTCCGGCAGGCGAGTCGCTGCTTTGGTGGTCGTGGTGTCCGCCGGCTCCGTTACGGCGGTCTGATCGCTTGGGGTGGAAGTCGGCTCGGAGGCCGGCGTCGGTGACGATGGCGATGGCGATGGCGATGGCGATGGCGATATCGTGGGCGCCGGCATGTGGCCGGGCCGGTCCCCCACAAAGTCAAGCCGTCGTTCCGCCGAGGTATCGACTGGCGCGCTTAATGCGGCGCGCGGCGGCGTCCAGTGGACCGGGACCGGATCCACCCAAGGCTGCCACCAGAGCAGCACGATGGCCACAATCGCCAGCGGGACCAGGACGACTGACGCCAGCAGCGCTCTGTCACCGGCTGCCCCCTCGGCTTCGATTACCGGCGGCTCGCGGTGGGTCACGGTCGGGCGCGGAGGTGGCTGGACGGCGCTGGACGGGGTTGATGGCGGCGGCCGACGGGGTGGAACCGGCGGCTTGGGCGACAGCGGTGGCTCCCGCCGTGGTTCCGGGCGGCGGGCGCCTGCCGGCGTTTCGGCGGATAGCGGCGCCGATACTGTCGTCGCTCCCGGGGGGGAATTGCGCACCAGAGCCGTGGCCGCCGGCGCGCTCCGTGGCCGGCCGGGCATGGGTCCGGTCTCCGGCCTTTCGGAACTTTGCGCGGGAGGCGGCAACGGTGTCGCCGAGGGGTCGGCAGCCGTTACGGTAGGCGGCGGGAGAGCGCCTTCATCCCTCAGCAATTCCAGGTGATGGCGCAAAGGACCGTGGTCCTCAAGGTCCAGCAGCGCATCGAGCCGCGCGTAAAGATACAGCCGCCCCTCGTAGACAAACCCCCTCGGGAAGATGCGGCGCGGCAGATAGGCCGGGAGCGCTCGCCACTGGCCGCCCCCGCTCTCCACGAGATCGTCGACGGCGTCCACGTGCAGGCCGAAGAACCGGCCCGGTGGCTGATAGACCAGCACCCGTCCAGCGGCGGCCGGTGTCAGTTCGAGCTGTGCCGCCAGCTCGACCAGCTGATGGACATGCCCGGCATGATGGAACAGACCGGGACGCGCACGGCTGGCGCCCGGCGTCCGTGTCACCCGCTCCGGCCGCGCAATAACCCGCGCCACCTCGCCGGCATCCACGGCAAAGCGCAACACGTCGATACGGAACAGCAGCAGTCGATCGGGGCTTGGATGCTCCACGGCGCGGGTGTGAGAGGAACCTGCAACGGTTAACGGCAGCCTTGAGCGCGGCTTGAGCCGCGCTGAAGACGGGTACCCGCGTGGCCCTTTCCCCTCGCGCGAGAGCTGTATGAGTTATTCGACAGCGTCAGCCAGCCGGGCGAATTCGGCGACACTTAGTGTTTCCGGCCGACGGCCCGGGTCGATCCCCAAAGCGGCAATGGTCTCGGCGTCCAGCTCGCCTTTCAGGTTATTGCGCAGGGTCTTGCGGCGCTGGGTGAAGGCCTTGGCGACAATACGGGCGAACACCGCCGCATCGCGTACCGCCACCGGAGAAATGGTATAGGGCACCAGCCGGACCACGGCCGAGTAGACCTTGGGTGCCGGCTTGAACGCCCCCGGCGGCACGTCGAACAACGCCTCCACCCGACAGCGCTGCTGCACCATGATACTCAGCCGCCCGTAATCCCCGCCGCCCGGCGCGGCAGCCAGGCGATCCACCACCTCTTTTTGCAGCATGAAGTGCATGTCATGCACACAGGCAGACTGATCCAGGAGGTGAAACAGCAGCGGGGTGGAGATGTTGTAGGGCAGGTTGCCTACCACGCGCAGCGGACCGGCCGCGGCGAGGGAGCAGAAGTCGAATTGCAGGGCATCGGCATTGTGCAGGTGCAGCGCCGCCCCGAACCGCTCGGCCAGGCGCGGGACCAGATCACGGTCCAGTTCCACGGCTTCCAGGCGGTCGACGGCCGCGAGCAGCGGCTCGGTCAACGCCCCCATCCCGGGACCGATCTCCACCAGCCGGTCGTCGCGCCGGGGGTTGATGGCGCGCACGATGCGGTCGATCACGCGTGGATCGTGCAGGAAGTTCTGGCCGAAGCGTTTGCGGGCGCGATGCTGCATCAGGTCTGGCTCATCTCAGTGGCCACCTCGATGGCGTAGGCGAGGCTGCCGGTACTGACCTTGCCCGTACCGGCCAGCGCCAGCGCCGTGCCGTGGTCGACGGAAGTCCGCACCAGCGGCAGGCCGAGGGTGACGTTCACGGCGTTGCCGAACCCCTTGTGTTTAAGCACCGGCAGGCCCTGGTCGTGGTACATGGCCAACACCGCATCCACCCCCTCCAGCGCCGGCGGCGTGAAGGCGGTGTCGGCCGGCAGCGGGCCAACGAGATCGAAGCCGCGCCCGCGAAGCGCCTGCAGTGCCGGCGTGATCACCTCCAGCTCCTCGCGCCCCAGGTGGCCCTCCTCGCCGGCGTGCGGGTTCAGGCCACAGACGGCGATACGCGGCCGCTGGAGCCGAAAACGACGCCGCAGATCGCCGTCGAGGATGGTCAAGGTCTCGATCAAGCCGTCGCGGGTAATGGCCGCCGGCACGTCGGCCAGTGGCAGGTGGGTGGTGGCGAGAGCCACCCGCAGGCCCGGCGTGGCCAGCATCATCACCACCCGGTCGATCCCGGCCCGGGCCGCGAGGAACTCGGTATGGCCGGTGAACGGAACGCCGGCCTCGTTGATCACCGCCTTGTGCACCGGTGCGGTGACCATGGCGGCGAAACGCCCGTCGATACAACGGTCGACCGCGACCTCGAGGGTCTCGAGCACGTAGCGGGCGTTGGCCGGATCGAGCCGCCCCGGCTCGGCCGGTTGCCGCAGCGGCACCGGCAGCACGCTGAGGGTTCCGGCTTCCCGCGCGGCCGCTTCACCGTCGCGGTACCCGATCACCCGCAGCGGCAGCCCGAGCCGGCGGGCGCGGTCCGCCAACAGCTCCGGATCGGCCACCACCACCAGCGACTCGGCGCGCGGGTGCTGCGCGAGCAGGACGCAGAGGTCGGGACCGATGCCGGCCGGCTCACCGGCGGTGATGACTATGGGTTTCATGGGGTGGTGGGTGCTCGATCCGATAGGACAGGGTTAACAGGATTAACAGGATTAACAGGATTAACAGGATTTTTTAGGTTAAATACCGCTCGAAAAATCAGATGGGCACAATCTCTAAATCCACAAAACCCATCCTGTTAATCCTGAAAACATCCTGTTAATCCTGTTGAATTGGAAACGCTCCGAACCTCAACTATCGAGCATCACCTTCACGTAGGCCTCGTCGCGTAGCCGGCGCAGCCAGTTCTGGAGTTCCTCTTCGACCTTGCGTTCACGCAGGGCGTTGTGGGCCCGGGTACGCAGGAAGGTGTCGGTGTCGTCATAGTCCCGGCGCTCCAGTACCTGCACGATGTGCCAGCCGAAGTCGCTCTTGAACGGTTCACTGATCTGCCCCGGTGCCAGTTCACCCAGGGCCTTTTCGAAGGCGGGCACGAACTGACCGGGGTTGGCCCAGCCGAGGTCGCCGCCCTTGGGGGTGGAGCCCGGGTCCTGGGAGTGGGTGCGGGCCAGTTTGGCAAAGTCTTCGCCTGAGATGACCCGATCCCGCAGCCGGGCCAGACGGCTGCGGGCGTCGTCGTCGGAGGTGAGTTCGTCGGTGCGGATCAGGATGTGACGGGCGTGGGTCTGCTGCACCAGGTGCCGTTGCTCCCCGCGGCGGCCTTCGAGGCGGATGATATGGAAGCCGCTGGAGCTGCGGATGGGGTCGCTGACGTCGCCTTCCTGCATATCGGCCATCAGGTCGGCGAACAGCGTCGGCAACTGGTCACCACGCCGCCAACCCAGATCCCCTCCTTCGAGGGCCTGTTGTCCATCCGAATGGGCAACGGCCAGTTCCCGAAAATCCTCGCCCGCCCGCAAGCGCCCCACCAGGCCTTCCGCCTCGTTACGGGCGGCCTGCACCTGTTCGGGCGTCGGTGCCTCGGGCGTAGCCACCAGGATGTGGGAGAGGTGGTATTCGGCACCTTCCAACTGCTGCGAGGTTTGCCGCTCCAGCAGGAAATCCACTTCCCGCGGGCTGACGGTCACGCGGTTGGCCACCTCGCGGGCGCGCAGCCGGCTGATGACCATCTCATCCCGGATCTGCTCCCGGAAGGTGGCAAACGGAATCCCGTCCCGTTCCAGTACCTCACGAAACTGAGTGAGGCTGAGCCCATTGTCGCGCGCCACCTGTTCGATGGCGCGATTGACCGTCTCGTCGTCGACACGAATCCCGATGCGCTCGGCACGATCGAGTTGCAGCCGCTCCACAATCAAGCGTTCGAGCACCTGGCGGCGCAGCAGGTCGTCCGGGGGCAGCCGGGTGTTGTCGGCGGTGAGCCGCTGCTTGATGTTGTCGAGCCGGTTCTCCAACTCCTGAAGCGTGATCACGTTGTCGTCCACCACAGCGACGACGCGGTCGAGTTCCACGATCCGGGGTACGCCGATGGCGGTTGCACTGCTCAGGAACAGCAGGAGGGTCGTTACGATGAGTGCCGATGATTTCATGCAGTTTCCGTCATTCGAGTCCAAGGATGTCGCGCTCGATCTCGTCATCGAGCCCGCGGCCGACACGGGTCAGGCCCTTCAGTTCGAGCTGGATCATGATGCTGTTTTCCGTGTCGGAATCGATCACCCGTCCGCCGCGAAGGGTGCTTTTCAGGATCGAGCGGCCCACGAGGCGCAGGGACCAGCAGCAGTTCTGATATTCGAAACCCAGAACGGTATCCAGATCCTGTTCGTTCTCCAAATCGTAATTCCAGCGCCCCAACACGTTCCAGTGCGTGCTTACCGGCCAGAAGAAGGCCAGGTCCGTCATCTGTCGACTCTGAAGTCGCGTGGCCTTTTCCCGCTCGCGATAACTGAACACTACGGACTGGCGCGGGCCCGGCCGGTAACGGACCCGACTGGTCAGGGTCTCGGTGTCGTTGGTGTCGGGGTCCCACACGGTGGTCGCGGACAGGTCCAGGGCGTCGGTCGGCCGCGACCGCAGTTCACCCACCAGGTTGGAGTAGTCCCGGGTCGCCACCGGTGAGCCCGGATTGAGTCCCACTCGTCGGTCGCGGAAATAAAAGATCTGACCGATGCCGGCGCTGGCCAGTTCCTTACCGCTCGCCGCATCCAGAAAACGGGTGCTGACAGCGGCCGAGATCTGATTGGCGTCCCCGACCCGGTCGGCGCCGGTGAAGCGGTTTTCCCGAAACAGCTGGGCAAAGCTCATGGAATAGGCGCGGGTGTCGAACAGCGGCAGCTGCGACTGGTCCTCGTAGGGGACATAGAGATAAAACAGCCGCGGCTCGAGGGTCTGGATGTAGCGGTTGGCGCCGATGGCGAGGTCACGCTCGAAGAACAGGCCGCTGTCGAGGCTGAAGACAGGCAGCGTCCGTGTGGGGGTGGTGTCGGCCGCCGTCCGCTCCAAATCGTATTCGGTGTGACGCAGTGTCAGACGAGGGGTCAGGAACCCGGCCGCCCTTTCATAGGGCAGCATCAGCGCCGGGGCCAGGTCGACACGCTGGCCGATCACCTTGCTGGCACTTTCGTGGTCGAAGCGCACGTATTCACTGTACCAGCCGTATTCAAACGCCCCCTCGCCGATGGGTCGGGCGGTCTGCAGCAACAGTTGGGGCATCCGCTCATACTGCGGACTGCGATTCAGCACCTGGTAGTTCTGCACACGCCCCCGGAAACGCCAGTTGCTGCCGAGATAAACCAGATCGAGCCGTCGCTCCAGCTGCGTTTGGCTGGTGAGGCTCTGACTGGTGGCGAGGTCGAAGAAGTAGTTGTCGTCCGAGACCGAGTTGTACAGCGCATTTAGCCGCCAGTTCTCGGTCAGGTTCTGCCGATGACTGAAGGCGAGGGAGGAGCGGTCGTCGCCGAACAACGCATCGTCCGGCAGGTACTCGCCGCTGATCTCGCCGGCCCCGGTCGGGAACAGATAACGGAATTCACCATACAGCATGGCGCCCCGCTCCTCGATGTAGTGCGGGGTGATGGTGGCATCGCGATTGGGGGCGATGTTCCAGTAGTAGGGCACGGCCAGTTCGAAGCCGTTGGTGTCGGAAGAACCGATGGACGGAGCCAGCAGGCCGCTTTTTCGTCCGGACAGAGGGAAATTGAGATAAGGCGTGTAGACGAACGGCACCCCCATGAACGCGACCGAAACGTTCCAGGCCTCTCCGGTGTTGGTGGCCTCGTCCAGCGCCAACCGCTCGGCATTCAGCTGCCAATCCTTCTGTCCGGGCGGGCAGGTGGAGTAGGTGACCGTCCCCAGTTCGGTGAACTCGGGGGTGATGATGTCCACCAGCTCCGCGTGACCGAAGCCGTGGGCCGCCGGCAGATAGAAGTCGGCGTCGTGCACCACCCCACTGTCCCGTTCCAGCCGCATCTCCGCGCGAACACCATCGAGTTGCAGGTCCAGGGTGCGATAGCCGACGTCGCCAATCACCGTCAGCACGTCGGTGCGCTGGTTGTAAATCACCTCCTCCCCGGTCAGGAGTTGGTCGTCGCGAACCACCTCTACCCCGCCACTGAAGACATTGATCTGCTCCCCGCTGGAGCGCAGCCGGCCGGCCTGCACGTAGGTGACGCCCGGCTGCCGCTCGGCCGGCAGTACCACTGCCGGCGGCGGCGCCGGGCACAGCGTCCACTGCCGGTCGCTCTCGGACCCCGAAGCATCCTCCTGGGCAGAGGCGGCGGTCGCCAGGATGAGCGCCGCCAGGGCGGTCAATGGGAAGGGAGGTTTGGGCAACTGCTTGGTTCCGGTTAGGCTGACGGCGGCTCGAAAAACGGCATAAGGTCGCATAGGATAACGTTTCGCTTCAAATTCCCGAAGCCTGGTGCCCGTTTTGGTGAGAACAACCGGGCCGCTACCGGGGTCGGATCGCTATAATGGGGCCTGTCGACGAAACCGGACCCGACCGTGCCACAACGCGTTCAACAGCTTACCCGCTGGTTGCAGCGGGATTTGGGACTGCCGCCATTCGAGCTGACCCCGGCATCGGCCGACGCCAGCTTTCGCCGCTATTTCCGTATCCGCTTCGGCGGCGAGTCGCGCATCGCCATGGATGCCCCGCCCGAGAAGGAGGACATCGTTCCGTTTGTCCGCATCGCGCGGGCCTTGCGTGCGATCGGACTGAACGTCCCCGAGATCCACCACGAAAACCACGCAGAAGGCTTTCTCCTGCTCGGGGATCTCGGCGATCAGCCGTACCTCGACGCGCTAAACCATGACAGCGTGGAGCGACTCTATGGCGACGCGCTCGGGGCGCTGGCCATCTTGCAGGCATGCGGCCCCGGAGCGGAGCTGCTGCCCACCTATGACCGGGCACTGCTGCTGCGGGAGATGGAGCTGTTCCGCGAGTGGTTCGTGGGCCGCCACCTCGGCCTGACCCTCGACGAGCGCGAACAGCGCCTGCTGGACCGGAGCTTCGACCTGCTCGCCGAGGCGGCACTTTCCCAACCCCAGGTGACGGTGCACCGTGATTACCACTCCCGCAATCTGATGGTGGGCGAGCATAACCCCGGGATCATCGACTTCCAGGATGCGGTGGTCGGCGCCGTCACCTACGACCTGGTCTCGCTCCTGCGCGACGCCTATGTCGCTTGGCCGCGGGAGCGGGTCGACGAGTGGGTGCTCGGCTACCACGATTTGGCGGTCGATTCCGGCATCCTGCGCGAGCGGGGCGAGGAGCGTTTTCTGCGTTGGTTCGACCTGATGGGGGCCCAGCGCCACCTGAAGGTGCTCGGGATCTTCTGCCGCCTGAACTACCGCGACGGCAAATCACGCTACCTGGATGACCTGCCGCTCACCCTCGATTACCTGCGCGAGGAGGCGGGCCGTCAGCCCGAGTTGGCGGAGCTAGGCGCGTTCCTGGAAGAGCGGGTGGTGCCGGTGGTTGCCGGGGCAGTGGAAAGTTGATCGTGGATAAAACCCGTCGCAGAGACGCAGAGGCGCAGAGGGGATGAATTGATGGGGGACAGCTGCCTCGAAGCTCCGGTGCGGCTCTGGACCAATACGGCCTATGTGGCCGCGATCGTCGGTTAGAGGGTATGTGGCCGTTTCGCGCTTGGCGGCGAAAGCGTCTGCTCGCCGGCCATCTGGTGGGCCAGGCTCTGTTCGATGACGTGTCGGGTACGCTGCCGCTGTTGGCGCGCCTCGATGGCGGGGAGCGGGGCCGTCTGCGTGAGCTGGTCACGCTGTTTCTCCACGAGAAGTCCATCGAGGGGGCCCACGATCTGGTCATCGACGCTCGGATGGCGCTGCAGATTGCGCTGCAGGCCTGCCTGCCGGTGCTGCACCTCGGCATCGACTGGCTGGATGGCTGGGTATCGGTGGTGGTGCATCCGGGGGAGTTCCTGGTCGACCATGAGGAGGCGGATGAGGCGGGCGTGGTGCACCGGGTCCGGGAGGTGCGCAGCGGGGAGTCGTGGGAGCGGGGTCCGCTGGTCCTCTCCTGGGACGACGTCACCGCCGGCTGCCAACTGGACGGCTACAACGTGGTCATCCACGAAATCGCCCACAAGCTGGATGCCCTGAACGGGCCGGCCGACGGCTTTCCCCCGCTGCACCGCCACATGGACCCGCAGGCCTGGTCCGCCGCCTTCAGCACCGCCTTCGAGGACCTGGCGGCCCGCGCCGATGCCGGCGAGGAGACCGCCATCGACCCCTACGCCGCCGAGGCCCCGGAGGAGTTTTTTGCGGTCACCAGCGAATACTTTTTCGAGTTGCCGGAGGTGCTGATGGCTGCGTACCCCGAGGTGTACGACCAGCTCACGAGTTTCTACCGCTCACGGTAGGATGGGCAAAGGAGCGAAGCGACGTGCCCATCGCGGTTGGCGGTGATGGGCACGCTGCGCTTTGCCCTACGCTCTTGTAGATGTGGTGAGCCCGCGAACCGCATCTTCCGCGGCGCCCCGCAACCACCGGTGCGGTTCGTTCCTCACCGCACCCTACGAACTGACATCAAAGGTGACGCCCGAATGCCTCGTGGAAGCGGCTCTTGAACTCGTCCATGGAGAAGCGATGATTCTGGGTGCCGTGGTGTTCCACCTTGATGGCGCCCATCAGCGAGGCGATGCGGCCGGTGGTCTCCCAATCCATGTCGTTCATCAAGCCGTAGAGCAGGCCGGCGCGGTAGGCGTCGCCGCAGCCGGTCGGGTCGTTGACCGCGCGCGCCGGAGCGGCTGGCACCTCCATCCGGTGGCCGGGGGTGTAGACCACCGAACCGTGGGCACCACGGGTGACGATCAGGGCATCGACCCTCTCTGCCACCTCGTGGGGACTGAGGCCGGTCCGCTCCTCCAGCAACTGCGCCTCGTAGTCGTTGACCGCCACCCAGCTGGCCTGTTCGATAAAGCGCAGCAGGTCGTCGCCGTTGAACAGCGGCATACCCTGGCCGGGGTCGAAGATGAACGGGATGCCTGCGTCGGCGAACTGCTCGGCGTGCTCGATCATGCCGTCGCGGCCATCCGGAGCAACGATGCCGATGGACACCCCCTCGGCATCACCCACTGAATTTTCGTGGGCGTAACTCATCGCCCCCGGGTGGAAGGCGGTGATCTGGTTGTCGTCCAGGTCGGTGGTGATGAAGGCCTGGGCGGTGTAGGTGTTATCGAGCACCCGGATATGGCGGGTGTCGATGCCGCACACCTCCATCCACTGGGCGTAGAGGTCGAAGTCGCGGCCCACGGTGGCCATCGGCATCGGCTGGCCGCCGAGCAGCTTCAGGTTATAAGCGATGTTGCCCGCGCAGCCGCCGAACTCCCGTCGCATGTCCGGCACCAGGAACGAGACGTTCAGGATGTGCACCTGTTCCGGCAGGATGTGGTTCTTGAAGCGGTCGTGAAACACCATGATGGTGTCGAAGGCGACGGAGCCGCAGATGAGCGCAGACATCGTTTCTCTCTTGGTTGTGATGGAAATAACCCCGAGGTAACTAAACCAGCGGGGCGCACCGAATTCAAGCCCGGCGGGTGCCGATCAGTCGCTGTCCACCGCGGTAGCCACGAATCGCCGCAACCCAGGATCCCAAGCGCCGTTCAGTTCAATCTCGTCACCCGCGCTGAGCCCCGCCAACACACCGGGCAACTGGGTCATGTCCACAGTGACGCCGCCGATTTCCAGCAACGCCCCATCAATGGCGTCCACGGGACCCCCGATGCTCTGCTCGCCGCCGTCTTCGAACTCGATTTCCGTGGCCAGCAAGCCATTGCCATTCCGGCCGGCGTGAACCTCGAGGAAATCGCCTGCCCGCACATCCTGAAGGAAGGTGGCCTTGTTTTCGATGACTGTGGCCGCGCCGACGGCGATATCCTGGTTGAACAGACGAACGGTCCCGGCCGTGCTGTCGATGGAGAGCACCTCACCGGCAAACTCGAGCTCGCTCTCGGTGTGCATTTCGATCTCTTCGGCCACCAGGATACCGTCGCGAAGCTCCCCTTCCGCCTCGACTCGTTGGCCGGGGACAAAGTGTACGCCGCCAGTGTCGGTATCGGCCGTGATTCGAACGGTCACGCCGTTAACAACCAGCCGGTTGCTGTTCACGGCCGTAATGATACCTTCCACTTCGGCGTGGGCCCCGTCCTCCCCCGCCATCACGTCATCCTCGATCGAGAGCTCGGTGGCGACCAGGGCGGTGCCGTCGTAGTTGCCCTTCACCTCGACCCACTGCCCGACAGCCGGAACGAAGTCTGGGGCTACGGCAGAGAGATCCACCACCAGGCCTGACTGGAGTACTAACCGGTTGGCCGACACGCTGGCGATGACGTCCTCCACCTCCACCGAGCCGCCCACCGCCCAGCCGCCGTCCACCGCCACCCGGGTGGCGTGAAAGTCGCCGCCGGTGCCGCGAAAGCCGCTCACTTCTACGTGGTCGCCGTCCTGCAGCGTGGTCAGGCCGGTCACCAACCGTGCGCCATTGCTGCCTTCGAATCGGGTGGTGGGCGAGACATATACCGCCTGACCGAGGAGCTCGAACTGCGACGCGCCGACATCGATCCCGGCAGCCGGCCCGCGCAGAGCGCTGTCGTAGACAATGCGATCCGCCGTCCCGGTGGTGCCGTCCGCGTTGACTCTCCCTTCGACCCGTACCACCATGCCGATGCGAAGGACTGCGCGCTCGTCCGAGCCGTCGTAGGTGCCGCCTGGAACGACAATCCGCGTTTTGCCGTCGGTCGTGTACTCGACGCCATTGACGAACACGCTGCCGTATCCGGTCACCGGCCCCATGGAAACACCGGACCCGCCGATACCGCCCTCGGACACGAGGCCACCGGCCCCTCCTCCTCCGCAGGCGACCAACAGCAGTGCCACCGCAAGGGCAGCGGCGGCGCAGCGGAACCTGTGTAGCGCGAACATGATTTCAGCGCTCCTTGGAATTGTCTTCTTCAAAGTAGTAGATTCCAACGCCGGCACACACCCGCCCGGTTCCGGCGGCATCGGGGTTGAGGTCACGATCGTGCTGTGACAGGAAGCGGTCGTACTCTTCAAGCAGTTGTTGAGAGCGAATGCCGGCCAGTTTCCGAAATTCGGTGACGGCCTCCACCGGCAGGTTGTTGTAGGCGACCTTGCGCTGGAAGCGGGGCTCGCCGCCCCTGCTTCGGAGGTTGTGGTCAATGGTATCCACGAGCAGTTGCACGTCGGTACCGAGGATATGAAGTTTGTCCAGTTCGCCCTCGCTCGGGACGTAGCCGCGACTGACCAGCTGCACACACCCGTCCTGCTCGGCGACGGCCCCAACTCGCATGAGCTCATCGAGTACCGCACGTACCGGCATGTCGCCGCTGTGCCGGCGGACCAGCTCGGCGAAGCTGGGCGCCGCCCCCTCAATAGGCAGATCGATGGGCTCTCCCTGGTGCGAAAATCCGGGATCGCGCAGCCAGCCGGTCAGCACCCGGGCAGCGCGGTTGTATTTCCCCGCCGCAAGCTCATCGTCCGGCGAGGGCACGGCCGCCAGGCGCGCCACCTCCTTGCGGGTTAACCCAGTGATGACCGAGACACGGGAAGTGCTCTGTTTGCGGCCGGGCAACCCGAACTCCCGTCGGGCAACGTCCACGTAGGTCCATTTGGTCAGTTCGGCAAACTCCGCAAAAGACATCCCGTTGCGGAGCAGGATGCGAATCAGCGGCCGCAGCAGCTGCAGCACGGCGGAGGTAAGAGCTTTATTGTTGTTGGTCACGTGGCTAGTTTACCCGCGTGGTCTCCGCAATGCCGCAAGGAGGCGGCCCGCGCAGCGGGCCGCTCCGTGGCGGATCAGTCCACGCTGACCGAAGAGGCGGAGAAGCTGCCGCTGGCGTAATCGCCCCGCACCTCGACTTCGGTGCCCACCGGCGGCAACGTGCCACCCCAGTTCACGGTAACGCCCGCAACCACGAACGAGCCGGCCCCGACCGCGTCGACCGTGCCTTCGAGTTCCTGGGCTTCGCTGTGGTCGTCGTCCCGCTTGAGGCTGACCGCAACCAGTTCACCGGTGGCTTGATCCCGATAGGCTTCCACCTCCACGCGGTCGCCATGGTGGATATCGGTGAGGTCGAAATAGAACTCCGGCGCGGAGCCCCCTTCATCGCGGTCGTCCTCCAACAGCGTGGTGCTGGTCACACGCACCGTCTGTCCGAGCAAGACCATGGTGCCGCCGCTGGGTTCGCCCTCGACATAGCCGGACAGGCTGTATTCGCCGTCTTCCTCGAACTCCACCTCTTCCGCCAACAGCGTGCCGTTGGCATCGAGACGGCCCTCCACTTTCGCGTAGCGTCCCACGTCACTGGCAGTGACGCCGGTAAAGTCGTCGTTTTCGTCGTCGCCAGTCACCCGGACCGCCCGACCATTGAGCGTAAATTCAGTGACCGAACTGACGGAGGTGATGACACCCTGCGCCTTGAACTCGTCGCCGTCATCCCCTTCGAAGTCGAGTTCGCCGTCGCCCTCCGGCTCGACTTCGGTCGCCTGCATGACGCCGCCGACGAGTCCCTGTCCGGTCTTCACCTCGACGAACAGGCCCTCCCAGTCACTTTCGAGCGCCGGCATGTCCGCGTAAGTGGCGCCGCTGTAGTCCACGGTCAGCGTTCCGATGGTGAAGGTCTTCCCGTTGCTGTCGAGGTTGCGGACGACGCCCTTCACCTCCAGGGCGTCTTCGCCATAGCTGCCCATGTCGGCCGCTTTCACCTCGATCCGGGTGGCGACGATGTTGCCGTTGCCGTCGGAGTGGCCACTCACTTCGACGATATTGCCCGCCACGATGTCGGTCGGGGTCAACTGTCCGGCGACGGCGCTCTCGAAACGGGTCGTGGAGGTAACCGTGACACTCTGCCCCATGACCGTCAGGACGCCGCCAGTAGCCAAATCGTTGCCTGTCACCTCCCCTTCCAGTTCGTCGTTGAAGTCGATGGCTGTGGCGACGCCGGTTTTGCCACCTGCGTCGACCTTGCCGGTGACCGTCACCACCATGCCGACCGCCAGGTCGTGATCGTCGTTTCCGCGTTTGCCGTCCAACACATAGCTCGCGTTCGAGGTGTCGTACTCGATGCCCATCACGTACACGCTGCCAAAACCGGTGACGACACCGGTGGTCCGTGTACCGCTGGTCGTCCCGGTGCCCGGGTCACCGGCGCTGCCGCCGCCACCGCCGCAGGCCACCAGCCCCAGGGCTGCCGTTACGGCTACTGCAATCGTTTTCCTGTTATTCAAGGCTTTCTCTCCCTTTCTCTGTGTCTGGTTGGTACCGGCCGGCCCCACCGCCCGCCCAGGTATGGGAATTATTTCCCAAACCGCGGAGAAGTCAAGGAGGGACGCGTGACGCATGTCGCATGCTTGAAGGCTTGAAGGCTTGAAGGCTTGAAGGCTTGAAGGCTTGAAGGCTTGAAGGCTTGAAGGCTTGAAGGCTTGAAGGCTTGAAGGCTTGAAGGCTTGCAGGGTTGAAGGCTTGAAGGCTTGAAGGGTTGAAGGGTTGAAGGGGGGAGGGGTGACGGCAGCGGGGAGCGCTATCTGACGCGTTACGCGTCACCGCTCACCGCTTACGCACCACCGACTTCAGCAGTGGCCGTAAATACCCGCAGAACCGAATCCCAGGATCCGACCAGGTCCACCTGGTCCCCCACTTCCAGACCGACCAGGACATCGGGCACGGCGGTGACGTCGATGAGGATGTCACCGACCTCGAGGAAAAAGCCGGCGATCTCGGCGACCGGGCCGGTGATCCGGTCCGTGGCAGACAACGTGACGGCCGCCTCCGTGGCGATGAGGTTGTCGGCGCCGGTCGCCGCCAGCACCACCACGCGGTCGCCCTCCTGCAGGTCGTCGAAGAAGCTCGCCTTGTTTTCGATGATCGTTTCGGCAGTGACGGCAATCTCCTGCCCGAACAGCTCGAACGTCCCGGCCACGGGATTTACGAAGAGCACCTCCCCCTGCAGAAGGAACGCGGTCACCGACTGCCGTATGACGGACTCGGCCACCAGCACGCCGTCCTCGAGTACGCCCTCCGCCTCGACCCTTCGCCCCACCTGCAGGCCACCGTTCACCACGGTAGCCGTCGTGGTCCGCACCGTATAGCCGTTGACCTGCAACAGGTTGCCAAGGGAGGAGGTGATCACGCCTTCCAGTTCCGCCCGGGTCCCGTCTTCGCCATCGATCAAGCCATCGAACAGTTCGGCCTCGGTGGCATTCAGGCGAGTGCCGTCGTAAGTGCCGGCAACTTCGACCCGCTGCCCGACCGCCGGGGCGAAATCAGGGGCGGTAGCGGAAAGGTCCACCTCCAAGCCCGATTCCAGAGTCAGGGTGTTGCCGGAGACCGTGGCGATGATGTCCTCCACTGCCACCACGCCGCCGAGCGGCCAGTCGCCGGATGCGACCACCCGTGTTGCGAAGAAATCGCCGTTGCTGCCGCGGAATCCACTCACTTCCACGTTGTCACCGGTCTGGAGCGAGGCCAGATCCGTCACGACATTGACGCCGTTGTTGCCGACGAACTGTGCTGTGGCGAGGACATTGACCTCGATGCCGAGCAGGGTGAAGCGGTCGTCGGCGAGATCGACCACACCGACCGGACCGCGCAGACTGCTGTCGAAGACGATGCGGTTGGCACTGCCGGTTTCGCGATCGGGATTCACCCTCCCTTCGACCCGCACCACCATGCCGAGCCCGAGCAGGGCCCGTTCATCGCTGCCGTCGAAGGTATTGCCGGAGATGATGATTTCAGTGGTGTCGTCGACCGCGTACTCCACACCGTTGACGAACACGCTGCCGAAGCCGGTCACGGTACCGATGGAGATGACCTGGTCGCCGAGGGTGAATTGGGCCGGGAAGACCAAGCCGTCACAGGACGCCAGCAGCAGCGTCACTGCCAGTGCGGCTACGGTGTGGTGCCACCGCCGGGGTAGAGACATGCCAGCGCTCCCTGCGGAATGTCCCTTTTCAGGGTAGTAGCTGTGAGCGGTTGCGCCTGCCTTTCCCTGTTGGCGCTTTACCCGGGGATCACAGCCAGCGCGGCAGGAGGATGAAGCCCCAGACGGCGACCACGTTGACCAGGGCCAGGAACACCGCCGCCGAACCGATGTCCTTGGCGCGGCCGGCGAGGGTGTGGTGCTCGAGGCTGATGCGGTCGACCACCGCCTCGATGGCGGAGTTGATCAGTTCCACCACCAGCACCAGCAGCAGACTGCCCACCAGCAGGGCACGTTCCACTCCGGTCTGGCCGAGGATGATGGCCAGCGGCAACATCGGAGCCAGGGCGATGAGTTCGAGCCGGAAGGCCTCTTCGTGGCGGGTGGCGGCAGCCAACCCCTGCATGGAGTAGCCGAACGCCTTCAACACATGCGAGAGGCCGCGGTGCGGCGGCTTGTTCACCGGCGCGGTCACGATACCACCGGCTTCCAGGTGAGGTTGAGTTCACGGGCCGCCTTGACGTCATCCAGGCGGCGCACCGGCAACGTGTGCGGCGCGCTCTGCACCAACTCCGGCGTCTGCGCCGCCTCCTCGCGGATCTTCACCATCGCCTCGACGAAGCCGTCCAGCGTCTCGCGGCTCTCGGTCTCCGTCGGCTCGATCAGGAAGCACTCCGGCACCAGCAGCGGGAAATAGGTGGTGGGGGCGTGTTGGCCGTAGTCAAGCAGGCGCTTGGCAAAGTCCATGGCCGTGGTGCCGCACTCCTTTGCCTCCCGGCGCAGGGTGAGGATGAACTCGTGGGTGGCACGCCGCTGCGGGAAGGCCATTTCAAAGCCCTCGGCCTTTAGCCTGGCCATTAGATAGTTGGCATTGAGGGTGGCGTAATCGGCCACCCGCGCCATGCCCTCGCGGCCCAGCATGCGGGCATAGACGTAGGCACGCAGCAGGATCCCGACGTTGCCCATGAAGGCGGAGAGCCGGCCGATGCTCTGCGGGCGGTCCTCCTCGGTGGCCCAGCGATACTCGTCGCCCTCCTGCAGCACCAGCGGCACCGGCAGGAACGGCTCCAGCCGCCGGCTCACCACTACCGGACCGGCACCGGGGCCACCGCCGCCGTGGGGGGTGGAGAAGGTCTTGTGCAGGTTGAGGTGGACCACGTCGAAGCCCATGTCGCCCGGCTTCACTTTGCCCAGGATGGCGTTGAGATTCGCGCCGTCGTAGTAGAGCAGGCCGCCGGCATCGTGGACGATCTTCGCGATTTCAGTGATGCGCCGCTCGAACACGCCCAAGGTCGACGGATTGGTCAGCATGATGCCGGCGGTCTGCGGTCCGACGGCGGCCTTGAGCGCCTCCACGTCGACGTCGCCGCTGGCGTCGGTCGGGATCTCCCGCACCTGATAGCCGCACATCACCGCGGTGGCGGGATTGGTGCCGTGCGCGGCATCCGGCACCAGGATCTCGGTGCGGGCGTTATCACCGCGGGCGTCGTGGTAGGCGCGGATCATCGCCACCCCGGCGAACTCGCCCTGGGCACCGGCCATCGGTGTCAGTGAGCAGCCGGCCATGCCGGTGAGGGTAGTCAGCATCTCCTGGAGATCGTGCAGGCAGGCCAGCACGCCTTGACCGTGGGTCGCGGTCGGCGCGTGCGGGTGGCGGCCGAGGAAACCGGGCAACATCGCCAGCTTGTTCGCCCCGCGCGGGTTGTACTTCATGGTGCAGGAGCCGAGCGGGTAGAACTGGGTATCGATGGAGAAGTTCTTCTGTGACAGCCGGGTGTAGTGGCGCACCGCCTGCAGTTCGGAAACCTCGGGCAGGGTCGGCCGACGCCTGCGGCGCAGCTCGGCCGGGATGTCGTCCAGGGCCGGTTGGGCTTTGGGCAATTGAGCGCCGTTGACGCGCCCCGGTTGTGATTGTTCGAAAATCAGCATGTGCCGGTTTTCCTGTTGATTCAGATTTGATCCGCAAATAAACGCAAATGAACGCGAATGACCAAGGGGTCTTATTTGCGTTTATTCGCGTGCATTTGCGGATCCGTTTTAAATCGTCCCCTCGGGCGGCCGCAGCTTGGTGCAGGCCGGGCCGGGGTCCTTGCGGCGGCCGAGGATCCGCTCCAGGTGGCCGGCGAAGCTCTCGATCTCTTCCGCCGTGCGCGTTTCGGTGGCGCACACCAGCAGGCAGTCGCCCAGCTCCGGGTAGTCGTCGCCGAGGGCGTAGCCGCCGAGGACATCCTGCACCGCCAGCGCGCGCAACACCTCGTCCACCGGTACCGGTAGGCGGAGCACCGCCTCGTGGAACACGGGGCCGACGAACACCGGCTCCACGCCCTCGATGGCGGTCAGCCGTTTCACAAGGGCGCGGATATTGGTGTGGCACGCCCCCGCCACCTGCTCCAGCCCGGCCGGACCGAGCAGTGCCATGTGCACCGTGGCGGCGGCGGCCAGCAGCCCCTGGTTGGTGCAGATGTTCGAGGTCGCCTTCGAGCGGCGGATGTGCTGCTCGCGCGCCTGCAGGGTCAGGGTGTAGCCGGTGCGCCCTTCGGCGTCGACGGTACGGCCGACGACCCGCCCTGGCATCTGTCTTACGTAGGCCTGTTTGCAGGTCATGAAACCGAAGTAGGGACCGCCCGAAGAGAGCGGTACCCCGAGCGGCTGGCCTTCCCCGCAGGCGATATCGGCACCGCCCTCGCCCCACTCGCCCGGCGGCTTGAGCAGGGCCATCGCCACCGGGTTGACCACCCCGATCACCAGCGCGTCGTGGGCGTGGGCCCAGTCGGTGAGGGCATCCACCGCCTCCAGGCGACCGAAGAAATTCGGCTGCGGGACCACCAGGGCGGCAATGCCGTCACCCACCAGTTCGTCCAGACCTTCGAGGTCGACCGTGCCCAGCTCGGGGTGGTAGGGCACGTCCACCAGCTCGATGCCCTGGTTGCGGACGATGGTGTCGGCGGTGGCGCGGTAGGCCGGGTGCAGGGTCGCGGGCAGCAGGATGCGCTTGGTCTTCACCTTGCGGTTCGCCCGCACGGCCATCAGGATCGCCTCGGCCACGGCGGAGGCACCGTCGTAGAGCGAGGCGTTGGAGACCTCCAGCCCGGTCAAGCTGGCCATCATGGTCTGGAACTCGTAGACCAGCTGCAGCGTGCCCTGGCTCGCCTCCGCCTGATAAGGGGTATAGGCCGAATAGAACTCGCCGCGGGTGACGATCTCCCAGACCGCCGCCGGGATGTGATGGTCGTAGGCGCCCGCACCGATAAAACAGAGCGGCTCGCCGTCGGCGGTTGCTCGCTGCCTCATCAGGCGGGTGACCGCCATTTCGCTCAGCCCCGGAGAAAGGTCGCGCAGACCATCGGCGCGCAGGTCGGCCGGGATTTCGTCGAACAGGCGGTCAATGTCATCGACGCCAATGGCGGCGAGCATCGCCCGCACGTCGTCATCGGTGTGGGGTATGAAAGGCATGGCTGTTAGTGGGCTTCGTCGGCCAGCAGCTGATTGTAGGCGTCCGCATCCAGCAGACCACCCAGGTCGCCGCTCGGGCGCACGCGAAACAGCCAGCCATCGCCATAGGGGGCCTTGTTGACCAGGTCCGGGGCATCCTGCAGCTGATCGTTGACCGCAATGACTTCACCCGCGATCGGCGCATAGACGTCGGAGGCGGCCTTGACCGACTCCACCACCGCGCACTCGACCCCGGTGTTCAGGTCACGACCCACTTCGGGCAGCTCCACGTACACCATGTCGCCCAGCAGGTCCTGGGCATGGTCGGAGATACCGACGGTGGCGCTGCCGTCGTCTTCCACCCGCACCCACTCGTGGGTCTTGGTGTACTTCAGGTCCGCAGGGACATTGCTCATTCCAAATTCTCCGCTTTAGGTGGCATTTCTTGTTGTGGAAGACCGGCCCGCCAAGATTGGCACCGTTTATCGCCGGCATCAATTCCTGCTGTAGGATGCGGTGAACACTGCGAACCGCATCCTACGAAGATTGGTAGGTCGGCTTGCCGTCACGGACGAACGGCGGGCGCACCACCTTCGCCGTCAGGGGCTTACCGCGCACCTCGACACAGACCTTGGTGACCGGACCGGCCGGGATGCGGGCGAAGGCGATGGCCTGACCCAGGGTCGGCGCGAAGCTGCCGGAGGTGGTCTCGCCCTCGCCGATACCTTCGACAACCACCTTCTGGTGCGCACGCAGCACCCCCTTGTCCTCCAGCACCAGTCCGACCAGCTGGCGCGACACCCCTTCTCTGCGCTGGGCCTCCAGGGCCGCGCGGCCGACGAACTCGCGATCGCCCGGCTCGAAGGCGACGGTCCAGCCGAGACCCGACTCCAGCGGCGAGGTGTTGTCGTCCATGTCCTGGCCGTAAAGGTTCATGCCGGCCTCGAGGCGCAGCGTGTCGCGGGCACCCAGTCCGCAGGGGGCGACATCCGCCTCGTGCAGCCGGCGCCACACCTCCTCGGCGTCCTCGGCCGGCATGACCAGCTCATAGCCGTCTTCGCCGGTATAGCCGGTGCGCGCCACGAAGATGCCGTCGTTCTCCAGGGCGACGAAGCGTTCCAGCTTGGCCGCCGGTTCGATCGCTACACCCAGTGCGGCGTGGGCCTTTGCACGGGCGTTCGGGCCCTGCACGGCGATCATCGCCAGGTCGTCCCGCTCCTCCACCTCCACGGCGAAGTCGTCGGCATGGCGGCGAAACCAGGCGAGGTCCTTGTTGCGGGTGCCGGCATTGACCACGATGCGGTACCAGGCGTCGTCCAGGTAGTAGACGATCAGGTCGTCTATCACCCCGCCGCGCTCGTTCAGCAGGCAGGAGTAGAGCGCCTTGCCCGGCTTGGCGTCGAGCCGCGCGACGTCGTTGGCCAGAAGAAAGCGCAGGAACTCGCGGACCCGCGACCCGGTCACGTCCACCACGCACATGTGAGAGACATCGAACATACCGGCATCCCGGCGAATGGCGTGATGCTCTTCGATCTGCGAACCGTAATGGATCGGCATGTCCCAACCGGCGAAATCGACCATCTTCGCCCCGAGCGCCACGTGTGCATCGTACAGCGGTGTCCGCTTACCCAAGGTTGTTCTCCTGATTTATCTGGTGAACCCTTTTTCACTCTTCCGCATGGTACGAGCTACGCACCATCGGTCCCGACTTGACCCAGGCAAAACCCATTGCCTCCGCCTCGGCCGCGTAGGCGGCAAAGGTATCCGGATGGACGTACTCCTTGACCGGCAGGTGGTAGCGGGTGGGGCGCAGGTATTGGCCCAGGGCCAGACGGTCGACACCCGCCGAACGCAGGTCGCGCATGACCTCCAGCACTTGCTCGAACGTTTCGCCCAGCCCCAGCATCAGGGAGGACTTGGTCTCGCTCTGCACCCTCTGGCGGGCCAGCTCCAGTAGGCGGAGGGAACGCTCATAATTCGCCCCCTTGCGGACAGTGCGATAAAGCGACGGCACCGTCTCCAGGTTGTGGCCGAAGACCAGCCGGGCATCCCCCATGGCGGCGTTGATGGTCTCGAGCGCCCGCTCCTGACAGCCCCGGAAATCGGGGGTGAGCAGTTCGATACCGATCTCCGCCCGCCAGTCGAGCAGGGTGCGGCAGGTCTCGGCGAAGATGGAGGCACCGCCATCCGGCAGCTCGTCGCGGTTGACCGAGGTCAGCACCACGTAGTCGAGCCCGAGCCGCTGCACCGCCTCGGCCACCCGTCGCGGCTCATCGGTATCGAGCGTTTCGGGCCGGCCGGTCTTGACCGCACAGAAACCGCAGGCGCGGGTACAGGTGTCACCAAGCAGCATGAAGGTGGCGGTGCCACGGCTCCAGCACTCGCCGCGATTGGGGCAGTGGGCCTCCTCGCAGACCGTGTGCAGGCCGCCGCCCTGCACCGTCTGCGCGGTGCCGGCGTACTCGCCGCTGGCGAGCGAGCCACGGATCCAGGTCGGCATGCGCTCGGCATTGGGCTCCGCCGAGTGGTCGAACACCGGGATGACGAATTCACGCATGGTTTTTCCGCTTGCTGGGACTGTTCCAATACTTTAAACGATGGCCCGCCGTTCGCGGGCGGTGCGGTTCGCACCGGCCATCACACCCGTGAGAAACAAAAAAAGGGCGACAGAAAACGGTTCGCGTTTTCTGTCGCCCCTCTGTCCTTTCACCTGAGAGTTTTCTCTCCGTCGGTGGGCCGGCAGGCCTCTCTCCAGAGTCGACGGACTTCCCGCGGTCCTTTTGCCTGAGCGATTCCGGGCGGTTTGCGCCTTCGGCGGCGGCCGGTTCCGCGGCTTGCAACCGCAGACTGCCGCGCTCTCCCGCGGGGTCGATGTCGAGGGGCGAAACTATACCGTTTCACTGTGAAAGTCGCTAGTGGCGCAGGGTGAACGCATACTAACCTCACGTCCGTGCTGCAATCGATGTAAGTCCTTGAAAGCAGGTACGCTGTAAATACATCCCTGTACGCTCGACGGCCGCATCCCTGCGGCCGACGACCTGCTTTCAAGGACTTACATCGCTCTTCGGTGAGCATGCGTTTACCCTGGGGTGAACGCATATTCACAAAGGCGTAAACGAGAGGTTTGCGCTTACCCTCGCCAGTGGAGCCGTTGTGCATGCGGAGAATCAAACCCTCTGCATCTCCGCGTCTTTGCGGCGGGTTTCGCCCTGCACATCAGCCGGAAATACCACCGCATGCTTCACCTCCGGCCGCAGGTGCACGGTGTCGCCGACGGCGTAGCGGTGATGGCTGTGGGTCAGGCACAGCACCTGCGCCCCCGAGGGCAGGCGCAGGGTGTAGAGGAAGTCGGCGCCGCGGAAAGCGCGATCGGTGACTTCGGCCGGCACCCCTTGCTCGGCATCGACCAGGTCATCCGGCCGGATCAGTACCTCCACCCTGCAGCCTGGTCGGCAGTGCTCGGGCAGATCGCCTCCCACGGTGCCGATCTCGGTGGAAATGCGCCCGTCCCCGGTCACGGTTCCGGGCAGCAGCACGCCCTGGCCGACGAAGTCGGCAACAAAACGGGCCGTCGGGCGGTGGTAGAGGTTATAGGCACTGTCCCACTGCAGCAGGCAGCCGTCGGCCATCACCCCGATCCGATCGGCCACGGCGAATGCCTCCAGTTGGTCGTGGGTCACCAGCAGGGCCGTGATCCCCTCCTCCTTGAGGATGCGCCGCACATCCCGCGCCAGGCTCTCGCGCAACTCCACGTCTAGGCCGGAAAAGGGCTCGTCCAGCAGCAACAGTTGCGGGCCGGGTGCCAGGGCCCGGGCCAGGGCGATCCGCTGCTGCTGACCACCGGAGAGCTGATGCGGGTAGGCATCGCGGCGCTCCGCCAACCCGACCAGCCCCAGCAGCCGCTCCGCCCGGGCCCGCGCCTCCTCGCGCGGTCGCCCGCGCAGGCCGAAACGGACATTGGCCTCCACGGTCAGGTGCGGAAACAGGGCGTAATCCTGGAACACCATCCCCACCCCGCGCCGCTCCGGCGGCACGGTCTGACCGGGACGGCTGACGGCGGCGCCGGCAAGGCGAATCGCACCGGACCGGACCGGCTCGAACCCGGCCACCGCCCGCAGCAGGGTGGTCTTGCCGCAGCCGCTCGGCCCCAGCAGACAGCCGATCTCACCGGCCTCGACAGTCAAAGAGACGGCGCACACCACCGGCTTTTCGCGGTAGGCGACCACCACGTTGTCCAGCTCAAGCATCGGCGGCACTCCTCGAACGACTGATGGAACGGGATAGCAGGATCACCGGCAGAATGCCGGCGAGGACGATCGCAAGCGCCGCCGGGGCGGCGTCGGCCAGGCGTTCATCGCCGGCCAACTCGTAGGTGCGCACCGCGAGGGTGTTGAAGTTGAACGGACGCAGGATCAGGGTCGCGGGCAGCTCCTTGAGCACGTCGACGAACACCAGCAGCAGTGCGGTGAGCAGCGTGCCGCGCATCAGCGGCGCATGCACCCGCCGCAGCACCTGGCCCGGCCGCAGCCCCAGCGAGCGGGCAGCATCGTCCATGGAGGGCTTGATGCGCCCGAGCCCCCCCTCCACCGCCTGCAGCGCGACCGCGAGGAAGCGCACGGCGTAGGCGAACAGCAGGGCGAACAGGGTGCCGGACAGCAGTAAGCCGGTGGAGACCCCGAATTGTTCACGGGCCCAGGCGTCGACGCTGTTGTCCAGCCAGGCGAATGGCAGCATCACGCCGACGGCGATGACGATACCGGGTACCGCATAGCCCATGCTGGCGGTGCGTACCGCCGCCAACACCGGCGGTGTCGGCCGCAGGCGCAAGGCATAGCCCAGCACCAGGGCAAGCAGCAGAGTCAACAGTGCGGCCGCGACCGCCAGTCCGACCGTGTTGAACACGAGAGCGGCAAAGTCGGCATCGACCATCCGGCCGGCGGTCCGCAATGCCCATGCACCGAGTTGGGTCGCCGGGACCACAAAACCGAGCGCCAGCGGCAGGGCGCAGGCGGCGAGTGCGACGGCGGCCCGCCACCCGGAAAGACGATGGCGAGCCTGTGTGCGATAGCCGCTGCCGCTACGAAAGTAGCGTGCCTGGCGGCGGGAGTGGCGCTCCAGCCACACCAGCAGGAACACGAACCCCAGCAGCAGCGCAGCCAGTTGGGCCGCGGCGGCGCTGTCGCCGAGACCGAACCAGGTGCGGAAGATCCCGGTGGTGAAGGTGTCGACGCCGAAATACTGGACGGTACCGAAATCGGCCAGCGACTCCATCAGGGCCAGCGAAACCCCGGTCACCACCGCCGGCCGCGCCAGCGGCAGAGCCACGGAGAAGAAACTGCGCCACGCCCCGGCCCCCAGGCTTCGGCTCACCTCCTGCGCGGCCACGGACTGCTCGAGGAAGGCAGCCCGTGCCAGCAGATAGACGTAGGGGTAGAGCACCAGCGAGAGCATGGCGATGGCACCACCCAGGGAGCGGATTTCGGGGAACCAGTAGTCGCCGTAGCCCCAGCCGAAACTGCTGCGCAGCAGTGTTTGCAGCGGACCGGCGAAGTCGAGCAGGCCGGTGTAGGTGTAGGCGATGATGTAAGCCGGCATCGCCATCGGCAGCAGCAGCGCCCACTCGAACAGGCGGCGGCCGGGGAAGTCGCAGGCACTGGTGAGCCAGGCGCTACTCACCCCCAGCAACAGGGTGCCGGCCGCGACCCCCAGCATCAGCAGCAGCGAATTGGCGACATAGTCGGTCAGCACGGTGTCGGCGAGGTGGCGCCACACCTCGCCCGCCGGCTGCATCACGTAACCGACCACCGTCAGTACCGGCAGCGCCAGGATGAGCGCCAGCAGCGTAGTGCCGACCGTCCAGCCGTCCGGCGGTAAGCGGTTGGACACCCATGTCATGGCGCTCACCGGTGCTTCGCTCAGCGCCAGCCGGCCCGGTCCATGAGCTTGACCGCCTCGGCGTTGTGTTCACCGAGCTGCCCCATGTTCAGCGGGTCGGCCCTGAAGCGGCCCCAGGCCTGCAGGGTGTCGCTCCAGGCCACACCGGCACGTACCGGGTATTCGTGGTTGGCCTCGGCATACCAGCGCTGGGCCTCCTTGCTGACCAGGTACTCCATCAGGCGCACGGCGTTGTCGCGGTGGCGAGCGGCGGCCGTGAGGCCGATGCCGCTGACGTTGACGTGGGTGCCGCGGCCCTCCTGGTTGGGCCAGAACACCGTCATCTTGGCGGCCGCCTCGCGCTGCGCCGGATCTGCGTCGTTCAGCATGGTGCCGAGATAATAGGTATTGGCAATGGCGATATCGCATTGTCCCGCCGCCGCCGCCAAGACTTGATCCCGGTCACCGCCGGCCGGCTTGCGGGCGAAGCTGCCGACGAAATCGCGGGCCCATGCCTCGGTCCCGGCGATGCCGTGGGCGGCGATCATCGAGGCCACCAGCGACTGGTTATAGATGTTGCTGGAGGAGCGAATACAGACCCGCTGCTTCCATTCCGGCTCGGCCAGCGCCTCGTAGGTGGACAGCTGTGCCGGGTCCACCTTGCCCTTCACATACCAGATCGGCCGCGCCCGCAGCGAAAGGCCAAACCAATGGTTATCGGCGTCGCGATAGCTGGCCGGGACGACTTCGGTCAGTGTTGATGAGGACACCGGCTGCAACACACCGGCCTGCTTCGCCCGGTACAGACGCCCGGCGTCGGCGGTAATCAGCAGGTCCGCCGGGCTGTTGCGGCCTTCACTCCGCAGCCGCTGGATCAGCGCATCATCCTTGCCGGTCACCAGATTGACCCTAATCCCGGTCTCTTTCGAAAACCGCTCCAGCAGCGGCTTGATCAGCTCCTCCTTACGCGAGGAGTAAAGATTCACTTCGCCCGCAGCGAAGGCCGGCTGGACCAACCCGCCGAGGACAAAGGACAAAGCGGCCGCAAGGACGGCGGATGTACGCATGGTAGGCTCTCCCGAGAAGCAGTTTCATATGCTAACGATAACGATTCTCGTTAACGCGCATATGACTTGTCAAGCGGGTTGCTCTCGGGCGCTTCGCCGCGGTGATCCGCAGTGAGCCGCAGTGATCAGGGGGCTGTCCGGGGCTTTCCCGTGAGGCGCCGGGCCAGCGGGCCGACAGTAAGGCCCTGGACCAGGATGGAGAAGACGACCACCACGTAGGTGATCGCCACAATCACCTCCCGCTCCGGAGTGCGCGGCAGCGATAGCGCGAGGGCGACGGAGATGCCGCCACGCAAGCCACCCCAGGTCATCAAGGTGACGGCGTAGGGGCTGAACTCGCGGAAGAACCGCAGGACCGTGACAGGGATACCGACACTCAGCAGGCGGATCAGCACCAGCAGTGGAATGAGCAGCAGCGCCGCCAGGAAATACTCCTCGTGGAAAGTGAGTACCAACACCTCCAGGCCGATGAGCACGAACAGGACCGCGTTCAGCACCTCATCCAGCAGTTCCCAGAAGCCGTCCAGGTGTTCGCGGGTCTTGGCCGACATCGCCAGCAGCCGGCCCTGATTACCGATCAGCAGGCCCGCCACCACCACGGCGATGGGACCGGAAACGTGAATGGCGCTGGCGAGGGAATATCCACCCATCACCATGGCCAGGGTCAACAGCACCTCGGTCGGATAGTCGTCCACCTGGGAGATGAACCAGAAGCCGAGGCCACCGAGCAGCAGGCCGAAAACCACGCCGCCGACCGCCTCCTCCAGGAACAGCAGCCCGATATGGCCGACGTCCAGCTCGGCGCTGCCGCTGGCAAGCCCGGCCAGCACAAGAAAAACCACGACTGCCACGCCGTCGTTGAACAGCGACTCACCGGCGATCTTGGTCTCCAGGCTCTTGGGGGTGCCGGCGCTCTTGAGGATGCCCATCACCGCGATCGGGTCCGTGGGCGAGATCAGTGCGCCGAAAACCAGGCAATGGATGAAGGGCAGTTCCAGGCCGACCCAGCCCAGCACCCACCAAGTGGCGGTGCCGACGAGAAAGGTCGAGAGCAATACGCCAATCGTCGCCAGGCTGGCGATCACCGCCTTCTGCCTGGCCAGGTCTTCGAGGTTGACGTGCAGGGCGCCGGCGAACAGCAGGAAGCTGAGCATGCCTTGCATCAGGGCCTCGTTGAAATCGATGCCGGTCACGAGCGCCTCGGCCTGCAGGCGCATCCCCTCGAAGCCGAAGGCACCGGCGGCGCTGATCGCCAGCGACACCACCAACGCGATCAGCATCAAGCCGATGGCGGTGGGCAGGCGGATGAAACGGTGATTGATCCAGGCAAACAGTGCGGCGAGCGTGAGCAGCAGCGCTGCGGTATCGAGCAGCCCCATGGTGTTCTCTTTATCGTCGTTGTCGGATTGTTATCGTAATTGAGTCACCGGCTGTCATCGCGAGCCAAAGGCGAAGCCATCCCGGCTGCAGGGATGGCGAAACGGTTCGGTCGCTACGCTCCTTGCAATGACAAACGCGGGGCCGCTGATGTAAAGCCTCATGCCGCCGGTCGTGCCCCGCGCCGAGTCCCGCACCGAGCCAGGGCCGGCAGGTCGCCGGAGAGCCCCATGGCGCGGCGAATCATGGCGGTTTTCACTGGAGCGGTGCGGTCGGTGAGCGTCAGGCCCGCATTGCGGACCCAACGCACCGGCGCCAGGGTGGAGCCGAATAGCCGTTTGATCCCGTCCATGGCCGCGGTCACTGCCACATTGTCGGCCTTGCGCCAACGCTCGTAGCGGCGCAGCACGGCCAGGCTGCCGATGTCGCGCTGGCGGCGCTGTGCGTCGAGCAGAAGCTCGGCCAGGGCCGCCGCATCCAGCGTGCCGAGGTTGAGCCCCTGCCCGGCCAGCGGATGGATGGCGTGGGCGGCGTTGCCGATCAGCACCGCCCGATCACGGCAGTAGGCGTCGGCGTGCTGCAGGACGAGCGGGAAGACCCCGCGGCGGCCGACCGCCTGCATACGGCCTAGGCGTTCACCAAAGGCCAGCTGCAGGGCATCGAGGAAGGCCGACTCCTCCATCGCCGCCAGCTCGCGGGCATGCTCCGGTGTGGTGGACCAGACGATGGAACTGAGGTTGGGCTCCGGCAGCGGCAGAAAGGCGAGCGGCCCATCGCTCATGAAGCGCTGCCAGCAGGCCGACTGGTGGGGCAGCGAGGTGTAGACGTTGGCGGTCAGCGCATGCTGGTCGTAGGCCCAGCCGGTGGCGGTAATGCCGACCGCCTCGCGCACCCAGGAGCGGGCGCCGTCGGCGCCAACCACCAGGCGGGCGCGCAGCTGCCGACCGTCGGCGAGAGCGACCGTGGCCCCGTCGCTATCCTTCTCCAGCAGCGACGGCTCCACCTCGCAAAGGAGGGTGATGTTGTCGAAGGCGGCCATGCGCTCACGCAGTGCCGCCAGGATCACGCAGTTCTCGACGATGTGGCCGAGGTCCGGCTCGCCGATCTCGCCCGCCTCGAAGTGGATGGCACCGCTGCCGGTGGCATCCCATACGTGCATGGCGTAATACGGGGCCACCCGCCGCTCCAGCATCCCTTGCCAGGCCCCTACCCCCTCGAAGATGCGCTGACTGGCGCGGGTGAGGGCACTGACGCGGCTATCGTAATCGTCACGCGGCCAGGCGATTTCGGCCGGACCGCTGTCCAATACCGCCACCCGCAACGGGGAACCGCCCAGCGCACAGGCCAGGGTCGCACCGACCATGCCGCCGCCGACAATGATGAGATCGAATGAGTCGTTGACCATCGTTGCTTGCCCCGAATCCTTTGGAAAAAGAATTACCACAGAGACGCCGAGTGCACAGCGTTTTTGTTTTCACGCAGGGCGGATCACGTGTTGCCAATCCGCTCTACGGCAGCTTCGGCAGACGCCCCGTGAGTCCCATCGCCTGGAGGGCGAAGAGGTGGCGGGCCGGCGGCAGCAGTTCCATGGCCAGCAGGCCGAGATTGCGCGCCAGCACCAGCGGCGGGAAACGGCTGGAGAAGCCCCGCGCCAGTCCATCGGTCATCGCCGCCACCCGGATGTAGTCGGCGCGACGCCAGCGGGCGTAGCCGCGCAGGGAAGCAGGGGTGCCCGGATCGTCGCCCCGCCGGGCAGCCTCCGCCAGCGCCTCAGCCAACGTCGCCACGTCCCGCAGCCCCAGATTGAAGCCCTGACCGCCCACCGGGTGAATGACGTGGGCGGCGTTGCCGATAAAGGCGATCCGGTGCTGCACATGCTCACGCACGAACTGCAAGCCCAGGGGGTAGGCACTGCGCGGCCCGGCCAGCTCGAAACGGCCCGCCCGACGGCCGAAGCGGGCCTGCAGGCGCATCAAGAATTCGGCGTCGTCCAGCGCGAGCAGCTCTTCGACCTGCTCATCACGCGCCGTCCACACCAGCGACCAGCGGCGGTCGCCGTACTCGCGGCCGGGCAGCCCTTCCGGGGCGGTATTGGGCAGTAGAGCCAAAGGCCCCGTGTCGGTGAAACGCTCGTAGGCACGCTCGCCATGGGGGCGGTCGGTCACCACATTGGCGATCACAGCGGTCTGGCCGTAACCGAGACCCCAGGTGCGGGCCCCGGTCAATTCGCGGATCTTCGAATTACCGCCATCGGCCGCCACCAACAACCGCGCCGATAGCCGTTGCGCAGTCCCGTTCTGCTCCACACTGACGATGACCCGGTCGGGCGCGACCTCGAGGGCGATGACGTGAGCCGGCGCGATCAGGCTGACGTTGGGCAGATCGCCGAAATCTTCAGTGAGCGCCCGTCCAATCACGTCGGCTTCCGCCACGTAACCGAGGGCCTCGACACCCTCTTCGTCGGCGGAGAGGTGCGCCTGGCCGAAGTGACCACGGTCGGAGACATGGATGTTGCGGATTGCAGAGACGCCGATGGCCGCCATCCGCTCCCAGACACCGATGGCTTCCAGGATCCGCTTCGAACCCTGCGCCAAGGCGATGGCCCGCGCATCGAAGCTCGGCTGCCCCGTCTGTCCCGGCGGCACCGCCTCCACCACCCCCACGCTTAGCGGCACATTCTTCAGGGCCCGTGCCAAGCTGGCCCCGACCATGCCACCGCCGATAATCAAGATGTCGTAATCCACGTCTATCCCCGCGAAAAACAGCGTAATTCCCGCCGATCCGCCAGGCAAAACCCAATTCCCTGGCAGGGTGAGCGCATACTCACAAAGGTCAGGTCAGTCGAACAGCCGTGCCTGGCCGGCCTTGCGGCGGGCCGGCGTCTTGCCCCGCCGGGCGTCGTACGCCGAACCGACCAGCGCCTCGATGGCATCCGGCTCCTTCGGCACACCATCGGTCAGCACCTCGCAGCCCTCGGCGGTAACCAGCACGTCGTCCTCGATGCGGATGCCGATATTCCACCATTTCTTGGCCACCCCCTTCGAACCCGCGGGGATATAGAGCCCCGGCTCGATGGTCAGCACCATCCCGGGCTCCAGCACGCGCCACTCCTCGCCAACCTTGTAGTCACCCACGTCGTGCACATCCATGCCGAGCCAATGACCGGTGCGATGCATGTAGAAACGACGGTAGGCCTCCTTCTTGATCAGGCTGGCCGATTGCCCCTTGAGCAGGCCGAGGCGCACCAGACCGCGGGTAAGGACCTTCACCGCCGCTTCATGCGGCTGGTTCCAGTGATTACCCGGTTTGACCTGTTCGATGGCGGCGTACTGGGCCTCCAGCACCAGTTCATAGAGCGCTCGCTGGGCCGGGCTGAAGCTGCCGCTGACAGGGAAGGTGCGGGTGATGTCGGAGGCATAGAAATCGTACTCGCAACCGGCGTCGATCAGCAGCAGGTCGCCCTCGTTCAGCGGCGAGGCATTCTCCGTGTAGTGGAGAATGCAACCGTTCTCACCGCCGCCGACGATGGAAGGGTAGGCCGGCGAGCGCGCGCCGTGAAGCATGAACTCGTGCAGCAGTTCCGCCTCGACCTGATACTCGGTCATCTCCGGCTTGCACACCGCCATGGCACGACAGTGGGCACCGGCACTGATCCGGGCGGCGGTACGCATCGCTTTGATCTCGGCCGACGACTTGTACAAGCGCATGTCGTGCAGTTGATGATCGAGATCCACGAACTCACCGGGGGTATGGATACCGGCACGTGCCTTCTTGCGCAGTCGATTGACCCAGTCCATCACCCGCCGATCGAAGTCAGGCTGACAGCCCATGGCGTAATAGACCTTGTTCCGATTCTCCATCAGACCGGGGAGGATCTCGTCGATATCGCTGATGGGGAAGGCGTCATCGGCGCCGTAGGTCGAGACCGCCCCTTCCAGGCCGGCCCGGCGACCGTGCCAGGTCTCCATCTCGGGGTCACGCTCGCGACAGAACAGGATGTAGGAACCGTGGGCGCGGCCCGGCACCAGCACCGCCACCGCTTCCGGCTCGGGAAACCCGGTCAGGTAAAGGAAGTCCGAATCGGCCCGATAGGGGTGGTCGATATCGCGGTTTCGCTGGCGCTCGGGTGCGGTCGGGACGATGGCGATGCTGTTCTCACCCATCGCATCCATCAGCCGCTTGCGGCGGCGGGCAAATTCGCGTCGGTCCATAGGGAATCAGTGCAGTGTCGCATCGCCCCGAGGCGGGGCCTTGGTGGGATTGAGCTCCTCGTTCACGAGCAGCACACCGGTTCGCACGTACTCGAGCAGCTGGGTAAAGGCCTCCTCGTCCTCTTCCCCCTCTTCAAACTCGGTCCCGCCCGCGTTCGCGATTTGGGCGAAATCGCGGATGATTTCCGCGCTGTCTTCCGGCAGCTTGTCCAGCTCCTTGAGCCCACCTTCGGCAAGGCCGAGCAAGAAGCCCTGGACCCACTCGCCAAGTCCGAGCACCCGTTCTTCCAGGTCCGCCTCTTCGCCCGGCAGCAACGGCTGGAAATCGAGCACGGCACTGGCGAGTTGGCGTACGGTCTCGGCATAGAGCGCCGCCAGCACATCCCGTGCCTCGCTGGCCAGCACATCGCCGGGCGGCTGGTCCGCCGCGATGTAGGCGAGCCAACCCTTTTCATCCAGGTCGGCGCGTGCACACAGCATGCCCGCCACCAGGCCGTGGCACTCCATGGCATCGATCTCGCGCCGGACACGCTCCAGGGCGCGGTTGACCCGCTCGATCGCTTCGTCGTTGCGGTCCATCGATTCTATGGTCATCGGGCGAACACCGTTAAACGCTTCTCAATCGGCAATCCTAGCATTCTCGCTCCAGGGGCCCCAACCCGTACATTGACCGGTCCGGGTGGCCATTCTATAGTGAACCAGCTTTTCCGTCGGCCCGCCGGGCCCAAGAACCGGGCGCGCCATATGCATTTCTCCACCTAATGGTTCGTCGTGTTGCCGAGCACCGCTGTGATGACTGCGGAGGATTCCGAAATTCGAGCCCTCGAACGCCGCGTGGATGAACTCATCCGCTCCATCGAGCGTCTGAGAGACGAGAACCGTTCGTTGCGGGAGAGTCAGGCGACCCTGATTGCCGAGCGTGCCCGGCTGATCGAGAAGACCGAAGAGGCCCGCTCCCGGGTCGAAGCGATGATCGTGCGGCTGAAGGCAATGGAGCAGGATTGATGGCGGAAGTGCTGCAGGAGAAGGTCTTCATTCTCGGCAAGGAGTTTGTGGTGGGCTGCCCGGCGGACGAGCGGGATGCGCTGCATGAGTCTGCCCGCCTGCTCGATCGAAAAATGCGCGAGATCAAGGAGGGTGGCAAGGTGATCGGTAGCGAGCGCATCGCGGTCATGGCGGCTTTGAACATCGCCCACGAGTTGTTGCGCGAGCGGGGCCAGGATGGCGGCTATACTCGGAACCTGAACGAACGGCTCCGGGCTATTCAGGACAAAATCGACGCGGTCCTCGATGAAGAGGACCGGCAGATGCAGTTATAATCGGGTTTGCTATGGGCACCGCCTGGGGTGTTCGCTCTGAATGCTGGTATTTCTTGAGCCGATTCTCCTACCCTGGGACCCAAATGTCGGGGCTGTGTGCATGTCCGCTGCGTCGGAAAGCCTTATGCAACGACTGCGGATCCCACTTGAACCACCGGGTTCAAGATAACGGCTTCGGCGGCATTTCGGGTGGTGCCCACCTCTAACAGGCCCGTCAGGGCAAAAGCTTTCAACGCAAAGACGCAAAGACGCGAAGGGCGCAAAGATTGAAAGGCTTTGTCTTTGCGGGCTTCGCGTCTTTGCGCCTTTCGTTTTTCCGGGCGGTTTCGTGAATTCATTGGATCGAAATGCCATTCGCCGTGCCATGCGCGCGCGCCGTCGGGCGCTGAGCGCGGGGGAGCGGCGGCGCCTCTCTGCGGCGGTGGCCGATCGTATCGCCGCGACGGGGACGTTCCTGCGCAGCCGCCATATCGCACTCTATCTGGCCAACGACGGCGAAGTGGATCTGCACGGGTTGGTGCAGCGGATTTGGGGTATGGGCAAGCGCTGTTATCTGCCGGTGCTGTCGCCGCTGTTTCACAACCGCCTCTGGTTCGCGCCGTTCACGCCGGAGATGCCGCTGACCCTCAACCGGTTCGGCATCGCCGAACCCGATTTGAACTGGCATACGATGCGGCCGGCCTGGGCGCTGGATTTGGTGCTGACGCCGTTGGTGGCGTTCGATGAGGCGGGCGACCGCCTGGGCATGGGCGGCGGCTTCTATGACAGGACCTTTGCCTACCTCAACCGGCGCGGCCCTTGGCGGAAACCGCGCCTGGTCGGGGTGGCCTTCGATTTTCAAAAGTGGCAAAAATTGCCCTGCGCCGTCTGGGATGTCCCGCTCGATGGCGTCGTCAGTGATGTCGGAGTCTACGGCCCCGTTCAGTCCGCTTGAACGAATGAATTAGCGTCTTGCTTCCACTCGGGGCCGCTCGTCACTCATCATGCCCTGGGCGATGCTGGTAGCCACCACGCCCATGCCGACGAGAACGACCAGGACCATCATCAGATCCGGTTTACGCTTTTTCATCATTTTTCTCGCACATCCAAAACACCCACAACCAAGTGGGATAAAGGGGCTTTCGTGTTTACACCACAACACATAGAATTGCAAGCCCGGTATAACTACCAATAGTAAGGCGACGGGCTGCAAAGTTAGTGTCGATTGTCACAAAAAGACGAGGTGAGGCATGCAGTTCTGGTTAATGAAGTCGGAACCGGACACCTTCGGTATCGACGATCTCGCCGCGAGAACCAACCGCACCGAGCCCTGGGACGGCGTCCGCAACTACCAAGCCCGCAACATGATGCGTGACCAGATGCGCGTCGGCGATCAGGTCTTTTTCTATCACTCCAACACGAAGGAACCGGGGATCGTCGGCATCGCCGAAGTGGTCCGCGAAGGCTATCCCGACCACACCGCCTTCGACCCGGAAGCGAAGTACTTCGATCCCAAAAGCAACCAGGACCAACCGCGCTGGTACATGGTCGATGTCAGGTTCGTGCGGAAACTCCAGCGCACCATCACCCTGGAGGAGCTGAAAGGTCACGCCGAGGCGCTGGGTGACTTCCCCCTGCTACGCCGCGGCAACCGGCTGTCGATCATGCCGGTGAGCGAGGCGCAGTGGGAGTACATTCTGGGGTTGGAGTAAAGCCTTCAACGCAAAGGCGCGAAGACGCAAAGGGCGCAAAGTTTTTTTGTCCAATTGCCTGTTTTTCTCCCCAGGCATTGGGCATTTTGAATTCGATTGCCTGAGCAAAACAGTTCAGCCTTCGGTCGAACGACTTGACACTGCAGCAATTGAAACCTTTGCGCCCTTTGCGTCTTCGCGCCTTTGCGTCGGATCTTTTTTGATCAGCGCAAGAACAGCCCATAAGCCGGGTTGTCGGTCTCCTCGGTCCAGGCATAGCCGAGCTGGTCGAGGAAATCGCAGAAGGCCGCATCGTCTTCCGCCGGGACCTGGATACCGCACAGTACCCGCCCGTAAGCGGCCCCGTGATTGCGGTAGTGAAACAGGCTGATGTTCCAGTGCCTTCCCATGCGACTGAGGAAGCGCAGCAGGGCCCCCGGACGTTCGGGAAATTCGAAACGCACCAGGCGTTCGTTTTCCGGCTGGGCGCGTCCGCCGACCATGTAGCGAACGTGAAGCTTCGCCATCTCGTTGTTGGAGATATCGAGAACCGGGTAGCCTTGCCCCTCGAGTTGCTCAACGAGGGCGGTGCGCTCGTGGCCGTCACCGGACATTTGCACGCCGGCGAAGACGTGGGCCTCGGCGGTGTCGGCGTAGCGGTAGTTGAATTCGGTGATCTGGCGCTGGCCCAGGATCTCGCAGAAGGTACGAAAACTGCCGGGACGCTCCGGAATGGTGGCGGCAAACAGCGCCTCGCGTTGCTCGCCGATCTCCGCCCGCTCCGCCACGTGGCGCAGGCGATCGAAGTTGATATTGGCGCCGCTGTCGATGGCGATCAGATTGGCGCCGTGCAGTTTCTCCCGCGCCACGTATTTCTTGATTCCCGCCACCCCAAGGGCACCGGCCGGCTCGGTGATGGAGCGGGTGTCCTCGAAGATATCCTTGATGGCGGCACAGATCTCGTCGGTGGTGACCAGAACCACCTCGTCCACCAGCTCGCGGGCGATGCGAAACGGCTCTTCGCCGATCTGCTTCACCGCCACACCGTCGGCGAAGATACCAACCTGATCGAGCACCACCCGTTCGTCGGCCGCCAGGGCGTGGTGCAGGGTCGGGGCATCCTCCGGCTCGACGCCAATCACCTTGATGTCGGGACGGAGTGATTTGACGTAGGCGGCGACGCCTGCGATGAGGCCGCCCCCGCCGACCGGGACGAAGATGGCGTGCAATTCATCGGGGTGCTGGCGCAGAATTTCCATGGCGATGGTGCCCTGACCGGCAATCACCTCGGGATCGTCGTAGGGATGGACGAAGGTGCGCCCCTCCTCCTCGGCCCGACGCCGGGCATGATCGTAGGCGTCGTTGTAGGTGTTGCCGCTGAGTTCGATCCGGGCCCCCATGGCCCTCACGGCGCCAACCTTGATCTCCGGGGTAGTCTTCGGCATCACGATCAGGGCATCGATGCCGAGCCGGCGGGCGGAAAGGGCCACCCCCTGTGCGTGATTGCCGGCGGAGGCCGCCGCCACGCCGCGGGCGCGCTGCTCCGGCGACAGTGCCGCCATCTTGTTGTAGGCGCCGCGCAGCTTGAAGGAGAAGACCGGCTGCAGGTCTTCGCGCTTGAGCAGCACGCGGTTATCGAGCCGGCGCGACAACGACTGGGCCGGCTCCAGCGGCGTCTCGATGGCGACATCGTAGACCCGGGCCGTAAGGATACGCTTGAGATAATCGAGGGGCATGGGGGTGTTTGGGACGAATCGAGACCCCCACGATACCGAACGGAGCCGACGAGTTAAATAGCGTGAACCAATTAAACCACGGGGGTCCCGAGGATTGTGAACGGTGAAGTTTTTCCGCGTCTCCCCCGTGAACCCCGTGGTTTCAGCCTCACGTCCGTGTTTTCCTGATTTCTTCTATCTTGTATCTTGTATGGTTTCGCCCACCCTATTGATGAACGAATCGGCGCAGAACCGAAAGGAAATTAGGCATGACGCAAGACGAAATGAAAAAAGCGGTCGCCAAGGCCGCCCTCGAATATGTGTTGCCGGATACGGTAATCGGCATTGGCACCGGCTCGACGGCCAACCACTTCATCGACTTCCTGGCCGAGATCAAGCACAAGATCAATGGGACCGTGGCCAGCTCCAAGGCCAGCGCCGAGCGCCTGAAGAACCATGGGATTCCGGTCCTCGACCTTAACGTGGCCGACGAGATCTCGGTCTATGTGGATGGTGCCGACGAGACCAACCGCAACCGCCAGCTGATCAAGGGCGGCGGCGGCGCGCTGACCCGCGAGAAGATCGTCGCCTCCGCCGCCCGCCAGTTCGTCTGCATCGTCGACGAGACCAAGGTGGTCGACATCATGGGCAAATTCCCCCTGCCGGTTGAGGTGATCCCGATGGCCCGCAGCCTGGTGGCGCGCCAATTGGTGAAGCTGGGCGGCGAGCCGGTCTACCGGGAAGGCTTCGTCACCGATAACGGCAACATCATCCTGGATGTACACGGACTGGAGATCATGGAGCCGGCCAAGCTGGAGTCGGAGATCAACAACATCGTCGGCGTGGTCACCAACGGCCTGTTCGCCCGCCGCCCGGCCGACGTCGTCCTGGTCGGCAGCAAGGATGGCGTGTCGAAGTTCTGACTGCATGCGCCCCCTGCGGGGGGCGCCCTCCCCATGTCCCGCTTCCTGATCATCCTCGGGGTCCTCCTGATCGTGATCGGGCTGGCGCTGCCCTGGCTGCAGCGGCTCGGCCTCGGCCGCCTGCCCGGCGACATCGTGATCGAACGCGAGAACTTCCGCTTCTACTTCCCCCTGACCACCTCCATTCTGGTCAGCCTCGTCCTCACGCTCCTGTTCTGGCTGTTCCGGCGCTGACCCGCGGCTTGATCTCCCTGCTGTATCCCCCGCGCACGGGTTCGCCCCGTAACTGCGAGCAAACGGCAAAACGGGCTGCGCCCTGACCTCGGCATGGGTTTTGGCTCCGTGATCGCAAAACAAACAGATGCCCGCTGCGGCCGTGAATCGTGTGGGAGGGCCGTACCCCCTGCGGGGCATAAATCCCCGGCGCGATTCCGGCGTGCAGCGCCGGTTCTTGCCGCGCTGCGGCGGCTCAACGCCGCCGAATCGCGCCGGGACGGCCCTCCCACAAGCTCCCGGCCGGTTTCGGAGTCTTGTTAGGTGGCGGAAACCGCGAGCCAACGTAGGTCGGGTTAGCCCGTCAGGGCGTAACCCGACAGGCCCGGCAACGGCAGACGACCGTCGGGTTACGCTGCGCTAACCCGACCTACCGCGACTATCGACCCTACAAGTTTCTTGCTGCCTGGGTTAAGTTAGGACGGCAAACACCCAGCAGCGCAAAGGAACTGCCATGCCCCACATCAGGCATCAAAACGCTTTTCTCGCACTCTTCCTCGTCGCCCTGTCTACCCTGAACTCTCCGCTCTTTGCCGACCAGCCCCCGCCGCTGATGTTGGCAAAGACCTGGGAGAGCGAAATGGACCCCACCGGCTGGTGGCTCTCGGAAAAATACGACGGCATCCGCGGCTACTGGGACGGCCAGGCCATGCGGACCCGGGGCGGGGAATTGATCCACCTCCCGAGCGCATTGCACGATTCACTGCCCCCCTTTCCGGTGGACGGCGAGCTGTGGGGAGGTCCCGGACAATTCACGCAAGTGGCACGCACGGTGCGCGACGCCGAACCCGGACCCGGCTGGCGTTCGATCCGATATCTGATCTTCGACGCGCCCGATCACGTGGGAGAATTCGAGGCACGAATGGAAACCGTGCGCACTTGGCTGGGAGAGCACCCCTCGCCCCAAGTCGCGCTCGTCGACCAGATCCGCTGCCGGGAACGGGCGCATCTGCTGCAGTTCCACGCCGAAGTGGAGGCCCATGGCGGCGAAGGTGTCATGCTGCGCGCGGCCGGCTCCCCCTATGAGGCCGGCCGAAGCCCGCACCTGCGAAAGTTCAAATCCTTCGACGACGCCGAGGCAACGGTGATTGGCTACAACCCCGGCCGCGGCAAGTACCAGGGCCTGGTGGGTTCGCTGCGGGTCGAACTGCCGGACGGCACCCGGTTTTCAGTCGGCTCGGGCCTTAGCGACGCCGAGCGCCGCGATCCCCCGCCGCCGGGCAGCCAAATCACCTTCAAACATCAGGGCTGGACGTCGGGCGGCAAGCCGCGGTTTCCCGTGTTTTGGCGGATGCGCAGACAGTAGGCTGCCGCGACTCGACTGCTATCGTTCGTCTATATGGGGCAGCGGCAGATAGAAGTGACGCCAATCGGGTTGCACACATGAGCGAGAGAAAACCGGGGCCGGGCGGTGAGGAGCGCCGGCGCTATTTCCGCGTCGTCGACGACGTCCATCTTGAGCTGCGGATCGTGTCAGCGGACCAATATGCCAGGGTGCGGGCCGAGCCGCCTGCGGAGGGCGATGCGTGTGACCTGATGTTGCAGTTGCGCGCGCTGACCAGCCAGGCCGGTGCGATCCTGGCCGGGGTCCGCAAGAGCCATCCCGACATCGCCCAGTTTCTGGCTCTGCAGGAGCGTAAGTTCGATCTCCTGGCCCGGGCTTTGGTCGGTAAGAGTCTGGACAGAGAGCTGGCGCCGAACGCACGGGTCGATCTCGGCGCCGGCGGTGTCGGCTTTCCACACACCGAGGAGTTGCCGGTGGACACGCCGGTGCTGGTGCGGCTGGTGCTCTTTCCCAGCCACCTCTGTGTGCAGAGCTACGGGCGGGTGGTGTACTGCCGTCGTGAGCCGCAGGGTGGACCGAAACCCTTCCGCATCGGTGTGGAGTTCACCGTCATTGGCGAAGTTGCCCGCGATGCGCTGGTGCGGCACACCCTGGAGCGGCAGTCGGCGATGTTGCGGCGCCAGCGGGGGCATTGAGGCAGTTGGCGGCCGCGTACCCGTGCGGTTCGTTCCTCACCACACGCTACGTGACTAGTCGCGATAGTGCGGGTCCAACCAGGCGCGCGGCAGTTGCTCACCCGAGGGGAAGATCAAGTCGGCTTTTTGGAAGGTAGCGGGGTCCTGCAGCTCCTCGCCGGCATGGAAACGGCCCGCTACCGAATTTCGCAGCGGGTCCACCAGCGAGCGCACGTCGAGGATTTCCACCAGGTCGCCGGTCGGGGTGTGCTTGAGGTACATCGGTCATCTCCTTGGCCTGTTACCTCACACTATAGCCAGCCCGACCCAGGGGACGGCGCCGTTCCCTGGCGCGATTGGATCGGTTATCCCGAGAATTAGAAACCAGCCATCTCCAGATCGGCGCTGACCGCCTCGATACCGGCCCGGGCACACTTCTCGTCGGTCTCTCCCGAGGGGGCACCGCTCACCCCGACCCCGCCGAGCAGGGTGCCGCCGGCGGTGATGGGCACGCCACCGGCGCTGAACACGAGCCCCTCCACCTTGCCCACCGAGAACGGGGTGGTGAAGCGGTTTTCCATGGCGGAGGTCGCGGCGTTGAAGGACATGGCGGTGTAGGCCTTCTGGCGGCTGATGGTCAGGGTCAGGTCGGGGGCCAGCACGTCACGGAGCACGGCCTGGGGATGACCGCCGCGATCCAGGACGGTGACGGCGATCTGTACGCCCTCTTCGCGGCACTGGTCGATGGCGGCCTGGGCGATGCGCAGTGCGCTCTCCATGGAGAGGCGTTTGATGTTGACCAGCATCGGCTGTTCGTCGGCAGAGGATGCGAAGGGGGCGGCGAGCGCGGCGCCGGCCGCCAAGGCAAGCAGGAATTTTTTCATGGTAATTTCTCCTCCAAACGTTTTGTTGTTATGCCCGGTTAGTTTATCGCTTGGAGGGGCGGAATCCAGCCGTAGGGTGTAGTGAGGGACGAACCGCACCGATGGTCCGGAAGCGGCGAGCGATGCGGTTCGCAAGCTCACCACATCCTACAAATTCCGCGCATCGTAGGGTGTGGTGAGGAACGAACCGCACCGATAGCCCGGAAGCGGCGCGAATGATGCGGTTCGCAAGCCCGTCACATCCTACAAATTCCACGCATCGTAGGGTGTGGTGAGGAACGAACCGCACCGATAGCCCGGAAGCGGCGCGAATGATGCGGTTCGCGGGCTCACCA
>JAWLGP010000021.1:71368-77993 GCA_041685045.1 Gammaproteobacteria bacterium
TCACATCCTACAAATTCCACGCATCGTAGGGTGTGGTGAGGAACGAACCGCACCGATAGCCCGGAAGCGGCGCGAATGATGCGGTTCGCGGGCTCACCACATCCTACAATTTCCGCGCATCGTGGGGTGTGGTGAGGAACGAACCGCACCGATAGCCCGGAAGCGGCGCGAGCGATGCGGTTCGCGGGCTCACCACATCCTAACGAATTCCACGCATCGTAGGGTGTGGTGAGGAACGAACCGCACCGATAGCCCGGGAGTGGCGCGAATGATGCGGTTCGCGGGGCTCACCACATCCTACGAATCCCGAGCACCGGGCGTGGTGCGGAACGAACCGTATCCTTCACAATGGGTTACAGGAGAACGCGTTCGATGCCGCCCGCCTTTACCTGTTCTACGAAACGTTGCTGCCAATCGCTGCCCAACAGCCGTTCGGCCATCTCCACCACGATGTAGCCGGCGTCGAGGCCGGTGGTGTCGGCGTAGCGGGTCAGCCCCTGCTGACAGGAGGGGCAGGCGGTGAGGATCTTGACGTCGCCGTCGCTGCGCTCGCGACCGGTCAGCGCCTGGATACCGCGGTGCAGCTCCTCCTCCTTGCGGAAGCGCACCTGGGTGCTGATGTCCGGCCGCGACACGGCGAAGGTGCCGGCCTCGCCGCAGCAGCGGTCCGACAGGGTGACCGGCTGGCCCATCAGCGCCGAGGCGACCTTGATGGCGCTGTGCTGCTTCATCGGTGAGTGGCACGGGTCGTGGTAGAGATAGTGGCGCCCCTCCAGGCCATCGAGCTTGATGCCCTTCTCCATCAGGTATTCGTGGATATCGAGCAGCCGACAGCCGGGGAAGATCGCATCGAAGCGGTACTGCATCAGCTGGTCCATGCAGGTGCCGCAGGAGACGATCACGGTCTTGATGTCCATGTAGTTCAGGGTGTTGGCGACCCGGTGGAACAGCACCTGGTTGTCCACCGAGATCCGCTTGCCCCGCAGCTGGTCCCCCGAGGCGGTCTGGGGATAGCCGCAGCAGAGGTAACCGGGTGGCAGCACGGTCTGCGCCCCGGCCTCGTACAGCATCGCCAGGGTGGCGAGCCCCACCTGGGAGAACAGGCGTTCGGAGCCACAGCCCGGGAAATAGAAGACGGCATCCGATTCGTCGCTGGTCCGACGCGGGTCGCGCAGGATCGGCACCACCTTGTCGTCCTCGACCCCGAGCAGGGCGCGCGTGGTCTGGCTCGGGATGTCGGCCGGCAGCGGCCGCTTGAAGAAATTGATCACCTGCTCGCCGATGCCCGCAGGGCCCGTGGTGGCGTGCGGCCGTTTTTCCTCGCGCACCAGTCCGAGGCCGCGCGCCGCGTAGTAGCCAAGGCGTTGGGCCCGGTACCCCCACTGCACCACGGCCTTGCGCATTGCCCGCACCGTCTTGGGGTCAGTGACGTTGAGGAACGCGATGCCGAGCCAGGTACCGGGGTTGCTGCGCTTCTTGCCCTGGCTGCGCAGGATGTTGCGCATGCGTACCGAGACGTCCCCGAAATCGATGTTGACCGGGCAGGGCTTCACGCAGCGGTGGCAGACCGTGCAGTGATCGGCCACATCGTTCATCTCGTCGAAGTGGCGCAGCGAGATACCGCGCCGGGTCTGCTCCTCGTAGAGGAAGGCCTCGATGATCAGACCGGTCGCCAGCACCTTGTTGCGTGGGGAATAGAGCAGATTGGCGCGCGGTACATGGGTGGTGCAGACCGCCTTGCACTTGCCGCAGCGCAGACAGTCCTTGACCATGTCGTTGAGCTCGCCGAGTTCGCTCGCCTCCAGAATGAGCGCCTCCTGCTGGACCAACCGCAGCGAAGGCGTCCAGGCGTTGCGCAGATCGGCACCGGGCAGCAACTTGCCCCGGTTAAAGCGGTTTTCCGGGTCGATGCGCTTCTTGTAGGCGACGAAGGCCTCCACCACCTCCGGCGCCAGGTATTCGAATTTGGTAAGGCCGATACCGTGCTCACCCGAGATCACGCCGCCGAGCGACTCGGCCAGACGCATGATGCGGTCGACCACCCGCTCCGCCTCGTGCAGCATGGCGTAGTCGTTGGAGTGCACCGGGATATTGGTGTGCACGTTGCCGTCGCCGGCGTGCATGTGGGTGGCGACAAACAGGCGGCTGGCGCGGATGCGGGCGTGGATGGCATCGAGCTTCGCGCGCACCCCATCCAGGTCACGGCCCGCGTAGATCTCCTTGAGCGGGCGCTCCACCTCGCGGCGGTAGGAGATGCGCAGCGCGCGGCGCTGCAGCAAGGAGAAGATCGTGTCGCCCGGGCGCAGCGATTCGGCACAGCCATCCCCGAGCAGGCCCTTATGGGCCGAAGCGGGTTGATCAAGGTGTTCCAAAACCGCGCGCCAGCGATCGCGCACCCGCTCCAGATGCTCGCGGGCGGCCTGCTGTTTGCCGGCCAGGATCGCGGTGTTTTCGTCGCTCTCCTCGTAGTCGCGGTCGCGGCGCCGCTCCGGCATGGCACCGGCCAAGTATTCGAGCACCGCATCGATCATCGCCAACTTGTTGCGGGTCGATTGCTCGATATTGATGCGCTCGATGCCCTCGCTGTACTCGGCCAGCTTGTCCAGCGGGATCACCACGTCTTCATTGATCTTGAAGGCGTTGGTATGGGCGGCGATGGCGGCGGTGCGGGCACGGTCTTGCCAGAAACGGTGTCGCGCCTCGGGACTGACGGCGACAAACCCCTCCGCCTCACGGGCATTGGCCATGCGCACCACGGTGGAGGCCGCCTCGGCCACCTGGTCTTCGTCGTCGCCAACGATGTCTGCGACCAACACCATCTTCGGCAGGTCGGGACGCGGCGCCTTGGTGCTGTAGTTCACGGCGCGGACGTAGCGCTCGTCCAGGTGCTCCAGCCCGGCCAACATGACGCCTTCAACGGCGTCCAGATAATCCTTGGTCTCGACGATGGCCGGTACCGCATGACGCAAATCCGCACCGAAAAACTCCAGGCAGACCGTGCGGGTGTGCTTCGGCATGCGGTGCACGACGAAACAGGCTGAGGTGATCAGGCCGTCGCAACCCTCCTTCTGGACACCGGGCAGACCACCGAGGAACTTGTTGGTGACGTCCTTGCCAAGGCCGCTCTTGCGCAGCTCCGGCCCTGGAATTTTCAGGGTTTCCGGCTCCCCGAGCGGCGTCTTGCCGTCCTGGGCGAAGCGGGTGACACGGAATTCGGCGAAGGGCTGGTCGTGGATCTTGCCCAGATTGTGATGGGTCCGCTCGACCTCCAGCCAGGTGGCGTCGGGGGTGACCATGCGCCAGGAGGCGAGATTGTCGAGCGTGGTGCCCCACATCACCGCCTTCTTGCCGCCGGCGTTCATGGCGATGTTGCCGCCGATGCAGGAGGCATCCTGGGAGGTGGGGTCGACGGCAAACACGAAACCGGCCGCCTCGGCGCGCTCGGTCACCCGGCGAGTGACGGCGCCCGCGCCCACCTGGACCGTCGCCACCTCGCCGTCGACGCCCGGCAAAGCGCGTAGCTCGACGGCGCCGACCCAGTCCAGCTTTTCCGTGTTGATCACCACGCACTCGGCGTGCAGCGGCACCGCGCCCCCGGTATAGCCGGTGCCGCCACCCCGCGGCACCACCGTCAGGCCCAGCTCAATACAGGTGCGCACCACCGCTGCGCACTCCGCTTCGGTATCGGGCGTAATGACGACGAATGGCAGTTCCACGCGCCAGTCGGTGGCGTCGGTGGCATGGGCCACCCGGGCCAAACCGCCGAAATCGATATTGTCCTTGCGGGTGACCTTCGCCAGACGGCGAACGGCACGTTGGCGCATCTCCCGCTGACGCGGCAGCCAGCCCTCGAATTCGCGCACCGCGTCGCGGGCGGCGGTGGCCAGGGCCAGCGCCTGCTCGTTACCGTTGGCACGGGCGACGATCTGGTCGAGCCGGTGATGCAGGGCGTGGACGAGAGAGCCCCAGCGCCGCGGGTTCTCCATCAAATCTTCCTGGAGGAACGGATTGCGGGTGATGACCCACATATCCCCCAGCACCTCGAACAGCATCCGCGCAGAACGGCCGGTAACCCGCTCGGCCCGCAACTGCTCCAGCACCGACCACATCGCCTCACCAAGGAAGCGAATGACGATCTCACGGTCCGAGAAGGAGGTGTAGTTGTAGGGAATTTCGCGAATGCGGGCGCTAGCGGCTTCGTTCATCTGCGGGACGGAGAAGGGAGAACGGTCGAGGGGCGGATTTTATCATACCGGCCGGCTGGCATTGTGGTTCTCAATAGTAGAGAGCGAATTTGCCGTTGGCCGCTATGACGAGGCAGAAAGCACTCTTACCCCGTATTGTGGAATGAACCCGTCGGCCGTCACTACCACAAGTCCCTCGAGCTGGGCTTGGGCCACCAGCATGCGGTCAAACGGGTCGCGATGAAGCAGTGGCAGCTGTCCGGCGACTTCCGCATGTGGAAGCTGAATGGGGAGCGGTATGAACTTCTCTTCTGTGACGACCGAAGTCAGGTCATCCGGGGCCTCCAACTTCCCTAGCGCTCGCTTGATGCCGATCTCCCACAAAGTCGCTGCACTGACGTAAACGTCGTTCCGACTGTCGGAAATCGCATCTCGTGCATGGGCTCCAAGGGCGTCGTTATCTCCCAGCCACCAAAGGAACGCATGGGTATCGAGAAGCAACCGCTTCACCTACTCCCCCTCAAAGCTGCGAATCAGCTCTTCGGGCGTCTGGTCGAAGTCCTCTGCGAGCTTGATTTGGCCTCGGAATCGACCAGCCTCGCGGCGCTCGCCTGGCAGACCAACCGGGACCAGCCGAACCAAAGGCGTTCCAGCTTTGGCGATGATCACTTCCTCGCCGGCAAGGGCACGTTCGACAAGACTGGAAAGGCGCGTTTTGGCCTCATGCATGTTGACCTTTTCCATTGGAAGCTCCAACAGGGGGTTAGCTAAGCTTAGCTAACTCACCATTCACCGATCAACCGCCAAAAAGAAGGCCACTCACCCGTCCCCGGATGAGCGGCCGATTGGATGACCTCCGTGTTTGGCGTCCTTTGCCCGGTCGATGCACCGTCTCCATTTTCGGTACTCAGGCTCCCTTCCCGCTCCCGCATCCTTGGCGGGCCATCCATAGACCTCCCTGTTAGAGCACTCCGTCGCGCCAGGGCAATCCTTTCGCCCCAGCCCCACTCCTTGGGGACCCGCCTTCCGGCGAGGCAGGTCTACGCTAGCCAACACTGGGGCGGCTGTCTGTAGGAAATTTCTTACTTTCTTGTAGGAAATCGGCGCGTTGTGCCGGCGGTGGCTATATCCGAGCGAGTTCATTCGGCGGCGACCTTCTGGTCGATCCGCTGCCGGGTACGACACTCTTCGACCTTGGCGGTTTACACGAGGAACTTGAAGAACTATCGGGCATGAAGGTCGATCTGCTGACTCCAGGCGATCTCCCGCCAAAATTTCGGCAATCGGCCTTGGCCGAAGCGCGACCGGTATGGGTCAGAACAGACTTTCGGACTTTTTCGTTCACATCAGACAGGCAGCGGCGGACGCCTGTCAGTTCATCGACGGCATGTCCAAGGCAGAATTTCCCGCGTTGTTACGATTTTCGTTTCCGTCCCTGCGAGATCTTCCAACCACGCAGTTGATCGAGAACAGACGGACGACATCGCCAGTTGGGATCTCCTCATTCCCACGCTCCGCGTGGGAATGCGTCTTTGGACGCTCTGCGTCCGGTGAACCACGCCTCCGGGTTGGCCGGATCGCCTGTAGACGGACACTACGCTGCCTCAGGCATTTCGGCGCGGAGGCCGGGCGACGCGTTACCACGCGGAGCATGGGAACGACAGGAATTGCTCCTCGCTCGGTATGAATCTATCATACCCATCATCTTGAGAGAGAGACCGCCGATGGCCACTTCGCAGAAAAGAACCTTCAGTCTCCCTGCCGAGCAGTCTCGCTACATCGACGAACTCGTGGCGTCCGGTAATTACGCTTCCAGCAGCGAGGTGATTCGTGCCGGCCTCCGCGCTCTTCAGGAACGTGACGCGGCTGTCGAGCGATGGTTACGCGACGAGGTCCTGCCGATCGCCGCTGCCCTCCAGTCCGATCCGGACCGTGCCCTTTCGGCCGATTCCGTGTTCCACGGCGTCCGAGCCCTGCATGCAAAGCGACGAAATAAAGCCTCCTCATGACGCACGCTGTGTTCTTTTCGCCGCAAGCGCGCGCCGACCTTGAGGAGCTTTATCTGTATATTGCTGAAAGCGATGGCGACGACAGGGCCCTCGCCTATCTCGAACGCATCGAAGAATACTGCCGCGGGTTCGCCACGTTCCCCGAGCGTGGACGATCACGGGAGGACCTTCACCCTGGCCTGCGGATAATCGGGTTCGAGCGTCGTCTGACCATGGCGTTTGTAGTCGCCGAAGATCGAGTTACGTTCTTGCGGGTTCTCTATGCCGGCCGCCGACTAGAGCTTGACCCCACGTAGTCCTGACAACAACTACGCAACGCGTAGGGTTTAATTTTTGGTAACTACTCGCCCCCTGTCATGCTGACAGAGTGACCGGCGAGAGCCATTTGGATCGCGATGAGCGGATTATGTCCGAGATTGCCCATGGTTTGCA
>JAWLGP010000022.1:0-76292 GCA_041685045.1 Gammaproteobacteria bacterium
GTGGGGTGTGGTGAGCTTGCGAACCGCACCTTTTGGCGTGAGCGTGCGGTGCGGTTCGTTCCTCACCGGCACCCTACGTGCCTGCCGTGGGGTGTGGTGAGCTTGCGAACCGCACCTTTTGGCGTGAGCGTGCGGTGCGGTTCGTTCCTCACCGGCACCCTACGTGCCTGCCGTGGGGTGTGGTGAGCTTGCGAACCGCACCTTTTGGCGTGAGCGTGCGGTGCGGTTCGTTCCTCACCGGCACCCTACGTGCCTGCCGTGGGGTGTGGTGGGCTTGCGAACCGCACCTTTTGGCGCGAGCGTGCGGTGCGGTTCGTTCCTCACCGGCACCCTACGTGCCTGCCGTGGGTGTGGTGGGCTTGCGAACCGCACCTTTTCGGCCGTGAGCGCGGTGCGGTTCGTTCCTCACCGGCACCCTACGTGCCTGCCGTAGGGTGTGGTGAGCTTGCGAACCGCACCTTTTGGCGTGAGCGCGCGGTGCGGTTCGTTCCTCACCGGCACTCTACGTGCCTCCCGTAGGGTGTGGTGGGCTTGCGAACCGCACCTTTTGGCGTGAGCGTGCGGTGCGGTTCGTTCCTCACCGGCACCCTACGTGCCTGCCGTGGGGTGTGGTGGGCTTGCGAACCGCGTCTTTTGGCCGTGAGCGCGCGGTGCGGTTCGTTCCTCGGCAACTGCTCCCTGCGTTGCTCTACCTCCTGCATCCATGCAGTCGTCACCGGCACCCTACGGTTTAGGCGAGGTTGGGGGCTAGCCAGCGTTCGACCTCTTCTTTTGCCATGCCCTTGCGCTCGGCGTAGTCGGCGACCTGGTCGGCGGCGATCTTGCCGATGGCGAAGTAGCGCGACTGCGGGTGGGCGAAGTAGAGGCCGCTGACGGCGGCGGTGGGGACCATCGCCTTGTGCTCGGTGAGCCACAGGCCGATCTTCTCCTCTACGCCGAGCAGGGACCAGAGGGTGTCCTTTTCGGTGTGGTCGGGGCAGGCCGGGTAACCGAGGGCCGGGCGGATGCCCTGGTATTGCTCCTTGATCAGCGCCTCGTTGTCCAGCGTCTCGTCGGCCGCGTAACCCCAGATCTGCTTGCGCACCTGCTCGTGCAGCCATTCGGCACAGGCCTCGGCGAGGCGGTCGGCGATCGCCTGCAACATGATCGCGTTGTAGTCGTCGTGGGCGGCCTTGAACGTCTCCGTCCGCTCCTCGACGCCGATGCCGGTGGTGCAGGCGAAGCCGCCGATGTAGTCGGTCTTGCCGCTGCTCTTCGGGGCGATGAAGTCGGCGAGGGACTTGTGCGGCTGACCGTCCGCCTTCTCGGCCTGTTGGCGCAGGAAGTGGAAGGTGGGACCGCCCTCGACGGCCACGTCGTCGCCTTCGGCGTTGGCCGGGAACAGGCCGACTACGGCGCGGGCGGTGAGCCACTTCTCTTCGATGATTTGGCTCAGCATCGCCTGAGCATCCTGGAACAGGTTCTTGGCCTCTTCGCCCTTCTCCGCGTCTTCCAGGATATTGGGGTAGCGGCCTTTGAGTTCCCAGGCGTGGAAGAAGAAGGTCCAGTCGATGTAGGGGACCAGGGTGGCTACCGGGATGTTGGTGAAGGTGATGGTGGCGCCGGCTTCGGTGGGATCGAGTTTGAATGGACCGGTGGTGGCTTCGGGGAGGGTTAGTCGCGCCGGGGACGGCCCTCCCACAAGGGCATCGAGGGCCTTGGGGCGTATCGGTTGATAACCCGACCAGTCAACAGAAGCCGAATTGGCGCGGGCCGTGACAAGGGGGACGAGTTTGGTTTCGCCGCGCTTTTTGGCGTGGCGCTCGCGCACCTCTTCGTGCTCGGCGTTGATCTGGGCGACGTAGTTGTCCTTGGTGCCGGCGCTCTCGGAGATCAGATTCTGGGCGACGCCGACGGCGCGGCTGGCGTCCTTCACCCAGATCACCGGGCCGGAGTAGGCCGGGTCGATCTTGACCGCGGTGTGGGCGCGGGAGGTGGTGGCGCCGCCGATGAGCAGCGGCTTGTCCATGCCGAGGCGTTCCATCTCGGCGGCGAGGTGGACCATCTCGTCCAGGGACGGGGTGATGAGGCCGGAGAGGCCGATGATGTCGACGTCGTGGTTCTTCGCCTCTTCCAGGATCCTGGCGGCCGGCACCATGACGCCGAGGTCGATCACCTCGAAGTTGTTGCACTGCAGCACCACGCCGACGATGTTCTTGCCGATGTCGTGCACGTCGCCCTTCACCGTGGCGAGCAGGATCTTGCCGTTGGGGCGGGCGCCCTCGGCCTTCTCCGCCTCGATGAACGGGATCAGGTGCGCCACCGCCTTCTTCATCACGCGGGCGGATTTGACCACCTGCGGCAGGAACATCTTGCCGTCGCCGAACAGGTCGCCGACGTGGTTCATGCCGTCCATCAGCGGCCCTTCGATGACGTCGATGGGGGCCTTGGCGTTCTGCCGCGCTTCCTCGGTGTCCTCGACCACGTACTGGTCGACGCCCTTGATCAGGGCGTGTTCGAGCCGTTTCTCCACCGGCCACGAGCGCCACGCCTCGTCCTCCTTCTTCGCCGCCTCGCCGGTGCCGGCGTAGTTGGGGGCGATTTCGAGCAGGCGGTCGGTGGCGTCCGCGCGGCGGTTCAGCACCACGTCCTCGACGGCCTCGCGCAGCTCCTTCGGCAGTTCGTCATACACCGCCAGCTGGCCGGCGTTGACGATGCCCATGTCCATGCCGGCGTGGATGGCGTGGTAGAGGAACACGGCGTGGATCGCCTCGCGCACCGGGTTGTTGCCGCGGAAAGAGAAGGAGACGTTGGAGACGCCGCCGGAGATGAGGGCGTGCGGCAGATTCTGCTTGATCCAGCCGGTCGCCTCGATGAAGTCGACGCCGTAGTTGTTGTGCTCCTCGATGCCGGTGGCGACCGCGAAGATGTTCGGGTCGAAGATGATGTCTTCGGCCGGGAAACCGACCTCGTTCACCAGGATGTCATAGGAGCGTTTGCAGATCGCCTGCTTGCGCGCGAGGGTGTCGGCCTGGCCCTTCTCGTCGAAGGCCATGACGATGGCGGCGGCGCCGTACTTGCGCAGCAGCTTCGCGTGGTGGATGAACGCCGCTTCTCCCTCCTTGAGGGAGATGGAGTTGACCACCCCCTTGCCCTGGATGCACTTGAGGCCGGTCTCGATGATCTCCCACTTGGAGGAGTCGATCATCACCGGCACCTTGGAGATGTCCGGCTCGGAGGCGACCAAATTCAGAAAGGTGCGCATCGCCGCGACGCCATCGAGCATCGCCTCGTCCATGTTGACGTCGATGACCTGGGCGCCGTTCTCCACCTGCTCGCGGCAGACATCCAGCGCCTCGTCGTACTTCCCTTCCAGCACCAGCCGCTTGAACTTGGCCGAGCCGGTGACGTTGGCGCGCTCGCCGACATTGACGAACAGCGACTCGGCGCCGATGTTCAGCGGCTCCAGCCCCGCCAGACGGCACTCGGCCGGGCGCGCGGGCAGCTTCCGGGGTGAGCACTCGCTCACCGCCTGGGCGATGGCGCGGATGTGGTCGGGGCCGGTGCCGCAGCAGCCGCCGACGATGTTGAGGAAGCCGGCATCGGCCCACTCCTTCATCTGGGCCGCCATCTTCTCGGGTGTCAGGTCGTACTCGCCGAAGGCGTTGGGCAGCCCGGCGTTGGCGTGCGCGGAGATGCGGCACTCGGCGATGCGGGAGAGCTCCTCGATGTGCTGGCGCAGCTCCTCCGGGCCCAGGGCGCAGTTAAGGCCGAAGGAGATCGGCCGGGCGTGGCGCAGGGAGTTGTAGAACGCCTCGGCGGTCTGGCCGGAAAGGGTGCGGCCGGAGGCATCGGTGATGGTGCCGGAGATCATCACCGGCAGCCGGGTGCCGGTCTCCTCGAAGTACTGCTCCAGGGCGAATACCGCCGCCTTGGCATTCAGGGTGTCGAAGATGGTCTCGATCAGGAACGCATCGGCACCGCCGTCCACCAGGCCGCGGGCGGCCTCCACGTAGGCCTCCACCAGGGTATCGAAGTCGATATTCCGTTTGCCCGGGTCATTGACGTCCGGCGAGATCGACGCGGTGCGGTTGGTGGGCCCCAACACACCGGTGACGAAGCGCGGCTTCTCGGGCGTGCTCCAGACGTCGGCCATCTCGCGGGCCAGCGCGGCGCCCGCCTTGTTCATCTCGTAGGAGAGCGCTTCCATGCCGTAGTCGGCCTGGGAGATGCGGTTGGCACCGAAGGTGTTGGTCTCCAGGATGTCCGCGCCCACCTCCAGGTAGGCCTGGTGCACCGCCTTCACCACGTCCGGCCGGGTCAGCACCAGGGCGTCGTGGTTGCCCTTGAGGTCGGAGGGCCAGTCGGCGAAGCGCTCGCCGCGGTAGTCCGCCTCCTGCAGCTTGTGGCGCTGGAGCATGGTGCCGGTGGCGCCGTCGAGGATCAGGATCTTCTCGTTGAGCAACTGCTCGAACAGACGCGCGCGATCGGTGGTGTAGTGGGACATGGAGGTTCTTGATCGTTGCACAGGGGATTGGGCGCGAATTCTAGCACGTCCACCGCGGCTTGCCCGAACCCGGGGAGGGCCTAACTACTTGTCGTTCCGGCAGATTTGCAGTTATCCACGATTCCTGTGGATAACTTTGTGGGTTGTTTTCGGATAGGTGGCCCTAAGGCGCACTGGCGTTGGGTTTCCACCAAACTGTTCAATTTTTGAGCACCGCCAGATATTTTCTGAAAATCAATAACTTAAAAATACGGCATCAACATCCGGTCGAGCAGGCCGACGCTTTTACCAACATTGCTCGTTAGAAAATTTAGACTGTGTATAGCCGCACGCGCAGCAGGTGTGATTTTTGCCGCAAGCGGCGCCGTCAGCCGCCGAGGAGGCGCAGGTCGCGCGGGCAGATGGTGTGGGTGAAAGGCGGCGGCTCCTTCTGCTCCAGCAGGCCGAGGCGCACGATGGCCTCTTCGATCTCGACCCAGTAGTCATCGCCCAGGTCGACGCGCCGGCACCAGGCGCAGATCCGCAGCAGAGGTCCTTTGCGCACCGTCAAGCGATCCAGCGTCGGCACCGATGGCCGGACGTCCGCATGCAACTCGCGGGTGCGATATTCGACCCCGCCGTCCGGCAACCCCCGGATGTCCATGGCGAGATAGCGGCGCAGGTCCGGGGCATCGCAGCGGAAGGGCAGGTTGCTCATGGTCCGGCCGTTGCGCACCCGCTCCAGCAGGACGCGATGAATGTGGCGCACCTGGTCGCCGACGATGAAGTCCCAAAGGGAGCGGCCGAGAATGGCCGGCTGGCACAGCTCTGGCGCGTGATTGGCGATCGCAAACGCATCCCAGGCCGCATTGACCGATTCGATGCGGTCCTGGTGGTCGAGACGATAGATGCATTCGGTCGCGGCGGCGTCCACTTGAGTGAGTCTCCATCCAATGGAGACAGTCAAGATGGGATCGGCGGGACGGTCAATTCCCCCTGTTCAGGCGGCAACGACGCGGTTGCGTCCCCCGTGTTTGGCCTGGTAGAGCGCCTCGTCGGCACGACGCAGGAACGCCTCGGGCGATTCCCCTGCACGGTACTCGGCGACGCCGAAACTGGCAGTGATCCGCCCCACTTCGTCGAAGGGGTGACGCTCGATGGCGGCGCGGATCTTTTCGGCCAGGCGGAAGCCGCCGTCCCGGTCGGTGTCGGGGGCGAGAACGACGAACTCCTCCCCGCCCCAGCGGGCGAACAGATCCGCACTGCGCAGGTTGTTGCGGGCCACTGCGGAGACTTGACTGAGTACCTGGTCGCCACTGGCGTGGCCGAAGGTGTCGTTGACTTGCTTGAACTTGTCGATGTCCAGGATGGCCAGCGTGAGCGGGTTGCCGTGGCGCTGTACCCGGCTCAGTTCCTGGGCCAGCCGCTCGTCGAACTTGGCCCGGTTGAAGGCGCCGGTCAGCGGGTCGGTCGTGGCGCGCTGACGCAGTTCGCGGGCGGCCTCCTCCTTTTCGGTCAAATCCCGTAACAGGGTGAAAAACAGCGCCTCGTTCTGGCGCTCTTCCAATGCCTTGCGGACGGTGATGTCGTGAACCACCGCCAGGTACTGGGGGGCCCCTTCCCAGCGCATCGGGTTGATGTCCACTTCGGTGTAGACCACCTCGCCCTCCTTGTGCAGCAGCAGAAGCTCCTGCGCCATGAGCGGCTCTTCCCGCAACAGGGTTGGTCGGACCGCATCGAAGTGGCTTCGTTCCGGCTCCGGCAGCAGGATCTGGAGGCTGCGCCCCTTCACCTCGTCGGTGCGGTAACCGAGCATCGCCTCGGCGCTGGGGTTCATGGCGACGATACGCCCATCGGGTTCGAGAATGAGCAGCCCGTCGCTGATGGAGGCGTAAATGGTCCGCCAACGACTCTGGGTCTCTTCCAGCTTCTGCACGTCGGCGCGGATCTGGCGCACCCGCGCCGGCACGATACGCACCAATCCAATCAGCAGGACCACAAAGGTGATAGCGAATATCCCCGCCTGAAGGAACAGGTAGCGTTGCCGCCGCCCTCGATTTTCCTCGGCCGCATCGGCCAGTGCCGCGGCCTCGGCCTGGAGCGTGGGCGCCTTCGCGGCGGCCTCGCCGAGCGCGGCCACGGCTCTCCTTTCAACCGCCTCCTGATCCGAGACCGCGGAGACGATCAGCAGAAAAGAGATCAGCGCCAGGGCGGCGAAGCTCGCCAGACCGAAAAGGTAGCTCAGGCGCAGCCGGCGAATGGCCGCCTGGGAGGCCGAGAGTGAGGAGGCAGGTGCGTTCACGGCGCCAGTATAACGGCCCGGCGGCCTACCCGCCCACGGAAACCGTGGCCGAGCCGGACAACGTCCAGTCGCGGTAGTGCACCCGAATGAAGTCGGGGCCGAGCAGGCCGACCAGCGCCGTATCCACGGTGACGACGGTCTCTTCGAGGAGGCAATCCACCGCCTCCAGCAGGGGCTGCGCATCCAGGCTGTCGGGATCGCGTTCCACCACCGCATGGAGCAGCGTGGAGACAAACCGCACGGTCTCGTTGGTGGTGTTTTCGACGTCGCACACCAGGGCCGTGCCCTGGTCCAGAATGTCATCGAGGAATTCGCTGGTTTTCGGACACCCGATCCCCAGCACCTTGCAGGTGAAACCCGTCAGCGCATCGAGGAGCCGATCCAGTACCGAGTCCACCACTTCGTCGACGGCCGACGAAAGGGGGCCTTCGCAAAGGCAGTCTTCATCGGGAATGAACGCCTCGGCCACCGTGCAGATCTGGCCGCCCTGACCGTCGTCCGACGTCGGCAACGTGAACAAGCCGGCTACATCCGCCAGCGGGGTGCAGATCTGCACCCGGGCGATGTTGAACCCCTGCCCTGCCAGGGCAGGGTCGGGGTCGCTGCCGACAAACACCGGCTCCTCGCCCTCTTCGCCTCGCCAGAAGTTGAAATCCACCGTCACTTCGAACGGTGGGTCGATCTCCGCGAGGGTGGTCTCCACCATCGCTTCGGTCGTCGGATAGGCCGGATCATCCTGCTGGCGTTCCCGATAGATGAGCTGGTTCTTCAGGATCGGTTTGGCCAGCGCGGCGACGGCATCGGAGATGAGCGAGCGCTGGAACACCCAATAGCCGACGTTGGCGGACAGGCCCAGCAGCAAAACGGCGATGAACAGTGCGCTGACGCTCAGCAGCATGTTGCCCTGTTGCCGTTGCCGGGGGTTGGTCATCGCTCTGTTCAGTCGGACTCGTGTTTGAAGGTGAGGCGGCGGAGCCATTCCAGATTGGCCCGGGCCCGGGTGTGCAGCGGATCGGCGGCGAGGACCTGCTCGAAGTAGGCCTCGGCCTGCGCGTAATCGCCCTGAAGCAGGCGGCTGTAGCCCAGGTTGTTGAGCGCCATCAGCGCGTCGGGGGAGCCGGGCGAGGCCTCGTCCAGCCAGCCCTGAAACACCGCTTCGGCCGGCTCGAACTGTTCGTTCAGCAGCGCCACCCGCGCGTATTCAGCCGCATCGCGGCGGTCGCCGGAGCGGCCGTGCACGCGCTCCCAGGCGAGCAGGGCCAGTTCCAGCTGGTCGTTCTTTTCGTAGACCTCGGCCAGTTGGCGGGTCACCTCCAGGTCATCCGGGTGGCTGCGGCGCAGTGTCTCGAGAATGCGGCCGGCCTCGTCGTAGTCACCCCGGCTGAGCAGCAGCGCCGCGTAGTCCTTGAGAAAGGCGGCTTGCTGCTCGCCTTGCAAACGGACGTCCAGCGCAGGGACGTCGTCCGGCCGGGTCGGATTGACGCAGCCGAGCAGCAGCAAGGACAACAGCACAATCAGCGGGCCACGCATCACAGGCTCCTTATCAGGTTCACCACCTGTTCGCCGACCAGCAGAATGACGAACGGCAGCAGCATGAACGGGGCGATCACCAGCGCCATCTTGGCCGACACCTTGCCGGCCTTCTCCTCCATGTACTGCTCGCGCTCCTTGTAGACCCGCTCGGTGAAGCGCCGCAGCGACTCGGCCACCGGGCTGCCCTGGCGTTCGTTCTGGATCAGCACCTGCACCAGGTGCCGCATCTCCCGGGTGGGATTGCGGCGCGCCAGCTGCCGCAGCGCCTCGGTACGCGGCAGACCGGTCTTGATCTGGTCCATGGTGTAACCGACTTCGCGGCTGAGACACGGATAGACATGGGCCATCTCCTCGGCCACCCGCTGGAAGGCCCCCAGCCAGCCCATCCCCGCGCTGATGCAGACGTTGCACATGTCGATGAACTCGGGCAGGCCCTGGTTGATGCGGCCGAGGCGCTGGGCGCTGGCGAGGCGCACCAGCAGGTCGGGTCCGTAGTAGAGGAGCATGGGAATGGAGAACGCCACCAACGGCGGCAGCCACTCGAACAGCCAGGCCACCCCGGCGATGCCCCAGCCGGCGACACCGCCGACGGTCTTGATGAGAAAGAACAGCCCGAGATAGCGTTCCTGGCGAAAACCGGCCATCCCCAGCCGGGTGCGGATGCGCTCCAGCTCCTTTGGATTGCGCGGCCCCAACGCCAGCCCGATGCTGTAGAGACCGGACTGCTTGTCATCGATGGCGTCCGCTTCGTTTCCCGCCTGGAAGCCGACCCGCCGCAGCAGACGCCGGCGCCGGGTGGCCTCGCGCGCCTCCAGCGACAGATAGCGGGTGGCGAGCCACACCCCGCCCGATCCGCTGAGACCGGCCAACAGCAGGATCGACAGCAGTGGCGCGTCCATCAGAACCGAATCCTCATCATCTGACGCAGCAGCAGCACGCCGATGAGGAGCATCACTGCCGAGAAGCGGAACAGCGACTGCCCGGTCGGGTCCTCCAGGAAAAAGCTCATGGCGGGGCGATCGAACAGATATTTCCAGGCCAGGAACAGCACCGGCACGCCACCGATGAACCAGGCGGTGAAGCGCGACTCGGCGGTCATCGCCCTGAGTTTGCCCTGGAATAGGGCGCGCCGGCGCATGATCGTGGCGAGCTGTCCCAGAATCTCCGCCAGTTGGCCGCCGGTCTCCCGCTGCACGATTACCGTGGCGGCGAAGTACTGTGCCTCCGGGATCCCGATCCGCCGCTGAAAATCACGTAGCGCGCTCGACAGGGGCACACCCACTTGCACCTGGTTGTTCATGCGCCGGAACTCGCCGGCGAGCGGCGGCGCAAAGTCATCGGCCACCATGCGCATGGCCGCATCGACCGTCATGCCCGCCTGCAGCGAGCGCACCATGGCCTCGAGGGCATCGGGAAACTGATCGGCGAAGCGCCGACGCCGAGCCACGATCTGGATGTAGATGTAAAGGGGACCGACCGCCGCCAGGCCGGCCGAAACCAGCGCGGCGAGCGGCCCGAACGTCGCGGCCACCACCAGGCCGAGGGCCCCGATGAGGCTGGCGCCACCCAGCCCCCACTGCTTGATCCGGTTGCCCGGCCCAGCCAGCCCGGCCTGGTGCAGGCGCAGTTCGAAGGCCTGGGCCAATGGCTGGCGGCCGCGTTGCTGCCCGCCGCCGGTCGCCGCCAGCGGCACGCCGATGCGGGCCAGCAGCCGTTCGCGCCGGGCGGCCTCCCGCCGCCGATGACGGACAACCATCCAGATGCCGGCGACCCAAAACGGCAGTCCGAGCAGCAGTACGGCCGCCAGCTCCATCACACCCGCCTCGAGAAGCCGAATATCCCCGCGCCGAGGCTACAGCCGGCGTCCTCCAGCCGCGCCGAATGGCTGGGGCGGACGCCGGTGGCGCTAAAGGTGCCGCCTTGCGCCCTGGCCTCGAAGCGGAACAGCTCCTGCAACACCACGTTGTCCTGCTCGATACCGCTCACCTCGGTGATGGAGACGATGCGCCGGGCACCGTCGCGACAGCGATCGACGTGGATGATCAGGTCGAGGGCGCTGACGATCTGGCGGCGCACGGCATGGTCGGTCAGGTTGGCACCGCTCAGGTTGACCATGAGCTCCAGGCGGGCGATGGAATCGCGCGGGTTGTTGGCGTGCACCGTGGCCATGGAGCCGTCGTGACCGGTGTTCATCGCCTGCAGCATGTCCAGTACCTCGCTGCCGCGCACCTCGCCGAGGATGATGCGGTCGGGGCGCATGCGCAGGGCGTTGCGCAGCAGGTCACGCTGGGTGAATTCGCCGGCCCCTTCGGCATTGGGGGGGCGGGTCTCGAGCCGCACCACGTGCTCCTGTTGCAGGCGCAGTTCGGCACTGTCCTCGATGGTGACGACGCGCTCGCCGTCGGGGATCAGGCCGGACAGCATGTTCAGCGTGGTGGTCTTGCCGGAGCCGGTACCGCCGCAGACGATCAGATTCAAGCCCGCCCTCACCGCACAGCGCAGGAATTCGTACATCTCCTCGGTGAGTGAGCCGAGCTCGATCAGGTCCTTGGCCCGCAGGTGGTGGCTGGGGAAGCGGCGGATGGAGACCATGATGCCGTCCACCGCAAGCGGCGGGATGATCACGTTGACACGCGAGCCGTCCGGCAGGCGGGCGTCCACCAGCGGAGAGGCTTCGTCGAGCCGCCGGCCGCTGGTATAGAGCATCCGCTCCACCTTGTTGCGCAGGTGCTCTTCACTGATGAAGCACACGTCGCTGCGTTCGAGCTTTCCGTAACGCTCGACCCAGATCTGATCATGGGAGTTGATCAGGATATCGGTCACGGCCGGATCGGCCATCAGCGGCTCGAGGGGGCCGAGTCCGTAGATCTCGTCGAGCAGTTCGTGCCCGAGCTGGCGCACCTCGCTGTTGGCAAGCGGGTAGCCCATCTCGGCGGCGATGTCGCGCACCAGCTGCTCGATACGCGGGGTCAGTTCGGCCCGCGTCTCCTGACTGTCCGGCCGATAGAAGGCCTCGTCTTCGGCCGCCAGATGCTGGCAGCGGCGCTTGATCTCGCTGAAGGAGTCGTTGATCACCGGGCGTGGTGCCGCCGACGCAGGTGACTGGCGCGCCTCCGGGCGCCGGACCGGCGACTGACGCAGGCGCTCACTCAATTTCATGGCGCCACCACCTTGCCGTGCAGGGTCCGTAGCCAACACCACAGCCGATCGGGCAGCTGGCCGGGACGCGGCGAGGTCTCGGTGGTCGCCCGGGCGGTGCCCTGGTGCAGCATCTCGGCTAAAGCACGCATCTGCTGGTCCGGCGCGCTGTCCGGTGCGAACTCGTGCAGCAGGGCGCCTTCCTTCAGGCTTTCCAGGAAGGTGAGATAACTGTTGGCGACCCGTGCCGCCACGGGCAGCTCCATCGCCTCCAGCAGTTCATCGACGATCTCTTCGCCCGCCGCGGTGTGGCGGTTCAGCACCAGCCGCAGCTTCTCCTGCGGATAGCCGAGTTCCCGGCTCAGGTCGTAGATGGTGCGGGTGGCCCGTAGCGAGGCCAGGGAGGGTTCATTGACCAGGACGATGTGGTCGGATTCATCCAGACAGGTCAGGGTGGTGGCGCTCAGGTCGCTGGCGCAGTCGACCACGATGTGGTCGAAATAGCGGCGCAGGGTTTCCAGGGTGGCGTGGACCGCCTCCGGCGTCAGATTTTCCAGCTCCTCCAGCCGCTTCGGCAGGCCCAGCAGGTAGACCCCGCTGCGGTGACGATTGAGCGATTCGTAGACCAGCTTCTCGTCGAAGCGGCCCATGTTGTAGATGAAGTCGGCAATGGAGTAGGCACCGTCGTCCTCCAGGTCCATGTAGAGGGCGGTGTCCCCCAGCGGCAGGTTCAGATCCATCAACACCACCCGGCCGGCGGTGATCTCGCGCAGCTGGTGGGCGACGTTGACCGCGAGCGTGGTGCAGCCGACCCCGCCCTTGAGGCTGAAGAACGACGAGACCGCCCCGCCCCGCCCCTGGGTGTGGCGGTTGACCTTCTGCACGATGCCGAGGATGTCGGGCAGATCTTCCGGGATCTCGATGAACGAGCGCACCCCCAGCCGACTGGCCTCGAGGATCAGCTCCACATCGCGCTCGCGGATCAGCAGAAAGGGGGCGAGCCCGCGCGAATGGGCGTTGATGCGGGCGATCTTTTCCAGGGTTCGTTCCCGGTCGCGATCGGCCTCCAGCAGTACCAGTTCCAAATCCTCCGGCCAGATGTTGGGGACCTCGTGCTCCATGGTGATGCCGAACGCCGATTTGATCATCGCCTCCACGTGCTGGAACAGGGTCCAGTCACGGCCGATGAACAGCGCCCGTTTGATGATGTGTGCGGTGGCGTCCCGATTCAGTGTGTTCATTGCGGCATTTCCAGGCCGACCCCGTCGAGCGGGGAACGCGCGGGTTGTGCTCGCTCCACCGCCACCTTGCCCAGCAGAATGGCCTCGGCCGTGGAGGGCCGATCCAGATGCTCGCCCGGCAGCGGCACCGCTACGCCGGCCGGAATGGGGCGAACCACCCGCGGGGTGACGATGATGGCGAGCTCCGACTGGTTCTTTTCGTAGGCGCTGGAGCGGAACAGGGCACCGAGGATGGGGATGTCGCCGAACAGGGGCACCTTCTGCACCGCACTGCGGATCTCGTCCTGCAGCAGGCCGCCGACCACGAAGCTCTCCCCGTCGCGGACCCGGACGCTGGTCTCGGTGCGCCGGGTACGGAAGCCGGGGATGCGGATGGCGCCGACGGTGATGCCGGCGGTTTCATCGATGTTGCTGACCTCCGGCTGCACCTCCATCGCGATCATGCCGTCGTCGAGAATGCGCGGGGTGAATTCGAGCATCACGCCGAACTGCTTGTAATCGACCGTGATGGTGTTGTCCTCCTGGGCGATCGGGATCGGCACCTCGCCGCCGGCCAGAAAGCGGGCGGTCTTGCCCGACTCCACCACCAGCGTCGGCTGTGCCAGCACCCGGGCCAGATTGTGCGCCTCCAGCAGGTTCAGCAGGCCGAACAGCGACGCCCCGGCCGGATTGATCGGTAGCACGAAGGCATCGGCATGGGGTACCGGGAGAGTGGCGGCGCTCATCGCCTGGTCGAGTTCCAGCAGGAAGTTGGTGGTGTTGCCGCTGCCCGGCGGCAGCAAGCCGTAACGGGCCCGCTTGTCGAAAAAGGCGCTGCCGCTGCGCAACGGATTGCCCCGCACCACCTCGGCCACCCGCACCAACAACTGCACCTGCTGACTGCCCTCCACCGACAGCAGATTGACCGGCTGCTGGCCCATCGCCACCATCAGCGCCTCGATCCGCTCGCCCCGCGAGGCGTTGGGTACGCTGCCGGTGAGAACGACCCGCCCCTGCTGCAGGTCCACATTGACCCGCTGTTCCGGATCGAGCCGGCGGATGAGTGCCAGCAGCTGTTCGCGCTCCAGTGCCAGCGCGGCCGAGTTGCCCTGCACCGTGATCACCAGGTGACGCGGCTGACCGTCGCCGTGCCACACGGTCAACTCGGTGCGTCCGCCGTCGTGCCCGGTCATCAGCAGCTCGCGGCTGTTCAGCATCTTGACCGACAGCACGTCGGGATGCCGGACCAGAACCCGCTCGACCGGGCGCTCGAACTGCAATAGACGGCTTTCGGCGGAGCCGAGTTGATAGCTGTCCCCCGCGGTGGCAGTGGTTGGCAGCAGCAGGCTGCTCACGACCAACAGAAAAAGGAAACCTCTCATCGACCAACCTCCTCGCGCGATACGGCGTCGCCGGCGATCACCTGCACCACATGGCGGCGAGGGGCCGCCCTTACCGTGGTGCCGGCGCCCCGTTCCAGTTCCGTCAGACGCGTGCCGCGGCTGGCGGTGACCGCCGCATCGGCCCGATTGCGCAGCACCAGCCGCACCTTGCCAATCTCCAGCGCCAGGGCGATGCGTTCCGCCTGCTGTTGCGAAACATCCAGCGTGACCGACGACTTCTTGCCCGCCTCGGCCGCCGGCTTTTCGTCTTGCTGCGGCAGGTGGCGCTGACCGACCGCCAGCACGGCCAGGTTCTGTTCCAGCACCCGACTCACCGCCGAACGGCCATCGCCGCCGGGGAAGACGGCGAGCAGGTCGACCCGGTCATCCGGCTGCAGCAAACCCAACAGGCCGGTGACGTCGTCGACCGGCACCCGGATGGCACGGCGGCCGGCCTCCAGCAGCCGGTTCCAGGTATCGCCGTCGGTTTCGCTGTCGGCCAGTTTGCGCGCGATGAGCCATTCACCGGCGTAGAGGTTTTGCAGCGCAACATGCCCCACCGCCTGCTTCGGGTCATGCAGCACGCTGCCGACGGTGACCCCTTCGGTGGGCACCCGCAGCACGGTCAGGTCGTCGGGTTTGAGTCGCTCACCGCGGAAGACGTCACGCTGCAGCACCAGCACCGAGAGCAGCTCCGGCGTCTCCACCACCCGCACCGTGTCCGCCGTCAACGCCTGGCGCTGATCGGCAAGGCGCTTCTCGATGTAGGCGTAACCGAGCAGGGCGGCTGCGACGCCGGACGACAGGGTGAGCGCCGCCATCAGGAGGTATCCGCGTCGGGCTGAGGGTCTGAAGGCCATGAAAGTCACTCGCAGAGGGCGACGCCGGTCATGCGCAGCGTCCGAAAGGCAGGGATGGTGGCGGTGAAGGCCGACATCAGGGAGAGGTCCCGCTCGAAGCGGACGGTGACGGCGTAGCGTCTCACGTCCGGCGGGCCGCTGGTGTGCGGCGCTTCCAACTCCCACTCACCCGACACCGAAAGCATGCCGTCGAGGGTCGCTGCCACCGCCTGCCGGGCGCGGGTCTCGCTACCGGCGCCACAGGCCAGCGGGTTTTTCGCCGCCGCCTTGGCGCCGTTGTAGGCCGCGGCACTGACGCTGGTGCGGTCGTTCAGGTAGGTACTGAAATCGACCACCGCCAACAGCACGGCGAACAACAGCGGAAGTGTGGCCGCGAATTCGAGCAACGCACCGCCGGCCGACTGGCGGCGCGAGCCCGCAGGCCAGCGGCGTCGGGCCACCCCGCATTGCACACGTGGAGGCATCGCAAATAGACGGCGGGCTGCCGCCAAGGTCCGAAGTCGACGGACCTCCGCGGATTACCCGTGTTATTCGCAAACGCCCGTGGAGACGCAGGTCGCGATGTCGCTGACCTTGTCCTTGATGGCTTTACCGAGGCCGGTGTCCTGGCCGAGAACGACCGCCGCGATGGCGGCGACGAAGGCGACCACCAGGGCGTATTCGATCAGGCTGGCGCCCTGTTGGCGGGAAGCAAGCGTACGTTTTTCTTTGTTGCGCATGGAATAACCCTCACGGCAGTTATCCCCTCCTCCGACGCACACTGTTTTTTGGTCTGTTGTGTGACGTACGTCCCGATTCTTCCACCAAAAATGTCAGGACTGCAACAATTTCGACGGCGTGTTAGGCGCCGGAAATCGGCATTGCATCTACCACTTTGGAGGTATCGCCACATTAACAAGGCGATAGCCTGGTTCCTGGAATTGATCCAATTTTGTTCCGCTCGTTGCACCTGCCGCTTGCCTATGCGCCGGCCGCGGCGCGACCGTGCCCCAGTCGTAACTATCCTTTCAAGGGAACCGCTCGGCGGTGCCCAATCCGTGAGGCGACATGGCCCGGAAAAGAACCTCTGAACACCCGCCTTCGACGCGGCAAGACCGGCAGGTCGGTTTACCGCCGCCACTGCCCCGCCCCCGGCACGGGCCGACAACGGGCCCGGCGAGCACTTGGCAGGCCGCCTTCGATGCCATGCAGGACCCGTTCTTCGTGCACGACGCCGACTACCGGATCGTGCACGCCAATCCGGCCTACCTGGAGCAGGCTGGCGCGCCGCTGGAGGCGGTCCGCGGCAAGCCGTACTGGGAGGTGTTTCCGCGCCGCGACGGGCCGACCCCCGGCTGTCGGGTGGGGGTGGAGGGACGGGTGGATGCGGCAGTGGAGCAGGCGGTGACGGTCGCCGGCGAACGCATCTACCGCACCCGGATGTTTCCGGTTCGCGACCCGGAAGGGAAGTACCTGCTCTCCATCCACCTGATGGAGGACGTGACCGAGGCCGAGCGGGCCGCGGAGGAGCGCGACCTTTACAGCCGTGCGCTGGCGCAGGTTGGAGACGGCGTCCTGGTGCTGCGGCCGGACCTGACCGTCCGCTTCGCCAACGAGGCGTTTTGCCGGCTGGTCGAGCGGCCACCCGAGGCGGTGGTCGGGCAATCCCTCGGCCAACTCTGCCCCCAGTGGACCCAACTGGTACGGAGCGGCGGCACCTGGCCGGTAACGCGCGAGCTGCAGGTCGAACTGGTCGGCGCCGGAGAGGACCTCATTCCGGTGAGCCACCACTTTGCCGCAGTGCGCGGGCCGGAAGGGTCGCTGGGCGGCTACGTCGTCACCTTCGTCGATTTGCGCCAGACCTCACGCCAGGAGCCACGCCTGCTGGAGGCGCACCGGGCCGCCCTTGAGCTCTCCCGCTTTCATCGTGTCGATGAACTGGGCCCCCGGACGGTTGCCGCTGCCGTCCGTCTGCTCGGCGGCGATGGCGGCACGGTCGGCCTGATCGACGCCGAGGCGCGCATTCGCTACCGTTGGCTGCACGGTTTCCCCCCCGGCAGCGAATCCCAGGTTCACGGATGGGTGCAGTCCCGCCAGCAAGGGTTCATCGGCGAGGTGATCCGCACGGGTAAGCCGCAGCTGGTACGTGATTATCCGCGCTCGCGCAAGGCGTTTCCCGGGGCGGTCGCCCTGGGGGTCAAGACCCTGGCTGCGGCACCGGTGCTGGTGGGTGGGCATGCGATGGGGGCGTTGGCGGTCCTGACCTTCGAACGGGCGGCGCGGTTCGACAAGACCGACCTGCAGGTGCTGCAGTTGATGGCCGCCCAGGTCGGCGCCGGTCTCGAGCGTGAGCAGCAACTGGCCGTGACCTGCCGGGAACAGACGGCACCTTCGCCGGTGCTGGCGCAGTTGCCGGCGGTCGTCTACAGCGCACGCCTGCCCGAGTTCGCCATCGAATTCGTCACTCCCCATCTCACCGAGCTCACCGGGCTGGCGCCGCAGGCGGTCTACACCGATCCCGAGGCATGGCGGGATGTGGTGCACCCGGAGGACTGGATGCGGGTCGACACCAGCGTGCGGCAGGCGGTCGCGGAAGCGGATGCGTTTCGCGTCCGCTATCGGCTGCGCCACACCGACGGCAAGGCGTATCGCTGGGTCGAAGAGCAGGCGCGCATCCTGCGCGATCCCGAAGGCTCACCGACACAGGCGATCGGTTTGCTCACCGATGTCTCGGCGCAGGTCACTGCCGAAACCGCGCTGGCCCGCAGCAAACGCCACTATCGGGCGCTTTTCGACCAGATAACAGAGGGCGCGTTTTGCCAGGATGCGTCGGGGCGGATCGTCGATGCCAACCCGGCGGCGCAGGAGATGCTCGGCCGCGGCACTCTGCTGGGCACCCTGGCGGGGACGGCCGACTGGGATGTGCTCAACGACGAGGGCAGGCCGCTGGCGGCTCACGAGTGGCCCGGCAGCATTGCCCTGAAAAACGGCGTTGCCGTCCGTGACATGGTACTGGGGGTGGTGAACCCGCGCCGCGGGGAGCGGCGCTGGCTCTCGGTCTCGGCCCTGGCGCCGATGGACCCGGACGGCAGCGGGCGTGCGGTCTCGCTGACCACCTTCACCGACATCACCGCGCACCGGCGCGACCGGGAACGGCTGCAGACCAGTGAGGCGGAATTTCACCAGGCCCGGGAACGTCTGGAGCGGGAGCTGTCACAGCGTGAGGAGGCCCTGGCCACCGCCAACGCGCGGCTTCAGGAGCTGGATCAGCTCAAGGTGCGTTTTCGCAGCCGGCTTTCGCACGACCTGCGCAACCCGCTCAATTCGGTCCTCGGCTTTTCCGAACTGTTGCTGCGCGGAACGGTGGGGGAGGTTCGACCGGAGCAGGCCGACCTGCTCGAGCGAATTTATGCCGCCGGGCAGGAGATGCTCGACGCGATCATCGAACTGGAAGCCGGCCGCCTGAAGAGGGATGGGAGCAAGTCGGCCGATTCGGAGTCTAACGGTGAAAGCTGATCGGCCAACCACACCGCGACCTGTAGGCCGGTCGGCGCCCCGATCCCCGTCAGCGGCCCCTCATCCGATGAAAATACTGGTTGTCGACGACAGCGACGATGCACGTCTGCTGCTGACCACCACCCTCCGGGCGGAGGGGTATGCGGTGGAAGCGACCGCCAGCGCGGAAGAGGCCCTGGCGCTGGCGCACCAGTCGCCGCCCCAGCTGATCATCTCCGACGTCCTGCTGCCGGAGATGGACGGGTTCGCCCTCTGCCGACAGATCAAGCAGGACTCCCGCCTGAAGGCGATCCCGTTCGTGTTCTACACGGCAACCTTCGTCGACCCGGCCGACGCCCGGTTCGCCCGCGATTTGGGCGCCTCCCGCTACATCATCAAACCGGTCAGCACCGATGCCTTCCTGAGCAGCATCCGGGAGGTGCTCGAAGAGCTGCACGACGACCGGCTCGCCATTCCGGAACCGCGGCTCCTCGATGAGCAGGAGCTCCGCTCGCTGCACGAGCAGACGCTGCTGCGCAAGCTGGATCGCAAGGTGCACGAGTTGGAGGCGGAGCGGCGGGCGCTGCGGGACAGTGAGGAGCGCTATCGGCGGCTGGTGGACGATGCCCCCGATGCCATCCTGATTCACGACTTTTCCGGCCGGATCCGCTTCGTCAACGCCGCCGGGGCGAGACTGCTCGGGGTCGGGAGCCCCGAAGAGCTGCGCGGCAAGGCACTTCCCGATCTGGTTAGCCCGGAGGACCGGCCGTCGCTGCAACGGGCCCTGGCGGCGGTTGCGAAGGGGGGCGCCACGCTGCCGCTGTTGCGCTTTCGCCTGCCGTCCCGTGCCGATGGCCTGCGCACGGTGGAGGCGAACGGTTCCGTACTGCTGTACGACGACCAGCAGGCGGTACAGGTCATTCTGCGCGACATTACCGGGCAACTGGCCGCCGAGTCGGCCCTGCACCAGGCGGCGGAGGTGGTGGCCGAGAGCCCGGCGGTGCTGTTCCGCTGGGGTGCGGAGGCGGGCTGGCCGGTCCGGTACGTCTCACCGAACATCGCCTATTTCGGTTACCGGCCGGACGATTTCGCCGACGGGCCGACCCTCTATCGCGACATGCTACACCCCGATGATCGCGAACGAATCGCCCGCGAAGTGCAGGAGCACACCGCCGCCGGCCGAGCCCGCTTCCGCCAGGAGTACCGCCTGCTGGCGCCCGACGGGCGCATTTTCTGGGTCGATGGCCGCACCACCCTCGAGCGCGACGCCGACGGCAAGGTGCTGCACTACCAGGGCGTGGTGGTCGACATCACCGCCCGCAAAAAGACCGAGCAGCGGTTGGCCCACCGGCTGGAGATGGAACGACTGGTCGGGACCTTGTCGGCACGCTTCGTGACCGTTCGGCCGGAAGCCCTCGATGCAGCAATCACCGACGCCCTGGAGGGGCTGGGGACTTTCATCGGAGCCGAACGGGCCTATCTGATGCGTCTGACCAAGGATGGCCGGCGGATGGCCATCAGCCACCAGTGGTGCGCTCCCTCGATGCTGCGCCTGGACAAACGTCGGCACCGCATCGCCAGCCGTCACTTCCCCTGGTTCCTGGGGCAACTTCAGCAGCTGCGGCCGGTCCTTATCGGCCAACCGGCCGACCTGCCCGCCGCGGCGGCGGCCGAACAGACCCTGTTCCGGCGCCTTGGGCTGAAGTCGCTGCTGGCGATCCCGGTGGCCTTCGAGGGGAAGCTGCTGGGTTATCTCGGCTTCGAGACGGTACAGGCCGCCAAGCGCTGGGATCACGAGGACGTCGCCCTGCTCGCCCCCACCGCCGATGCGATCAGCGGTGCCCTGGAGCATGCGGAGGCCCGCCGCGAACTGGTGGATAGCGAACGCCGCTACCGCCAACTGGTGGACAGCGCCCCGCTTGCCCTGGGGGTGCTCGATGCCGCCGGACGGCTGCGCTTTGCCAATGCGGCCATGGACCAGCTGCTGGCCGGGGAACAGGGCCGGGTCGAGGGGCGCGTGTTCAGCGATTTCCTCTCCCAACCGGAGCGCGAGGTATTTGCCCGGAACCTGGCCGCCGCCACCAAGGGGCAGCCGGCGCCGGGCCGCGAGTACCGGTTCCGCCGCCTGGACGGTCGGCGCGGCTGGATGGAGTGTACGCTGCACCCGATCACTTTCGAGGGCGGCCCCGCCGTTCAGCTGCTGGCCCGCGATATCACCCAGCGTCAGCAAGACGAAGAGGCGCTGCGCATGGCCGATATGGTGGTGGAAAACAGTCCGGTGATCGCCTACCGGGTCCGTGGCGACGGCGCGGTGGAGTATGTCTCCAGCAACATCGAACGCTTCGGGTTCAAGACCGATGAGTTGCTGTCGGGCAAGGAGCCGTTGACCGCGCTCATCCACCCCGACGACCGCAGCCGGGCCCTGGCCGAGACCCATCGGCACCTCGCCGCCAACACGCCGACATTCCGCCGTGAATATCGGGTGGTCGGACGCAACGGAGTGGTGCGCTGGGTGGACGACCGCACTACCGTGATTCGCGAGGGGGACGGGCGAGGGGTCCATCTGCAAGGCGTGCTGACCGATGTCACCGACCATGTGGAGGCCGAGGCACGCATGCAACGGGCCAACCGGGCCCTGCGCACGCTCAGTCAGTGCAACGCTTCGCTGGTGCACGCCCAGGACGAAGCCGCCCTGTTGCGCTCGGTCTGCCGAACCCTGGTCGAGACCGGCGGCTACCGGTTGGCCTGGGTCGGTTACCGCGAAGGCGGGCGCCTGAGGAAGAAGAGCGAATTCGGCAGGGACTCCGATCTGGTCGACCACTGGGTTCGCCTCCATCAGCGCTTCAACGGCGCCGGCAGCGACCCGGCCGATATCGCCATCGACACCGGCGAGGCCTATGTCGAACAACACCTCACGGATAACGCGGGCATGAACCCGTGGCTCAAGCTGGCCGCCGAAAACGGAATCCACTCGCTGATCGCCCTGCCGCTGCACCTGGATGAGCAGGTACTGGGGGCGCTGTGTGTGCTCTCCGAAGAGGCCGATGCCTTCGACCTGACGGAAATGCGTCTCCTGCTGGAACTGGCGGATGACGTTGCCTTCGGTGTCATCAGCCAGCGCACCGGGGCCGAACGCATCCAGCTGGAGAAAGCGCGCCGGCACAGTGCCGAACAATTGCAGCGCAATCTGGTGGAAACCATCCAGGCGATGGCGCTGGCCCTGGAAAAACGCGACCCCTATACCGCCGGTCACCAGCAACGCGTGTCGCAGCTGGCGACCGCAATCGCCAAGCGGTTGAAACTGAATCCCGATCGCATTGAAGGGATCCGCCTGGGCGCCATGATCCACGACATCGGCAAGATCGCCGTACCTTCGGAGATCCTCAACCGGCCGGGCCATCTGGCCCTGCTCGAACGGCAGCTCATCGGGGGCCATCCCGCGGCCGGCTACGACATCATCAAGGGGGTGGCCTTCCCCTGGCCGTTGGCCGAAATGGTGCTCGAGCACCACGAACGGCTGGACGGCTCCGGCTACCCGCAGGGCCTGCGCGACGGCCAGATCATCCTCGAAGCCCGTATTCTCGCCGTGGCCGACGTGGTGGAGGCGATGGCGTCTCACCGCCCTTACCGCCCCGGACTCGGCATGGAGGCCGCCCTGCAGGAGATCGATAACCATCGGGGCACGCTCTACGACACCGACGTGGTCAACGCCTGCCTTGCCCTCTTCCGCGAAGGCGACTTTCATTTCGAGGACACGCCCGTACCCGGTGGCGACTGGACCGGCGACCTGCGGGAGCAGGTGGCGAAGCGGGCGGAGGAAGCCAGGCATTGAAGGTGGGGCCGTGAGGCGTGAGGCGTGAGGCGTTTGGAGGTGTCGTGGCAAGGAAGCAGCCGGTGGGCGAGAGCTATTTCTTCCGCGACCGGGGGCAGATGGAACTGTTGCGCCGGGTGTTGTTGCCGGGGCTCTTCGACGAAAACCGCAGCCAGCGCAGTCTGCGGTTCTGGAGTGCGGGATGCGCCCAGGGCCAGGAGCCTTACTCGCTCGCCATCCTGATCGATCAATTGCTGCCGGATCACCGCCATTGGGCGCTGCGCATCCACGGCACCGACGCCAACCCCGTGTTCATCGACGAAGCCAGGAGGGGCATTTACTCCCCCTGGGCACTGCGCGGTACCGACCCCGAGATTTGGGAGCGCTATTTCCGGGCGGTGCCGAGGAGCGGCAACTGGCAGCTGGTGCCGGAGATCCGTGCCATGGTCGAGTTCGCGGTGGCCGATCTGCTCGAAGCTCCGCCGCCGGAGGGCCCGTTCGACCTGATCCTGTGCCGCAATGTCTTCATCTACTTCGAGCCGGCCGATGTCGCTCGGGGCCTCGCCCGCCTGGCGGGGGCGCTCCGCCCCGGCGGTTTTCTGCTCACCGGTCACGGCGAACTTCATGGTCTCGACCTGCACGGGCTTCGCGTCGAGACTTACCCGGGCTCGGTGGTCTATCGACGGGCGCCTGTCGCCCCGCCGAAAAAAGTCCGTCCGCCGGCCAAACCACCCACGGTATCGCCACCCCGCCCGCCGGCCAAAGCGCCGCCACCAAGGCGGGTACCGCCCCCGCCGCCGGCCGCCACCCCCCTCGACGAGGCGCTGGCGTTGTACGGAAAAGGGCGCTTCCGGCTGGCTGCCCGCAAGGCGCTGGAGGGCACGCGGGACGCCGCCATGCGCTATCAGGCCGAGTGTCTGGCCGCCCACGCCTTCATGCGGGCGGGAGACTACGACGCCGCCCGCCAACACGCCGAGGTGGCCGCCCGCATCCGCCCGCTCGAGGCCGAGCCATACTTTCTCTTGGGCGTGCTGGCGGACGAGGCCGGCGACTCCGCTACGGCGCGGGGTTGGCTGGAGAAAGCGGTTTACCTGGCGCCGGACCATCTTCCGGCATTGTTGGTGCTGGCCGGCGTGGTCGGTGCCACCGGTGATCGGGCGCGGGAGCGCCGCCTGCTGGGAGCCGCGAAACGCCTGCTCGACGCGACCGAGGACGACACCGTGATCGATGTCTACGATGGCGCTACCGCCGCACAACTCCGCCAGTCCCTGGGGGACCGTCTGGAACGGCCGGGTGGACCGTAACGGGCCCTGGATGCGCATTTCCCATCTGCTGCTGCAGGTGGCCGGATTGCGTCTGGCGCTCCGTTTCTCCGCCGTGCGGGAAGTGGTGCTGATCCCGCAGCTGACACCAATGCCGGGCGTACCGGCTTACGTGGCGGGGAGCTTCGAGTTGCGCGGACAGGTGGTCCCGGTTCTCGACCTGAGCGTGTTGCTGGGCAGGCCCTCGCCCTTCGACAGCGAGGCCCGGGTGGTGATCCTCACCGGCGAGATCGAGGTCGGATTCGTGGCCGGCGATATGCTGGACATCCTGGACCTCGAGACCGCCGCCACGGCGACACCGGATCAACTCCTCGCGGGCGAGCTACGCACCGAACTCGGGGTGGTATCGGTATTGAATCCCGAGGCACTGCAGCGGGCGGCCAGGTCGGTCATCGGTCCGCGCCAGGCGATGACGGCGGCGACCGCCTCGCCACTGCCTGCCGTCTCCGCCGAGGAGCGCGACCTGTTGCGCACCCGCGCCGAGCGGCTGCGGTTGGCGCCGGTGGTGGCGCCGATCGAAGGCAGTTCGATCGCGGTGGTCCAGCTGGGAAGGGAGCTGTTCGGTTTCCCCCTCGCGAACGTGGCGGAGTTCGCCCGCCTGGAGGCGATTCGCCCCGTCCCCCATGCGACCCCCCATGTGCTGGGATTCGTGGAACTGAGGGGCGCACTGCTGACCCTGTTCGACCTGCGGGTGCTGCTCGGGCTCCCTGCCGGGGTCTCCCACGAGGTGGTGGTGATGGACGAGGCGCGCCCCTTCGGTTTCCCCGTGGACAGTGTGGTCGACATCGTGCGCATGCAGCGTCCGGCGGCGCTCACCGGCAGACGCCTGCGCGCGGTCCCCTACGGCGACCGGATGGTCGGGATTCTCGACCCGCTCAAGATCCTGCCGGAGCGACCCGGCGTCAGTTGACGGGACAGGATGACAGGATGTTTTCAGGATTGACGCGATGGATTAAAGGCGAGAACCACGGGGCCAAAGGTACCCACGCCGGCACCTTCCGTGTTGCACCAAACGTTTACGTAAGGGAATAGCGAATGCGTGCCACCGTTGCGAAGCGACTCGCGCTGGGGTTCGGGATCGGCATCGCCGGCCTGGTGGTGCTGGCCGTGGTCGCCTTCTCCGGCACCAGCCGCCTGCTTGGCCTGGCCGTAGAGACGTCGGAGCGACTGTCACGGACCTGGTCTGCCGTCGAAACCATCAGCAACGCCGAAACCGAACACCTACAGTGGAGCAAACAGATCATCAAGATCCTGCTCACCGCCGAACCGGCGGCCGGTGTCGGAGCACTCGAACTCGATCCCAGGGAGTGCGGATTTGGCCGTTGGTACTACTCGGAACAGCGGACCGCACTGGTTCGGGATTTCCCGACACTGGCCGACTGGATGGAGCGTCTGCGTACTCCCCATGAACAGCTGCACGCCTCCTGCCGGCAAATCGATACCCTGTTGCAGGCGGGCGAACGGGCCGCTGCCACCGACTACTACCTCGAGAACACCTCACCGCTGCTGGAGGAGATCCTCACCCTGTTCAATGCCATCCAGGAGGAGCTGAAGCGGCAGGCTCCCAGCACCGAGCCGCTCGTGCGCGGCACCCGGCAACAGCAACTCGCCATCGGAATTCTGGGATTGGCCTTCATCCTCGGTATCGGCCTCAGTGCCTGGTGGCTGACGCGGAATATCGTCCGCTCGCTGAGGGAGGCGATCGGCACCATTTCCAGCAGCTCGACCGAGATTGCGGCGACCACGGAGCAGCAGGAACACAGTTTTCAGCTGCAGTCCGCCGCGGTCAACCAGACCGCCGCCACGGTTGAGGAGTTGAGCCGTTCGTCGGACCAGGTGGCCGAACAGGCCTCGGCGGCCGCCCTTGGAGCGGAACGGGTACAGACCCTCGGTCGCGAGGGCCGTGAAACCCTCCAGGAGATGCGTGGCGGCATCAGCGAAATGCGCTCCAGCGTCGGTGCCGTGAGCGAGCAGGTTCTCAGCCTCAGTGAGCTGGTTGGCCAGATCGGGGAAGTCACCCGGCTGGTCAGCGACCTGGTCGGACAGACCAATCTGTTGTCGCTCAATGCCTCGGTGGAGGCGGCCCGTGCCGGTGAACACGGCGCCGGCTTCGCGGTCGTCGCCCAAGAGATCCGCAAGCTGGCGGAAGAGAGCCGCAAGTCCGCCGCCCGCATCGGCGGGCTGGTGGCTGACGTGCAAAAGGCGACCAGCTCACTGGTGATGGTGGCGGAGGAAGGCGGCAAGTCGATCGAGAGCGGCGCACGCCTGGGCGAGCAGACGGGCGGAAAACTGGAGGGGATCAGTGACTCGGTGGAGGAAATTGTGCAGGGAGTGCAGCAGATCGCCCTCAACGCCCGGCAACAGGCCGAGGCGGTGCGTCAGGTGCGCACGGCGATGGATACCGTCAACCGGGGCATGCGGGAAGGGAGCACCGGCCTGCGCCAGGTTCGGGTCGGCATCGATCGGCTGAATGATGTGGCGAACCGGATCCGCGACATGGTGTAGCCCACGACATGATCGAAGACGAAGAGCTGCGTCGCCTGTTCCAGGCAGAGACGGACGAGCACCTGCAGCGGCTGGACGAGGCGGTGTTGCGCCTCGAAAAAGCGCCGAAGGAAGCTGCGCTGCTGGAGGAGATCCAGCGGGAGCTGCACAGCCTCAAGGGCGCCGGCCGCATGCTCGGACTCGAACGGTTCGAAGCGCTGGCCCACCGCCTGGAAACGGCGTTTCGCGCGATCCGCACGGGCACCGCCGAACCGATCGGGGCACACGCGGACAACCTCTCTGCCGGGCTCGGCGCCCTGCGTGCCCTCGCTGCCGAGGCGATCACCGGCGAACCGTCCGACGTGGATACGGGAGCACTGGCGCAGGCCCTGGATGAACTGGCACCCACACCGGTCACTGAGCCCACGCGACCCACGGCTGTGCCGCACATCACCGCACCGGCCGTGCCGGAAACAGCGCCGACGGACGCCATGCCCGAACTACCGACGTTTCGCATCGACACGGTTCGGGTCGAAACCGATCGGCTCGACGCCCTGATGACCCTGGCTGGAGAGCTCACCGTGGTGCGGGGACGGCTCGGCCGGTCGCGCCGGGAGATGGAACAGCTGGAGGCGTGGGCGGACGAACAGCGACGGCCGTACGGCACGCGCCGGGGAAACGGCTCGGCCCCGGCACTGGTGCGCCGGATCGCCAAGGAAATCTATGCGATCGACGACCAGCTCGAGCGGGTCGGCCAGGGTCTGGCCGAGGGCATTCGCCGCATTCGGTTGGTGCCCTGCTCCACGCTGTTCCGGCTGTTTCCCCGCATGGTTCGGGACCTGGCGCGCCGCCAGGGCAAAGAGGCGCGGCTGGTGATCGAAGGCGAGCAGATCCCGGCGGACAAACACATCCTCGAGCGGTTGAAGGACCCGCTGATGCACCTGCTCAGCAATGCGGTCTGCCACGGCATCGAGCCGATCCCCGAACGGGAACGCCTGGGCAAGTCCCCCGAAGGGAGCATCTACCTGCGGGCGCGCCGCGCCGGGACCGGGATCGAGATCGAGGTGGCGGATGACGGCCGCGGCCTCGACATGGAGGCGTTCCGGGAAGAGGCGCAACGGCGCGGGCTCACGGGCGAGGGCGGCCAGCTTCCCCCAAGCGCCGCGGAGCAGCTGCTCTTCTCCAGCGGCTTCTCCACCTGGCCGAAGGTGACCGAGGTCGCCGGCCGCGGCGTGGGTCTCAATGTGGTCAAGACCAACGTCGAACAGCTCAAGGGCTCGCTTTCGTATCACACCTACCCCGGTGCCGGCTTCGCGGTCTGCCTGCGCCTGCCCACCAGCCTGGCGACCACCGAAGTGCTTCTGATGCGTTGTGCCGGCGACGTGTACGGCATCCCCATCGACGCGGTGCGCCACACGCAGAACCTGCCGCCCGAGGCGATCTTCACCAGCGAGGGGCTGGCTACGGCGCGGCTCGGGAATGAGGCGATGCCGGTCACTCCACTGGAGCAGTTACTCGGCTATCCACCGGTCACGACCGACCAGCTCCGGCCCTGCGTCATTATCGGCATGCGCGAGGAGCAGGCGGGCCTGCTGGTCGATGAATTGATCGAGGAACAGGAGGTGCTGTTCAAGCCCTACACCGATCGGCTCGGCGCCGTCCGGCACATGCGCGGTGCCAGCATTCTCGACACCGGCCGGATCTGTCTCGTGCTGGATGCCGCAAGCCTGCTGGACGCGATCCGGACACAGCAGCTGCAGCCGGCCTCCGCGCCGCCGGAGTCCGCCCCGCCCGCCCCGGCACGCATCCTGCTGGTGGAGGACTCCATCACCACCCGCGCCCAGGAGCGCCGCATTCTGGAGGCGGCGGGGTACCGGGTGGTCACCGCTGCGGACGGCGTGGAGGCGCTGAACAAGCTGGCCACCGAGCAGGTGGACGCCGTGGTCTCGGACATCCTGATGCCGAGAATGGGGGGCCTCGAGCTCACCGAATGGCTGCGCCGGGATGAGCGCTACCGCGAATTGCCGGTGGTGCTGGTGACCACGCTGGAGAGCGCCGCCGACCGCCGCCGCGGCATGGAAGCAGGCGCCAGCGCCTACATTCCCAAACACGGCTTCGACCCGCAGGTACTGCTGGAGGCGCTGGCGCGGTTGCTATGATCCTGGTGTGTGCCCATCGCGTTGGGCCAATGGAACAGGATTAACAGGATTTTTCAGGATTGACAGGATGGAACGAAAGTAAAAACCTTCGAGCAGAGGTTGGTCGCTCGCAACCGCAGCAACAGGCCTTTTCCTGTTTATCCTGAAAAATCCTGTCAATCCTGTTGAATCCCATCGTCAACGCGCACCAGATGCTGATTGAGGTGATATGCATGGCGGTTCGGCCACAAGAGCAACGATTTTCCGCGCCTTGCCGGGCGCCAAAGGTCCGCTGAATCCATGCCCACCAAAAACATCCGGGTGCTGCTGGTCGACGATTCGCCCATCGCGCTGACTGCGCTCTCCCGTATTCTGAGTACCGCCCCCGACATCCACGTGGTGGGAACGGCGCGGAACGGCAAGGATGCCCTGGAACTGGTGCCACGGCTCGACCCCGACGTGATCTGCACCGACCTCTACATGCCGGTAATGGACGGGCTGGAACTGACCCGCGAGGTGATGGAGCGCTATCCGCGGCCCATTCTGGTGATCAGCGTCGCGGTGCGCAGCGACGACCCGCACAATGCGTTTCAGCTGCTCGAGGCCGGGGCGGTGGATGTCTTGTCGAAACCGCGGATGGGGCTCGACCCGGCCGACAGGCAATTGGCCGAAGAGCTGGTCCGCAAGATCCGTGTCCTCTCCGGCGTCGTGGTGATCCCCAAACACAAGGTACGCGAGCGGCCTCTCGAAGCGGCCGACCGGAACCGCGTGTCGGGACCGATCGATGTCATTGCCATTGGCGCCTCCACCGGTGGACCGCAGGCGCTGCAAACGATCTTTTCCGAACTTCCGGCCGACCTGCCGGTGCCGATCCTCTGTGTCCAGCACATCGGCAGCGGTTTCACCGAAGCGCTGATCGATTGGCTGCGCGGGCACACCCGGCTGACCATCCGCTTTGCGCAGCCGGGCGCGCCGACCGAACCCGGTACCGTCTACTTCGCTCCGGAAGGGTCGGTACTGGAACTGGACCGCCAGCAACTGCTGCAGACCCGCCCACTAAAGCCTGGCGAACACAGCACCCAGGTCGACCTTGTCTTTCGCGCCGCAGCCAAACGGTTCGGCCCACATGCCGCCGGCGTGCTGCTCTCCGGCATGGGGCGCGACGGTGCCGATGGCATGCGCGCCATCGCCGAGGCGGGGGGACTGACCGTGGCCCAGGACGAGGCGACCAGCATCGTCTTCGGCATGCCCGCCAGCGCCATCGCCAACGGCTCCGCACAACACGTGTTGCCGCTGCCGGAGATCGCCGGCTTTCTGCTCGCCCGTATTCACCACTGAGCCCGACGACGGATTCAACAGGATTAACAGGAAAAGGCCTTTCTGCGGGCTGAGAACGAAGACTCCCCTCAAAAGGTCCGGGTGGCTCGTGGTTGTCCTTTCGCATTCGGTCAATCCTGAAAAATCCTGTTCATCCTGTGAAATTGGACAGCCTGACAAATGCCGAGGTAAGGCGGGTCCGTAGTCGTCCCGACAGAGCCACCGCAGCGCCCGAACTACGCTTTCGAAGAGCGGCCGAAGCGCTGCCACGACAAGGACTTCGGCCGAATTCGCACGAAGTCTTGTGACACCGGTACTTCGTGCGACCGGTTCCATTTAGGGAGGAATGCACATGAAGACGAGGACACTCTTGCTCAGTGGGCTTCTGGTCTCATTCGCGGCCAGCCCCGCATTAGGCCAGGATGCATACGTCGGTATCAGTGCCGGCCAGAGCGACATGGATGCGGCCGGTCTCGACGAGGACACCAGCTGGAAGGTTTACGGCGGCTACCGCTTCAACGAATGGGGCTCCGCTCAGATCGGATGGGTCGATTTGGGCGAGCTCGATGCCGCCGGTGGCGCCTCGGTGGAAGCCGACGGTTTCGAAATTTCGGCGGTCGGCCGGGTACCGGTGACGCCGAACTTCGACGTGTTCGGTAAAGTGGGGGCGTTCGCCTGGAGCACCGACGTGAACGGGGGGCTGCCGGTGGCGGATGACGACGATGTCGACGCCATGTACGGGATCGGTGCCGAATACAAGTTTGCCAACAACCTGGGCGTCAGGCTGGAGTGGGAGCAGTTCGCCGATGTCGGCGGTGCCGACGTCGACATGATATCGGCCGGCGTCTCCGTCGACTTCTGAGTCGCCATTTCTTCCCCGCGGGGCGCGCGGCACCGCGTGTCCTGCGGGCTGCCCTCCCCATCTCCCGTGGGTTACACTGCGCGCCAGCCTTTGGGAGTGTTCCATGACGACTTACGATGTATTCAACGGCGACGCCGACGGGATCTGCGCGTTGCACCAGTTGCGCCTGGCCGAACCGGTAGACGATGCAATCCTGGTGACCGGCGTCAAGCGTGAGATCGATCTGTTGCGGCGGGTGAGTGCAAATGCGGGGGACCGGGTGACCGTGCTCGACGTCTCCCTCGACAAGAACCGTGACGATCTGGTACGCCTGCTGAACATCGGGGCATCGGTACTCTACGTCGACCATCACTTTGCCGGAGAGATCCCGGCGTCGGCCAACCTGCAGACGCTCATCGACACCGCGCCCGACGTCTGCACCAGTCTGCTGGTCGACGCCCATCTGAAGGGTCGCTTTCGCCCCTGGGCGGTCGCCGCCGCCTTTGGTGACAACCTGCACGATGCGGCGCGCCGCGCCGCCGAACCGCTTGACCTTTCCGCCGACCAGCTCGACCAGCTGAACGAGTTGGGCACCTGCCTCAACTACAACGGCTACGGCGCGGCATTGGAGGACCTGTTCTTCCCACCCGATGAACTCTACCGGAAGGTCCGGCCGTATGCGGATCCGTTTGCGTTCATCGCGGAGGAGCCGGCCTATGCCACCTTGCGCGACGGCTACTTCGCCGACATGGGCCGCGCCGAGGCGCTGCAGCCCGAGACCGCTGGCGAGGGATATGCGGTCTACCTGCTCCCGGATACCAAATGGAGCCGCCGGGTCAGCGGCGTTTATGGCAATGCCCTCGCCCGACGCTTCCCCGAGCGGGCCCACGCCCTGTTGTCGGAGATGCCGGACGGCAGCTTCCGCGTCAGTGTGCGCGCACCCAAGTCGCGGCCGGAGGGAGCCGACGAACTCTGCCGCGAGTTCCCCACCGGGGGTGGGCGCAAGGCGGCGGCCGGGATCAATTCGCTGCCGGCCGAACTCTACCAGCCGTTTGTGGAGCGCTTCCGCCAGAGCTATTCCTGAACCGAATCCCTAACTGTTTCTATGGGATTTGCGCGGCACATTACGGTACGATGGGGGCTCACATTGTCGAGCCCCCGACATGGCCGCCTCGCCGCGTAATCTCACTCGCCGCATCCTGCTGCCGCTGACCGCGGCGGCGGCCATTTTCGTGCTGGCCTTTCTGGTACTGGTCGACTCGGTGCTCAGCAGTTGGACCGACGAGGGACTGCGGGCACGGGTAAGAGCGGCCGATGCCTATATCGATACCGAACTGCGTCACCATCACCACGGTCTCGCAGTTCTGTCGGCGGCGCTGGCCCACGACAGGGATCTGCGTGACGCGCTGGCGCAGGCGGACCACGAGGGGCTGCAACGGATCGCCCACCGCTATCTCGACCAAATCACCGGCACCGAGCTCTCCGAACTCCTGATCCTGGCGCCCGATCGCACGCTCATGACCTGGGTCGAGGGCATGCCGGCGGACGACGGACGGCCGATGCGCCTGAAGGTGGTCGACCACGCGGAGCAGGCGGGCACCACCGCCGTCGGTCTCGCCGTCTGCAGCCACGGCCGGCTGCGGCTGTGGAGCGCCCTTCCCGTGTACGACAGGGGTCAACGACTACTCGCGTTCGTGGTGCTGGCCACCAATATCGACGAGATCCTGCACAGTGCGGACCGGTTCTTCGACCTGCGCCATCTGGTCATCATCGACAAGGGCTACATCGGCGGCATCGGCGCCGACGACGTGCAACCCATCGACCCGGATGTCCCCCCGCTCGACAGCACACCGTATCGGCACCTGTACGCGGTCGACAGCTCGCTGCCGGAGGTGCCGCCCGCACTGCACGAACTGCTGGTGCAGGATCGGCTGCAGGCCCTCGCACAAGGCGTCCGTATCGGTGGCACCAGCGGCAGTTACTTCAGCGGTACCGTGCCGCTGGAAGACATCGAGGGCAATCTGATCGGCCGGGTGGTAACGCTCAAGGAGATTTCCGCCGAAGAGGGCCTAATCCGCCAAGTCGCCTTCGCCGTGGGCGGCGTAGGCCTGCTGTTGGGCGGCGTGCTCTACCTGATGCTCTATCGCACCACCCGCCATACCGAGCGCGAGCTCGACCGCACCCATGCGGAGCTGGAGGACTCCCACCGCGTACTGGCCCAGGCCTACCGCGACTGGAAGGATTCCATCGACGCCATCGGCGAACCGATCTTCCTGCACGATGCCGAATACCGCATCCTTCGCGCCAATCGGGCCTACACCCAATGCGCCGGCATGCCGCTGGAGGCGATCCTGGGGAAGCCGTACTGGCAGGTGTTTCCCCTCGCTGACGGCCCGCTGGCCGGCTGTGCAACGGCCCGGTCCGAAGGCAAGGCGCAGGCGACCGGCGACGAGCTGCAGCACCGCGGCCGCAGCTACGTCAGCCGCGGCTTCCCGGTGCTGGAAAACGGCGACTACCGCTATTCCGTGCACATCCTCGAGGACATTACCGAACGGGTGCAGATGACCGAATCCCTGCGCCGCGAAAACCGGGCACGGCGCATCGTCTCCGCCAGCAACCAGACCCTGATCCGTGCCGTCGACGAAGAGCTGTTGGCGCAACGCATCTGCGATATCGTGACCGGGATCGGGGAATACCGGATGGCCTTTGTCGCCGCCCGGGATGTGGGAAACCGACAGCGCATCGTTTTCCGGGCCGCATCGGGAGTGGAATTGGAGCGGCTGCACGAGTTGAACCTTGACTGGCTCAGCGAGACATCGGTGGCCCGCTGCCTACGCAGCGGCGAACCACAGGTTACGCAGACACTGCGGACGCAGTCGCAGAGCGAAGCCGCTTGGCTGCACGAGCGCTTCGGGTGTGACAGCGTGCTCGCGCTGCCTTTGACTTACGATCAGGTCACCTCGGGCGCCCTGGTGATCTGCTCGGCGGCCGAGCGGGACTTCAATGCCGAGGAGCAGGAGCTGCTTTCGGAACTGGCGGCCGATCTGGCCTTCGGTCTCGTCGCCCTGCGCAGCGACGACGCCCGGCGCTACGCGGAGCACCAGCGGCTGCAACTACTGGAGAAGCTGGAGTCCACCCTGGAAAACACGGTGCAGGCGATGGCCGCCGCGCTGGAAGCGCGGGACCCCTACACCGCGGGACACCAGCGCCGGGTGGCGGAGCTTGCCGCGACCATCGCCCGGGACCTGGGCCTGCCCGCCGAAGAGGTGGAGGCGGTCCGCATGGCCGGCATCCTGCACGACATCGGCAAGATCTACGTGCCGGCCGAGATCCTCAGCAAACCGGGCCAGCTCATCCCCATCGAGTTCGAACTGGTCAAGACGCACGTCGACGTCAGCTACGACATTCTCAAGGCCATCGACTTCCCGTGGCCGGTGGCCGAGATCGTGTATCAGCACCACGAACGCCTGGACGGCTCCGGTTACCCCAGGGGCCTGAAAGGTGATGAAATCCTGCCCGGGTCCCGTATCCTCGCGGTGGCCGACGTGATCGAGGCGATGGGTACGCACCGGCCGTACCGGCCGGGACTCAGCATCGACGCCGCGCTGGAAGAGATCGCCGCCAAACGCGGCAGCCACTTCGATGCCGCGGTGGTCGATGTCTGTCTCAAGCTGTTCAGGGAGAAGGGGTATGCCATCGATGCGGTTTGAGGCTGGGCCGGGGCACAATAGGACAGGATTACAGCCAGGTAGGATGGGCAAAGGAGCGAAGCGACGTGCCCATCGATATGACATTGATGGGCACGCTGCGCTTTGCCCATCCTACGGCCTTACCCCGCGGTGTGGTGACGACTGCATGGATGCAGCTAGGTAGGATGGGCAAAGGAGCGAAGCGACGTGCCCATCGAATATGGCATTGATGGGCACGCTGCGCTTTGCCCATCCTACGGCCTTACCCCCGCGGTGTGGTGACGACTGCATGGATGCAGCCAGGTAGGATGGGCAAAGGAGCGAAGCGACGTGCCCATCGAATTATGGCATTGATGGGCACGCTGCGCTTTGCCCATCCTACGGCCTTACCCCGCGGTGTGGTGACGACTGCATGGATGCAGCCAGGTAGGATGGGCAAAGGAGCGAAGCGACGTGCCCATCGAATATGACATTGATGGGCACGCTGCACTTTGCCCATCCTACGGCCTTAAACCCGCAGTTTGGTGACGACTGCGGTTCCCAGGCTCACCACATCCGTCATGATCCTGTCTTCCTGAAAAATCCTGTCAATCCTGTGAACTAGCCAAGTAGGATGGGCAAAGGAGCGAAGCGACGTGCCCATCGAATATGACATTGTTGGCACGCTGCGCTTTGCCCATCCTACGGCCTGTGAAATAGGACCTCGGCAAACAGCCATGAACCTGCGTGATCTGGAATACCTGGTGGCGTTGGATGAGGAGCGCCACTTCCATCGTGCGGCGGCGCGCTGCTTCGTCAGCCAGCCGACCCTGAGCGGTCAAATCAAGAAGCTGGAAGAGACGCTGGGTGTGGTGCTGGTCGAGCGCGATGGGCGGCGAGTGCGCATGACCGAACCGGGCCGCGAGATCGCGGTGCAGGCGCGGCGGGTACTTGCCGAAGCCCGCGCCATCCGCGACCTGGCCGCTACCTTTCGTGACCCGCTGGTGGGTCGGGTGCAAGTAGGGGTGATCCCGACCATCGCCCCCTATCTGCTGCCGTTGCTGGTGCCGCGGCTGCACGCCCGCCATCCCGAGCTTCAGCTGTTCCTGCACGAGCAGCAGACCGGCACCCTGCTTAAACGCCTGCGCAACGGCGAACTGGACCTGCTGCTGCTCGCCTTGCCGGTGCAGACCGACGAATTTGCGGAGCGGGACCTCTACCGCGAACCGTTTCTGCTGAGCGTCGCGGCCGACCATGCACTGGCCAGGCGCAAACGGGCGACGCTGGAGGATCTGCGCGGCCGGGAGGTGCTGCTGCTGGAGGAGGGTCACTGCCTGCGTGGACAGGCGCTCGACGTCTGCCTGCTGGCCGGCGCCAGCGAATACGGCGGTTTTCGCGGCACCAGCCTGGAGACCCTGCGGCAGATGGTGGCCGAGGGGATCGGCGTCACCCTGATGCCGCAACTGGCGGTCAACGACCAGAGTAATGTGCGATACCTCCCGTTCACCGACCCGGCACCCACCCGCCGCGTCGGCCTGCTCTACCGCCGCGGCAGCTACCGCCAGACCGCCTTCGACGCCATCGGCGAGGTGGTCCGTGAAGTGGCCGCTGAGGCGCTCGGCAAGTCATATGTCACAGGAATACGGTAGGCGGTAGGTGGAATGTGGGGAATCGTCCCCCCACATTCCATATGCCATATACCACCTACCTAACCGAGGTACTTCTCCAGATCGTCCGAACCACCGATGTGGCGGCCGTCGATGAAGATCTGCGGCACCGTGTCCCGCCCGGTCATGGCCCGTACCGAACGCAGGGTGGCGTCCTGGCCCAACACGACCTCCTCATAGGCCATGCCCCGCTCCGTCAACATCTGCTTGGCCTTGGCGCAGAACGGGCAACCCGGACGGGTGATGATGCTCACCGGCACCGGCTTCTTCGCGTTCGGGTTGATGTAGTTGAGCATGGTGTCGGCATCGGAGACCTCGAACGGATCGCCCGGCTTCTCCGGCTCGATGAACATCTTTTCGATGGTGCCGTCCTTCACCAGCATCGAGTAGCGCCAGGAGCGCTTGCCGAAGCCGAGGTTGGACTTGTCCACCAGCATGCCCATGCCCTCGCTGAACTCGCCGTTGCCGTCCGGGATCAGGGTGACGTTCTCCGCCTCCTGGTCCTCCTTCCAGGCATTCATGACAAAGGTATCGTTCACCGACAGGCAGATGATGTCGTCCACCCCGTTCTCGTGAAACACCGGGGCCAGCTCGTTGTAGCGCGGCAGATGGGTCGACGAACAGGTCGGCGTGAACGCCCCCGGCAGCGAGAACACCACCACCGTCTTGCCCTGGAACAGCTCATCGGTGGTCACGTCCACCCATTCCCCACCCTGACGGGTCTTGAACACCACGCTGGGGACCTTCTGGCCTTCTCGATTGTTCAGCATTTTTCCTCTCCTGTTGGCGGCAAACTGTATTTCAGTGAGGGAAGTATGGGTAATCGGCGAGACCAAAGGAAATTGTTTGTTCGTATTAAGTCGATAGCTTTTGCCTATCAAGCGTACCCTCCGTCTTCCGGGGCTTTTTGCGTTATCCTAGCGCCCCCTTTGGAACCTGATCGATAGCTGTGGCCGCCCCGCCCGTCAAACCGACCGTCAGCCAAATCAGTGAAGCCTGCGGCCCGAATGCATTCGGGCGCGGGCAGCGCTATTTCCAGCAAGGCCGGGTGCTGTCGCTCCAGTGGAATGCCAGTCAGCGCGAGCTTTCCGGCCGGGTGGAGGGCAGAGAAGCGGTCCCCTACGAGCAGGTCGTCTATATCGGACGGGGCCGCGACCCGGAGATCGACGGCGAGTGTGACTGCCCGGTCGGCTACAACTGCAAGCACGTGGCGGCACTGCTCATCGCCTGGTCCAGCCAGGACGAACAGCGGCCCCGCGAAGAGGGCCTCGAGCGCTGGCGCCAACGGCTGGAGAGCCGCCTCGCCAGCCGTCACACGCCCCCGCCCGAGCCGGTGGTGGGGCGCGACACCCTGCTCTATCTGCTCCAGCATCGGCAGGGCCATGAAGGTCCGGAGTTGCGGCTGGAGGTGGTACGCACCCGCTGGCTGAAGGTGGGCGGCTGGGGCAAGCGCTACGGCTACAACCTGATCGACGTCGCCTTCAGCTACTATCACCCGCCCGAATGGGTGACCGAAGAGGACCGGCTCATCGCCCGTCTGGTGGTGGGCAGCGGCTATGGGCACGGCTTCAGTCTCGAAGGCGAGGCGGGCCTGCTGCTGCTTCGGCGCCTGGTCGCCACCGGCCGCTGCTATTTTGATTCTCCCGATCGGTCGCCGCTGCACTTTGCGCCACCGCGCCCGGCCCACTTTTCCTGGGCCGATACCGATGAGGGGCGCCGCCTGCAGGTCGAGCTGGCCGATACCGTGAACTGGGTGCTGGTCCCGTCGACCCCGCCCTGCTACATCGACACCGCCACCGGCGCCTGCGGCGCCATCGAACAGCCGCTGGAGGAGGAGCTGTTCCGATCGCTGTGTGAACTGCCGCCGCTGCCGTCCAGCAAAACCGCCGAATTCAGTCGTTATCTGCTCCCGCTGCTGCCGGCCGGGGCGGACTTGCCGTTACCGGCCAAGCTCGACCTGCGGCCGTTGGCCGTGCCGGCGCGGCCGGTGGTGGGGTTACGGGGGCTCAGCTACGGCGAAGGCATCATCCACGTGGCACGGTTGTCGTTCCGCTACCAGGACCTCGAAGTGGCACCGTTCACCGCCGACGGCCAAAACCGCCTGCTGTTGCAGCACGACGGGATCGAGTGGGATCTCCAGCGCGACCTCGAAGGTGAGGCCCGCGCACTGCAGCGGCTGGCCGGACACGGCTTTATACCGGTGGTGGTGGACGGCGATACCGCACAGCTTGACTTCATCGTCGAGGCGGACAACCGGGCCGAATCGGCGGTCCAGTGGCGCGCATTCATGGAACAGCTGCCGGCGCTGGAGGCCGACGGCTGGGAGATCCGCCGCGACGCCGATTTCCGGCTGCGGTTCGACAGCGTGGAAGCGGTCACCGCCGACATCGCCGCCGACGGCGAGGACTGGTTCGATATCGGCCTGTCGGTCGATTTGGCCGGCCAGCGCATTGAGCTGCTGCCGCTGGTGACCCAGTGGCTGCAACACGGCGATACCGCCGAACACAGGCCGCTGCTGTTCGAGGCGGAACCGGGACACTGGGTCGAGCTGCCGAACGAGCTGGTGCGCGGCATCGCCGACACCCTGGTCGAACTCTACGACGCACCGGGCGGCGGCGAGGGGCGGCTGCGGCTGTCACGCCACCAGGCGGCGCGCCTGGACGAGCTGGAGCGGCGCACCGGCGGGTTGGCGTGGCAGGGCGGCGAACAGGTTCGCGCCCTCGGTAAGAAGCTGCGCAATTTCGCCGGCATTGTGCCGGTCGCTCCTCCGACGGGATTGCGGGCGGAGCTGCGCGCCTATCAGCAGCGCGGCCTCGACTGGCTGCAGTTCCTGCGCGAATACGGCTTCGCCGGGGTGCTGGCCGACGACATGGGGCTCGGCAAGACCCTGCAGACGTTGACCCACCTGCTGCTGGAGAAGGAGGCCGGGCGCCTCACGCAGCCGGCACTGGTGGTCGCCCCCACCAGCCTGCTCGGCAACTGGCGACGCGAGGCCGAACGCTTTGCGCCGGCGTTGCGCGTGCTGGTCCTGCACGGCCCCGCGCGCAAGGAGTGGTTCGAGCGCCTGGGCGAATTCGACCTGGTGATCACCAACTACCCGCTGCTGCCGCGGGACGAGACCGAGCTGTCGGCGCAGCGCTTTTCCCATCTCATCCTGGACGAGGCGCAGACGATCAAAAACCCCCGCGCCAAGGCCGCCGAGGTGGTACGCGGGCTCGCCGTCGACCACCGGCTCTGCCTCACCGGCACCCCGCTGGAGAATCACCTGGGCGAGCTCTGGGCCCTGTTCGACTTTTTGATGCCGGGCTTCCTCGGCGAGGAGCGCCGCTTCAACCGGCTCTACCGGAATCCGATCGAAAAGGAGGGCGACGCTCCCCGCCGGGAGGCGCTGGCCGAACGCATCGCCCCGTTCATGCTGCGCCGCACCAAGCAGGCGGTCGCCGCCGAACTGCCGCCCAAGACGGAAATCCTGCGCAGCGTCGACCTGGAGCCGGACCAGCGCCGACTTTACGAGACCATCCGCACCGCCATGGCCGAAAAGGTGCGCCAGTTGCTGGCCAGCAAGGGCCTCAAACGCAGCCACATCGAGGTGCTCGATGCCCTGCTCAAGCTGCGCCAGGTCTGCTGCGACCCGCGCCTGGTGAAGCTGGAGAGCGCCCGCAAGGTACGCCACTCGGCCAAGCTGGCACTGCTGATGGAGATGCTGCCGGAACTGCTGGAGGAGGGTCGGCGCATCCTGATCTTTTCCCAGTTCAGCACCATGCTCGGGTTGATCGAACAGGCGCTCACCGCCGCCAACATCCCCCACGTGAAGCTGACCGGCCAGACCCGCAAACGCGATGCGGTGATCGAACGCTTCCAGGGCGGCGAAGTGCCGGTGTTCCTGATCAGCCTGAAGGCGGGCGGCACCGGCCTCAACCTCACCGAGGCCGATACCGTCATCCACTACGACCCTTGGTGGAACCCCGCGGTTGAGGCCCAGGCCACCGACCGCGCCCACCGCATCGGCCAGGACAAGCCGGTGTTCGTCTACAAGCTGATCGCCGCCGGCACGGTGGAAGAGAAGATCGTCGACATGCAGCAGCGCAAACAGGCCCTCGCCGACGGTATCTACGGCAAGCGCAGCAAGGAGCAGGAGAGCGCGCTCACCGCGGATCAGATCCTGGCGCTGTTTAGCGAGGGGTGAGACGGGGCGTCTGCTGGGATCTATTTCACAGGATGGACAGGATTTTTCAGGATTAACAGGAAAAGGCTTTTTGCTGCGGGCGGGAGCCCAAACTTCTACTCGAGCATTCCCTCAAGCATTGTGTTCTCGCCGTTATTCCCATCCTGTTAATCCTGGAAAATCCTGTTAATCCTGTTCAATCGTGTCAAACGCCTCAGGCCAACTCCAACCCGGCATATTCGATCGCCAGCATCTTGGTGCCGGCCCGGGGGAAGCTGACCTCGACCCGGCCTTCCGCCGGATGATAGGCACGGACGGTGCCCCGGCCGAACTTCGGGTGGCGAACCGCCATCCCCGGTCGGAAGGCTGGCTTCTTGCCCGGGCTTGCCGTCTTGGCCGCGTTTTTCGGTGGGACGACACGCTCGACACGGAGCCCGGAGCCGAGCGCCGTCAGATAGGCGTTGGCCGGTCCCGGCACGGCGGCGTTGAGGCGGCCCTCCTCGCGCCCGGCAAGATGCCCCGCGACCGCGGAGGCGACGCGCAGGTTGGCCTCGTAGACAAACCGGGTGGCCATCCGATCGGGGGGCACGTCCCGGCGCCCTTCCCGGATGCAGCGATCCAGCTGCGGGTCCGCAGGCAAGGCCAGGACGAGTCGCTCCTTCGCGCGGGTGATCCCCACATAGAACAGGCGGCGCTCCGCCTCCTCGCCTTCCGGGCTGATGTCGCCCCCCGGAAACTGGGCATCCGACAGTCCGGCCAACAGCACCAACGGCCACTCCAGCCCCTTGGCGCGGTGAATGGTGGTGACCGTCAGATGGTCCTCCGGCAGGGAGGCGGTGTCGGCCGCGCGCAGCTGCTCAATCCAGTCGATCAGGGGATCCAGCCCAAGTTCCTGGGCCCGGCAGAACTCGGTAAATCCGGTACAGGCGAGCAGCTTCTCCTCGGCGTCTTCCGCGTTCGCGGCCAGGCGCCGGAACTGGGTTCGGATGTCGGTGCGCGCCATATGGCGGATGATCACCTCCGCAGGCGCCAGATCACGCCAGGCACCGCTCTGCAATTCCTGCCAGAGCGCCGCCCGCTCCGCAATTTTCCCCTGCTGATAGGGACTGGCGCTTTCCGCTTTCAACGCATCGAGGAGGTTGGCGGCGCGGGCCTGGTCGCCGGCCATCCGCCGCGCGGCCGCAGCCAGCCGCTTCTGCTTCAGCCCAAGGTGGGGGACACTCAGGAAATCCTCGATATCCCGAGACACCCGCTCAGGGTCACCGTTGTACAGCCGACCACTTGCCAGCTTCAGCACCGTGACCAGCGCGTTGATCTCCCGGGTGTGGAACAGCGATTCGCGCCCCTCCACCCGGTACGGGATACCGTGCTCGAGCAGCGCCAGTTCGACCGGAATGCTCTGACTGAACTTGCGGACCAGCACCACAGCATCGGCGAGCAAGCGCCCCTCTTCACGCCATTGGTCGATGAGCGCACCCGCCGGGTGTGACTTGCCGCCGACACGGATCGGCTCCACCCGGGTGTGCGGCGTCGTCGGCTCGGAGAGACAGAGCTTGTCCACCCGCAGCTGGTTGTGACCGATCACGGAGTTGGCAAGCAGCGATACGGCATGGCCGTAGCGAAACGTGTGGCTCAGGGTATAGGCCGTGGGGTCCGGGAAGTGGGCCGCGAAGCCACTGACGAGCAGTTCCGGCCGCGCCCCGCGCCACTCGTAGATGCACTGGTCGACATCGCCCACCACCATCACCTCGGCGCGCTCGCCCGCGATGTACCGCAGCAGATCCTCCTGAATGGCATTGGTGTCCTGGTATTCGTCGGCAATGACGAAATCCAGTTTGTTGGTGACCAGCTCCCGGGTCTCCGGCCGCGAATGCAGCAACTGGACCGGCTCATGCAGAAGGTCGGCGAAGAAGCGCACCCGCTGCTCGCGTCGGGCCTCCTCGAAGCGGTCAAAGGCCTCGATTAAGTAGCTGTGCTCCAGCGCAAAGCCGAGCTGCTCGAAGCGCTGCCAGGCCGGGACCCGATCGGCCTTCACCAGGTCGACGTAAAGCAGGAACTCATTCTGGATGTCGTCGCTCGGATACGCCTTGGCACCGAATTCGTTGCGGAAGGTGAACGTCAGCGCCGCCTTGGCCAGGTTGTTGAACTCCCACTCCTGGGTGGCCAGGCGGTAATCAGGCAGCAGCCCTCGAGCGACGAACAGCTCCGTCAGCTTGAATCCCAGCGAGTGATAGGTCCTGACGGTGACCTCGTCGCCAACCGGGCCCAACGCGGCCCGCAACCGCTCCCGGAACTGGAGCTGCGCGGCCTTGTTGAACATCAACACCATGATGCGCCGCGGCGACACCCCCCGGTCCCGCACCAGGTGCGCCACCCGCCCCACCATCGTGTGCGTCTTGCCGGAGCCTGGCACCGCATCGACCCGGGCGTGCCCCCCTGGGTGATGGATGACGGCGAGTTGTTCGGCGGTGTAGTCCACGTTTTACCCGGCGCTTTGACGAAGGAGCAATTCATTGTACCGGACGCGCGAGCGCGGAGCCGCCAAGCAAGGTAGGTCGGGTTAGCGCAGCGTAACCCGACACCCGGTTCACTGACTCACGCCGAGCCGAACGCTTTCGAGTAGCTCCTGCAAACGCACCCGCGGAAATTCTTGCATCGGTAGGAGACAGGCCTGTAGGAGTTGTTAATGGCGCCGTACTTCCGCATGAATCTGGCGGCACAAGACCTACCGAAAGGGTAAACGACAAAGGGGCCGAGACGGCCCCTTTGTCGTTGGTTGGGGCGAGGAAGTTCAAAACGGCGGGTCATCCGGAGGCGTAGTCGGAATCGGGACAGGTTGACGGTCTTCCCGGTAGGCATCAAGCAAGTGGATGTCGTAGATGGCCCAAATCTGCTCACGCAGAGTATCGAGGAGGTCGACGACGGCCATCGCCTGCTCGGGTGTCCAGTCGTCAGGGATGGTGAAGCCGGTGTGCTTCATGGCTTTTTTCTCCGGCGCTGGCGCGCACGTTGCTCGGTGCGCTCCTTGGCCTCCTTGAGGCGGTAGGAGTCACCCTCGATGGCGATGATTTCGGCGTTGTGGACGAGACGGTCGACCAGGGAAACGACGCAAGCGGCGTTGGGGAAGACCTCGTTCCATTCGGCGAACGGGCGATTGGTGGTGATGAGGGTGCTCTTGGTCTCGTAGCGGCGGCTGACGAGTTCGAAGAGCAGATCGGCATGGCGGTTGGCATAGGAGAGGTAGCCCACCTCGTCGATGACGAGAAGGCCGGGCGATGCGTAGTGGCGCAGGCGACGGCGTAGACCCGAGTCGCTGTCGATGGCGGCCAGCTCGCCGAGCAGCTGCCCGGCGGTCGTAAAAAGGACGGTGTGGCCGTGGACGAGGGCCTGATGGGCGATGTTGCGGGCGAGGGTGGATTTGCCGACGCCGTTCGGTCCCACCAGGACGACGTTTGCGGCTTCACTGAGAAAGTCGAGGCCGAGCAGTGCCTCGACCGCGCCGCGGTCGCAGCGTTTGGGCCAGCTCCAGTCAAAATCCTGAATCGCCTTGAAGCGGCCGATGCGGGCGGCCTTGAGCCGCCGCTCCAGGGAGCGGCGGGCGCGCTCGGCCTCCTCCCAGGCAATAAGCGGCGCGACCCAGTCGGCGCTCGCCACCTCGGGCCAGTGGGCAAGCAGACCATGCAGTTGCAGGGTCTTGGCACGGCGGTGCAGGGAATCGAGATCAGTCATCGCAGGTCTCCGTCAGCAGGTCATAGTGGTCGAGGCTGTGCGGTTGCACCGGGGTGTCACGCGCTTTGAGGTGGGTGGGCAGTGGTACGGCAATGGGCGGCGGCAGTCCGGCCGCCTCACGCCGACGCTCCAGCGCAAGGCGCACCGCGTTCGGATGCGGGACGCCACGGCTCAAGGCTTCCTCGATGGCGGCCTGCAGTTCGGTCGCCCCGTAGCGATCGAGCAGCCGCAGCAGCGAGGCGGTGATCGTCCCCAGGTTGTCGCCACGCTCCGCCGCCTGCTCCAGCAGCGTCTTGCCGGCCGGGGCCGCCTGGGCGAGGCGATCGAGACCGCGGTGGCGGCGGGCGGCACGCTTGTGGGCGAGGAGCGTTTCGATATGGGTCGGATCTTCAAGCTGCGCCCCCTTGTCATAGCTGCGGGCATGGGTGGCCAGCAGGCGGACGCCATCGACGATGCGCACCGTCTCGGGGCTCGCCAGCACGGTCAGACGCCGACGGACATGGGTGTGCGGGATGGAGTAGTCGTTGAGGTCGAAGCGGATGTAGGGCGTCTTGCCGGCGGTGACTTCAACGCGCTCCTCGGTCGGAAACGGATTGTCGGGCAGGGCCAAAAGGCGTGGCTGCTCCGCCTGGAAGGCGGCATGCACCGTCAGCGTGCGCTCCTCGGGACAGGGTCGCTGCGCGGCCGGCCCTTCGCACCAGGCGGTGGCCTGGGCGTTGAGGTCATTGAGGCCGGTGAATTCGCGGGCGGCGAAAAAGCTCTCGCGCACATAGCGGATGGCCCGCTCCACGCGGCCCTTCTCATTGCCGCGGGCCACATTGACCGGCCGCGGCTCGTAGCGGTAGTGGCCGGCCAGTTCGAGCAGGGTCGGATGGAAGCGGATGGCCTCGTGCCGACGCTCCAGTACGGCACTTTTCAAGTTGTCGTAGAGCAGGACCCTGGGTACGCCCCCCCACGCCTCGAAGGCCGCCACGTGGCCGCGCAGGAAGTTTTCCATGCGTGCATCAAGAAAGAAGCGCAGGAAGATCTGACGGGAGTAGCTCAGCACCATCACGAAGGCCATCAGCGGCCGGCGGGCGCGGCCGATGGTCAGGTGGCCGAAGTGGCCCCAATCCACCTGGGCCTGCTCCCCAGGCAGCGTGCGCAGGCGAAGGAAAGCCTCCGCTACCGGCCGCGGCCGGTGCTGCGCGATGAGGTGGCGGAAGTGATCGGGGCCGCCGGCATAGCCGCGCTCGCACACCATCGCGTACAGCCGGCTGGCGGTGAGCTTCGGAAACCGCTCCAGCATCTGACGGACGAAAGGCAGGTACGGTTCGATTTGCGAGGGGCGCGAGAAATTTGGCTGGTGCGGTGTGCCGGCCTGCGCCAGTACTCGCGCCACCACGTCACGGTGCACTCCTAACTGACGGGCGATGGTACCCACACGCCATTTTTCCGCGTGGTAGTAGCGCAGGATCTGCGCCTCAATTTCCGGGGAAACGGCCACTGTCGGCTCCTGTTATTGTCATTGTGGAGGACAAATGAGGGGCTCGACGGGTGCGCAGGAAGTCCAGGCGGACATGTGCCGTGCATGCGGCGCCGCAGAAGTGGCAGCGAGCGGCCATAACGGTCGGTGGTCGACACGAACGCAGTCGTTTGGCGGCTACCGCCGAGCCCGCCGGCAGTACATCATCGGGTGGCTCGGGCGGTGAACCCTGATGCGTCACTTTTTGTTGTCGGAGGCGATAGCGGCGCTGGCGTGCCGCGTGCTGCCGGCGCCCTCGCGGACTTTGCTGATAGCGGCGTCCGGCCGCCCGTAACGAGGCGCCGCGTGCCGCCCGGGAGCACGATTCCCCGCAGTAAATCTGGCCACGGTCGCAGCGCGAACAAACGAGAAACTGCGTGCGGCAGCGCGCACACAGACATAAACGGGCGGACTCCATCGTCTCCTCGGCCTTGATCGCACCGAAGAGGCTGGACGGAAGCCGTCCGCAAGCGGGATACTGCCCACGCACCGTGTCTCCACGGTCGGGGCACGGCACCGGGTGTGATTTGGCGATCTTGGCCGGTGCCGTGTCCGTTCTCTACGGCTTCCCGTTTTCTACCGCATTACAGCCCTGCTGTCACAGTCTCTCGCGCCCTCTTGCCTGGCCGCCAGCGACGGCGGCCGCTTTTGCTTCCAGGCTCATGCCGCCAAATAAGTGCGGATTTTCACCGCCATCGACAGGAGTACTGGCCGGCCGCCCTGACGAAAAGCCTCGGGCTCGTTGTTCACAAATTCTTCGCGTACACATTTCGTGAACAGCTGCCAATTGTGAACACCCACGGCAGAGAACCGCAGCTCGAGACCTTGGATGGCCTGGAAAAGCCCCCGAAGGCAACTTCCAACGTTAGACCCCGAGCCGGTAACCGGCACGGGTCATGCCATGTCGAGGTCGCGGGCGGCATCTTCGACCGCCTCATGCCCCGGCTTGCCCAACTCAAGTTTCGCGAAACTACCCGACTTGCGTCAGCCGGCGGGTGTATTCGTTACTGCCCGAGGCGGTAACAAGCAGCGCCTCCTGCGCCCGCGTCATGCCCACATAGAGTAACCGGGCGTCCTGCTCCAACCGCTCCGCCGAGTCTTCGAGCTGGCCGATGCCGAGCAGAATGACTCGCCGGAACTCAAGCCCCTTGCTGCTATAGAGAGTCAACACCGTCACCTGCTCCACGGCGGGGTCGTACCGGTTTTTGTACGTCTTGGTCCCAAGCCAGGAATGAGGGATTCGGTGATGCCGCAGCTCGTCCGCCATCTGGCGACCCTGCCCCCCACCCGCATAGATCACGGCCATGTCACTCCAGGAAACTCCCTGCCGGTTCCAGGCCAGAAGACACTTGCGGGCAAACTCAATCTCTTCGTCAACCGAAGCGAAACGGCGTACCACCGGCGCCGGCCCGCTGTTGCCGGCCGCCTCCGGCTCGACGATGGCAATCTCCTCGCCGTCGGTACTCCCCGGCGCCAGGTAGTCGCGGACAAAGGCATAGGCGAAGGCCAGTATCTCCCGCGTATTGCGGTAGTTGAGCCGTAGCACCGTCGTGCGGCCCCGCGCCTCGATGCCGACGCTCGATAGGGCGAAGCCGAGCCCCGCCTGCTTTTTGTAGATGGATTGGGCGTCGTCGTAGAGCAGCAACAGCGAGTTGCTTTCGGGATCCACCATCTGGACCACCAGCGTCAACCATTCCGCCTCGAAGTCGTGCCCCTCGTCGACCAGCAGCGCCCCGTACTGGGCGCGGGGGATGTGACCCTTGTCGACCGCAGCGATGACCGCTTCCACTTCACGCTCGAAATAGGGACGGTCCGACTCCGGCACCTTGACGTGATAGGTCTTCAACTGCTCGCCGCACCAGTCGTGAAAGTGGTACACCTGCACCTGCGCGCCGATCCCCTTCGCGGAGATGAAAGACCGCAGCTTGGCGGCCAGTGTGACGTTGAAACAGAGCACGAGGATCGGTTTGCTGAGCAACTGCGCCAGATAGAGGCAGCGATAGCCGAGGATCATGGTCTTGCCGGAACCGGCTACCCCGTGGATCACCCGGTGTCCCTCCCCCAGACTGCGGGCCAACTGCTCCTGCTGGAGATCCATGATGCGGATGATGTCCGGCAGTGCCTGCTCCAGCGGCGCCTCCGTTTCCGGTACATCCGTGGAAAACAGATCCGACTGGCTCGGCGCATCGATGCGAATTTCAGGAAAGAGGTGCCAACGGATACGGTCGATCTGCGGCAGCGTGAGCTGATTGCCGAAGTTGTAATTGAACATGTTCCAGAGCTGCGTCTGGAAGGTCTCCGGGTCCGCCTTTTCCGTGATCTCGTCCTTGTAGATCGTGAGGTGGTCCGGAAGGAGCCCCGCCCGCGCCTCCTCGGGCATCGCCTTCTCGATCTGTCGCCGGGAGATGTTCGTGAACACCACACCCCAGCCGTAAGGAAAGATCAGGTTGCCCTGATGCGGGCCATCGGCGTGGCAGAGACGCGGATCGCGGGAAAGCACGTCGATCACCGCGTAGGTGCATTGCCGGACCTGCTCAATCGGATGAGGTTTGGTGACCAGCCCCTTGTCGGTCAGGAGGCTCACATCATGTTTCGTGATCCGCTTCAGGTTCTCCGGCTTCCAGTCCTTCACCTCCAGAAACAGCAGCCCGCGGGCGGGATGCAGTACGATGAAGTCTGGATAGCGGTTCCGCCTGCCGATGGGAATGTCGTACCAGACCAGGTAACTGTCATCGAGCAGCGCCTCGAGACACCGGGCAACCCTTTTTTCGCCAGACGTCATGCGCCCGAGCGTCTGTCGGTTCAGCGAAGGGATAATCTCGGCCACGTGGGGCCTCCTCCATTGCAGATTACTTCCTGACCCGCGTCCTCTCCCAACTGCTTGGGACAGCGGCCCCCCTATCCTTCGAAGGCACTTTTGTCCTTCCTGTTTACCCGCGCAAACAAGGTCTGACAAGATCGCTTAATCGCTTTCTCGGTAGGCGATATTCTTGCCTTTGTAAGACTCGACTAATATATCGAGTGCCTTCGCGGTACTTATCCCCCACATTTTATGAAACGCATAAGTTCGGCCCTTTGCATATATCAATTCATCGCCGCTGATGAAGTATCGCTTGGGCTGCGGTTTCTTTCCCTCTGCTTTTTGCTTATCGGACAGCACTTTCTCGAATTCCGCTGAATTTAGGTGACCCTCGAACGAGTAAAACATGTTGTTCTTCCAGGTAATCAGGCTATCAATTTCATCAGGATCTATCCCAGAGTCACACAAGTATTTCACTACGCCGAAGATCGCCCGCCTTTTGGCAAGTCGCTCGTGTGTCGTGTCACCAAGGGTGACATCGTACTTGGTCAGATCTCTATTCTGTGTGCGCGAAACTCTCTCGAGCCGTGTCTTGTTGCGAATCCTGACCTGGTACTCTTCTGCCTCGGGAAGCGGCAGCACTTGTTGTACATCAAGAAGGACCTTGCCGTCCCCTTTGTACGGCTTGAGTCTCACGCAAGTGATGTCCAGTCCGTTGCTGTTCAGCCAGATAACGGCTGTGGTCAGCTCACGGGAGAATTCCGCCGAGGCAAGCACTATTTTCACCTCCTGCGCGAACGCATCTTCTGCCACCTCATCCCACTCAAGGAACTCCAGCAGCGAAGATTCAGGGTCATCATCTCGCCCCAGCTTCCCAAGAAAGTCCCCGTAAAGTTCAACAACGCGGCTGAAGCTTAGTGCCGAAACCATTGCGGCGTAGCGTATGGCCTGCAATTCCATATGCCCGCCATCTTCAGTACGCTTGAGCTCGATCACGATCAAGTTCGCACTCTTGTCGATACCAAGCAAATCGATTCTTCTACGGCTATCTTCCCATTCGCCAAACTCTTCAGACACCACCAGGGTGTCTGGAGACAGAATTTCGATCTGATCGCGCAACAATCTCTGAAGGTCATCTCTCTCCCTTATGCCCTCGGCAGAAAACGTGGTTTCTGGCACTTTCCCAAGCCTATCCGGTTTGATCTCATAGATTGCCACGGGCCAGCTCCTTATCGCGCGAAGAGTTCAAGTGCTCTTCTTGGTAGTAGTTAAATAACTCATTCTGATCGCGTTGAAACACCATCGGTGCGGTTGAAACCTCATGGGATGCAGGGCAGGCGTATACGATCAAAGCGATAGACCAGCAATCTGGCCCCGCTTTTTCATTGCCAGCGGTACGAATTCCGCGTTGTCGTTATAAGCCCCTCAGATTAAACCCGCCTCCTCCAGCTCCTTCAACATGCGTCCTTCGCCATCTTTCCAGTACTCGCGACCGTTGCACGCCTGCCCGCATACCATCGCCCCAGCCGCAGAGGGACTGCTAAACAGGTACTCCTTGGCGAATACGTAACCGTTACCCTGGGACTGGAGCACGCCCGAGACAATCAATCGATCGCGGAGCTTGCGGTAGCCATCCGAGAGGCTGGAGCGGATGTCGTCGGTGGCCTGAGAGCCTGGTAGCACAACGATGCCCTCGTCGGTCCACTGGGCGCGGGCGACGAGACCACTACGTTGCATGATCAATTCCTGTGGCTTTGGCTCGTCCGCGTCGATGCTGGCGTCAGTGAGGCGGGGCCGGCCGACGGCCTCGAGCAGCTTGTGTCCGAGAGCACCGAGCAGCAATCTGAGGTTTTCGAAGAATTCGTCCATCGCCGCCCGGTCGCAACGGGGCAGACTGGGCATCTGGGGGGCGTTGCCGTTCTCCAGCCGGTAGCGGCCCGCTGCCTTCGCCGACTGGACCAGGCGCGCTTCCAGGTAGCGGACGTGGGCCTTGGTCAGGTTCTCGTCCTTGTTGGTGAACAACACCGCCTCGTTCCAGAACTCCTTGTTGGACACATGGTTCTGCAGCCGGGAACGGACGTCCTCCGCCTCACCGATATAGGCGAGTGGGTCGCCGCTGCTGTCGTCCTCACCGAACAGGAAGTACACCCCCGGCTTGCATGCCTCGTGCCAGTTCTTCAGCTCGCTAAAGCGGCTGCGCGGCACATAAAGGGCCTGCCCGGTCCAGTTGACGATCTCGCCGTGGCGGATTCCGGTCACAGTACCGTCTGCAAGAAATATCCGAATGCTCTTACCTGGGTTCACGCTAATCATCCTTCTCGCCTAGCTATCATGCTGGGTCGCGCTTCAACGCCGGTATACGCGTTGCAGCAAGTGCGCGTAATAGGGTCACGCCGGTGCTAACGCTCCGACATCAACTCCGATCGCTTTTCGCACTACTCACTACAGGATCGGCTACGCCTCGCAAAGAGCTAGCAAAATACTCGTCAAGCAGCGCAGCGCCGCGCGCTTGCCACTCTTTTCTGAAATGAACCTTCCGCCTCCGTACACCTAAACGCACGTTGGCCCAACGCACCAGTCCAGCTTGCCACGCGACTTCATACAAGTCTTTTTCTATCTGCTCTTGAAGCAAAGCGGTGACTTTATTTTCGACAAATCGTTGTGCGATATCCGCCTCGTTCGAACTTTCGAGTTCAGGCCGAAAGCGCTCAAAGTACACTCCAATGGCTGTTAACCGTTCCGGAAACTCTTCGTGGCCACTGAGCGCGTAAGCCAAGATGGGTTCCTCTTTGGCTAGAAGTCCGACTGCATCAACGTACCGGTCTCTAATAAGTTCAAACCGAATCCCGACTAGTCCTTTGAGAGTGGCCTCGAAGGCGTCATGGAGTTGCGGCTTCAGATCTGCAAGAACTCTGTTTATATCCTCTTCCGAAACACCTAGAGCAGTCGCTTTCTGCTCTAGCAGGATGAGCATCGGTTGAACTTCGGCAGTGGATAGCACCTCTATGCGGTGCCAAATGTCCATCAAAGTGAACAAGCAAAGGTTCAGGCTCTGTTGTCGCTCTCGCCTGTTTCGCCACCAGTAAGCGATCACGCCGCCGGCCGATCCGGCTAGTGCACCAGCCAACGCCGCAATTAGTTCCGATGAAAACTCAAGCACCAAGCCGCTCCTCTCCAATGTGTGGCTGCGTGCAATTTAGGTTAACGGGTTTGCGTTCTAATGAACCCTTTGCCCACCACCTGTTGCCGCCTTTTAAGCCTTAACCCATGAATCCGACAGCCGCTCTGCCTGTTCAAGAACCAGCCTAATGGCGTCCTCCTGCAAGTCCGGTGGGTAGCCATGACGACGGAGCGTGATGCGGACCAAGTTGCGCAACCGAGCACGTACGCTTTCACGCTTTTGCCAGTCCACCGTCGTGCTGTTTCGAAGTTTCGACGTGAGTTCCTGCGCGATCGCCTTCAGCAACGGATCGCCAAGCTCGCGCACGGCGCTTTCGTTATCGGCGAGGGCATCGTAGAAGGCCAGTTCCGATTCGTTCAGCCCGAGGTCTTCACCCCGCTTGGCCGCTTCGCGGAACTCGTTGGCCATGGCGATGAGTTCTTCGATCACCTGGGCGCTCTCGATGGCGCGGCTGCGGTAGCGGTTGAGGGCGGCCTGTAGCCGGTCGCTGAATTTCTTCTCCAGGACGACATTCGTTCGGCTGCGGGATTTCACTTCGTCATTGAGGAGCTTTTGCAGCAGTTCGACTGCGAAATTGCGCTGTGGTAGCTGACGCACCTCTTCCAGGAAGGCGTCGGAAAGGATGCCGATGTCAGGCCGTTCCAGGCCGGCCAGTTTGAAGATGTCCTCCACGCCTTCCGCGACGACGGCGTTGTCGAGGATCTGCTTGAGGACGGCGTTCTTCTTCTCTTCCGAGAGTTTCTTATCGGTTTCGGTCGCCTTGGCGATGACGCTCTTGATGGCCTGAAAGAAAGCGATCTCCTCGCGCAGTTCGATGGCCTCGTCGAGGGTTCCGCAGAGGGAGAAGGCCTTGGTGATGGCGAGCACCACATCGAACCAGCGCTTCTTGCCCTCCTCGAGTCCGAGCACATAGTTCGCCGCCGGGAGCAGCAGAGTCGTGGCCAGGGTTCGATAAGCGGAGTAGTCGAAGCCGTGGAGGATTCCGCGGGCGATGTCCATCAGCTCCTTGAGCTTGGCCAGCGCCTCGGCGCTGTCGAGGGTCGGCTGGCCCTTGCCGCGGCTTTCGGTGTAGGTCTTCAGGGCGCGGCGCAGTTCGGCGGCGATGCCGATGTAGTCCACCACCAGGCCGCCCTCCTTGTCGCGGAAGACGCGGTTCACGCGGGCGATGGCCTGCATCAGGTTGTGGTCGCGCATGGGTTTGTCCACGTACATGGTGTGCAGGCACGGCACGTCGAAGCCGGTGAGCCACATGTCGCGCACGATGACGAGCTTCAGTGGGTCCTTGGGGTTCTTAAAGCGCTTTTCCAGTTGCTTCTTGGTGGCGGCGTTGTAGATGTGGGGCCGCAACAGCTCCTTGTCGGCCGCCGAGCCAGTCATCACGACCTTGATCGCCCCCTTGTCCGGATCGGGGCTGTGCCACTCGGGGCGCAGTTCGACGATGGAGTTATAGAGATGGACGCAGATCTCGCGGCTCATGGCCACGATCATCCCCTTGCCATCCGCCGCCGCGTTACGGGCCTCGAAGTGCTGCACGAGATCGGCCGCCACCTGCCGAATGCGCGGTTCGGCGCCGACCAGCTTTTCGAGGGCGGCCCACTTGGTCTTGGCCGCCTCGCGCAGGGCGATGTCCTCTTCGTCCTCGAACACCTCCTCGACCTGATCGCTGAGTTCTTCGATCTCGGCCTGGTTGATGTCCAGCTTGGCGAGGCGGCTTTCGTAGTAGATGGGCACCGTGGCGCCGTCGTCCACCGCATCCTGAATGTCGTAGACGCTGACGTAGTCGCCGAAGACGGCGCGTGTGTCCTTGTCGCTGGTCTCCACCGGCGTGCCGGTGAAGCCGACGAAGGTGGCGTGGGGCAGGGCGTCGCGCAGGTGCTTGGCGAAGCCGTACTTGTATTTGCCGGTCTTCTTATCCAGCACCGCCCGGAAGCCGTATTGGGAGCGGTGGGCCTCGTCGGCGATGACCACGATGTTTGTGCGCTCGGTGAGCCTTGGGAAGGTCTCCTCATCCGGGCCGGGAGTGAACTTCTGCACCGTGGTGAAGATGATGCCGCCCGAGGGGCGGTCGGCCAGCAGCTCGCGCAACTGCTCGCGGCTTTCCGCCTGCTGTGGGGTCTCCTTCAGCAGCGAGCGGGCGCCGACGAAGGTCTGGAACAGCTGCCCGTCCAGGTCGTTGCGGTCGGTGACCACCACGATGGTGGGGTTCTGCATCTCCGGCTGCTGCATCAGCTTGCCGGTGAAGCAGACCATGGAGATGCTCTTGCCGGAGCCTTGGGTGTGCCATACGATGCCGCCCTTGCGGGAACCGGGCTGCACCCGCTTGCCGTAGTCGGCGCGCTCCTCCTCGGCCCGATCATTGGGCGTCTGGGTGGCCGCAATCACCGTGGCACGCACCGCCTCGCGCACCGCGTGGAACTGGTGGTAGCCGGCGATCTTCTTGATCAGGCCGTCGTCGGTCTGCTCGTAGAGGATGAAGTAGCGCAGGTAGTCGAGCAGCAGTTCGGGCGCGAAGAAGCCGCGCACCACCTTCTCCAGTTCGAACTCCAGCAGCGGGCGGTCGTTTTCGTTGCGGAGGGTGCGCCAAGGGAGGAACCGCTCCCGGTCGGCGGTCACTGAGCCCACCCGTGCATGAAGCCCATCGGAGATCACCAAGGCCTCGTTATAGGTGAAGAGGTCGGCGATCTCCGTCTTGTAGGTTTCGAGCTGATTGAAGGCGGACCAGATGTCCGCCTGTTCGGCGGCGGGGTTCTTCAGTTCGATGACGGCGATGGGCAGGCCGTTGATGAAACAGACCAGGTCCGGCCGGCGCGGCTGGCGGGTGCCCTGCACCGTGAACTGATTCACCACCAGAAAGCGGTTCTGCTCCGGGCGCTCGAAGTCGATGATACGCACCCGGTCCCCGCGCTTCACGCCGCCGATCTCCACCTCCACCGGCACGCCATCGAGCAGGGCCTCGTGGAAGCCGCGGTTGTTCAGAATCAGGGAGGGGTGGCCGGGCTTGGCGATCTGGTGTAGAACCTCGTCCAGCACCGCATCGGAGACGCGCGGATTGATGCGGTGCAGGGCCTCGCGCAGCCGGTCCGGCAGCAGGACATGGCGGTAGTCCTCGCGCTCGGGGGTGTCGCCGTCGGGGGCGAGATCGGGGCCATGGCGGTATTCCCAACCAGCATCCTGGAACCATCCCAGCGCAATCTGTTCGACCTGCTCTTCGGTAATTCCCATTGTTTTTCCGTGGGTTATGCGCCGAAATCAAGGTTGTGTCTCACCGGTTAACCCTATGGCGCTTTGTGTCTCATAATATTATCCGCGTGAGACACAAAGCCGCTAGCAATGCATGGGTGAGACTCAAATGACCCGCCTCCCCTCGGCCACATTCAGCAGCTCGCGGAAGGCGTAGATACCCGGCCGCCGCCCGACACCCTCGCGCAACGTGTGGAGCAGGCCGTTTTCGCGGAGCACGGCCAGGATGCGGCTGGCCGTTGGTTTGGGGATATCCGAACTCTCGGTGAAGTCGGGAGCCCTGAAGATTGGCGTCTGAAACAGGAAGTCCACCGCCCGGATCGCGTGCTGGGACCGGGTCAGGTCGACCACCCGGTTCTTCACTTCTTCGTAGAGGTTCAGGATCGCCCGCGCCTTTTGTTCGTTTTCGGCCGCCTGCTCGACGATCCCCTCCAGGAAGAAGCGGCACCAGGCGGTCCAAGCGCCCTCCCGCGACACCGCCCGCAGCCGCTCTTGGTAGGTCTCGCGATGTGCCTCCAAATAGCCGCTCATGTAGAAGTCGGGGCTGCCCAGCACCGCCTTCTTGTAGAGAAACAACGGGATCAGCATCCGCCCCAGACGGCCGTTGCCGTCCTTGAACGGGTGCAACGCCTCGAACTCCACATGCACGATGGCGAGCTGCACCAGCGGGTCCAGCTCCCCGTCGCCGTTCATGTAGCTCTCCCAGGCATCCATGCCGCCTTGCAGGTGTTCGGGCGCGATCGGCACGAAGCTGGCCTCCTCGATTTGGCACCCCTTGGGGCCGATCCAGTTCTGATCGCCCCGATAGCTCCCCGGCGTTTTATCCCGGCCGCGCACGCCCTGCATCAGCAGGTAGTGGGCCTGCCGCAGCAGATGTTGGGACAAAGGCCCCTCCTTCAGCGCCTCGACACAGGCCCTCAGGGCCACCCGATAGTTCAGGATCTCCTCCGCATCATCCCGCTTGGGCTGGGTCACGTCCTCCGGTTCGCCGCCCGCCTCCAGTTCCAGCACCTCGCCCATGGTCACGTGGGTGCCCTCGATCTTCGAGGAGAGTACCGCTTCCTGGGTGGTCAGCGGCGAGAGCAGCACCGACGCGTTGGGAATCGCCGACAACAGACCGTCGTAGCGGGCGAGACCCGCGTTGGCCTTGCCGATGAGCGGAATGAGTTGCCGCCACTCCAAGTCCGCGGGTGGGAACTTGCCGAGGTGGTAATAAACCGGCTGGCTCATGCCGTTGCCTCCGCGGTTGTTAGGCATCCCGTCCTTCCTCGCGATCTTCTGTTTCTGTAGAGCGATATTGAAGCAACATTTCCCTATATGCGTCCGGATCAGTAAGAAAAATGATCTTGCTGGCCGACAGGGAAATGCTGTTTTCGGGAGTTAAAGGCAGTTCATAGCCTTCCCACTGATTATCCAAGAAATCGTCAAATTCAGGATATTCCCCGTAGTAGATTCTGGCCGCAAGTTCTGGGTTGCCATGCGCCTTATGCTTTTGGAATAGGAAACCCGCCATCCCATCGACGATGCGCGCAACCATTTCGGCTTCTGCCATTTCAACTGGATTCTCGGCGTATCCATCGTCGCCATGAGATGCCGCGCCATAGTTGTTTCTGAGTTCTGCGACACTGTGAACGATGCTATTGGTAAGTCGCTTTAGGATCTCGTTGGCTGCGGCGTCACGATTCAAAGGCAAGACGTCTCGGACACTCCGATACAAAGGGCTCAAGTCCTGGTCAAGATTTGGGGCTGCCACCCGATCGGACAGGATCGTTTTAAAAACGCTTTCGAGGAACGCCTTGGCTGTGTCAAGTGTTAGCGCTGGATCGTTGGAAACTACAGCTTGCTCGACCCGCTCTTTCTGCTCAATTAGATGCACTGCGTCTTCGGAGCCGACCAAAGCACGTGTACTGCTCGACAGAAAGAACGAAGAATCATTCATTCGTCGCCTCCGTGACCAGGAGCTCTCCGCTGAGGAGCTTCGGTAGCAACGAGTCCCTGATCTCGCCCACGGAATCAGACTCGGCAACGTTCAAGGAAATCTTGTCATACATTGCCCGAACAACAGACGTGTATTCATCCATTACATCTGACGTGGGAACGACCGCCTTTATTGGCCGGAAATTCTTTTTGCTGATTTCTGCGAACGTGGTGCCGCTGGCACGCTGTTTGATTTCATCCATTGCCGAGTTTGCCCATTGCAGAACATATTCGGGTGTAAGCAGCTTGTGGCATTTCATGGCGATGAAACCTTGATTGATCGCCGTGGGCATCTTTGCGATTGTCAAGTATCCAACGGGTGCCCGCGAAGACAGCAGAACTGTGCCGGCTGGAAGCAAGCCCGAGCTAATTACTTCAAGTCCTTTTTGGGTGATTTTTCTTCCTGTTTTTAACAGTACGCTATCGGGATTGCCCGAAAGATCCTTTGGCGTTGCCCAATTGAAAGAACCACCGTCCCAATAATCGCTTTCTTTAGTGCTGGGAGTCCCCCCACCGACTATGTCCACTTGATCGCCAATCGAACTCCATTCCCACCCCTCCGGAATCTCGCCGAGCTCGGAGTCGACGAGGCGGTCGGGGAAGAGGGCGAGGAGGTCGGGGGTGAGGCCGAGGCGGCGGCAGATGGATTCGGGCGGTTCGCCGCTGGCTTTGGCGCGGACGGGGTCGAAGTCGACGAACCAGGACTTGAAGATCGCCCGAGCCATGGCCTCCAGCGTTTCGTTCATGCGGCGGTTCAGTTCGATCTTGTCGTCGAGGGTGCCGAGGATGTGGGCGATGGCGCGCTGTTCATCAACAGGAGGCAACTCAAGTGCGAACTGTTTCAGCGTTGTGTAGTTAAAGACCGGCTGAACCGATTTCGAATTGAGTGCATGGATCAAGTTTACGGTCTTTGACCACGTGAAGTAATAGTAGATGTAAAGGGGATCCGCCTTTTGTGGGTCGACTCGGAGCCTCATCGTATTCGTCGATAACAAGTACTCTCTATGGCCTGGGCACTCACTAAGAATGCCGACCTTTCCTATCGTACCCACTTTTGGAAATATCAAGTCGCCGGGAAAGCAGTGGCTCCGCGGTATCGAGTTCCACTTTTCCTTCGAAACATGCCTTTTGTCGCTCCAATCAAACACTCGACCTTGAACGTTTTTCCCTTGTACAACTAGGGCACCCTCATCTGTGTAATCAGATGTCTTAAGGTGTGAGCCGAACGGAGCATCTCCCATCTCCAGAGCTATGTCCTCAATCCGGACGGTAGTGAACTCACCCGCCATAACCCAGCCTCGCCAGATTCTTGCGAATCACCGCCTCCAACCGCGCACTCTCGCCAAACTGCTCGTTCAACTGCGCCGTGAGCCGCGCCATCTTCTCCTCGAACGGCTCGCCGTCTTCCTCCTGCTCCGCCGCGCCGACGTAGCGGCCTGGCGTGAGCACATAGTCGTGCTTGCGGATCTCCTCGAGGGTGGCGGACTTGCAGAAGCCGGGGATGTCTTGATAACTCCCCTCTCCCTGTCCCTCGGCTTTGGCGTACTGCGTCGCCCTACCTCCTCCATCCATGGAGTCGTCTCCCTGGGTGAGAGGGGATGTTCTCCAGGCGTGGAAGGTATAGGCGATCTGGCGGATGTCCTCCGGCTTGAAGTCGCGCAGCACGCGGTCCTTCATGTAGCCGAGATTGCGGGCGTCGATGAAGAGGGTTTCGCCCTTGCGGTCGCGCTTGCCGTTGCGGGCGGCCTTGCTGCGGGTGAGGAACCAGATGCAGGCGGGGATCTGGGTGTTGGTGAAGAGCTGGCCGGGAAGCGCGACCATGCACTCGACCAGGTCGGCCTCGATGAGCGCCTTGCGGATCTCGCCTTCGTTGTTGGTGTTGCTGCTCATGGAGCCGTTGGCGAGCAGCAGGGCCATGCTGCCGTTGGGGGCCAGGTGGTGGACCATGTGCTGCATCCAGGCGAAGTTGGCGTTGCCGGTGGGCGGGACGCCGTATTTCCAGCGTGGGTCGTCCTCCTTCACACCGGCGTTCCACTCCTTCATGTTGAAGGGGGGGTTGGCCATGATGAAGTCGGCGCGCAGGTCCGGGTGCTGGTCGCGGGTGAAGGTGTTGGCCGGCTCCTTGCCGAGGTCAAAATCCATGCCGCGGATGGCCAGGTTCATGGAGGCGAGGCGCCAAGTGGTGGGGTTGGCCTCCTGGCCGTAGATGGAGAGCTGGCCCAGGCGCCCGCCGTGCTCCTCGACGAATTTTTCCGACTGCACGAAGAAGCCGCCGGAGCCGCAGGCGGGGTCGTACACGCGGCCCTGGAAGGGTTCGAGCATCTCGACGATGAGATGGACGATGCTGGTCGGGGTGTAGAACTCGCCGCCCCGTTTGCCGGAGGCGATGGAGAACTGGCCGAGGAAGTATTCGTAGACGTGGCCGAGGATGTCCTTGGCGTGCAGTGAGGCATGCTCGAAGGGGATGGTGGACATCAGGTCGATGAGGCCGGGCAGCGCCTCGTCCACCCGACGGCGGGCGTAGTCCTTGTCGAGCACGCCCTTGAGCTTGGGGTTCTCCTTCTCCACCGCCTCCAGTGCGTCGTCCAGCAGGCGGCCGATGCCCTTGAATTCATATTCGCTGGTCTTGCCGTTCTTCACTTCGAGCTTGGTGCCGAGGGCGACCTTGGCGTGGTCCTTGATGAAGTCCCAGCGGGCCAGGGCGGGCACCCAGAAGACGTTCTTCTCGGTGTAGTAGTCGCGGGCCTCCAGCTCCTGTTCGATCAGGTCGCCCGCGTCTTCGCCGAGGTAGTAGTCGTGGTTGGGGTCGGTAAAGGCGGCCTTGAGCTCCTCGCGGCGCTCCTTGAAGGCGTCGGAGACGTATTTCAGGAACACCAGCCCGAGCACCACGTGCATGTAGTCGCCGGGATTGACGTTGGCACGCAGCCGGTCGGCGGAGGACCAGAGCTGCTTGTCGAGGTTGTTGAGGAATTCCTGCTCTTCTTTGTTCACGGTGGCTCTTTCGATTGCTGAGTGGGTCGAGCTCGACGGTGTTTGGCGCCGGCTCAGGTCTTTTTCGATAAGTGATTCCTGCCGGCACTACTTCCCATTGGGGCGGTCCGTCGTCGTGTAGGCCTGCTGGGGGTGGGTGGGCTTGGTGGGAAACGCCATCATCAGCTTCCCGCTCTCCACCAGCGGTTTCAGGTAGCCCTTGCGTAGGGGGTCCGGCTTCCGGTCCAGGAGTTCGCACAGGACCGGCAGCGTCAGGTAGGCCTCCTTGCAGATAGTCAGGACCGTCTCCTCCAGGAGTTCGCGCGGGACCTTTCCCTTGCTCCGGACATCGTCAGCGTCGATGGCCAAGTCGTGCGCCAGCTCCGGATCGAGCAGATTCATATTGTCGATCAGGGGCTTGGTTAACCCTTCCACGAGCAACCGGCCCCATTGGTCGCGGCGCAAATGTCCGGAGCCTTCCGGCAAATGTCCGGAGCTTTCATCCAAATGTCCGGAGCTCCCGCCCAAACCTCCGGAGTCCTCGGCGAGCGCCCGGGAACCCAGGACGGCACGGGACCCAGTCATGAAGCCGAATGCCTCGTCGGGAGTGGGGAAGTTTTGGCCCGGGAGGCAGTAGACCGTTCCCCGACCGTGACCGCTGGTGACCAGCAAACCCTGTCTGGTGAGGGACTGGAATGCCAGGGTTAGGTCATGCGCATGCTCGGTCGTGATCTCCGCCATGCGGCGATGGCTTACGACCTGTTCCGTCGCTGCTGTCGCGAGGATCAGTCGGTCGAGATGGTCGAGCGCGTCGAATTGGTCGCCGAACTGGGCTTGCAAGTATTCGATTGCCCCGGACGGCAGCAGGTCCAGCATCCGCAGTTCGAGCAACGTCTGCTCGGACGGTGCGTTCTTTTCATACAGCAGCGGCCTTCGCCAGTGCTGACTATCCCAGCCGCTATAGATCTTCGGGATTCCGGAACCGGCCTGTTCGCCCAAGCCAACGTAACGAAACATTTGGTGGATCAGCCGGTTACGGCAGTCGCTCTCGCCACCCTGGATTGCCAGTTCCTGGGGAACCCGCATTAACCCTGGGTTGCGGAAACCGAACATGTCGGGGCGCTTGACGATCAGAATCGACGCCCGCCCGGTGAAGTCGGCGTGGACCAGGGTATTGACCAGCGCCTCGCGCAGGGCTTGGTGAACTGGTGTGTCATCGCGACGCTTATCACCGTCGAGGGCGAAAGGGACCTTCAGGTCGGCCGCCAGCTTCTTGATGACGCGGCGGTAGAAGTCGAAGAGGTTACCGGACCAGGTTCCGTCGAGAGTGAGGCGATCGACCCAGCGCGACGCAATATTCGCCTCCGGACGTTCCTGATAATCCAGCATGTAGTTGGGAAAAACCTCCTGTATCGCGGGATGCCGGCCGAACATCAGCAGTCCCGCCCGAGTCAGCCCCACTTCGCCTGATTCCCGGTCGCGGCGCCAACCGCCAATGTTCCTGAGAAAGGACTGCGGGTCCTGCTCGTTCCATGGGTGGGTCGGCTGCCGACTGGCGTAGAGCTGGCGATAGGCGTTGAAGCTGTCGAGGTCGAGGTCTTCGACCCCGAATCCCTTGAGGATTTCGCTGTCGCGGCTCTCCTCGACCCGTTCCGCCAGCATTCGGCGCACGGTTTCGGGATCACAACGAAAGTCGCCGCTGTTATTCCTCTTATAGGTGCCGGTGATCGGGTTCTCGCCGATATGGACCGGCCGATGGATTCGAGCGGCCCGCGGGACGTGAACCTGAAGGATGCTTTTCCCTTCGATCGTCAGTTCCCTCACATGCCCCGGCTTGAGGATGTTGATGCTGACTTTCTGTGGGTTGTTGAGCTGGCTCCAGAGCTGGTCCTGGACCCGAGAGGTGTCTGCGATTCCCTTTAAGGAAAAACCGGCCTTGTTTTCCTCAACACCGAGTAATACATCGCCCCCGTCGCTGTTGGCGAAGGCGCTGTAGGTCTCCCAGAAGTCTTTTGGCAGTTCTCCTTTTCCATCTTTGCCGAGCGCAAGCTTGCACTCGACCTCATAGGTCTCGCGCAGGGCGGCGATATCGGCAAGGCTGGTAATCTCAAGCATCCTAACTGATTCCATTTGTACGGGCGCCGTTTTTAAGGCGCTGCGTGCTCCGCGCCGATTGTAACGCGGTTTGGCATAGTGCGGCTCCTTGCTCGGCTTCGCGCAAGAGAGCGGGGGGATGGTTGAGATTCAATTGGGGCTAACCGGGGCGCTTGCCTCGGTTCGAGGTTGCGAGCGGGGGAAATTCTTGGGGCGCGAAACGGTGCGATGAATCGCACCCTACAGGTTCGCCTGGCCTGACGGAGCTTGGGGGGAGGAAATGGCGCGCCCGAAGGGATTCGAACCCCTGACCTCTGCCTCCGGAGGGCAGCGCTCTATCCAGCTGAGCTACGGGCGCTTGAGAGAGTGCGTAAGGATACTGATCAACAAGGCTTTCGTCTATGGGCACGGGCGAAGGCACCGGAACGGTGCCGGTGGCGGGCGGATGAGCCGTGCTGGTGCGGCGATCGGCCTCGTTTCCTTGAGGCTTCCCCTTTTTCAAGCACTTAGGCGTCATCGGCGCTTGGCATCCGCCTTGCTGAGACCCTGCGGGGCGCAAAGCCCCTTTTCCGTTCGGGGGTTCGATGACGCAGGTAAGACGTTTCTGGCCGCTGCTGACCGGCATGCACAGCTATGACAAGAGTCTCTCCACGCGGGGGCGCGGGGAGGGGACGATCATCGAGGCGCCGATCCTCGCCTATCTGATCGAGACCGCGAACGGCCGGATTCTGTATGACGTGGGCTGCGATTACAGCAAGGTGAATGACCCGGCCCGGCGGGCGGCCTATTACGAGGACAACGCGGCGTTCCCCTTCGGCCCGCCCGAGATGAGCGAGGAGCAGCGGTTGCCGCGGCGGCTGGCGGCGCTCGGGTTGCAGCCGGCAGACATCGACATCGTCTTCATCGGTCATCTGCATTTCGACCACGCCGGCGGGCTGGGCGAGGTGACCGGGGCGGAGGTGCACTGCCACGCCCGCGAGTTGGAGGCGGCGCAGGAGCCGGCAGACGAGGCCTATTTCTTGGACGATTTCGCCGGCGACCACCGCTGGCGCCTGACCGATGGCGAGTACGAGCCGGTGCCGGGACTGCGCGCCCTGGAGACGCCGGGCCACACCGCGGGACACATGTCGCTCTGGATCGAGTTGCCCAAGGGCCCGCCGATCCTGCTAGCCGGTGATGCGGCGGACCTTTCCGAGAATATCGAGCAGGAGGTGGCGCCGGGGCTCTGCTGGTGCGACCGGGAGGAGATGGCGCTGGAGAGCATCCGCAAGCTGAAGCGGACCGCCCGCGAGACCGGGGCGGTGATCTGGCCGAACCACGACCTCGCCTTCTTCCGCAGCCGCAAGCCGTTTCCGGAGTGGTACGAGTGAGGCTGCCCGCTCGTAGAATGTAGCACCGACTTCCGCTGGTAAGCCCATGAACCCCACCTATGCCGTTGCCGTCCTGATCGCCAGTGCCACCCTATGGGGGGTGACCTGGTGGCCGCTGCAGTATTTCCACGGGCAGGGTGTGGAGGGCATCCCGCTGATCCTGGTCGGTTACGGCGCGGTGGCGCTGGTGCTCCTGCCCTACCTCTGGCGCGAGCGGGCCGCCTGGCGGGGCGAGACCCGCTTTCTCTGGCTGATGTTCCTGCTCGGCGGCTGGGCCAATCTGTCGTTCGCATCCGCGATGATCTACGGCGAGGTGGTGCGGGCGATGATGTTGTTCTACCTGGCGCCGGTATGGGGTGTTCTGGGTGGGCGGCTGTTCCTTGGCGAGCGCATCGACGGGCCGCGCTGGATGGGTGTCGGCCTGGCGCTCGGGGGGGCCTTTCTGGTGTTGGGCGGCATGGCGGTGTTCGAGACCACACCGTCGCTGATCGACCTGCTGGCGATCAGCTCGGGGATGGCGTTTGCGCTCAACAACGTCACCTGCCGCGCCGCCGCGCACGTGCCGCTGATGAGCAAGACTGCGGCCATGTTCATCGGCTGCGGGCTGATGGCGGTCGTGGCGATGCCGCTGTTGACGATGGAGGCGCCGGCGGTTTCGGCGGGCACTTGGGTGTTGGTGCTGCTGTTCGGGCTGGCCTGGCTGCTGGTGGCGACCCTGGGCACCCAGTGGGCGGTGACCCATATGGAAGCGGGGCGGGCGTCGGTACTGCTGATTACCGAGTTGCTGGCGGCGGTGGCGTCGGCAGTGGTGATTGGGGGGGAGAGCCTGTCCGGTGGGGAGATGGTCGGGGGGGCATTGATCCTGGCGGCGACGCTGCTGGAGGCGAAGCGGGCGCCGGAGGAGCCGGTGGTGGATGCACCGGCGGCGTATTGATTGTCTTGCAAGCTGCTTTGCGGCTGGTGTCCGTTGGTTTTGTAGGGTGCGATTTATCGCACCGAGCGGGGCTTCTTTTCCAGAACGGTGCGATAAATCGCACCCTACACGGGCTCGCGATGGGGGTTCGGTTCGGGTTGAAATATCGGGGCCTGCGGAGAGGACGAATCGCGCCGGGACGGCCCTCCCACAGGAAACCGGGCGCCTGTAGGTGTGGGAGGGGCGTCCTCGCCGCGATGGGGCGTTTGGGTTGCCTCGGAACTGCGGGGCTTGCGGAAGGCCAAATCGCGCCGGGGATTTTATGCCCCGCATGGGGTGCGGCCCTCCCACAGGAGTCCGGGCGTCTGGAACTGGTGTGGGAGGGGCGTCCTCGCCGCGATGGGACGTTCGGGTTGCGTCGGAACTGCGGGGCTTGCGGGAAGGGCGAATCGCGCCGGGGATTTTATGCCCCGCATGGGGTGCGGCCCTCCCACAGGAACCCGGGCGCCTGGAACTGGTGTGGGAGGGGCGTCCTCGCCGCGATGGGGCGTTCGGGTTGCCTCGGAACTACTGGGCTTGCGGAGAGGGCGAATCGCGCCGGGGACGGCCCTCCCACAGGAACCCCGGGCGTCTGTAACTGGTGTAGGAGGGGCGTCCTCGCCGCGATGGGACTTCGGGTTGCCTCGGAACTGCGGGGCTTGCGGAGAGGACGAATCGCGCCGGGGATTTTATGCCCCGCATGGGGTGCGGCCATCCCACAGGAACCCCGGGCGTCTGTCACTGGTGTGGGAGGGGCGTCCTCGCCGCGATGGGACGTTCGGGTTGCCTTGGAATGCGGGGCTTGCGGAGAGGGCGAATCGCGCCGGGACGGCCCTCCCACAGGAACCCGGGCATCTGGAACTGGTGTGGGAGGGGCGTCCTCGCCGCGATGGGACGTTCGGGTTGCGTCGGAACTGCGGGGCTTGCGGAAGGCCAAATCGCGCCGGGGACGGCCCTCCCACAAAGGTAAAACCGGCTTCCGGTTAGGGAAGGGGATTTTGTGGGAGCTGCGTCCCCATGCGGGGCATAAATCTCCGCTGCAACTGGGCGTTTGGTATGACCTGAAGTGTTGGGGCTTGCGGAGACGCCGCATCGCGCCGGGGATTTTATGCCCCGCATGGGGTGCGGCCCTCCCACAGAAGACGGCGCGTGCCGCGGTTTGGGTTGGTTAGATGGCGGAAAGGACGGAGAACGAGGCGATGCGAATTCATTATCTGCAGCACGTGGCCCATGAGGCGCTTGGCAGTACGGCGGAGTGGGCGGCTTCCGAGGGGCATACGGTGACGGGGACGCGACTTTATGCGGGGGAGTCGTTGCCGGAGACGATCGATTTCGATTGGCTGTTCGTTATGGGCGGGCCGATGAATATCTACGAGCACGATGAATATCCGTGGCTCGCGCAGGAGAAGGCGTTCATTCGCCGGGCCGTCGATGCGGGGAAGACGGTGATCGGAATCTGTCTCGGAGCGCAGTTGATCAGCGATGTGCTGGGTGGGCCGGTGGTCAGCAACGGGCAGCAGGAGATTGGCTGGTTTTCGGTGTATCCGAGCGCGTCCCTCGAACCGCCGCTCGACCGGGTGCTGCCGGAGGCGGAGGTGCCGGTGTTTCACTGGCATGGGGATCGGTTCACGGTTCCCGAAGGAGCGGTGCCGTTTGCGCACAGTGAGGCGTGCCCCAGTCAGGGCTTTGTGTTCGACGGGCGGGTGTTTGGGTTTCAGTTTCACCCGGAGGTGACGCGGGAGGTGGCCGCTGCATTCATCGAGGCCGACTCGCCGTTGCCGGAGGGGCGGTTTGTGCAGGCGGCCGAGGCGATGTTGGGGGATGGTGCGCCGTTCGAGGTACAGCAGCGGCGGTGGTTTGCGTTTTTGTCGGGGTTGGCGGGGCGGTAGGGACATAAACCTCGGCTTCGTTTGGCGCTTGTCTCGCCTCGGAAAAATCGCAGCTTACGGACACGCCCAATCGCGCCGGGGACGGCCCTCCCACAGGGAAAGCGGCTTCGTTCGGTTCGGGCGGATTTTTGTGGCAGCGGCATCCTCGCCGCGATTGGACGTTGCGAATGCCTCGAGATGTTGGGGCTTGCGGAAAGGGCGAATCGCGCCGGGGATTTATGCCCCGAACGGGGTGCGGCCCTCCCACAATAAACGAAACCGCTACGCGGATAGGGCCAGCTTGGCCTGGAGTTCGGCCATCGCCGACTTGTCCTTGCGTTCCAGCGGGAGATTGTAGGTGATGGTGGCGCCGTAGCGTTCGGGTTGCTGCGGGTCGTGGCGGACCTTGTCGAAGGTGAGGACGCGGGTGCCGAGGTCGAACGCCTCCTGGATGTCGTGGGTGATCATGAAGATGGTCATGCGGTTGCGCTCCCACAGCTCGCGCACCAGGTCGTGCATGTCGTGGCGGATGCCGGGATCGAGGGCGCCGAAGGGTTCGTCGAGCAGGAGGATCTTCGGCTCTTTCACCAGCGACTGGGCGATGGCCAGGCGCTGCTGCATGCCGCCGGAGAGGGCGCTCGGGTATTTGTCGCGGGCGCCGTGCAGGCCGACCGCGTCGAGGGCCGCCAGCGCCTGCTCCTGAGCCTGCCTGCGTTTGCCGCCCCACAGCCGGCCGGTGATCGGGGCGCGGTGCAGCTCCAGTCCCATCATCACGTTCTGTAGCGCGGTCAGGTGCGGAAACACCGAGTAGCGCTGGAACACCACGCCGCGGTCCGGACCCGGTTCGTTCGGGATCGCTTCACCATCGAGCAGCAGATCACCACGGGTAGGCTGCTCCTGGCCGAGCAGCATGCGCAGGAAGGTGGTCTTGCCGCAGCCGCTAGCACCGACGATGGTGCAGAACTCGCCGTCTGCCACTTCGAGATTCACCCGCTCCAGTACGATCTGGGTGCCGTACTCCTTCCACAGGTTGTTGATGACGAGCTTGCTCATGTGCGGTTCACTCCCAGGTGGAACCAGGGGAAGGCCTTGCGCGAGACCACACGCAGCAGCCAGTCGAGCAGAAAGGCGAGCAGGGTGATCCAGACGACATAGGGCAGGATGGTGTCCATGGCCATGTAGCGGCGCAGGAGGAAGATGCGGTAGCCGAGGCCGTCGGTGGCGGCGATCGCTTCGGCGGCGATCAGAAACAGCCAGGCCGGACCCAGCGACAGGCGCACCGAGTCGATGAGCCGCGGCAGCATCTGCGGCAGGAGCACGCGGATGATCACCTGCCAGCTGGAGGCGCCGAGGGTCTGCGCCTTGATGATCTGTTCGCTCGGCAGTTCCCCCACCCGCAGCGCGAGGTCGCGCATGATGAAGGGTGCGACGCCGATGACGATGAGCACCACTTTGGATAGCTCGCCCAGGCCGAAGACGATGAACAGGATCGGCAGGATGGCGAGGGGTGGAATCAGCGAAAGCGCGGCGATGAGCGGCGACAGCGTGGCCCTCGCGTAGGGAACGGCGCCGGTCAGAATACCGAATGCCAAACCGGCCAGTGCGGCGAGTCCGACACCGAGACCCAGCCGTTGCAGGCTGGCGAGGGTATCGCCCCACAGCACGATCTCGCCCGTGCGGCGGCTCGGCTCCACGGCCACCTGTTGGATTGCCTCGCCGAAGCTCGACAGCGCCGGCAGCAGTTTGTCGTTGGGGTTCGCTTCCAGCCGCAGGTCGGAGGCGATCAGGTAGAGCAGCGCCAGGAGCACGAACGGCAATATGCCGAGCACGATGGCGCCGGTGCGATCGGGTTGTCGGTTGATGAGGCGGCTCATGGCGGTTCCCGGTTTGGTAGTTGGAGCGGACGTCCTTGTCCGTTACTGCTCCAAACTGCTTACAACTTCCCTTCCGCCGCCATCTGCACGTAGGTCGGGTCGAAACGCAGCTTCACGTTTTGCGCATCGCCCAGCACCGAGCCATCGGCGAATTCCATACCCACCGCGTCGATACTGCTGGCGCCTTCGCCCAACAGGCCGTGGTCGAAGGAGAAGCGGCGCACGTTGTCCATGGTGGTCTTCAGTTCCGGGCTGGCGGTGAACGCGGCGGCTTCGCCGGCCTGGTAGAACATTTTGGTGGCGGCGAGTTGCGCGTCATAGCCGGCCAGGTCGGTGCCGGAGGCCTCACCCATGTAGGTACGCGCCGCCTTGCCTGCGGCGTCATCCTTCGCCATCAGCGCCATCGTCTCGAACCACGCGCCGACCAGCGCCTTGCCGAATTCCGGGTTGTCCTTCAGCGTCTCGCTGTTGACCGCCAGCATGTCGATGATCTCGCCGGGGATCTGGCTGGAGTCGAACACCTTCGCTGCGCTCGGGTCCTTCATCACTTCCGAGAGCTGCGGATTCCACAGGGTGACGGCGGTGACGTCCGGCGCCTGGTAGGCGGCGACGATGTCGGCATCCGAGGTGTTGACCACGGTGACGTCACGCTCGGCCAGGCCGACCGTTTCCAGGCCGCGGGCCAGCGTGTAGTGGGAGACGGAGAGTTCGACCAGATTGACGTTCTGCCCCTTGATGTCGGCCAGCGACTTGGCATTTTTCAGCACGATGGCGTCGTTGCCGTTGGAGTAGTCGCCCAGGATCAGCGCGGTGGTGTCGACGCCGCCGGCCGCCGGGATGGTGAGGGCGTCCATGTTGGTCATGGTGCCGGCATCGAAGGCACCGGCGGTGTACTGATTGATCGATTCGATATAGTCGTTCAGCTGCACCACTTCGATCGCGATGCCGTACTTGTCGGCCCACTTCTTCACGATGCCGTGTTGGGCCGCGTAGTCCCAGGGCATCCAGCCCACGTAGATGGTCCAGGCGACACGGAACGAATCCTTCTTCTCGGCCATCGCCGCCGGTGAGAACGCGGCGGCGGCCAGACCACCCAGCACAACCCCCACTTTCAGATACTGCTTCAACTTAGAACGCATGTCGGACTCCTCGCTTGTTGAAAACCGGGCGGAAAAGCGTGGAGCGATCCGGAAGGGAGAATGCGTGTGGGCCGTGTGGAGAAGACCCGTTCGAATGCTTGCGCTTCGCGGTATCGTCTCCCGGGCTTTTGTCCCGCCGTGTATCCGGCCGTGTGACCGGACTGCATCCCTCGGACCAGTCGCCTTCAGAGTGAAGGCCGGAACCCTAGATGCACATTTCGGAAATGGTTTTGCAATTGGTGTGCCTGTTTCGCGAAATTCGCTGTGAGCCGCGAGGGACCGCGATTTCCAGGAAAAAGCATTGGCAACCCGCGCGCCCCTGTCGGCAACCAATGCACCGAGTACGTGCACAACGACGTCCCCCTGCCCCGAATCAGCGCGCACGCTTTGTGTGGAATTACCGATATTCCGCGCCTGCACTGCCCCGGTGCAGTGGTACAGCTCTTGCAAACGTCGTCCGCGAGGACTTACGGGATTACGCCGTGGGTCCGGGTCATTCCTATCGATGCTAAAGGAGGTCCTATGGCTTCGGACGTCAACAAGATCGACGCCGACCGCATCCTCTGGAGCGAAGAGGTTCCGGGAGGCGTCCACTGGTCGGGCATCGTCCGGCGCGGCACCACGCTGCGGCTGACCGATGTCTCCGGCGGTGCCAACGTCTCCATGGTGCTCTTCAATCAGGAGGAGAAGCTGGAGCGCTACAACATGGCAGACACGCTGAAGGCCCAGCACACCGCCCATCTCACGCGCGGCCACGCCTGCTACTCCGATATGGGGCGCATCCTCTGCTCCATCACCGAGGACACCGTGGGCTGGCACGATCCGATCGGCGGTCTCACCGACGCGGCACAGGTGGAGAGGCAATACGGTCGGGTCGGTTTTCAGGAGGCGCGCAACGGCATGTATCGCAACGGCCGCGACAGCCTGCTGATCGAGGTCGGCAAGTACGGGCTCGGCAAGCGTGACCTGCCGGCGCCGATCAACTTTTTCAGCAAGGTGATGGTGGACGAGGCGGGCCGGCTCAACTTCGTGCCGGAGAATTCGAAGGCGGGCGATTTCGTCGACCTGCGTTTCGAGATGAACACCCTGGTGGCGCTCTCCACCTGTCCCCATCCACTCGATCCGAGCCCTCGCTATCGGGTCCAGCCTTTGCGGCTGACGGCGTGGCGCTCGGAGCCGGTGGCCGGCGACGATCGGGTGCGCACCTTCTGCCCGGAAAACGCCCGCGGCTTTGCCAACACCGAACGGCTCTACGCCGGCGCTTAGGAGCGTGCCATGACTGCAATGACACAGATTGAAAGTCCACTCGACCCGGCCAACGCGGTCTACGACTTCACCCTGCGTGCCGGCGAGCCGTGGATGCATGAGGTGAAGCAGGGACAGGTGCTGCGGATGGTCGACCTGGAAGGCAACCAGGCGGTGGACACCCTGTTCTACAGTGCGGCCGATCCGGCCGAGCGGTACGACGCCAATGCCACCATCACCGCCCAGGGCAGCATCTATCTCACCACCGGTTCACAGCTGTTGTCCAACGACGGCCGGGCGATGCTCACCATCACCGCCGACACCTGCGGTCGCCACGACACCCTCGGCGGCGCCTGTGCCGCGGAGAGCAACACGGTGCGCTACGCACTCGACAAGCTGTACATGCACAACTGCCGCGACAACTATCTGATCGCGATTGCGGAGTGGGGCAACGGCATGTCGAAGCGGGATCTCGCCAGCAACATCAACTTCTTCATGAACGTGCCGGTCACGCCCGAAGGCGGCCTCACCTTCGAAGACGGGATCTCCGCGCCGGGCAAGTACGTGGAGCTGCGTGCCGAGATGGACGTGATTGTGCTCATCTCCAACTGCCCGCAGCTCAACAACCCGTGCAACGCCTACAACCCGACGCCCGCCCAGCTGTTGGTTTGGGACGCGCCGAACAAGTAAGCCCAGCCGCACCGACTGCGGGACGACCCGCAGCTCTTCCGAACAAGCCGGGACGGCCCGGCCCCATACCGAACAGAGATGCACAAAGCGCAGTGTCACCGCGAACGTGGTCGCAGTCGTTCCCGGTAACACGAATGCCGCCGTGCCGATGAACAGACGGGAGAGAGACAGATGTTTTCCAAGGTACTGATTGCCAATCGTGGCGAGATCGCCTGCCGCATCATTCGCACGTTGAAGCGGATGGGGATCGGTTCGGTCGTGGTCTACTCCGAAGCGGACCGCCATGCGGCCCATGTCGAAATGGCCGACGAGGCGATCGGTATCGGCGCTGCCCCGGCGTCGCAGAGTTACCTGCTCGGGGAGAAGATCCTGGAAGCAGCGAAGGCAACCGGGGCCGAGGCGATCCATCCCGGCTACGGCTTGTTGAGCGAGAACGCCGAATTTGCCGAGCAGTGCGAAGCGGCCGGAATCCGCTTCATCGGTCCCACGCCGCAGCAGATGCGCGACTTCGGCCTGAAGCACACCGCGCGCGCACTGGCCGAGGCCAACGACGTTCCGCTGCTGCCGGGCAGCGGGCTGCTGGCCGACGCGACCGAGGCGCGGCAAAAGGCGGAGACGATCGGCTACCCGGTGATGCTGAAGAGCACCGCCGGGGGCGGCGGCATCGGCATGCAGGTGTGCCGCAACGAACAGGAGCTGAGCGGCGCCTGGGAGTCGGTTGAGCGGCTCGCCCGCAACAACTTCGGCCAGGCCGGCATCTTCCTGGAGAAGTACGTCGAGCACGCCCGCCATATCGAGGTGCAGATCTTCGGTGACGGCGCCGGCAAGGTGATCGCCCTGGGCGAACGCGACTGTTCGCTGCAGCGGCGCAACCAGAAGGTGGTGGAGGAGACCCCGGCACCCGGACTGAACGAGGCGCGCCGACAACAGCTGCTGGCCGCGGCCGTGCGCCTCGGCGAGGCGGTGCAGTACCGCTCCGCCGGCACCGTGGAGTTCGTCTTCGATGCCGACACCCAGGCCTTCTACTTCCTCGAGGTGAACACCCGCCTGCAGGTGGAGCACGGCGTCACCGAGGCGGTGAACGGCGTCGACCTGGTGGAGTGGATGGTGCGGCTCGCCGCAGGCGAAAGCGGTTTCCTCGACCGCTTCGAGTACGCACCGCGCGGCTGGTCGATCCAGGCCCGCATCTACGCCGAGGACCCGGCCCGCGAATTCCAGCCGAGCGCCGGCACCCTCACCGAGGTGCGGTTCCCGGAGGGCGTGCGCTGCGACACCTGGGTGAGCCGCGGCAGCGAGGTACCGCCCTACTACGACCCGCTGATCGCCAAGCTGATCGTTCATGGTGACGATCGTGAGGACGCCCTGGCCAAACTGGCTTCGGCACTGAACGAGAGCCGTCTCGCCGGCACCGAGACCAACCTCGATTATCTCGCGCAGGTGGTCACCGAACCGGTGTTCCGCGAGGGGCGCCATACCACGAAGTACCTCGACACGCTAAGCTACCGGCCCGCCACCATCGGCGTGCTCCAGCCCGGCACCCAGACCACCGTGCAGGACTACCCCGGCCGGGTCGGCCACTGGGACGTGGGCGTGCCGCCCTCCGGCCCGATGGACCACCTGGCGTTTCGCCTCGCCAACCGGCTGGTGGGCAACGACGAGGGTACGGCGGCGCTGGAACTGACCCTCTCCGGTCCGACCCTGCGCTTCAACAGCGAGGCGGTGATCGCCCTCGCCGGTGCGCCGATGCAGGCGGAGCTCGACGGCGAGGCGGTGCCGTTCTGGCAGGCGCTCACGGTGCCGGCCGGCAGCACCCTGAAGATCGGCACCGTCACCGGCGGCGGCGCCCGCGCCTACCTCGCGGTGCGCGGCGGCATCGACGTGCCGGAGTATCTCGGCAGCCGCGCCACCTTCACCCTGGGCCAGTTCGGCGGGCACGCCGGGCGCACGCTGCGGGTGGGGGACACCCTGCACCTTGGCGAAGCGACTAACGGATCGCTCGGTACCCTCCCTGCCGAAGCGGTGCCGGTCTACGGCAAGCACTGGGAGATCGGCGTGCTGTACGGCCCCCACGGCGCACCCGACTTCTTCACCGACGAAGACATCGTCATGTTCTTCGGCACCGACTGGGAGGTGCATTACAACTCCAGCCGCACCGGTGTGCGCCTCATCGGGCCGAAACCGAAGTGGGCGCGCAGCGACGGTGGCGAGGCGGGGCTGCACCCCTCCAACATCCACGACAACGCCTACGCCATCGGCTCGGTGGACTTTACCGGCGACATGCCGGTGATCCTCGGCCCGGACGGACCCAGCCTCGGCGGCTTCGTCTGCCCCGCCACCATCGTGCAGGCGGAGCTGTGGAAGCTCGGCCAGCTCAAGGCCGGCGACACCGTCCGCTTCAAACGGCTGTCGCTGGCGCAAGCCAATGCCCGCGAGCGGGCGCTGGACGCCTACATCGCCCACCTGGGTGAAACCTCGCTACCGGTGCCGTTGCCGACCGACGAGGAAGAAGACCGCCCGGTACTGCACCGCATCGACCCTACGGAACATCCGGTGGCGGTCACCTACCGCCAGGCCGGCGACCGCAACCTGCTGATCGAGTACGGCCCGCTGGTGCTTGACCTCAACCTGCGTTTTCGCGTCCACGCCCTGATGAACTGGCTCGAGGAGCAGGCCATCCCCGGCATCCTCGACCTGACCCCCGGCATCCGCTCCCTGCAGGTACATTTTGACAGCCGGGTGATCGACCGCGACGACCTGCTGGCCCAGCTCGTTACCGGCGAGCAGTTACTCGGTGCCATCGACGACATGGAGGTGCCAACCCGAATCGTCCACCTGCCGCTCTCCTGGGACGACTCCGCCACCCGGCTCGCCATCGACAAGTACATGCAGTCGGTGCGCAAGAACGCCCCCTGGTGCCCGAGCAACATCGAGTTCATCCGCCGCATCAACGGGCTGGAGGATATCGAGGCGGTCAAGCAGATCCTGTTCGAGGCCAGCTACCTGGTGATGGGCCTCGGTGACGTCTATCTCGGTGCGCCGGTGGCCACCCCCATCGACCCGCGCCACCGGCTGGTGACCACCAAGTACAACCCGGCGCGCACCTGGACCCCGGAAAACGCGGTCGGCATCGGCGGCTCCTATCTCTGCGTCTACGGCATGGAGGGACCCGGCGGCTATCAGTTCGTCGGCCGCACCCTGCAGATGTGGAACCGCTACCGTGCCACCGACGCCTTCGAAGCGGGCAAGCCGTGGCTGCTGCGTTTCTTCGATCAGATCCGCTTCTATCCGGTCAGCGAGGAGGAGCTGCTGCAGATCCGCGACGAGTTCCCCGCCGGCCGCTACCCGTTCAAGGTGGAGGAAACGACCTTCAGCCTGCGCGAATACAACGCCTATTTGGCTGAAAACGCCGACGCGATTGCCGCCTTCAAGGCGACCCAGCAGGCGGCGTTCGAGGCCGAACGCGAGGCCTGGGAGCGGAGCGGGCAGGCCCACTGGGAAGAGAGCGACGCCGGCGCCGAAGTTGACACCGAGGCGGCGCTGCCGGAGGGCTGTCACGCCATCGCCACCCACGTGCCGGGCAGCGTCTGGCAGATCCCGGTGCAGCCGGGCGACCGGGTGAAACCCGGCGATGAGCTGGTGATCGTCGAGTCGATGAAGATGGAGATCGCCATCCTCGCCGCCGAGAAGGGCGTGGTGGAGAAGGTGCTCTGCAGCGAGGGCGGCCAGGTGGCCGCCGGCCAGAACCTGGTGGTGATCCGGGGCCAAAAGTGAGTGGCCGAAAACCGAACAAGAGGTGACCGTAGGTCGGGTTAGCAACAGCGTAACCCGACGATCGTCTGCTAACCCGACCTACTTGGCTGAACAGAAATGTAGGGTGCGATTCATCGCACCGTCACGGGGCGCCGGGGCGGCGCCCGCAGGAGACGAAAAATGAACGAACAAAGCTTTGCCATCGAGACCCTGCTGGCGGGTTACCGCAACGGGGCCTTCACCCCGACGCAGGTGATCGAAGAGGCGGTGCGCCGCGCCGAAGCGGGCCGCTCGTACAACGCCTGGATCCGCCTGCTCACCCGGGAGGAGCTGGCGCCGTACCTAACCCGGCTGGAGGGTGCCACACCGGCCGACCTGCCGCTCTACGGCATCCCCTTCGCCATCAAGGACAACATCGACCTGGCCGGCATCCCCACCACCGCAGGGTGCCCCGACTATGCCTACCTGCCGGAGCGCTCCGCCACGGTGGTCGAGCGGCTGATCGCGGCCGGGGCGATCCCCCTCGGCAAGACCAATCTGGACCAGTTCGCCACCGGGTTGGTGGGCGCGCGCTCGCCCTACGGGCCCGGCCGCAACACCTTCAACCCCGACTACGTCTCCGGCGGCTCCAGTTCCGGCTCGGCCATCGGCGTCGCCCGCGGCGAGGTGAGTTTCTCCCTCGGTACCGACACCGCCGGCTCCGGCCGGGTGCCGGCCGCCTTCAACAACCTGGTCGGCCTCAAGCCGACCCGCGGCCTGCTCAGCACCCGCGGCGTGGTCCCGGCCTGCCGCAGTTTGGATTGCGTGTCGATGTTCGCCCTGAGCGCCGCCGAGGCCGACGCCGTGCTGCGGGTCGCCGCCGGATTCGATGCCGAAGACCCGTGGTCACGGCGGCAGCAGCCCGGTCCCGCGCTCCCGGGCGAGGCATTCCGCTTCGGCGTGCCCGCCGCCGACCAGCTCGCCTTCTTCGGCAATAGTGAGGCCGAACGGCTGTTTGCCGAGGCCGTAAAACGGCTGGAGGCACTCGGTGGCGAACAGGTGGTGATCGATCTCCGGCCGTTCCTCGATGCCGCCCGCCTGCTCTATGAGGGGCCATGGGTAGCGGAACGCTACGCGGCGATCGGGCCGTTCCTGGAACAGCAACCGGACGCGCTGCTGGAGGTGACCCGTAACATTATCGGTGGCGGCAACCGGATGAGCGCAGTGGAGGCGTTCCGGGGCCAATACCGCCTTGCCGAGCTGCGCCGATCGGCGGAGCAGGAGCTGGCGCGGGTCGACGTGCTGGTCACCCCGACCGCCGGTACGATCTATCGTATCGACGAGGTCATGGCCGATCCGGTGCGCCTCAACGCCAATCTCGGCTACTACACCAACTTCATGAACCTGCTCGACCTGAGTGCCGTCGCCGTACCGGCCGGCTTCCAGGCCGACGGCCTGCCGTTCGGGATTACTCTCTGTGCGCCGGCCTTTGCCGAACCGCTGCTGTTGCAGCTCGGCGACCGGCTCCACCGCAGCACCGCGCTGTCGGCCGGAGCCACCGGACAACCGCTGCCGGCGGCGGCCGTCTCGCCGACTACCCCGGCGGGTCGGGTGCGGATCGCGGTGTGCGGCGCCCACATGCGCGGCCTGGCCCTGAATCACCAGCTCACCGACCGGGGCGGCCGCTTCCTGGCCGCGAGCCGCACCGCCGCGAGCTACCGCCTGTTCGCCCTCCCCGGCGGCCCGCCGAAGCGGCCGGGCCTGGTGCGGGCCGCGGACGGCGCCGCCATCGAACTGGAGGTCTGGGAGCTGCCGGTGGAGGGATTCGGCGCATTCGTCGCGGAGATCCCGGCACCGCTCGGTATCGGCAAGGTGGAACTGGCCAGCGGCGAGCGCGTCTCGGGCTTCCTCTGCGAGACCGAGGCCACCGCTGCAGCCGACGAGATTACCCATTTGGGCGGCTGGCGCACCTATCTCACCCGTTTGGCAGTGTAGCGGAGCGCGCGCTTAGGTGAGCACGCGTTTACCCTGTAACCCTGAGGGGGTATCCGTCAGTTCCAGCGTGTCGATTAGCGACTGCACGCTTTTGATTTCGTTCTTCTTCCCCTCGGACTTGCTTTGGCAGAAAACCAACCCCTGCTCG
>JAWLGP010000023.1:0-75956 GCA_041685045.1 Gammaproteobacteria bacterium
GGTCCGTCGCCAAACACGGGCGGTGCCTTTGGTGTCGGCTTCCCAGTAGAACTCAAAGCCGAGGAAAGTGAACCGCCGTGTGCGGGTAGGATGAAAGCGACGGCTTGCGGGATCAACGCTTAGTACTCCCCCAGCAACCTTGCTCTCACTTCATGCCAAGGCGGACCGTCTTCGGGTTGGCATGATAAGTGTCCAGGCGTTTTTCCACTCTTCTTTGGGCCACAGGGGGATTGCGACCGATTCCGGAAGCTCTGCGATGGAGTCCCAAATATCCTTAACCAGCCGAAGGCTTTCTTCAATCGGCAACTCGGCGATCAGACGCGAAGATCTTCTTCATTTCCAATCTCCTGCGATCTCAGGAACTGCCATGCTCATGCAGCGCCGTATTTCATCGAGACACTTCTACCTGATCATATCCGCAACTACTCGCCACACCAAAGGAACCCCACAAGAACAGCTTGTTACGTGAGCCGCACACAGCGCATCCGCGATGCTATACGGCAACTTTGCCGAAATATCGCTATATGCGGCACATCTACCACATGACGGGGCGATGCTGGCTCGCGTGAGTGCCTTGGCGCTGCCTCCGGGCGCTCAGGATCGGCAAGAGGTGGGGCGGTTTCGGCTCCGGACCGCCCGCTTTATCCCGGCCCCGGAACCTCTGTTATGATTGCCGGACTCAGGCGGCCGGAGTCGGCATGCGCGAAAAACCCCGCATTATCAACGTGGAAACACTGGCCCGCACCCGGCTGTTTCACGTCCAGCAGCTCAATCTGCGCTTTTCCAACGGCGTCGAGACGGTGTACGAGCGTCTGCTCGGCTCGCCCCAAGGGGCCGTGCTGGTGGTGCCGATGCTGGACGCGGAGACCGTACTGTTGATCCGGGAGTACGCCGCCGGCATGGAGCGCTATGAGCTGGCCCTGCCCAAGGGCAGGATCGAAGCGGGCGAAGACCCGCTGGTGGCGGCCAACCGCGAGATCCAGGAGGAGATCGGCTACGCCGCCAAGACGCTGCGGCCGCTCACCTCCCTCACCGTCGCCCCCGGCTACATGGCCCACGCCACCCATGTGGTACTCGCCTCCGACCTCTACCCCAGCCGGGTGGACGGTGACGAGCCCGAGGAGATCGAGGTGGTGCCGTGGCCGATCGAGCGCCTGGCCGAACTGACCGCCCGCGACGACATGACCGAGGCCCGCAGCATCGCTGCGCTCTACATGACCCGGGAGCTCCTGCGCGGTGATTAGCTGTCGCGACCACCTGCAGATGGACCCCTGCGAATTGCTGACCCCGGCACTGGAGATCGCCATCGACGCCGGTCGCTGCATCCTCGAGATCTACGAGGACGGCTTCAGCGTCGAGCAGAAGGAGGACCAGACCCCCGTCACGGAGGCGGACATGGCAGCGCACCGCATCATCGAACGCGGCCTGTCCGAATTGACCCCCGGCCTGCCGATCCTGACCGAAGAGTCGAACAAAGTGCCGTTTCAGGTGCGCTCATTATGGCAGCGCTACTGGTTGGTGGACCCGCTGGACGGCACCCGCGAATTCATCCATCGCAGCGGTGAATTCACCGTCAATGTCGCCCTGATCGACGGCAATGAGCCGGTGGTCGGCATCATCTATGCCCCCGTGCTCGGGGTCTACTACTACGCCTGCCGCGGCCAGGGCGCCTACAAACGTAGCGCCTGCAACAACCCGGTCCCGATCCACACCCGCCCGCGCGATGCGAACGAACCGGTGATCGTCGCCGGTACCCGTCGCCGCAGCGCGGCCATGGACCGTTTTCTGGAGAACCTGGAGAACTACGCGATCACGCCCTTGGGCAGCGCGCTGAAATCGTGCTTGGTGGCGGAGGGAAAAGCAGACGTCTACGCCCGGTTGGGCCCCACCTCCGAGTGGGACACCGCAGCGGCCCAGTGCATCCTGGAAGAGGCGGGCGGGCGACTGACGGACACGAAAATGCGCCCGCTACGCTACAACACGAAGGAATCGCTGCTCAATCCGCACTTTTTCGCCTATGGCGATCCGAATGAGGACTGGTCCCGCTATTTGACCCGGCACTCGGCGTAAACCGCCATCACCTCTTTCAGCTCCTGCAGTACCACTCGCCGCTCCGGCTCCGGCAGCGGCGCCGTCTCCGGCAGGACCTCGCCCCGCTCCAGCGCCGCAATCACCCCCCACACCTCGCGACAGCCCTTCTCGCACAGCGACTCGACACAAGCGCCGATGCGTTGATGGTCGAGGGGCGGGAAGGCGGACTTGGGCATGGCGGAATCGGGCACGGAGGCGGTTTGCGCGAAAGCGTAACGCAAACCGAGTCGTGACACGAGCGCGGCCCATGCCGCATCAGGGTGAACGCATAATCACAAAGGTGTGTTGTAAGTCCTTGAAAGAAGGTCGTCGGCTGCATGGATGCAGGAGGTAGACCGTGTCTGGAACATACGGTCGAGGGGTGCGGCCGTCGAGCCTACAGGGACATATTCACGGCGAACCTTCTTTCAAGGACTTACAACACGCCCGGCACAGCTGCAACGTAAGTATGCGCTCGCCCTGCATGCCGCATGGCTCGGCAGATCTGGCCCTACTGATGTCGCTCATGGCCGTACTGGGGGCTCTATCGCCTGAAGGAAATGGCTTACCGCCCGGTTAGAGGCTCCCGGGGGCGTTGGAGCAACGTTGCCGGAAACTCAGGAGGCCGCACGGCAAGGCGCGATTGCCGCAGACGATTCCCCGGAGCGGTTTGGAGTGGGTGTCGAAAATGGCGTCAGTTCGGTGAGCTTCGCCAGCAGTTCCCCCGCTTCGCGATGGCCCTGCCGGGCTGCCGCCGTCAACCACTCCATCGCCTCGGAGAAGCAGCTGGGTCCGCTGGCGGACTGCAGCATCTGGATGCCACGGAGATACTGGGAATTGGCACAACCACCCACGGCGGCTTCGAATTCCCCATCAGTGCCCAAGTGCGTCTTCATATCGTTATCGTTATCTGGGTTGCGCATTTTGAGCCGCTTTTCGGCTCATTCCTTGATGGCCCGTGGTCCATCACCCGCGATGTCTGCCCTGTGCCCCCGCACGGAATACGGGCATCGACGGTCGCCTAACGCTTAAACGTAGACCAACTTCCACCGAAGTCCAGGGAGGTTAGACCGGGAAGGTTTCACTTTCGTGTGCTGTCCGGCAGCGGGCTATGCTTTTTCGTTAGCGGCATGCCGGAATCGGCCCCGATGCGCCTCGCTCGCCACATCCTTCCCGGATGGACGACCGGTAGGCCGCTCCGCCACAAGTCAGGGAGGACGGGATGAGGCTGGCACCGGGTTTTGCGCTACTGCTTTCACTGGCCACGGCGGCAGAAGGGCACGGTGAATCCGGTGCTGCACCCAATGACATCGATGCGGAAAGTTTCGATTACATCGCCGACACCGTTGTGGATCTCTATGCCGAGTCCTTTGCTCAGCGGCAGATACAACCGGTCGTGAACAAGCGCTGGGATGCGGACGAGGCCAACGCGCTCTCCTCGCTGACGGCGGGCTATGACCGGAAGGCGCAACGAAGCCTCCGGGTCTGGGAGATCGAACTGAAAGGGGGGCTGGCGCGCCATCCGCTGCTGAGCCGCGATGCCTTCGCCCTGGTGGTCTGCCACGAGGTCGGTCACCACGTCGGCGGTGCCCCCTATGCGGCCGAACTCAGCTCCGAAGGCCAGGCCGACTACTTCGCCACCGCGAGCTGCATGAAACGTTACCTGCGCAAGACCCGCTACCCGCCGTCGTACTGGCGCGAGCAGCTGCCCCCCGAGCTCGGGCGGGCGTGTGCCGTTTCCTTCCCTGTGACCGCAGATCAGGCGATCTGCCGCCGAAGCATTCTTGCCGCCTTCACACTGTCCCGCTGGATCGCCGACACAAACGGGGTCAAAGCCCCCGCTCTCACCCGACAGGACGCCACGGTGCGCGCCGCCACGCTGGCGCACGGCTATCCCGGCGCCCAGTGCCGGCTCGACACCCTGGTTGCCGGAGCGTTGTGCCCGATCGACAACGAGACTCCCGAAGCTTGCACCCGGCAAGAGGGCTACGAACGGGAGGCGCGGCCCCGTTGCTGGTTCAAACCGCCGTCAGGACCATAAAAAAATCCGGCCCCGCGAGGGGGGCCGGATCGGTACTTCTATTGCTGTTTTCCGGCGCTCAATCGAACGGCTTCGGCGCCGGGGTCTTCTCGGTCGAAGGCGGCAGGATCGGCATCTGGAACGCCGGCTGGTCGCCGGTCAACGTCTTCAGGAAGGCGACGATCTGGGTGTTTTCCTTGTCGCTGAACTTCTTGCCCAGTTGCAGCCGGCCCATGACATCGACCGCCTCGCTCAGGGTCTCGGCCTCACCGTCGTGGAAGTACGGATAGGTCAGCTCCACGTTGCGCAGGGTCGGTACCTTGAACAGGAAGCGGTCCGCGTCCTTGCCGGTCACGGCCACGCGACCTTCGGCCGGGCTCTTGGCCTTGTACGGCTGGACCACGCCCATCTTCTGGAAGGAGTTGCCACCGAACGCCGGGCCGTTGTGGCAGGCGACGCAGCCGCTCTCCTTGAACAGCTTGTAGCCAGCCGCCTCATTGGCGGTCAGGGCCTCCTTGTCGCCCATCAGCCAGAGGTCGAAGCGGGAGTTCGGGGTGACCAGGGTCTTCTCGAACTCGGCGATGGCGCTGGTCACCATGTCGATATCGATCTTGTCCTTGCCGTACACCTGCTTGAACTCACGCACGTAGCCCGGGATGGACTCCAGCACGTCGATGGCCAGGGTGTGGGTGAAGGCCATCTCACCGGGGTTGGCGATCGGGCCGCCGGCCTGCTCCTTGAGGTCCGCGGCGCGGCCGTCCCAGAACTGGGCCAGGTTGAGGCTGGAGTTGAGCACGGTCGGGGCGTTGATCGGGCCCTGCTGCCAGTTGTGGCCGATGGAGGTCTTGAGGTTGTCGGTGCCGCCCATGCTCAGGTTGTGGCAGGAGTTGCAGGAGATAAAGCCGGACTTGGAGAGTCGCGGGTCGAAGTAGAGCTTCTTGCCGAGCTCGACCTGGGCCAGGTTGACGTCCTGCACCGGGCGGATGATATCGACAGGCTCTTTGGCCAGGGTCTGGCCGGAGGTCAACGCGGCCAGTGCAATTACTGCAATGAATGGAGACTTGTTTTTCATGTTACCCCCAGAAGCGTCGTCTCAAGCGACATTTTTTTGGAGAAACCGGGCTGAACCGGATCCTTGATACAGCAATTTTAGAGTCGATCTAAATTAACCACATGTCAAGTATGGAAAATAATAGACTATTTCTATTTGGTTTCCGGGCGCCGTCAGCGTGTGCGCGCGATGTTACGGCTATACAACAGGGAGGAACCGCGACCTGGATTCCGAAGTGGGGGATGGCATGGATGAGGACCTCGACCGGATGGACCGGGAGCAACTGATCGCCGAAGTAAGAAAACTCCGGCATGGAATTCGCGAACATCGGGACAGCAGCGGGCACGACCTGTGCTGGCATCATCCCCGGCTCTGGGGCCTGCTGCCGGAACAGAGCGATCCCATCCCGGAGGTCCCCGAGTGGCCCCAGTTCATGCGGGGCTGTATCCGCTATCGGGAGTCACTGGACGAACAGGCGCCGGACGCGCCGCGTTCGCGACGAGGTTATCAAGAAGATTGAACCGGCGACGATGGCGACTCGCTGCAGCATTCGGTGAGGTGGCCTTCGGTGACGCGCGCCAGATCGGCCATCAATGACACGGCCCTGGGTTCGCCTGCATCCGCCGCACGCTGAAGCCAACGGACGCCGGTCGGCCAGTCTTTGTGGCAACAGCAACCACGAAGGAGGGACAGGCCGAGCTCATACTGGCTGGCGGCATCACCTGACGCCGCGCGTTTCATCAGTTGCTCCATGACCGCCCCCTTCCCGCGCGTGGCGCCGATGCGGGAAATTTCCGAATAGTCCGGTATGGTTTGATGCTACGCCACCGATATTGGTTAGTCCACTTGCGCGGCTATCAACGCAGGGTCAACGCATACTCACCCGAAAGCGACTCCCGTCGCTCCTACAGGAGTGTTCCGCAACGGAGGTTCAGGCCGTCAGGCTCATGAACAGCGTGGGCAGGCGCTCCGGCAGACGCTGCACGTGATCGACCACCGTGTAACGGCCGCCGAAAATGCGGGAGACGTAGCTGTCGGCCTGCGGATCGAGCGTCAGGCAGTAGGTGAGAACACCGCGGCTCTCCAGCTCCTCGACCGCCTTGCGAGTGTCCTGGCGCAGGTACTGCGGGTCGCGCACATCGATGTCAGCGGGCTCGCCGTCGGTCACCAACAGCACCAGCTTCTTCTGCTGTGGCTGGCGTTGCAGATGGGCGCCGGCGTGACGCAGGGCCGCCCCCATCCGGGTCGACAGACCGCCGCGCATGCCGGCCAGGCGTGATTTGCTCTGTTCGTCCCACTCCTGATTGAAGTCCTTGAAGCGGAAATACTGCACGTCGTGGCGGCCATCGGAAGCGAAACCGTGCACGGCGAAGGGGTCGCCGATACCGTCCAGCGCCCAGGCCAGCAGCGTGGTGGCCTCGCGGGCGAGGTTCAGCAGCGGGCGGTCGGCGCCGGGCGGGACGTCGTTGGTGGATTCGGAAAGGTCGAGCAGCACCAGTACCGCGAGGTCGCGGGTCTTGCGCTCGATGCGGATGTTGACGCGCGGGTCCGGGTCGAGGCCCATGCGCAGATCGACCATGGCGCGAATCGCGGCATTGAGGTCGATCTCTTCGCCGTCCTCCTGGTGCCGCTGGCGAATGACGCCCTGCGGCTGCACCGCGTCGATGATGTGCTTCAGCCGGCTGGCAATGGGGCGGTATTCGAGCAGGGTCCGATCGATCTCTTTGGGGTCGCCGCGGCCCTGGCGCTTTTCCAGCACCGTGGCCCAGTCGGGCCGATGCAGTTGCACCTGGTAGTCCCATTCCGGGTAGTGGTACGGCTCACTGACCGGCTCTTTGCCCTCGAGCTGGTTCATGGAGACCCCTTCCGGATCGCCGTCGCGGAAGAACTCGGTCTCCAGGGTCCAGATCTCCTGGGCGTCGTCACCGGCCAGTTCGTTGTCGATCTCGTTGACCATCTCCATGACGTTGACCTTGCGCCGCTCCTGGCGCGCCGAGGCCGACACGTATTCCGCCTCGTGCCAGGCGATCTCGTCGAAGGCCCAGACGTAGCGGTTGTCGTCACGATAGGGGATGGCAATGCTCTCGAGCACGCGCAGGCTCGGCAGGGCGGCGCGGGCGCCCAACTCGTTGTAGAGGGTGACGCCGAGGTCCCAGCTGAGCCGGTTGTCTTCTCCGCGGCGCGCGAACTCCTCGCGGAATGCGGCGGCGGAGGCGTTGATCCAGGGATCATCATCCGCGTAATCGGCGTCGAGCAGGGCGTGGGCCAGCCGCTCGAGGCGGCGCACGGTCGGGTCGCGCTCGTCGTCGATGGCGGCGAGCTGTCGGTGGAACGGCAGCCAGAGCTTTTTCAGCCCCGGAAACTCGCGGCTCGCCAGCGCCTCGACGCGGGCGTCCTCCACCAGGCCGATGAAGAACATCTGCGCCGGGTTGAGCGCCTCAGCCGAGATCGGCTCGCGGGTGTAGGCGAGGTGGGCCGCGGCGTGGGTGGCGGCGGCGCGATAAAGGTCCTTGCCGGGCAGACCCTGCCAGTCCGCCGCTCCTGCGCATCCTGCACCCGCGGCATTAGTGCATCCCTGCACGTCTGCCGCTCCTGCGCATCCTGCGCCCGCGGTATTAGTGCATCCCTGCACGTCTGCCGCTCCTGCGCATCCTGCGCCCGCGGTATTAGTGCATCCCTGCACGTCGTCGTAGGCGTCCGGCAGGTGGATCACCCGGTTTTCGATGAACGGCTTGTAGCCCTCGCGGCTCTCCACATCGCCGGAGGTGGGGCGGAGGAAGAAATCGCGGCCCCAGAGGGCGCGAAGGTAGAAATTGAGCTTGCGCTGGTTGTCGATGAACAGGGTGCCACGCCGCTCCTTCTGCAACACGGCCAGGGCGTCGGCGCTCTCCAGGGCGAAGTATTTGCCGAGCGCGGCAAAGTCGCGGGCGTGGGCCTGCGCCCCCCACAACGCCCAACGGCGCAGGCCGCCGAGGGTCAGCTTTGAGAACAGTTCGTCCAGGCGACCGAGCATCGGCCGCAAGCCGCGCGGGGCCTTGGCCGAGAGTTGGTGCAGCAGGCTTAGATACTGCTCCAGCAGGCCGGCGTCGCCCAGCCGGCGGGCGGCCGTGGGCAGACTGGCGAACATCAGGCCGATTACCTCGCCGCTGACCATGGAGGCGAGCCGCATCGCCGCGGTGACGGTCTCGGGGATGATCTCCTCGCCCACCTCCTTCACCACCGCCGGCATCGCCTGAAGGTAGCTCACCACCAGGTCCCTGCCGCGGCCGAGTTCGCACAACCCACGCGCCCCTTCCAGCCAGTTGTTTAGCCCGCGCGGCGACATCACCCGCGCCGCCTCGGCAAAACTCGCCTCAAGCGTATCCCGCACATGCGGGTCTGCCTGCTCCAGAAAATCCCGGTAATCGTCGAGGTTGATGTTCATGTGGTTTCTTTCACCTCGGTTGGGTAAAGCCTTAAACGCAAAGGCGCAAAGACGCAAAGAACGCAAAGGAGATTGGAGTCGGGTAATGCCAAGAAACCCAGACGCCGGAGACGTTTTGGAAACGTCAGGCTACTATGCCAACCCGACTGAATTCCCTTTAGCATTTCTTCGCGCCCTTCGCGTCTTTGCGCCTTTGCGTTGAACGCTTTTTCTCTCAGAAATAGGTCTCCACCGCCTGGTCCAGCGTCTCGCGCATGTCCGGGTCGTCGGTGATCGGGCGCACCAGGGTCATGGTGCAGGCGGCGCGCGGGGCGATGCCCTGGGCGATCAGGTTGGCGGCGTAGACCAGCAGCCGGGTGGAGATCCCCTCGTCGAGGCCGTGGCCCTTGAGGTTGCGGGCACGGTGGGCGACCTGCACCAGCTTTTCGGCGGTGGCGGCATCGACGCCGGTCTCGTGGGTGATGATCTCCGCCTCGACTGCCGCATCCGGATAGCTGAAGTCGAGCGCACCGAAGCGCTGCTTGGTGGACTGCTTCAGGTCCTTCATCAGGTTCTGATAGCCGGGGTTGTAGGAGATCACCAGCTGGAAGGCGGGATGGGCGTGCACCAGCTCGCCCTTTTTGTCGAGCGGCAGGGTGCGGCGGTGGTCGGTCAGCGGGTGGATCACCACGGTGGTGTCCTGGCGCGCCTCCACGACCTCGTCCAGATAGCAGATGGCACCGATGCGGGCGGCAGTGGTGAGCGGGCCGTCCTGCCAGCGGGTGCCGCTGGCATCGAGCAGGAAGCGACCGATCAGGTCGGACGCGGTCATGTCCTCGTTGCAGGCCACCGTCACCAGCGGGCGGCCGAGCTTCCAGGCCATGTATTCGACGAAGCGGGACTTGCCGCAGCCGGTCGGGCCTTTGAGCATCACCGGCATGCGCGCGGCGTAGGCGGCCTGGTACAGGTCGATCTCGTCGGCGACCGGATGGTAATAGGGCTCCGCCTCGACCTTGTACTGCTCGTGGATGTCGAGCGGCTTGGCCTGCTTCAGGGTTTCGGAAGTGGCTGCCACGGTGATTCCTCCTCAAAACCGGCGAACGGGTTGTTACTCGTAGGGTGCGATTCATCGCACCGGGCGACGTTTCGACGAGGCCGCGATCGGTGCGATAAATCGCACCCTACATTGGATCTTCTCAGACCTTGATCGGGCCGCGGTAGACCACCATCGCGGCGCCCTGCGACTGCCGGTAGTTGTCGTAGCCGACCAGACGGACATGGTGATTCGGGTGCGCCTTGTGGCACGCCTCGGCCTCGGCGAGGATGCGGTCGACGTCGGTCTCGCCAAACATCGGCAGCTTCCACATGTACCAATAGTGGTCGAAGGCGTTCTCCGGCTCGGTGTGCTCGACGGCCGGGTTCCAGCCTTTGGAGACGATGAACTCGACCTGCTTGCGCACCTGGTCGTCACCCATCGCCTCCAGATAGGAAAAGGTCTCGAACTTCCGGCTACCCGGATCGCTCAGGCTCGATTGATAATCCTGCATATCGCTCATGGTTTGCTCCTTGGAATAGGGTAGGTGGTAGGTGGAATATCGGGGTGGCAAGTGGCATGCGGGTTACCCACATGCCATATGCCACCTACCACCTACCTGTGAGCCACATCGAGTTTGTCGACGGTGTCGAACTCGAATTTGATCTCCTTCCAGGTCTCCATCGCCATCTTCAGCTCGGGGCTGTGCTTGGCGGCGTTGGTCAGGATCTCCTTGCCCTCTTTTTCGATCTCGCGGCCTTCGTTGCGGGCCTGGGTGCAGGCCTCGAGGGCGACGCGGTTGGCGGCGGCGCCGGCGGCGTTGCCCCAGGGGTGGCCGAGGGTGCCGCCACCGAACTGGAGGATGGCGTCATCACCAAAGATCGAGACCAGGGCCGGCATGTGCCAGACATGGATGCCGCCGGAGGCGACCGGGAAGACGCCGGGCATGTGGGCCCAGTCCTGATCGAAGAACAGGCCGCGGCTGCGGTCTTCCGGGATGAAGCGGTCGCGCATGGTGTCGATCCAGCCCAGGGTCGCCTCGCGGTCGCCTTCGAGCTTGCCGACCACCGTGCCGGAATGGAGGTGGTCGCCGCCGGACAGACGCAGCATCTTGGTCAGCACACGGAAGTGGATACCGTGGCGCGGGTTGCGGTCGATAACTGCGTGCATGGCACGGTGGATGTGCAGCAGCATGCCGTTGTCGCGGCACCAGTTGGCCAGACCGGTGTTTGCCGTGAAGCCGCCGGTCAGGTAGTCGTGCATGATGATCGGCATCTTGAGTTCCTTGGCGAACTCGGCACGCTTGTACATCTCTTCCGGGGTGGGCGCAGTGACGTTCAGATAGTGGCCCTTGCGCTCGCCGGTCTCCGCCTCGGCCTTGTGGATCGCCTCGGCGACGAACTCGAAGCGGTTGCGCCAGCGCATGAACGGCTGGCTGTTGACGTTCTCGTCATCCTTGGTGAAGTCCAGGCCGCCGCGCAGACACTCGTACACGGCCCGGCCGTAGTTCTTGGCGGAGAGGCCGAGCTTCGGCTTGATGGTGCAGCCGAGCAGGGCACGGCCGTACTTGTTCATCTTGTCGCGCTCGACCTGGATGCCGTTGGGCGGTCCGCCGCAGGTAACGACGAAGGCGACCGGCACGCGCACGTCTTCCAGCCGCAGGGAACGTACGGCCTTGAAGCCGAACACGTTGCCGACCAGGGAGGTGAGCACGTTCACCACCGAGCCTTCCTCGAACAGGTCCAGCGGATAGGCGATAAAGGCGTAGAAAGCCTCGTCGTCGCCCGGCACGTCCTCGATGGCGTAGGCGCGGCCCTTGTAGTAGTCGAGGTCGGTCAACAGGTCGGTCCAGACCGTGGTCCAGGTGCCGGTGGAGGACTCGGCGGCCACCGCGGCAGCGGCCTCTTCGCGCGGCACGCCGGCCTGCGGCACCACCTTGAAGCACGCCAGGAAGTCAGTGTCCTTCGGCGTGTAATTGGGCATCCAGTAAGTTTCGCGGTACTCCTTCACCCCCGCGTTGTACGTCTTTGCCATTTTGATATCCCCTGTTGTGGACTCAACGGAACGACACCGGTCGGAAGTGGCCCGTGGTTCGGCCTAACCTGGATTAGCGGCGGGACCATTTCCGACGGCATCGGTTAGGAGTAAAGGTAGTCCGGGATATCGAATAAATAAATTTTAAGGTTTTTATTTAATGTATATACTCTAGTAAATATGAACTTCCACTTCACACTCCAGCAGATGCGGCTGTTCGAGGCGGTGGCGCGCTTGCGCAGCTTCAGCGGTGCATCCAAGGAGCTGCACCTCAGCCAACCGGCGGTCTCGATCCAGGTCAAGCGCCTGGAGGAAGCCCTTGGGGTCCCTCTGCTGGAAAGGATCGGTCGTCGTCTCTATCTGACCGGCCCCGGCGAGGAGGCCTACGTGACCTGCCGCGACGTGCTGCAACGGCTGGAGAACCTCAAGACCAGTCTGGACGACTACAAGGGCGGGGTCCGGGGACAGCTCAAGGTCTCGGCGGTCACCACCGCCAAGTACATCCTGCCCCACCTGCTCGGCGTCTTCGCCCAACGCTATCCGGAGGCGGAGATCAGCCTGAAGGTGACCAACCGGCTGCGGGTGCTGAACCACCTGGTGGAGAACGAGAGCGACATGGTGGTGATGGGACAGGTGCCGCCGGATCTGGAGGTAAACGTCACGCCTTTCATGGAGAACCGGCTGGTCCTCGCCGCCCCGCCCAACCACCGTCTCGCCAGCAAACACCAGGTGCCGCTGAGCGATCTGGCGGGTGAGCGTTTTCTCCTGCGCGAGCCCGACTCCGGCACCCGGCGGGCGATGGACCGGCTGTTCGCCGATCACGGTGTCAGTTACGGCCCGAGTATGGAGTTGGGCAGTACCGAGGCGATCAAGCAGGGGGTCATGGCCGGACTGGGACTGTCGGTACTCCCGCTGCACAGTCTGGCGCTGGAATTGGCCACCGGGCGCATCGCCCTGCTCGACGTGCACGGGTTTCCCCTGGTCCGTCACTGGTACATCGTCCATGCCAAAAACAAGAAGCTGTCGCTGGCGGGCCGCACGTTTGTCGAGTTCCTCGGCAAAGAGGCCGAACAGATCCTCCGGCGGGTGATGGAACCCGGTTCGCCCGAAAGCGCCTGAAACAGTTCCCCGCAGGCCATTTTCACGCCTGGGGTAACTATTTGTTGTTATTGACGAGGCGGCATCAACAACCTCACAATTCCCCAGTTTTTTTCTAATTTGAAATGACCCGATGCGTGCTCCCGCCCTTGTGGCTGCCCTGGCGATCGTCTCCGGCCCCCTCCATGCCGTCGAGCCCCCCTCCCCCGGGGACGTACGGCGTTCGTTGCCGCCGACTGCACCGCGAGCCGAGCAGCCGGCGCGTAATGTGGATGTCGAACAGCCGCAGTCCACGACGGTGGCCCCTGCCGACTCCCGGCGGGTGCTGGTCAAGGCGTTCGTCCTCACCGGCAATACGGTCCTTCCCGAGTCGCGGGTGGAAGCGGTGCTCGGTGCCTGGTCGGGGCAGAAACTCACGCTGGCGGAAATCTACGCCGTTGCCGATCACCTGACCGCCATCTACCACAAGGCGGGCTACAGCCTCGCCCAGGTCACGGTCCCCGCCCAGAAAGTGAATGAAGGCGTCATTCGGTTGCGGGTGGTGGAAGGGGTGCTGAATAAAGTGGTGGTCGAAGGCGAGACCAGCTATCCCGAATCGTTCCTGCACGAACAGGTGGATACGCTGAGGCCGGGCGAAATCCTGCAGTTCGGCAACCTGGAACGCGAACTCCTGCTACTGAACGATATGCCCGGGCTTTCGGCACGGGCCGTGATCCGGCCGGGAGAGGCACCCGGCAGCTCGGACCTTCACCTGCTCACCAGCGAGGAGCGCTTCGAAGGCCAGCTCGTGGTCGACAACCACGGCCGCGACATGATCGGCGAATGGCGCTCCACCGTCTCTGCGGCCCTGAACAATCCAGGCGGACGAGGCGATCAACTGAGCGGCAGTGTCACCCGATCGGAAGCGGGTCTGGTGACGGCCGGCGCCCTCGGTTACAGCCTGCCGTTGGGCCATGACGGCGCGCGCCTGAGCGCCAGTATCAGCCGGGTGGCGTACGGGGTCGGTGGGCAGCTGGCCGCTCTGGATATCGATGGCGAGTCCACCAGCGGGCGCATTGGTGTCTCCTACCCGTGGAAACGCAGTCGGCGCGGCGATATCGCCTTCACGGCTGCCGTGAGCTATGCCGAAGGCGAGCAGACGGTGACCGGACTGCCGATGATCACGGACGCACCGATCACGCTGCTCGAGCTCGGCATCACCGCCAGGCGTGTCTACCCCAACGGAGCTTTCGGCCAGCTGGCGGTGCAAGCCTCCGGCAACTTCCGCGACTACGAAATGCGTAGCGACGGCTCGCACAATGCCGGCCAGCCGCTGCTGCTGCTGATCGATGGCAGCTATGAGCAACCCTTCGCCGACAACTGGAGCGGATACGGACGCCTGATGCTCGCCGGCGGTCTCGATCCCCTGCACGACACTCAACGGATTTCACTCGGCGGCCCATCAAGTGTGCGCGGCTTTCCCACTTCACAGGCCAGCGGCGATGAAGGCGGCCTGATCACCGTGGAGGCACGCCGATTGTTCCGGAGTCCGGCGGGAACCGGGCTGTTCCGGGCCTTTGTCGATGCCGGCGAGGTCCGTTGCGACGACTTTGCGTGTGCCAACGGCTCCTTCTCGGAGACGCTGAGCAGCGCCGGTGTCGGTGTCGCCCTGCTGATCGCCGAACGCTACAGCGTCGATCTCCAGTGGGCGCGCCGCATCAACGATCACCTGGTGGACGGCAAGGACGAGGACGACGGTCTGACCTGGTTCTCCGTCTCGGCCCGCTTCTGAGCAGACGACGATGGCGATTCGCAAACGACCAGTCAGCACGGCGATAGGCCGCATCCTCAACCCCCACCTCGCGGCGGTCACCGCGTTGGCGGCGCCGGGATTATCACTGGCGCTGCCGGGCGGCGGTGCGGTGGTGTCGGGCAGCGCGGCACTGGACTACGCCGGGCCGGAACTGACGGTCAACCAATCCACCAGCAAGGCCATCATCAACTGGCAGGATTTCTCCATCGCCGCCGACGAGGCGGTCGCCTTTGCCCAACCGGGCCGCACCGCCATCACCCTGAACCGGGTAGTGGGGGGCAACGCCTCGGAAATCTTCGGCCGTCTGTCGGCCAACGGCCAGGTCTTCCTGGTCAACCAGAACGGCATCTATTTCGGCGGCAGCGCGACCGTGGATGTGGGCGGATTGGTCGCGAGTACGCTGGATATCCGCGACCAGGATTTTCTGTCGGGGAACTACCTCTTCACGCGCGCCGACGGGGCTTCCGCCGGCACGGTGGTCAACGAGGGCACCATCCGCAGTGCCGATGGCGGCTATGTGGTGCTGGCCGGCGCACGCAGCGGCAACGCCGGGCTCATTCAGACCCGGTTGGGCACGACGGCGCTGGCCGCCGGCGATGCGGTCACCCTGGAACTCGAGGGCGACAGCCTGATCAGTTTCGCCGTCGATCGGGCGGTGGCCTCGGAACTCGCCGGGGTCGAGAACACAGGCGAGATCATTGCCGACGGCGGACGGGTCTACATGACCGCCCGCACCGCCGGCGATTTGGTCAGCACTGCCGTCAACCAGGCGGGGACGATCCGCGCCACCGGCATCGCCGAACAGGATGGCGAGATCTGGCTCACCGGCGAAGGCGGCGACATCGCGGTCGCCGGGCAGATCACTGCCGACGCCGGCAGCAGCGGGCCGGCCGGTCTGATCAGGGTCGAGACCGACCGCAGCATCGAGATTGCCGACGGTGCCTACCTGTCGGCCGGCGGCGGGGAGCAACTCGCGGACGGGGGCGAGATCCGCGTTATCGCTGATGATGGGCTGTTCCTGCGCGGCCTGGCGGAGGTCTCCGTCGATGGCGGCACCCAAGGCGGCAATGGCGGCTTCCTGGAACTCTCCGGCAAACAGCGCATGCGCCTCGACGGGGACTACCACGGCCGCGCGCATGCCCCCGGCTATTCCGGCGGTTCGCTACTGCTGGATCCGGACAACATCACCATCGTCAACGGCGGCACCTACTATCCGACCGGCAACGTCTATGCAGGTGACAGCGCCGGCACCGACTTCACCATCGACCCAACCTCGCTGAGCCTGGCGGGCTGGTCCGATGTCGTACTGCAGGCCGGCAGCAATATCTACGTCAACTCCGCGATCAGCGACACCGACATCAACTACGGCACCCCTGGCGGCGGCCTCACTCTCGACGCCGGCAACTCGATCTACCTGAACGCCGACGTCGGGACCTCGGCCAACCGCTTCAATCACCACCTGACACTCAGAGCCGGCAACGACATCCTGCTGGGCAGCGGCGCTGGCGCCTCCATCTGGATGGGCAGCTATGACCTGACCGCCCAGGCCAATTCCGGCTCCATCGTGCTCAGCCAAAGCGCCGGGATGCAGACCCGGATCGATATCGGGGGACAGCTCGACCTCTCGGCCGACTTAATCTACCTGACTGCCTACGGCGCCGGCGCGACGGTCGACGTCCGCGCGGCGGGCGGGATCCGCATGGCCGCGGCGACCGACCTGGCGATCCGGGCGAGCGGCAGTTCCGCCGGGGGACAGGTCCGGCTCGAGACAGCGGGGCTTCTGGAGTTGACCGGAGGTGGATTGCTGCTCGCCGCGGACAACGGCCGGATCGACGCCGTGGCCGGGCAGGCCGCGCTCTCCGGTGCGTCGATCGCGCTGTTCGGCAATGGCGCGGCCGGACAGGTGAGTATTGCCGCCAGCAGCGGCATGACCGCCAGTGCCTCCGGCGGCTTCACGGTAAGGACCGGTCTCACCGAGGCCGGTTCGGTAACCCTCGATGGCGGTACCGGGCTGACGCTGGCGGCGGGAAACAATCTGGACTTCGATGCCGGGACCGGACAAATCGGCCTGGCCGCCGGCACGACCGGCGATGTGCTGCTGCAGGCCGGCACCAACCTCTACATCGATTCGGCCATCGCCAACACCGATTTCAACCATGGTGTTGCCGGCGGCAGCCTGATCCTCGAGGCGGGCGAGTCGATCTACCTGAACGGCAACGTCGGCAGCTCGAGCGACCGTTTCAACCACAACCTGACGCTGGCCGCCGACAACCACATCTACTTCGGCAGCAACCGCTCCGTCTGGATGGGCAGCAACGCGCTGGTGGCCACCGCCGACGCGGACGGCGTGGGCGGCGGCGCGCTCTTCCTGGAGACCGATTACGGAACGATCACGGTAGATACCCTGGGCTCTGCCGTGCTCGCCGGCGACATGCTCAACGCCTGGGCCAACGGTTCGACCGGGCGGATCCGCGTCACCGCGCAGAACGGTATCACCCTCGCAGCGGCATCGAATCTCGCCATGAGCGCCGCCAGCCTGGCCGGCATCGAAATCGATGCCGGCAGCGGCGACCTCAATGCGACCGCCGGCGGTGCGGCGCGCTTCACCAGTTGGTCAGGGACCGGGTCGATCGCCCTGGCGGGTCGAAATGTCACCATCTCGGCTGCCTCCATCGCCCTGTCCGGCCGCACAGCGACCCCGGGCCAGGATGCGGTCACCGTCACCGCCGTCAACGACATCACCCTGAACGCCACCGGCTGGCTGGGCCTCGCCGGCAGCGGCAGCAATGTCGCGGTCGCCCTGACCGCCGGCCGGGACGTCGTCGCCTCCGCCGGCTCGGTCGATGTCGGCGGCTGGGGCGATGCGTCGGTCACCGTCGATGCCGCCCGCCATCTTGCGATCACCGCCCCCGGGATCACCATCAGCAACACGGGTTCCGTCGGCAGCATGCAGTTCCTGGCGGGCCAGAACCTGTCCCTGAACGGCGACGGCGGCTCCATCTATATCGAGCACCTCAGCGGCTCGACCCGCCTGCAGGCCGGCGGCATCCTCGATATTTCGGCCGTCGGCGGCAACTTCGAAATGTACGCCAGCGGCTCCGCCGCCGGCCCGCTGCAGCTGCTGGCCGGCGATTCGATCAGCGCGACCGCCAACGGCATGTGGTTCACGGCCGGCAACGGGGCGTCGGTCTCGCTGGCGGGCCCACTGGGGATTGCGCTGAACGCCGGCGGCTATTTCTATGCGACCGGCAGCAACGGCGGTTCAGTCAGCTTTACCGGCGACCAGCTGAACTTCGCGGGCGGCGACGACCTGGACATCTGGGCCACCGGCGGCACGGTGGCACTGAACGGCACCGATATCAATATCAGCGCCACCGACGTCGACCTCTACGCCGACTCCGGCAGTGGCGCGCGAATCGATGTCACTGCGACGGGCTCGCTGGACCTGAGCGGCAGCCGGGTGGCGTTCCGCGCCGGCGGGGGCGCCACCGTGAATGCCATCGGCCAAAACGTCGCGGTCACCGGCGAGCGCATCGCCATCTCGACAGGAAGCGCCGGTGGCGGTTCGTCCTCCGAGATGGGGCCGATGTCGATGGGTGCTGCCGGTACGGTCGATCTCACCGCTGCCAATCAGCTGACGCTCAACGCCGTCGGCAGCAACTCTTCGGCCGGGATTTATCTGTTTGCGGGTTCCGGCGGCAGCGCTTCCGCCCACGGCAGAATTAGCCTGGAGGCGGCCTCCGGCAACCTCGCCCTAGCGGCGGTCCGTCAGCTCTCGCTCCTGGCCGACCAAGGACAGGTCCAGCTGTCGGCCAGCGGACAGACGACCCTCTTTGGTGACGGGGTCCGCCTGTCGGCCAATGGCGGGAGCGGCGCGGTCACGGTCGACGCAGGCGCAGGCATTACCGTCGATGCCGCCAGCGACCTCGGCATCTACGCCGCCAGTATTTCCAGCTACGGCACCGTGGCTCTCGACGGAGGCACCGGCCTGACCCTGGCCGCCGGCAATGACCTGACCTTCGACGCAGGTTCAGGGCAAATCACCCTCGCCGCCGGGACGTCCGAGGTCCTGCTGCAGGCCGGCAACAATCTTTATGTCCAATCGCGCCTCGACAACAACACCATCAACCACGGAATGGCGGGCGGCCTGACCCTCGAGGCGGGCGCGTCGATCCATCTGAACGGCGATGTCGGCAGCTCCAGCCACCGCTTCAACCATGACCTGACCCTGGCCGCGGACGAACACATCTTTTTTGGCAGCGATCGCGCCATCTGGATGAGCAGCAATGCGCTGGTGGCGACCGCCGACCGCGACGGCACGGGGAGCGGCGATCTCCGGCTGGAGAGCGGCGACGGCGAGATCACCATCGACACCCTCGGCAGCATCGCCCTCAACGCCGACGTCATCGCCATGGCGGCCAGCGGTAGCGCCGGCCGGGTCAGTGTCTCCGCGCAGAACGGCATCAACCTCCAGGCGGCGGCAAGCCTGTACATGATCGCCAACAGCCAGGCCACGGTCCGGGTCGACGCCGGCAGTGGCGACCTGGCGCTGACGGTGGGGGGCATGGCGCAGTTCGGCGGCATCATTGGGAGCGGTTCGGTGGCCCTGGCCGGGCGCAACGTCGCCGTCTCCGCCGCGTCAATCGGCATCCATGGTCGACCATCGATTCCAGGTGGCGACGGGGTCACGCTCACCGCAGCCAATGACATCCTGCTGAATGCGGTAGACCAATTCACCCTCGCGTACGGCGGGAGTGACGCCATCGCCCTGACGGCCGGGCGAGACATTCTGGCGCAGGCGGGACGTGTCGAAGTGAGCCCCTGGGGCAACGCCACGGTCATCGTCGATGCCGGCCGGAACCTCGCGATAGCGGCACCCGATATCGCCGTCCACAACAGCGGTTCCGGTGCAGACATTCAGTTCATCGCCGGGCAGGACCTGTCGCTCACAGCGCCCAGCGGCTCCGTATCGATTCAACAACTTGCAGGCACCACCCGGCTGCAGGCTGGTGGCATGCTGAACGTCGATGCCGCCGGTGGTGCAGTGCAAGTGATGAGTCGCGGTGTCGCTGCTGCGCCGCTGCGCTTCGTGGCGGGCGACTCGATCAGCGTGAGCGCCAACACCGTTCAGCTGGAAGCCGATATGGGCGGCTCCCTCGAACTCGCCGGTGCGCTAGGCATTGGAATCAGCGCCGGCAGCTCATTCCTGGCATTGGGCCGCAACGGAGGCGCCATCGCCCTGACCGGCGAGCAGCTGAATCTGAGCGCCGGCAGTTACCTGAGTATCGATGCCGATGCCGGTTCCGTTGCGCTAAACGGTACCGACATCAACGTCGCCGGCAACGAGATGTGGGTCACGGCCGACAGCGGCGGCCTGCTCGCCGTCACGGCCACGCAGAATCTCGGGATAACCGCCGCCACCTATCTCTATGCGTTGGGCGCGGATGGCGGCGCACTCGCCTTGGCCGGAGATCAACTGACAGTAGCCGGCGGCGACGTGGACCTCCGGGCGCTGAACGGCACCATCGCGCTGAACGGCACCAACATCGACATCAGCGGCACGGAAGTCGAACTCCATGCCAGCGGCAGCAGCGCTGCGGCCCGGATCGACATCCATGCGACCAGCTCGCTGGCTCTGAATGGCGGCGCCTGGCTGGATGTACACGCCCAAGGTGATGGCGTCGTGAGCGCATCCGGGTTGAACGTGACGGTCAGCGGCGATCGCATTTCCATCGCGGCCGGCCATTACAGCGGCAGCTCTTCGGGAATGATGCCGCCGGAGGCGGGTTATGACGGCGCCGTCGACATCAGCGCTGCCCAGCAACTGGCGATCAGTGCCATGGGCAGCAGCTCCTTTGACGGGCTCTTCGTCCACGCCGGCGCGGGCAATGTCCGGCTGGAGGCGGCGGCGAGCGACCTCACCTTGTCGGCTGCCGGCCAGCTGGAGCTTGGTGCCTGGGAGGGGCGCGTCGATCTGCTCGCCGGTGGACAGGCGACCTTGTCCGGGGACTCGGTGCTCATGCGGGGCATCGGCGCCAATGGCGTGGTCATGGTCACGGCCACCGGCATCGCGGTCAATGCGGCCACCGACCTCGCCATCTCCGCCGCCAGCCTCGCCAGTTTCGGCCGGGTGGAGCTGGACGCCGACAGCGCCCTGACGCTTTCGGCCGGCAACGACCTGCGACTCGATGCCAGCTCCGGGCAGATCGCCCTGACGGCCGGTGCCTCCGGCGACGTATTGCTGCAGGCCGGCAACGACATCTGGCTCCAGTCGGCGATCGACAACGAAGACATCAACCGCGGGGTGGCCGGCGGCAGCTTGACGCTAGAGGCGGGCGGCTCGATCCATCTCGATGGCGACATCGGCAGTTCCGGCGCCCGTTTCAACCATGCCCTGACGCTGGCCGCTGACGACCACATCCATTTCGGCAATGATCGGGCACTCTGGATGGGCAGCCACGCGCTAACGGTCGCCGCCGATCACGACGGCACGGGCAGCGGCGACCTTTGGCTGCAGACCGATTACGGACAACTCGTCGTCAACACGCTGGGAGCGGCCTCCCTCTCCGGGGCAACGGTGCGGGTGCACGCCAACAGCGGCTTGGTCGAGGTCACCGCACGCGACGGTATCAACATCGCGGCAACCGGCAACCTGGCACTCGACGCCTCCAACGGTGGGAGGGTGCAGTTCACGGCCACGAGCGGCGATGTCGGGATGGTGGCCGGCGGCGAAGCCGGATTCAGGACGACCCTCGGGACGATCGCACTGGCCGGAGAGAACATCGACCTTGTCGCGGGCTCGGCGGCGATCGCCGGCCGCACGGCCACGTCCGGCGAGGCGGCGGTCACCTTCAGCGCCGGCAGCAACATCCGGCTGAACACCACCGGTAAGCTTTCCCTGGCCTCCAACAGCGCCGACGCCGTCGCACTCACGGCCGGCAACGACATTCTCGCCCACGCGGCGATCCTCCACGCCGGCGGAATGGGAACCGCTTTTTTCACCGCCGAAGCCGGGCGCAACATCGACTTCAATGCGAGCACAGAGCTCCTGCTCCAGCAATACGGTTCCGGCCAAGTGGAACTCACCGCGGGTCAGGATCTGGCGCTCGCGGCGCCCAATGTCCGGGTCGCCCCGACACGGCTTCAGGCCGGACGCGACCTTTCGCTGAGCGGTGACCACGTCGTGGTCGAGAATGGGAGTGGACTCGCCCCCACGCGACTGGAGGCGGGGCAAAACCTGATTGTGACCGCCAACGATCACGTCAACATCCTCGGAGCCGGCGGCGATATCGAATTCCAGGCCGGCGACGGGATCAGCCTCTCCGGGTACGGCATCGGAATTGACGGTGAGGACGGCGTCATCAGCGTCGTCGCCCAGAATCAGCTCGCCATCAATGCCACCCAGTTCTTTTACGCCATCGCCAGCCATGGCGGCGCGGTCACCTTCACGGGCGATCAGTTGGCGTTCAACGGCGGCCAGGAGGTGGACCTTTGGGCCGCTGGCGGTGCCGTGGCGCTGAACGGAACCGCCATCAGCATCGATGCATCGGAGATCGATCTCTACGCCCATAGCGGGAGTCTCGGCACCGCCCGGCTCGATATCGTCGCCAGCGAGGCGCTGAGCCTGACGGGCGGCGCGGTCGTCTCGTTCCACGCCCATGCGAATGCCGCCGTGTCGGCCACCGGCCGCACCGTCACCGTCAGCGGCGATCGCATCGCCATCGCGGCCGGTAACGCCGGCAGCTTTGCCTCCGAATCGCTGCCCGGCAGCGGCACCGTCGACATCACCGCCGGCGAGCGGCTGACCTTCACTTCGGTGGGCACCAACGCATCCGATGGGATCTATGTCTATGGCGGCCCCGGCAGCGGCACTTCCGATATGGGCAGCGTGCACCTGGAGGCGACTACCGGCGATCTGACGATGTCGGCACTCCGGCAACTGGCGATGGCCGGCCGTGACGGGCAACTCGACCTCATCGCCGGCGGACAGGCCGCCTTCTCCGGCGACACGGTTCGGCTGATGGGTGACGGCACGACCGGACAGGTTGCCGTCACGGCGGGCGGGATTGCGATCGATGCCGCGACCGACCTCGCCATCTCCGCCGCCAGTCTCTCCAGCTCCGGCCGCGTAATCCTCGACGCCGATAGCGCTCTCGAACTGACCGCCGGCAACGACCTGACGCTGGATGCCGGTTCCGGGCAGATCGTCGTCAACACCTTGGGCGCGGCCACCTTCTCCGGCAATTCGCTCCGGGTACGCGCCAACGCCGGCTCGGTCGCTGTCACCGCCGAAGACGGGATTGCTGTCGAAACGGCGGGCAATATCGCATTCGAGGCATCCAACAGCGGCCAGGTGCGATTCACCAGCGGGACCGGCAACATCGTGATGAACGCCGGCGGCGAGGCCGGATTCAGAACCCTGCTCGGCACGATCACGGTGGCGGGTCATGACCTCGACCTCGCCGCCCAGTCCGTGGTGATGGCCGGCCGCACAGCCAGCGCCGGTGAAGCCGCGGTCACGCTGACAGCGGCCAATGACATCCTCCTCGATGCCGCGCTGGAACTCTCCGCCGCCTCCGGCAGCGGCGATGCCGTGGCGCTCGGGGCTGGCCGGGACATTCGGGCCGCAGCCGGCCGATTCGAAATCGGTCAGGGCGGCACCGCATTCGTCACTGCCGACGCCGGACGGGACCTGTCACTGGTTGCGAGTGCCGAGATGCTGCTGCGGCAGTACGGTTCGGGGGCGATGAACCTCATGGCCGGCCAGGACCTCACGCTTGCCGCCGGGAATATCGTGGTTGCCCCGACCCGCCTCCAGGCCGGGCGCAATCTCGCCCTGACAGCCGACGGCATCCTGGTCGACCATGGGGCCGGCGTGGCACCGGCTCTGCTGAAGGCCGGCACCGACCTTTCCCTGACGGCCAACGGCTACCTCGAAGTCAGGGGTTACGGCAGCGTGGATCTCGATGCGGGCAGCCGGCTCATGCTGGCGGGCGACACGGTCGCGGTGCGCGGACGAGGGGGCATGCGGCTGTCCGCGCAAGATTCGATTGCCGTAAACGCCAACCAGGGCGTCTACGTAACCGGCAGTTCCGGTTCGGTCAGTTTTACCGGCGACCAGCTGACGTTCAACGGCGGCGAGGCGTTATCCATCCGGAGTAGCGGCGGCACGGTGGCGCTGAACGGCACCGATATCCGGATCAACGCCAACAACGTGGAACTCTATGCCTTCAGCGGCAGCACCGCCACCGCACCGGTCGAGCTCAAGGCGACCCGTTCGCTGACCGTGACCGGGGGTTCGCTGGTTGAAATGCACGCCCGGACGAACGGCTCGGTCAGCGCAACCGGCACGACCGTCGCCATCAGCGGCGACCACATCGCGGTTGCCGCCGGCAGCACCGGCAGCAGCTCTTACGATGCGATGCCGATGGCGCTCGGCGGCGGCGGCAGTGTCGCCATCAGCGCGACCGATGGCGTTGCACTCATTTCGGCCGGCACGGCCACCTCCGACGGCATCTACCTCTATGGCGGTTCGGCCGGCAGCGTGGACGAAGTGGCGGTCACGGCAGGTGGCCTCATGACCCTGCAGGCGCAGTCGAACATTCTGGCGGGCAACCCGTCCGGAGGCATCGTCAGCCTCAAAGCCGACGCCCTTCAGGTCAACGCCGGCAAGGTGCTGGATCTGAGCGAAGCGAGCATCACTGTCGGCAACGGACAGACCGACACGGCGGCGGATAGCGCCCTGTTGGCCAAGCTCGCGGCGTGGGGTATTTCGGCACCCAGCGGAAATCCGAGCGCCGTCTTCGCCGCCGACTCGGTCACGCTCGGCCAGATGACCTTCTACGGCGACTACCTGCTGCTGAAGGCCAACGCGCTCGACCTGCGCCAGCCGGTTGCGACCTATCGACCCGGCTCCACCACCGTCAACGCGAACGTACTGGTTCAGTTCACGCCGTACGACTGGAACCAGGCCATCGGCGTCGAGGCGGCCCTGCCCGGTTCGATCGCGCCGAACACCGTTTACTTCACCCAGGCCGATCACTTCGCAAAATTCCCGGGGACCACGCTCGCGGTCGGCCACAGCAACTACAGCGGCACGATCGTGATCGGCAGCAACGGCGTTGTCGACATCGGCAGCAAGCATTTCGCTCCCGTGACGCAGAACAGCTTCAGCGGCCTCGAGAACATCGTCACCACCGGGGTGGTCGTCGACCGCATCGTGACTCCGGAGGAACCGGGTGAAATTCCGGAGGACGCCATCAACGTCATCACACTGATCGACAACAGCCTCGAAGGTAACACTGAGGGCGTTGACGGTGGCGCGGGCGATGCCTTTGGCGACTCCACGAGCGGTGACCCTGGCGATGATTCCGAAGGCGATGACGACGACGATCCCGACGTGAATGGCGAAGGTTCGGGGGATGACGACGACCAGCCGGATCGAAAACGCCTCGTCAACCTCGAAGAGGGCGGCGTTGCCGGGCAGAACATGGTGTGCCGCTGATGAAAATGCCGAGATACGCCCCTCTGCTGTTGTGGTTGGCATTGACGGTTGCCCCGTGGAGTGTGCACGCGGCAACGGAAGTCGCCGGGATCGTGCTGGTGGCCACCGGCTCCGTGACGGCGGCCCAACCCGACGGCGACATCCGTGAGTTGCGCCGCGGCGCCCGCATCTTCGTCGGCGACACGCTGAGCACCGCTTCCGGCGCCACCTTGCAGGTGCGCTTCAATGACCGGGGCATCGTCGCCCTGCGCGCCGACAGCCGTTTTGTGGTGGAGCGCTTTGAGCATACCGGCGATCCCGTCACCGATCGCAGTGAGTTCAGCCTGCTGAAGGGCGGATTCCGTGCGATCACCGGCGCCATCGGCGAGGTCAATCCCGACGCCTACTCGATCAATACCCCGGTGGCCTCCATCGGTATCCGCGGCACCGAACATTTCGGCCGCTACTGCCTGGACGACTGTCTGGACCTGATGAATCAGGGCGTGGCGCCGCCGGATAACGGCCTGTATACCGGCACACACCAGGGCCGCACCCTCATCGGCGGAAAGTCTTTCGGGCCCGGCCAGTACGGATTCACCGACCAACAGGGCAATACCCGTCATCTCGGCCAGCCGCCGCGCATCCTGGCGCTGGATCTGCTGGCGCGCTTGCGCTTGAACACGGATGAGCTGCCGGACGAGGAAACCGGCGAGGACGAGGAGTTTGAGATCCCGGATCCGCCCAACACGCGCACCGAGGTCGACTGCCCGCAGTGAGTGAAGGTCACCTGCCGGTCGGGTTGCCCACCCCTCCCGGTTACCACACCGTCGTCCCGCTCGACCGAAGACGGCACGCCGGCCGTGCGCCCGACCCGGCATCGATCGCCGGATTCCAGGCGCGGCTCACCAGCGTCTATGTGAGCGTCCCGGAGCTCCCGCTGGCGGCACTGGACTATCCGGTCGTATTCGTCGCCGATCGCAGCAGCGGCGAGTACCTGCCAGTGGCGCTGACGGCACTCTCTCCGGGAACCAATCTGTTCGCCCCCGATGGCCGCTGGGCAGCGGACCGGTACCAACCGGCCTACGTACGCCGTTATCCGTTCTGCACCGTGCGCGTGGACCACCCCGAAGGGGCGCAGACCCTGGTCGCGGTCGATGCCGACAGTCTTCAGCCCTCTTCCGAACCGCTGTTCGATGCCGAGGGGACGGCGACCCCGGCCTGGGAAGGTTGGCAGCACACCATCGATCAGCTCGAAGGCGCTTACGAATCCACGCTGCAACTGTCACGTGCCTTACGCCGGCAACAGCTGCTGTTTCCGTTCACGGTGGAAGCCGAAGGGGCATCGGGTCGCCGCTACCGCGTGCCCGACCTGTTCCGTGTCGAACGGCATAAGCTCGAGCGCCTGCCGGCCAAGTCCTTGCGCGACCTTGCGCGTGACGGCCTGCTGGGCCCGATCTACGCCCACCTGCTGTCGTTGAGCCGTCTCGCCCGGTTGCTCGACCTGGAAGAGCGTCGGCACTGATATACTCAACCGCCGGATCTGGAGGAGCGTCATGGGCGTCGAAATCAAACTGAACGATCAACACTTCCCCATCTCGCCGGTGTTCGTCGATTTTCTCTATCGCACCATCACCGGCAAGCCGTTTACCGGCGACTGGCACGACCAGCTCAGCGAAAAGCTGAGTAGTAGTCACGTCGATATCGCCAAGAGCGCAGCAGAGCATGCCGGGGAAGTGCTCGCCTCACCCGACGGCCAGCGTTACATCGGGCGCGCCTACGCCCTGTTCGTATCCCTCATGACCGGCGACATTGCGCCGCTCCGTGACATCCAGTTCCGCTTCCATTTCGTCAACGTCATCGGCATTCCGCGCAATGGCGGCTCGTACCTGACCAAGGAGATCTACAGCGCGCTAGGCCACGACCCGGCCAGCACCCCCGGCGTAGTGGCGCACGACGGCTTTCCCGATGCCTCGCCGTTTCAGCTCGGCGCGCGCCGCAACAGCTGGATGACCAGTCTGCAGACCATGGCCGAATACCTCACCATGGTCGAGATTTTCTTCGGCCAGGAGAAACCGCGCTTCGGCAAAATTGTGGTGCCGAAAAAACTCACCAAGGGCTCCTACGCCGGGGGCTTCTTCCATCAGATCCTGGGCGAGGCGGTCGAGCACGTGCTCACGGTTCGTCACCCGGTGGCCTGCTGTATCTCCACCTATGAAAAATCCGGGGGGTGGCCGGAGGACGGCCGCTTCCGCGTCCGCAGCAACATCGAGGAGTGGATGCGTCGCGACCTTGCCTATCTGGGCCACCAGGACAGCAGCCTCGGGGCGCAGGACTATTTCGATGTCTACCTGCGCTACTGGGAACACTACCACTACTTCATCGCCACCACCGGGCTCAGCGCCGCCCGCAACATCGAGGTGGTGCCCTATGGCGCCGAAACCATGCAGCGGCAGGCGCAGCGCTACCACAACCGCTTCGAGAGCGGTCGCCAGGCCGGCGAGTTCCACGTGTTCGACAAGCGCGATCGCCATCCGGAGTGGTTCGCCAAGGCCGAACCGGCGGTGCGCCGTGTGGCCGAATTGTGGAAGAGTGTCGGCCTGGCGTTTCCGCTGGAGGCGGTGATGGAGGCTTGGTAGGCGGTCGGCGGAGTTTGTCGTAGGCGCCCCCGGGCACGGGTTGTCGCGCCGTAATCGCGAAGCAAACGGAGGCCAGTCGCGCCACAAATCCTGTAGGAGGGCCGTACCCCCTGCGGGGCATAAATCCTTGGCGCGATTCCGGCGCACAGCGCCGGTTTCTGGCGATGCTGCGGCGGCTTAACGCCGCCGAATCGCGCCGGGACGGCCCTCCCACAAGCTCCCGGCCGCCCGGGAGTCTTGTTTGATAGAAGCCTTCAGCACGGGTTCTCGCGCCGTGATCGCGAAGCAAACAGAGGCCAGCCGCGCCACGAATCCTGTAGGAGGGCCGTACCCCCTGCGGGGCATAAATCCTCGGCGCGATTCCGGTGCGCAGCGCCGGTTTCTGGCGATGCTGCGGCGGCTTAACGCCGCCGAATCGCGCCGGGACGACCCTCCCACAAGCTCCCGGCCGCCCGGGAGTCTTGTTTGATAGAAGCCTTCAGCACGGGTTCTCGCGCCGTGATCGCGAAGCAAACAGAGGCCAGCCGCGCCACGAATCCTGTAGGAGGGCCGTCCTCGGCGCGATTCCGGTGCGCAGCGCCGGTTTCTGGCGATGCTGCGGCGGCTTAACGCCGCCGAATCGCGCCGGGATTTATGCCCCGCAGGGGTACGACCCTCCCACAAGCTCCCGGCTGACTCCGGGACTCTTGTTTGATAGAAGCAGCATGGGGCCGCAGCTCCGCCCAAAGCCGAATCACGCAGGATTCTATACGCCGCCTTGGAGGACCGGCGCCTCTAAGACTCCGTATTTCTTTCGGCAGTTTTTTCGCTGGCGTTGTGGGCCACTTCGAACTCCGCCAAGGCGGCGGCCAGATCCCCGGTGGCGCCGATCCACTCCCAGAATTCGGGGAAATCCCGCCCCGCCGTCTCCAGATGAAACGCCATGCAGTTGGACCTGCCGCGCAGGAACAGCTCGATGTTAGCCGTAACCGTGTCGACGTAGTCCCAGGCGATCGCCAAGGCATCCGCCTCGATGTCCGCCTCCAGACCGAGGTAGATCCCTTCGGCGTAAGCCGGGAGGATCATCCCCCGTTTCCAGCGTCGCGCATAACTGCGGGCGACGCTCTCACGATCCCGCTGCAGGTGGACGTAAAAGGCGTCATCCCCGAACCGGCGCTCGAGGCGGCCGAGAAACCAGGAGAGCCGGTTGTCGGACTCGATGTGGTTCGCAGGATAGTCGAGCCGCGCCACCCCCAGGCGACCGGCACGGGTCTCGTGTCCCGCCGTGTAGTTGGTGATGTGGCGACAGGCCCGTTCGAAGGTCATGGAGCCGCAGCGGCCGGTACTTAGGATGAAGACATTCATGACGGCCGTGACACCAGCACCTGCTGCCAGGCCGCGCGGTCTTCGACGAGACCGGCGATGGCCTGCACGATCGCGCACCGACGCGCATCCCGGTTCTCCCCCGGCGCGATCAGACGGTAACCGGGGGCATCCTCCCCGAAGTTGGCGCGCAGGTTATCGAAGAAGCCGCGAAACTTCGCCACCGCCGACTCCCCGCCCGGCAACTGCAGCCACCATCGCTCGGCCGCGTTGAACAACGCTTCAGCCTGTTGCAGACGGACGGCGATCGCCTGGCGCTTTTCCTGATACTTGCGGTACATGCTCGCGGCCACCGCACCGACCACCTGGTCGATTTCGGCTGCCGATGTCTCCCGCGGATAGCCCCGCTCGATGAGTTCGCTCACCGAGAACAGCATCACGTCGCCGAAGAACTGGCGCTCGAACTCCCCGGACAGGTCCACACGGGCCGACTCCCGCGCCACGCCGGCACGGTATTCGAACGCCTCCGCGCCGGCGACCGTGCGCGTGTGCAGCAAGGGCAGATTGGCCGAGACGAAGCCCCCGCCGAGCGCTGCCCGGATCAGCCGACCCAGCACCGGGCCGGCCATTCGCAGCTTCAACGGCGCGAACGGGATGAACCAGGCCAGCCCCTCCTCGCTCACCACGTAGTTGCCGGTGTAAACGGTACGGGCCGGCTGCAGTGAAGGAAAGTCGTCGGTATGACCGTACCAGGTGATTCGGGTGGGGTGTTCGCCCTCGAAAAACCGGTCGAGCTTGTCGGCGAACCCCGCCAGGCAGGCCGTGTGGTCGTGGGCTCCATCAACCGTGCACTGGTAGTCGAAGCGCCGCGTCTTGCCCTTGAAGCCGAACAGGTCGGCCATGTCGTGATAGGCGGCATCATCCGCATCGGGTGGTGCGTCGGCGTGGAATCGGCAGGAAGTGCGCGGTGCCTCCTTTGCCAGTTGCTGGAGGAAACCGATGACGTCGTCCAGGAAGTTGGCCGCCATCACCGCCGGCGACACCGGCGGGTCGCCGACCACCTTGCCGGTAAGCACCTGTACGTCCCGCTCCGAGAAGATACGGTCGAGGTGATGGAAATAGTTCAGGGCCAGCAGGTCCCGGCTGCCACCTGCATACGGAACCCGCACCTTAAACTGCTCGTCACTGTCGACGAAGTAGAAGAGCCGTCGCTCACCGTCGGTGCACATACGGCGGGCCAGCAGGTAGGCGATGTTGCGGGTGATCGAGGCGCCCTTGCGCTGGAACCCGTCGATCTCCGGGGTGCCGACGATCGCATCGATCCGGGCCCTCAACTCCGGGTCGAGGCCCCGCAGTTCCGCCGCCTGTTCCTCGGCACCGAAGTAGAAGGTTTCGATCCCCTGCCGATCGAAGTCGGCCGCGATCTCGCGGTTGCGGCGAATCACCGCGGCATCCTGAGAGTCATCGGCGACCACCACCAGCACCTTGCGATATCGACCCGCCTCACAGCCGCCGTACTCGAACGCCCGACACAGCGCCAGCACGCTGTCGAGGATGTTGGTGAGGTGCTGCGGCCGATCCGCCACCGGGATGACGATCACGAAGCGGTGACGCCGGTCGTCACCGCGCCGGGCAATCAGCTGCTCCAGTTCCCGAAACGCACGCTGATACGTGGCAAGTTCCGCCTCGTCCGGGCCGATGGCCCACAGCGCCCGCTCGATCGCCGCCAGCGCCGTTTGGTAGTGACGGATCAGCGCCTCGCTGTCGGCCGCGTCCGCCGGCACCGGCAGCACCTGGATGGCGGGCTCGCCGGCATAGCGGGCCAGCAGTTCGGACAGTGCGGTCATCTTGCCTTGCATGCGGCTACCCCCCCTTCGACACGCCTAGCGTCGCGAGCTGTAACGCGGGAAGGCGTCGCGGTCGATGAGGATTTCGAGCAGGTTGATGCCGCCTTCGAAATCGGTCGTCGTGAACGCCTCCTCCAGCTCCGACGCCGTGGCGATCCGCCGATGCTGGATGCCGAAAGACCGGGCAAGGGCGGCAAAGTCGGGGTTGACGAAGTCGCAGTCGATATAGCGCTGCTGGTAGTGCTGACTCTGGTTTTTGCGGATCAGGCCCATCGCCGCGTTGTTGAACAGCACCACCGTCAGCGGCAGGTCGTAGTTCACAGCGGTCATCAGCTCCATGCAGCACATCTGGAAACCGCCGTCGCCGAGAATGGCAAAGGTCACCAGCGGCGCGGCGAAGCGGCCGCCGATGGCAGCCGGTATCGCGTGCCCGAGTGACGAGATCCCGGAATTGGGAAAATATCGGTTCTCCGCCGAGACGCTGAAAAAATTCTGGGCGAAGATCATGTTGTCGTCGAAGACCTGAATACCCCGGGGGAAGCGGGTCTCGAGGCGAGCGAAGAACTGCCGCACCAGGGCGACGCGGTCGTCGAAAATGGTAGCGGCCTCGTCGGTGGCGCCGGTAGCCGGTGGCCGTTTCCGATCGGCGCTGTATTCCGCCCCGCGGCGGCTTTCGATACGTCCGAGCAGACCGGCGAGGGTCTCTTGCAGATCACCGACCACCGCCACGTCGGCGCGGAATACCTTCTCGATCTGGGCCGGGTCGATATCCACTTGGGCAATGCGTTTGCCGCCCAGCAGGTCCTTGTCCCACAGGTAGCTGGTTCGCTCGTTGAAGCCGGCCCCGAGCACAATCAGCAGATCGGCATGCTCCACGATATGCCGATAGGCCCGACCGCTGGAGGTGACCCCCAGGCTGCCGAGCGCGAACGGCGAATCTTCGCTGATCACGCCCTTCGCCTTCAGGCTGGTGGCGACCGGGATGTCGAGTTGGTTGCTGAACCGCTCCACCAACGGGCCGGCGCCGGCGCGAATGCAACCGTAACCGGCCACGATCACCGGATGCTCCGCAGCCATGATGAGATCGCACAGGGCATCCAGGCGAGGATTCTCCTGGTGGGCCGGATAGAGGGGGCGCTCGGTGCGCACCTGATCCAGCAGCGCGGCGTCGACCGTCTCGTTCTGTACGTTGTAGGGGAAGCTGAGCAGGACCGGACCGGGGTTGTCCGACAACAGGGCATTAGAGGCCTGGTTCAGCACATTGGCCAGATAGTCGGTGCGCTCCACCAGCCGGTGATACTTGGTGATACCGCTGAACAGGGCACCCTGGTCGATGCTGCCGCCTTCGCCCGAGCTCTCCTGCAAGCCGCCCTTGCCGAAGATCTGGGTGGAGGTCTCGCCGGTGATGATCAGGACCGGCTGCCGATCGGCATAGGCGTTGGCTATCCCGGTGACCAGGTTGGTGGCGCCCGGCCCCGCCGTGGCGATACAGGCGCCGATCCTGCCCGACACCCGGGCGTAGCCGCCGGCCATGAAGGCCGCACCCTGCTCGTGCTTGGCGAGCACCGTCTTGATGCCCGATTCGTACAGACCGTCATAAACCGGCAGGATGTGGGCGCCGGGGATACCGAAGATGCATTCGATTCCCAGCCGCTCCATGTAGCGGACGATCAATTCGCTAACTTTGATTTGCATGCGAAGCGGTTTGGGGTCGTCCGATCCACGGGTAGGGACGAAGACCTGCGGTAATTGGGCCCGGGCCATGATAACCCAATATGGCGAGGCGACAACCCCGCCACCGGCCCCGAGGTCAGGTCGAACCTAACAGGCACTGCTCGCGCGGGAGCCCCACATTCAGCCGGCCGCCCGGGCTTGCAGCCCAACGGCCACGGAAGGCCGCTCGGCCGCCGGCAGCAGGTGGTAGATGGGTTGGCGGCCGTGGTTTTTCGGCATCTCGACGACCCCCAGGTACTCCGCCCGATACCAGGGCGTGTAGGGCTTGCCGAGAAATTGCAGTTCGTGGCGCGCCGCGTTCTCCTCCGCGGTCAGCAGGGCGACGAACTCCTGGGACCCGTACACCTCCCCCGGCATGGTAATCGGTTCGATGCGGGCGGCCCGGTTGACCTGCTGGCCGGAAAAGACCGTGCGGCCGGTGACCGGATGATGGAAGGAGAAGACCGGGCCGGCGTGCAGGCCGATCCGCACGTTGAGCTGGACCGGTAGCCCGAAGTCGCGGTGGTCCAGCTGGGTGAACGCCTCGCGCAAGCGGAAGGCGTGGGTCAGCAGGTGGCGGGCGTTCGGCATCACCACGTACAGCGCATCGCCCCACGCCTCCACCAGGTCGGGGACGTGGCCGGCGGCATCGAACAGCGCCTTGACCCGTTCGAGCAGCTTGAAGAAGCTGGGCAGGTACTCCTCGCCCAGTTTGCTGTAGCCCACGACATCGGCGAACAGCATGGCCCGGATGAGGCGCTCGGGCCGCACCACCATGCTCAGCTGCGGCCGGGCCAGCGGCGCGGCCTCCCCGGCCTCCGCCAGTTCGTCCAGCTCGATCACGTGCAGGCGGGCGATATCCGGCCAGTGGTCCATGAAATCGGACGGACTGCCGGGCTGGTTGGCGGCCCGGAAGTCCCAAGCCACCAGCAGTTCCGGCTCGGTCAACAGCAGGTTTGCCCGCAGCCAGCCGATGCCGGCGGTGACCGCGTTGGCGTAGCGCAGCAGAATGGTGTGACCGAGATAGCGTTCCCGGGTGGCGTAGGTGACGGTGGCGGCCCTCGCCAGGGCGGCGTCGAAACGTTTCACCCACTCCGGCCCGGCATAGGCGACCCGGGCCTCGACGAAATCGGGCAGGGCGCAGGGCAGCACCACGTGCGCCTCGCCGCCGCGCTCCAGCAAACTCTCGATGAATAGCAGGTCGGCGCCGCAGGCGGCGCTGGAGTAGCCGATGCGGGCGTCCAGTGTCTCCAGCTGGTCGGCAATCGCCTGCTTCAGTGCCGCGAGCTTGGTGGTTGGCAGCAATGGTTCGGGCGTCTCCGCCGAATCGAGCGGCTGACCGCCGAAGATCACCACTTGCGGCGGCTGTAGCAGACGCATCACCGTTTCGGGCACGGCGATTCCGGAGTCAGCCAGAGCCTGCACCGACTTCAACGCGGCGACGGCCGCCCGGTAGTCCCGGCCCCACCCGCGGCTTGCCTCCGAAAAAGCTGTGGTCGCCCCCGCCGCATCACCCAGCATCAGTAGGGCATGGCCGCGCACCAGCGGATCGACGTCACCGGCGATGGCCTGTGCCAGCTGCCGCGCCGTCTCACGGTCGCCCAGCTGTTGGCTGAGGACTGCCGCCGCCAGGGCATCGACCGCACCCCGACCGGCCTCGTACAGCTCCCGGTAGAGGCGGCGCGCTTCCTCCAGCTCCGTACGCTGGCCCGCCTGCTCCCAGATCAACCTGTGCACGGCCGCCAGACGGGCACGGCTGGCCATGGGGAGGGTGGCGCGCAACTCCGGCGCCAGCGCCGGCAGCAGCGTCAGGGCGGTACCGGTGGAGTGGCCCCGCAGTAGTGCCTGCACTTGCAGCAGGTGCAGGTCGAGGCTGCGGGGATACTGGCGTTCACCGCGGCAGGCGAGGTCGTAGGCGAGAAAGGGCTGCTCCCGCTCCAGCAGCGCCTCGATGGCGGCGATCCAGCTCGCCTCGTCCGGCGGGCTCTCCGGGGAAAGGCCGGGAACTGCGATGCCATTGGGGTCCGCAGTCAGCATCTTTTCGCCGCTCAGTTGCAGCTGGCCGGGAAGAGATCGTCGACCGCCGGCGACTGCATGCGCATGATCGCCTGGGCCTGGATGGGCAGGCCCGACAGCCGGGTCAGGCAGCGGTGCCGGAAGCCGCCGTAGTCGTCGAAGCCCCGGTGCCACTCGCCATCCGGGTTGTGCACCGGGTCGGCATCGCCGGTACCGAGCAGGATGCGAATAGCGTCGTTCACGAACGGCACGACCAGCTTGTAGCAGTAGTTCACCCGCAGTTTCAGCAGGTTGGCATCCTGCACCGGAAGGCGCGAGCGGTGGCCCGGGGTCGGGTCCCGATACATGAGGTTGTCACTGGGGATCACCTCACTGCCCAGATCCGCATTCCACACGGCAAAGTCGTTGAAGGCCTCCACGGTCGGGTTGAGCCGCTCGATGCAGAGCCGCTCCGGCTCCGCTTCCAGCCGCTGGCGGGCGGCCATCGCCGCCTCGAAGTTCGGTGCATTGGTATAGAGTGCCGCCATCGCTCCGTAGAAGGCGGTTTCGATGGCCGCGCGCCCCCCGTTGTTGGTGGCACCGGCACGGGCCGCCTCGAAGGCGGCGTAATTCAGCGTGACCTTGGCCTGATAGATGAGGCCGAACTGGATGGCGCCGAAGATGAGCAGGAACAGCACCGGCAGGATGATGACGAACTCGGTCATGCTCTGCCCAAGCTGCCGCAGGCGCCGGTTCACGACGGCCCCTGCTCCCGCGCGTTCGTTGCCGGCGTGCGTCCGGCCGATTGCCGTTGCGGTTCGGGTGGCGGCCGGGGCTCAGCGTCGGGCTCGAGCAGACCATTCACGCCGCTGATCATCGTGCGGGCGCGGGCACACAGCGGCGCGCCCGGTTCGGTGTGCCGGCAGAGCTGCAGGTAGGCGTTCACTGCCTGGCGCAGATGGATCACCGCCAGGTTGTTCCAGGCCTTGCCCAGTTGCGGGTCACGCAGCAGCGCCTCTTGGTAGGCGGCAACCGCGGCCTCCGGCTGGCCCAGCCGGGCGTGGATATTGCCGAGCTTGAACCAGGGGTCCGCCTCGCGGGGCACCGCCTCGACCAGCACGCGGTAATGCGCCTGGGCCGCCGCATAGTCGCCGGCGTGGTAGGCGTCGTCCGCCCCCAGCTTCAGGGCATAGTAGTCCGGCCTCACCAGCCCTTGCGCACACCCGCCGACCAAAGCGGCCACCAGGGCCACGGCAGCGATTCGTCTCATGCACCTTCCTCCCAAACCAAGCGTTGCCCGGGGGCAATGCCATGGTGTTGCGTCGCGCCGGCCGCCAACTCCAGGGTCATCGCCGCCCCCGGACAGTGACTCAGGCGCCGCGGGCTCAACGCCGGCCTCACCTTCAGGACGCGACCGTCGCGGGCGAGATGGACCACATCGATGGCGTAGCCCATGCCCAGCGTGTGTACACCAGCGCAGGGGACGATCAGCAACCCCTCGCCGCTGTGCAGAGCGGGACGGCCGAGCAGGCCGCGCAGGCGCTCCCAGGCGTTGGTGGTGCGCTGCACACGCACCGCCACTACCGCGGCGTCGTGTTCGCGCCGCAGGCGCCCCGCGATCACAGGATTCCCTCCGCCAGAAACTTCATCACCAGCGGAAAACCGAGCACGATGAAGGTGACCGGAAAGATGAACAGCACCAGCGGCGCCACCAGTTTGACCGGCGCCTCCATCGCCTTCTTCTCCGCCCGCTGGAAGCGCTCGGCACGGCGCTGGTCCGCCTGGGCGCGCAGGGTCTGGCCCAGGCTCGCGCCCATGCGGTCGGCCTGGATCACCGCGCTGACGAAGCTGGAGACCTCGTTGATGTTGAGCCGATCGGCCATGCGCCGCAGCGCCTCGGCGCGGCTCAGGCCGGAGCGGATATCGCGCAGGACGATCCCGACCTCGTTGCGCATCGGTCCGGCCGGCCCCTTCTCCCGCGCCTGGTTGAGCGCGCCGGTAAGGTTGAGCCCCGCCTCCACCGCCATGGTGATGAAGTCGAGGTAGACCGGCATCTGGCGGATGATGGCGCTCTCGCGGCGGATGCGGGTATCGCGCAGCCAGACGTCCGGGAAGAAGTAACCGCCGAGGACCGCCAGCGGCAGCCACACCAGCTCCAGCGAACCGAGCAGAAACAGGGAGAAGGTGGTGCCAAGCAGCGCCGCCAGGGCACTGATCACGCGCAGGCCGACAAACTGCTGCGGGGTCAGCAGGTAGGCGACGCCGGTGTTGTGCAGCCGCTTGTCGAGGGCCGCCAGATAGTCCGACGACAGTCGGCTGGCGAAGTGGTCGGCCACGGCGCGGATCAGCGGCCAGATGAGGCGCAGCCCGAAGGGGAGCGGGTCCATGTACTCCCGATTCTCCTCCGGCAGCGAGTCGCTGACGTGGTGCAACCCGAGCACCAGCAGCACGCCGAACAGGCCGGAGCTGGCGATGGCGAGCAGTTGGGTGGTGCCGTCGAGCATCGGTCTACACGTCGATGGTGGTGATCTTTTTGATGGCCAGAAAACCGAGCGTCTCCATCACCGCGATCACGCCCAGCACCATCCAGCCGGTCTCGGTGGTGAACAGCTTGGCCATGTGCTCCGGCTCCATGTGGTAGAGCAGTGCGCCCAGGAACAGCGGCAGACCGGCCATCACCATCCCCTGCATCCGACCCTGTGCGGTGAGGGCGACGATCTTGCCCTCCATCATCGCCTTGGTACGCAGGGTGGTCGCCAGGCTGTCCATGATCTCCGTGAGATTGCCGCCGATCTCACGACTGATGCGCAGTGCGGAGACCACCAACTGGAATTCGGTGAGCGGCATGCGCTCCTCCATGTGGCGGATGGCAATGTCGAAGCCGAGGCCGAGGCGCTGCTCGCGCAGGAACAGTTCGAACTCCTGGTTGATTGGCGCCGGCATCTCCTTCACCAGCCCCTCCAGCGCCAGGGTGAGACTGGCACCGGCGCGCAGGGAGCTGGCGATCATCGCCAGCGCATCCGGCAGCAGCCGCTCGAACCGGTGCAGACGACGGCGGTGCAGCCGGCGATAAACGATTCTGGGCACCACCAACACCAACGCCGCCGATGCCACCGCCGCCAGCAGGTTCCAGGTGGCGAGCAGCACGAGGGTCGGCACCACGGCGAGGGCAATCATGTTGTAAAGGAACAATCGTGCGGGGTCGACGAACAGAAAGACATCGGCCATGTTCACCCGCGCGGTCTCGGTAAACATCTCCCGGTATTCGACCCACAGCTTTTGGCCGCGCACGGCGGCGAGCAGGAACAGCAGGGCACCGAACCCGAAACTCGCCGCCAGTGAGATCGTCTTCCAGAGCATGCCGGGTGCCGTTTAAAAAATTCGCCGCAGAGACGCGGAGACGCAGAGGGGGGCTATTGCTTGACCCTCAATGGTTGGCTGCCAAACCGTCTGCCCGCATTTTGAAAACATTTTTTCCTCCGCGCCTCCGCGTCTCTGCGGCAGTTTTTTCAGGCAAAAATGCTCATATCCACTGAAATCCCCCGCTTGCGCAGCTCTTCGTAGAACTCGGGGATCTGCCGGGTGGGGCGGAAGGCGCCGGCGACCCGGCCGTTGTCTTCGAAGCCGGTCTGCTCGTACAGGAAGATGTCCTGCAGCTGCACCACCCCGGTCTCCACACCGGTCACTTCGCAGATGTGGGTCACGCGCCGGCTGCCGTCGGAGAAACGACTCTGCTGCACGATGATGTCGACCGCCGCGGCGATCTGTTCGCGGATGGCGCTGGAGGGCAGCTCCATGCCCGCCATCATCACCATCACCTCCAGGCGCGAGATGGTGTCGCGCGGCGAGTTGGCATGGATGGTGGTGAGCGAACCGTCGTGGCCGGTGTTCATCGCCTGCAGCATGTCCAGCGCCTCGCCGCCGCGGCACTCGCCGACCACGATGCGGTCCGGGCGCATGCGCAGGCAGTTGCGCACCAGGTCGCGAATGGTGATCGCGCCCTTGCCCTCCAAATTGGGCGGCCGCGACTCGAGGGAGACGATGTGCGGCTGATTGAGCTTCAGCTCCGCTGCGTCCTCCACGGTGACGATGCGTTCGCCGCTCGGGATGAAGTTCGAGAGCACATTGAGGAGGGTGGTCTTGCCGCTGCCGGTGCCGCCGGAGATAACGATGTTCTTGCGCTGCCGCACCGCGGTTTGCAGGAAGGCGACCATCGCCGGGCTGACCGCATTGAAGCGGATGAGGTCGTCGGAGGTGAGCTTGTTTTTGGCGAACTTGCGGATGGTGATGCAGGGGCCGCGCAGCGCCAGTGGCGGGATCACCGCGTTGACCCGCGAACCGTCCTTGAGGCGCGCATCCACCATCGGCGAGCTCTCGTCGATGCGCCGCCCCAGCGGGGCGACGATGCGCTCGATGGCGAACACCACCGCCTCCGCACTGCTGAACTGCACCGGGGTGTGCTGCAGGCGCCCGTTGCGCTCGACGTAGATGTCGTCGTGGCGGTTCACCATGATTTCGGTGATGGTCTCGTCCGCCAGCAGCTCCTCCAGCGGTCCGAGGCCGACCGCTTCGTTGAGCACCTCGTTGGTCAACTGCACCTTGTCGATGAGCGACGGCAGGCGCTCGCCGATGTGCTCGATGATCTCGACGATCAGCTGACGGGCCTGCTCGCGCAGCGCCCCCTCGTCCATCGACTCGACGTCGGTGCGGCGCACGTCCATCATGCGCAGCAGTTGCAGGTGGATACGGTTGCGCCAGAGCTGCCTTTCCGCCCGCGCCGCCGCCTCCGGGTCGTCCTCGTCCCAGGCAAGCACCGATTTCAACTGCGGTTCGCCGGCAGCGGCCGGCGGCGGCGGTGTGGTCGGCGGGGGTGCTGCGCTCGTGACTGCGGGAGGCGAGAGCTCCGGTGCGGCCGTCGACACCGGTTCGGGGCGCTCTTCGGTCGGTGCCGGATCCGCCCCCTCCTGCGCCGCTTCGACGATGCCGACGAACAGCCGGTAGACATCGACGGCGATGGTGTCTGTCGAGCGCAGCGGGCCATAGTGCTGCACGCGGGCGTTGTTGACCCGCGTCCCCATGTTGGTCCCCTTGTCGTCGATGAAGATGCCGTTGGCATTCTGCACCAGTTCGGCGTGCACGCCGCCGATGCGCCAGCCCTTCAGCTGAATGAGATTGTGACGCCCCTTGCCGATGGTGCAGCGCGACGCATTGCACCGCACGCGGGCGATCACCTCCTCGCCATCCTCCTCTTTGACGATGATGTCGAACATGGCGGTCAGTCCAGGATCAGCTCGCGGCCGGTGTTCTCCATGAACTCCTCGATCAGCGCTTTGCTCTTGGCCACCGCATTCTGATTGGTGGGCGAGGGGGCGTCGTAGATGGTCGGGGTGACGAAGATCACCAGTTCGGTGCGCTTGTTGCGGAAGCTGGTGGAGCGGAACAGTGCCCCCAGGATCGGGATGTCGCCCAGCACCGGCAGCTTGCGCACATCCTCCGCCATTTCCCGGTTGACCAGACCGGAGATCACCAGCGTCTCGCCGTTGCGCATGGCGACGTCGGCCGTGGTCTTGCGGGAGAGAAAGCCCGGCAGACCCTGCACGGTGGTGGAGGAGTCGATGGCGCTCACCTCGGTGGCGACATTGGCCTGGATGTTGCCGGAGGCATCGGTCACCGGGGCGATGGTGAGGGAGATGCCGTACTTCTTGTATTCCACGTTGAGCTGCCCGTCCGCGCCCGTGATCGGGATCGGCACCTCGCCGCCGGCCAGGAAGTCGGCCTTGCCGCCCGAACGGGCGGAGAGCCGCGGTTGCGCCAGGATCAGGGCGTCGCCGCTGGAGACCAGAAAATTGATGCGCGAGGTGATGTAGCTGGCGATACCGAAATAGCCGAGTGGCCGTGCCACCGTGCCGAGATCGTCGGCCAGGCCGGAGAGGTTGCTGTCGGCGGTGGTCTGCAGCTGGTTGAACTCGCCGTTGCGCCGATAGGCCTGGTTCATGTAGCCGACGCTCGGCCCGTTGATGCTGGCGTCCCACTCGATGCCGAGCTTGTCGAGCTGGCTGGTGTTGAACTCGGTGATCTTCACGTCCATGTAGATCATCGGGGCGTTGGCGCTGACCGCGGCCTGACGGGTGAGGTCGAGCACGCTGTCGTACTTTTTGGTCACCGCTTCGACCACCGGCCGGAACCGCGCATCGACTTCCCCCTCCACCACGGTGAAGTCGCCCACCTGACGCACGGCCAGGCCCGGTACCGATTCGAGCAGCTGGCGCACCTGGGAGGTCTGGCCGCGGGTGTCCTCCTTGGCGATGGTGACCTTGTAGTGGTCCTCGCGACCGCCGCTTCGCCAGATGTGCAGGTCGGTGATCCCCTCCGCCTCCGCCAGCACGATCAACTGCCCGTTTTCCAGGATGGTGGTGCTGAGCAGCTTGCCGTTGCCCACCGCCACCCGCGCCACCGGCCCGGTGTGCATGATCTTCACCTGGCCGACGAAGAGGCTGAGCTGGTCGACCGCCAGCGCCGGCAGCCACCCACCCAACAGCAACACCCCCACCACGCCGACCTGCCACAGCAGGCGTTTGGTTCCGAACCTGACTCGGTTGTTTCGGTTCACGCTGGCATCTCTTACTTCTGGACCTGGACGGCGGTGACGGTGGGTACCCCGTCGCGACTGCTGCCGCCGATGATGAGCTCGAAAGTGGCGGCCAGCGCGGCGGCCTGCGCCTCGCTCCGCGCCTGCAACACCTCGCGCATGAGCCTCGCCTGTGCCGACCCGGTGTCGGCCGTCACCCCGCGAATGCGCTTGCCATCGCGGGTGACCACCGTCCCGTCGGCCTGCACCACCAGGTCGTTGCCGTCGAGCACCCGGCCGTCGGCGGTGCGCAGCTGGCCGTCGGCACCGACGGTGACACCCCGCAACAGGGTGCCGTCCTTGGTCATCACGGTGCCGTCCGCCGCCACCAGCAGACCGTCCTCGCGCTCGGTGAGGCCGTCGGCAATCAGCTTGCCCATGGCGACGGCCTGGGCGTTGCCGGGTTGCGCGGCAACACCCGCGACCGCCTGCTGCGTGACGCTGCGGACCTGGCCATCGGGGCCGAAGGCGAGCTGGCTCGCCTTGAGGACGGTACCGTCGGCGGTGACCACCTCGCCGTTGGCGTTCACCGTGGCGCCGCGCAGCACCGTGCCGTCGCGGGTCATCACCGTGCCGTCGGCGGCCACCAGGAAGCCGTCCTTGGTTTCGGTCAACTGACCGGCCGCCAGCTGTCGGGCGACCTCCCCGGCGCTCATCCCCTTCTCTGCGCGGACCCCGGCCACGGGCTGCTCGACCCGGCGCGTGACCGAACCGTCGGCGCCGACACTGATGCCGTCCGGCGTCAGCACCGTACCGTCGGCGGCGACCACCCGGCCCTCGGCATCGACCTTGACGCCCTTGAGCACCGTACCGTCGCGGGTCATCACGGTGCCGTCGCGGGTCACCAGGAAGCCGTCTTTGGTGACCTGCACGTCACCCGGCTTGAGCGCCCGACCGTCGCCGCTGACCACCGTGTCGGTATCGTTCAACACGCGGCCGTCGGCGATGAGCAGCTTGCCCTCCTTCGTCATCTGCAGCCGGCCGGGATCGACCACGGAGCCGTCGTCGGTGACCAGTTGACCGTGTTCGTTCACCCGCAGGCCGCGCCCGGAAAGCACCACGCCTTCCTTTGTCATCACCACGCCGTTTTTCACCACCAGATTGGGATCGACGATCACCTTGCCGTCGGGGGTCAGGATCACCCCATCCGCCAGCTTGCCGTCGCGGCTCATTACCACGCGCCCGTCGCGGGTGGTCACGGTACCGTCCGGCTGCACGATGAGGTCCTGCAGCACCTTGCCGTCACGGGTCATCACCACCCCGTCCTTGACGATCAGATCGCCGTCGTTCAGCGCCCTGACATTGTCCAGATCGGCCGACGCGGCGTGCACCCGGGCCCCCTCCGCCTCGCGCTGGGCGTAGCCGTAGATGTCCTGCGGCTTGATCTCCTCGAACAGGGCGCGGCCGGTGTCCTTGCGGTTGCGCAACAGCGCCACCAGGTCGCCCTTTTCGCGCGCCGCCGCCAACAGCGCCGCCTGCTCTGGCGAGACGTTGACAGTCAGGGTGGTGTAGGTGAAGGCGTTGCGGTTGCCTCCGCTCACTTCGATGTATTTGGCCTGGTAGTCGCCCGCGGCCTCCCGGCCGGTGGCCAGCACCTCGATGTTCTGCAGCAGCGGCACGATACGGTCCTGGTCGTCGCTGCGCTGGCTGCCCTTGGTCTCGGCCGGCAGCCGCGCATACAGGTCGATGCGGTTGCCGGGGCGGATGAAGCCGGCGATGGAGTTGATCTCGTCGACCTGGAGGGTCATGGCACGCCGCCCGAGGGCGATGGTGTCGGAGAAGTCGCGGGCGAGCTCTTCCTGCACAAAGGTCTTGAGCAGCGGCGTGCCGCTGCCCAGGGGTTTGGTCAGGAAGTTGCCCTCATAACGGGCGAACAGGTCGGGGGTTACCACATCGGGATAGGCGAGTTCCGCCGGGATCTGACGCACCGCCATCGTGGCGCCGTTGATGGGCGAGCCCTGCGGCAGGTCGCGCTTGGCCACCACCACCGCCACCTGTCGCCCCTCCCGGGCGCGCATGGCCGCCAGCAGTTCGTTTTCCTTCATGCGCAGATACAGATAGGTGAAGCCTGCCGCCGCCAGGCCGAAGGCCAGCGCACCGACAATGAGCTTGACCGTGCCCTTCTTGCGTTTCGATGCGATTACCGTCGCCATGGGTGATTCGTTTCCAGGTCAGAAACAGTTGAGCGGGAACTTGTCCCAGTCGTCGCAGATCGTCGGCGTCGGGATGTGCTTCTCCAGCCCCAGGTTGGCCGGGTCGGTGTACTTTTCGAACTCATCCAGATACCCCTTGGCCTCGGCCTGGAGCTTCGCGTACTCGTTGTCGGTCACGTTGGTCGGCAGTGTCGACAGCGACATCGCATACGAGTAGCCCTGGTAGTTGAGGCGGTAGGTCTCCTCGACCTTTTCGATGGCGTTGACCTTGCCGGCCCCCTCCCGCGAGTCGTACACGGCGGCCAGCAGGGCGGCGATCAGGGCACCGGTGACGATGGCGTACTCGACCGCGGCCTGCCCCCGTTGTCTGTGTATCGGCATCGGCGCTCAATACTCCACACTGTTGGCCACGACCACCGCGCCCTTGTCGAGCCCGTGCACGGTCACGGTGACCTCGGCCCCGGTGCGCTGGAACTGCAGGATGCGGGTGTGTCCGGTGTCGCTGCCGGACTCCATCGCCAGCTGCCAGCCGCGATCGGCATAGTGACCGCGGTAGTAGTCGGCGTTGGCCGCGGCGGAAAAACCGTTGGCCAGCAACAGGGTGCGCGCCCGCTTGCCGATGTCGTCGCTGGGGATGTCATTGATCACGCTGCTTCCATCCATCATCGGAAAGCCGTTGCCCGGCTTTAGCCGCGCCTTGGCGGGATCGAGGTGGCTCACCGCCAGATAGCCCCAGGATTCACCGGGGCCGGCCGGCTGCACCTGCACCGACAGGAAGTACTCGCCATCGAGCCGGGTGATCATCTGCCAGGGACCGAAACTGTTCTCCAGATAGCCCGGCAACTCCTTGCGCGGGCTATGCCAGAGCTGGCGGTAGTAGCGCAGGACGAGGTCGGTGGAGCGCGACACCTGGAAACGGCGAATGGCCAACTGCATGCCGTTGACCGTCGAGGCGCCGGTCACCGACTCCACCCGGGCGTCGGGCGGGGCGGGCAAAGCAGGGGCCGCCGTCACCGGCCCCGCCAGCGCGAGCGACAGGGCAAGGACAAGGGCAAGGCGGATGCGGTGTCGCGTCATTATTTGATCTCGCAGAGACCGCGGCCGGTCCCCGACTCCTCGTCGCAGACGACCGCCTGGGTGGTCGGTTTCAGCCGGTCCGGCGGCACCGAGTCGTAGTCCACGTAGCCGAAGCGCAGGCTGTTCGGCTTCAGCTCCGGCGCGAACACGCCGAGCACGGTCTGCGCGGTGCGCATCACCTCGTTGTCGAGCAGGGCGGTCGGGACGAGGCCGCGGGTCTGGTAGGCGGCCATGGCCGAGCTGCCGGCGTTCCAGTGCTGGCTCAGGACACCGGCCTGGGCGGTGAAGGTCAGCCCGTCCTTGAAGGTGTCCACTCCGGACAACCGGTTGTCGGGGTCGAACCAGTCGAGGCGCGCGGTCTTGATGCCGCTTTCCGCCTGGTAGTAGCCATCGGCATCGATGGCGGTGAAGCCGGCGTCGATGCCGAGAAAGTCGAGCGCGCTGGCGAGGGCACTGAATACCGCGTCGAGGACGTGCAGCAGCGGCGTGACAATGCCGAGGGCGTCCGGGGTCGGCTCCTCGGCCGCCGGGCTGCCGCGGTTGTCACCGTCATACAGGCGGGTGCCGCGGTGGTCCTGCCACAGCACGTTGCGCGTCGCCACGCTCCAACCGTTGACCTTGTCGGCGGCGTCGAGCGGCCGCGCCGGGTCGGACAAAAAACGGCGATGCGCCTCCCGCTGCAGCGCCCCGGCGTCCTTCACCGGCAGCGTCTGGGTGAAGCCGTCCGGCGGGGTGTCGCTGGCGTGCCAGACGGTGTACTCCCACGCCTCATAGCGTGCCGCCTGAATGGTGCTGTGGCGCATGTCGATGTACTTGCCGAGCAACGGGATGAGCAGAAAGGCGGGAATCAGCACGAGGCCGGCCGCCACCGTGAACTCGGTCATCGCCTGTCCGCGCTGTCGCCGCCGCATCGCCTCAAATCCCGAAGGTGTCGTGGATGAACTGGTTGAAATCGGCCAGCGCCTTGAAGGCGTCGTCCTGCCACGGCTCCTTCTGCTGGATGGCCATCGCCGCCAGCCGTTCGTTGTTGGAGGTGTCCACCAGGCGCGCCTGCCAGAACGGGTTGAAGGTGTTGCCGATCTCGGTGAGACCGTCGCTGCGCCGGAAGTACCAGAGGTCGTTGGGGCGGGCGAAATAGACCTCCGACTTGGTCAGCACCCCGATCTCGTCGTCCGGCGCCTTGTCCTTGAGTTCGAACCGGCCGGCGCTCGGCACCAGATCCCGGTTCACCGCGCCCATCTCCTTGACCAGTCCGAGCAGCAGGTAGGGCGCTTCGAAGCCGTAGGCCGGCTCGTCCGGATCGTTGTCCAGATAGCGCGGCAGCCCCTTGTAGCTTTTGCTGACGTTCTGGGTGGGCACCTGGGACATGACCCCCATGCCCGGGAAATACCAGGCGGTGTTGTTCAGGGGGGAGCGGCCGTAGTCGTCCAGTTCCACCGGACCGCCCAGGTTCCACAGCCCCATGGAAGCGGCGCTCTGGGCGTTGGTGCCCGGCACCCCGGTCTGCGCATAGCCCGCGCTGAACGGCGCCGAGGTGGGGAACGGGCCGGTGAACTTGATCGGGCAGCCCTCCCACACCAGCAGATCGATACAGGCGCGCAAGCGGATCTGGCCCTCGCCGATGCGCAGCGAGCCCCCGCCAATCAGGAAATGGATGCCGCCGCCGGCAATGAGATTGAGACCGGTGGTATCCGCCGCGGACCAGCCGAAATTGCCCGCCTCGGGGGTGCCCTCGGTGAAGCGCAATTCGGTGCCGCCCCAGCGGTCCAGGCTCAGTCCGAGCTCGATCCAGATCTTGAAGATGTCGTGGTCCATGAACTCGAAACCGGCCTGGTATTTCCAGTGCGGGATGAGCGGCAGCGACCAGCCGCGCTGGGTGCTGAACGGGTCGCGCCCCTTGCGCACCACCGCGGCGAAAAAGCTCGGCATGTTGTTCTGGCGCAGGAATTCCCGGTGGTAGGAGTAGACGTGTCCCACCAGGGAGACGAAGCCGAAGTCGGAGACCTTGGCCCCGGGGGCGTTGCGCCGGACCATCTCGTAAACGGTGCCGACACTGAGGGCGATACTGGCGGTGTGAAAGGCGAGCTGGCTGATGCTGTAGGCGCGGTTGATGTTGTAGAGAACGGGCACCCCCACCCTGGCCACCGCGTTGGTGACCTTCTGCGCCGCCTGGCCGAGCACGTTGAAGCCGGCGGCCACGCCGTTGAGCATCGCGGCGATGGCGTTGCCGACCACCGGAATGGCGTTGAAGGCGTTGGCGTAGAGCCGCAAAAACGGGGAGAAGGACTGGATGTGGTTGGCCCACGACACCAGCCCCACCAGCTGACCGATGGCCACCTCATTGGCGACCATCGCCCGGTTGGTGTAGGCGGCGAAGTTGAGGTCGCGTGCCTCGACCACGGAGACGCTGAACGCCGCCGCATCGGCCGCGTTCTGCAGGGCCATCTTCTCGCTGGTCAGGCGACCGGCCTTATAGAGAAAGACCAGCCCGAGCAGGACCACGCCCAGAAACAGCAGCGAGAAGACCAGGGCCTGTCCCCGCTGGCCGGCGAAACAGTGTCCCCCGGCAGGGTAACCCATGGTGTTCCCCGATCGGCAGGCCGGGCCCGGAAGCCCGGCCGGTCGGTTGAGCTTGGATGCGGCCGACGACTACTTGTTCTGGTAGTTGTCGAGGCCCTTGGTTTCACTGGCGGCGGTGGAGGCCTCGTCGGCGGCCCCCTGGGCGGCCTGGATTGCGGTGGTGGCGCTCTTGCCCGACAGCTCCTGGGCCATGCCGGCGGTCTGCTCGCGGACGGTCTTGCCGAACAGGGTGTAGACGGCGATGGCGGCAATGGCGATCAGGGCAACGATGATGATGTACTCGGTCATGCCCTGGCCGAACTGTTTGACGCGCGGCTGCTTCATTTTCGTGTTCCCCGTAAACCGGTTGGTAAACCGGCCGATTGGCGATGCAACGAGGCGGGCCTGTGCGCCCGGCCCTCTACCGTCCTGCACAACTTGGCCGCCGACACTAGGCCACCGACCGGTTCAGCCGGTCGGTGGCCTGCTCGCGAGTTTCGGCGGTGTCCAGTAGCTTCAGAAATCCGCTCACGGCGAAGATGTCGCGGATGTTCGGGGCCAGCCCGCACAACACCAGCGCGCCACCGGCCTGGCGCGCACGCTTGGCGCCCATGAGCACGACCCGCAGGCCGGCGGAAGAGATGTATTCCAGTTGGGAAAAATCGACGATGACGCGTTCTATTTCCGAGAGCGTGGCAAGCAGCGTCGCTTCGAACTCCGGCGCCGTGTTGGTATCCAGGCGACCGACAGGGGCCAATACCGGGATCCCGTGCTCTTGCTGCTGTTCGATTGGCATGGGGGCGTGCCCGCTTACCGTGACTGCGTGATTGTCTTTTCGAGCTCGAGTCGATTGCCGCGCCCGGTCCACCGGTACGCGACGCCGTCCATCAGGGACTGCACCAGAAAAATGCCGAGCCCGCCGGGCTCGCGGTGCTCCAGGTCACTCTCCAGATCGGGCGGCGGCGCCTCCACGAACGGATTGAACGGCGGCGCCTCGTCTTCCACCACGATGCGCAGGCGATCACCCTTCAGGACCAGCTCGACCCGAACGGGGCGACCCGCCTCATCGCCATAACCGTGGTGAAAGGTGTTTACCAGCACCTCCTCCAGCACCAGCCGCAGGGTCTGATATAGGGTATCGTCCAGGGGGTGCTCCAGCTTTAGCGCCGCCAGCGCCGCATCGACGGCGACCATCGGATCGGTGCCGCTGACCAGCTCGAATCTCATGCGATGGGCTCCCCGCCATAACGCAGCACCAGGCAGGTCACGTCGTCGGACACCTCGGCCCCGGCGCAGAATGCGTCGACGGCGGCGATGACCCGCTCGGTGGTGGACCGTGCCGACTGGCGGGCGTCGCTGCCACAGGCGGCCAGCAGTCGCGCCTCACCGAACAGCTCGCCGGTGGCGGAGAACGCCTCCGTGATGCCGTCGGTGTAAAGTACCACCCGCTCACCGGCCCCCAGCGTGATTGCGGTCTGGTTGTAGTCGAGCCCGTCCATGACCCCGAGGGCGACGCCGTCAGTGCCGGGCAGCAGCTCACTGCGACCCGCGGCATCCACCCGGATGGGCGGCGTGTGGCCGCCGCAGGCGTAGGTCAGTTTCCCGCTGTCCGGTTCGAAGATGCCGTACAGCAGGGTCACGAACAGCTCCAACGGATTTTGGCGGCACAACAGTTCGTTGACCGCCTGCAGGGCCGCGCCGGGTTGGGCATGGGCCAGGGCGGCGTTCTGCATTTCGGTGCGGGCCACGGCCATGAAGAAGGCGGCCGGCACCCCCTTGCCGGAGACATCCGCCACCACCACCCCCACGCGGCCGCCCGCCAGCGGAAAGAAGTCGTAGAAGTCGCCGCCCATCTCGCGGGCGGGGGTCATCACGGCGAACAGGTCGTAGCGGGGATCGGCGGGGAAGCGGGTCGGCAGGATCGCCAGCTGCAGCGCTTTGGCCACCCGCAGCTCTTCGGCGATGCGCCGATGTACCGCCTCCAGTTGCGCGTGTTTGTCCGCCAACGCCCGGGTGCGCTCCCGCACCAGCCCTTCCAGCTCCTCCTGGCGCCGGAACACCTCGCCCGCCATCGACTCGAACACCCGGGCCAGGTCGCCCAGTTCGTCGTGACGCCGGGTGACGGTGGCGAGCGCCAACTGACCGGGGTCGAACGGGCCGTTGTCGGCCCGGATCTCGCCGCGCTCGATGCGGTCGGCCGCACCCGCCAGCCGCCGGATGGGCTGCACCAGGGCGCGGCCGGCGCCGGCGCTCACCGCCAGCATGAGCAGGCCGACCAGCGATACGCCGACCAGCGTGTGTCGAAACAGGGCGTTCAGGGGCTCGGCGAAGCGGGCCTCGGCCTCGCCCATCACCACCGTCCACGGCAGGGTCGCGAGCCGGGCAAAGCCGGCCACCTGGCCGTCGCCGCCCGGGGCATTGAAGCGCACGGCACCGGCCTCGCCGCTACGCAGGGCCTGCCACAACCGGTCGAGTCCGAGCGGCGCGATCCGCGCCACCGGCAGGCCCTTGTCTTCGCGCTCGGTCCGCTCGTCCTCGGCGCTCAGACTCACCAGGCTGCGATAGCGCAGCTCCGGGGTGGGGTGATGCAGGATCACCCCGTGGTGATCGACCAGCATTGGCGTCGCCACCCGCTCGACGCCGATGCGATCGAGAATGGCGGTGACCGCCTCGGCTTTCAGCTTCAACACCGCCACGCCGACGATGGCTCCGTCCGTGCCGCGCACCGGCCCGGAAAAGTAGAGCCCGGCCGCCCCGCTGGTGCTGCCGAACAGCAGGTCGGATACGTACAGCTCCCCGGCGATGGCGTGCTGGAAATAGGGTCGGAAGGCGAATTGCTGCCCCTGCACCTTCGGGTTGGTGGTGGCCACGAAGACACCGGCGCGGTCCATCAGGTAGACGCTCTCGAACAGCGGGGCCACTTCGGTGATGGTGGCCAGACTGCGTTGCGTGGTGGCGAGAAAGCGCTCCCGCCGTTCGCCCTCGCTCTCGAGGAAGGCGACCACCTCCTGGTCGGCGGCGAGCATGTGCGCCACCCGGCGCACGTTTTCGAACAACTGGTCCAGCCGTTCGGCCGTGGTCACGGCCAGCAGGCGCAGGTTCTGCTGCTCCTGGGCGGCGACCCGATCCACGCCGCCCTGGAGGGTGTACCAGGCGCTACCCAACATCGGCAGCAGCGCCGCGACAAGCAGCACCAGCGTCAGCTTCCGGGTGAGCGAACCGGTCGGTCTTTCCGATGAAGCAGTGTGACGCATGCAGCGGATAGTCCACTGTTACGACGCAGCAAGAGGCGTACTATATTCCGCCTTTCCTCCGTCCCGGGAAACACCCGTAATGAACGCCCCGACGGACGGGCGGGCAGTGCCGGTCGAGCGGTTGGTCGACCTCTTTCCGTTCAGCCTCTGCAGCCGACCCTCCCTCGCCCGCCTGGTGCCTTCGCTCACCCTGCGAACGCTCGCCCCCAATGAGCGGCTCTATGGCGACGGCGATCCCGTCGATGCCCTGTATGTCGTATTGAGTGGCGAGTTGGAGCTGCGGCGCGGCAAGAGCAGGCGCCGTGAGATCGCGCTCGCCGGCGAAGAGGCGGGGCTCGAACTGGCTCGCCGCGACGGTGCCGTACAGGCACTGAGCACGACCCGGCTGCTGGCCATTCCCGCCGAGGCGCTTTCCGTCCTCGCCACCGACAATGCCGCGTTCCGCCGGGCCCTGCTCGACCGGTTCTGCCAGCGCGAGAGCGGGGAGGGGCAGCGCGTACACCGACCGCGCGGCGCCCTGCGGGAAGGTTTGGGCTGGCTCTTCGCCGTGCTGTTCCCGGTGGCGATTTACGCCTCCCTGCAGAACAGCCTGGGGCAGAGCGACCCGGAGGCGCTGCTGTTTCTCACCATCGGCGCCGCGGCGGTGGTGATGTGGGCGTTTTCGCTGTTGCCGGAGTTTGTGCCGGCGTTGCTGGCACTGCTGGCGGTGGTGCTGCTCGGCATCGCACCGGCGGAGATCGCGCTCTCCGGCTTCGCCTCCCAGGGGTTTGTGGTTGCCCTGAGTATCTTCGGCCTGAGCGTGGTGATCCGCAGCTCCGGGCTGAGCTATCGGTTGCTGCTGTGGCTGCTGCGCATCGGCCCGGCGTCCAAGGTCTGGTACCGCATCGCCCTGTTCGCGACCGGCGTGGCACTGACCCCCATCGTGCCGTCGGCCAACGGCCGGGTCTCCATCGTGGCGCCGCTCTTGACCGACCTTTTGCGCACGTTCGAACACGGCGGCGACCGGGAGCGTCAGCGCCTCGCGGTGACGACCCTGACCGGCGTCAGCCTGCTATCGGCCGCGTTCCTGAGTTCCAAGTCCATCAACTTCGTCGTGTTCGGTTTCCTGCCGGCCCAGGAGCAGATGCGCTTCCAGTGGCTCACCTGGGCCTACGCCGCCTCGGTGGTGGCGCTGGTCACCATCGCGCTCTATTGCCTGGTGGACGCGCTGCTCTATCGCAACGCCGAGCGGCCCCAACTGCCGAAGCAGGTGGTGGCCCAACAGCTCGCATTGCTCGGCCCCGTCAGCCGCGCCGAATGGGCCGGGCTCGCGGGCCTGCTCGCACTCATTGTCAGTTTCGTAACCACCACCCTGCACCACATCGAGGTGCCGTGGGTGGCGCTGGCGATCCTGTCCTGGCTGCTGGCGTTCGGCTTCATCGATCGCGCGCAGTTCCGGGAACGCATCGACTGGAGCTTCCTGGTCTTTCTCGGCGCCCTCATCGGACTCATGGCCGTCATGCGCCAGGTGGGGGTCGACCACTGGATGACGAACCGGCTGGACCTGCTCGGCGCGCAGATGACCAACAACTTCGAGATCTTCATCCTGCTGCTGGCGGCGGCGATCTTCCTGGTGCGCATTGCGCTGCCGATCAACGCGACCATCGTCATCTTCGCCTCGATTTTGGTGCCCTATGCCGCCGTCGTCGGTGTGAACGCCTGGCTGGTCGGGTTTCTGATCCTGTTCTTCGCCGAAAGCTTCATCCTGCCCTACCAGGCCAGCTACTACCTGCAGTTCACCGCCATCAGCGATGCGGCTCAGCCGGCGCAGGATCTACGGCTGATCCCGTTCCATCTGCTGCTGGCGGCGTCCAAGCCGGTGGCGGTGTACGCCTCCATCCCCTTCTGGCGCGAGCTGGGCATATTGTGATGCGCCTCGGCCGCCTGCTGATGACGCTCTTTTTCCTCGCCGGCGCCGTTATCGCCGTCGTCTTCAACGTCGGCAAGCCGACCCTGCTGGTGCTGCACAGTTACGGCGACGATTACGTGTGGACCCGTGAGGTGGACGTGGGTCTGCGGCGTGTGCTCGGTAGCGCCAGCGGCATCAACGTCCACTACCACTACATGCATACCAAGCGCTTCGGTGATCGGGAGGCACTGCGACGTGCCGGCATCGCCGCACGCGACGCCATCGACCGGATCGGCCCCGACGTGCTGCTCGCTATCGACGACAGCGCCCAGTTGCTGGCCGCCCGTTTCTATGTGGACCACCCGAGTCTCCGCATCGTGTTTGCCGGACTCAACGGCGGAGTGGAGGAGTACGGCTACGACAAGGCCGCCAATGTCACCGGCATTTTGGAACGCAAACCGGCAAAGGCGCTGAAGGAACTGCTGCTGGCCCTCGCCCGCGACAAGGGCATCGCCCGGCCGAGCACCCTCTATCTGGCCGATACCACCCACTCGGCCGCGCTCGACGGCCAGCACCTGGCCGGTTTCGACTGGGGTGAGGTCAACTACCGCCCTGCGCGCTTCGTCAGCGACTTCCAGGCCTGGCAGCAGGCAATACACGAGCTCTCGGATGAACTCGATTTCCTGCTGGTCGGCGGCTACCGGCAGCTCCAACGCTCGCCCACCGATCCCCGCCTCGTCCCCGCCACGGAGGTGATGGCCTGGACCGAGGCCCATGCCACCATGCCAGTGATCGGCATGAACGCCTTCAACACCGAAGACGGCGCCACCCTCTCCATCGGCGTGTCACCCTACGAACAGGGCGAATGGGCCGCCCGCACCGCGCTGGCCATCCTGGCCGGCACCGCGGCGAATCGTATCCCCATGGTCGAGTCGACCCAGTACGTCGTCGCCGTGCGCCGCTCCGCCCTGGAACGTCGGGGCCTGAACCTGCCCACCGTCTATGAGGCGTTTGCGCGGGCTACCAACAACTTTTTTCCTTGAGTGGGGAGTGGCGATCGGCTGATTCTCCCGGTGGCTGGGCTCACAGGTTCGCTCCCGTACCGAAAAAGCCCGGCTGGCGTGGCATACTTCTGTCGCGCCCGAAGAACTTGATGCAGGGAACTTCCTTGCTAACGTGGAATCCACTAGGGTGGACCCTACGGTATGGCTATTTCGTCCCGGAAAGGCCATACCAAACCTGAGGGGCTGTGCGGCCTTTCAGCCCGCCCCCCGACCAATCTCTAGCGATATCGCTTATTGACGATATCGGCAGTAAGCGATATTGTTATTGGCAACCTACCCTTTGGCGCAGTCGGATTCGGCTCTGCTTTTGGGGGAAAAAGCCGCCTTCGGGCGGTTTTTTCATTTTCGGGATAAGCATGGACAAGAAAACGCTCCGTACCATCGTCTACGTCGACGGGTACAACCTTTATTATTCCGCCCTCACCAAATCCCAGTACAAGTGGCTGGATTTGCACGCGCTTATGTGCGACGTGCTCAAAGATGCTTACCCAGGTGCCCAAGCTCAGATCGACCTGATCAAATTTTTCACTGCGCCGATCATGGGCCGGTACGCGAGTGATCCGAACTCTGAACACCGGCAGGTCCGGTATCACAACGCCTTGAAGTTCGCTCCTTCCGGGCCTGTTGAGATAATCACGGGATATCACTCGGAAGCCGAAAAGATGGGCTATCTCGTTGAGTCCGGCCCCGGCAACAGCGGCCGGGTGAGAGTGAAGGTCATGGAAGAGAAGCAAACCGACGTGAATATCGGGCTTCACATGTATCGGGATGCAGTCCACGGCATCGTTGACCAAGTGGTCTTGGTGTCTGGCGATTCCGATCTCGCACCGGCCTTCGAGATGATTCGGGACGATATGCCACACATAGTGCGCGGCCTCGTCTTCCCGACGCTCGATAGCAAACCGCATGCCCGGCGGAGCGGGCAGCTCCAAGAGCTGGCGACTTGGACCCGACGACATTTGTCCGCGACCCAACTCGAAACCTGCCAACTCCCTTCTTGTGTCCTGAACCGCAAGAACAAGGCAATCAAGAAGCCGGAGGAATGGTAAAGCGTCTGCCGCTTTTTTAGGCCTTGGCCCATATCCAACCCTCAACAACCACCCGCGGCATTTCGGTCGATTCCGGCCCCACCGCCCGGCCACGCAAGAAATCGGCGGCCCCCAAAACGCAAACGGCGGCATCCATCGCGTCAGGCCCAACCTCCTCAAGGGTAAATCCCGAACAATCGAGTACCTCCATGAGTCCTTCCACATTGCCACTGCCGCTTGGCGCCGCATGCGCGAGGCGTGTGGCGGCGGGATAAACCTCGATGGCGCGAATCGGCTCGGGCTCGTCCGGCGCCCACGCCTGAGGAATCGGCTGTCCGCTTCTCGCCCGAATCCCCTCAAGCAGTTCGAGAGCAGCAACCGTTGTTCTGGAGATGAGGTTCGCACCGATCTCCAGAGGCTTTTTGCCTAATCGGCGCCTGATTTCGATATCGGTGTTTCGGCGGAAGAGGTCATCGGCAGGAGCCAGCATGCCCGAACCGGCGCGATGGTTGGCCAAGGAGGTCGCCAGAGCTATTGGCCAGCCAAGGGGGGCATCCAAAGCAACAACGGCATATTCGGCGTTCGCCAGCCATTCGGCCACGATCTCAGCTGGGGACATCGTTCTGCTACCCGTACAGCACTGATGAATCCGAACGCGGCCCTGATGCATTTCACCCAGGGCGAGCCCGACTTTTTCTGGCTGCGTGGCGCAGTCGATTCCGATTAACACCGTCATGGGGCATCCTGCTGGACAAGCTCTGCCGTGCCGCCTGTGGGCACCATATCCGGCAATTTTTCCATCAGCAGATCGATGACGTGCGTTATATCGCTTGAAAGCTCAAGGCAGCCTTCCTGGTACTGCCGCAGATAGCGTTCGGCAGATAGCTCGGGCACCGCATCTCCGGCCGGCACTAGCAGGAGCGACAGGAGGGGCGGCTGGCCGTTCCATTTAACGGAGTCCCGGTAAACGTGCGCCGAACTCATCGCCTCCAGAATGTTGCCCCTCCTTGCCATGTATTTGGCATCGAGGCAGATGAAGTTTTGCCCATGCTCGTTCTTCAGCTCCAGCACCAAGTCAGGGCGCCGCTCTCGGCTGATGGTGTGATATCCGTGGGACTTGGAGGGCAACAAGGAGGGACATACAAGCTGGAAGTAGAGACGAATTCGCCGGTGGCCCCGGGTTCCTTCGAGCAGCATATCCACGTGCGACATGGAGGCAATCCGCTTCCACTCATAGTTAGGAAATCGATTCTCCAACTCCTCAGCCAAGGCGCAGAAGCACCAAGCCTCGTAGATCTGCCAAGTGGGTCCGATATAGAGCCTCTCCTTCTCACTTAGCTCCGACAGGCCGGGACTCAGCAGATTCCTCCCCAGCTGATGTGCATGGGCGTAAAGCGGGTTCCCGGCGATCCCATTTAGCCCCGCGGCACTACTCTCGCGCAGCGACACCTTGGTAAAAGGATGGCGTCGCAGCAACTTCATCAGTTCACGGCGGATCTCCCGCAACAGGCGCAGACGGCGGGGTATACGGGCTGCCACATTGGTTTGCGTTTCTGAGCTGGCCTCTTTGTAGGCGGTTAGGGTCGAACTGAGCCAATCGACACGGCGAACGACATCGAGCAACTGCCGTAGCATCTCCCGGTTGGCGGGATTGTCGAGCGTCTCGGTGTTGAAGGGCACGTCAAGCGTGGTTTCTTTCAGTGCCACATCTTCCTCTTCCGCCAAAGCGCCGTCGGCCTGCGCGGAGATTGCCGCCAAGAGGGGTTGGTTGGCGACTAAACGCTGTGCGGTGGTCACATCAGCGCTCTTCACCAAATGCATGGGAAGGTGCTGGCGCGTATGGGAAAGACGGGAAATCGGGTTGGCGCTGACCTCTTTCATTGCCCGCAGGTAGCGGGCTGCCCAGGTCCTTAGGCGGGCATAGGCGACCCAAACATTCGTCAAAGGCGATTTGCCCGACAGATTCTGGGCGGCCGGCTCCGTTCCCAACAGGAGTGCCGGCGCATAGTCGGCTATATCGGAAATGTACCTGCCGAAGATCTCCCGCCCCGCCTTGGACGGATCAGGGCTGACATCAATGAGAAATTGGTTGCCCCGTTGCTCACCTTCGATTTCAAGCTCGGCAACAACCTGCCCTGCATAGAAGCCCGGGCTCCACTCCCAATAGAGCTCACTCGAATCAGTCCGGAGCGGTTCATCATCGATATAGAGCGCCACTCCTGGCGAGGTTTTTTCGATCAGATAGTGCTGCCGCTCCTGGAAGCCACTGCATACTTGATTGGGGACGAGTTCGCCGAACCGCTGCAGGCCCTCCCCGGATGAAACGAAAACCTCAAGCATCGACTACCGCCAGAAACGCATGATGCCGGTATCGGCCATATCCAGCTTGAGCTGTGCCACTTTGGCACGACTTTTTTCAAGGCCGAATGACTTCAGCGCCGCCGTAACCTCGTCGAGGGCGGTTCTCAGGCGAGTCGTCTCGGTCCCCCTGAGCTTGGGTAAGACTTTGGCGTAAACGACTTCATCCAGTGCCGTCGTCAAATGGAAGTCAGCAGACGCTGCCTTGGCTATGGCCACATAGTCGAGGACATCATCCACGGTGCGCCAGCCGAAGTGCAGCCGCACGGGAGTCAACGCATCCAGTAGTTGCTGTAGGCAATCCCGTGTCTGCTTGACCATCTTGCCATCCAGGCCACGCGAGCCCCAGTTCGGATAGTTCGCGAGGTCGATGTCCCAGAATTCCAGGGTAAATGCCCGGTCCAGCACTTTATCGGAGATACCGTGCGTAGTTTCGTCCATGTTTACCGTGCCGATGAAGGCGACGTTGGTTGGGAAGGGGATCGAACACGGAACACCGTCGAAGGAATCGCCCTCGTTGTGAAGCCGCAGTTCATCGCCCGACTCCATCGCCGACAGTATGGGCGCGAGATACTGCTCGGGATGCGACAGGTTCATCTCGTCGAGGATGATCACGAAGGGCTGCTGCGGGTTTTGCGCTGCCCGCAACAAAACATCCAACATCACGGGGCGCATGTACTTGCCGGCATTGAGGGGGTTTACATAACCGAACAGCGGTGTCGGGTCATACCAGCCGGGCTGTACCGACTGGATGAAGAGGTTTTTGTCGGGTTTGCCGGAAAACTGCTCGATCAGCGCCTCGGCATACCGCTTGGCCAACAGCGTCTTCCCCGACCCCGACAGACCTGCCATGATGGCGAAGTGGCGACGCCGGTGCGACCACAGACCGAAATGCAACTGCTGAATCAGCGCGTCCGGGAACGCCGCCTGGTTTTTCACCACATCAGCCAACGCCCGGAAATCCACCACCCCCATTTCCAGCTCACCCGAGGGCGTCACCGCCACCTGCTCCGGGGCCTCCTCGCTCGGCAGCTTTTCGGGTACCCAGTGGATGGCCTCGCTCCAGGCCCTACCGCTCTCGGTCAGTCGGTAGCGGGTCCCGTTCTCGACCTCGACCAGTCCGAATTCCCGCAGCCACTTGATCAACGCCTTCGGCGCAAAATCCGTCGTCCAGCCGGGATTCACGGACTTCAACAGCTCGACCAACTCCAGGATATCCGCAGAGCCCCTCTCGTTCAGGAACAGCAAGGCGTTGTCGAAGCCCAGGGTCCGGGTCAGCAGCTCGGGCACCAGCTCTTCCGGGTCGTTCGTCTCCAGCAGGGCGGTTCCCCGGTCGGTCGGCGTAATGAGGTCGCCCTCGCGCTGAATCACATAGAACTCGTTCTTCAGGATGTTAACCAGCGTGGCGAGCGAACTCTCGCGGTAGTTGGGGTACTCCGCTCTCAGGTGGTCCAGCAGCTCCTCTCGCGAGACGCCGTCCTCCACGAAACTGATCGCACTGACAATCGTGCCGATGCCGCCCGAGATACTGGTCAACCCCTTGCGGCGCTGGACGGCTGGGAGTGGCTTTAGCTGTGATTCGACCGGCGGGGTATCTTTTTCATCGGCCGACACGTCCGTCCTCTTTCGAATCCACTTGGAGTAGATACGCCACGGCAACGTCATCCTCTCGGCAAGCGCTTTGGGGTCGCGTGCGTCATTGCGGAGTACCTCGTCGATCCGTTCACGTATATCAAACTGTCTCGCGACAACTCCCTTCGGCGGTTTTCCGTTAAAGAGCTGCTTGTAAAAGACCAACGAACTGTTTCTGTCGGTGATCGTCGTGAAGTACTGCGGATAGAATGCCGCCATAACCCGCCCGATCTTGACCCACGGGGTACGCCGCTGATAGTCCTTCAGCCTTTTCACCAGTTTCTCGAAGAACGCTTCTATGTGTTGCTCGGCGCTGTTCCGGTCCGAGGGGAACGGGATCACCGACGTTTGCGCTATCCAGGTGCGAAACGCCACGTCGTCCAGCGCGGCGCTGATATCCACCGTTCCCATTCCGACATTACTAACGGGATTATCCTCCCAGATGCGCTGCTGGAACTCCCGGGTCGCCCGCTCGTTTGCGTCGGCCGATGCCACGTAGTCCAGAAATTCTGCGAGCCGACGGACCCATGCTGGTTCTCGTTCGGCCAGAACCGCTTCGGCGGCCTTTTTTAGGTCGTCATTATTCTTAAAGTCCATGCGAACTGTTTTCCTATTTTTTTGGTCAGATGTCATCACCGCTGCTACCGCAACTCAGTTGCGAAAACATGGCGGCGGCGCCCAAGATCAGCCGTGCTTGATCACGGCTGTAGCAGGTGATGGAAGGCCTTCGAAGTACGTGTCTGTAAATCGGCATTCCGGACCTTTTCCAAATAGGTCGCCAAGTGGTCTACCCAGCTCTGCGCCGTGGTCGGCAGGCACTTGGTCGTGTTCTGTTTGAGAGCGCACAATTTGTCCTTTGCTTAGAGTTGCTGCGCCGACGCGTGAACCTCCGGAACGTATCCGGCGGCGATGGCGTTCACGGTCGAACGGGGAGTGATCACCGCCAAGCTGCCCGTCGGGCACGGAACCCGTTCGGTATAGCCCTCGAAGGACCATCGCAATGCATCGCCTTCCCAGAGGAGCCATGGGCTACCATCGATGGCGACCATGACGCCATCCGTGAGGTCGGACGATTCAGCGGTGTACTGCGACCGGTTTGCACCATCCGAAAAACAGTCCGCGAAGATGGCCTGGTCAATCGGCTTGATACCCGTTGAGCCGGGCGGGACGCGGTAGGGTGCCGCGGGCGGACACCACCTCGATATTGCCGTAAGGGTTTACGCGATTTTGTAGTGGCACTCGTGAGGCTCCTTTTCTTCTACTACTTCCGCTTTCGCTCCGGGTCAGGCGGCGCTGCTCTGTCGCATGCAGCGCATTTTCCCGCTCGGCCTTGATGCGCCCCAGGAGCGTCTCGGCAGAGCTTTCGCCGCTCACACGTCGAGGAGTTGTTGTAGCCGGTTCGGCTTCGTATGTAGCCATAATGGCTACACCCGCTGCAGTTAGCTCCAACCCACCCCGGTTTCGCCACCAGCGTTCCTTTCAAAACACCTCACGCAACCCACTTTCTTCCGTGGGCAGCGTAGTCCAGCATCATGTCGAAAACGTTGTCGCATTTTTTTCGGAACAGGACCCGGTCGTAGCTCTCCGGCAGGGTTTCGTCCAACACGGCTTCGACAGCCGAACGGACCACCTTCTGGCTTTGGCCATCCTTGAACCACTCCTGTATCAGCACTTTCGGATGCTCTTCCAGCAAGCGGTGCAACAGCCGTTTGGCCGCCAGCTTCACCCTTTCCGTCTCGGCAAGGCTAAGGCCATCCTGTTTCAATAGGTCGAACAGTTCCAGTTCATCCTCCGACAGTCCCTCCCTGACGTGTCGCTCGTCCTCGGCCTTCATTTCCTCGGTGAATCGCACCAGGTCTTCGAAATAGTTTTCCGTCGACGAACCGCCCGAGTTGTAGCGTTCGACAATTTCCTGGAATCGCTGTGCGAAATCGACCCGAGTGACGTTCTGGTTCAGCATCTCGTCCAGTTTGGCCTGGATGAACCGGCAGAGGTCGGCGATCTCAATGTTCTTGTAGGTCGCCGCCTTGAAGTCGGCCTTGAGCTTTTCGAAGTCGATTCGGCTCAGGTCCCAGACCCGTCCACGCTGGATGATCTGGTACTCGGCCGAGTGCTCCCTGGCGGCAAACTGCTCTGCGTTATCGACCACGACACTCTCGTCGAGCAACTCGCCAATCCGTTGATTGATGGCATCCACGTCGGCCTGGGCGATGATCGCATCCACCACGCCGCGCAGGTACTCGAATGCCGCCACATGGCGGCCTTTTCCCCGCCCGAGCACCTCCGGCTTGCAGGCCTCGTAGAGTGACGAAATGGTGTTCTCGTAGACGTTGAACGCCTTGCGCCACTCGGAATTGCCGAGCAGGCGATCGGCGTATTGCTTAAACAGCGTGATGTTCTGGAACACGTCCTCCTTGCCGAGGATTGCGGCCAGGTCGATATCCTTTTCGCGGCAGAAGGCCATGCCCTGTTCGATCGCCTCGTCGAGCAATCGGAACAGCTCCGCCTTTTCCTTCACGGGCAGGTCGTCGAGGCCGTCTTCGCCTTGCGCATAGTCCTTCAGCGCCTTCTTCATGTTACGGAAGACGTTGTAGTAGTCGACGATCTCACCGTTTCGTTTCGGCACCCCATTGATTTGGTGCGACGTCACCCGGTTGGCACGGGCGATGGTCTGCATCAGGGTGTGGTCCTTCATCGGCTTGTCGAGGTAGAGGGTGGAGACCGTCGGGGCATCGAAGCCGGTCAGCCACATGGCGCAGACGAAGACCAGTTGCAGCGGATCGTCCGGGTCCTTGAAGTTGTACTCGATGTCGTGGCCGTGCGCGTCGAGCCGCTTCATGCGGTCGCGATGGGGTTTGATGTCCAGCTCTTGCCGCTTGAACTTCTCTTCCTCGCCGTTCTCTTCGCTGACCACCACCGCCATTTCGACCTGGCGCATGTAGTCGATGATCCGGTTGAGGCGGGCCTTCTCGATGTCGTTCTTCGATGCCGCCCGCCGGCCGACCAGCGCCTTGATGGCGGCTTTCCATTCACTGGAGACCTTGTCGTACATCTTCACCGCGGTGAACTTGTCCACCGAGATGACGATACCCTTGCCGAGATAGCCGCGACGGGGGAAGTGGTAAACGATGTCCCGGGCCAACGCATCCAGCCGGTCGTCGCGGGTGATGACCTCCACCTCCTTGGCGTAGCGCTTCTCCAGTTTCGCCTGCTGCGCCTCATCGAGGTTTTCGTCTTCCAGGATGGCGTAGAACTCGTCGCTCAGCTCCTGGTTCTGGATCAGCATCTCCGGCACCCGCTTCTCGTAGAACAGCGGCACCGTCGCACCGTCCTCCATCGACTGGCGGAAGCTGTATTCGCTCACGTAGTCGCCGAACCAGGCGTTGGTCTTGCGCTGGCGCCCCAACAGCGGCGTGCCGGTGAAGGCGAGGTATTGTGCTTTGGGCAGCCCCGCGCGCATGTTCTCCGCCAGGGACTTGTACTGGGTGCGGTGGGCCTCGTCGACGATGACGATGATGTCGTCGCGGTCGGAGAGCAACGGGTACTCCTTGCCCTTCGGCCAGCGGAACTTCTGGATCAGGGTGAAGACGATGCGCTTGCTCCGCTGGCCGAGAAACTTGCGCATCTCCTCCCCATCCTTGGGCTGGGCTGCTTCGTTCTTCTGCACGGTGCCGGTGTTGAGGAAGTTGCGGTAGATCTGCCCGTCCAGGTCCTCGCGGTCGGTGACCACCACGAAGGTGAAGTTGCCGGTCAGCTTGCGGAAGATCTTGCGGGCGTAAAAGATCATCGAAAAGCTCTTGCCCGAGCCCTGGGTGTGCCAGAACACGCCCAGCTTGCCGCCGTGGCGTTCGCGCTCCCGGAAGCGCTGGAAGGCATTGTTCACGCCGATGAACTGGTGGTTCTGGGCGATGATCTTCTCGGTGTCCCGGTGGAAGAGGAGGAAGGTCTCCACGTAATCGAGCAGCCGATCAGGGGCGCACAGACCGGCGACGGCCCGCTCCAGGCTGGTACCCTCGTGCCGGATCGCCTCACGGTCGATCCGCTCCTTCTCATCCTCCACCCGTAGCCAGTTGAAGAAGTGCTCCCAGCCGGCGGTGAGGCTGCCCACCTTGGTCTCGATGGCGTTGGAGAGGATGCAAAAGGCGTTGGTGAGGAAGAGCTGGGGGATCTCCTGCCGGTAGTTGGTCAGGTTGTCGTCGTAGGCGGCCCGGAGCTTGACGTTGGAATTCTTCAGCTCGATGAACACCAGGGGCAGGCCGTTGACGTAGAGCAGCACGTCCGGCCGGCGGTAGTAGCGTTCACCCTTGACCCAGAGCTGGGCCACGGCCAGAAAGCGGTTGGCTCGGGGGTTGTTGAAATCAATGACCCGGACCCGCTCCTGCTCCTTGCGGCCGTCGGCGGTCTCGAACTCCACCGGGATGCCGTCACGGAGCAGCCCGTCGAGCTCCCGGTTGGCGGCCACCAGGGACATGGCCTGGCGCTTGGCGGTGAGGCGGGTCAGCGCCTCGTCGATGGCCGACTCCGGGATGCCGGGGTTGAGTCGCAGCGCCGCCTCCCGCAGCCGCTCCGGCAGGATCACGTCCCGCTTGTCGCTGCGACCCGAGCCGTCGTTCAGGTCGTCGGCATCGGCCGTATGGCAGTCGAGCACGTCATAGCCGTGCAGGTGCTGCAGGTTTTGCAGCAGCGCCTGCTCGATCTGATCCTCGCCGATGAAGTTGGGCACCCGACTGATCGCCTCCTGCGCGTTCTTCTTTTTTTGGGAACTTTAACTTAATCGTCGCCTTGGTTAAAGGAAACGCGTTTCCCTTAACTTACGAACAGCTTAAGGTAACGATCGAACACATAGGTCCGCCCCCGCTGCTGGCCGGTGGTCTCCCTCAGCAGCCCCAGCCCCTCGAAATCCCGCACCAGGGCGTTTGCCGTGGGGGTGGTGACCGCCAAGGCCGACTCGACGTCCGCCGCAGTGACCACCGGCTTACGGTACAACAGGTTCAGCAACTGGCGGGCGTTGGCCGCCCGTTTACCCAGCTTCAACACCAGCTGCTCGGCCTCGGTGCGCAGGGCCAGCACCTGTTGGAACACCCCCCGCCCCTTGGTGGCGGTCTCCGCCAACCCCTTGAGGAAGAAACGCACCCAGTGGATCAGGTCGTTGGATACCCGGACCCGCATCAGGGCGTCATAATAGCTGGCCCGGTTGCGCTCGAAGTAGTCCGACAGGTAGAGCGATGGCTTGGCCAGCAAGCCGTGGCTCACCAGGTAGAGCGGAATGAGCAGCCGGCCGATACGGCCGTTGCCGTCGCAGAAGGGGTGAATGGTCTCGAACTGGTAGTGGCTGATGGCGATGCGGATCAGGTGCGGCACCACGATCGACTCGTTGTGCCAGAACGCCTCCAGGTCGCTCATCAGGTCTGGCACGCCCTCCGGCGACGGCGGCACGAACGCCGCGTCGGCGAGGCTGGAGCCGCCGATCCAGTTCTGGGTGGTGCGGAACTCCCCCGGCTGCTTGTGCTCGCCGCGCACCCCGCGCATCAGGACCGCGTGGGTCTGCCGCAGCAGCCGATTGGAGAGCGGCAGGTGCTTCAGCTCGGCGATGGCGGTGTTCACCGCGTCGATGTAGTTGCGCACCTCGCGCCAGTCGTCGCGCTTCTCCGGCTGGATCTGTTCCTCGGACATGAGGGCTTCGTCGATGCCGGTCCGGGTGCCCTCGATGCGGCTGGAGGTCTGCGCCTCCTTGACCACGTGCACCTCGATGAACAGGTCGATGTCCGGCACGATGAGGGAGAAGGCGTTCAGCTCCCCCAGCGCCCGGTTGGCCGCCTCCAGCAGGGTGTTGATGGTGGCATCCTCCCAGACCCAGTCGTGATTCACCGGCACCGGCTCGAAGCTCCGGTACTGGTAGCGCTGGCGCCATTCACCGGCCTGGAAGGTCTCGAATTTCATCCGCTGGCTTCCTGCATGCTGGGGGGGAACTGGATGTCGAGGTGTTCGACGGGGAGTTTGCCGGAGCTCAACCATGTAGGTTGGGTTAGCGTAGCGTAACCCGACATTTGCGAACCGACCTGTTGGGTTACGCCCTTCGGGCCAACCCAACCTACATTCCGGCAGCGCTGGCGCCAGTCGCCGGCCTGGAAGGTTTCGAATCTCATCCGCTTGCGTCCTGCATGCTGGGGGGGAACTGGATGTCGAGGTGTTCGACGGGGAGTTTGCCGGAGATCAGGCGGGGCAGAAGCAGATCCCGAACCGGCACCAATCTATCGATCGCCTTGTTAAGTGTATCGATTTGTGCGTATGTCGGTTCGACAATACTTACAAATTTCTCCCTTAAAGCTGTCGGTGGCATTACCAGCTTCTGGCTTGTCACCAGATCCGGCTTAAGATGCAATACGTTCGTTCCATTTGCGAACTCCTTGATGAATTCACCAAATCCAGACAATCGCAAATAGCTATATAAGAATGAAGCTGACACCGCCTTTGGGACGAGCTTTATCACATCCAGCGAAATAACAGCGCCCTTGTCCCCAACATCGGGAATGCGGGCTACACGCCCTACTACTTCTCGGTTTTGTGTCATGTCGGTTACCGCCATAACAACGTCTCCGCGGCGGACCACCTGCTCATCCTTGAACTTTCCAGAATAGCGCTTTAAGCCTTCTGCCCTGTAGCCACCACCCCGATTAAACGACTTCAGCGTGATGAACGGCATGTCCTCAGGTCGCTCGGTCAACTCGCTCCCGCCGTACGACTTACCTTTAACATGCCCGAAGAAGGTCGATGCCGCGGAGAATTCCCAGTCTGTCGGCACGCCCTTCTCGAACTTCGCCTGCTCATGGCCGGGGAAGCGCATGCGCACGAACCACTCGCGGTAGATCTCCTCGGCCATCTTCTCCAGCAGCGCAATGCGGCGCCGGTTGTTTTCGATCAGGTCATCGTAGGCGGAGAGGACGGTGACTATTTTTTCTTGAACTTTCTTATCTTCCGGATATAAGACCGGTATTCGCTCAAGAATACCGGTATTCAGGTTAGGCATCGTCGCCCCAACCGCCTGCCCCTCGATCCAGCCAATGACGGCAGAGGTAGAGAGATAGTAATGTAGGAATTCAACGTCTAGCGGACCATCGCCGAGGGAGACCTTCAAGCATCCGGTGCCGCATAACCATCCTTCATTTTCTTTTCGGATTAGAGCCTGCCGGCCTATATCTCCCCTCCGCCCATAAACGATGTCGCCACGTTTCAGTTTGTGCCGACTCAACCGTTCGACGTGGCTTTCCGACACTCGAACAATTCGAGCAGTGGAAATCTTGCCGTTTACGATGTCTGCTGGCATCACAACCGGAGTTCCCTCTTGGCTGTAATCCGACTCGTGGAGCTGCGAGCCGAAAGGACCGGTTTGGATTCTTCCGTTCCCGTCACAGCAAATGTCACCCAGCGTTCGGCGGACCCACGCCATCAAACTTCACCCGCAATTTGCATGACGTTGTGACCGATCGCTTGCTCTAAACTCAGTGCTTCCTGATTCAATCGCGTCAATTCGTCGTTCATCTCCAACAATTCGGCGACAAACTCCTCCTCGGTCTTCCCATCCTCCTCAATCACCACCCCCACATATCGCCCCGGATTGAGCGACCAATCCTGCTCCTCGACATCGGCCAACGTGGCGAGCTTGCACAGCCCGGTGACGTCCTCGTACTCGGCCTTGGGGAAGCGCTCCTGCAGCCAGTGGATGTGTTTGAAGAAACCTTCGGCGTTCTTCACCTCCGTGTGCAGCTCCTCCAGGGCGCTCTTCAGGGCGCGGGTCTTTCGGTCCTGCGTGCCACGCCTGCCCTCTGCCCGCGCCTGTTCGGCCTGCTGCTTTTCATGGTGGCGGACGGTCTTGTCGAGCTGCTTGAGCCCTTCGTGCAGGCCGTTGAAGAAAGGGTCGAAGGCCTCGCGCAGTTTGTGCTGGGCGGTGTTCTTCTTGCCGATATTTTGCTCTCCGGCGAGTTTCTCCCGGTAGGCCTCATACTTGCGCTGCAACGCCTTCAGGCCGGACCAGCGCTTCACCAGTTCGGCCACCGCCTGTTTGCCCGCCGCGTCGTCCAGCACCTCAAACAACTGCTCACTGACCGGCTCCACCTGGGCCTTGTTCTCGGCCAGCCGGGTCATGCCCTCGGCGAAGTAGTGGTCGATGAGCTGGACGAAGCGCTCGCGCTTGCCCCGGCGCAGGTGGGAGATGATGGCGATGTTCTGGATCTGCTCGGCGCTGAATTCGCGGTGCGCGCGGTCGATGGGCGTGTAGATGTTGCGGGCGTCGATGAAAAGGATGCGTTCGTCCTCTTTCGCCGCTCCCGACATCCTGTCTCCCGCGGCATTTGTACTTCCCTGGTACTTCCCCTTGTTGAAGAACCAGAGGGTCGCCGGCAGGGTGACGGTGTAGAACATGTTCGACGGCAGGGTAAGCATGCCGTCGATGAGGTTATTCTCGATCAGGGTGCGGCGGATCTCGGCCTCGGAGTGGCGGGCGTCGGAGGCGGAGTTGGCCATGACCAGCGCCGCGCGGCCCTCGGGTTTGAGCGAGGTGGCGAACAGGTTGATCCAGAGGTAGTTGGCGTTGGGGACGGTCTCCTTGCCCTGCTCGCTCTTCTTGGCCTTGCTCTTGTTGCGCGGAATGCCGTAGGTGTTGAAGCGGCGATCCTTCTCCACGGTGGCGATCGGCACGTCGTCCACGTTGAAGGGGGGATTGGCCAGCACGTAGTCGAACTGGCCGAAGGCGTTGAAGGGGTCTTCGGCGTAGGTGTTGGCCTGTCGGATCTCGCCGCGCAGGCCGTTGACCGCCAGGTTCATCTTGGCCAGCTTGACCGTCTCCAGGGTCTTCTCCTGGCCGCAGACGTAGATGTCGCCGTCACCGGCGCGGGTCAGTTCGGCGCGGTGCCGGTCGATGAAGTGGGCCGACTGCACGAACATGCCGCCGGAGCCGCAGGCCGGGTCGAACACCTTGCCGTGGTGGGGCTCGATGATCTCCACCATGAGCCGCACCACCGAGCGCGGGGTGAAGAACTCGCCGCCGCCCTGCCCTTCGGCCATGGCGAAGTTGCCGAGGAAGTATTCGTAGATCTGGCCGAACATGTCGCCGGAGGCGTCTTCCGGGATGTCGGCGAAATTCTTCAGCAACTGCTTCGGGATCGCCTTGTTCTGGGCCGAACGGTTGAAACGGGTGTACTCGTCCTGCGGCAGCACGCCGGCCAGTTCGCGCTTGTAGGCCTCAATGGCCTGCATGGCCTCCTTGATCGCCTTGGCGATATCCTGCTCTTCCGGGAGCGTGAGCAGGAAGTCATAGCGGGCCCGGTCCGGCAGGTAGAAGCCGCACTTCTCGATGGCGATCTCGGAGATCGGCTTCTCGCGCCGGGTGCCCTTCAGCTTGCTGTATTCGGCCAGGATCGCCGCTTCATGCTGGCGGTACTTGTTGTCGGCGAACTTGAGGAAGATCAGCCCCAGCACCGGCGTGGAGTATTCGCTGGCCTTCAGATCGGAGTTGGCGCGCAGGGTGTCGGCGCTGCGCCAGAGGTCGTCTTCGAGTTTTTTCAGGTCTTCTGCGTTCATCTATCGGTCGTTTTGCCTCTTGTTAGTGCGGTGGCACGAGGCATAGAAGGTCGGGTGATGCAAAAAAGAACCACTCACGATGCAAAGGCCGGGTTGGACGGGAACTTTCGCGGCTGCGACCGGCGTCATCGCGGCGAGGACGCCCCTCCCACAATTCGTGTTCCCGCCCGAGCCTCCGTTTACTTCCCCGGCGCGAAAAAGTTTATGCGGGCGGCCCCTACGGGGTATGGATGCCATTGCCGCACCGTCAGGCGTCTTCGGTGAAGTAATCGTTGTCCAGCTGCTTGACCTCGTAGCCTGGTACAAAACGCTGCGCGGAGGGCAGGACAATATAACGTCTGCATTCGCCACTGCGAACCCCGCCGGGGCGAAGTCCGGGTCCTTCGGGCAACAACGCGGCTTTGGATAAAGCTGATCGGAGGAGGTAAACGCCTCTTCCAGAATTTGCGCCCATTCAGAGAGGACGGATGGGATCCAGCAGCAACTCTCGGAGCAGACTGAGGCTTTTTTGGCTGAAGCGGTGATGTGGGGCGTAGGGTGCGGTAAGGGACGAACCGCACCGCGGGCAGGTGGTGCGGTTCGCTTTCGCTCACCACACCCTACAAGTCGGCAATAACCCGTGAACGGGGGCGCTTGAAGGCGCTTACATAGCGCTTACACGAAAAAAGCCGCACTAGGCGGCTTTCTTTTAATACTTGATTTATTTGGTGCCCAGGGACGGAATCGAACCGCCGACACGGGGATTTTCAATCCCCTGCTCTACCGACTGAGCTACCTGGGCGAAAGGCCGGCTATTTAAGCCGTTTACCGGCCCGAAGTCAAGCCGCGGATTACTGCTTGGGCGGGACGTAACCTTCGGGGGTGCTGGCGCCGGCGCCGAAGAAGAACTTCTCCATTTCGTTCTCCAGCATCTCCCGGTGCTTGGGGTTGATGGGGCTCAGGCGGTATTCGTTGATCAACATGGTCTGCTGACGCAGCCACATCTGCCACGCCTCCTTGGAGACGTTCTCGAAGATGCGCTTGCCGAGTTCGCCCGGGTAGGGCTGACGCTCCAGACCTTCGGCCTCTTTTCCCAGTTTCACGCACTGCACCATTCGGGTCATTGCTCGCTCCGGTTTCGATTTCGGCGGCCGTGCCGCAACGCAAGTTGATTGAAAGAGTAGGACTTATACCAGACCGGCGCATGGCTTGCCATCCCGTAACAGCTTGCCAATCCGGGTTCGGGTCGACGATATTTAACTTCGAATAGTAGAGGCTGTCCGGGCCGTCAATCCAAACGGAAAACAACGAAGGAGAAAAACATGGAATCTCGAGGTGGCGCCGCTTGGCGCGTAATTGTGCCATTGACCTTTTTGTCCCTGACCGCCTGCGGTGGTGGGGGCGGGGGCAGCAGTTCGAGCGATGGCTACACGGGGCCGGCCGAACCGCTGTCGCTGAGCACAGAAGCGAAGGCGGATTTGGCGTCCGGCTACACGACAACCAATGTCTCGCTGGCCGAGGACATGCCCAGCGGCACGGATGTGCTTTCGGCCAGCACCGGTCCGGCGGCACCGGCAGGGCTCTCCACTCACCTGCTTGTCCTGAACCGGGAGACCATCCCCGCGCTGTTCGATACCGGGCAAGGGCGGCAACCGAGCGCGACCTTCGACGTCACCGAACAGTGTGCCGGGGGCGGCAAGCTCAGCGGCTACGGGAGTCAGGCGAGTCAAAACCGGATCTCCGCGGGAGACGAAATGAGCCTTACCTTCAGCGCCTGTGACGTCGGCAACGGTGTTGTCCTCAACGGCGGACTCTCTGCCCGGTTCACGGCGGTGGAAGGCGACCCGACGCAGTCACCGCCGTACGGCTTTACCGTACGGACCCGCTACAACAATTTGCAGATGACGATGGCTGGCGAGAAGCCGATGGGTCTGAACGGCGATTTGACGCTGGCATTCAGTAAGGACAGCGCAGGCAACTCCGACGCCAATTTCAATGCCGACACCCTGGTCTGGTCCCAGGGCGGGGAGCAGCATCGGCTGCGGAATTACCGATTCCGTTTGCAGTACAACAGCAGCAACAACGAGCAGACCTTCACGGCCGAGTGCAAGGCGGCCAGCACCCTGCTCGGCGGCGAGATCACGGTGACCACGCTGGAGCCGTTGAAAGGGCTCGATGCCGCTCCCTACCGGCCCTATGCCGGCAAGTTAAGGATTCAAGGTGCGAACGGCTCGAGCGCCGTGCTCACGGTGCGCAGCGACGCCGCCGGCGTTTTGGTCTCCTACGACCTCGACGGCGACGGCAACCTGGAGGTCACGGACAAGTTCATGACCTGGGACAAGTTGGAGCAGGCCTTGGCCGACGCGGGCGCCTGAGCCAACTGCGGTACAGGGACGTACCGCCCCTCTCGTCAGATCTCTTCGCAGATCGCCCGTACCGGCGCCGGCAGCCCGAGCCGCTCGAGTTCGCGCCGATCGCACCAGCGAACCGCCTTATCCTTGACCGCCGCCGCGCCCGCGGTGCTCTCTACCTGTAGCCGAACCGGTTCGATGGCCAGGCGGAAGTGGCTGAAGGTATGGGTGCGCGCCGGCAGGGTGGCCAAGCGCGCCACCTCTAGTCCCAACCACGTCTTGCACCAAGCGACCGGGTCGGCTCCGCACTCCGCTTCCGGCAGGCTCCACAGGCCACCCCAGACGCCCGTGGGCGGGCGTCTTTCGAGCAGCAGCCGGCCTTCGGTGTCTTCCAGCAACAGCATGATCGTACGGCGCTGCGGCAGGGACTTGGCCGGTTTGGGTGCCGGGTGGTCGGCCTGGCTACCCTCGGCGTTGGCGATGCAGCCGTCCGCCACCGGACAGCTTTCGCAGGCCGGGCGCCGCCCGCAGACGGTCGCGCCCAGGTCCATGATCGCCTGGGTGTAATCGGCGACCCGCCGGGTGGGGGTGTGCGCCTCGGCGAGCTCCCACAACCGCTTCTGCACCGGGCTGCGTCCCGGCCAGCCGGCCACTGCGTGATAGCGGGCCAGCACGCGTTTGACGTTGCCGTCGAGGATCGGCTGACGCTGGTCGAGGGCCTGGGCAAGGATGGCGCCGGCGGTGGAGCGACCGATGCCGGGCAGGGCCATGAGCTCATCCAGGGTTTCGGGTAGCGCGCCGTGCATGGCCATGGCCTGACAGGCGGCGGCATGCAGGTTGCGAGCGCGGCTGTAATAGCCCAGGCCGCTCCAGAGGGCGAGGACCTCGTCCAGTTCGGCGGCGGCGAGGGAGGCCAGCTCCGGGAAGCGCTGCATGAAGCGCTCGAAATAGGGGATAACGGTCGCCACCTGGGTCTGCTGGAGCATGATCTCCGAGACCCACACCCGATAGGGGGTGCGCTGTTGCTGCCAGGGCAGGTCGTGGCGGCCGTGGCGGTCGAACCAGGCCAGGAGTCGTTGGGCGAATGGGTCCACGGGTGATGGTTGGGTGTAGGCCAGGGTCGTTGGGCGGGCATTACAACCCAAAGCGGGCGGGAGGGAAAGTTCGGGCCGCGCCCCGTTAGGCATCGGATTCAAGCACGCGCAGGTCGGGTTAGCCCCTGGGGCGTAACCCGACATACCAGCCGAAGCCATCTGTTCGTCGGGTTACGCTGCGCTAACCCGACCTACGAAACTACCTTAAGAGTTTCAGTTTGTCCTTGAGCTGTTCCTCGAGCTTCTGTTCGAGCTGCTGCTTCTCCTCTTCCAGCTGCTTTTTCGCCTTGCGCTTCTCGCGGTCGAGGGCTTGCTTGGCGCGGGCCTCCAGCACCTTGTCGAGTTCGACCGAGATCTTGGGGTCGGCAAACGGCCCCTGGATGCGCACCGGGATGGTGAGGTTGCGCAGCTCCTGGATTTCCTGGCCGCCCTGGCCCTCCAGGGTGCCGACGATCGCGGTACGCACCAGATAGTCGAGGCTCTCCTCCGGAAGGTTCGCGGTGCCTTCGCCCTCGATGCGGAGCAGGGGCGACTTGGCGCTGAGGTCGCCATTGCGCACCACGCCGTTCTTGGCGGTGAAGGTCCCCTTCAATTCGGCGAAGTCGGTCGCGGCGGGCTCTTCGGCCGGTGCCGGTTGGCCCTTGATCTTGGCCATGGCCGCGCGGATCAGCGCGGCGACGTTGATGCCGTTGACGGCTCCGTTCGCGAACTGGAAACCGCCCTCACCGCTCAGGGTACGCTTGATCCGATCCACCTCCAGGCCGCGGGCCGACAGCTTGGCGGAGAGGTTGGCTGTGCCGGTGACGTAGGGCTCACCCATGAGGTCCGCGAGCAACGGACCGGACTGTACACCGCTGAGCCGTTCGTCCATGGCGATGCGCGGGACCTCCTTGCGGACGTCGAAGGTGAGGTTGCCGGCATAGGTGCCGCCGTAGAGTTGAGCGCCGGCCGGATTGACCCGGAACAGCCCGTTGTTGGCCTTGACGGTGGCATGCACGTCGGTCGACTGGAGGTTGGCCGCCTTCAGCTTGCCGATGCGGGCGGTCCCCAGAATGTCCAGCGAGCGCAGGGTGTCGAGCGGCAGCTCGGCGGCGCCCTGGGCGGCGGCACCGCCCGGGGTGCCCGGTCCCTTGGCCCTGGGCTTCGCCTCGCCCTCTTGGGGCGGCGGCAGGTAGCGATCGATGTCGATGGCATCGACCAACAGGTCGAAGCGGATAGTGGGCGCTGCGAACCGGCTGACCGCGGCCTCGCCGGTGAGGGTGGTGTCGTCGAGCTGGGCCTTCAGGTTGCGGACCGCCACCGCGTCGGTGCCGGCGCTGAAGTCGGTGGCGAGTGCCGCCTTGGTGAGGGCGCTCGGATCGGCGGCCTCGGGAACCGGCACGCCAAAGGCCTGCATGATGTCGCGGGGGACGAACGGGGCCAGCTCGGCATGGCCCTCCACCTTGGGCGCGGCCAGCAGCTCGGTCACCTTGGCCTGGGCGCTGAGCGCGAGATCGGCGATGGTCGCCTTGAGTTCGTCGATGGTCGCGGTGCCGTTGCCCAATGAAACCGCAAACTGCGTCTGCAGGCCGGCGCCCTTCAAGGCCGCCGGGCGGATGCCGGCGGCGGCCTCGCCCAGAACGGCCAGCAGCTGTTCGGCGTCAGTCACCTCGAGCGTGATGCGGCCGTTGGCATCCGGCTGCGCCAGGATCGAGCTGGCCTGGACGCTGCCCTCCAGACGGGTGCCGAGGGCGGTCAGGCGGATTTCGGGGATGGTGGCGGTACCCGCCTTCAGGTCGGCGCTGAGCGAGGTGGCAAGTTCGGCATCGAGCCGCCCTCCGGGCAGCTCCGGGCTCGCCAGGTCGGTGGTGAGCACGAGGTCGTCCAACACATACTGCTGGGCATCCAGGTTGACCATGACCTTCGCATCCAGGGCGATGCGCCCGCTCAGCTGCGGCTGGTTGGCCTCGATCCGGGTCTCGAACGACAGCGGAAACGGCTCGCCCAGTTCCAGCGCGCCGCTGGTCAGGGAAAGCTCGTGGGCGGCAGCCTGCAGGCCGGTGGTGGCGTCGCTCCAGGTCACCTCGGCATCGCGGATGGCCAGTCCGCCGACCGCGAGGGCCACCGGGAGGTCGCGATCTCTCGGCTCGGGTTTCGGCTCGCGCTTGGGGGCGGCCTCGGGGATCAGGTCGTCCCAGTTGGTAACGCCCTCGGCGTTGCGTGCCAGGTGCAGGCGCAGGCCATCCAGCACCACCGTGTCCACCTGCACCTCCTGGCGCAGCAGCGGCAGCAGTGCAACCCGCAGCTGGGCCTCCTCGACCCGCGCCATGGCTTCCGGTTCGAAGCCACTGGCATTGCTCAGCTGGACCTGATTGATTTCGACGCCCAACCACGGAAACAGGGAAAGGTCGATGTCGCCGCCAATGGTCAGGTCCCGACCGGTCTGCTTCTTCACAACGCCGGTGATGGTGTCGCGGTAGTCGTTCGGGTCGAAAAACAGCGTAACTGCGACCGCGGCCACGACGAGCAGCAACAGGACGGTGGCGATGAGCCAGGCGAGGATCTTGAACAGGCGGCGCATGGTTAATCTTCCGTGGGATAACTACAAGTCCGATCCTAGCGCGAACTCACGCCCATTGCCTGTTTCGAGGCCGGGGCGGCGCGCTTACAGGACGGTGAAGAGGGGAAAATTGGAGCGGGTGATGGGAATCGAACCCACGTCATCAGCTTGGGAAGCTGAGGTTCTACCATTGAACCACACCCGCGTATGGCAGTGGATAATAGCACTTCGAATCGGCTGCTTCCAAGACGATTTCAGTCGGGTGTTTGACGGCGGGGAGCGCTCCCCGCTACGCTTTGCCGCCATGAAGATTATCGTCAACGGTGAAGAACGGCAGGTGGCCGACGGCTACACGGCGGCGCAGCTGGTCGAGGACCTTGGGCTGGCCGGCCGGCGCCTGGCCATGGAAGTCAATCTGGACATCGTGCCGCGCAGTGCCTATCCGGAGCACGCCTTCAAGGAGGGCGATCGGATTGAGGTGGTGCAGGCCATCGGCGGCGGCAGCCCGCTGGCGGTATAATCGTTTCCTTTCGCGGGCCGTCCGGTTCGCCCCAACGCTTTTCACAGGAACTGCCAATGGCTGACACGTTCAACGATCCGCTGGTGATCGCCGGCGTCGAGTACCGCTCCCGTCTGCTGACCGGGACCGGCAAGTACAAGGACCTGGAAGAGACGCGGCTGGCCACCGAGGCGGCCGGTGCCGAGATCGTCACCGTTGCCATCCGCCGCACCAACATCGGCCAGAACCCGGACGAGCCCAACCTGCTGGATGTACTGCCGCCTTCCCGGTACACCATCCTGCCCAATACGGCAGGCTGCTACACCGCGGAAGACGCCGTTCGCACCTGCCGGCTGGCCCGCGAACTGCTCGACGGCCACGACCTGGTCAAGCTGGAGGTACTGGGCGATGAGAAGACCCTCTACCCGGACGTCACCGCCACTCTGAGCGCCGCCGAAACCCTGATTAAGGACGGCTTCAAGGTCATGGTCTACACCTCCGATGACCCGATCATCGCCAAGCGCCTGGAGGAGATGGGCTGCGTGGCGGTGATGCCGCTGGCCGCGCCCATCGGCTCGGGTCTCGGCATTCAAAATCGCTACAACATCATCGAAATCGTCGAGAACGCCAACGTACCGATCCTGGTCGACGCCGGCGTCGGCACCGCCTCCGATGCGGCCATCGCCATGGAGATGGGCTGCGACGGCGTGCTGATGAACACCGCCATCGCCGCGGCCAAGGACCCGGTGCTGATGGCCTCGGCCATGAAGAAGGCGATCGAGGCCGGCCGCGAGGCGTTCCGCGCCGGACGCATGCCGCGCAAGCGCTACGCCAGCGCCTCCTCGCCCATCGACGGAACGTTCTTCTGAGGTAGGTGGTAGGTGGAATGTGGCATACGGGGGTGGTGCCTGCCCCTGCCGCTTCCACCTGCCGGTAAACCGTACCCCATCTACCACATGCCACCTGCCACATTCCTGCCGTGACCGAACATCTGCGTCGTATTCGCTCCTTCGTCCGTCGGGAAGGGCGGCTCACCGTCGGCCAGCAGCGGGCGCTGGATGAGTTGTGGCCGCGGTTCGGCATCGAGCCCGAGGCCGGCCTGCTCGATCTGGACGCGGTGTTCGGCCGCAGCGCGCCGCGCATCCTGGAGATCGGCTTCGGCATGGGCGACAGCCTGGCCGCCATGGCCCAGGCGCACCCGGAGAACGACTACATCGGTATCGAGGTCCACCGGCCCGGGGTCGGCCATCTGTTGCTGCGGATGGAGGAGTTCGGGCTCTCCAACATCCGGGTGATGTGCACCGATGCAGTGGAGGTGCTGGAGCGGCAGATTGCCGACGGTGCCCTGGCCGGTGTGTACCTGTTTTTTCCCGATCCCTGGCACAAAAAGCGCCACCACAAGCGGCGCATCGTGCAGCCGGAGTTCGTCCAACTGCTGCGGCGCAAGCTGACGATCGGCGGCCGCTTCCACATGGCGACCGATTGGGAGAATTATGCGGAGCACATGCTGGCGGTGATGTCGGCGGCGGAGGGTTTTCAAAACACGTCGGAGAGCGGCGACTGGGTGCCGCGCCCGGAGTATCGGCCGATCACCAAATTCGAGCGCCGCGGCGAACGTCTCGGGCACGGGGTGTGGGATCTGATCTTCGAACGGGTCGCGTAGGGATTCATCGACCGGTCGAGGCTTCGGATGCTCCGCCGTCGCGCCGGGGACGGCCTCCTACAAGGGGCGGTGCCGGGGCTGAACGAGGGCGGCGCTCCTGTGGGAGGGGCGTCCTCGCCGCGATGGGCGCTTGGATT
>JAWLGP010000024.1:0-13907 GCA_041685045.1 Gammaproteobacteria bacterium
GGCGTTTGAAGCGGCGGCGATACTTGCGACGATCTCCTCGATGAACAGCGGGACCCCGTCCGCCCTTTCGATGATCCGCGCCACGGTATCGTTTGGCAACGTTGCATCCAACGCCATGATCATCTGTTCCACTTCCTGTTTTCCCAGCGGCGACAAGGTCACGGTATCGGCCGAGGGGGTCGTCCAGGGCGGGATGAAACCGGGGCGAGCGCTCAGCAACATCAGGATCCCTGCTGACTTGGCGCGCTCGACGAACTCGCTTAGAAACTCCAGTGTGGAATAGTCGGCCCAGTGTAGATCCTCCCAGATCAGCAATGCGCACTTGCCGGCCACCGTTGACAGCATCAGGTCGGCAAGGAGGGAAAAGGTGTGCAGTTTCACTTCCTGTGCCGTCATTTCCAACGCCTGGTATCCCGTGGGCAGCGGCAAACCCAACAGCTTTCCGAGCAGGGAAACGGCGGTGGCATTGCGGCTGACCGGCGTCGCGGCAAGATGGGCGGCGAGTTTGTGGAATTTCCGCTCCGGCGTGTCCGTCCGCTCGAAGCCGAAAATAGACTCGATCAAGGCAATGACGGGGTGAAACGCCGAATGGCAGCTCTCGGCGAAACAGCGCAGCTCGAATACGGCGCCATCCCGAGCTGCCGCCTGCCGAAAGCTGTGTATCAGTCGCGATTTGCCGATGCCCGGCTCACCCTGAAGCAGTAGCGCACGACCGTGACCCTCCTTTGCCTGAAGCCACAGGGCGTGCAGTCGCGCCAGTTCTGCGTGCCGACCCACCATCGGTGTCAAACGTATAGCCGCATCGAGCCGGCTGCGAGCACCGCTCGCGCGCTCGACCCGGTACAACCTTATTGCCTGTGCCGTACCTGGGGGGAGCGTCCCGGGCAGGTCGACGCACTCGAAATAGCGATTTACGATGGCGTAGGTGGAGTGACTGATCGCTACGCCGCTCTCACCCTGTGGAAGACCCTGGCGTAATTGAATGGCCAGGCGCGATGTCTGGCCGACGGTATCCGGTATGGACGGGTCCAGGCCAGTGATGATCACGCCGGTGTGCACGCCGATGCGTGCCTCGATCACGGCACCGGAATCCTGGACGATAGCGAGCGCGGCGTTCACGGCATGGCGCGCCGCGTTTTCATCTGCCAGCGGATACCCGAAATAGACCAACAGGCCGCCACCATGAGCCTGAACGGTGTGTCCGCCATAGCGGCGAACGATTTCCAGGCAGCGGGCCTGGGGTGACTGCAGACGTTCCCATGCCTCTTCGGGATCGTCACTGTCAAACTCATCCCCCAGATTCAGCTCGCAATAGAACACGGTCACCTGACGGCGTTCGGCCGGTGCCGACGAGAGCGCCTGGAGTTCCTGGCTGCTCGTCGATGGTCGCAGAGCCGCGCCCACCTCGCCGAGCCGAATCTGCCGAACCAGCTCTTGCGTCTCCTCTTCCGGCAACGCGGCCAACTCGTTTTTCAGCAGTTGCACGCACCTGTTGTATTGGTGAATCGCAACGCCCGGCTGATTATCCAGAGCGTACAGCCGTATCACACGGCGATGGCCCGACTCGTCGGTGGGTTCCAGTTCCACGTAGCGCTGGGCAAAGGGCAAGGCCCCGGCAAAATTGCCGAGTCGCTCATGACAGTTCGCGATTCGCTCGAAAAGCGCCAGCGCACGTCGATGAAGGGTTTCGCGCTGTAGCAACAACCACTCCTCGAACGCGTAACACTCCGGCAAGGCAAAGCCCTGTAGAAACTCACCGCGATAGAGTTCGGCGGTCTGCTCCATCTCCGTCAGGCAAGCCGTACAGTGTTGCTCGGATTGCATGTCGCAGGCAGAAAGGGGCCTGGCGAAATTAAACACATCGACGGACAGATCGGGGATGAAACGCAGGCTCTGTTTGCCGGCGGTAAACAGACTCTTTCCCGAGGGCACCTCGATGGCGCGGCGCAAGTCCGACAAGGCTCGGCGCAAATTACCGCGCGCCGTGGTCAGGTCCTGTCCCTCCCACAACAGTTCGGCCAAAAACTCGCGACGGTGATCTCGCGGCGGCTCTACAGCCAGATAGGCGAGCAGGGCACGCATCGTGTTGTAGGAGAAGCCACCGAGCGGCCGGCCATCCAGCCGGACACCGAACCCGTTGAACAGCGTCAACTCCAGTGCACGTCCCCTGTTTCGTATACCCATATCGGCTCGTTTCGTTATCTGTACTGCTCAGGAACAAGGCCGGGAATATAGCGCGAACATCATGAAGTGCAATACGGCCATAACTCCGCCCCTGCCGCGCCTATTGCTGCGATTTGCTTGCGAACGATCGGCGAACGGTCGACCGGTAAGCTCGGCAAACTCATTAGAGCGCCAGCCATCCGATCTGGCTGTTTGACGGCGTACCACCCTTGCACAGCGCCGCGGCACTGATGATCCAGGATGCATGACCGGGGAACCACAATGAATTCACACGCCGCCATAAACCACATTTACCGCCTTGTCTGGAGCCACGCCCGGCAAATGTGGGCGCCTGGCGCCGAGACCAGCCGTGGTCGGCGCAGGGGCCGCGGCCGTCTCGCCGCCGCCCGGCTGCTCGCCTCCGGCCCGGCCCTGGCCGAACTGCCCGCCCAGGGCAGCATAAGTAGCGGCAGCGGCAGCATCAATAGCAAGACCCTGAGCTGGCGAGAAGCAGCTCTCCGGTCAGTTGACCCTGCAGTATCCGTTCTGATCGAACCCAGGTCCCACAGGGACCGGGAGATGCCCCGGGAGGGCGCGAACTGTGTTGTGCCCGAGAATCGCTCTGGGTAGGCCCGAAGGCGCACCGATAGCCCGGCTATCGGCAAGCCGAGAACACCGCCAGCGCGATTCCGGGGAGCAACCCGAAGGGCGGGCCGCTCGCGACGCAGTTGCCGCGCTACGGACCTCATCCCTGAGGTCCGCCCTGCGGGCCAGCCTTCGGCTGTTCAAATCCGCTCCCGGCGGATTTGTTCAGTTCGCCAATTTGGCGCGGCCAAACCACGCTCGCCGCGCCTTGCGCTGGCACCGCGAGCGACCGGTACAGCACGCGTGGAACATTGAGGCAGCTTCTAGTGAGCCAGTTGGTCCAGGCGGTTCAAATAGGTGATTGCAATGTGGGGTTCAAATTGAGCATAGCCATTCCGACTGCGCGACACGGTCTGCGCGGCGCGTTAGCGATATTGTGTCTCGGAGCGCTTGCTCCCGTTCTCGCCGCCCCGCCCACGCCCGGCGCCATCCAGCAGCAAACGACGCCGCCCCCGACACTGCCCAGTGCCCCCGGGCCGGTCCTGACATTGCCCGAACCCGTCCAGCAGGGCGGACAGTCCGCCGTTCGGATCGCCGTGCGCGAGATCCGCCTCGAAGGCAATCAACTGATCCCGACGGCTGAGCTCATGCCCCTGGTGGCCGAGCCGCAAGCCAAGACCGTCACGCTGGGCGAACTCAACCAAGCCGCCGGCCGGGTCACCGCCTATTACCGTGCCCAGGGCTATCCGCTCGCCTACGCCTACCTCCCCGCGCAGACCATCGCCGACGGCACTGTCCGCATCGCCGTGGTCGAGCCCCGCTACGATGAGGTCTCGCTCAAGGGCGATTCCCGCCTCAAGGCCGAACAGGCCGCGCGCACCCTCGGCCTCGACTCCGGCGCCCCTATCGAACAGGCCCCGCTGGAGCGGGGGCTGCTGCTGCTGAACCAGACGCCGGGCGTGCGCGTCGCCGGCACCCTGGTGCCCGGGGCGAAACCCGGCACCAGCAGCCTCGATGTCCGGGTGAGCGATACCCCGCGCGTGCGCGGTGCGCTCACCGTCGATAATGAGGGCAGCGAGGCCACCGGTCGTATCCGGGGCCTTGCCGAGGTCAGCTTCGACAACCCCTTCGGCTACGGCGGCCAGATCGCCGGCAGTGGCCTGACCACCGAAAGCGGTCTGCTCCGCGCCGGCACCCTCAACCTGCGCTCACCGGATCTCTACCAGGGCCTGCGCGCCAGCCTGTACGGCTCGCAGACCGAATACACCCTCGGCGGCGACTTCGCCAGCCTCAACCTGGAAGGCCAGGCCAGCCAGTGGGGGCTGGGTCTCGACTACCCGCTGATCCTGCAACCCGGCCGCCTGCTCAGCGCCCGCCTCGATGCGCTGCGCAATCGCTTCAGGCAGCAGAGCACGACCGGCGGCCTTGACGACCGCTCCCATATCGACCTGCTGCGCCTGAGCCTGAACGGGGCGGTGGCGAACGCCGCCGGCGGCATGACCTCGGGCGGCATCAGCGTCGGCCGCGGCACGCTCGGCCTCGACAGCACCGACGCCCGGGTGGCGGACGCCGCCGGCCCCAACGCGGCCGGGGACTTCTGGGTCGGCCAAATCGACCTGCAGCAGGACCAGCCCCTGCCGGGCGCCTTCCGGCTACAGGTCAATCTGAGCGGCCAGGTCGCCTCGCACAACCTGGACGACAGTCAGAAGTTCTACCTGACCGGCCCCGATGGCGTGATGAGCTACCCGGTCGGCGCGGTCGGCGGCGACGCCGGCGCCCTGCTGCGCCTGAAGCTCGCCCGCGGCGTCCCGCTCGAGCTGCCCGGCAGGCTCGAAGCCGCGCTGCTGGGCCAGTATGGCGAGGTCTGGTTCGACCATTCCCGCTACCCGGGCGCGACCGACCCGAACCATACCGATTTGGCCGCGGTCGGCTTTGGTCTCGACTACCGCTGGTCGCGCCTCGCCGCCCAGCTCGACTACGCCCGCCGCGTGGGCAGCGCCCCGGTCGGCACCGATTCGAACGACAACGATCAACTCTGGGCCCGTCTGCGGCTCGACTTCTAAGACACGGAGAGAGCCCCCCGATGAACCACGTCTACCGCCTGGTCTGGAGCAAGTCCCGCCACATGCTTGTCGCGGTGGCCGAGATCGCCGGCAGCCGCACCAAGGGCGGCACACCGCGCCAGCGCCGCGCCCGTGCCCCGCTCTTCAAGCTCGGCGCCCTCGCGGGCGCGCTCTGGGTATTGGGCCTGCTCCCCGGCGCCGCTATCGCCCTGCCCACGGGCGGCCAGCTCGCCGCCGGCCAGGCGACGGTGAGCCAGTCCGGCAGCACCATGACCATCCATCAGGGCTCCGACAAGGCCATCCTCAACTGGACCGGCTTCGGCATCGGCAGCGGCGAGACGGTGAACTTCGTGCAGCCGGGCGCCAGCAGCGTGGCGCTCAACCGGGTGCTGGGCAGCGATCCCAGCGCCATCTACGGCAGCCTGAACGCCAACGGCCAGGTGTTCCTGGTCAACCCCAACGGCGTCTATTTCGCCCCCGGCGCTCAGGTCAACGTCGGCGGCCTCGTCGCCTCCACGCTCGACATCGGCGACAGCGACTTCCTGAACGGCGCCTACCAGTTCAGCGGCGACAGCACCGCCGCCGTCAGAAATGCCGGCAGCATCGATGCCGCCCAGGGCGGCTATGTCGCCTTCATCGGCAACCGGGTCGGCAACGACGGCACCATCACCACCCCCGGCGGCACCACCGCACTGCTGGCGGGCAGTCGTGTCGACCTGACCCTGGCCGGCAACGGCCTGCTGAGCTACCGGGTCGATGGCGCGGCGCTCGACGCCCTGGCGGAGAACGGCGGCCTCATCCAGGCCGACGGCGGCCGGGTCATCCTCGCCGCCGAGGCGAAGGACGCCCTGCTCGATACGGTGGTGAACAACACCGGCGTCATTCGCGCGCAGACGGCCGTGGAGCGCGAAGGCAGCATCGTGCTGCTGGGCGGCAGCGAGGGCACCACCCTCGTGGCCGGTACCCTGGATGCCAGCGCCCCCGCCGGCGGCAACGGCGGCTTCATCGAGACCTCCGGCGCCCACGTCCAGGTGGCCGACAGCACCGTCATCACCACCAAGGCGGCCGACGGCCACGACGGCCAGTGGCTGATCGACCCGGTCGATTTCACCATCGCCGCCAGCGGCGGCGATATCACCGGTGCAACGCTGACCACGGCGCTGAACAGCGGCAACGTGACCATCCAGACCACTAACACAACGGCCAGCTGCTCAGGGGCTACCTGCGGCGCTGGCAGCAGCGGCAACGGCGACATCTTCGTCAACGACTCGGTGAGCTGGAGCGCGAACACCTTGACGCTCAACGCCTGGCGCAACATCGAGATCAACAGCGAGATGTTCGGCTCGGGTTCCGCCAGTTTGGCCCTGGTGTATGGCCAGGGCGCAGCCGCCGCGGGCAACACGGCAACCTACAGCGTCAACGCCCCGGTCAACCTGCCGGCAGGAAACCATTTCAGCACCAAACTGGGCAATGACGGCAGTACCATCGCTTACACCGTTATCACCAGCCTGGGGGTGGAGGGCGATGCCACCACCGCGCCTGCCACCATGACCCTGCAGGGCATGGCGGCCACAAGCAGTCTGACGGGCCGCTACGTGCTGGGCGCCAATATCGACGCATCGAGCACGAGCACCTGGAACGGCGGCGCCGGCTTCACAACCATCGGAAGATACGACTTCGCCCTGGGAAACAGCGTCATCTTTCGCGGTACCTTCGACGGCCTGGGCCACACCATCAACAACCTGACCATCCGTAGTAGCACCAGCTATGTCGGCCTGTTCGGCAACACATCCGGTGCAACGATACGCAACATTGGTCTGGAGGGCGGCAGCATCACGGGTCGCCAGAAAGTTGGCGGGCTGGTCGGGAGCAGCGTCGGGAGCACGATCAGCAACGCCTACACCACCGGCAGCATCACAGGTACCTCGGAGGTCGGCGGGTTGGTTGGGTACGTCTGGTCTGCCACCATCAGCAATGTCTACACCACCGGCAACGTCAGCGGTGAAACTGCGGTAGGCGGCCTGATCGGCAATAACAACGATGGCACGATCAGCAACGCCTATACCACCGGCAACGTCAGCGGTACCAACCGATACATTGGGGGGGTGCTCGGCAAGAGCGAAGGTGCGCTCAGCAATGCCTATGCCACCGGCAGCGTCAGCGGCAACAGTGAAGTCGGCGGATTGGTCGGGTACAACATGGCCAGAGGCACGATCAACAATGCCTATGCCACCGGCAGCGTCAGCGGCACCGACCTGATCGGCGGACTGGCCGGGTGGAACTGGGGCGGTAAGATCAACAACACCTATGCCACCGGCAGCGTCAGCGGCACCAGCGAGGTCGGTGGGCTGGTCGGGCGCAATTCCAATAATCTTTCCTGGGTCGGCACGATCAGCAACGGCTACTGGGACACAACGACCACCGGCATGGCCAGCGACGCGGGTATCGGTCTCAATACCGGCGGAACTGTCACCGGTGGTGGGTTGACCACGGCCGCCCTGGCCGCCGCCCTGCCCACGGGCTTTGATACCGCTATCTGGGGCAACAGCGACAACCAGACCACACCCTACCTGCTGGCCAACATCGGCAACGGCCATGTGATCATCGGTACGGACAGCAGCGCCACACCGACCTATTACGGGGTCATCCAGACCCTCGACCAGCTACAGAATATCAACACTACCGGGTTGGCCGGCAAGTATGTACTGGGCGCCGACATCGACGCCACACCCACCTCAGACTGGAACGGCGGCGCGGGCTTCGCGCCCATCGGCAGCAATGCCGGCAACACTTTCAGCGGCACCTTCGACGGCCTGGGCCACACCATCAATGGCCTGGTAATCAATCGTAGCGGCACGGATAATGTCGGCCTGTTCGGTTATACAGGCAGTTCAACGATACGGAACATTGGCCTGCTGGGCGGTAGTGTCAGCGGAAAAAATACGGTCGGCGGGCTGGCCGGTTACAACGGAGGCACGATCAGCAACGCCTACTCCACCGCCAGCGTCAACGGCTCCAGCTATGTCGGCGGACTGGTCGGCAGTAGCGCCGGTACCATCAGCAGCGCCTACACCACCGGCAATGTCAGCGGCACCTATTCTGTCGGCGGGCTAGCCGGGGTCAACAATGGCGGGATCAGCAACGTCTACGCCACCGCCAGCGTCAGCGCTACCAGCGGCAATGTGGGTGGGCTGGTCGGGATCAACAACCTCGGCACGATCAGCAACACCTACGCCACCGGTCCTGTCAGCGGCAGCGTCAATGTCGGCGGGTTGGTCGGCCGCAATCTAACCGGTTCCATCACCAACGGCTATTGGGACAAGGACACCACCGGTCAAACTGCCAGTGCGGGTAGCACCAACAACTACGGCCTGACCACCGCGCAGCTCGCCGCGGCCCTGCCGACGGGCTTCTCCTCCAGCATCTGGGGCAACGGCAACAACCAGACCACGCCCTACCTGCTGGGCAATGCCGTCTTCCTCACGGTGGGCGGCCATGTGATTATGGGCACGGACAGCAGCGCCACGCCGACCTATTACGAGGTCATCCTCAGCGCCACGCAACTGCAGAACATCAACAGTACCGGTCTTTCCGGCAGGTATGTGCTGGGCGCCGATATCGACGCATCGAGCACGGCCACCTGGAACAGCGGCGCCGGCTTTTTGCCCATTGGCGACTGGGTGAGTGGCAACCTGGCGAGCAGCTTCAGGGGTACCTTCGACGGTCTGGGCTACACCGTCAGTGACCTGACCATCAACCGGAGCACCAGGAGCAATGTCGGACTGTTCGGCAGTGCCTATGGTGCAACGATACGCAACGTCGGCCTAGTCGGTGGCAGTGTCAGCGGCAAAGATAGAGTCGGGATGTTGGTCGGGTACAGTCACCTCACCAAGATCAGCGATGTTTACGCGACCGGCAACGTCACGGGTAGTGGCTGGAATGCCGGCGGACTGGTTGGCGTGAGCACTATTAGCAGCACGATCAGCAACGCCTACGCTACCGGCAGTGTCAACGGTGGTGATTATGTCGGCGGGCTGGTCGGCAGCAACGCAAACAACTCTACGATTAGCAACGCCTACGCTACCGGCAGTGTCAGCGGGAGCGGCTATGTCGGCGGGCTGGTCGGCAGTAATGCCAAAGCGACGATCAGCAACGTCTACGCCAGCGGCAGTGTCACTGGCACCAATAAAGTCGGTGGGCTGGTCGGCTATAATCGAAATTCCGGTGGCGGCGCCACGATCATCAACGCCTACGCCACCGGCAGCGTCATTGGCGGCACCGAGGTTGGTGGGCTGGTCGGCAATAACAACTACTCTACGATCAGCAATACCTACGCCACCGGCAACGTCAGCGGCTCCAGCAATGTGGGCGGGCTGGTTGGGCTCAGCTCCAGCGGCTCAATCAGTGGCAGTTACTGGAACCGGGACACTTCCGGCCAAATTACCAGTGCGGGCAGTACCAACAACAATGGCCTGACTACCGCACAGTTGGCCGCCGCCCTGCCGGCAGGTTTTGACTCCACCATCTGGGCCAACGGCGACAACCAGGCCACGCCCTACCTGCTGGCCAACGCCAGTTTCGATACGGTCGGCGGCCATGTCATCCTGGGCACGGACGGCAGCGCCACACCGACCTATTACGATGTTATCCAGACACTCGACCAGCTGCAGAACATCAACAGCACCGGGCTGGCCGGCAAGTATGTGCTGGGCGACGACATCGACGCATCAAGTACCAGCACCTGGAACAGCGGCGCCGGCTTTACGCCTATTGGTAAGCTGTCCGGCGGGTTCAGTGGCACCTTCGAGGGTCTGAGCCACACCATCAGCAACCTGACCATCAAGCGCAGTGCGGATTATGTGGGCCTGTTTGGCTACCTCGACGGCGGGTCGATTCGTAACGTCGGCCTGGTCGGGGGCAGTATCACCGGCAAACGGCACACAGGCGGGCTGGTCGGCGACAACGACCGGGGCACGGTAAGCGGCGTCTACAGCACCGCCAGCGTCAGTGGCAGCAGTAACGTTGGCGGGCTGGTCGGCGCCTCCGATGGCACCATCAGCAACGCCTATGCCGGCGGCAATGTCGATGGCAACAAAAATGTGGGTGGATTGGTCGGCAACAACAAAGGCGCCATCAGCAATGCCTATGCCTTCGGTGCGGTCACGAGCAAAGGCTCTGTCGGCGGGCTGGTTGCATCAGACTCGGGTACGATTACCAACAGCTATTGGAACAGAGACACCACCGGCCAAACCAGCAGTGCCGGCAGCACCAACAACTACGGCCTGACCACCGCCCAGATGCAGGCCCTCTCCACCTTCTCCGCTGCCAGCTGGGACATCGACGCTGCCGGCGGCACGGGCAAGGTATGGCGCATCTACGACGGCCACAGCTACCCGCTGCTGCGCAGCTTCCTGACCACCCTTGAGCTGCAGCCGGTCTATGACGGCAGCGGTGCGGCGCTGAGCGACATCGCCGCCTATGCGATCAGCGGCAGCTATGATGCCGGCAAGGTGATTGTGGTCACCGCGCCCGACACCCTGGTCCTCTCCAGTACGGGCAGTGATGCCTATACGGCCACCCTCGGCGGGGGCAGCATCTACTCCACCCAGGACGGCTACGACCTTGTGCTCAGCCGCACCATCGCCACCGCCGGCAGCACGGCGGGGGATGTGGTACTGGCCAATCCCATCAGCTGGAGCAGCGGCACCCTGGCCATCGACACCAGCGGCACGATCAGCGCCAGCGCCGCCATCACCGGCAGCGGTAGCGCCGTGTTCGACCTGCGCGGCGGTACCTGGAGCCAGGTCGGTGCGACCTTGCCGGACTTCTCCGTGACGGACTTCCGCCTGAGCGGCGGCACATTCATTCGCGCCCTCGGGGGTGATGGCAGCGGTGCCACACCCTACCAGCTCACCGATATCTACGGCATGCAGAGCATGGGCGGCAGCACCATGCTCGCCAACAGCTACCAGCTGGCCAACGACATCGATGCCAGCGGCACCAGCGGCTGGAACAGCGGCGCCGGCTTCGTGCCCATCGGTTCTACCTGGGACAAACCCTTCACCGGCACCTTCGACGGCCTGGACCACATCATCACCGGCCTGACCATCAACCGTGGCGGCCCTGACTATACCGGGCTGTTCGGCAAGACATCCAACTCGACGCTTCGCAATATCGGCCTGCTGGGCGGCAGCGTTAACGGCACCTGGTATGTCGGCGGGCTGGTTGGGTATTTGAGCGGCGGCACGGTCAGCAACGCCTACGCCACCGGCAGCGTTAGCGGCTACACCGGGGTCGGCGGACTGGTGGGAAGCAACTCCGGTGGGACGATCAGCAATGCCTACGCCACCGGTAGCGTCAGCGGGGGCGGCGAGTATGTCGGTGGACTGGTCGGCTCCAACGCCGGCACGATCAGCAACGCCTACGCCACCGGCAACGTCAGCGGGACAAGCAACGAAGTCGGCGGGTTGGTCGGGTACAACAAAGGCGCGATCAGCAACGCCTACGCCACCGGCAACGTCAGCAGCGGCGCCGGCGATGTCGGCGGGCTGGTCGGGTACAACTTCAGCGGCACGATTAGCAATGCCTACGCCACCGGCAGCGTCAGCGGCACCAACGATGTCGGCGGGTTGGTCGGGTACAGCCGTGGGGGTACGATCAGCAACGTCTACGCTACCGGCAGCGTCAGTGGTACCACCAAAGTCGGCGGGCTGGTCGGGTCGAACAATACCTTCAGCACGATCAGCAACGGCTACTGGGACATCGACACGACCGGTCAGGCGATCGGCATCGGCTCCAATTTGGGAACGGCCACCAATGTCACCGGCCTGACCACCGCCCAGATGCAGCAGCAGGCCAGTTTCACCGGCTTCGACTTCACCAGCGCCTGGCGCATCTACGACGGCTACACCGCGCCACTACTGAAGTCTTTCCTGACGCCACTGACGGTGACGGTGAACGGCAGCAAGACCTATGACGGCACGCCGATCAGCAGTTTGGAGGGCATGACCTACTCCATCGCCAGTCCGGACGCCAGCCATCTTCAAGGTACGGCGGCCTATTCGAACACCAATATGGTCAATGCCGGCACCTACACCGGTGTGACGGTCAGCGGGCTCTATTCCGACCAGCAGGGCTACGACATCAGCTACGGGACCGCCGGGACGGTGACCATCCACAAGGCCGACCTGACGCTATCCGGTTCGCGGGTTTATGACGGCACGACGGCCGTTGCGGGCAACATGCTGACAGCAACGGGCGTGAACGGTGAGACGTTCAGCGTGACGGGGTCGGGCGATGTGAGCAACCTGGCGAGCAAAAACGTACAGACCGGCAGTACGCTTGCCAGTGTGAAGGGGCTTGCGCTAGGTTCCAGCAGCAACGGCGGGAATTCGAATAACTACAACACACTGAGTGTGACCGGAAGCTCGGTCGATATCACCCGGCTGACGCTGAACGGCGCTATCGGTGTAGGCAGTAGCACGTATGGCTCCACACTGTCGGGCGGTGCAGTGATCTACACCAACCTGCTCTCCGGCGACAACGTGGCTGCAACGGTCAGCGTCGACACCACGGGCAACACCAGCAGCAGCGGCCACCTGAAGGCCGGAACCTACAGCAACATCCAGAGCGTGACGGGCCTGGGTGGCACCGATGGGGGCAACTACAGCATCGGCACCTTTGGCGATGCGGGCTATACGGTTGCGAAACTCGCGCTGACCGGTTCGATCAGCGAGGGTAGCAGCACCTACGGCTCGACGCTGTCACCGGGCACGGCAAGCTTCAGCAACGCGGTGAGCGGTGACGACCTGGGGACGGCCACGATCGTGGTGAACACAACGGGCAACACCAGCAGCAGCGGCCACCTGAACGCGGGGAGTCATAACGGCATCCAGGGGATCAGCGCGCTGAACGGAGCAGATGCCGGCAACTACGACTTCAGTGCCGTGGCGGGCGACTACACGGTTGACCAGCTCGCGCTGAACGGCGCGATCGCCGCGGGCAGCAACGTCTACGGTTCCCCGCTCGCCCCGGGGGCGGCCAGCTTCAGCAACCTGGTCGCCGGCGACAGCGTGGATGCGACGGTCTCCGTCGACACCACGGGCAACACCAGCGGCAGCGGCAACCTCAAGGCGGGCAGCTACAGCGATATCCAGAGTGTGACCGCACTGAGCAGTACCGATGCAGGCAACTACAGCATCGGCAGCTTTAGCGATGCGGGTTACACGGTCAGCCAACGGGCGCTGAACGGTGCAATCGCCGCGGGCGGCAACACCTACGGCTCCCCGCTCGCTCCGGGGGCGGCAACCTACAGCAACCTGGTGGCCGGCGACAGCGTCGATGCCACGGTCAGCGTCGATACCACGGGCAACACCAGCGGCAGCGGCAACCTGAAGGCCGGCAGCTACAGCAACATCCAGAGTGTGAGCGCACTGGGCAATACCGATGCGGGTAATTACAGCATCGGCGCCTTCAGCGATGCGGGCTACACGGTCAGCCAACGGGCGCTGGCCTTGAGCGGCATCACCGCCGGCGACAAGGTCTACGATGGCAGCACCGCTGCCACCGTCGACACCGGCGGCGCAATCTTCACCGGCTTGGTCGATGGCGATGCGGTGAAGGTCAGCGCTACCGGCGCCTTCTCCGACAAGAATGTCGGTACCGGCAAGACCGTAACCCTCGCCAGCACCTACGGCGGTGCCGATGTGGGCAACTACACCATCACCGACCAGGCCACCACCACCGCCGACATCACCCCGGCCGCGCTGACCGTGAGCGGGATCACCGCCAGCGACAAGGTCTACGACGCCACGGTTACAGCCGCGGTGAACACCGACGGTGCGATCTACACCGGCCTTCTCGCCAGCGACAATGTCACCGTCAGCGCCACCGGCAGCTTCGCCGACAAAAATGTCGGTACCGGCAAGAGCGTAACCCTCGCCAGCACCTACAGCGGTGCCGATGTGGGCAACTACACCATCACCGGCCAGGCCACCACCACCGCCGACATCACCACGGCGTCGCTGGCCGTGAGCGGGATCACCGCCGGCAACAAGGTCTACGACGCCACCACCGACGCCACCGTGGATACCAGCG
>JAWLGP010000024.1:14007-73726 GCA_041685045.1 Gammaproteobacteria bacterium
CCACCGGCAGCTTCGCCGACAAGCATGTCGGTACCGGCAAGAGCGTGACCCTCGCCAGCACCTACGGCGGTGCCGATGTGGGCAACTACACCATCACCGGCCAGGCCACCACCACCGCCGACATCACCCCGGCCGCGCTGGCCGTGAGCGGGATCACCGCGAGCGACAAGGTCTACGACGCCACCACCGACGCCACCGTGGATACCAGCGGTGCAGCATTCGCCGGCCTTCTCGGCAGCGACAGCGTCACCGTCAGCGCCACCGGCAGCTTCGCCGACAAGCATGTCGGTACCGGCAAGAGCGTGACCCTCGCCAGCACCTACGGCGGTGCCGATGTGGGCAACTACACCATCACCGGCCAGGCCACCACCACCGCCGACATCACCCCGGCCGCGCTGGCCGTGAGCGGGATCACCGCGAGCGACAAGGTCTACGACGCCACCACCGACGCCACCGTGGATACCAGCGGTGCAGCATTCGCCGGCCTTCTCGCCAGCGACAGCGTCACCGTCAGCGCCACCGGCAGCTTCGCCGACAAGAATGTCGGTACCGGCAAGACCGTGACCCTCGCCAGCACCTACGGCGGGGCCGACGCGGGCAACTACACCATCACCGGCCAAGCCACCGCCACCGCCGACATCACCACGGCGTCGCTGGCCGTGAGCGGGATCACCGCCGGCAACAAGGTCTACGACGCCACCACCGACGCCACCGTGGATACCAGCGGTGCAGCATTCGCCGGCCTTCTCGGCAGCGACAGCGTCACCGTCAGCGCCACCGGCAGCTTCGCCGACAAGCATGTCGGTACCGGCAAGAGCGTGACCCTCGCCAGCACCTACGGCGGTGCCGATGTGGGCAACTACACCATCACCGACCAGGCCACCACCACCGCCGACATCACCCCGGCCGCGCTGACCGTGAGCGGCATCACCGCCAGCAACAAGATCTACGACGCCACGGTTACAGCCGCGGTGAACACCGACGGTGCGATCTACACCGGCCTTCTCGCCAGCGACAGCGTCACCGTCAGCGCCACCGGCAGCTTCGCCGACAAGAACGTCGGCAGCGGCAAGACCGTGACCCTCGCCAGCATTTACGGCGGAGCCGACGCGGGCAACTACACCATCAGCGATCAGGCCAGCACCACCGCCGACATCACCCCGGCCGCACTAACCGTGAGCGGCATCACCGCCGCCGACAAGGTCTACGACGGCACCACCGACGCCACCACCGATACCAGCGCGGCGGTCTACATCGGCCTCCTCGCCGGCGACAGCATCACCGTCAGCGCCACCGGCAGCTTCGCCGACAAGAACGTCGGCACCGGCAAGAGCGTGACCCTCGCCAGCACCTACGGCGGGGCCGATGCTGGCAACTACACCATCAGCGACCAGGCGACCGCCACCGCCGACATCACTCCGGCGGCGCTGACCGTGAGCGGGATCACCGCCGGCGACAAGGTCTACGACGGCACCACCACGGCCACCGTCGCCACCGGCGCCGCCGTCTATACCGGCCTCGTCGACGGCGACGCGGTGACGGTCGGTGCCACCGGCGCCTTCTCCGACAAGAATGTCGGCGCCGACAAGGCCGTGACCCTCACCAGCACCTACAGCGGCGCCGACGTGGGCAACTACACCATCACCGACCAGGCAGGCACCACGGCCGACATTACGCCGAAGGATGTGACACTGACGGCCTCTTCGGTGACCAAGACCTACGACGGCGGCACGACCTATCTCACCACAGCCGGCGACCTGAACGCCTTGTCCGCGTCGCTGGTCGGTGGAGATACCGTCTCGGCGGCCACCATCACCTATGCCGACAAGAACGCCGGCTCGGGCAACAAGACCGTGACGCTGGATGCGGTCACCATCGACGATGGCAACGACGGCAACAACTACCGCGTGACCCTCGCCGGCAACGGCACCGGCACCATCGGCCCGCGGGCGGTCACCCTGACGGCAGCGAGCGTGACCAAGACCTACGACGGCGGCACGACCTATGACACCACGGCCGGCGATCTGGATACCTTGTCCGCCTCGCTGGTCGACGGAGACAGCGTCATCGCAGCGACCATCCGCTATGCCGACAAGAAACTCGGCACAGGCAACAAGCGCGTCAGCCTCGACAGTGCGACGATCGACGACGGGAACGGCGGCAAGAACTACAGCGTATCGCTCGCGGGCAACAGCACCAGCACCATTCTCCCGGCGGAGACAAGGTCGGTTAACGGCCCCGCTGTGTCGACGATGCAGCTGGGTTATCGGGTACCCGATTCGGGGCCCTCGGTCCAGCTCGACCCGATGCAGTGGTATCACATCATTAACGGACCGGCCAAGCCGACCACGGTCTTGCTCCAGGTTCAGAATGGCGGCGTCAACGCTACCGACCATTCCCCTGCCTCGACCTGTAATGGCAAGACAGGGTTCGACTCGTTTGCCGTGCCCGACGAGGAGATCGGCTTGTGCGGGCGTTAGAGTCGTTGGGCAAAAAATTCTCTGAAGGTAGGCTCCAGCCATGAACTTCGACATCCACCTGCGCTTTCAGCCCTCGCCCGCATTCATCGGGGTGCTGGCCGAACTGAACGAACGCTTTTCGGAGTGGACCGACGGCACCTACGACTGGGCCAACCAGACGGTCGACTTCCTGCACGGGACAGCGCCGTTACCGGAATTCGACGAGAGTTTATTCGAGACTACGCTGAGTCGACGGGCCGTCAACGACCTGCTGCAAATGGCCGTCGCACTGTTGTCGGGCAATTACCCGCCGGTGCGTGACTATCTCCAGGAGACACGCTTCGCCTTCGTGATAGGCTATCCGCGGAGCGGGGGCAGCTATCTCACCAAGGAACTGCTGCGCACGGTTGACCTTGACCATACGCGCGTATCCGAAGCCCTGGCCCATGACGGCTTTCCGGAACTGCGGGATACCTGGTACGACTGGCTGGGCAACCGCCCCTATTTCCATCTGCAGGAGGCGATTTTCCAGACGGCGGAGTTTCTGGTCATTGCCAACCTCTATTTCCGCAGCAAGACAAAGCCACTGCCCGACGGGCGTTGGCTGGCACCGAAGAAGTTCCACAAGCTGGTCTCCTGGGCCGGCAGCTTCAAAATGCTGCTGGGGCAAGGTCGGGCCGACTATCTGGTGACGCTGCGCCACCCGGTGCCGACCTGCATCTCAATCTACGAAAAGAGCGGCGGTCCGCCGGACGATGGCCGTTATCCTGCTTATGCGCCACGCAGCGCGATCGAACGATGGGTGCTCGATGACTTGATGCACCTGGGCTTCAGTCAGGAAGAGGTGGCAGAGATGGACTACTTCGATGCGGTGCTGGCGAGCTGGACTCAGTTCTACACCCGCATGGCGACTTCAGGCCTGTTCCTGGGTGACCGCGAAGAGATTCGGGTCATTCGCTATGGTCAGGCCGAACTGGAAGCGGTCGTGCAGGATTACCGCCGTCAGGCCGATTCGGACCACCCAATCGAGCCGTTCCTCGTGCATGACAAAGCACAGCGCCATTCCGAGTGGCAGACGCGTGGCGATGCGGCCGTGGAAAGCCTCACCTCGATTTGGGCAACGCTGGGTTTGAAGCTCCCGCTACTGACTCACGCATAGCGCAAGCGGGTTTGTCGGGCTGTTCCCGCATCAGACGGCACACTCGCTCTCGAACCCACGACATGACGCGTGTCGGAAGGGATACAACCCGGCTCACCCTCGCCTACGGGTTGGCAAACGCCAACTGCCCGACCACGGCTCCGGCGCCGTCGATCATGTACTGCACTGCGAGGGCCGCGAGCACCAGACCAAGCAAGCGGCTGATCACGTTGGCGCCGGTCTCACCCAACAGGTGGCCGATGTGACTGGCGGTCAGCAGCGCCGCCATCGTGATCAGCATGACCACAAGAATGACCCCGGCCATGGCGCCGGTCAGCGCCACCCCGGCGTTGTTGCCCGTCATCAGCACCACCGTCGTCAGCGCACCCGGCCCGGCGATCAGCGGAAAGGCCAGCGGGAAAACCGAGATATCCTGTTTGCTTTCCGCCTCCTCCCGCTCCCGGGAAGTGGTCGAGCGCAGCCCCGACTGGCGAGCGAACACCATGTCGATGGCCAGCAGGAACAGCAGTGCGCCACCGGCAATGTGGAAGGCGGGCTGGGTGATACCCAGCAGGTCGAGAAATCCCTGCCCATAAAAGAAGAACAACAGCAACATGAAGGTGGAGAGCGCGCTGGCGCGTGCCGCCATGTGACGGCGCTGCCGGGGGGTGGCGCCGTGGGTGAGACCGGTGAAGATCACGGCCAGACCGATAGGGTCCACCACCACGAACAACGTGGCGAACTGGCTGACCAGCAACTCGGTCAACGGGCCAACACCGGAGGTTCGAGCCCGCGCGCGGCTTCAGTGCAGGATCGTGTCCCGGCGCTGCAGGCGCTGCAGGTGCTGCAACACCTCGCGCCCCTCCTCCTGAGAGGCGTGTTCCAGGCTGCGCAGGTAATCCAGTCCGGCCGCCTGATGACATTCGAGGCGCTCCAGCAGGAGCGCGCGATCACGCAGGGCCGCGGCCGAGTCGGGCTGCAGGGACACGATGTAATTCGCCGCCCAGAGCGCCTTGTCCGCCTGCTGGTGGTGCAGGTACGCACGCTCCAGTTCCGTAAGCAGCCGTATAAGCACTTGCCGATCATCCACCCCCTGCAGCAGCTTCTCGAGCTGTTTTGTGGACACTTGCTCCCCCCCGAACGACTGCAACAGCATGAGTTCGAGGTCCTCGCGGGAAAGGATGGAGCCTCCCGTTTCGGGGTCAAGGATCACTGATCCGTTGGCGGTCTCGGTGCGCACCAGCAGGATGCCGGGAAACGCCACCGCACGCATCGGCAGACCGATCTCCCGCCCGATCGCCATGTAGAGCACGGTCAAGGCGGCGGGATGGCCGGCGCGGGTGTCCAGGACCCGGCACAACAGGAAGCCGTCCGGGTCATGGCGGTTGTTCAGGCGGGAGTATCCGAGCTCGTGGAAGAGGAAGGTGTTGAGCGCGAACAGCCGGTCGCCCGGGCGCGATCGCCGCGGCAGTCGCCGTCGGAGCGCTCGTACCATGGCATCGACACGGGCGAGCAGGTCGTCCTCGCTCATTTCCGGCTGCCCGGCGCAGGCGCCAAAGGCGGCACGCAGCAGGGCCCAGCCGCTGTGTGCGGGCCCGATCAGTTCCCTGACATTTCCTTTCGGCGGCATGGTGACCCCCCGTTTCCCCAAAAAATTCAGTTTTATCAGTTCGCTATGGGTAAATCCTCATTAATCATGTTAGTACACATCCGTAAATCCCGCGAGTTGCCGGAAAAAGCCGGTTTGCTATGTTCAGATCAGCCGCTTCGGAACCAGGGACGACAGGAGGTCGCCATGGGCAAGAAGGCCGATGTGACCGTACATATCGATGAAGAGCTGGACGACACCCGGACGATGGAGGTGTGCAGCACGCTCCAGTCGGTGAAAGGGATCCACCACGTGCGTTGCGCAGAGTACGCCAAGCATCTCTATGTGGTGGAGTTCGACCCTGACGCCATCAATAGCAAGGACGTGCTGGGGCACGTGAAGAGGCAGGGGTTGCATGCGGAGTTGATCGGGCTCTAGGGCGGGTTGGCCCAGTGTAATCGGCCAAAGACGCATCGCGTCGGGGACGGCGCTCCCACAACCGGCTTGGTGAGGAGCGCCGTCCCGATTTACGGCTGGTGTCCGCCCGGCCGCACCTCGATCAGATTCACGACCTGCTGTACGCCGCTCAGATACCAGACGTCATCCTCCGCGTTCTGCCTTTCCGACTCCGCCGGCACCAGGCCCTCCAGGGTGACCACGCCCTGGGCGGTGTCGACGTGGATCTGGCCGCTATGCACCAGCGGGTCCTTGTCCAGCACCAGCATCACCGCGTCCTGGATCTCGGCATCGATATCCCGCTCTTCCGGGACCACATCGATGCGGTTGATGACGTTGGTGACGCCCGGCGACCACCACGCCAGTACCTCGGCCATGCGCTGATGCGACAGGCTCCACACCGTCCCCTCCAGCACCACAGTGGCATCGCAGATGGAGATGTCCAGCAGACAGGGATTTTCGTCCTGCACGTTGGCGACCATTTCGTGCTGATTGTGCCAGTGCACGGTGATGTGGCAGTTGTGGAACGCACTCTCACTGTGGAAGGCCAGCACCAGGGCGTCCTTGATGGCGCCGTCACTGCTGGTCTCGCCGCGGTCGACGCGGATGTTATCGACCATCTGCGGTGCATAGCGGGCGGCTATCTTGGCCGCCGCACGCTTGGCCGCGATGGAACCGACAGCGCCGGTCAACCGTAGCCGGTCGCCTTCGAACACCGCATCGAGGTGGCTGCGGTGCAGATTGACCAACGGCTCACGCTCCCAGGCCGCGTGGATGCGCTGGATGATTTCGTGCGGTGCAGGCATCGCCTTCGCCTCCTTCCGGTCCTTTGCCGGAAGTATGGTCGAGGGATCCGGCGGCCACCAAGCCGTGACCGTTGCACGCCCTTGCGCTACTCGGCACGGAGCAGCGTCGCGTGAGTAATGCGTTTGACCACCTTCTGCAGCCCCTTGCGGCTACGCAGATTGATGATCAGCGGCCCTTTCAGGTTGGCATTGATCTTGGCGCCGGTGGCACGGTCTTCGACCTCTTCACCCTCTTCGGCTTTGGAGAGCATCAGCAGCACCTCGGCCTCCACCGGCTCCTCCAGCTCCAGCAGGCGCGACTCGTCATCGTCCAGCACCAGCTCGAAGAAGCAGTTGAAGACCTCCGGTCGCACCACCGAAAACGCCAGATCCGGCCGGTCGATGGATTGCAGATAAAAGATCGTCGGCTCGTCCGCTTCGTGAAACAGCTTGAAACGGGTCGCCTCCTCGAAACCGACGAGGCCTCGCGGGAAGGTGATGATGGACGCCTGATCGATCTCCTGGGAACCGAAATAGGCAGTATTGATTTTCATTGAGCGTCATTCCGTTCGGTGGATGACTCTCACTATTATATGAAACTACGTATTTTTGCTTGACCGCCTCGTCGTGAGCGGGTCATCGCGTCGCCAACCGCCGCTCCAGGCGCTGCACCGAGACCGCTTCCACGGTACCCAGTTCCTGCGCGAACAGCGAGACACGCAGCTCCTCGACCAGCCAGCGCAGATGTTCCCACTCCGGGTCGACACTCCCCTGCTGGCGAAGGGCGTCGCAGCGCTCGCGTATTTTTTTCTCCAGGGCCGCCACTTCCAGGCCGAGTTGACGGTCGCGCGGATTGCGCGGCATTTTTTCAAGGCGCAGGCGGGCGGCGGTCAGATAGACGGGCAACCGGGATAGCCATTCGGCCGGGGTGGCACTGACAAAACCCGGGTAAACCAGGCGGTCGACCTGTCGCTGCACCTCGGCGGCGGCGTTCAGCGCCTGTGGGGCCAGATTGCCCTTGAGCAGACGGCGCAGTTCGCGATCCGCCTCCAGCACCTGGCGCACGGTGGCCGTGATGGCTGTGGCCCGCGCCACCAGGTCCTGGCGCCCCGCCGCCAGCCGGGCCTCGAACTCGGCTTGGTCGCGGGGCGGTTCACCCGTGAGAAAGACCCGCTCCACCGCCGCGGTCAAGATGTCTTCGCGCAGCGCCTCGCAGCTACCCCGTGGTGCAAACAGCAGACAGAGGGTCTGCAGATCGGGCAGGTGGCGACGCAGGTACTTCAACTTGTCGGCGACCTGTAGCAGAAACAGCCGGCGTAGGCCGAGCCGGTGCTCGCGGCGCGCCGCCTCGGGCGACTCGAACAGCCGGATTGCCGCAGACTCCCCCTGATCGACCAACGCCGGATAGCCACGCAGGGTGAGTCCCCTGACCTCGGTAACCACCTCGTCCGGCAGGCCGCTGAAGTCCCACTGGCGAATACCGGCACGTTCGATGCCCGCTGTCGTCTGCTCGGCGACGGTCTCGCGCACCTTGCCGCCCAGTTCGGCCTTGAGCGCCTCGAGATCACGCCCCTCGACAATCGGGCGCCCTCTTTCGTCCACCACCCGGAAGTTCATCGACAGGTGCGTCGGAAGCGCCTCAAGAACCCAGGCCTCCGCCGGCACGGCGACGCCGGTCATGCGCAGCAACTGTTCCGAGAAGGTTTCGATCAGCGGACGTGGCGACGGATTCATCACCTCCAAAGCAGCACGGGCAAAGTTGACTGCCGGCACGAAATTTCGCCGCCAGGCCTTCGGCAACGACTTGATCAGCGCAATCAGTTTCTCTTCCAGCAGGCCCGGCACCACCCATTCGAAGCGTGCCGGCTGCAACAGGCCGAGCAGCGGCAATGGCACCTGCAGGGTCACACCATCGGCCGGATGACCCGGCTCGAAGTGGTATTGCAGCCTGAGCTCGGCGCCGACCACCCCCAGGGTGTCCGGGAACTGCGCAGCCGTGACGCCGCCCGCCCCGTGGCGCATCAGCGCCTCGCGGGTGAGAAAAAGCAGCTGCGGGTAGGCCCGCTCGGCTTGGTGGCGCCACTTTTCGAAACCGGCGCCGCTGTAGATCCCCTCGGGGATGCGCTGGTCGTAGAATTCCAACAGCACCTGTTCGTCCACCAGCACGTCGCGCCGGCGCGACTTGGCCTCGAGCTGTTCGATCTCGTCCAGCAGCTGCCGGTTGTGGGTGAAAAACGGGGCCTTGCTGTGGTAATCGCCTTCGACCAGCGCGTGGCGGATGAAGAGGCGACGGGACTCCACGGGATCGATTGGGCCGTAGTTGACCCGCCGCCGCGGCACGATCACCAGTCCGAACAGACTTACCTGCTCGAAAGCGCCCACCTGTGCCGAGCGCTTCTGCCAGTGCGGTTCCGAGTAGCTGCGGGAGAGCAGATGGCCGGCCAACGCCTCCAGCCATACCGGGTCGATGGCGGCCACGGTGCGGGCGAACAGCCGCGAGGTCTCGACCAGCTCCGCCGCGACCAGCCATTTCGGCGTCGCCTTGGCCAGGCTGGAGCCGGGGAAGATCGCCAGCTTGATGCCGCGCGCACCCTGATACTCGACGAAGCGGCGACGCTTCTTCTCCTTGCCTCCGCCCTTGCTCTCCGGCTCCTCGATCTTGCTGCCGATGTGGCTCAGCAGGCCGGTGAGCAGCGCGCGATGCACGGCACCGAAATCGGCGGGTTCGCTGTTGTGACGCAGACCGAGTTCGTGGGCCAGCGCCGAGAGCTGACTATGCACCTCGTGCCACTCGCGCAGCCGCACGTAGGAGAGGAATTCGGCGTGACACAACTTGCGCAGCTTGCTGTTGGAGAGATGGCGCGCCTGCTCGTGGTAGTAGCGCCAGAGATTGACGAAGGCGAGGAAGTCGGACTTTTCGTCGGCAAAGCGCCGGTGCAGCTCATCCGCCTTCTGCTGTGCCTCCTGCGGCCGCTCGCGCGGGTCCTGAATCGACAGTGCAGAGGCGATGATCAGCACCTCCTCCACTGCACCCTCGCCCCCGGCGGCGAGCAGCATCCGGCCGATGCGCGGGTCCACCGGCAAACGTACCAGCCGGCGCCCGATGTCGCTCAGCCGACGCGCCTCGTCCACCGCGTGCAGTTCGTGCAGCAGGCGGTAACCGTCATTGATGTAGCGCCGATCCGGCGGGTCGACGAAGGGGAAGGCGTCCACCTCGCCGAGACGGAGATTGGCCATCTGCAGGATGACACTGGCCAGGTTGGTGCGCTGGATCTCCGGGTCGGTGAACTCGGGGCGGCCCAGGAAATCCTCTTCCGAATAGAGGCGGACGCAGATGCCGGCGGCCACACGGCCACAACGGCCGGCACGCTGGTTGGCCGAGGCTCGGGCGATGGGCTCGATCGGCAGGCGCTGCACCTTGGTGCGATGGCTGTAGCGGCTGATGCGCGCATAGCCGGTGTCGATGACGAAGCGGATCCCCGGCACGGTCAGTGAGGTCTCCGCCACGTTGGTGGCCAGCACGATGCGCCGCCCGCGATGGTTCTGGAACACCCGGTCCTGTTCGGCAGCGGACAGGCGGGAGAACAGCGGGATGATCTCCGTTGTGGCCAGGACGGCCGGTACACCGCGGGGACATGGATGTCCAGGAGCGGTGACGCGTAGCTTGTGTTTGCGCAGCACCTCGGCCGTTTCGCGGATCTCCCGCTCGCCCGGCAGGAACACCAGGATGTCGCCGAGCGGGTTCTCCCGCGTCAGCTCCTCCACCGCCTCGACGATCGCCTGCGGCTGGTCGCGGTCGCGCTCGTCCTCATCCTCGCCCAGCACCGGCCGGTAGCGCACCTCCACCGGATAGGTGCGGCCGGAGACCTCGATCACCGGCGCATCGCCGAAAAACTTCGAGAACGCCTCGGTGTTGATGGTGGCGGAGGTGATGATGAGCTTCAGGTCCGGCCGCTTCGGCAGCAGCTGGCGTAGATAGCCGAGCAGGAAATCGATGTTGAGGCTGCGCTCGTGGGCCTCGTCGATGATCAGGGTGTCGTACTGCTCGAGCAGCGGGTCGGACTGGATCTCGGCGAGCAGGATGCCGTCGGTCATCAGCCGGATGTGACTGCGCGGGCTGCTCCGGTCGGTAAAGCGGATCTTGAAGCCGACCGCCTCGCCGAGCGGGGTGTTCAGCTCCTGGGCGATGCGCGCCGCCACCGAACGGGCGGCGATGCGACGCGGCTGGGTGTGGCCGATAAAGCCGTCTACCCCGCGCCCCAGTTCCAGGCAGATCTTCGGAATCTGGGTGGTCTTGCCGGAACCGGTCTCACCGGCGATCACCACCACCTGGTGCTTGGCGATGGCCTCGGCGATCTCGGCGCGTTTGGCACTGACCGGCAACTCTTCCGGATAGGTCGGCTGCGGCAGCGCCGCCCGCCGGCCCTCGAGCCGCCGCTGCGACTGCTCGATGTCCCCGGACAGGACCGCAAGACCACGATCGAACGGCTGCCCCTGCTTTTGCCGTCGCCGCATTCCCGCCAGCCGCCGGCGAAAGGCACGGCGATCCCCGAGCATGCAGGACTGAATGCTCTGTTCGATGGTGGTTAGCGGATCGTTCACGAACAGACGACAGGTCGATGAGGAGGCCGCATTCTACCACGGCCCCCCCCGATCGACCGGCGAGAGTTTCCGACTGAACCGCGCTCCCGGAACGCAAAAACCCGGCCGTGCCGGGTCTTCGCTCAGTGGAGGCGGTTGACCTCTACATCTTAACGTCGACCTCGACGCGCCGGTTGCGGCTGCGCCCTTCCGCGAGGCTGTTGTCGGCCAGCGGCATCGACGAGCCCATGCCTTCCGTACGCATCAGCTCGGCAGGCACATTGCGACCGGCCAGATAGTCGCTTACCGCCACCGCCCGCCGCTTGGAGAGCTCCAGGTTGTACGCCTCACTGCCGGTGTTATCGGTATGGCCGCTGATCGCCACCGCTTCGATTCGGTCGAGGTTGGCCACAATGCGCTCGGCGGCGGCATCCAGGGCATGCTGGGCGGACGGCGCCAACTCGGCGCTGTTGAGTTCGAACAGCTGACTGTCGAGCGAGATGCGCTCAATCACCTCACAGCCGTTCCCGTCCACCGACACGCCCGCGCGGGTGCCGGGGCAGCGATCGGCAGAATCGATGATGCCGTCACCATCGCTGTCGAGCACCGGCTGGGGTACCGGAACCGGTTTGGCGACCGGCGCCGCAGCGACCGGTACCGGGTCGCCACAACCGGCCGGTCTGGCGCTCGCCTCGGTCCACATGCCCGTTTTGACGCACCCCCCAAAACCGTCGCGCACCAGCGACTCGGGGGCACTGTTGGCATAATCGGGGAAGGCCCAACCGGCATTGGCGGTACCGATCAGCAGGCTGCCGGAAAGAAGCAACAGGCCGCATGTTTTTCTCATTGTTTGTCTCCGATGCATTGCGTTCAGATAGAGAGCAAGGGTCCCGTCTGTAGTGCCACGAATTGGCCGAGCGACGGAACCAGGCCCTTGAAAAAGCAGGAGCGGATTATAGGGAAGCGCCGCGACCGGCACATGAATTAGTGTCTATTCGTCACTTATCCCCAAATAACTTTTGGCATACACCGAATTTTTTCCGGCAGGCGAAGCAATCTCTCTGTAACATTCCGAAGCATCGATTTTTGGTAGGCTTAGGCTCTGCCAGCCGCAACCGATGCCACCCATGGAAACCGCCATCGACCTGAAGCAACCGGAACTCTACCTCAACCGGGAACTTTCCCTGCTGGAGTTCAACCGCCGCGTCCTGGCCCAGGCCCAGGACGAGAACATGCCGCTGCTGGAGCGGCTGCGTTTCATCTGCATCACCAGTTCCAATCTCGACGAATTTTTCGAGATCCGCGTCGCCGGTCTGATGCAGAAGGCGGCCTCCGAATCGGTGCAGGCCGGGCCGGACAACCAGAGCCCGACCGAGCTGCTGAAACGGATCAGCCAGGTAGCGCACGCCCTGGTCGACGAACAGTACCGCACGCTGAACGAGATCCTGCTGCCGCAGCTGGAGGCGCAGAACATCCGCTTCGTGAAGCGCGGCGACTGGAACAAGGCGCAGGGGGCCTGGGTCAAGGACTACTTCGAACACGAACTGCTGCCGGTGCTCAGCCCACTCGGCCTCGACCCGGCACACCCGTTTCCCAAGATCCTGAACAAGAGCCTGAACTTCATCGTCCAGCTCGAGGGGAAGGACGCCTTCGGCCGCTCCTCCGGCATGGCCATCGTCCAGGCCCCGCGCGCCCTGCCCCGCCTCATTCGGCTGCCCGAGGATTGCGGCAGCGGGCCGCTCGATTTCATCTTTCTCTCCTCGGTGATCCACGCCCATGTCGGCGACCTGTTCCCGGGCATGAAAGTGAAGGGCTGCTACCAGTTCCGGGTCACCCGCAACTCCGACCTGTTCGTGGACGAGGAGGAGGTGGAGGACCTGCTGCGGGCGGTAGAGGGCGAGCTGCCCTCCCGGCGCTATGGCGAGGCGGTGCGCCTGGAGGCGGCGGACAACTGCCCGCCGGAGGTCTCCTCGTATCTACTGGAACGCTTCAATCTGACCGAGCAGGACCTGTATATCGTCAACGGGCCGGTCAATCTCAACCGGCTGATGAGCCTGCCGGACCTGGTGGATCGTGCCGACCTCAAATTCCCGTCGTTCGTCCCGGGCATGCCGGCGGCATTCCTGCACACCAAGGACGTGTTCAAGGTGATCCGCAAGGGCGACGTGCTACTGCACCACCCCTTCGAGTCGTTCGTGCCGGTCATTGATTTGCTGCGTCAGGCGGCGGCGGATCCGCACGTGCTGGCGATCAAGCAGACCCTCTACCGCACCGGACCGGACTCGGCGGTGGTCGATGCCCTGGTCAGTGCCGCCCGCGCCGGCAAGGAGGTGACGGTGGCGGTGGAGCTGCGGGCGCGCTTCGACGAGGAGGCCAACATCGCCCTCGCCAATCGGCTGCAGGAGGCCGGCGCCCATGTGGTCTATGGCGTGGTCGGCTACAAGACCCACGCCAAGATGATCCTGGTAGTGCGCCGGGAAGACGGCAAGCTGCGCCATTACGTACATCTCGGCACCGGCAATTATCACGCCCGTACCGCCCGCATCTACACCGACTACGGTTTGCTCACCTGCGACCCGGACATTGGCGACGACGTTCATCACGTGTTCCTGCAGCTGACCAGCCTGGGGCGCGGCAACCGGTTGAAAAAAGTGCTGCAGGCCCCGTTTACGCTGCACTCCGGCCTTATCGAGCGGATCGACCGCGAGGCCGACAATGTACGCAACGGCCAGCCGGCGCAGATCATCGCCAAAATGAACGGGCTGGTGGAGCAGGAGGTGATCCGCGCGCTCTACCGTGCATCGCAGGCGGGGGTGAAGATCGACCTGGTAGTACGGGGGATCTGCTGCCTGCGACCTGGGGTTCCTGGGGTTTCGGAAAATATCCGCGTGCGCTCGATCGTCGGCCGCTTTCTGGAGCACACCCGCGTGTTCTACTTCCACAACGCCGGCAATCCCGAAGTTTTCGGCGCGAGCGCCGACTGGATGGTCCGCAACCTGCTGAACCGGGTGGAGACCGCCTTCCCCATCGAGAACAAGCCGCTCCGCCAGCGCGTGATTCGGGAGCTGAAGTACTACCTGGATGACAATCAGCAATCCTGGGAACTGCAAGAGGACGGCCGCTACGTCCGGGTGACAGCGGGGCGGGCCAAACCGCGCTCGGCGCAACAGCTCCTGCTCGAGGAACTGGCCGGGGTGGGGGCTGGTGAATCGTGACGATCTTTTTCGGCGCAAAGGCGCCGACAACACAGGCGGCCCTTATCCGACTCGGTTTCGGAAGACTTCGTCGTCACTCGCCGCCGGCGGCAATCCCCGCGCCGCTTGCTTCCGGGTCGCGAGACTGAACCGTGCGTGTGCCGGCGACTTCATCCCGCACCAACGCGTAGTCGTCTTCCCGGGCTCCGCCCAAAACCTCGTTGATGTTGCGGCTGGCGATGCCGAGTGAGGTCATGACTTCGGCCCCCAGGCGCAGGCTGGCCTCCAGCGCCTCGGGATGGGCCACGTCGGCTCCGGCTTCGGTGAGGGCGGTACAGGCGGTGAGGTCGCGGGCTCGGGCGATGATGGTGATTCCGGGGTGGCTGGCACGGATCAGCGAGACCGCCCGCATCACCGTCGGCGGGTCGTCGATGGTCAGAACCACGGTTTCCACGTGGTCCAGGTTGGCGGCGGCCAAAAGGTCCGAATCACCGATGTCGCCGTAGTAGACCGCGCGGCCGTCGGCCTGGCCCTCCGCGACGTGGGCAGGATTGGTATCGAACGTGACATAGGGGATGTTGCTGGCATGGAGCAGGGTTGCCACCGTGTGGCCGACCCGCCCGTAACCGGCGATCACCACCCGTGGCTCGGGATGGTCACCGTCGAGCTGGCGCAACGGCAGCCGCTCAGTGGGGCCAGGAGCCTGCGCGGCCAGCGCATCGCCCGCGCGCACCAGCAGCGGCGTCAACAGCATCGAGGTCGAGATCACGCCGACCGCGAGGACGAAGGTCGTGTCATCGATGACGCCGAGCGCCTTCGCCGAGCCGAACAGTACAAAACCGAACTCGCCGCTTTGGGCCAACAGGAACGCCAGCCGCGTCGAAAGCCGCCGGTCGTGTCCGAATGCCCGTGCCAGCGCGTACAGCACCCCGATTTTCAGTGCCACCACCACCAGCACGTGCTGGGTGAACAGCAGCGGTTTTTCGGCCAGGGCGCCGATGTCGATGGACATGCCGACGGCCACGAAAAAGAGGCTCATCAGCAGCCCCTTGTAGGGCTCCACGTGGGCCTGGATCTGAAAACTGTAGCGCGAACCGGAGAGCAGCATTCCCATCAGAAAGGCCCCGAGGGCCATCGACAACCCGGCGAAGTGCATGGCCGCGCTGGCCGCGAACACCGCCAGCATCACTACCAGGAAAAAGGCTTCACGGTTGTTCTGCCGCGTGAGCCGTTCCAGCGCGTGCGGGATCACGTAGCGGCCGAAGCCCCCGACCAGCAACAGGACCCCCAGCACGACCAGCAGTTGCGCCCAGAGCGGGACCTCGGCAGAGAGGGTGCCGACGTCGGAGAGGAGCGGTACCAGGGCGAGCAGGGGCACGATCGCCAGGTCCTGCATCAGCAGTACGGCAAACGACGTACCACCCAGCCTGCCGCTGAGTTCGCCCTTCTCCTGGAGCAACTGGAGAACGAAAGCGGTGGAAGAGAGCGCGAGGCTGAAGCCGATCAGCAACGCCGTGCCCCAGGACCCCTGGTAGAGGAAGCTGTAGGCGCCGATGACGCCGCCGGAGAGGACGATTTGCAGCGAGCCCAGCCCGAACACCTCCCGCCGCATCGACCACAGCCTGGTCGGCCGCATCTCCAGGCCGATGAGAAACAGCAGCAGCACGACCCCGAGTTCGGTGAAGTGGCGCACGTCCTCGACATTCGAAGTAATGGCCGGGCCGGGCGAGTGCGGGCCGACCGCAATACCGGCGACCAGCAGGCCCAACACGGCGCCGAGGCCGAGGTGCTTGAATACGGTGACCGAAACGGCCGCCACCGCCAACAGCACGGCCGCCGAGATGACAAAGCTGTCAAGTTCCATGGGAATTAATTACTTCAAGCGATGGGCAGCGATGTGATGTTAAGGCAATTCCGTCGAATATGCAGGAGCAACAACAGGTGCTGCCCTCTCGCCGGGCGGGGGCGAGCCTCCGCTATCTCGCCGCCGTGACCGGCGACACGAATCCGGGAGGCTTGACGGCAAGCACAGAGCACCGCAGCTGTTCGAGAATGGCCTCGGCCGTGTTGCCGATGAAAAAGCCGGTGACGCCGGTTCGCCCCAGCGTTCCCATGACCACCAAGTCAGCCCCCACCCGCTCGGCCGTTTGCGGTATCACCCGTTTCGCCGCCCCTTCAACCAAATGGTAACTGGGAGAAAGATACTCATAAGCCTCCCAGCCTATCCGCTCGCGCAGCCGGCGCTGGATGGCGTCCATTCCCATTCGATGGCGCGACCGTTCGGCCTCTACATAGTGGGAAACGGCTTCATCCGGGTTGTCGCTCCAGGAGCGAAGCAGCATTTCGGCGGGAGCGTCCCAGGCATGAACCAGATGAAGCTCGGCAAAATCCGAGATCGCCAGCGAACTCGCCAGCTCGAGGATCTCCGCATTCGGCCCCTGCTCCGGCGGCTCGGGCACATCCGGTTCGAAGTCGACCGCAGCCACGATACGCTGGTAATTGGCCTTCTCCGCCGGCTTCATCAGCCAGACGGGGCATGGGCACTTGCGCAGCAGGTGCATATCGTCACTGCCGAACAGCCGCTCCAGGAAATCCGGGTTCTCGGCGGGCTTGACGACGAGGTCATGAGCGTTGCGAATGACGGCGCGAATTGTCTCCAGAAAGGTCTGCCCCGCCAGCACGTCGAGCCGGATGGTGAGGCGCCCGCGGTAGGGTGCCACCAAGGCTTCGAGGGCCTGCCGCCTTTCGGCCTCGGCCCGTGCCTGCAAATCGGCGGAAATCGGTCCGCCGGGGGGAAGCCCGATGCCCGCGGACAGCTGCGGAATCACATCGATGACCGTCAGGTCGGCCTGATTGTTCTCCGCCAACGACACCGCCCGCGCGAGGGCCGACCCCTGTTCCACCGAAGCCTGGGACACATAGAGGATGTTTTGGAAGTGCTTCATGGGTTCTCTCCGGCCGGTTGCAGGGCGGACTCCGACTTTTTTTTTCGAGGGCGTCAGCCGCTGTGCGGCCTCTTCCGCGGCATATCCTACTCAAACATCCGCGCCTCCTGGCGGGCCGCAGTGGACAGTGTAGCCGTCGCGGGTGTCAACAAGCGCCGGCATTCGGGCGTGGTTTGCACACCCGCTCGGGTGCCAAAAAATGGCTGGGAGGTTCGACGCGCAGTTCGCTATTGGTCCCGTTCGGGTTCAAGCACGGGCTTGTAGCCCCGATCGCGGACATCCCGGATAAGCTGATCGATGTCTTCCGAGGCGATGCTGAGCGTTTGTAGGGCAGCGGCGCCGAGGCGCAGGCTCGCCTCGATCGCTTCGGGATAGGCATGGGTCGCACCCGCCTGGAGAAGTCGGGCGCTGGTTTCGAGATCGCGGGCCCGCGCGATGACCGGGACATGGGGGGCTACGTCGCGCAGGAGCGACACGGCTTGCAGCGCCGTATCGCTCCGGTCGATGGTGATCACAACCAGGCGGGCGCGCCCCACCCCGATCACCTCCAGCAGCCTCCGATCGGCGATATCGCCATAGTGTACGTTGAGCCCCTCGGCCCTGCCCTGCTGTACCCGCTGCGGGTCGGTATCAAGGACCACGATCGGGATCTCTCTCGATTGCAACAGGATGGCCACGGTATGACCCACCCGGCCGTAGCCACCGATCACGACGCACGGTTGGGTGCCGCTTACCAGATCGGCGGCAACATTCGGGGCTTCACCATCGTCGTCTCCGATTAGCCATTTGGCGATGGGATCGTTCCAGCGGATCAAAAAGGCGCCCCCAATCATCGCAAGCAGTACGGACGTCATTGCTATCTGTCCCAGCTCCATATCGATGACGTTGGCATCGGATGCGATCGCGACGAGGGCGAAACCGAACTCACCGCCGACCGCCAGCAGCAGTCCGGTGCGCCAGGCCACCGGGGAATCGACACCGCGCAGGCGCACCAATGCGGTGACGAGCAGGGTTTTGCTCACCAGGACAAGCAGCGCGCCGAGAACCACCCAATGTGCAATCGGGGGGATGGAGAGCGGGTCGAAGCGCATGCCGATACCGACAAAAAAGAGCCCCAGCAGGACGTCGCGGAACGGGCTTATGCTCAGTTCGACCTGGTGGCGGAACTCTGTCTCCCCCAGCATCATCCCCGCAAGAAATCCGCCAAAGGCCAGGGACAGCCCGAAGCTGTTGGTGGTCCATGCAGCCAGGAGCGCCACCAGCAGCACCGCCAGGGTAAAGACTTCTGCTGACCGACGCTCTGCAACGGCATGGAACAAGGGGCGCAGCAGCCAGCGGCCGACAAAAAAGATCAACGCGAACGCCACTGCCGCCTTGGCCAGCGCCCACCCCAGGGCGCCGGCCAGCCTATCGGCACTGGCCGCCACCCCCAGGGCCGGGATGATGACCAGAAAGGGAACAGCGGTGACATCCTGGAATACGGACATGGCGAGTCCAAACCGTCCGTGGGGGGTGTTCTCCTCACCCTGCTCGGCCAACCCGCGCCCGATGATGGTGGTGGATGACTGGGCAAACACAGCCCCGATGACAAACGCACTCGCGGCAGGAAAGCCGACGAACCACATAACGGCAGCAACCACGGCCGTGGTCAAAACGACCTGGCCGGTACCGAGCCACAAGACCTCATGTCGCATGGCGTGCAGCTGCGGCAGGGAGAAGTTGAGGCCGATAGTGAACAGCAGGAACACCAGACCGAATTCGGCGAGCGTATCGAATTCCGGCACATAGACCGTCGGCCCTACTGTGTGCGGCCCGAGGATCACCCCCACCAGCAGGTAACCCAGACTTGTCGGCACGTGCAGGCGCTGAAAGACGACCACGACCGCAACGGCGATTCCCAGAAGGAGGAGAATCTGTGGAATATGCTCCATCGGGAGAAATCTCTCTCGCGGTCACTTCATTGCGATCGGCCTTGCACGAGCCGTGCTTGGTGTCTTATCTGGCGCTTGGCGTATCGAAAAACGCCGTGCAAGGAAATCCCGACAGAGCGGAAATCACAACCGACTCCACCGGTACCTTGTGCAAGTATAGGGAAAGGAAAAAGGCCGCCACCGCCATGCCTCGCCCTCGACTAGCCACGCCCAGCCATTCGATGCAAAAGTTCTTTCAAGGGCCGGACTACTTGGATACTTATCGTTGAAGACGAAATCGGCCAGCTTGTTCGCTCTTCGGTGCGGGCGATGTCCCGCAGAAGAACGCACTGGAGACGATGAGGAAGCCAGGTCGGGGTCCACGGTCAGATAGTTAAGGCCAATTCCCCTCACCTCATCAGCAGGCTTGAGGTGAGGGGTGGGCCTGCGGGTGGCGGCGCGTGCCCCATGCGGTCCAAACCTTTTCGTGGAAGTAGTAAGCGACCGTGTTGATTGCCGGCTCGACGACTGCGACGGCGCCGCCGACCACCACGTCGCCGGTCAGGGCGTAGGCAACACTGAAGGCGACCGAAAAGTGCGTCACGGCGAAGGTAGCGGTTTTGGCCATGTCGATCCCCTCTGGAAAAGGCTCAAGTCGGGGTAACGATAGTAGTTCGAGGAAAATAGCGGAAATCGTTTGTTCCAAACGGTCCGATAGGTAAGGCCGATGAAATGGCGACAAACCGAACTCTCAATGTGGCAGGAACATAGCCCTGCCGGCGGGCCCGAATTTCACAGCTCGGGGTAGGCCTGCTTGAGTTTGTAGTCCGCATAAAACGCACCGAGCGGGAGCAATGCGCCGAAGAAAAGCAGTGCGGCCAAGCCGGGCTTCAAAATGCCCCGGCTCACGGCCGTGAACATCGTCAGCGCCAACGAAACGAACAGCGTCCCGTGCACCGGTCCGAGAATCTTTACGCCCAGGGGCAGATCGAGCAGGTATTTGATGGGCACCGCAACGAAGACCAGCGCAAGCAGCGCCACACCGTCGCAAAAGGCCAGCCAGTAGAGGATTTTGCGATGCGTATTCACATGGACTCCTGAAAAAGAAAGGGGCGCGCCAGGCGCAGCCCCTTCGGTGAAAAAAACGGGTCACGGATTGGTTATTGGGCGAAATACGTCTTTTCGCGGTGAGCTTGTCCGGACGATGGGTTTGGAACCGCTAACAGCAAACGGCGGGCCAGATGCGAGCAGAATCGGTGACAAATGCCTTGGAAGCGAAAAGTGCTGGATAATCAAGCCGTTGCCGAGAATGACCGAAAGCCGGGAGCGGACAGCGACACCCGACCCGCTCGTTCCCTTTGTCAGAACTGTCAGCTCAGGGCGAATAGCCCCGCCAAATGCGCCGGAGGACGGGGAAGGTCTTCACCCGATCCCCCCGCGATCATGTCGGCGTTGCCCGCCAACGGGGCACCCTCCGTGGTCTCGGCCGTAACCTTGGAAGTATCGAGGAGAAAACGACTCTGACCCCATCGGCTGCGCTGACCCCATCGGCTGCGGTTGGCGCGGCGCGGCGTTCGTGCCGGCTTCGGCTAGAGCACCGAACAGATAAAAGCTCGGAAGCTTCGTAGGATGGGCACCGACCGGTTTATCTGTTCGGTGCTCTAGAACTTGTCCGGCAGCGTCACGTTCAGTTCCAGCACCTCGCAGTCACCGGCCCGCTCGAGCTGGATCTGCACCTGGTCATCAGCGATGGGCAGGTACTTGCGGATCACCGCCAATAACTCCTGCTGCAGCTGCGGCAGAAAGTCGTAGCGGCTGTTGCGGGCGCCGCGCTGGTGGGCGATCACCACCTGCAGCCGCTCCTTGGCCGTCTGCGCGGAGGTCGGCTTGCCCGAAGCCCGGAAATAATCGAGAAATCTCATCGCTCCCCCTCAGCCAAACAGCCGCTGCAACAGGCCCTTCTTTTCCTCTTCGATGAAGCGCAACGGCATCTTTTCGCCGAGGAAACGCGACACCACGTCGGTGTAGGCCTGACCGGCGCGATCCTTCTCGTTGAGGATGACCGGCTGGCCGGCATTGGAGGCCTGCAGTACGCCCTCCGATTCGGGGATCACGCCGATGAGACCGATGCCGAGCAGCTCGACGATGTCGTCCACGCTCAGCATATCGCCGCCGGAAACCCGTTGCGGCACGTAGCGGGTGATCAGCAGGTGCTCCTTGACCGGCTCCTCGCCCTGTTCGGCACGGCGGGACTTGCTGGCCAGGATACCGAGCATGCGGTCCGAGTCGCGTACCGAAGAGACCTCCGGGTTGGTGACCACCACCGCCTCGTCGGCGTAGTACATGGCCATCTGCGCACCGCTCTCGATGCCCGCGGGCGAGTCGCAGACGATGTATTCGAAACCGGCCGCCTTCAGCTCCTCGATCACCCGCCCCACGCCCTCGCGGGTCAGGGCCTCTTTGTCGCGGGTCTGGGAGGCGGGCAGGACATACAACTGCTCCACCCGACGGTCCTTGATCAGGGTCTGGTTCAGATTCGCTTCGCCGTTGATCAGATTGACGAAGTCGTAGACCACGCGCCGCTCGCACCCCATGATGAGGTCGAGATTACGCAGCCCGACGTCGAAGTCGATCACGGCGGTCTTGTGGCCGCGCAGGGCCAGGCCGGTGGCGAAGGCCGCGCTGGTGGTCGTCTTGCCGACGCCCCCCTTGCCCGAGGTGACAACGATGATTCTGCTCAATGGGTACTCCCCCTGCGCGTCTCTGCGCGGAAATGTTCAATGAACCCGTGCCTACTCGCCCCCTCCGTCATTCCCGCGCAGGCGGGAATCCAGGGGAACCGTCAATGGATCCCCGCCTTCGCGGGGAAGACGGATGACCTTTATCGCGCGGGATATCGAGAGCTTACCCGGGCGAGCAGTTACCAATAACTTGATCTAAACCGCTACATCGGTTCGATGATCAGCTGTTCGCCTTCCAGGCGGATCTGCGCCGGCTTGCCCCGGAGCTCCGGCTCGAGATCATCCAATGTCCGGTAACGTCCTGCAACCGAGATCAATTCGGCGTGCAGGGCCCGACAGAATATCCGGGCCGTCGCGTCGCCCTGGACACCGGCCAGGGCGCGTCCGCGCAGCGGACCGTAAACGTGGATGCAACCGTCGGCCAGGACCTCTGCGCCGGCGCTGACCTGGGCCAGCAACACCAAGTCGGCCGCCGCGTAGACCTGCTGTCCGGAACGGACCGGTTGTGACACCACACGGGCCGGGGCATGCACCGCCTCTGGCGTAGGTGTCGGCGGCGGCGCCGGTTCCTTGCGCTCGCCCGCCTCCCGTCGATCCGGCAACAGCGCCCAACCGGCCGCGCGTGCCGCCTCCTGCTGCCCGGGTCCGGCATTACGCACCCCGGCGGGAATCATGCCCGCCTCGCGCATCGCCTCGGCCAACGCGCCGAAATCCGGTACCCCATCGGAAGCCCGCAACGGTTCCAGGTCAAGCGCCACCAGGGCGCCGCCGCAGAACATCGCCGGTGCCTGGGCCGCCACCTCCGCAAGGGCGCGGCGAATCCGCTCCGGATCGGGATCGCGCAGCAGCAGGCTGGGCATCAACTGCATGCCCGCGCGCAGCTCGAAAGGGCGCTCGTCGCTCATTGCCAGTTAGAACATCGCTTGAAAGGGACCCGGATTATAACGGACCGGAGATCGGAATGTCGTCGGGGGCCGCGAGGCCGGAATGCGCGAACTGCTGGCGTTCCTGCAAGCGCAAAGGAAAGAAGGGAGCCCGGTAACCCGTGAAGTGGCCTCGGGCAGGTCACAAGTCCTGCGATCGACAATAGAGGCAGCTCTCGACCCAAACAGCATCCCCGCGAAGGCCCCGTCCCTTTATTCCCTCGAAGGCGCTAAGCCATCGTTCCCTCGAAGGCGGGAGCCCAGGTGCCAACCGGCAGCTTACCAAAACCCAAAGCGGCCGGTCGTCCTTCAAATTAAAGGGGATACAGAAAAGTTACTACGACCCCATTTATCACGACCCCATTTATCAGACACGCGTGAATTCGGTGTCGTAGCCGAGTCGGCCGGCGTAGTCAAAGCTGAAGGTCGCCCCGGAGCGGGTCTGTACGGTGCGTTCGATGCCCCAGGTCTGATGCCCCCTCCCCGCGGCATCAGCCAGCTCCAGGAAGTTCTCCCCGCCTTGCGGCGCACTGTCCACCACTTGTTGGCGGTTGTTTGCATCGTGCATCCGGTCCCCATCGCTCCACACGATGAACGCCGACTGGCCGTGTTCCTCTTCCTGCACGACGCGCCAACCCTCCAGCTCCTGCTGCGGCAGTAGGGTGAAGGTGGGGCTTCGGTTGGGTGCGCTCTCCCAATCGGTGCGGAAGCGCTCGCGGACGGCGCCGACCGGCTCGACGAGTGCCAACGCGGGGGCGTCAGCCACTGGGGTGATGTCCACTGTCAGTGGTAGCCTCAGTGCTGAATAGCTGCCCGTCGCTCGCCCGATAGCCGAATGTCGCGTAGTCCCGACGCAAGTTGCCGACACCGGCCTCCGAAGTGGGTAACAGGGTTTTGCAATCCAACATTTCTGGTAGCGCTGAAAGGGTCCGCGAAAGCACGGGGGGCGGCCCGGAGCCGCAGGGGTCCGGGGGGCCGGGGTCTTGCAATCCAGCAATGCGGAGTGACTACGCAAGGGGGTCCGCAAAGTTTGATCCGGTCTGCGCACTAACTCCCTGCGTACATGTCGAAATTCTTCGACACAACGTCTAAGATTTCGTACAGTCCCTTTCATGCAAACGCTGATCTTCATGGGCTCCAGCCGCGATGACATTCGGGCCTTTCCCGAAGGGGCACGGCGCGAGATGGGCCGGCAGCTGCTTCGCCTGCAGCACGGCCTCAACCCGGAGGACTGGAAGCCGATGAAGACGGTGGGCAAGGGCGTGCGTGAGGTGCGCATCAGCGTCGACGGGCAGTTTCGCGCCTTCTACGTCACGAACATCGGCAACGCCGTGGTCGTCCTGCACGCCTTCCAGAAGAAAGGGCAGAAGACCAGCGAGAAAGACCTCGCGCTGGGGCAGCGGCGGTTCAAGCAGATTGGTGATTGATATGGATGAGAAGATGACGGTGAGCTGCGGCAACGTGTTCGAAGACCTGGGCTTCGCACCGGACGAGGCGGCGGCCATGCAGGCGCGGGAGACGCTGTTGATCGCGCTCGAGAAGGAGCTGCGCAAACGCGGCAAGACGCAGCGGGAGTTGGCTGCGGAACTGGGTGTGTCACGCACCCGGATTTCCGAGGTGCTGCATCACAAGACGGACCGGTTCAGCACCGACAAGCTGGTTAGCCTGCTGCATCGGGCCGGCAAGCGCGTTGAGATCCGGGTCAGCTGAGAGTCCATGCCGGCGCGGCTCTCTACCGCGCCGCTTTTTTCAACCATCGGCTCCAGCGTCAGACTGGTGGTCAGGCCGCTGCCGCTGAGCCGGTGCTCGGAGGTGTCCCTGCGGGTGCTGACCTACCCGAAATCCCGCCTTGGTGATGCCGAGCGGGAAGAGTTATTGGGTGGTTTCCTTCCCTTCGCCGAGCGGGTCGGGTCAGGCACGTCTTCCAGGGCCGTTTCAAAGGGTTCCGCGCCCCAGCAAATCCTGCGCGGCACGTTTACTCCTCCGCTTTCTTCTTTTTTTGGCGTTGAATCCTTTTTCAACTCACGCTCAATTCGAATTTTGCCGCTTTCAAGAGCTCTGCTTCCACAGCTAAATCGGCGCGGGTTAGCGGATGTTCATCCAGCCAGTTGTCCGGGAAGTTGATGGCGATCGCCTTTCCCTTGGCGGTGACCTGTACCGGCGGCAGCGAGACGTCGCTGCGCCCGCGGTGCAGTGACACGGCCAGGCGCAACAGCACCGTCAGTCGCGACAGGCGCTGGGACTCGGCTTTGGTTCGCTCCTTGAGCTGGGCGATCGGGAACTTGCGACGTTGACCGCGCACCAGCAGGGCCAGCCGCTGCTGCTCCTCCCGGGAAAAGCCGGGCATATCGGAATTTTCCAGCAGGTAGGCGGCGTGTTTGTGGTGGGAGTTGTGCGCCACCGCCAGGCCGAGTTCGTGCAGCTTGGCGGCCCAACTGAGCAGATGAGCCGCCTCCTCATCGCGCAGGGCCCACGATTCGGCCACCTGGTGAAACAGCTCCAGGGCGGTCGTCTCGACCCGCTGCGCCTGGGCGGCATCGATGCCGTAGCGGCCGGCCATGGCGGTGATGGTGCGGCCGCGGACATCCTCGTGGCGAATGCGCCCGACCAGGTCGTACAACACCCCCTCGCGCAGGGCCCAGTCGGAGACCTGCATCCGTTCGATGCCCAGGGCCTCGAACAGCGCCAGCAGCACCGCGACACCACCGGCGAGCACCGGTCGGCGCTCCTCCTTGAGGCCGCGCAGGTCGACCCGCTCGACATGCCCGGCCGCCACGATTGCCTCGTGCAGCCGGCTCAGCCCCTCCAGGGTGATCCCCCCCTGGGACCAGCCCATCTCCTCGACCACCTGCCGCACCGCCTTGACCGTGCCGGAGGCACCGACCACATCACCCCAGCCGATATTCCGGTACTCCCGCTCCACCGGTTCGAGCTCGAGACGCGCGGCCAGGATCGCGTTGCGCATGGCCGCGTCGGTGACCTCCCCGTCGGGGAAATACCGCTGACTGAAACTGACGCAGCCCATGTAGAGGCTCTCCCGGTGTAGCGCCTCGAAGCGCCTGCCGATGATCACCTCGGTGCTACCGCCGCCGATGTCGATGACCAGGTGGTTGTCCTCGGATTCGGGCAGGCTGTGGGAGACGCCGAGATAGATCAGCCGCGCCTCCTCCCGACCGGCGATCACCTCCACCGGCTGACCGAGCGCCTCACCTGCCGCGGCGATGAAGCGGTGCGCGTTGCGGGCCCGGCGCAGGGTGTTGGTTCCGACCACCCGGACGCTGCCCTCCGGCATAGCGCGGAGTCGCTGGCCAAACCGGCGCAGGCAGTCGAGGGCCACCTCGATGGCGCCCTCGCTCAGGTTGCCCTGCCCGTCCAGGCCCGCCGCCAGACGCACGGTCTCCCGCAGACGGTCGACAATCCGCAGGTGACCGCCATCGGCCTGGGCCACGATCATATGGAAGCTGTTCGACCCCAGGTCGACCGCCGCCACCGTTTGCGGGTGCGCCTCCGCCGCTTGCGACTCGCCGCTCATGTTGTCTCCCGTTGGATGAAGCCGTTTCCGAAACCCGCTCGCTTGTACAGACCCTACCGGGTGCCGTCAATGCGGCGCAACTGCGTAGAGGTGAGCAGCCACTTCAGTCGCGCCGCACCGGCCGGCGGTCGATCCGTGAATTCCAGGCAACAGACAGCCCCTTTTTTCAGGGGCAGGAAATCGGCTTCACCGCCGGTCAGCAAGAGGGCGGCCAGTCGTCCAAGGTCCGGCTCGTGGCCGACCAATGCGACGCGCCCTTCCTGCTGCCGACAGAGCCAGGCGACGACTTCGCTGACATCGCCCGCGGGTGCGAGTGCCGGCACGATGACGGGCACCACCGCAAACGTTTCTGCCAGGATCTCCGCGGTCTGCCGGGCCCGGTCGTAAGGACTGCTGGCGAGCACGTCCAGGCTATCGACCAGCGCCCGCAGCCCCCGTGCCCCCTGTCGCATGCGGCGGCGCCCTTTTTGGGTGAGGGGGCGGAGCGCATCCGGGTTCCCGGTTTTGCCGAACAGGTCACGCTTTTCGGCACAGGCGTGGCGGACGATTAGTAGCTGCATGGTGGCCTCCGACCGTCATTGTACCGGAACGGTTATCCCGCCATAATTACAATGTTTTTCACGGCACAGAGGGGGCTCTGGGCATTAAGCCGCATGCCGTGAAGAAGCAAAACTAAAGGGGATTAGGCATGTCGATTATTACGTGGAGCGACGAGTACAGCGTCGAAATTCAGGAGATAGACGAGCAGCACAAGAAGCTCATCTTCATCATCAACAAACTCTACAACGCGCTTGCCGCCAAGAAGGAACGAGCCAAAGTTTCAGCCGTGCTGGCGGAGTTGGTGGAGTACACCAAAGTCCACTTCGCGGTGGAAGAGACACTGATGCGCATCTTCCATTACGAAGATTACGATGCGCACAAGGCGATACACGACCGCATCGTCGACCGGGTGCTGGAGTTCCAGCGCAAGTTCGAGGCCGGCAATGACGAAGTGGGCATGGAACTGCTGATGTTCCTCAAGGAGTGGCTGTTCGACCATATCAAGAAGGTGGACACCGCCTACTCCAAGCACTTCCAAAAACACGGCGTCAAGCGCACCTGGCTGCGCAAGTTCTGGTAGTCTCCCGGGGGCCCGCTACTGCGGGCCCCCATTTCCACCGGTTGATTCGCCTGTTCCTCCGACATTTCCCAGGTACCGACCGCCTCGCCTGCGCTATCATACGACCACTGTCCAGTTGAAGTCGGAATGAAACGTCCCCAATGACCGACAGCCCGCGGGATACCGTTCAGCAACCCCGGACCATCGCCGTCACCTCTGGAAAAGGCGGGGTCGGCAAGACCAACATTTCCGTCAATCTCGCCATCGCCCTCGCCCAAATGGGACGTCGCGTAATCCTGTGGGACATGGACCTGGGGCTGGCCAATGTCGACGTCATTCTCAATTTGCGGGTGCGGACCGATCTCTCCGACGTGCTGACCGGCAAGCAGTCGCTGCAGGAGATCATGGTCGAGGGACCGGCAGGTATTCGGGTCGTGCCTGGCGCCTCCGGTGACGAACGACTGGCCAACCTGGATGACCGGGCGGCCAAGGCACTGCTGAGAGGATTGGCGGTTCTCGCGCGCCAGGCCGACTACATCATCATCGACACCGGTGCCGGCCTCTCTCGCAGCATCCTCCGCTTCGCCGCCGCCGCCGATGAGGTGCTGATGGTCACCACGCCGGAGCCGACGGCGATGCTGGACGCCTACGCCACCATCAAGGTACTTGCCAGGGAGGCCCCGGACTGCGAGGTCCACCTGCTGGTGAACATGGCTCGCGATGTGCGTGAAGCGCGAAACACCCTGTGGCGGATCAAGGCCAGCGCCGAAAACTTTATCGGTAGCCACCTGGAAGGGGATGGCTACATCCTCTTCGACCCGACCGTGGGGGATGCCGTGCGCCGACGCACGCCATTCCTGCTCTCCCATCCCCAATCCGTAGCGGCCCAGTCGATACGCACCATTGCGCAGCTGATCGACAAAACCCCCCCGGTGAACCTCGATCACCGCCAGGAGGAGAGCGGCGGTTTCCTCAAGCGCCTGTTTCACCAAATCCGGCATCCCTGACGCCCAGCCTCACCGGCAGCGAGTAGAGTTCGCTGTTCTCAAACCAGCAAATAGGCCTTCTCCTGTTAATCCTGAAAAATCCCGTTAATCCTGTTGAATGCCATCGTCAGGTCGGCGTCTTGGCGAAAGGAGCGTTCTCAGGACCGGAAAATAAAAAGGGGCCGGTCTTGCGACCGGCCCCGCACTCGGGAAGCGACCGGAGTGTTACTGCTTACAGCGCCTTGGCTTCATCGGCCAGGTATTCGGCGACGCCTTGGGGCGTTGCCTTCATGCCCTTCTTGCCTTTCTGCCAGCCGGCGGGGCAGACCTCGCCGTGCTCTTCAGTGAACTGCAGGGCTTCAACCATGCGCAGCATCTCGTCGATGTTGCGGCCCAGCGGCAGGTTGTTGATCACCTGATGCTGCACCACACCGTCCTTGTCGATCAGGAACGAGCCGCGGAAGGCCACCGCACCATCCGGCGTCTCGACGTCGTAGGCCTTGGCAATGGCGTGGGTCATGTCGGCCACCAGCGGGTAGCCGACCTGGCCGATACCGCCGTTCTCGACCGGGGTGTTACGCCAGGCGTTATGGGTGTAGTGGGAGTCGATGGAGACACCGATCACCTCGACGTTGTGCTTCTTGAACTCTTCCAGACGGTGATCGAAGGCGATCAGCTCGGACGGGCACACGAAGGTGAAATCGAGCGGGTAGAAGAACACCACCGCATACTTGCCGGCGACGTGCTCGGAAAACTTGAAATTGCCGACGATGGTGCCGTCGCCCATCACGGCCGGAGCGGTGAAATCGGGAGCCTTGCGGCCGACCAGAACGCCCATGCTGCTACCTCCTTAGAAAATGGTTGTTTTGTGCGGTTAATATTGGAATTGCTCTAAATTCTAGACACGAATGCTAAGGCATGTCGCCCGCAGGGTCAACCAAGGGAGGCGACCTCGTGAACAGAGTGGAAATAGGGGGCGGGGAGACAAATTTCAAGCCGCCGCCGTAACGGCTGCTGTCGTAAAACACAAGCCCCGAACGGGGCTTGTGTTGGAGGGAGTTAGTTGATGATGGCGACCTGCGACGCCTGCAGGCCCTTCGGTCCATGCTCGACCTCGAAATTGACGGTCTGGCCTTCCGCCAACGTCCGGAATCCATTGCCATGAATGGCGGAGTAATGCACGAAGACGTCTTCACCCCCTTCCTGGGGGGAAATAAACCCGTAGCCCTTGGCTTCATTGAACCACTTAACCGTTCCAGTGCGCATGAATAACAAACCTCTACCGATGTTGATCGAAATGGGCGGACAGGAGGCAGATACCTCAGTACAGCCCTTGTCCGTCACTGACGAAAGTCGGGATTGCCGAAGCATTGGCCATCGATGACCGCTGCAATGCTCAGTATAGACAGAGGGTCCCCACTCGCCAGACTCCGACCGACGTCGCAGAGCCGTGACAGCAGCGTGGACAGGGAGGTCACAGCTCAATAAGATGCATCCCATGTGCCAGCGGATTGCACCACGATCATGAACGAGCCCGACGAGGCCGTGCGCCAACGGCTTGCCGAACTTCGACAGGAACACAGCGACCTGGATGCGGCAATCAACGCCATGCAGGCCAATCCCTATATCGACCAGCTGGCGCTGCGACGTTTGAAGAAACGCAAGCTGCTGCTGAAGGACGTCATCGCCAAACTACAAAGCCGGCTGATCCCGGACCTCAACGCCTAGCCTGAGCAATTTCACAGGATTAACAGGATTTTTCAGGATGAACAGGAAAAGGCTGTTTTACTGCGTTTGAGGGACGACAAATTTCTGCTCGAAGGCACCTGTTCTTGCCTCTATTCCATCCTGTTAATCCTGAAAAAATCCTGTTAATCCTGTTGAATTCGCGAGCCGGTCGCCCGCTGCCTTACAGGCTCTGCGCCTCCGCCAGCAGGCGGGCAATGACGGCCCCGTCGCCGGCCGCGAGTCCGTGGCCTCGCCCGGCCACCAGGGTCCGCGCCCGGCCGTAAAGGGCCACCACCCCATTCAGGTCCTGACTCGCCGGCGGCACCACGCCATCATCACCCCTTACCACCGATATATAACGGGCGGGTGGATGCGGCTGTCGATTCAGCCAGAACAGCGCCCGCCCCGCCCCTTCCGGCATCAGATCACGGAACAGTCCCTGGGAGTGATTCAGCTCCTCCATTCCCATCATGGGTGCGAACAGTGCCAGCGGCGTGTCGCCGGCCATCGCCCCGTAGCTGGCCATTTCGGTGCCGCCGTGGGGACTGGCCACGGTGATCAGGCCCACGATGCCGCTGTCCGGCCGTTCCACCATCAACCAGCGCGCCACCACACCACCGGCCGAGTGGCCCACCAACCACAGGGACTCGTCCGGCCAGGCGCTTCGCACCGTGCTGACGTAGTCGTGCAGAATGCGGGCCTGCACCGCCAGCGGCGCAGTCGCCGGCAGGCCGACCGTGAGAAACCGTTTGGGCCCGCTACCGACCTGTGGACCCATGATGCCGTTCGGCGTCCACTGCAGGTGTCCGCCGTCGTGCCAGCCGGACTGGGCCAACACCGCCGCCGCCCCGCTCTCCCGCCAGGCATCGACACCGCTCAAGTATCCCGGCAGCAGAAGGGCGACCTCGGCCCGCACCGCCCCGCCCCAAAGCAAGAGCGAAATGGCCACCACGCCTCGCAATATACAGATGACCGATCGTTGATTCATGGTATTCCCCTCTCACATCAATCATGTCCTCGCCCGCTTGTTATAGTTGAAAAAGCGGACAAAGAGGAGCGCTCATGATGCAACACACCCGCACCGCGATCGTCACCGGCGGCGCACAGGGGATCGGCAAGGCGACGGTGATGCGGCTGCTGACAGAGGGTTGGCAGGTGGTCATGGCCGACGTCGACGCCGAGGCCGTGGCGGACGCCGCGGCGGAACTCCAGCCGTCGGACCGGTTGCTTGGCATCACCTGCGACGTCGGCCGGGAAGCCGAGGTGGAGTCCCTGATCGCCCAGGCGGTGTCCCGCTTCGGAGGGCTCGACCTGCTGGTCAACAACGCGGCGATCCTGCGTAACGGACCGCTGTCGACCTTGAGCCTGGAGGACTGGAACGCGGTGTTGGCCGTCAACCTGACCGGACCGTTTCTGTGCAGCAAACACGCCGCTCCTCACCTGGGGGCGACCGGCGGCAGCATCGTCAACATCGGATCGACCCGGGCGTTGATGTCCGAGCCCGACACGGAGGCCTACTCCGCCTCGAAGGGAGGGGTTGCGGCGTTGACCCACGCCCTGGCGATGAGCCTCGGTCCGCAGGTGCGGGTCAACTGCATCAGCCCTGGTTGGATCGAGGTGAGCGCCTGGAAAAAACGCTCGGCACGTCAGGTCCCCGGCTTGAGCGAGGCTGATCATGCCCAGCACCCCGTCGGGCGAGTGGGCCGGCCGGAAGACGTGGCGGCCCTGGTGGCTTATCTCGCCTCGTCGGATGCGGGTTTTATCACCGGCCAGAACCTGGTGGTGGACGGCGGGATGACGCGCAAGATGCTCTATGTGGAGTGACGGGCGGCCATTTGCAGCCGGGTTGCAAAAAGGTCATGCCACCGCGCCACGTTCAAACCCAAGCGATGCCGGTATGGTTGCCGTGGTCAGCCGGCCGAAGCCGCGCCGTCACCGGTGATACGGGTACGCTCACCCGGCGGCGAAACGGTGGGCAGATGGGTCGACACCGGGGTCGGCTCCCGCCCCAGCCGCCATTCGTAGATCACCGTGTAGGCAAAGATACGCTTCACGTATTCGCGGGTCTCATCGAAAGGCATCGACGCCACCCAGATATCGCCCGCCAACTCGCGCTCGGCAGGCAGCCAACGATCAACCCGGTGTGGACCGGCATTGTAGGCGGCCGCCGTATAGAGGCGATTGCCCCGGTAGCGATCGAGCAGGTGGCGCAGGTGGGCCGTCCCCAACCGGATATTGTTGTCCACTTCCAGAATGTCCCAGGTGCCCTTGACCGGCTGCCGGATCTGGCGGCCGGTGAGCTTGGCGGTGGCCGGCATCAATTGCATCAGGCCCAGCGCCCCGACCGGGGAGCGGGCGTTGGCGTAGAAGGCGCTCTCCTGGCGCATCACGGCGTAGATGAAGGCGTTATCGAGCTCACGCCGCTCCGCTTCGGCGCTGACCACCTCGGTGTAGGGGGTTGGAAAACGCAGCTCGAGATCCTGCAGGAATTCGGTCCGCCCCAGGGTGAGGATTGCCTGATCGTGCCATCCCCAGCGGTCGGCAAGCTTGGCGGCAGTGCGCAGGCGCTCCGCGGGCATGCCGGCGGTCGCATGGCGCCACTCCCGCCGGGCGTCCACCTCCATACCGACCGCGAATAGCTCCCGAGCGCGCTGCATCGCGGGCAAATCCGCCAACAGCGACAGCTCCTCGTCGGAAACTGCCAGCGGCACGGTTTCGATGGTCGGCGGAATGCCGATGCGCTCGGCGGCAAGAAAGCCGTAGAAACAGCGGCACTGCGCCGCCTCCCGATAAAGTTCCGCTGCCCCGTCGGGATCGCCGCCGGCCTCGACCGCACGGGCGCGCCAGTAGACCCAATCGGGCTCGGCGCGCTCCAGTGGGTCCAAGGCATCGAGCGCGGCAACCACTGCCGCCCAGTCCTCCTGCCACAGCGCGATGCGCACCCGCCACTGCCGGCTCTTCGCCGTGTGCGCCTCCGGAGCGAGTGCGCTCAGGCGCGTGTGAGCGAGAGGATGGCGGTCCCAGGCCAGGCCAAGGGCGATGGAGCGCTCCGCCTCATCACGCTGGTGGCGATCGAGGTCGAACTCGTCGGCGCGCCGCCGCCAGATCTCGTCCGCCGCCTCCGGCCGATAGCCGGCCAGCCGACGGACGCCACTGACGAAAATCTGGCCCGGCCACCCGCTCCCGTTGGCCGCCAACCGCTCCAGCTCACGGCTCGGATTACCGTAAACCCGCCGCCAGAGCGCCAGCCAGTGGCGCTCCGCCGCGGGCAGGAATTGTTCGAGGTAGCGGGTCAGCCCGGCACTGCCCGCGGCCATCGCCAGGTCGATGCGCTCGCGGGCGATGGCCTCGGATACGCCATCGGCGGCGATCCAGGCGGCAAACAGCGGGTCGCATGCCTTGGGTTGGGACTTCCCCACCAACCACAACCGCTGTGCCTGCACGAAGGCCTCTTCACGTCGCTCACGGGCCAGCATGGCCCGACCGGCGAGACAGCTCAGTTCGGTGTCGCCGCGGGCCGGTTCCCAAAGTTCGAGAAACTGATCCCACTGTCCACGTTGGGCGAGTTTGGCGAGCCACGCGTCGCGCAGGCGGTCCGCCAACGGGGTGTCGGGCCAGCGTTCGAGAAATGCCTTCACCCGCGCCTGATCGACGCGGCTGCTGATGTAGCGCCGCATGAATGTGTATTCGAGATAGGGGTAGAGGACATAATCCTCCAGTTCTTCGGAGAGACGCGTGAAACGCCGCAGGTCACCCCGTGCCAGCGCCTGCTGCGCCTCCTGGAACTGGGGGCGGGGATCAGCGGCCGGCGCCCCCTGAACCGGCGCGGCCAGGACAAGACAGCAACACAGCACGACACCCCATCTCGTCAACATGATGCCTCACGGTCCGATCGGGTCTGAATGTGGTGAAGTCCGGGTCCCGCCACCCGGACTCCGTGAAATCAAGAGTGTTACCTTAGGGCAAGGCCAACGCCGCTACCGCGAACCGATTCGCAACGCCTCACCCATTGCTTCACGCCGGGCGACTGCTATTGTCGATGGGAAATCGACCGATGAGTCCCCGATGGCCAGCGTACCGCCCCTCGGCCCTTTGGAACAGCACTTCTACCGCCTCGAACACCTGTTCCAGACGCTGCACGAACTTTCCGAGGAGCAGCGGGCAGGACTGCGGGTCGGTCCGCGCTGGATGCGGGCGGTGGCCGGGTTCACCGCCCTCGGTACTTTGCCGGAGGTCCCCAACGCCCTCACCATCACCCTGGTAGCCGGCAGCCGCATGTGCGATGAGGCCCTCGCCAGTTTGCAACGGCAGAATCGGCCGGATTCCGACACTTTGAAGGCAGGACTGACCCGCATGCGCGATCTGTTGATCGCGGCACACGACCTCATCGAGACCCGGGGACCGGACGCCGGGCCCGCGCAGCGGCATCAGGCGCAGGCGTACCTGGCCGACCTGCTCCACGCGGACTCTGCGGAAGAAGAGACACTGCTGATTCGGTGTTTTGCCCACGGCAGCTCCTGTGCGGCCGAGGCGATCGCATCGTTGCAGCGACCGTCCTCCTGACGCCGATCCGGTCGAACAGCAATTCACACCCAAGTACCTCCAGCGTAGCAGCTCAGCGCGAGAGGAATTCTCCCATGGGTTTCAGTGGCGGAATGGCATCGCAGAGGATCTTGACGATCATCGTCAAGGGCACGGCAATGAGGGCACCGATTATGCCCCACAGCCAGGCCCAGAAAATCAGGCTAATGAAGATCACCACCGGATTCAGCATCAATCGCCGCCCCAAGATGAGCGGTGTCAGCAGCTGACCCTCCAGGGTGGTTAGGGCCAGGAAGGTTGCCGGTCGCAACAGGGCGGAGGTGAGTTCACTGAAAGTCAGCACCGCGACGGAGGTCAACACGACCAGGGTCACCATCGGACCGAGATAGGGGACGAAGTTCAGCAGACCGGCCATGGCGCCCCACAAGACCGGGTTCGGCATCTGCAGCGCGTACATGACAAAGCCGACCACCAGCCCCAGTGCGGCGTTGATCAGGGTCACCGTGAACAGATACTGGGAGACGTCACGCTCGATTTGGCGGACGATGATCACGGCAAGCCGCTTTTCGCCGAAACGGGGCAGCACCCGCACCAGCTTGCGAAGAAACAGGTGTCCCGTGGCCAGCAAGAAATAGAGCAGAAACAGCATCATCACCAGGCCGGCGACAATCTGCCAGGTGCGGCCGATCAGGAAGCCAGGCAGCCCGCCGCCGCGCAACTCGACCGTCGGCGCCTCGACCGGGCCGGTTGCAATCCGCTGCACCTCCTGGGTTGCCATCGTGAATCGTCGAAACGCCTCGAGCACATAATGCAGCCGGTGCTGCAGGGCCTCGGCCACCTCGGGCACCCGCCGCAACCACTGGGAGGCGGGCTCCGCCAGCAGCACGATGCCGATCACCACGCCGAACAACAGCGCTACCAGAACCAGAGCGGCCGCCAGCATTTCCGGTAACCCGAGGCCGTGGAGAAAACGGACGATGGGACTCAGCAGGAAACTGAACAGCACCGCCAGCACGAGCGGCAACACCACCGCGCGGGCGATATAGAGCGCGGCCAGCAGGGCAATGGCGATCACCGCCCCCAGCGCCAGCCGCCAGATGAGGGGGGTGTCGGAGCCGATCAGGACGACCCTGGGATGGACCGCTCCCGTGTTCTCCCGACAGCCGTGCTCGTCCATGAAGCTCACCGAAGCCGGTGAAGGTGAAGTGCGAAGATTATAGCCGGGCCGTTGCTTTTGGGCCGGAACGCCGAGAATCCCCCCGACAGACGCACCGATGCACGGACGCATCGCTTGAGGGAGGCACTTCGCGGCGCTCCCAGCCTGGGGTCACCGTGACCTCCGGCGTACGGTTAGAAAAACAAAAAGCCCGGCCAACCGATGTTGGCCGGGCGAAAATACCGTTTTTCGTTGTTATTGCTGTTGCTGCGGCGCGGCCGTGGACGACTGCTGCTGCTGGTTCTGCTGAGCCCAGGGCGGGATCCCGTAGGGTGCGGCACCGTACGGAGCGCCGCCCCAGTACGGAGCAGCGCCGTAAGGGGCACCGTACGGACCATAGCCGTAGTAGGGGTTGTTGTAGCCGTAGCCATAACCGTTTCCGGCGCCGCGACCACGGCCGCTGAAGCTCATGTCGAAGGCGCCATCGCCCATCATGTCGCCCCAACCGGAGTTGTTCCAGGGGCCGCCGCCCCAACCCGGACCCCACCACGCCTCAGCCTGCAACGGCAGGGTGCATGCCCCGGCAACCGCGACGATGGCGGCGAGTTTACGGATCTTGCTCATACCTATACCTCTCCCTGACGGTCGTTTGGTTTCGTTTCAACGTGCTTGCAGGTAGAAGTAAAGATGAGATTCCGAGTGTGTCAACTGCTTGTTGTCAGTTTTTTGATAGGAGCTTGTTAGGACGGCTCAATAGGTCGCTTCAACTTCCGCTTCCAGCAACTCGATCTGTTCCAGCAGCGTGCGCGAGACACCAATCAGTTCCTCGAGCTTGGCGTGGGCCTTCTCCCCCTTGCCCTTGCGCACCAGGTTGTAGATCTGGTGATAGATCGAGTGCAGCATCTCGTGCGGACCCTCGATATCCTGGAAGATCTCCAGATGACCGAACATACGGTTGCCCTCACCGTAGTACCACTCACCGAAGCGGCAGTCGGTGTGCTGGATCGGCAACTGATCCTCTTTGACCTTCACCCCGGCGACCAGCCCCTGCGCATAGGCGCGCCAGCGGATGTGCGACGACTTGGCGCGGCGGATAACGCCGAGTGCGGTGCCTTTCTCATCTTCTCTCAGCTTCACGATGACCATTCGTAAGACCTCCGTCGAATTCCCTGCTCTTAATCTGCAATTGGCGGGCCACTTCCCCCGACTTCGTCCGAAGCGGACTCCGGGGTCTGGAACTCAGGTGGAAATCTAGGGGAGTCAGATGAAAGGATGATGACAGCCATGCCGCTGCCGCCCCATACGTTGGGAATCCGCGGCCCACTAGCGCACCATTTCGAAGCGAGTTGTCGGGGCCAATCACCCGGTGTGCTCCATCCCGGCGCAATCCGACGATTCCCGCCTGACGGAACAGCCTCCTGTGAAGCGGGTCACACCGCCAACCCTCGTAAAATTGCAACAATCTGCGTGGAACGTCCGGAAAATGCGCCTTCTGGACAGGGGGCGGATTGTTAGGGCACAATGGCCCCCGACTACCATCAGCGGCTGGCCGAAAACTCTAGAAAAACGAGGCCATCTGTGCCGAAACAGGCGCATAAATGCCGCCAATCCTTATTGATTGCGCCTCGGAACCCATATGGCAAAGCTGCTTGTGCTCAACGGCCCCAACCTGAACCTGCTCGGTTCCCGCGAGCCGGCACATTATGGCCGGGACTCGCTTGGAGCGATTAACGAGCGGCTGGCTGCGCGGGCACTGGCGCAAGGGCATCAACTGGACACGCTCCAGAGCAACGCGGAACACGTGCTCATTGACAGGATCCACGAGGCGCGGGACGAGGGGGTCGCCTTCATCATCATCAACCCGGCGGCGTTTACTCATACCAGCGTCGCCCTGCGGGATGCACTGGCGGCAGTCGCCATCCCCTTCATCGAAGTTCATCTGTCGAACGTGCATGCGCGCGAGCCGTTTCGGCGCCACTCCTACTTCTCGGACATTGCGAGTGGCGTGATCAGCGGCCTCGGTGCCGACGGCTACGAACTGGCACTCGAAGCGGCACTGCGCCGGCTCTCACAAACAAACCGATAAAACCGACACAGGTCATCCAGAATGGATATTCGCAAGGTCAAAAAACTGATCGAACTGCTGGAAGAGTCCGGCATCGCCGAAATCGAGATTCACGAAGGCGAAGAATCGGTGCGCATCAGCCGTGCCAGTCAGGTGGTTCCCACCATGGCGATGGCTGCCGCGGCCCCCGCACCGGTTGCCGCCCCGGCACCCGCTCCGGAGGCAGCAGCGCCTGCCCCGCAACCGACCGGACATCAGGTGACCTCCCCCATCGTCGGCACCTTCTATCGCGCCTCCTCCCCCAGCGCCAAGTCCTTCGCGGAAGTGGGCCAGCCGGTCAAGGCGGGCGACACGCTCTGTATCATCGAAGCGATGAAGATCATGAATCAGATCGAGGCGGACAAGTCCGGCACCGTGACCGCCATCCTTGTGGAAAACGGCCAGCCGGTAGAGTTCGGGCAGCCGCTGTTCATCATCGATTGATCCCGCCATGTTCGAAAAAATAGTCATAGCGAACCGCGGCGAGATCGCACTGCGCATCCTGCGTGCCTGCCGGGAACTCGGGATCCGCACGGTGGCCGTGCATTCCGATGCCGACCGCGACCTCAAACACGTGCTGCTCGCCGACGAGTCGGTCTGTGTCGGTCCGGCCCCTTCGGTCAACAGCTACCTCAATGTCCCGGCACTGATCAGCGCGGCCGAAGTCACCGACGCCGGCGCCATTCACCCCGGTTACGGCTTCCTGTCGGAAAATGCCGATTTCGCCGAGCGGGTGGAGCAGAGCGGCTTCGTCTTCATCGGTCCCCGGCCGGAAACCATTCGGCTGATGGGCGACAAGGTCTCGGCAATCCGCGCCATGAAGGCCGCCGGCGTTCCCTGCGTCCCGGGCTCCGACGGGCCGCTGTCGGACGATGGTGACGAATCCCTGCGGATGGCACGCCAGATCGGCTATCCCGTCATCATCAAGGCAGCCGGTGGCGGCGGCGGTCGCGGCATGCGCGTGGTGCATGCCGAGGCCAGCCTGCTCAATGCCATCTCGCTGACCAAGGCGGAGGCGGGATCGGCCTTCGGCAATGACATGGTCTACATGGAAAAATTCCTGGAGAACCCGCGCCACGTGGAGATCCAGGTGCTCGCCGACCAGCACGGCAATGCGATCCATCTGGCCGAGCGCGACTGCTCCATGCAGCGCCGCCACCAGAAGGTCATCGAGGAGGCGCCCGCCCCCGGCATCACCGAGGAGATGCGCAACCGCATCGGAGGCCGTTGCGTGCAGGCCTGCGTCGAGATCGGCTACCGCGGCGCCGGAACCTTCGAGTTCCTGTATGAGAACGGCGAGTTCTACTTCATCGAGATGAACACCCGCGTCCAGGTGGAGCATCCGGTGACCGAACTCATCACCGGCGTGGACATCGTCAAGGAGCAGATCCGCATCGCCGCCGGTGCACCGCTGTCCTATCGGCAGGAAGACATCACCGTCCGCGGCCATGCGATCGAATGCCGCATCAACGCCGAGGACCCGAAAAACTTTATGCCCTCCCCCGGCACCATCACGCAGTTGCACGTGCCCGGTGGTCCCGGTATCCGCGTCGACTCCCATATCTACAATGGCTACCGGGTGCCGCCGCACTATGACTCGATGATCGGCAAACTGATCGCCCACGGCGAAACGCGGGATTCGGCCATCGCCCGTATGCGCACCGCCCTGCGCGAGACCATCATCGATGGCATCAAGACCAATATCCCGTTGCACCAGGACCTGATGGATGATGCCGGCTTTCAGGCCGGGGGCACCAACATCCACTACCTGGAGAAGAAGCTGGGTATGTAGTCAACCGGAGGATGTGGTGAGGAACGACCCGCACCGATAGCGGGGAAACGCCGCGAATGATGCGGTTCGCGGGCTCACCACATCCTACGCCCTTCCGTTACGCTTCACCGACGCCCCTATTTTTCCATGACCAGGATGGTTGAAGGAAAGAACCACGTGCTTGGATCTTCTAGCAGAGGTTTGTCAAACCACCACCGCCCATAGCAAACAGGCCTTTTCCTGTTAATCCTGGAAAATCCTGTTAATCCTGTTGAATGCCATCGTCGAGGCTCAGCGGAAATTAACCCGTTTTAAACTGCTCCAGCTGCTGCCGCAGGCCCGCCGCCAGCTGTGCCAGCTCTTCGCTGGCCGCCGCCATTTGCCGGGCACCGGTCGAGGTCTCGTCGGCGACGCTGCTGATGGTGACGATATTGCGGTTGATCTCTTCGGCCACCGAACTCTGCTCTTCCGCGGCGCTGGCGATCTGCGTATTCATGTCGGTGATTTCGGCCACGGCACCGGCGATGGCATCCAGTGCGGCACCCGCTTCCGCGGCGCGTTTGACGCTGTCCTGCGCTTGCTTCTGCCCGGTTTCCATGACCCCGACCGCCTCGCCGGCGCCGGCCTGCAACTGCTCGATCATCTTTCGGATGGTTTCGGTGGAATCCTGCGTCTTGGTCGCCAATGACCGGACTTCATCGGCGACCACGGCGAAACCACGCCCCTGTTCGCCCGCGCGCGCCGCTTCGATGGCCGCATTCAGCGCCAACAGGTTCGTCTGCTCGGCGATCCCCTTGATCACGTCCACCACGGCGCCAATCTGATCGCTGTCGGCCTCAACCCGGTGAATGACCTTGGCTACCCGTTCCACCTCGGAAGCCAGGGCGTCGATGGCGTCCATCGTCGACTGCACCACCTGTTTGCCCTCGCGGGAGGCATTGTCGGCCCGATGCGCCGCTTCCGCCGCCGAAGCGGCGTTCTTGGCGACCTCGTCCACGGTCGTGCTCATCTCGTTGATAGCGGTCGCCACCTGATCGGTTTCCAACTGCTGGCGCAACATGCCCTGCGTGGTCTGTTCGGTGATGGTCGCCATTTGCTCGGCCGCACTCGCCAGCTGGTGCGCCGAGCCGTTCACCTCGTGGATCACTCCCCGGATCTTGGTCACAAACCGATTGAAGCCCAGCGCCAGGCTTCCGAGTTCGTCGCGCCGGGATTCGTCCAGACGCACGGTCAAATCGCTGTTTTGCTGCGCATTCAACATTTGATTGACGGCGTGGGCGATGGGTTGGGAGACGAGGCGACGGGTCAGCCACCCCATCACCCCGACGATGATCAAGAGGATCCCCAGCACCAGCAGCGAGGAGCCGACCAGCCGCTGCCGGGTGGCGGCATCGGCCGCCGCCAGCGGCCGGATGATCTCGAAGGCGCCGTGCAGGTCCCCGACCCTCTTCCCGTCCATTCTGAAGTTCGTGATGTCCTTGCCATCGGTGCGCCCCCACAGCCTTTCCGAGTCGGCCGGGTCACCGTGGCAATAGAGACACATCCGGCCCAGGCGCACCGGGCGGAAATAGCGGACCGAGTTGTTCGTCTCGTCGATGGTGAACCACTCGTCCGCCCCGGGGGTGGACTGGAAGAACGCCAGGGCAAGGCGCTCCACGGCATCGGGTTCGTTGTCGGGATTGCGTGCACCGTCACGCGGGGTACGGAATTCGAAGCCGCCTTCATGAGCCTTGGCCTTGGCCGCTTCCCACGCGGTCACGACCGGCACGGTGGCGAGGATCTTCTCCCGGCGTTCCTGCGTCGACTGGTAGGGCATGTTGCGCACAATTTCGGGAGAGAAGATACCCAAGTCCCATTTCTCCCCCATCTTCTCGCGCACCGATTCAGCCATCAGAATCAAATTGCGCGCCGCGTGCACCTCCGCGTCCACCGCAGAGGCCCGCTCGTCCCTGGCATAGAGCAGGAAGAAAACGGCGACCGCTGCCACGAAAAGGGCGGCGATCGATGCCACCACCCTGAAACCAATCGAGTGGACGTTGAACATACCCTTACCAGCCCCGTATACGGGTCAAGATCCGCGTATTTACGTTATCGGCGCGGTCAGGATTACCTAAACCCGTTTTTGCAAAAAAGTGGTACGCTAGCGGCCCCTTGACGGTAGTGCCGAAATGCCCTGGTTTCAGCTGATTTTCGAAAGTGACGCCGAACAGGCGCCCCGCGTGGCCGACTGGCTGGATGCGGTCGGCGCCGTGTCGGTCACCCTGAACGACAGTGCCGACCAGCCGCTGTACGAGCCGCCCCCGGGCGCCACCCCGCTCTGGAACCGCACCACGGTGGTGGGCCTGTTCCCGGACGACGCCGACATGGAGGCGACCCTGATCAGGCTGGCCGAGCAATCCGCGCCGGAACCGTTGCCGACCCATCGCCTGGAGGCACTCCCGGACCAGGACTGGGAGCGGGCCTGGATGGACGCGTTCGAGCCGATGCGCTTTGGCGAAAGGCTCTGGATCGTGCCCAGCTGGCATACGCCCCCCGAGCCCGCGGCGGTCAATATCCTGCTCGACCCCGGCCTGGCCTTCGGTACCGGAACCCACCCGACTACCCGGCTCTGCCTGGAGTGGCTGGACGGGCTCGAACTGGATGGTTGCAGCGTGATCGATTACGGCGCGGGCTCCGGCATCCTGGCCATTGCCGCAGCCCTGCTCGGCGCCAGCACGGTGTTGGCGGTGGATAACGACCCGCAGGCCCTGTTGGCCACCGAAGACAACGCCAGGCGCAATGGTGTGGAACGGCGCATCGACAGCCAGCTGCCACAGCACATACCGGCGGTGCAGGCCGACCTGCTGATCGCCAACATCCTGGCCGGTCCGCTGATCGCGCTTTCGGCCCGTCTCGCCCACCTGGTGCGGCCGGGCGGACAGCTGGGGCTGTCGGGAATTCTTCCCGACCAGGCGGAAGCGGTTCTCGAAGCCTACCGCCCCTGGTTCGACATGGATGCCCCGACGGAGCATGAAGGCTGGATCCGCTTGAATGGACGGCGCACCGGCGGCTGACCGCGCTCACAGGCCAGATCGGGTAAAATCCCGCGAATCGTTGTTGCCGGAAACGCCATGTACACCCAGTGCCCCCAGTGCAAGACGCTCTTTCGAATCGGCGCCGAGCAGATCCGCGCGGCGGCGGGTCAGGTTCGCTGTGGCCGCTGCGAGCGGGTGTTCGACGCACTGGAGCACGCGGTGGGAGAGCGCGAGCCTCAAGTCGGCCGGCAAACGGCCCAAGTGCCGAGCGCCAGGCCGGCAGCGGCCGCCGAACCGGAGCGGCCACAGCAGCCGGTCGCAGTCACGCGCCCGACCCGGCCCCAGCCTTCACCCCAGCCCCCTCCTCCGGAGCCGCGGCGGCGCTTGCCTGAATCTCAGGTCGCCCCTGCCGTAAAGCACGACCGGCCGGAGGAGGACGTGCCGCCTGCCAAAGGGCACGAACCCTACGCCGCCCTCGATGAGGTCAAAGTCGATCTCGACAGGCCCGTCACCCCGCCTCCCATGGCGCGGGCGGAGCGGGCCAACAGCGCAGGTCCGCCGCAGAAACGGAAGTCGGTGCCTGTCACGGTTGCCACCGCCCCGGAAACCGAGTCCGAGAAACGGCCCTTGCCCACACCGGCGTCGCCGGAGCCGTTCCCACTGCGCCTGGAAGCCCCACCCCGGCAACGGCACTCGGTCGGTACCACTGTGGCCTGGAGTCTGGGAGTCCTATTGCTCTGCGCCGGATTCGGACTGCAATACATCCATTTCCACGCAGCCGATGTCGCCGCACGCCCGGGCTGGCGCCTGCACGTTGAACGGCTTTGTAAACTCAGCCGTTGCGAGCTGCCGCCGCGACGCGAGCTCTCCCATATCGAACTGGCCGACCATACCGTTCAGGCTCACCCGCGAGCAGAGGGGGCGCTGCTCATTACCGCCACCCTGCGCAACACCGCCGAGTTTCCCCAGCCCTACCCGCAGGTAGAGGTCCGAATGACCGACATCAACCAGCGCCTGGTGGCCGCGCGCCGCTTCACCGCCACCGAATACCTGGCCGGCCGTCACCCCGGTGGGGGCTTCCCGGCCGACGCCGAGGCGCATCTCATTCTCGAGGTCGTCGACCCGGGCCCGGAGGCGGTCAGCTTCCAGTTCGAGTTCCATTGATTCCGCTTGTCAGGCTGGCCGACCGCGCGGCTAAGCCTCGAGGACGGCATTCAACAGGATTAACGGGGTTCTTCAGGATTCGACAGGAAAAGTCCTATTGGCCGTGGGCTCAGGACAACATTCGAACAGTTCCAATCGTGTGGTTCTCGCCTGTATTCCTCCTGTCAATCCTGAAAAATCCTGTTCATCCTGTGAGATGCGAATAGTCTGACAAAGCGCCCCGCCCTGACCGTCCGTCGCTTTTGAAAAACCGCGCCTTTATACAGCGGGCGTTTCCGTTTACGATACACGGTTCGCAACCGTACCTCCCGTTATGCAGATCGGCCCCTACCAACTTGCCAACAACCTGGTCCTGGCCCCGATGGCCGGGGTCACCGACAACCCGTTCCGCCAGTTATGCCGGCAGATGGGCGCCGGTTTGGCCGTGTCCGAGATGGTCTCCTCCAACTCCCTGCTGTGGGGTTCCGAGAAGACCCGTCGGCGCGCCGACCACAGCGGCGAGGACGAACCACGCTCGGTACAGATCATGGGCGCCGACCCGCAGATGATGGCCGAAGCGGCGCGCTTCAACGTCGACAATGGCGCCCAGATCATTGACATCAACATGGGCTGCCCGGCCAAGAAGGTGTGCAACGTGCAGGCGGGTTCGGCGCTGCTGCGGGACGAGGGACTGGTAACCCGCATCCTGGAAGCGGTCATCGCAGCCGTCGCGGTGCCGGTCACCCTCAAAATCCGCACCGGCTGGGACCGCGACAGCCGCAACGGCGTCCAGGTGGCCCGCATTGCGGAGCAGTCGGGGATCCGGGCGCTGGCGGTACACGGCCGCACCCGTGCCGACGGTTACAGTGGCGAGGCCGAATACGAGACCATTGCAGCCATCAAACGGGCGATCCGCATCCCCGTGATCGCCAACGGCGACATCACTACCCCGGAGAAGGCAGCGGCGGTACTGCGACAGACCGGCGCCGACGCAGTCATGGTGGGCCGGGCGGCCCAGGGCCGGCCATGGATCTTCCGGGAGATCGCCCATTTTCTGACCACCGGCGAGCGGCTGCCCGAGCCAACGCTGGCGGAGGTTCGCGATATTCTGCTCGGGCATTTGGAAAACCTCTACGCCTTTTACGGTGAATACACCGGCGTGCGCATGGCACGCAAACACATCTCCTGGTACAGCAAAGGCCAGCCCCACGGCGCCGCCTTCCGCCAAAGCGTCAATCGGGTGGACAGTGCCGACCGGCAAAGAGAGATGGTAAGTAACTTTTTTGCGCGACTGATCGAAAGCGAGGAAATCGCGGCATGACCGACCAAAAAAAGGGGGGGGGCGGCATTCCGTTGAACGGACATGTGCGTGATGCACTGAACCGCTACTTTGCCGACCTGAACGGCCATGAGCCGAGCAACCTTTACGAACTGATGATGAACGAGGTGGAGCGCCCGCTGCTGGAGAGCGTGATGCAGCACGCCGCCGGCAACCAGACCCGTGCCGCCCAGCTGCTCGGCATCAACCGCGGCACCCTGCGCAAAAAACTGAAGCTCTACGGGCTCGACGTCTGACACGGAATCCAAGGACGCGAAACCGCAAAGACAGATAAACCGAATCCTTAGCGCCCTTCGCGTCTTTGCGCCTTTGCGTTAAAAGCTTTTTTCAAATTAAGGAACACACATGAACACCATCAAGCGCGCACTCATCAGCGTGTCCGACAAGAGCGGCATTGTCGACTTCGCCCGCTCACTGGCCGGCCGTGGCGTCGAGATCCTCTCCACCGGCGGCACCGCCAAACTGCTGGCCGAAAGCGGCATCGCGGTGCGCGAGGTGTCCGATTACACCGGCTTCCCCGAGATGATGGACGGCCGGGTCAAGACCCTGCACCCCAAGATCCATGGCGGCATCCTCGGCCGTCGCGGCACCGATGACGCGGTAATGGCCGAGCACGGTATCGGCGGCATCGACCTGATCGTGGTCAACCTCTACCCCTTCGAACAGACCGTAGCCAAGCCGAACTGCACGCTCGAGGACGCCATCGAAAACATCGACATCGGCGGGCCGACCATGCTGCGCGCCGCCGCCAAAAACCACCGCGACGTTGCCGTGGTGGTGGATGCCGGCGATTACAGCCGGGTGCTGGAGGAGATGGCCGCCAACGGCGGTGCGATCTCCGACGCCACCCGCTTCGACCTGGCGGTGAAGACCTTCGAGCACACCGCCGGCTACGACGGCGCCATCGCCAACTACCTCGGCGCTCGCGTCGGTCAGGAGAGCCCGAGCGCCTTCCCGCGCACCTTCAATAGCCAGTTCCTCAAGGTGCAGGAGATGCGCTACGGCGAGAACCCGCACCAGGGGGCCGCCTTCTACGTGGAACGCGGTGCCGAGGCCGGCAGCATCAGCCGCGCACGCCAGTTGCAGGGCAAGGAGCTCTCCTACAACAACATCGCCGACACCGATGCCGCCCTGGAGTGCGTCAAGCAGTTCGACGAGGGCCCGGCCTGCGTCATCGTCAAGCACGCCAACCCGTGCGGCGTGGCCATCGGCGCCAACCTGCTGGAGGCTTATCAGCGCGCCTTCAAGACCGACCCGGAGTCGGCCTTCGGCGGCATCATCGCCTTCAACCAGGAACTGGACGCCGACACCGCCCGCGCCATTGTCGACAGCCAGTTCGTCGAGGTGATCATCGCCCCCCGGGTGAGCCCGGAGGCGATCGAAGCGGTAGCGGCCAAGAAGAACGTGCGCCTGCTCGAGTGCGGCGAATGGAGCCAGGCAGCGGGTAACCGCCGCGACTTCAAGCGGGTCCATGGCGGCCTGCTGGTGCAGGATGCCGACCTTGCCCTGCATGGCGAGCTGAAGGTGGTCACCCGCCGCGCCCCGACCGAAGCGGAGATGGCCGACCTGCTCTTCACCTGGCGCGTGGCCAAGTTCGTCAAGTCCAACGCCATCGTCTACGGCCGTGAGCGCATGACCGTCGGCGTCGGCGCCGGCCAGATGAGCCGGGTGAACTCCGCCCGCATCGCCGCGATCAAGGCGGAACACGCCGGTCTTGAAGTCAAAGGTTCGGTGATGGCCTCCGACGCCTTCTTCCCGTTCCGCGACGGCCTCGACGCGGCCGCCGCCGCCGGCATCCGCGCCGTTATCCAGCCGGGCGGCTCCATGCGCGACGAAGAGGTGATCGCCGCCGCCGACGAACACGACATCGCCATGGTTTTCACCGGCATGCGCCACTTCCGCCATTAAGGCCCGGGACGAGGTTCGAGATACGAGGGACGAGGGTGCTCGCTGCGCTCGCCGCTGATCGGAATCGCGGTCTGCGGCCCGTTTTGAGTTTCTGGGTGCGGTGAGCCTGCGAACCGCACCGCTCGCGATCGATGCGGTTCGTTCCTCACCGCATCCTACGAAGACTTCGTTGGAGTTTTGCACATGAAAGTACTGGTAATCGGTGGCGGCGGGCGCGAGCATGCGCTGGCCTGGAAGGCGGCGCAATCGCCGCTCGTCAACAAGGTGTTCGTTGCGCCGGGCAATGCCGGTACCGCCCGTGAGGCGACGCTGGAGAACGTTGCCATTTCCGCCGAGGACATCGCCGGCCTGGTGGCGTTTGCCCGCGACAATAACGTCGGCCTCACCATTGTCGGCCCGGAAGCGCCGCTGGTGGCGGGGGTGGTGAACGCTTTCAGCGACATCGGCCTGCGCTGTTTCGGCCCGAGCGCGGGTGCCGCGCAACTGGAGGGCTCCAAGGCCTTCACCAAGGACTTTCTCGCCCGCCATAACATCCCCACCGCCGCTTACCGCAACTTCACCGAAATCGAGCCGGCCCTCGCCTACCTGCGCGAGCAGGGCGCCCCGATCGTCGTCAAGGCGGATGGTCTGGCAGCCGGCAAGGGCGTCATCGTGGCCATGACCCTGGAGGAGGCGGAGGCCGCCGTGCGCGACATGTTGGCCGGCAACGCCTTCGGCGAGGCGGGCCACCGGGTCGTGATCGAGGAGTACCTGGAAGGCGAGGAGGCCAGCTTCATCGTGATGGCCGACGGGGAGCACGTGCTGCCGATGGCCACCAGCCAGGACCACAAGCGGGTCGGCGAGGGCGACAGTGGCCCGAATACCGGGGGCATGGGCGCCTACTCCCCTGCCCCGGTGGTCACCGACACCGTCCACCGACGCATCATGGAGGAGGTGATTCTGCCGACCGTGCGCGGCATGGCGGCCGAGGGCAACCCCTACACCGGCTTTCTCTATGCCGGCCTGATGATTACGCCGGATGGCACCCCCAAGGTCATCGAGTACAACTGCCGCTTCGGTGACCCGGAAACCCAGCCGATCATGGTGCGCCTGCGCTCCGACCTGGTTGCGCTTTGCGAAGCGGCACTGGATCGGCGACTCGACCAGGTCGGCGTCCAGTGGGACCCGCGGCCCGCGCTGGGCGTGGTCATGGCGGCCGGCGGCTATCCGGGTGACTACCGCAAGGGCGATGTCATCGAGGGGCTGGAGGGCATCGACGGCGAAGACCTCAAGGTCTTCCATGCCGGCACGACGCTGAAGGACGGCCGTACCGTCACCGCCGGCGGCCGTGTTCTCTGCGTCACCGCCATCGGTGGCAGCGTCAAAGAGGCACAGCAGCGCGCCTACGGCGCAGTCGCGTGTATCCGCTGGGCCGATGCCTACTATCGCCGGGATATCGGCTACCGTGCCGTAGCGCGTGAAGACGTCCACAAAGGCTGAGCCTTTGTGGACCCCTCTTGTACCTTGTACCTTTTCTTGTATCCGCCCCATCAGGCAAAAAAACCTTGCAGTGGGAAGAAAATCAGCAACTTAACGATATATCCCCCTAGGAAGGGTCGACAAACGGGCCGGTTTTTCGGAGACTTGACGGCTCGTTTCCGTGAAAACGGCTCGTGCCGGCCGCGAGAAGACGGCCCGCGATCACAAGAATTCCAGTTGGTTTGACGTTTTGCATCACCCTCAAAACAAAGATTTTTAAGGAGCAGACGTATGTCGCAGAAACATCCCGTCGTCGCGGTGACCGGCTCCTCCGGTGCCGGAACCACCACGGTCAAGAATGCCTTCCAGCACATCTTTTTCCGGGAAAGCATCAAGCCGGTGGTGATCGAGGGCGACAGCTATCACCGCTACAGCCGCAAGGAGATGAAGGAGGCGATCGCCCGCTTTGCCGAAGAAGGCAAAAACCTTTCCCATTTCGGCCCCGAAGCCAACCACTTCGACACCCTCGCGGAAAACTTCAGGCTTTACGGCGAGACCGGCACCTGCCGCCGCCGCTACTACCTGCACAGCGAGGAAGAGGCGGACGAGCACAACGCGCGCCTGAGCACCGGTCTGGAACCGGGTGAATTCACCCCGTGGGAAGAGATCACCGAATCCACCGACCTGCTGTTCTACGAAGGTCTGCACGGCGGCGTGGCGGATGGCGAGGTCGATGTTGCCAAGTTCACCGACCTGCTGATCGGTGTGGTACCCATCGTCAACCTGGAGTGGATCCAGAAGATCCACCGCGACAACGCCCAGCGCGGCTACAGCGCCGAGGCGATCGTCGACACCATCCTGCGCCGGATGGACGACTACGTCCACTACATCACGCCGCAGTTCTCACGCACCGACATCAACTTCCAGCGCGTGCCGACGGTGGACACTTCCAATCCGTTCATTGCCCGCGACATCCCGACGCCCGACGAGAGCTTCGTGGTGATCCGCTTCCGCGACCCGAAGAAGTGCAACGCCGACTTCCCGTACCTGCTGTCGATGATCCACGACAGCTTCATGTCACGTCGCAACACCATCGTGGTACCGGGCGGCAAGATGGGACTGGCCATGGAGATTATCCTGGCCCCGATCATCCACGACATGATCGAGAAGAGCCGCAAGCTGCGCGGAATCGCGTAACGCCGCTTTGGAGCAAGGCCCGCTTCGGCGGGCCTTTTTCATTTGGGGCGGTTGGATTCAAGAGGATTAACAGGATTTTTCAGGATTAACAGGATGAAAAATTCCTAATTATCCTGGTAACTGCTCGCCCGGGTACGCTCTCTATGTCGGCGCTACACAAGGCGTCGTCTTCCCCGCGAAGGCGGGGATCCATTGACCGTTCCCTGGATTCCCGCCGAAGCCTGCCCTCGAATTTTTCTATCGGGGGCGGGAATGACGGAGGGGGCGAGTAGTTACTTATCCTGTTAAAAGGGAGACGGGAAGTGATCAACGACGTCTTCGCCCGGAAGCAAGGCGAAAAATCCTGATCAAACCAATCCTGTTAATCCTGAAAAAATCCTGTCAATCCTGTTGAATAATCACGAAAGCGACCGCAGAAGCTCCGCATAGAGGTCGTGTTCGTCGGCGGCGGTGATCGCCACTTCGACCAACTCACCGGGCTGCAGGTCGTAGTCGGTTTCGATGACGACGTTTCCGTCGATCTCCGGGGCGTCACCGGCACTGCGGGCGTAGACGTAATCGTCGTCGGCGCCATCCACCAGCACGGTCATTCGCCGACCCACCTTCTCTTGCAGCCGGTCGGCGCTGATCGCCGCCTGCAACTCCATGAAGCGCTCCAGCCGCTCCTCCTTGAGTTCCTCCGGCACCGGTTCCGCCAGGGTGTTGGCAGCAGCCCCGTCCACCGCCGAGTAGGCGAAGGCGCCCACCCGGTCGAGACGCGCCTCACCGATGAACTCCAGCAGCTGCTCGAACTCGGCTTCGCTCTCGCCGGGAAAGCCGACAATGAAGGTGCTGCGCAGGGTCAGTCCCGGCACCGCCCCGCGCCAGCGCTCGATGCGCCGCAACATCCCCTCGACATCCCCCGGGCGGCGCATGGCCTTCAACACGCGGGGACTGGCGTGTTGCAGAGGGACATCGAGATACGGCAGGACAAGACCTTCCGCCATCAGCGGCAGCAGTTCGTCGATATGCGGATAGGGATAGAGATAGTGGAGCCGCACCCACGCACCGAGCGAGCCCAACTGGCGCGCCAACTCGGTAATGCGGGACTTGACCGGGCGCCCCTGCCAAAAACCGGTGCGGTATTTCACATCCACGCCATAGGCGCCGGTGTCCTGTGAAACCACCAGCAGCTCCCTGACCCCGTCCGACACCAGGCGTTCCGCCTCCTCCAGCACCTCCCCGACGGGCCGGCTGGCCAACGGCCCGCGCATGCTCGGAATGATGCAGAAGCTGCAGCGCTGATTGCAGCCCTCGGCAATCTTGATGTAGGCGTAATGGCGCGGCGTCAGCTTGATGCCTCCTGCCGGCACCAAATCGCTGAACGGATCGTGCTGCGGGGGTAAATGGACGTGGACCGCCTCCATCACCGCCTCGAGCGAGTCGGGCCCCGTAACCGCCAGCACCTGGGGGTGGGCCTGTTGCACGGTGTCGCCCTTGGCACCCAGGCAGCCGGTGACGATCACCCGTCCATTCTCGGCCAGCGCCTCGCCGATGGCGTCCAGCGACTCCTCCACCGCCGCATCGATGAAGCCGCAGGTGTTGACCACCACCAGATCGGCCGCATCGTAGCTGGCGCTGATCTGATACCCCTCCGCGCGCAGCCGCGTCAGGATCCGTTCGGAATCGACGGTGGCCTTGGGGCAGCCGAGGCTGACGAAGCCCACCTTGGGAATGGCTCTGGACATGCTATCCTGTAAAACGTTGTTAGGCCGGGGAAAACCGCAGGTTCTGGCGTACGCGTCGTCACGGGCTCTGAACCGTCGTCGGCTGAAGCGTTGGACACGCCCACTGCAACGGTGTTTCACCGGGCCAATAGAGGGGAACCACCATGGAATACCGCCGACTGGGCCGAACCGACATCCAGGTCTCGGTGATCGCCTTGGGAACCATGACCTGGGGCGAGCAGAATACCGAAAGCGAAGCCTACGCGCAGCTCGATTATGCCGTCGAGCACGGTGTCAACTTCATTGACACGGCCGAGCTCTATGCCATCCCGCCACGGGCGGAGACCTACGGCCTTACCGAGGCCATCATCGGCAACTGGCTGGAAAAGCGCCGCGGCCGTAATCGGCTCGTCCTCGCCACCAAGGTGGTAGGCCGCGGCGGCGACTGGATCGCCCACATCCGTGGCGGCGAAACGCGGCTCGACCGTCATAACATCGTCAAGGCGCTCGACGGCAGCCTGAAGCGCCTCAAGACCGACTACATCGATCTCTACCAGCTGCACTGGCCCGACCGGCGTACCAACTACTTTGGCCAACTCGGCTATACCCACGATGGTGAGGACAAGCCGATCCCCATCATCGAGACCTTGTCGATCCTCGCCGACCAGGTCAAAGCGGGCAAGGTGCGCCACATCGGCCTCTCCAACGAAACCCCCTGGGGCGTAATGAAATTCGCGCAGCTCTCCGAGGCCATGGGGCTGCCGCGGGTCGTCTCGGTGCAGAACCCCTACAGTCTCCTCAACCGCACCTTCGAAGTGGGCCTGGCCGAGGTGGCGCACCGGGAGTCGATCGGGCTGCTGGCCTATTCGCCACTCGGTTTCGGCGTCCTCTCCGGCAAATATCTGGACGACAGTGCCGCACCGAATGCCCGCCTGAAGCTCTATCCCCACTACGACCGCTACAGCAATGAACGGGCGGTCGCCGCCACCCGTGCCTATGTCGAACTGGCCAGAGAACACGGCCTGAACCCGGCACAGATGGCCCTTGCCTACGTGAACCGCCGTCCCTTTCTCACCGCCAACATCATCGGCGCCACCACGATGGGCCAGCTCGCCCGCAACATCGAGAGCGCGACCGTCGAACTGCCGGACGAGGTACTGGCCGGGATCGAGGCAATCCACGCCCGGTACCCCAACCCGAGTCCGTGAGCACCGCCTGCCGACCGTCAGCCCGCTTTTTCGGAGGACCCATGAAACCCCAGCTGATCAGCTTCAAGCTCTGCCCTTTCGTCCAGCGCTCGGTCATCGTCCTGCTGGAGAAGGGGGTCGACTTCGACATCACCTACATCGACCTGCGCAGTCCGCCCGACTGGTTTGAGTCGATCTCGCCGCTCGGCAAGGTCCCGGTGCTGCGCATCGGCGACACCTCGTTATTCGAATCCGCAGTGATTATGGAATATCTCGACGAGGTGAATCCGCCGACCCTGCACCCGGGCGACCCTTTGCGCAAAGCACTCAATCGCGCCTGGGTCGAATATGGCTCGGACCTGGTGATGACCCAGTTCGGCATGGCAATGGCTCCCGACCAGGAGAGCTTCGAAAGCAAGCGAACCGAACTCCGGAAGAAGCTCGGGCGCTTGGAGAGTCATGTCACCGGTCCGTTCTTCAATGGTGACCGGCTCAATCTGATCGACGTGGCCTACGCCCCATTCTTCATGCGGTTGCGGTTGCTGGAGAGCTGGCTCCCGTTCGCCCTGACCGACGATTTGCCCAAGGTAAACGCCTGGGCGGAACAATTGCTTGCCAGGGAGTCGGTCAGAGATTCGGTGGTCGCCGAGCTACCCGAACTCTACCGCGGACACATCACCTCATGTGACGGCTATTGCGGGCAGCTGTTCGGGAACTAGATCGGCCCCACGCACAGCCCGCATACCCGTTCGCTTACGGCAACAGCCACACGAACCAGAGCGGCAGCGTGATCAGGCTCAATGCGGTACTCAGGGTGACGGCCATCGCATACAGACCGGTGTCGAGCCCGTAGCGGTCACACAACACGATGCCCAGCACCATGCTCGGCATCGCCGCTTCCAGGACCACAGCCGCGCGCAGCCCGGGCGCCAATCCAACGAGTCCACCGGCCCAAGCCACCACCAGGGGCGTCAGCAGCAACTGGATCAGGATCACCGGCGCCAATCGGGTCAGCCGCAATCGGGCGACCCCCTCCCAACGCAGTCCGAGACCGAGAGCAAACAGCATCAGCGGCACCACACCGCTGCCGAGACTGCCGAGGACGCCTTCCAGGATCGGCGGGAGCGGCACACCGCCCAGGTTGAGCAGTACACCGGTTGCCGCGGCCCACAGCGGCGGAACCCGAACCAGGGTAGCGAAAGGATGCACCTGCTCATCCGAGCCGCCGTAGCGCGCGGCCATGAGCACACCGGCGCTGAGCAACACGGGCGTACAGGCGAACAGGTCGTATTGAATGGCGACGCTTCGCGCCCAGGGGCCCAGTGCCGTTTCCAGCACCGGCAACCCCATGTAGGTGGCGTTGGGAAAGGTGGCGGCCAGCAGGAGCGCACCGGTCTCGGTGCGGGAGGTCGGGACCAGACGAAACCATAGCCACGCCAAACCAAAACCGGTCCCCAAACCGGCCAATGCCAGCGCGGCGATCTTCAGGGTATCGGTGCCGAGCGGCGCCTGCCACAACACCAGCAGTACCAACGCCGGCAGCAACAGCACGTAGACCAGGGTGGTCAGGCTGGTGCGCAGCGTGTCGCCGGTCAGCCCCTGTGGGCGAAAAACACGCCAAAGGACACCCAACAGGATGAGCAGTCCGGTCTGTGCGATGACATTCGACATACAGGCTTGTTTCAGGCGATATGGACGATCACCCGGCGCCGATTGCGTCCGCGCCGGTGCTCCCACAGGTAGATGCCCTGCCAGGTGCCGAGAGCCAGTGCACCGTGCAGGATCGGGATCCCCAGGCTGGTCGCGGTCAATGCCGCCTTTATGTGGGAAGGCATATCGTCGGGACCTTCCTGGGTGTGCGTAAACAGCGGGTCATCTTCGGCCACCAGTCGGTTCAACCACAGCTCCAGATCGCGCCGTGCCGAGGGATCCGCATTTTCCTGGATGGTCAGACTGGCGGAGGTATGCTGGATGAACAGCGTGCACAGTCCGGCATCGATCCCGGCCTTAGCAACGATGTGGCTGACCTTGTCCGTGATGTCGTGGAGACCTTGACCCGGCACGCTGATTTCGAGGGTCTCGACCATGTCGGCGCTCCCATTCTGAAGAAGCGCTGATGGTAAAGCCGACGGCTTGAAGCCACAATTCCCCTGTACGATGAAAAAGCACCAAAGAAAAAACAGGTCCGCCTCTTGAAAAACCGCGTTTCTCCTGTTTTTTCCTTGTCAATTGCAGATTTCGAATTCACAATCACCGGGTCGGAACCCGACTGCAACTTTATCGCTAGAACGCCACGGGAGAAACGTAATGGCTGCAAAGAAAAAGACCCCAGCAAAGAAAACTGCTGTAAAAAAGGCCCCGGCGAAGGCCGCTCCGAAGAAGGCCGCAGCACCCAAAGCGACTGCCCCCAAGGCCGCAACCAGCGGCAAGCCGATTGCGACCAAGCAGACCAAGACACAGATCATCACCGCCGTCGCCGAGCAGACCGGCTTGTCCAAAAAGGACGTCGGTGCCGTTTTCAGTTCCCTCTCCGGCCTGATCGAAGCGCACATGAAAAAGCGCGGCTCCGGTGAGTTCACCATCCCCGACTCCGGCGTCAAGATCCGCCGCATCAAGAAGCCGGCGACCAAGGCGCGCAAGATGGTCTCGCCGTTTACCGGCGAAGAGATCACTGTAAAGGCCAAGCCGGCCCGCAACACGGTCAAGATCACCGCACTGAAGGGTCTCAAGGAGACGGTGACGAAGTAAATCGCCGTGCTGGCGTTCTTCCGAAAAGCCGGGTTCAACCCGGCTTTTCTTTTTTCGCCCGGTCGCACCGAGCGCCCCCATCCTTTATCCGATTAAGCTCCGCAGCTCGGAAAGGTGGGTAATTTCGTGATCGGCGTAACGGCGCCGTCCAGCCAATGCGGTCGCATCGGCGCGACGGAGATAACGCGTGATCAGTACCGTGCGCAAGCCCGCCGCCTTTGCACCGAAGTGCTCATTGGAGCCGCCATCGCCAACGAAGAGCGTCCGGTCGGGCTCAGCGCCGAGCCGTTCCAGTGCCATTCGGTAGAAAGCAAGCTCCGGCTTACAGGTACCGCTTTCGCAGCTGAACAATGCCGCATCGAACAGTGGGGCAAGTGGCGAGCGGGACCATGCCGAGACCTCACCGGTGGAGGCATTGGAGAGTAGCCCCAAGCGCATACCCTGCCCTTTCAGCAAACGCAGGAATGAAACGGTTTCCGCATCCACCGTCGTCAAGGCGTAGTCAAACCGCCGCTGCCGTTCCGTTGCCGCTTCCCGAATCGACGACTCGGGGATCGTCGGGTCTATACTGTGCGCGATGCGCCGGATCACCGCTGTGTGCTCCGTCGGCGTACAAATGTCGTGATGGTCGGAAAAACAGGCGTTGTGCCAGCCCTCCCGATCCACGCCGAGAATGTCCGCGGTATAGCGGCCCGTCGCCCCTGGTGCCGCCGCCACGTCGACCAGTGTGTGGAACAGGTCGAAAAGAATCGTATTAATTTCGAACATTGTAATATTCAGCCCGTTAATCAACGCCCAAGAAGCTTTGAATGCCAATGGTTTGCAAACCCTACGGGGTTGTTTTATTAGATAGGGGGTCAGCTCAACAATAACTATCCCGAGCGATGGAGGAGGAATCACATGTCCACCAGTTTCCAGGCACTGCCCTACGCCACGTTAAAGTCAAACGTAAGATACCACCGTCCGCCCCAACGTCTGCCGGAGCGAGTCACCAGCGACAGCCCCGCCACCGACGTCATGTCGGACCTGACCAAGGTTGCCGCGATCACCATTGGCCCCTGCGCCAAGCTCGATGCGGCGCAGGAACGCATGATCGCCAGTGCCGTTCGCCTATTGCTGGTCACCGACCAGCACAACTCCGTTTTGGGACTCATCACGACCACCGACCTGCAGGGGGAGCGCCCGATGAAATATCTGCAGGAGGTCGGCGGCAAGCGTGAAGACATTTTCGTGCGCGACATCATGACCCCGCAGGATCAGCTGGAGGTGCTGTTCATGGACGATGTCGCCAACGCCCGGGTTGGTAACGTGGTGGAAACCCTGAAACGCGTTGGACGCCAGCACGCTCTGGTGGTCGATGTCGACGAAGGCGGTCATCAACGCGTACGCGGCATCTTCTCGACCAAGCAGATCAGCAAACAGCTCGGGGTCGAGATCCAGACCACGGAAATCGCCAAGACCTTCGCTGAGCTCGAGGCGGCCTTGGCTTGACAGCGCTCCGTACAAGCACGATTGAGAAAGGGTGGCAACGGTTCGATTCCTGCCCAGTGAAGGAGAAAACGACAATGAGACGTCTGATTTGTGTATCCCTGCTTTGCTGCCTCCCGGTTGGGACAGCAGTCGCTTCGGACCTCGGTTCGATGAAGGCCGAGAGCAAGGCCATCGTGCAGGCCTTCATGGGCCAGCTGAAAGGTGAACTGCAGTCGGCAATGCAACAAGGTGGCCCGGTCAACGCGATCCAGGCGTGCAACCGGGTGGCGCCCGCCGTTGCCGAACAGCAGCAGCAACAGCACGGCTGGCAAAAGGTGGCCCGAACCTCGCTGAAGCTGCGCAATCCGGACAACGCCCCCGATGCCTGGGAGCGGAAAGTGCTCGAACAGTTCGAGTCGCGCAAGGCGGCGGGTGAAGCGGTCGAGCCGATGGCCTTTGGGGAAGTGGTGGAGGAGAATGGCCGCCAGATGTTTCGCTTTATGAAGGCGATCCCCACCGGCGAAGTCTGCCTGAAGTGCCACGGCTCCGACCTGGCGGAGCCGGTGGCCGCCAAGCTCGATGAACTGTACCCGCAAGATGCTGCCCGCGGTTTCGCGCTGGGCGACATTCGCGGCGCCTTTTCCTTGAAGAAAGCCCTTTGATCCGACTAGGAGGGGGGGATTCCCCCCCTCCTAGGCCGTTTCCAAACCCGACCTGTCATCTGGCACTGACGCATTCCGCTGTCATCACGTGCCATGTTTTTCGCTCAACAGCCGTTCGATGGTGGTCACCACACCCCAGCTGGACTCCTCTGCCGCCTCGAAACAGGTCAGCATCCGCTTCTGCAGCGCCTCGTCCTGCTGCCAAGGCTGTTCGAGCAGCTCGAGTACCGCATGGACGCCCTCGTGGACCCCCGCGTGGGGTTTGACCAGTTTGGCGAAGGAGGGCATGTCGCGGAAGAGCTGATAGCCCTCGCCCTCTTCGTACCACTTGCCGAGCCGGCAGTTGTGATGGTCGACCCGCACCGCGTCGGCCTCGGCACTGTTCACACCGACATTGACCGACATGTAGGCGTTTTGCATGAAGATGATGTGGTCCAGCTTCACCAGCGACGTGAAGGTCATGTTCTGGGCCAGATCCACAACGGTACGGACCCGTTCGGCGGAATCGGCGAACTGGGCAAACCCGGCTTCGAAGTTCCCAATGGCGCCTACCGAGGAGTCGGCCATCGACTTCATCTCGCGGGAATCCGCCAGCATCCGTGACGCCTCATCGTGGAACGACTGAATGACCGGGGAAATCTCGCCGGTCGCCTGCTTCGTGTTCTCGGCCAGCTTGCGTACCTCGTCGGCAACCACCGCAAACCCTCGACCGTGCTCACCGGCACGCGCAGCCTCGATGGCCGCGTTCAGGGCCAGCAGATTGGTCTGCTCGGCGATACCGGTAATCATCCGCATCACCTCCGAGATCTGATCGCTGCGCTCGTTCAGTTTGCCAATCGCGAGATCCATGGCATCGATCATGGCCAGAATCCGGTTCATGGCGTCGATCACGTCCACAATCGCTTTTTTGTTCTTGTCGGCCTCGGCGGCGTTCTCCTGCGAAATACTGAGCATGTCACCCATGACGCGATTGACGCTCAGCAGATCCTCCTGATTGCGCTGGAGTTTGCGAAGCAGATTGCTGGCATTGAGCCGACCCAAATCCGTCTTCAGACGATTGGTCGAGCTCGCCATCTGGCTCTCGGCCATCGCCTCCAGGGAGGTGTTGACATATTCCAGCAGCTTGGCGAAGCGGCCCTGTAACCCGCGACGGTCCGCGCGGCGATAGTAACGGCCAGCGCTGATGGCATTGACCGCCGAACGCACTTCACTGAACGCAATGGTGACTTGATCCATCAGGTCATTCAGGTCCCAGGCGATGCCGGCCAGCGCACAGTCCGGCGGAATGTTGACGATTCGGCGGCTGAAGTTCCCACGGCTGAATTCCCGGGTCACATCCTGCATGCGCCGGACGAAGGCCGCCTGCCGCCCACCGCTCTGCGCCAGATAGAACAGCGTCCCGGCCAGCGCGAGAAAAAGTCCAAGCAGCACCGGGTCCGGGCCGTGGACGGCGACCGTCCAGATTGCGGCGCCAGCGGTCAGTGCGCCTCCGAAGCCATACGCAACTTTATGCCTGAAGGCTGTGGACGAACTGGTCATAGCTCATTCCCTTCTCCGCCAGGAAGTCATTCAGAACGGCAAGACTGGCCTTGACGCCCGCCTCACCCGGGGCGCGCAGTTCCTTCTCCCGCATGGTGCGATAGATCCCGGCGATCACGTCGATGGCTCCGGGAGCCGCCCGCCGTCGCACCGAGTAATAGCCGATGACGTGGCCTTTGGCGTCGTGCGAGGGGATGAGCGTGGAAAAGCCCCAATGGTGGGAGCCATCCTTCCCCAGACTGCGGATGAACAGCACGAATTCGTCGCCGTGCTTGAGGGAGTCCCACATCCGTTTGAACAGCGCCGCGGGCATCGCGGGGTCGCGCAGGATGCGATGCGGCTTGCCGATGAGTTCGGCTTCGCTGAAGCCGGAGATCTCGAGAAACGTCCGGTTCGCGTAGGTGATCCGACCTTCACGGTCGGTCATGCTGACGACGAAGGCATCGTCCCCGAGCTTTCGCTCTACACTGGTCGGCTTTATGGTTTGCGCCATCTGCTTTCCGCGCCCCGCAGGCGTCCTCTGGTGGAAAGTCCTGCGCTGTATCGGCGCTCCCCGGCGGAAACTTTAGACCCGCATGGCGCGGTTTGGCCGCGGCGGGGCCGTGGGATATGCTAGTGTACTGTTTCACACTGTTTGACGCTTTCAGCGCGACGCAAAGCCGCCAGCTGCTAGGCGCGTTTCGCAGGGAATGGCGCGCCCTTTCCAAGAA
>JAWLGP010000025.1:0-73284 GCA_041685045.1 Gammaproteobacteria bacterium
GTTGTTGCGTTTCTTGGAAAGGGCGCGCCATTCCCTGCGAAACGCGCCTAGCAGCTGGCGGCTTTGCGTCGCGCTGAAAGCGTCAAACAGTGTGAAACACTACACTGGGGCAGACCACCGGCAACGGCGTTTCCAGCCGCGTGGCCTTCGGTGTCACGTCAGCCCGATAGGCCAACGCCTCGACCCCGGCGGCGAGTGCCTCGCGCAGGGTGGCTCCGTAGAGCGGGTCGATCTCATAGGCGGGCCGCACCCGCTGCGCATCGCCGCGCTGGACGCAGAAAAAGATGACGCCCCGACCACCCTCTGCCACCACCCCCATCAGCTCGCGTAGGTGCTTGCTGCCGCGGGCACTTACCGCGTCAGGGAAGAAGGCGTGGCCATCGGCGTCACAGGTGGTGACGTTCTTCACCTCGACATAGCAGGGCCGCCCATCGGCGTGCCCCTCCAGCAACAGGTCGATGCGGCTGCGCTCGTTGCCGTAGCGCACCTCGCGGCGGATGGATGCGTACCCCTGCAACTCGCGCACGGTGCCGTCGATGACCGCCGCCTCCACCAACGTGTTGGTGATGCCGGTATTGACCCCCACCATGACACCGGCGAGCGTCTCGCTGATCTCCCAGGAGTAGCGGTACTTGCGTTTGGGATTTTCGGCGTCGCGCAGCCACACCCGACAGCCCGGCTCCGAACAGCCGAGCATCGAACCGGTGTTCGGGGTATGCACCGTAATGAGCGAACCGTCCTCCAGTTCGACATCGGCGAGGAATCGCTTGTAGCGGCGGATGAGTTTGGCGGGGATCAAGCTTTTTCTCTGTCTGGATTCGATCCGCGAATGAACGCAAATAAACGCGAATGGCTACAGGCGTAGGGTGCGGTCTTATCGCATCAATCAAATCGGCTTGGACACCGAGATTCGGTGCGTTAAGAACGACCCTACCTTCGCGTTTATTCGCGTTCATTTGCGGATCAAAAACCTCACCGCGTCCGGCGCCGGACCTCCAACACGTTCGACAGCTGGCCAATGCGGGTGAGGACGCGGGAGAGCTGGTCGATGTCGGAGATCTCGATGGTGACCAGCATGCGGGCGGTATGGTCGTGCTTGTCGGAGCGGCTGTTCGCCGCCAGCACGTTGATCTTTTCATTGGCCAGCACGGTGGAGATGTCGCGCAGCAGCCCCTGACGGTCGATGGCCTCGATTTCGATATCGACCTGATAGGTGTTCTGCTCGTGGCTGCTCCACTCCACCTCGACCAGGCGCTGGGAGTTGTCTTCGGGCATGCTGAGCACATTCGGACAGTCGCGGGTGTGAATGGTGACCCCGCGGCCACGGGTGATGAAGCCGATGATGGGATCACCCGCCGCCGGTTTGCAGCAGCGCGCCATGGTGGTGAGCAGGTTGCCGACGCCACGGATGTGGATATCGCCGCCCTCCGCGCTCTTGCGGCGACGCACCGGGGCCAGGGCGGTCTCCGTCTCCTCCCCGGTTCGCTTGGTGAGCTGCTGGACGACACGCGCCACCTGGGTCGGGGTGATGTCGCCGCGGCCGACCGCCACCAGCATCTCGTCGACACTCTGCAGGTTGAGCTGCTGCGCCAGCGCCTCCAGCCCCAACCCGTCGGCGCCGAGCCGGTGCAGCTCACGATCGAGGGCGTCGCGCCCGTCCGCCACATTCTGGTCGTGGTCGCGCTGCTTGAACCAGGTACGCACCTTGGATCGGGCGCGGGAGGTCTTGAGAAAGCCCAGGTGTGGGTTGAGCCAGTCGCGGCTGGGACCGCCCTGGCGGGCGGTCAGGATCTCCACCTGCTCGCCGCTCTTCAGCTCGTAGCCAAGCGGCACGATGCGGCCGTCCACCTTGGCGCCGCGACAGCGGTTACCCACCTCGGTATGCACGTGATAGGCGAAGTCGAGCGGTGTCGCCCCCTGCGGCAGATCAAACACCTCGCCGGTGGGGCTCAGCACGTAGACCCGATCCTGAAACACCTCGGATTTGAAGCGGTCGATGAAATCGCCGGCGCTGCCCTCCTCCTCCTTCCAGTCGAGGAGCTGGCGCAGCCAGGCGATCTTCTGCTCGAAGCGATGATCGCGCTTGCCGCCCTCCTTATAGCGCCAATGGGCTGCCACCCCGAGTTCCGCGTGGCGATCCATCTCCGGGGTGCGGATCTGTACCTCCAGGGTCTTGCCCTCGGGGCCGACCACCGCCGTGTGAATGGACTGGTACATATTCTCTTTCGGCGTGGCGATATAGTCGTCGAACTCGCGCGGGATGTGCGGCCAAAGCGAATGGACGATACCCAGGGCGTGGTAGCAATCGGCCACGGTATCGACCAGGACCCGCACTGCACGCACATCGTAGAGCTGGTGGAAACCCAGCCCCTTGCGGCGCATCTTCTTCCAGATGCTGTAGATATGCTTGGGGCGGCCCTGAATGTCGGCCTGGATGCCGGCTTTGCCGAGCTCCGTCTCCAGGATGCCGACCACCTTTTCGATATAGTGCTGGCGGTCGACCCGGCGCTCGCGCAGAAAGCGGGCGATCTGCTTGTAGGTGACCGGATCGAGGTAGCGGAACGAGAGGTCTTCCAGTTCCCACTTGATGTGCCAGATACCGAGACGGTTGGCGAGCGGCGCGTAGATATCCATGGTCTCGCGCGCGATGCGCCGCTGACGCTCCTCGGAGAGAAACTTCAGGGTGCGCATGTTGTGCAGGCGGTCGGCCAGTTTGATCAGGACTACCCGCACGTCCTCGGCCATGGCCAGGAGCAGTTTGCGCAGGCTCTCGGCCCGCACCGTCTCCTTGCCGGCGGAGAGCTCCTGCTGATACTCCCCGATGGTGCGCATCTTGGTGACGCCATCCACCAGCCGTGCCACATCGTCGCCGCAAGTGGACGCGACGTCATCCAGGGTGATTTCGGTGTCTTCGACCACGTCGTGCAGGATAGCCGCTGCCAGCGTGGCGTGGTCGAGATTGAGGCCCGCCAGGATGTCGGCGACGGCAATGACGTGGGAAAGATAGGGCTCACCGGAAGCGCGGGTCTGGGTACGATGCGCCTGTTCGGCGAGCTCGAGGGCGCGCCGGACCAGGTCCAGTTCATCGCTCGAGAGCCGCTCTCCCAGCTTGTTCAGCCAAGCGTCTTTCTGCGGCCCGTCCGACGACGGGGCATCGGGCGAGGGGGCCTGCGTCTCGACATAAACCATTATTTTCTCCTGCGAGCATTCCGGCCCACAGTCTGTTCGACCCTCACGGGCAGTGTTGGTTTCCGGCTCGATTCAGCGGCCACCGTGCTTCACCTTGCGGCGGCGGGGCGTTGGTCGCTGCCGGGGCTCCGGCACCCGCGCACCTTCCGGCCGACCGCCGGTTCCGGCCGGCTGCCAGGCCGGCACCAGGTGGCGCTTGCCGTTGCCGATCAAATCGGCCCGCCCCATGCGCTTCAGTGTCTCGCGCAACAGCGGCCAGTTGTCCGGATCATGATAACGCAGGAAAGCCTTGTGCAGGCGGCGGACCCGGGCACCGCGCGGCACCGACACGTTGCCGCCATCGCGGCTGACCCGTTTCAGCGGGTTGTGGCCGGTATGGAACATGGCGGTGGCAATGGCCAGCGGTGCCGGCAGAAAGGTCTGTACCTGGTCGAGGCGAAAACCGTTCTGCTTCAACCACAGCGCCAGCTGGAGCATGTCGCGGTCGGTGGTGCCGGGATGGGCGGCGATGAAATAGGGGATCAGGTACTGCTCCTTGCCGGCGGCCCTGGAGAAGCGCTCGAACATCGCCTTGAAGCGGTCATAGGTGCCGATACCCGGCTTCATCATATGACTTAAGGGACCCGCCTCGGTGTGCTCCGGGGCGATCTTGAGATAGCCCCCCACGTGATGGGTCACCAGCTCCTTGACGTACTCCGGATCCCGCACCGCCAGGTCGTAGCGCAGCCCGGAGGCGATGAAGACGCGCTTGATTCCCGCCAGTTCCCGCGCCTTGCGGTAGAGGCGCACCAGCGGGCTGTGGCTGGTCTGCATGTTGACACAGATGTCGGGATAGACGCAGGAGAGGCGCCGGCAGGCGGCCTCCACCTTCTCGTCCCGGCAGCGCATCCGGTACATGTTGGCGGTCGGTCCGCCCAGGTCGGAGATGTGGCCGGTGAAGCCGGGGGTCAAGTCCCGAACCTGTTCGACTTCATGGAGGATCGAGGCCTCCGAGCGGTTCTGGATGATGCGCCCCTCGTGCTCGGTGATGGAACAGAAGGTGCACCCGCCAAAGCAGCCCCGCATGATGTTGATGGAGAAGCGGATCATCTCGTAGGCGGGGATCCGGGCCTCGCCATAGGTCGGGTGCGGCCGTCGCGTGTACGGCAGCGCGAACACCCCGTCCAGTTCGTCAGTGGTGAGCGGCAGCGGTGGCGGATTGACCCATAACTCCTGATCACCGTGGCGCTGTACCAGCGGACGCGCGTTGTAGGGGTTCGTTTCAAGGTGGAACACCCGCGAGGCCTGGGCGTAAAGCACCGGATCGCGCTTCACCTGCTCATAGGACGGCAGCCGCACCACTACCCGCTCGCGCTGCTCCCTCGGCACCTGCCGCAGGGAGTGGACGCGATGCCCGTCGGCCTCCCCGGCCTCCCCGGCCTCGCCATCAACCTCGCCAGCAGCCAGTTCGTACCAGTCTTCCGGCACCGGCCGAACAAAGGCAGTGCCGCGCAGGTTGGTGATGGTCTCGATCGGCTCGCCGGCGGCCAGCCGATGCGCCAGTTCCACCAAGGCCCGTTCGGCATTGCCGTAGAGCAACAGGTCCGCCTTTGCGTCCATCAGCACGGAGCGACGCACTTTGTCGGACCAGTAATCGTAATGGGCGATGCGGCGCAAGCTGGCCTCGATGCCGCCCAGCACGAGGGGGATCTCCTTGTACGCCTCGCGACAGCGCTGTGCGTAGACCAGGGTCGAGCGGTCGGGCCGGCGCCCACCCTCACCGTTGGGAGAATAGGCGTCGTCCGACCGCGGCTTCCGCTCCGAGGTGTAGCGGTTGACCATGGAGTCCATGTTGCCGGCGGTCACGCCGAAGAACAGGTTGGGGCGACCGAGCGCACGGAACGGCTCCGCCGAGGTCCAATCCGGTTGGGCGATGATGCCGACCCGAAAGCCCTGAGCCTCCAGCAACCGCCCGACCAGGGCCATGCCGAAGCTCGGGTGGTCCACATAGGCGTCGCCGGTCACCAGGATGACATCGCAGGAGTCCCAGCCCAGGCGCTCCATCTCGGTGCGGCTCATGGGCAGTACCGGTGCTGGCAGCAGGCATTCGGCCCAATGGCGGCGATAGGAAAAAATGTTAGGGGCGGCTGTCATCATCACTGAGAAAGGTGTGGCTGTGCGCACATCGGCAGCACGTTTTACGTGGGACAATCAGGTGGAGTATATTGCTGAGCAACGCGTTACCCATTCTATCAAGGAGCCGTACGATGCGTCTTCTTCCTGCCGTTCTCGGCTGCCTGCTGGCAGGCACCGTCACGGCCGACGTCTTGGAAATGCCCACACGGGAACAGGCCGTGAGCGGGGGCGAGACAGTGCTTCGCGAACTGCCGGCCAAAGGGATGAGCATGCGCGAGGTGGAGCAGCGGTTCGGCGCCCCCGTCGAAAAGCGGGACGCGGTCGGCAATCCGCCGATCACCCGCTGGATCTACGATACCTACACCGTCTATTTCGAGCATCAGTACGTCGTTCACGCCGTCCTCAACCGCTAAGACTCCAATGACTGAGACTTCCGTCAGGCTGCCCGCCGAGTGGGCACGCCAGAGCGCCGTATTGCTGACCTGGCCGCATCTGCACGGGGACTGGCGTCGCTGGCTCGACCAGGTCGAGCCGGTGTTCGTGGCCATCACCCGCGAGGTGGCCACCCGGGAACAGGTGATGATCGCCTGCTACGACGAGGGTCACCGCTCACACATCGCGGGCCTGCTGCAAACGGCCGGCGTTCCCGCCGAGCGTGCCCGGCTGTACATCGCGCCCTCGAATGACACCTGGGCGCGCGATCACGGCCCCATCACTGCCTTGCGTAACGGCCGACCGGTGTTGCTGGACTTCCGCTTCAATGGCTGGGGCCGCAAGTATGCCCATGACCTCGACGACCAGGTTACTGCCCGGCTTCACGCCGCCGGCGCCTTCGGCGAAACCCCGCTGGAGCCGGTCGACCTGATCCTCGAAGGGGGCAGCATCGAGTCCGACGGCGAAGGCACCCTGCTGACCACCAGCCGCTGCCTGCTTTCGCCGGAGCGCAACCCTCAGTACGACTGCGCCGACCTGGAATCGTTCTTCCGCCGCCACTTGGGCATCGAACGGGTGCTCTGGCTGCGAAAGGGGTATCTCGAGGGCGACGACACCGACAGCCACGTCGACACGCTGGCCCGCCTCTGCGACCGACGTACCATCGCCTACGTGAGCTGCGATGATCCAGCGGACCCGCACTACGAAGAGCTGAAGGAGATGGAGGGGGAGCTACAGGCGTTTCGCACCGCCGATGGCGAGCCGTACCGGCTGGTGCCGCTGCCCTGGCCTTCGGCCAAGCGCAACGAGGATGGTGATCGGTTGCCGGCCACCTATGCCAATTTCCTGATCATCAACGATGCGGTACTGGTACCGGTCTACGACGACCCGGCCGATACGATCGCCCTGAGACGGCTGGCGGACTGCTTCCCGGAACGCGAGATCGTCGCCATCGATGGCCTCCCGCTAATCCGCCAGTACGGCAGCCTGCATTGCGTCACCATGCAGCTACCGGAAGGGGTGGTCGGTTAGATCCGGCTTTTCGCACCCGCGTTCCAGTTGTCATTGAGGACATCCGCCCATGCCCCACCGCATGTTGACCGTCGGCCTGGTGCAGCACAGCTGTACGGAAGACCGTGATGCGAATCTGAAGAAGAGCCTGGACGGGGTCCGCGAGGCGGCTTCGCGTGGCGCGCGGCTGGTGCTGTTGCAGGAACTCCACACCGGGGTCTACTTCTGTCAGACCGAGGACACGGCCCGCTTCGACCAGGCGGAGCCCATTCCCGGCCCCACCACCGAGGCGGTCGGCCAGTTGGCGGCGGAGCTCGGCGTGGTGGTCGTGGCCTCGCTGTTCGAGCGACGCGCGCCGGGGCTCTACCACAACACCGCCGTGGTACTGGATGCGGACGGCAGCCTGGCCGGGCGCTACCGCAAGATGCACATCCCGGACGATCCCGGGTATTACGAGAAGTTCTACTTCACACCCGGTGACCTGGGCTTCCGGCCCATCGATACCGCCGTGGGTCGCTTGGGCGTTTTGGTCTGCTGGGATCAGTGGTTCCCTGAAGCGGCACGGCTGATGGCGCTCGCCGGTGCCGACCTGCTGCTCTACCCCACCGCCATCGGCTGGGACCCGCGGGACGATGATGCCGAGAAGGGACGCCAGCGGGACGCCTGGATCACCGTCCAGCGCGGCCATGCCATCGCCAACGGCCTGCCCGTGCTGGCCTGCAACCGGGTCGGCAGCGAACCCGATCCGAGCGGCCTCACCCCCGGCGCCCGCTTCTGGGGCTCCAGCTTCATTGCCGGACCACAGGGGGAGATGCTGGCGCAGGCCTCCGACAACGATGAGACCGTTCTGGTGCTGGACGTCGACCTCACCCGCAGTGAACAGGTCCGCCGCCTCTGGCCCTACCTGCGCGACCGCCGCATCGACGCCTACGACGACCTGACCCGGCGCTTCATCGATCACTGATTCAAGCAATCCGCGAATGAACGCGAATACTGGGATCGATTCCGTCTATTTCTGTTCATTGGCGTTCATTCGCGGATCACTTTTCGGGCAACCGTTGCCTGTGGTTAACTGCTCGTTCCACTCAGCCAAACCGATATCGCCATGATCGTTATCCTGCAACCGAACGTCGAAAAGAGCTCGCCGGAATTCGCGCCGCTGATGGAGCACCTCTCCAACCTGCCGGGGGTCGGCGTGCGGGTGCATGAGGAGCGCGGGACGGAACAGGTACTGACTGAGCTCTATCTCATCGGCAACACCAAGGCGCTCAATATCGAGGACATCGAAATTCTGCCCGGTGTCGAGCGGGTGGTGCGGGTCTCCGAGGAGTACCGCATTCTGGGCCGGCACCGCGATGACCAGCGACCGACGGCGTTCAACTACAACGGCGTGCGCTTCGGTCAGGACAACCTGCACGTCTTCGCCGGCCTGTGCGCGGTCGATACGCCGGCCCACGTGGAAGAGATGATGAAGCGATTGGCCGAACACGGCCAGGTTTGTACCCGCATGGGCGCCTACAAGCCGCGCACCAACCCCTATTCGTTCCAGGGCCACGGCAAGGCCTGCCTGCCCTACGTGTTCGAGCTGGCGGGCAAGTACGGCATCAAGGTGATCGCCATGGAAGTCACCCACGAGTCTCACGTGGACGAGATCCACGACGCGCTGCACACCACCGGCAACCCGACCGGGGTGATGCTGCAGATCGGGACCCGCAACACGCAGAACTTCGAGCTTCTGAAAGCGGTTGGTCGTCAGCGCGAATTTCCGGTACTGCTCAAGCGCGGCTTTGGGATTACCCTGGAAGAATCGCTCAACGCTGCCGAGTATCTCGCCTCCGAGGGCAACGGGTGGGTAGTGTTCGGTCTGCGCGGCATGAAAACCAACATGGGCGACCCGCACCGCAATTTCGTCGACTTCTCCCACGTCCCGGTGGTCAAACGCCTGACCCGCATGCCGGTCTGCATCGACCCCTCACACTCCGTGGGCAGCCGCGACATGGCACCCGATGGGCTGCTCGATGTCATGCACGTCACCGCCCAAGGGATCATCGCCGGCGCCAACATGGTACTGGTCGACTTCCACCCGCACCCAACCAAGGCACTGGTGGATGGGCCGCAGGCGCTACTCATGGACGAGCTGCCGTGGTTTCTCGACGACGTGGCGATTGCGCGGGAAGCCTACGAGAAGCGCCGGGCGCGGGCGGAGACGGCGCAGAAAGGTTAAGGGTTACGCGTGCGTTAGGCGTTACGCGTTAACGAAAGGTTAGGTTAAAGGTTTAGGGTCACGCCTCACGCCCCACGCCTTACGAACATTGACAGTCGCCTGCATCGCCAGCTGCATTTCGACGCCCTCCGCCACATAGGCATGCGGCATGGCGGGCGTCAGGTGCCCGACGCCCGGCCTGCCGGCGGTATCCAAGGCGATGATGCCCACCTCACGGCTGTTGAACCCGGCCATCTCCCGCAACACCCGCCCGACCGCGTCGCCCGCCGAACTGCCGGCCGCCACGGCGTCGCACACGGCCCGGGTGGTCAGATGGCGCAGCATCTGCTCGCCCCTCCCCGTGGCGGACGCCGCCGCCCACCGGGTCGCGTAGTTCCCGGCCCCGGGGATGGGGCTGTCCCCCACCCTGCCCGGCACCTTCAGCATGATGCCGCCGGTCGAGGTCGCCGCGGCCAGTCGACCTTGGAGATCCAGGGCCACCGCGCCGACGGTACCGCTGCCCTCCGGCGGCGATTCACCGAGCAACTGGTGCAAGGCAGCGAGTTTCTCATCCCCTTCGCTGGCGTCGATACGTCTGCGGCGCGATTCGAAACGGGCGCGCCGCTCCGGCGTCTCCGGGTCGTAGTCGGAAAACCCGGCTGCGCGGGCAAACTGGCGGGCCCCTTCGCCGACCAGCAGGATGTGATCGGTGAGCCGCATCACCTCGCGGGCCACCAGGACCGGATTGCGCACCCGTCGGATCGCCCCAACTCCACCGGCGTTCCGGGTGGAGCCGTCCATCACGCCGGCATCCATCTCGATATCGCCGTGTAGATTCAGCACCGAACCGGTGCCGGCATTGAACAAGGGGGCATCTTCGAGCCACCGCACCGCCTCCACCACCGCATCGAGGGCGGATGCGTTTCCGGCCAACAGTTCCTGCGCCGCCTCGGCCGCCGGGCGCAAGGACACAAAGACCTCTTCGGCCGGGCAGTCGCGCCAATCGCCGGCGCCACCATGCAAGACCACTGCGTATCCCATCGCCAACTCCCGATCGTCAGCGGCAACGACAGCGGATTCTCGACCGCGCTTGCGGCAACTTTAGGTCATTGCGGGGACCGGTTCAGGATGGACAGGCGCCGGCCAGACGCTAGCCTTTGGGTGACAGTAGGAAAATCGCCATGGCATCTTCCAGGAGGTGCGCCATGCAATTGCACGACTTCCTCGGGCAGGTTCAGCACCGTGCCCACCTATCCGATTTCGACGAGGCCCTGCGCGCCAGTCGAGCGACATTGGAAACGCTCGCTGAACGCCTCGACGGCAATGAGCCCGCCCAACTCGGTGCCCAGCTGCCGCACGAACTGGCGGAGTTTCTGAAACGCGATTCTGCCGGAACGGGTGAACGTTTCTCCTCGGACGAGTTCTTCCAGCGCGTCTGCGAGCGGGAAGGCGTCGATCTGCCCGATGCGGTGTTCCACGCCCGCGCCGTCATCGATGTGCTGAGCGACGCGGTCTCGGCCGGTGAGATAGCGGATATCCGGGCCCAACTGCCGACCGATTACCAACGGCTGTTCGAGGCCGGCAGTACGGGTCGCTTGCCGCCCCATTGACCTCGGTGGAACCGGCCAACGATATCACCCTGCGCCCCGTCACGCTTCGCGCTGACGGGGTCCTCCATGAGGCGGTTCTCGCCTCCCCCGGCGAGTGCCGCGGAGTTGTGGTGTTGGCCGACGAAGGCGATGCCCGTACCACTCCGTCCCTGCACACGATCGCCGGAGCCTTGAACGCGGCCCATTTCGCCACTCTCACCCTCGATCCGCTGGTCCTGGAATCCGAGCGCAGCGTCCGACAACGCATCACCCAGCTAACCTCCGCCCTGATCACCACCCTCGACTGGATGGTCGAGTACGGCGGATATGAAGAGACGCCGTTGACACTGCTTGGCCGCGGTCTGGTGGCCGCGGCCGCCATCCAGTGCGCCGCCCAGCGGGCGGAGTGGATCGCCGGCGTCGTCTCGATAAACGGTCGTCCCGACCTTGCCGGCGCCGCACTGCTGCGCTGCCGTGCCCCGGTACTGTTGCTGGTTGGCGAGTACGACCGCATTACCGCCGATGCGAACCGCGAGGCACTGGAAAGGCTTCGACGCGGCAAACTGGTGACGATCCCTCAGGCCGGGCACCGCCTCGACGATTCCGGTGCCGGCAAAAGCGCCGATTTGATTGTCGACTGGCTCGCTGCTGAACCTGATGCGCCGACGCCACACTGATCCCGCGCATGGTTTGATGCTTTTGTAACTGCTCGCCCGGGTAGGCTCTCGATGTCGGCGCTACACAAGGCATCGTCTTCCCCGCGAAAGCGGGGATCCATTGACCGTTCCCTGGATTCCCGCCTGCGCGGGAATGACGGAGGGGGCGAGTAGTTACGATGCTTTGATGCTTTGCGTCGCGTCCGCAGGGGGCGCGCCCCTCAAATGCCTCAATCCTGCGTTGCAATACGTGCCGACTAGCCGGGCAGGCGCGGCCCGTCATAGCCCGGACCCGTCGGTGGTAGACGATCAAGGATGTCGTTGAACACGCTTTCGGCGGTATGGTGAAAGCCGGAGGTCGGCGGCGGCAGCGAGGAATCCTTGAGTTCCGCGGCGTCCCGCACCATACCGGCACTGTTGCGCACGCCGAAGCGGTCGAACAGGTCATGGAAGCGCAGGGTCTGAGCCTCGCGCAACGCCTTCCGCGTCACTTCAGGCATTTCCCAAAGCCTCGTGGCAAATGCATCCAGCGCCGCCCGCCGGGCGCGGTAGAGGAATGGTTGATCGCCCTCCCCGGGCCGGCGCAATCCGGGTGCCTGCCCATCGGCCCAGCGGTAGATGTCCTCCTTCAACGCCGTCGGGAATGCCTCGTCGTCGAACACCCAGTCGTCCACGTGCGGGGCGAGTTGCAGGGTGGTTGCGCCGGCACGGATCAGGGCTTCATAGTGATTTTCCGGATAGTCGCGAGGCAGGTCTCTGACTGCCAGACCGACGTCGTACTCACGCTGCCCGATCTCGGCCAGATCGGTCACCACATCAAGGGGCGGACCCGGCTCCACGCCCTCGACCACGTTGGCCGAAAGTGCCACGTGGCTTGGCAACGTACTGCCGCGGCGAGTGAACTCCCCCAGATAGCCGTTCAGGAAAGCCCGCATCATCGGAACGGCCTCGGTCCCGTCCGGCAACTGCCCAAGTTCACCGGACACCGAAGAGGTGATACCCGGCGGATCGATTTCCCGGACGAAATTGGAAAGCTCGCCGCAGGTCCTGTAGTTGCGCCGCTGCTGCTCCGCATGGGTCGGCTTTTCGGTGGCGATCAGGCTGGCGGCCGAAAAGTGGAAATTGAAGAAGCCCGCCTCCGCTGCACTCTGTGCCTCGGTGCGCAAACGGGAAATTTCACCATCGCGATCCCGGCGCCACGCCTCTTCATCGGCGCGGATCCAGCCCGCCGACAGAAACACCGGCCCCTGGTAGTGCTCTTTGACCGCGGCGGCCAGCACCGAGCTGGCGAAGGCGGTTGGGTTGGGTGCGGGGTAGCCCATCGCACCATCGCTCAGCTCAAACATGAAGGCCACGGCCGAGCGCTCGCGGGCGGCCTGGAAACAGGCCCTGGCACTGTCGTAGGTCAGTACCCGCATTCCGAAGACTGGAACTGCCGCCCGCCCCATCAGTTCGCGCCTGAACCGATCATGCATCGAGCCTGCACTGGCAGGATAGATAACCTCGGCAGCGGCGATTCGCCGGATCAGCCAGTGGCATAAATAGCGCAGTTGCTCAGAGGGGTGAAACAGCGCGTTTTCGATGAGGTCGTCGATCACCTGCCGCCGTAGCCGGTTGGCATCACTGATTTGTACCGCGTTGCCCTGGACCGAAACCACGCCTTCCAGTGTCTGCTTGGCCTGCTCTGCCGTCGAAAAAATCATCTCAACCACCTCCTTGTTGATTCTCGATTTTCTTTGCACCGCTGTGCGCAACGGTTGGCTGCCCAAGTCGACTCCGTTATCCGAGTATAGAAACGCGCGACGTGTTCAGCGCCTAACGGCGCTCGACCGAGAAGATCGGGAGATGAAACGACAGACCCGAATGGCCGAACGGCTGCCATCACCCGGTGTGGCAATCGCCTGCTGGCTTTCACCGGCGTGCTGCCGAAGTGCCATTGACGGGTATCAACCAGTCGCGACTCGTTTGGCGCACTCGTGAAAAGAAGGTCAGGCCTGGAATGAGGCCCGCGGTGGATCCGTCAAAGCCGCTGCCGGATGATGGCGGCGATCTCATCATCAGACAGGTCGATGGAGTTGCTTTTCATGCTGTTGTTGCGAGATGCGGCGACAATGAGCGGGAGATCGGCCTCAGTCACCCCAAATGTCGAAAGCCGCGGCAACTCCAGCCGTTCGGTCCACTGATACAAGCTCTCCACCAACAAGGCACACGCCTGCCGTTGTTCCGCCTGTGGCCGTGCGGCGAGCAGACGGCCGACCGCCGCGTATTTCGCCAGGGCCGGATGCTCCGGGGCCCGTGCCTCCAGCGCCTGCACGTTCACCGCCGTGGCCGTGGCCAGTACGCTGCCGCAGGCAACGCCATGGGGGATCGGGAACAGTGACCCGAATGGCTGAGCCAAACCGTGTACCGCACCGAGCCCGACCTGTGCCAGAGTAATGCCCGACAACAGTGCCCCATAGGCCATCCCCGCCCTGCCCGCTCGAGCCGCCTCGCTGTCACCACCTTCGAGTGCAGAAAAGAATCCAGCCGCAACCGCCTCCAGTCCGCTCCACGCCAGCGCATCGGTGAACGGGTTGGCACGTCGTGACACGTAGGACTCCAACAGCTGCGTGAAGGCGTCCATCCCCTGGGCAGCCATGAGCGGCCGCGGACAATCGCGCAACAGCTCCGGATCGACCAATGCGACGTCGGGAACCATGGCGTCATGACGGAACGATTTCTTGTACCCCGACTCGCCTTGTACGCTCAGCACCGCGTTCTTGGTGGCTTCGCTGCCGGTCCCCGCCGTGGTCGGCACGGCGATGAATGGAAGCGGGTTGCCCTCATACGGCAGCCCGCGCCCGACATCTTCCAGGTGGTCCATCACCGAGTTCCCGGTCGCCAACAGGGCGGCAACGGCTTTGCCGGCGTCGAGCACGCTCCCACCGCCGACCGCGATCACCAAGTCGATACCGGTATCGCGAAAGCGGGCGACCGCCTCGTCGATCAATGCCGGCGACGGCTCACCAGCCACCACAAACGTGTCCCACTGGATCCCGGCATCGCTCAGCTTCGCTTGGAGCGCAGGCCAATGCGGCCCTTCGCGGAACGAACGGCCTCCGGTCAGCAGCAGTGCATGCCGGCCCAACTCGCCGGCGATGACCGGTAGTTCGGCTAACCGCCCGGCACCGAAAAGGATGCGCGGCAGCTGCGCGATCGTGAACGGAGGGATGAGCATGACTGGCCCCTTATCAGTACGCCAAGTGGGGTTGCTTGCGAAGGGTCAAATGGCGTCTAAACTCGTGTTTGACAGTACTTGGGCACTAAAGAAAATTACTAAAAAGAAAATATGATGCACAAAACGCAATGTCGTTCGCCCCATTGTCGCTGCCCGGCCGCCTCACCGGCGCCGGTCGGTCCGCGTGTTCGGCGTGTTTCACTAATGCTCGCCCTCGCCACTGCGATAATCCTGGCCAACATCTTCGTCGTCCTTCAGCAGTGACCTGGCGGGCTGCGCAGGCAGTTAGCGGAGGCTGCGCAGGCAGTTAGCGGAGTCTGCGCAGGTACCACTTCTCGAACAGCGCCTTGGACCAGTGGAAAAACCGGCACTGCGGCAACACCACGCTACGTTTCGGCGTGCGTGCAACCAGCATGCCCTTGTCCAAACTGTCGATAATACACATCAGTTCGATCTTGAACGTCTCCTTCGGCTCGCGTCCGTTCAGTTCCGCTGTCAAATTGGCTGCCGCAGCCTTGGCCTGGAGATCCGCCATGTGGGCCTGCTTGGGCATCCACTCCGGTCCCGGGAAACTGCCGCTGTCGCCGGCGACGTAGACCCGATCGGCACCGGTCACGCGACACTGCGCATCCGCCTGCAACAGGCCGCCGGACGAACGGCCGAGTGCAGTGTTGTCGAACCAGGCGTTGCCGGTCATACCCGGCATGAACAGGATCAGGTCCGCTGCAAATTCACCGCCCTCGGTCATCACCTTGTCGGCAGCGAAGCCCTTCAGTTTGTGGCCGAGATGGGTCCGGATACCGCGTTCCGCCATGGCATCCAGCAGGCCCTGCATCGCCTTGGGCCCAAGCCTTTTGCCCGGCTCCGCAGCGGGGCTGAAGAACACCAGCTCGAAGCGGTCGCGCCGATTCTGTTTGCGCAACAGGGTGTCGATGCCGAAGAGGAATTCGAACATCGGGCCTCCGCGCATGGCCGAGGGCTCGTTCGGGTTGCCGGCGAACCCGACGGCGATGGTCCCGCCGGTCATCGTCTCCAGTCGATCGCGAATGGCTACCGCCGCACTCACCCCTTCGCACGGTGTGATCGCATGCTCGATGCCCGGAAGCTTCTTGATGAAGCGCCCGCCAGACGCAATCAATAGACCATCGTTGGCGATCTCACCGGTATCTGTAACAACAATGCGGCCTCCCTCTTTGAGGCCGGTCGCCTCACCCGCGTGAAACTCGATTCGATGGCGGCGGAAAAAGTTGTCGAGCGGAACGACCAAGTCGTCCGGGCGTCGTTGACGTGACGGGATCCAGATCAGGCTGGGAAGAAAGACGAATTCCGCCTTGCGTCCGATGACGGTGATCGCTGCCTCCCCGTCGAGCGCCCGCAGTTGTTCGACGGCAGTCATGGCGGCGAAACCGGTGCCGATGATCGTAATCCGCTTGCTCATTGCGTCCCCTTATTTGTTCTGGTTGGGCGAATGGCAGATCGGGCCGGCATCCGGGTTCTCCACAGCCAACGCCACCTCCTGCACGAAATCGCGCAATTCCTCCAGCGACAAACAGCCGAGTAGCCGTGCCATCAAATTGGGGTCGAGCCGAACCTGGCACGGTGTGCCGTCGGACAGCTGCACCATGACGCCGGCCGCACTCTTTTCAACCGTCTCCTCTTCGAGTAGTTCGGCCGTCTCCTGGAGCAGCAATTCATAACACTGGTCGATGGCATCTGAGACCTCATCGTCCATATCTTCAGGAATCAGCGCGATCAGCCCGTCCTCATCCGAGAACCTGCATTCCAGGCCATGCCCCCTGACAAATTCGGCGAACTTCTCCCGAATGCCTTCATCGAAAAATACGTATTCGAGCAAAGTCCTCTCCCCAACAATTCATCTAAACACGAGTCTTCCACTCCACGGGCAAGGGTGACTCGCGGGTTCTCACGAAGCGCCCGTACTTTCCTGCTCCGTGGTTCTAATCCTTCTCGAGCACCACGAAGGCAAGCGCGTGTTCGCGCTCGTCAGAAATGCTCAGCAGGGCCCGGGTGACATCGAGCTCCGTGGCAATCTGCGCGGCCCGTCCGGTAAAGCGAAGTTCCGGGCGTCCGCGCGGATCGTGGGTCACCTCGATGTGCCGAAGCGCCAACCCGTCCGCAAACCCGGTCCCGAACGCCTTTGCCGCCGCCTCCTTGGCCGCAAAACGCTTGGCCAGAAACGCATCCCGGTTGGCCGCTCCCCTGAACTCGGAGAACTCCTGTTCGCTCAATACCCGTTTGGCGAAGCGATCGCCGAACCGCTCCAGGCTGAAGCGGATACGAGCGACTCCCACGATGTCGGTACCGATGCCGATGATCACGGCTTGTTGGCCAGCAGCGCCCCGTTTCGTGCCTCGACCATCAGCCGCTTCATCTCCCGCACCGCCTCTTCAAGGCCGGTGAACAGTGCGCGCGCAATGATGGCGTGGCCGATATTCAACTCGCGGATCGCCGCGATCCGCGCGACCGCATTTACGTTGTGGTAATGCAGCCCGTGACCGGCATTCACCTGCATCCCGGCCGCAACACCGATTCGGACCGCCTCTTCGATGCGAGCCAGTTCGGACATGGCAGTCGACCGGTCGGTGGCGTCGGCGAAATGCCCGGTATGGATCTCAATGGCCGGGGCGCCCGCCTCGGCTGACGCCTCCACCTGACGCGGGTCGGCATCAATAAACAAGGACACGCGAATACCGGCCGCGGCCAGGCGTCGACACGCGTCGCGGACACGTGGCAATTGCCCGGCCACATCCAACCCACCTTCGGTGGTCAGCTCTTCCCGCCGTTCGGGGACCAGACAGCAGTCTTCCGGCTGGATCCGCTCGGCAATGCCGACCATCTCGTCGGTCACGGCCATCTCCAAATTCATCCGGGTCTGCAAAATCCCGGCAAGCAGTTCCACGTCCCGATCCTGGATGTGGCGGCGGTCTTCGCGCAGATGCAGGGTGATGCCGTCGGCACCGGCCTGCTCCGCGGCGATGGCCGCCTGGATCGGATCCGGATAGCGGGTGCCCCGCGCCTGGCGCAGGGTGGCAACATGATCGATGTTAACCCCGAGCAGGATTTCGTGGTGTTCGGCCAACCTAATGTTCCTCTTTTTGGCGGGTATCGGATGGATGCCCGGCGGTGCCGGCCAGATGGCGGAAAAGCGAGCGGCTGGCCAGTGGGCGATCGCCCAGATAGATCCGCAGAGCCGCACGCATCAACTGCTTGGCTTCAATGAGCCCCGCGGCAGCAGGCTCGGGTCCGCCGCTCCCCAGCGCAAGCAGGGTTGTGCCCTTAATCGGCAGACCGCCGCCGGTCGAACCCACCGCTACCGGCCCGCTTTCCAGATGATAACAATAGTGTGCATCCGGCCGCACCGGCTCGCCATCGTCGGCAGTGTGTGTCAGCAACAGGCCGTATCCCAACGCCTGCAGCAGATCCCGTTCGAAAAGGCGCAGGGACCACTCCGCCGGCGAGCGCGCCAAGGCGCCGACCGTTCGATCATAGGCCTCAAACAGCTCGGGATGGGGATCGTGCCGGGCCAACAGGCGCAGCATCAGTTCATTGAGATAAAAACCGGCGGCCAAGGCCGCGCCTTGAAAAAACGCGGGTCGCCCTCCGGCCTCCGCCGCGATGAGTGTCCGCAATTCGCCACGTCCACTCCAGGAGAGCAGCAGTGGCTGAAATGGCTGCAAAAGCCCCTTCACACTCGATTTGGCGGAACGTGCTCCGCGGGCCACCAGACCAATTCGCCCGTACTCGGCAGCGAACGCCTCCAGTAGCAGGCTGGTGTCGCGATAAGGCTTGCGATGCAGGATATAGGTGGGGGTAAGTGTGACCCTCTGGTCAGCCATCGTCCCGGTAGCCCAGGCTTGCCAGCGCCCGGTCATCGTCGGACCAGCCCTCCTTGACCTTGACCCACAACTGCAGGTGAACCGACTGGTCGAACAGGCGTGCCATGTCGAGCCTGGCCTGGCGCCCGATCTCCTTGAGCACATGGCCGCCCTTGCCGATCACAATGCCCTTCTGACTCTGCCGTTCGACCCAGATCAGGGCATGGATCTCCAGCCGCCCTTCCTCTTCGACGAAACGCTCAATCTCGACAGTCAACGCATACGGCAGCTCCTTGCCGAGAATCCGCATCAGCTTTTCCCTTACCAGTTCCGCCGCCAGGAAGCGTTCTGTACGGTCAGTGATCTGGTCGGGGGGGAAGAGGGGCGGTCCCGCCGGCAGCAGTGCCGCCACCTGCCGCTCCAGGGCGTCGATGTTCTTCCGCTTCAGCGCCGACAAGGGCACCACAGCGGCGAAGTTCATCCGCTCGGACAATTGCGCCATAAACGGCAACAACTGCTCCTTGTCCGCCACGCGGTCGATCTTGTTGACGACGGCGAGCACCGGGGCCCGGGCCTGTTTCAGGTGCTTCAGAACGTGTTCGTCCTCGTCGGTCCAGCGTCCCGCTTCCACCACGAAGAGGATCAGATCGACGTCGTCCAGGGAGGTGGCCGCCGCTCGATTCATATAGCGATTGACCGCCTTTTTGGCATTCAGGTGCAGGCCAGGAGTATCCACGTAGACCGCCTGCAACGCTTCCGTCGTCTTGATGCCGAGGATACGGTGCCGCGTGGTCTGCGGTTTGTGGGAAGTGATACTGATCTTCTGGCCGAGGATATGATTCATCAGGGTCGACTTGCCCACGTTCGGCCGGCCGACGATCGCGATGTAGCCGCTGCTGTACTCGTTTTCACTCATATCCCAAGCACCTCAATGCCGCCTCGGCAGCAGTCTGCTCTGCCTTGCGGCGGCTGGAACCGGTCCCGGGGACCGGCTCTTTCAGCCCGGGCACCAGACAGGTCACGACAAAGGTCTGCGCATGGGGATCGCCCTCGACGGAAACCACGTCGTAGACCGGAAGCGCCAGATGGCGCGATTGCAGATATTCCTGCAAACGCGTCTTCGGATCCTTTAAGACAACAGCGGGAGAGACGCCGTTCAGCGATCTATCGAAAAGCCTCAGCACCAGTACCTTCGCTGCATCGATTTCGGCATCGAGGTAGACCGCCCCGATCACCGCCTCCAGGGCATCGGCGAGGATCGAGTCGCGGCGCCGGCCGCCGCTTTTCAATTCGCCGCCGCCGAGACGCAGATGTTCACCAAGGGAGAGCCCACGGGCCAGTTGCGCCAGGGTCTCCCCGCGGACCAGCGCCGCGCGCAGGCGGCTCAAACTGCCCTCGTCCGCTTCTGGAAACCGCCGGTAGAGTTCGGCGGAAATCACGAATGAGAGGATGGCATCGCCCAGGAATTCCAGCCGTTCGTTGTTGAGACTGGCGGCGCTACGGTGGGTCAGTGCCGCCTCCAGCAGCGCAGAATCACCAAACTCATGTCCGAGGTCACGGCTGAGTCGCTCGAGGTCTCCGGTCAAGAGGCCGGTACCTCCGCTTTGTCATTGAATGACACTAGAATACTGATATTACGGGCGAACGGAACGCGCACTTCGTAGGCAACCGTCACCACGTATGCGTTGTTATCACGTACGATCTCGACGTTTTCGCGTGTTATGTTTTCCACGTTATTGACTTGAAGACGCTTAAACAAGGAGGTTCGAATTTCGTTTGGGGAACGGGCTTCGCGTTCTTCACCCAGCATCTTCAGCGACTGGGCTACCGACATGTGCTCCATGTAAACCGGGAAAAGCTTGAAAAGGATCGTCAGAAAGAAAGCCGCCACAGCAATGACGAAAAACCAGCCGACCATGCCAAACCCACGTTGACGACGTGCGACGTTCATAAGCTTCTCCCCCAATGATAAAAACGAACCACAACTATTCGATGGTCGACCCAATTCGGTCCCAAGCCACGACGCCGTCGGCATCCGAATCCCAGTTCATCCAGATGAAAAATGCCTTGCCGACCAGATTGTCGTCCGGCACGGTGCCCCAGAAACGGCTGTCACGGCTGTTGTCGCGGTTATCGCCCATGACAAAGTATTCTTTTTCCGGAACGGTGAACTCAAACGCCTGCTCGGGGCGACTCGGCATCACCAGAACCTGGTGGTTCAGCTCGCCGATCACCTCCTGGCGCAGGCTGGAACCGGTCATCACCGCCCCACCGCCACTGCCTTGGTAGATGCCGTTAGGTGTCTGTTCAGCGGCGACACCGTTAATGTAAAGGACTTTGTTGCGGTAGGCTATATGGTCGCCGGGCACGCCGACCACCCGTTTGATGAAGTCGATGCTCGGGTTTTCCGGATAGCGGAACACGATGATGTCCCCGCGCTCGGGGTCCCCGAAGTCCACGATCTCGTTATTGCTGACCGGCAAGCGCAGCCCATAGGTGAACTTGTTCACCAGGATGAAATCACCCACCTCCAGCGTGGGCAACATCGAACCGGAAGGGATCCGGAACGGCTCGACCACGAACGAGCGGACCATCAGGACCAGCAGAATGATGGGAAAAAAGGAGCGCGAATACTCGACCAGCGCCGGTTCGCGGCCTGCTGCCTCCAGCGCGGATTCGTCTGCGGGCTGCGGCCCGGCCTCCAGCGCCTGCACCCGGGCACGACGGCGCGGGGCCAGCGCTAATGCGTCGAACGCCCAGATGGCGCCGGTGATCGCCGTTGCCAGCACGAGTATTGTGGGAAAATCGATCATCACTTGTCCTTGCCTACGTGCAGCACGGCGAAAAACGCCTCCTGCGGGATCTCCACCGAGCCAATCTGTTTCATCCGTTTCTTGCCCGCCTTTTGCTTCTCCAGCAGCTTACGCTTGCGGGTCACGTCCCCACCATAACATTTGGCCGTCACGTTTTTGCGCAACGCCTTGACATTGGTGCGGGCGATGATATGTGTGCCGATGGAGGCCTGAATGGCCACCTCGAACATCTGCCGCGGGATCAGTTCCTTCATCTTCTCCGCTAATTCCCGGCCCCGGATTTGTGCCTGTTCCCGATGTACGATCACCGCCAGGGCATCGACGCGATCGCCGTTGATCATGATGTCCAGCTTGACCAAATCCGCCGGTTGGAAACGTCGGAAGTGGTAGTCCAGCGAGGCGAACCCGCGGCTGACCGACTTCAGTCGGTCGAAAAAGTCCAGGACCACCTCATTGAGCGGCAGCTCATAGGTCAGCGACACCTGCTTGCCCATGTACTGCATGTTCTTCTGAACACCGCGTTTTTCGATGCACAGCGTGATCACGTTGCCAACAAAATCCTGCGGGACCAGGATGTTGGCCTCGATGATCGGCTCACGGATCTCCTCGATCAGATTCGGTTCCGGCAGCTTGGCCGGGTTGTCCACCATCAGGGTCTCGCCCTTTTTGGTGATCACTTCATAGACAACGGTCGGCGCCGTCGTGATCAGTTCCAGGTCGTATTCGCGTTCCAGCCGCTCCTGGATGATCTCCATGTGGAGCATGCCCAGGAAACCGCAGCGGAAGCCAAAACCAAGCGCCTGGGACACTTCCGGCTCGTAGAACAGAGCCGCATCGTTGAGGCGGAGCTTGGCAAGGGCGTCGCGCAGGTCCTCGTAGGCATCGGCGCTGATGGGAAACAGTCCGGCGAACACTCGAGGCTTGACCTCCTGAAAGCCGGGCAGCCGTTTGCCCGCCGGCCGGTCCGTCAGGGTCAGGGTATCGCCAACCGGTGCGCCGTCGATCTCCTTGATGCCGGCGATGACGAAGCCCACCTCGCCGACCCCGAGCCGATCCGTGTCCTGCATTTTCGGGGTGAAGATCCCGACCCGGTCCACCTGATAGCTGCGGCCGGTGGACATGACCGTAAGCTTCTGTTTTTTCCTTAGTGCCCCTTGCACTACCCGTACCAACGAGACCACGCCGAGATAGTTGTCGAACCAGGAGTCGATGATCAGCGCCTGCAGGGGCGCCTCGGCATCCCCCTGGGGTGCGGGCACACGGACAACCAGCTGCTCCAGCAGGTCTTCGATACCGATGCCGGTTTTGGCACTCACGAGCACGGCCTCGTGGGCCTCGATGCCGATGATCTCCTCTATTTCGTCGATCACCCGCTCAGGCTCCGCAGCGGGCAAATCGATCTTGTTCAACACCGGCACCACCTCAAGCCCCTGCTCGATGGCGGTGTAGCAATTGGCGACTGTCTGCGCCTCCACACCCTGAGAGGCATCCACAACCAGCAACGCTCCTTCACAGGCGGCCAGCGATCGGGAGACTTCATAGGAGAAGTCGACGTGGCCGGGAGTGTCGATGAAGTTGAGCAGATAGCTCTCACCGTTTCGGGCTGCGTACTGCAGCGACACACTCTGCGCCTTGATGGTGATGCCGCGTTCGCGCTCCAGGTCCATGGAATCGAGCACCTGCTCCGCCATCTCCCGATCGGTGAGGCCGCCACAGACCTGGATGAAGCGATCGGCGATGGTCGACTTGCCGTGGTCGATGTGCGCAATGATCGAAAAGTTGCGTATGTGCTTGAGGTCAGTCACGTGTCGCGATGGGGCCCGGAGGATAGAAACGACGAGGCGCCCGCCGTGGGGCGCCCCCGCAATAGTTCATCGCCGATGATGGTCACGGCAACGGGCCGGAATTCTACAGTAAATCAATCGCCTGACAAATAGCGCTCTAGAGCGGCCCGGTCGAGGAAATAGTGACAGATCTCCCCCTCCTCGCCCACCAGTACCGGAACCTTGCCGCCATAGTGCGCAGTGAGTGCCGGGTCGGCGTCTACATCCACCGTTTGCAGTTGGAAGCCGGACTGCTCCTTCAACAGAACCAGTCCGGCCACCATTTCCTCGCAGAGTCCACATCCGTACCGGATGTAGGCTGTCAGTCGTCTCACTCCGGAACCTTCAAGGCCAGGAACAGCGGTCCGCTCTCCCGCTGGACCAGCACCGGCACCGACTTGCCGGCCGGCAGCTGCTTGACCTGTTCGTTGAATGCACGGGCGCCGTCCACCGCCTCCCCATTCAGCCGCAAAATTATGTCGCCAGGACGCAATCCGGCGTCGCGGGCCGCACCCGGCACCACTTCGGTAACCAGCACTCCGCCCTTGGGCACACTGCGCTGCTCCCTTTGCGCCGGTTCGAGGTCGGCCACAGCCAGCCCCAGCCGGTCCGCCTTGGCCTGTTTGCCGGTCTGCGCCTGTTTCAGTTCATCTTCGCCCGGCAGCTCACCAATTGTGAGCTGAAGCTTGTGCTGCTTGCCCTCACGCAGCAGCGTGATCGGGACCCGCTTGTCCACGGGGGTCGCACCGACCAGCGGCGGCAGGTCCGACGAGACGCCAATCCGTTCGCCGTTGAACGCCAGGATGATGTCTCCGACCTGAATTCCCGCCTTTTCTGCAGGGGAACCCTCCAGCACCTTGGACACCAGTGCCCCCGCGGGCGTCTTCATGTCGAAAGAATCCGCCAGGTCCCGGGTGACGTCCTGGATCAGGACACCCAACCAACCGCGGGTAACAAAGCCACGCTCTTTCAGCTGACTGGCCACATCCATCGCCACGTCGATGGGAATGGCGAAGGAGAGCCCCATGAAACCGCCGGTCCGGCTATAGATCTGCGAGTTGACGCCGATCACCTCGCCATCCAGATTGAACAGCGGCCCCCCCGAGTTGCCGGGATTGATCGCCACATCGGTTTGGATGAAGGGTACGTAGCTCTCGCTTGGCAGGCTACGGCCCAGGGCACTGACGACACCCACCGAAACGGAGTGGTCGAAACCGAATGGCGAACCGATGGCCATCACCCACTCCCCAACCTCGAGGTTCCTGGACGAGCCGAGCTTCACCAGCGGCAGGTCCCCGGCCTCGACCTTCAAAAGGGCTACGTCGCTGCGAGGGTCCGCCCCGACCACTTCCGCAACCAACTCCCGCCGGTCACTCAGGCGGACCCGAATCTCTTCTGCGTCCTCCACCACGTGATTGTTGGTGAGGATGTAGCCGGCACTGTCGATGATGAAGCCTGAGCCTAGCGAGCGGGACTCGAACTCCTCGTCAGGAATTCCCCCCTTGTCGCCGAAAAAGTGGCGGAACAGGTCGCCCCACGGCCCTTCCGGCAACTCCGGGATGTCAATGCCCGGCGGCAGCGTCGGGCGACTGCTCTTTTGTGTCGTACTGATGTTGACCACCGCCGGGCCGTACTGCGCCGCCATCTTGGTGAAGTCGGGAAGACCACCGCGGGCCTGGGCCGGCAGCGAAATGGCCACCGATGCGAAGGCAGCCGCCAGGAAGGTCAGTTGTCGGATAAACAATGGATAGAAAAGGTTCATTTCGTTACGTCTTTGTCTGAATTATTCTCATTGCCACCGCGGGTTGGCCGGAGGTGGTCCAACGGAAACGCCGCAACACCGCCACGGTGCTCAATCCGCAGGGCGACGGCCTGATAACGCGCCGCTCCGGCGGCCCGCTGACCGAAGCCCCGCAGCCATGCGAGACCAAACAGGAATCCGCCGATGGCCCCCAGCAGGGTCAGTGCCTCGCCTTCGGCAACCGGCCATTGCGGCGCAAGCGCTTCACCCAACAGGGCTCCGGCGAGCATGGCCAGCAGCGGCACGATGTAAACCGCCAGCGAGCCCCGGACCAGCGCATCTTCCGGAATGCCGATTACCACCGTGTCGCCCTCGCGAGCACCCAGTCCGTTGGCGACCTTTACCCGCTGTGAACGGGCGCCGATCACGCGCGCCAAGGCACCGGTTCCGCAGCCCTTGGCGGAACAGCTGCCGCAGCTCGACTGACGTTCGGTTTCAACCCAGACACTCCCCCCGTCCAGGCCGACGACTTTCCCCAGAGCCTCAATCATAACCTTCAGTCGTTGTCGCTATTTTCGTTATCGATCGGTTCGACGCGCGCCGCGACCTGCTGGAGCGTCTCGGCCGGGACTTCGCCAATAACCGTGACCCGGTAGGGGCCGGCCCGGCTGATTTCGGCGTTCATGGCGCCGCGCCGCGAACTCCCCACGTAGTTATCCCCGTCAGCGGCCGGTTCGATGAAAACCGACAGCGAAGCAAGCCCGTCCGAAAACATCATGTGTTCCACTTCGCCCGTTGCCTGACGGCTATGCAGGTGCAGCGTTTTGTCAAATCCGGGCGGCAGTTCAGCAACCCGCCAGCGCCCGTCGTTCACCGATGCCGATTCGCCGACCGGTATCCTTTGCCATTCCAAACGCTCGCCATGATGCTGGGGCTCCAGCAGCTCGGCGGGAAGGCGGTCGACGATTTCCAGGTCGGTAAACAGCAGCTCTTCGATGGCGCGGCCCGAACTGTCCAGCAGCTCTGCGTGCAGCAAAAGGCCGCTATTCTCGTCAATCCAGTAGTTGCGCCCGTACCGCAGCCGGTCACTGGGACGGATTTCGATCTTCCTTGCGGTACGCGCCGCGACCCGCTCGGTGCCGCCGAGCGAAATGTCGTAATACTGCTCCAAGGTGGGGATATCGCTCGGCAATGTCAACGGTAGCGCGCGATTGGGCGCCGACTTGCGAATGATGGCCCGTTCCCGCTCGGGCATGATACAGGCCACCCGGTCCCCGTCCCTGACCACCTCACGATGCGGTCCGGTCAGCGATACCAGCCGCTCCCGTTCACCTTCAGGCAGCGCGCTGTGCAGGATCCGAAGGCTCTGCATGCGGCCGTCGGAGCGATAGACGAACGTGCCGTCGTAATCGAGCAGATGCGAGGCATCCGCCATCCAAGCCAGCCAAACCAGCGGGTCGTCCGTGTCCGGGCCTGCGACCGAGAGCAACGGTAGCGCCAAGGCGAATATTGCGGCCAGCCTCATGGAGATCCGGTCCATGCCCGGCTACCTTTCGCCCACCATCCGGACGTAGGGCAGCACGCCCTGCATCCCGGAAGTCCGCGCATATTCGTTGTGATTGACCAAATAGACATCCAGGGGAGGGGGCGATGTCGGCACCTGCGGGCTTGCCGCAACCCGGGTCTGACCGGGTTCTTTGTCGGCACTGGCGAAATGCTGATAGCCCAGAATGGCCGCGGCGGTGACCGAAGCCGCGACCGCCACGCCGGCCGCCTGACGCCAGAAAACCGCCGGCAACCGCACGATGCGGATCGGCTTGAGACGCAGCGTCGGTTCGTCGCTGATTGCGCGCCGTACCCGTTCCGCCAGTTCCAGTGATGCCCCAGAAGGGCGATTGTTGTGAAGGACGTCCTGAATCAGGTGATACCGTTCCCAACTCCCGAGCGACTCCGGCTCGCACAGCCGGTCGAGCACCGCCCTGACTTCACTGTCGTCCAACTCGTCGTCAACCAGTGCCGATATTGGTTCTCTTTCATTCAGCATTGTGACACCCCCAAACCGTTTTTTCGGGCGGCGCGCCCTTTCAAGCCATTATCGGCCGAACCGTTCACGACTCCAGCAAGGGTCGCACTTTCTTGTCAATTGCTTCACGTGCGCGGAAGATCCGCGAACGGACGGTTCCGATGGGACAGGACATTGCCAGGGCGATCTCCTCGTAACTCAATCCTTCGAGTTCCCGAAGCGTAATCGCCGAACGCAGGTCTTCGGGAAGCCCGTCTATGGCTTCATAGATGGTCCGCTCCAGTTCGTCCCGAAGCGCCAGTCGTTCCGGTGATGCGCTCTCCTTAAGATTGGATTCGCCCTCGAATTGTTCCGCCTCTTCGGCATCGATGTCCGTGTCCGGCGGCCGCCGCCCCTGGGCCACCAGGTAGTTCTTGGCAGTGTTGATGGCGATCCGGTACAGCCAGGTATAAAAGGCGCTCTCGCCGCGAAACTGCCCCAAAGCGCGATAAGCCTTGACGAACGTCTCCTGTGCCACGTCCAGCACTTCACTCTGATCGCGCACATAGCGGGAAATCAGTTTGACGATCTTGTGCTGATACTTGCGCACCAGCACGTCGAAAGCCTGTTTGTCCCCCTGCTGTACACGTTCGACGAGCTGTTGATCGACGCTCTTGCGGCCCATGAGGGCAACCCCTTTTGCGTGCAATCCTGAGCGTTGCACGTAAGAATTCAGACCGAGCGTGACGGGGATAGTTCGCCACCGCACGCAGGGTTCCGGTATATTCCCTGAATATGATAGAACAGCTCGGTTTTCGCGGGCCAGCGTCCGTCTCCGGCACTTGGCGCCGGATTTTATCTCACACGACAGCCACTTAACGCTCACCTTATGGCCAAAGAGCCCATTCACCAAACCGACATCCTCGTGATTGGTTCCGGCGCCGCGGGACTCACCGTCGCCCTGCAGCTGGCGGACAAAGCCCGGATCACGGTCCTGGCGAAAGGCACGCAGGCCGAAAGTGCAACGCTCTATGCCCAGGGTGGCGTCGCCGCCGTGCTGGATGAGGGCGACAGCATCGAGTCCCATGTCGCGGACACCCTGGATGCAGGCGCCGGGCTCTGTGACCCGGATGTGGTGCGCTTCGCCGCCGAGCATGGCCGCGAGGCCATCGAGTGGCTGATCGAGGCCGGGGTTCCATTCACCGGCAGGCCCCTCCCCGGTGGCGGTACCGATTATCACCTCACCCGTGAAGGCGGCCACAGTTACCGCCGGGTGATTCACGCCGATGATGCCACCGGCCGCGCGATCCAGACGACGCTGCTCCAGCGGGCACAACAGCATCCGAACATTGCGCTGCACGAAAACCGGGTCGCCGTCGACCTCATCACCGCGACCAAACTCGGCCACCCCGGGCACCGGGTACTCGGCGCCTACGTCCTCGACCGCCTGTGCGACCGGGTGGAGGTGTATCGGGCGCGGGCCGTTGTACTGGCGACCGGCGGTGCCAGCAAGGTCTATCTCTACACCAGCAATCCCGACCTCTCGACCGGCGACGGCATTGCCATGGCATGGCGGGCCGGCTGCCGGGTGGCCAACATGGAATTCAATCAATTCCATCCGACCTGCCTCTATCACCCCAAGGCCAAATCCTTTCTGATCACCGAGGCCGTGCGCGGCGAAGGGGGAAGGTTGCTGCTGCCGGACGGCACCCGCTTCATGGAGCGTTTCGACCCCCGGGCGGAACTGGCCCCGCGCGACATCGTCGCCCGTGCCATCGATCACGAAATGAAGCGTCTGGGTACCGAGTGCCTCTATCTGGACATCAGCCACAAACCGGCCGAATTCATCACCGGCCATTTCCCGACCATCCATGCGCGCTGTCGGGAATTCGGCATCGACATGACGCGAGAGCCCATTCCTGTGGTCCCGGCCGCCCACTATACCTGCGGCGGCGTAATGACCGATGCCCGAGGTCGCACCGATGTCCCAGGACTGTATGCCGTCGGCGAGGTGGCGTTCACGGGCCTGCATGGCGCCAACCGCATGGCCAGCAATTCACTCCTGGAGTGCCTGGTATTTGGCCGTGCGGCGACGATGGACATCCTCGCTCGACTCGACGAACTGGAACCGCCACCGCCTCTGCCCACCTGGGACGAGAGCCGGGTGATCGACTCCGACGAGGAGGTGGTCGTCTCTCACAACTGGGAAGAATTGCGCCGGTTCATGTGGGATTACGTGGGGATTGTCCGCACCGACAAGCGGTTACAACGCGCCAAACGGCGCGTCGACCTGCTGGCGGCGGAGATTGCCGAATACTACGGCCACTTTCGCGTAACCGGCGACCTGCTCGAATTGCGCAACCTGGTGGAGGTGGCGGACCTGATCATCCGCTCGGCCATCGCGCGCAAGGAGAGCCGTGGTCTGCATTTCACCCTCGACTATCCCGATCGGGACGATGGCGCACCGCCCCATAATACGATTCTCGTGCCACCGCGTTACCGGGCCGGAGCCTGATTTTGGTTGATGCCGATCAACCCCGCGCAACACTAGCGCAAAATAAGCCTCCGCCACTATTGAAAACACACACCCAAGCTAGTAGATTTGCCCGTGGTGTAGGGGAACGGGACGGCACCGCCGTTCCGTTTCTCTCCTCCATCCAAACGTGGGTATTTTTCGTTGTGCGCCGTCGCTAGCGGCGGCGCTTTTTTTCTGCCGCTCTTCTCAAAAGGCCCCGTTTCGCATGGACGCCTGTTCGCCGTTGGGGTAACTTAAATCGATGCGTGCAACCACCCAAAGCCGCGCCACCAAGCGCGACGCCTACCGCGTCGTCTGGGGCCCGCAACGGTTTTATCTCTCGATCGGCTGGAAAACGCTGATCGCGTTCGCTTTGGTGGTGGTCATCCCGATGACCGGCCTCATGCTCATCACCGGCAATACCCTGCGCAGCACCATGGAAGTCGAAACCCTGCGTGCACTCGAGGCCAACCTGCGCGGCTCCTGGCGGGTCTATCACGAACGGACCGACAGCGTCAGGGCTTCCCTCCTGCAATCGGCCGCCACGCCTTCGGTGAAGGGCGCCATGGCAAATCGCGATCATGACGCACTGACGGCTACCCTGGAGCAACACGCCGCCCTGCTGCCGTTCACCGACATCTGGCTTGCACTGGATGACAAGCAGTTGACGTTGGGGCGACGCAATGGACCACTCGGACAGAAGGTGTTTCTGAATAATCTTCTGACACGCGCCTACACCTTTCTGGAACCGGTCACCTCGACCGAACTCCTCCCCAATCAACTCTTTCTCGAAGAGAATCCGCTCAAATACTCGAGCCTTGATGTCCAAGTGATGGTGCAGGTGGTGGTGGTCCCGGTGCAGCGTAATGGCGACCTGCTCGGTGCACTGGTCGGCCTGATCCTGCTCAATGATGACGACTGGCTGCCCAACGCCATCCACGATTACCTGAGCATCGACGCGGCACTCTTTGGCTCGGTCATTCAGGAGTCGCGCATCATCTCGGCTTCCGCGCGGCCCAACAACATCTGGGCGGCAGGACTGCTCGCTCCTCCCGTGCTCCGCGACCACATCCGCACCGGCGGCGTGTTCCGCGGCAAGATCGTGCTCAACGACATCCCGATTTACGTGATCTCCGAACCCATCGAAAACGCCGAAGGCTTGCCGATCGGTGCACTCTCAATCGGGGTAAAGAGCAGTAACATCGATTCACTGCTCGCCAGCAATACGCGCAACATCTATCTGTTCATGGCGATCGGCGTCGTGCTGTCGATCGTCATCGCATTTCTCGCCTATCGGGACACCATGACCCCCATGCGCGCCATCATCGGCGCAATGGATGAATTCGCCCGCGGCCGATTGGGCGTGCGCACCGAAATCCTGACCAAGGACGAGTTCGAGGAGCTCGGTGCCGGTTTCAACCGCATGGCCGAAGCGATTCAGGACCACCAGGAGCGGGTGGAGAGCTTCAACTCCCTCTCCAGCCTACTCATCACCTCGCTCAAGCCGCGCGACCTCATGCAGAGCGTACTGGACAAGGTCATCGAACTGACCCGGTCCCAATCAGGGCTCATCTACCTGCGCGAAGAGCGCGCGGAAGGTGATCTCCTCATCCCCTATGTGGCGCACGCCGTCGACGTCGAAAGGATGCAGACGGTCCGTTTCGGCGAGGGTCTGCCCGGCGAGGCAGCCATGAAAAAACGGGCGCTGGCGGTCACCGATATTCCGGAAGATTGCCGCCTCAATGTCAATTTCGGCTTTGCCGAACTGCTGCCCCGCGAAGTCTCCATCTTCCCGATCGTCTATCGCGACTCCACGCTCGGCGTCATGGTGCTGGGCACCCTCAATCAGTTCCGCCGCAACGAGCTTTCACTGCTCGAGTACATGACCAACCAGATCGCCGTCGTGCTCGAAAATGCGTTGACCCACGAAAAGGTCGAACGGCTTTCAATCACCGACGCCCTGACCGGCGCCTACAACCGCGGATACCTCAGCCAGCGGCTGGAAGAGGCCTTTGCCGATGCGGTGCGATATAACAATCCCCTGTCGGTGCTGGTGATCGACATCGACCACTTCAAACGCATCAACGATCGCTTCGGCCACCAAACCGGCGACGAAGCGCTCATCGCCGTATCCAGGTGCCTCAAGGAGAAGCTGCGCGAGACCGATCGGCTCGGTCGCTACGGGGGCGAGGAATTCGTCGTCGTCCTGCCGCACACCGGGCTCACCGATGCGCTTACCACCGCGGAAAAACTGCGTGCTGCCGTTGCCGATGTCCGCTGTCCCGGGTTGGGTGACGAACAGATCACCATCAGTATCGGCGTGGCCGGCTATCCCGACGGCGAAATCGATTCGGTTGATGCGTTGGTGCGAAAAGCCGACCAAGCCCTCTACGAAGCAAAGAATAGCGGAAGGAACCGCGTCGTTTCTGCCGCATGATTCTTTCGTTTCTGCGCCAACCTCCGTTCTCGTTTGTCGCACCGCTGCTGTTGCCGGAAGCGGCCGTTGCCGCAGAAGTCAGTGAGAAGCTGACCGGCAGTACGCTGCTGCTTGGCGTGCTCGGTGTTCTCAGCATTGGCCTTCTGCTGCGCTCCAACCAACGCCTGCGTCACCGCCTTCGGCAGGAGTCCCACCAACGCCAAACGGCAGAGACCGCCCTGGCCAGAAACCGAAACGAACTGAAGCGCCAAGTGGATGATCGCGCCCATGCGCTACATCAACTTTCGTTTTACGATCCCCTCACCGATTTGCCGAACCGATCACTGCTCTATGAACGGCTGAGTCATGCAACGCACAACCAGCGCACCGAGCGCCGGTCGTTTGCACTGCTGCTCATCGATCTCAACCGCTTCAAGGCCATCAATGACACGCTCGGCCATTACATCGGGGATGCCGTGCTCCAGGAAGTTGGCATTCGCCTGCAAAAGGTCGTCGGCAGCGACACAATCTACTACATCGGCGGCGACGAATTCGCGATCATGCATGTGACGGAGGGAACTGCGTGTGAGGCCACCGAAGTCGCCAGCAAAATCCAGGAGGCCCTGACCAAGCCGTTCATGGCCAAAGGACTGCCGATCAGCATCGGCGCCAGCATCGGCCTCGCGTACTACCCCGATCACACCACGGATCCGGACAATCTCCTGCGTTTTGCCGAGATCGCAATGTACAGCGCCAAGCGCACGCAGGATCTGTGGGCCATTTACGACCCGGCCCAACGCAAGGACACCAAGAGCAACCTGGTGCTCGCCAGCGAACTGAGAAAGGCCTTCGATCAGGACGAACTGGTGCTGCATTTCCAGCCCAAGGTCGACCTGACGACGGAAGCGGTGATCGGGTTCGAGTCGCTGGTACGCTGGCGTCATCCGCGCGAAGGCCTGATGTCTCCCGAGCGTTTCGTACAACTCGCCGAACAGACCGGGCTGGTGCGGCCGTTGACGCTTTGGGTGCTGAACGCCGTGCTCGCGCAGTGTGCGGCGTGGCGTGAGCAGGGGATCGAGTTGCCGGTGGCAGTCAACCTCTCGGTTCTCAACCTCCAGGATCCCTATCTGCACCTGCAAGTGGCAGAATTGCTGGACGCCTGGGCGATACCGGGCTCACTGATTGAAATCGAAGTGACCGAAAGCGCTGCTATCGATGACCCCGAGCGGGCATGCCGGGTGCTCGGTGAGTTGAACCGGTTGGGCATGAGCGTGGCGATTGACGATTTTGGTACCGGTTACTCCTCCCTCTCCTACCTGAGGCGCCTGCCGATCGATACCGTAAAGATCGACAAATCTTTCGTTCTGGGAATGATCGACGAGGGGGATGACGCGGCGATCGTCCGTGCCATGATCGATCTCGCCCACAACCTGGGGCTCAGAGTCGTTGCCGAAGGGGTTGAGGATCGAAAGACCTGGGATCGCCTCGCCCGCTTGGGCTGCGATATCGCCCAAGGCTTCTATATCAGCCGACCTTTGGATGCCGCTAACGTCACCCGCTGGCTGCGCAAGCATCAGCAAAGCAGCACCATCCGGCGCGAACTCTGTCCTGCCCCGGCGTAAGCGTCCCAAGACTCCCCGTTTAATTTCAGGGAGAGCACAACCGGGCCACATGGGGAAGAACAGGTACACTCCCGTTCCAGACTGCCCCAATGCCGCTCAGCGAATAAAAAAGGCGCCCGAAGGCGCCTTTCGTCCAACGCTTCCGAAGGCTATTTCAGCTTTTCAATGCCGAGAGCCTTGAGGATGTACTTTTCAAACAGCGGGTCGTTCGAGCCCTTCTTCATCTTGCTGATGAAGTACTTCTCGAAGGCGACCTTCGCCATGTGTACCCACTTGCCCTTCTTCATCCAGGAGACGTTGCGCGGGGGGATCTGCGGCATGGCGACAAACGCAACCCCGGTATCCCCCAGGTCCGCCAGGCAGATGGCGTTCCACGTCCCCTTTTGATCCGGGGACTTGCCCGAGAGCTCGTTCTGGATATTGTGAACGGTGGCGGTCACCATCGACTCGATCATGTAGCCGGTCTTCGGTGTACCCGTCGGTACCGGGGTGGCCTCCACCGGGGGAATGGCAATACAGACGCCGACCGCGTAGATGTTGTTCCACTTGGGATTTTGCTGGAACTCGTTGACTTTGACGAAACCGCGCGGGTTCACCAGATCCTCGCCGACATTGTTGACCGCATCCACACCCTTAAACGCCGGCAACATCATGGAGAACTTGAACGGCAGTTCATGTTCCTTGACGACTTCACCCTTGTCGTTGTGCTCGGCAACGTGCATCTTGCCGTCTTCGACCTTGGTGACCTTGGCGTTGCAGATCCACTTGATATGATGCTGGCGCAGTTCCGACTCGAGCATCCCGTTGGAATCGCCCACACCGCCGAGGCCCAGGTGGCCGATATACGGCTCCGCGGTGACGAAGGTCATCGGCACCTTGTCGCGCAGCTTGCGACGACGCAGGTCGGTGTCCATGATGAACGCGTGCTCGTACGCCGGGCCAAAGCAGGAGGCGCCCTGTACCGCCCCGACCACGATCGGGCCCGGGTCGTTGACGAACTCCTTCCACTTTTCGTAAGCCGTTTCAGCGTGGTCGACGGTACAGACAGACTGGGTGAATCCGCCGTGCGGACCGGTCCCTTCGACCTCTTCAAAGGCCAGTTTGGGGCCGGTGGAGATGATGAGATAGTCGTACTTGACGGTCTCGCCATCGGCGAGAACCAGCGTATTTTCGTCAGGTTTAATCTCCGTACATGCCTTGGCGATGAGCTTGATGCCCTTCTTGGACAGATACGGTTCGAGCGGGAACGTGATGTCGTTGCGGGTCCGCCAACCCACGCCGACCCAGGGGTTGGACGGTACGAAACTGAACTGCTCGGACATGTTGACGACGGTGACTTCGTGCTCCTTGCCCAATGCGGCCCGTACATCGTACGCCGCAGGAAGGCCGCCAGTACTCGCCCCGAGAACAACAATATGCGCCATAAACCATCTCCTCCACTATGCTGTCTTATTTTGAAAAGCCGCCATCCATGGTTGGCTGCTGTTGGTGTTTATGTTTTTTATAAGTTTTTGCAACGAAAAACTGTAACAGGAACCCAACAGCGTTGCCAAGCCCGGGCGATTTTCCCGTGCGCCGTCTGCTAAGATAGCCGACCGTTTTTATGGGCGAATCGCTGCATCGCCCCTAACAATTATAGATACCATGTCTTATACCCCTGTCCTGAAACCGAGTCCTGCGCTCCGCCCCGGCCAACGCGTCGATTGGGGCAGACTTTATGGAAGCGCCTATGGACTGGCTGTGGCGAGCGCCGCCCGTCAGCACGAACGCATGCTGCTGGTGATCACGGCCGACACACCCGCCGCCGCGCGGCTGGAGCAGGAGTTGCGTTTCTTTATCGGCGTCGACGAGGCACTGCCGATCCTCAACTTCCCCGACTGGGAAACCCTGCCCTACGACAAGTTTTCGCCGCACCAGGACATCGTATCCGAACGGCTGTCGACCCTGGCACGACTGCCGGAGACACACCGCGGCATCCTGATCGTGCCGATCACGACGCTAATGCACCGTCTGGCCCCGCCCGAGTTCGTCGCCGGCCGCACCCTGGTTGTCGATGTGGGCGACCGGCTCGACCTGGACAGCATGCGCCGGCGCCTCGAACAAAGCGGCTACCGCTGTGTTTCCCAAGCGATGGAGCACGGTGAATTTGCCGTCCGTGGCAGCCTGATCGACCTGTACCCCATGGGCAGCCGCCTGCCCTATCGCATCGAACTGTTCGATGAGGAGGTCGAGAGCATCCGGACCTACGATCCGGAAAGCCAACGTTCCCTGGAGAAGGTCGACCGCATTCGCCTGCTGCCTGCGCGGGAATTTGCCCTGGACGAGCAGGCGACACGCCACTTTCGGGAAGCCTATCGGACGGCGTTCGAAGGCGACCCTAAAAAAAGCGTCGTGTATCGCGATATCAGCCAAGGGGTCCCGCCACCCGGAATCGAATACTACCTGCCGTTGTTCTTCGAGCGGACAGCCACGCTGTTCGACTATCTGCCGGAAGATGCGCTGCTGTTCACCACCGAGGGGGTGGAAGAGGCGGCCGAGAACTTCTGGCGCGAGTGCACCGATCGTTACGAGTTCGGGCGACTCAATCCCGACTATCCACCGCTGCCGCCGAAGCGCATATTCCTGGAGGCAACGGAAACCCTTGGCCATTTCAAACAGCGCCCTCGCACGCGCTTGCAGCGCTTCGAACTGCATGATGATCACCCCGGCGTCAACTTCGCCGCCGAAGCGCCTCCGCCCCTGAACCTCGATCCGCGCGCCGAACGCCCGGCCGCCGCCTTGCTCCGATTCATGGAGACCTTCGGAGGCCGCGTTCTGTTCAGCGCCGAGTCGCCGGGGCGCCGCGAAGCATTGCTGGAGCTGTTGCGCGGCTGTGACATCCAGCCGACGGTGGTCGAATCGTGGTCGGAATTTCAGGAAGGCGGTGACCGGGCAGCCGTTATGGTGGCGCCCCTTGAGCACGGATTGCTCCTTGGTGAACCGTCAGTGGCCGTGGTGGCGGAACCGCAGATCTACGGTGAACAGGTCATGCAGCGGCGACGGCGACGCCGTGGCCGGGGGCGCGACACCGACGCCATCGTCCGCAATCTCGCCGAACTCCAGGTTGGCTCGCCGGTAGTGCACGAGGACCATGGCGTTGGCCGCTACCTGGGCCTGCAGAAGCTGAGTGCCGGCGGTATCGAAGCGGAGTTCCTGACCCTGGAGTATGCCGGCGGCGACAAGCTCTACGTCCCCGTCGCCTCCCTGCACCTGATCAGCCGCTACACCGGGGTGTCACCCGATACCGCTCCGTTGCACAAGCTCGGTAGCGGACAGTGGGAAAAGGCCAAGCGCCGTGCCAGCGAAAAGGTGCGCGACGTGGCGGCCGAGTTGTTGGACATCTACGCCCGGCGCGCCGCGCGCCAGGGCTATGCCTATCCCTTCGACAAGGGGCAGTATGCGGTCTTCGCCGCCTCCTTCCCGTTCGAGGAGACACCCGACCAGCAGGACGCCATCGATGCCGTCATCCACGACATGGCGTCCGGGCAGCCGATGGACCGGCTGGTTTGCGGCGACGTCGGCTTCGGCAAGACCGAGGTGGCGATGCGTGCGGCATTCATGGCGGTAATGGGCGGCCGGCAGGTGGCTGTCCTAGTGCCGACCACGCTGTTGGCGGAGCAGCACTTTCAGAATTTCCGCGACCGCTTCGCCGATTGGCCGGTTCAGATTGAAACGCTCTCCCGGTTCCGCTCCAGGAAGGAGCAGGATTCGGTGATCGCCGCGTTGGCCAAGGGCAAGGTGGATATCGTGATCGGCACCCACAAGCTGTTGCAGCCGGAGATCAAGTACAAGAATCTCGGCCTGGTGATCATCGACGAGGAGCATCGGTTCGGTGTGCGCCAAAAGGACAAGTTCAAGGCACTGCGTTCGGAGATCGACGTACTCACCCTCACCGCCACGCCGATTCCGCGCACGTTGAACATGGCGCTGGGCGGCATGCGTGATCTGTCCGTGATCGCCAGCGCCCCGGCCCGCCGCCTAGCGGTCAAGACCTTCGTCAACGAGTGGAACGCCGGCCTCATCCGCGAGGCCTGCCTGCGCGAGATCCGGCGCGGCGGTCAGATCTATTTCCTGCACAACGATGTCGACAGCATCGCGCGCATGGCGCGCGAGCTCCAGGAACTGGTGCCGCAGGCGTCGGTAGCCATCGCCCACGGCCAGATGCGCGAGCGCGAGCTGGAGCGGGTGATGTCCGATTTCTATCACCAGCGTTTCAATCTGCTGGTGTGTACCACCATCATCGAAACCGGCATTGACGTCCCGACGGCCAATACCATGATCATCAACCGAGCCGATCGGTTCGGGCTGGCACAGCTCTACCAGCTCCGCGGCCGCGTCGGGCGCTCGCATCACCGCGCCTACGCCTATTTGGTCATTCCGCCCCGCAGCCAGATCACGGCGGATGCGGTCAAGCGGCTCGAGGCCATCGAATCCATTGAGGAGTTGGGGGCCGGTTTCACCCTGGCGACGCACGATCTCGAGATCCGGGGCGCCGGTGAACTGCTGGGTGACGAACAGAGCGGCCAGATGCAGGAGATCGGTTTCACGCTCTACTCCGAACTGCTCGAACGCGCCGTCAACGCCTTGAAGGCTGGCCAGGAACCCGACTTCGGCAGACCGCTGCATCACGGCACCGAAATCGATCTCGGCACGCCGGCATTAATCCCGGACGATTACCTGCCGGACGTGCACAGTCGCCTGGTGCTGTACAAGCGGATCGCCAGTGCGGGCAGCGATGAGGAACTGCGTGAGCTGCAGGTGGAGATGATCGACCGTTTCGGCTTGTTGCCGCCCCCCACCGCGACCCTGTTCCGGATTGCGGAGCTGAGGCTGAAGGCGAGCCCCCTCGGCATCGACAAGATCGAACTGGGCGCGAACGGCGGCCGCCTTATCTTCAGCTCCCAGCCGAATATCGACCCCATGACCATCATCGACCTGGTCCAGCGCGAGCCCGCCCGTTATCGCCTGGACGGTGGTGAACGCCTGCGCATCATTAAAACAATGCCAGAGGTGGCGGATCGGGTGGAGACTTTGGAGAAGTTGGTGGAGCGGCTACGAGGTTGAGGGTTAAGACGTGACGCGTGACGATTTGAGGGTTGAGGCTTAAGTGGCCCATTTCTCATCACCCGTCACCCGTTACTCTTCACCCTTCACCGCCGTCAATAAGGTCGACGAAAGTACCGCGGCCGCTGCCGGGCCTCATTGATGCGCAGCGAGCGGCCGCCCATCTGAATGCCTGACAGGGCTTCGATGGCGCTGACGGCGGCAGTTGCGTCCATTTTCACGAAACCGAAGCCGCGCGGCTGTCCGGTCTGCTGATCGCTGACCAACTTGACCGAGTAGACATTGCCATGCTGCGCGAACAGCTGCCTGACATCGCCTTCGGAAACATCATAGGGTAGATTGCCCACGTAAATGGTCTTCACGTTAACGCTCCTGTTACGTGAATTTTTTTCTCGTTCGAGAAAGCGGCTTCCTGCCGCGTTTGCCCTTATTCTTATTAGCTGTCCTGCACGCCGAATCAACCTGCGGGGGTGAAAATACCGGCTGGCGACGAACCGAATGGGGGAAAACCCTGCTGGCGGGGTGCGTCGGTCGCCGGCGTGGTAAACTCTCGGGCGACCAACGGAACACTGCTCACGCCATGCATGCACTGACTCGGAATTTGCGCCCGCTTGCCATTGTTGCCCTCGCCCTGCTGCCGCTGTTCGCCACAGCGGATGAACCGGAACAGCGCTGGTATAGCGTGGAAGTGATCGTGTTCGCCCAGAGCAACGAACGCTACCGTGACAGCGAGGTGTGGCCGGACGCACCGCCCACCGAACCCTCCGGCAACCCGCCCATTGCACTGCTGCCGGCCCCGGAGAAGCCACCGCAGGCGCCGGACGAGGCACAGCCGTTTCAAAGGCTGCTGCCCGAGGAGATGCAGCTGGGGGGGTATTACCAGCGCCTGGAGCGCTCAAGCCAGTTCGAGCCGCTGCTCTACGTGGGCTGGCGCCAACCTGGCCTGCCGATGGACAACGCGCAGCCGGTTGCGCTTCAGGTCCCCGAGGCGAGTCCGGATCTGCCAATGGATGCAGCCGAACCGCTCGAGGCAGAGCCCGATATCGCACCTACGCTTTCCGGTTCGGTCACGTTGAAGCTGGGGCGTTACCTTCACTTCGAAACCCGGCTGCAGTACCGGCTGGCGGCGCAAGTCGATGAGACGATCGACCCCGTTGTGGTCCAGCCCGTGTTCGAGAAGGCGGACGCAGCTTCCGGTGCCACCGCCGAATATGGTGCCGAAAGCTATGCGGAACCCGCCGCACCCGCCCAACAACTGTTCCTGATGAACGAGTCGCGCCGGATGCGCAGCGGCGAGCTGCACTACATCGATCATCCGCTGTTTGGCGTGCTGGTGCAGGTGACGCCCTATGACCTGCCGGAGCCGACGCCGGCAGCCCCCCAGCCGGATCAGCCGACCGGGCCGCAGAGTGGAGTGATTATCCGTTAGTGTAAAACGGCTAGCAGCGCGGGACCGCTACCTCCAGTAGGTGCCGGACCTGCTCCATTCCGCCCTTGAGGTGCATCTCGATCTCGGCCATGGTGATCTCACCGGCGCCGCGGCCCGCCGCCATGTTAGCCACCACGGCCACAGAGGCATAGCAGAGGTCCAGCTCACGGGCCAGTGCCGCCTCCGGCATGCCGGTCATGCCCACCAGGTCGCAGCCATCGCGCTCCATACGGTTGACCTCTGCGATGGTCTCCAGCCGGGGCCCCTGGGTGGCCCCGTAGGTGCCCTCTTCCACCGCCTCGAGCTTCGCATCGCGCGCCGCTGTGATCAGCGTCCGGCGCAGCACCTCACAGTAGGGGTGGGTAAAGTCGATGTGGGTGACGTGGGTCAGCCCCTCTTCAAAATAGGTGGTCACCCGCGACCAGGTGTAATCGATGATCTGATCCGGGAAGGCCAGCCGCCCCGGCGTCATATCCGCCCGAATGCCACCCACCGCATTGACGGCGATCACCTGTTTGGCACCGTTGTCCTTCAGCGCCCACAGGTTCGCCCGGTAGTTGATCTTGTGCGGCGGAATCGTGTGCCCCGAACCGTGGCGCGGCAGGAACATCACCTCTTTGCCGCACATGACGCCGTGCAACAGCGGCCCGGAAGGCTCGCCGTAGGGTGTGTGGCTCACTTCGCGCCTGACGATTTCCAACCCCTTGAGCGAGGTCAGCCCGGTACCACCGATGATGGCCAATTCCGCCACGTCCGTTCCTCTTCAACTGCCCTTTACGGCATAGATGCCGGGGGCGTTTCGCAGATAGTCTTTGTAATCCATACCGTAACCGAACACGTAGCGGTCTTCGACACGGAGGCCGACGAAATCAGCTTCCAGTCCGTTCTTGCGCTCGTGCTCCTTCTCGACCAGCACTGCGCTGTAGACCGCGCGGGCCCCCTCGGCCCGACACGCCTTGAGGATCTCCGCCAGGGTTACGCCCTCGTCCAGAATGTCGTCGACGACGAGCACGGTACGCCCCGCCAGCGGCGTGCTCGGCCGAACAACCCAGTGAAGCTGTCCCCCGGCCGTCTCCCCGCGGTAGCGGGTGGCGTGCACGTAATCGATCTGCAGCGGAAAATCGAGGCGAGTCAACAGGTGTCCCATGGGGACCACCGCCCCGGTCAACACGCACAGCAACAGGGGATTATCACCCGCCAACCGTTCCGTGATGGCGTCCGCCATCCGGTCCAGGGCGGCCTCCACCTGCTCGGCATTGTGGAGACAATCGGCCTCCTCATAAACACGCTGCACCTGGGCGGGTGTGGTCGACATCGCAGTTCCTTGGAAATCAGGAAAAAAACGGGCTAGCAGTATAGGGTTTCACCCGGCCCTTGGCCAACGAGTACTCAGTGTCGCACGGGCCGGCAACCGGATGAACAGCCGGTAGGGCACCACTGTTCATGCGCGCTCCGGGTAGATGCTCCGTTCCGGTCTCGGCAGTGCCCTATCGGTCTCACCACGCAGTGCCAACCCTTCCGGCACGTGCAGCGTCGATGTCGGGAAGGCGATTTCGGCCCCGTGGGCGTCAATAATGGCGATGACCTTCAACAGGACGTCCTGCTTCACCTCGTGAAACTTCGCCCACTCGGTGGTGCGGGTGAAGGTGTAGATGAAGAAATCGAGGGATGAGGCGGCAAAGGCGTTGAAGTTGACGATCAATGTCTGGCTGTTGTCGATCTCGGGGTGCTCGCGCAGCATCGCCTTCACATCCGCGACAATGCCCGCCATCTTGGCCGCGTCGTCATAGCGGATGCCGATGGTCTCGAAGATCCGCCGGTGGCTCATGCGCGACGGGTTCTCCACCGAGATGTTGGCAAAGGTGGAGTTGGGAATGTAGAGCGGGCGTTTGTCGAAGGTGCGGATCCGGGTCAACCGCCAGCCGATACGCTCCACTGTGCCCTCGATGTTGCGATCCGGCGAACGCACCCAGTCTCCGACGGCAAACGGGCGGTCCAGGTAGATCATGAGCCCGCCGAAAAAGTTGGCCAACAGGTCCTTGGCGGCAAAGCCGACCGCGATACCGCCGATCCCGCCAAAGGCCAGCACACCGGAGATACTGAAACCGAGGGTTTGCAGCGCCACCAGTGTCGCCGTGATCACGACCGAGATACGCAGCAGCTTGCCCACGGCATCGACCGTGGTCGGGTCGTAGCGGCGGCTCGGCACCTGGGTGACCGTCTGCTCGGCCGACTTGACGAAGCGGATCAGAAACCAGGCGATGACCGCGATGATGCCGACCTCGCGAAGGGGGCCGACGGCGGCGAAGATGGCTGCGTCGGTCTGCGCGCCGACGATGTCCGCAGCAAAGCTGATGCCGATCAGCCAAATCAGTGCGGTCGCCGGTGAGCGTACCGCATCCAGCAGGGCGTCGTCCCACGGCGAGATGGTCTGAGCCGCCTTCACCTGCGCACGCGCCACCACCCGTTTCTGGAAGAAATCCAGCAGCAGTGCGAGAAACACCACGAGAAACACTTGCGACACCAAAAACAGGGTGCCGTTCCGGGTTTCAAGCTGGGAGAGAAACTGTTCCACTTCCATCGTCACAAATCCAGTTCAAGACTCGGATCTTCCTCCAGCGCGTGCAGGGCATCCACGGCACGCCGCCAGTGCGGGTCCCGGTGGAGGCCGGCCAACGAGATCGGATGGACACCATGCAACCGCGCCAGTCGCGCATGCAGCACCGGGTCATGGCCCGACTCCATCGAATGCAGGATTTCGACCGCCGCCTTGCGGTTGTTGCAGATAACGGCGACATCGCAACCCGCCTGGAGCGCCGCCCGGGCACGATCGGCGTAATTGCCGGCCACGCTGGCCCCCTCCATGTTGAGGTCATCGCTGAAGATGATCCCCTGAAATCCCAGCCGCTGGCGCAGGATGGTCTGCAACCAGAACCCGGAGAAACCGGCCGGCGCGGTATCGGCCTGCGAATAGATCACGTGCGCCGGCATGATGCCGGCCAGGTGCGGCAGCAACCGCTCGAACGGTCGCACGTCATCCAGCAGGATGTCCTCGACCCGGCGTTCGTCCCGTGGCACCGCCCTGTGGGAGTCGAGGGCAACGGCCCCGTGCCCGGGAAAGTGTTTGCCGGTTGCCGCCATCCCCGCCTCGCGCATGCCGAGCACGTAGGCCCCGGCCAACTCGGCCACCACTTCGGGATCGCGGTGGTAGGCCCGATCGCCGATCACCTCGCTGATACCGTAGTCCAGGTCCAGTACCGGCGCGAAGCTGAAGTCCACGCCGACGGCCCGCAATTCGCTCGCCATCACCCAGCCCGCAGCCTGGGCCAGACGTCGTGCGCGTGCCGGGTCCCTGCCGTGAATTTCGCCAAAGCGCCTTGCCGCCGGTAAACGGGTGAACCCGCTGCGGAACCGTTGTACTCGGCCACCTTCGTGGTCGACGCAGACCAGCAGGTGGGGATCACGTATCGCACGGATACTCTCCACCAGTGCCTGCAGCTGGGCAATGTCATGGTAGTTGCGGGTAAAGAGGATGACGCCCCCCACCAGCGGATGCGCGAGCAGCTCCCGCTCCTCCGGGTCTAGCGAAGTCCCCGCGATGTCGAGAATCACCGGTCCAAGCGACATGGAATTGAAGGTCCTGAAAAAAACGTCCCGATTCTACGCGATCCCGCTGCAACGGTGCACAGCGCATTTCTGGCCTCAGGGTCGAAGACCGCGGTTTTTCCGCTCGCCCCTGGTTCGCATCAAGCGATCAGCACCCGGCTCCCGACCGGCACCCGCTCGAACAGCTCGACGATTTCCGCATTGCGCATCCGCACGCAGCCGTGAGAGCCCGGCACGCCCATCGGCGCTTCGTCGGGACAGCCGTGGATGTAGATGTAGCGGCGCATGGTGTCCACCTCGCCCAGCCGGTTGCGGCCCGGCTCCAGACCGGAAAGCCAAAGAATGCGTGTGAGGATCCAGTCACGCGTCGGAAACCGCTCCCGCAGCTCCGGCGAATAGATTTCGCCGGTCGGCCGCCGCCCGACAAACACGGTGTTGACGGGACAACCGGCCCCGATCTTGGCACGGATCACATGAAGGCCCCGCGGCGTGCATTCGCTGCCGTGCCGCTCACCGGGACCGTTGCGGGCGGTGGAGACCGCCACTTCGAAGACCGGACCGCCTTCCTCGTAAAGACGCAGGCGCTGTTCGGCGAGACTTACTTCAAGCCGTGGATTACCCATGATCCCAGTCTTTGTACGGGTGCTTGACCAGGCAGACGTTGTAATAGCGCGTGTCGTGCGACACCTCTTCGCCCACCCAGGGCGGTCGCTCCACCGGTGCATTCTCGTCCGGCAGTTCGACCTCGGCCACCACCAGGCCGTCATTGTCGCCCTCGAAAACATCCACCTCCCAGAGCAAACCCGCAAATCGGATGTGATAACGGATCTTCTCGATGAGCGGCTTCTCACACAGGGTGTCCAGCATGACCTCTGCGTCCGCCAGCGGGATCGGGTACTCGTACTCCTGCCGGCGCACACCGAGAGTGGCGCTCTTGATATTGATATTGGCCGCATCGCCTTCGATGCGGATGCGGACGGACGCCTGCTTCGACCCGACCAGATAGCCCTGCCGAAACCGGGTACCCCCGTCAGCCGCAGCCCGCCAATCGTCATTTTCCACCAGAAACTTGCGCTCGATTTCGATACCCATGATTTCTCCAAACGAAGCCGTAACGCGTGACGGGTGAGGCGTTACGGGTAACGGGTTCACCGCCCGCAAGACGCGCCACATACCTCCCCCACCTTAACCCCAACTCCCCCCCTGCCCCTTGCATCGAAGCCCGGCTGCCCCTATGTTGCGGGTTGCCGCCCGCAATGTGAACCCGTTCACATCCAACCAACGATGGACGGGGAGAGGCAACCAATAACAAGGGGTTTGGAAGGGAGAGCGTTGGCATGAAGGCAATTCTGATGACGGCCGCCGGTGCGCCGGATGTGCTGCAACCAGCCGAGGTGGAACGCCCCGAGCCCGGCTCCGACACAGAGATACTGGTGCGGCTCAAGGCGGCCGGTGTCAATCCGGTCGATACCAAACTGCGCAGCCGAGGCACCTACTATCCGGAGCGGATGCCCGCCATCCTCGGCTGCGACGGAGCGGGGGTGGTCGAGGCGGCCGGCAGCGGTGTGACCCGCTTCCGGGTCGGCGATGAGGTCTACTTCTGCAACGCCGGCATCGGCGGACACCCGGGCAACTACGCCGAATACGCGGTCGTTGACGAGCGCTTCGCCGCATTGAAACCGGCCTCCCTGGACTTCGTGCAGGCCGCCGCCGCCCCCTTGGTGCTGATCACGGCATGGGAGTCGCTGCACGACCGTGCCGGAATCATCGAGGGCCAGGACGTCCTGATCCATGCCGGCGCCGGCGGCGTCGGACATGTCGCGATCCAGCTTGCCAAGGCCGCGGGTTGCCGGGTGATCACCACCGTTGGTGACACCGAAAAAGCCGCCTTCGCCCGCCGGCTGGGGGCGGATGAAACCATCCTCTACCACGAAACCGATTTCATCGAGGCAGTGCTCGAGTGGTGCGGCGAAGATGGCGTGGATGTCGCCTTCGATACGGTAGGAGGCAAGGTCTTCGAGCAGAGCTTCCGCGCAGTGCGCCCCTACGGCAAGCTGGTGAGTCTGCTGCAGCCGGGTCCCGATATCGACTGGAAACACGCCCGTCTGCGCAACCTCCAGATCGGTCTGGAACTGATGCTCTCGCCCATGTACTTCGGCTGGAGCGACGCCCAGCAACATCAAGCCTGGATCCTTGAGCAGTGCAGCTCCCTGTTCGACGCCGGCGAACTGAGCGTGCACGTCGCCGATACGCTGCCGCTGGAGCAGGCTGCGGAGGCACATCGTCGGATCGAAAGCGGCGGGATGATGGGGAAGATGGTGCTGAGGATTTAGCCCCTCACCCCTCGCCCACCAGGTTCTCCGCCGCCAGCCGCTCCCGCCGGATCGTATTTTTCGCCACACCGGGCATCTTCACCCGGATGTAATTGCCCGTCAGGCCGGTGCCTCCCTCCTCGACCAGCACGGCGAATTCCTGGCCCATCTGCCCTTCGATGAAGACCCGCCGCAGTCGGCGTCCGAGTTTACGCAGATCGGCAGCTCTCGCTTTACGCACCGACTCCGGGAGCGGGTTCGCCATTGCCGCAGCCGGCGTTCCCTCCCGCGGTGAAAATGGGAAGACATGCAGTTTCGCGAAACCTACCTGTTCAATGAGCGCCATTGTCTCTTGGTGTTCGTGGTCGGTCTCGCCCGGAAAGCCGGCAATGATGTCCGCCGCCAGCGCCACCTCCGGCCGGGCCCTGCTTGCCTGCTCGGCTATCGCCAACACCTCCTCGGTCCCGTGGCCCCGATCCATGCGCTCCAGCACCGTCCCGGACCCGCTCTGCAGCGACAGGTGCAGATAGGCACAGAGGCGCGGCTCGGCAAAGACATCGAAGAACGCCTGCCCGAGGTACTGCGGCCCCAACGAGGACAATCGGACCCGCGGGATCCCGGTCTCGACGAGGATGCGCTCAATTAGCAGCGCCAGCCGTGCCTGCTCCGCCCGGTTGGAGTCCTCGGCGCCCCAGGCAGCGAGATTGATGCCGGTCAGGACGATCTCCTGAACACCGGCCTCGAGCGCCTCCTGAACCTGGGCAATCACCTGCTGCGCCGGCACGTTGCGGTGTCCACCGCGGGCGACACGGGTGATGCAGAAGCTGCAGCGGTTATCGCAGCCGGTCTGAATGGCAATCGGCAGCCGGGTCCGCGAGGTCAGGGGAAACGGTACCGAATCGGCTTCGACCCCGAAGCGCGCGAAAAGCTGTGCCTCGCTGTCGAACACCACCGCCTGCGGATTGCCCTCGTGCCACGCCGTGTGATCGACCCGTGGTCCGCAGCCGGTCACTGCCACCTGCACGGGCAGGCGCCCGGCGGCATTCACCTGCTGCCGCGATTTCCGATCCGCTTCGGCGGTGACGGTACAGGTGTTGACGAAGATGTAGTCGGCTTCGTGCTCACTCTCGACCGCCTCATGCCCGGCACTCTGCAATGCCGCAGCGAGACGGGCCGAATCGAGGGCGTTCATCTTGCAGCCCAGGGTACGGATGTAGAACTTCATGACTTGTTGACGCAACGGTAACGGCGAGGAGAGAACGGCCGTGCAGTCTAGCGTATGCCGACGAGGATGACAGCCGATCCGGTGCACCGCCACCGAGCCGGGCCCGATTCCTATCGCTGCACTGTGGCACATTGCCGGGAAAAACATATACTGAGCTCAGCTGCGCAAGTGGGCAGGTCCCGGGAGCGTGCACTGCACGCCCCGCAACCGGTTCACGGGCCAGCAGCCGATCCGTTCAAACCGTTTCAAGAAGGCTAACGTAATGGCAACAGGTACCGTTAAGTGGTTTAACGAATCCAAGGGCTATGGCTTCATCACCCAGGACGATGGTGGACCAGACGTTTTCGTCCACTTCAACGCCATCCAGAGCAAGGGCTTTCGGACCCTGACCGAGGGGCAGAAGGTGAGTTACGACGTACAGGATGGCCCGAAAGGGAAACAGGCCAGCAACGTCGTCCCGCAGTAGGCTGCCGGCACGTTGAGTGATCCGGGAACCCCGCCCCGTGCGGGGTTCCCGACCGGCACCATTTCCATACAGCTAGTTAGCCGACTCCCGCCTGCATCACCCGCTGAACCTCCTCGGTGTAGAACGACCACAGCAGCCAGCCATAGGCGGTCACCAACAGCAACAGCACGGAAGCGATCATTGCGTATTCGTTGCGCAGCTGCTTGAGTTGAGCGGCACTTCGCGTCATCGAAACCACGCCGAAAACGGGAATGCCGCTGAATTTCTCCAACGTCGTCCGGTCGTGTACCGCCGGCCGGTTTTCGGCCATGACAAATGCCACACCGAGACCGCCGAAAAGCGACGCGAACAACACCATGGTACTCAGTTGCACCCGGTTCGGCCCCGAAGGCACGACCGGCGCCACAGGCGGATCGATCACCCTGAACTTCAGGTTATCGCCGGAGGCCTCCACCTGCTGAGCCAGCTTGGCCGACTCACGGCGCTGTACCAGCACCTCGTAGTTTTCCTTGTTCACTCCGTAGTCACGGTTCAGCCGTTTCAGCTCTGCTTCGATCTGGGGCAGCGTATCCGCCTGCTCGTTGAGTCTTTGAATCCGGCCGCGGAACTCTTTCACCCGAACCTGCTTCGCCGCCAAGTCCGCCTCGGACTCCCCCAACGCCAGGTTCAAATCGTTGAACGACTCTCCCTCCGGTACAATACGTTGGGTGGCGGTGCCATCCGCCAGTGCCTGCAACTCCTCCTTCTGTTGCCGCTCGAGCCGCGCCAGTGTCCGCTGCCCCTCCTTCACATCGGGGTGCTCCTGCGTGTAGCTCAACTGCAGCTGATCGAGGCGGGCACGCAGTTCCCTGATTCGGGTATCCACCGAGGTGACGACGGTATGCCCGGCGACCGCCGCCCCGGCCTGAACCTGCCCGAGCTGCCGTCTCAGCTCGTCACGGCGATAGACCGCCTCCTGCAACTCCAGCTCCGCCTGCTCCAACTGCTGGCGAGCCAGCTGCAGCCGTTCGAAGAAATCGCCACTTTGATCCGGCAACATCCCCATGTTGCGCCGCTTGAACAACATCAGACGCTCTTCCGCCTTGACCAGGCGTGCTTCGTATTCCTTGATCTGCTGTTCGAGAAACCGCTGCGCCGAGCCGGAATCGGCGCGGGCCTCGCCGCGGGTGCGTTCCACGAAGATCGCGAGCACTGCATCGACCACCTGCCGGGCAAGCTCCGGATCCCGGTGTTCATAGGAGATGGTATAGAGGTTCTTGCGCGCCACCACCTGCTCCACCTTGATCGCTTCGGCCAAACGATTGACCAGCTTTTCCTGGTCGGCTGCACTCGCCGACTCTTCCAGCAGCGGCGTTCGATCGATCACCTCGGCCAGATTGGGGCGACTGAGCAGGGTACGATTGATCAACTGGATCCGTTCGTCGATCTGCGCCTCCACCGCAATCCCTTTCAACAGCGGAGCCAATAGCGTGTCGGTGTCGACATAGACCTTTGCGCTTGCGGCGTAGCGGTTGGGCATCATCGACACGAAGACCCAACCCAGAACGGCGATCGCGACGACGCTCCCCACCGCATACCAGCGATAGCGCCATATGCCCCGCGCATACCGAGAGATCTGTTCCAGTGCTTCCTGCATAGCCGCTGACCTGTTCCCGTTGCAACGTTGAAAAGTTTCGGACGCGCACCCGCGGTGCGCACCGGCGATAGGACTAACGTTCGGTTGTCTGTCGCGTGTCCGTCAGCTTAACCGCAAGCGCCTTGGCCATTGCGCGGCAGTCCACCAGTTTTTCCAGCATCGCCACCCGGCTTTCGAGCGCCTTGAGGCGCGCATCGTCGACGCCGGGCTGCTCAGGGGGGGGTGAAGCCGACTCCGCCCCGGCTTGTACCGGACCGTACTCACGTGCCAGCTCCTCGGCCACCTCGTCCACCACCGAGGCATCGATGACATGCTTCTCTTCGAGGTAGCCAAACAACAGAATGCGATCACAAAGGGTATTGATGCGCCGCGGGATTCCGCTGCTCTGGGCGTGAATGGCGTCGAGTGCGGAGGCCGTCAGGTCCGGGTCCCTGTGCCAGCCGGCCTGCTTCAGCCGATGCTCGATGTAGCCGCGGGTCTCCTCCGGCTTCATCGGACCGAGATGGCAGGTCGCCACCACCCGTTGGCGAAGCTGCTCCAGTCCCTTGTTGCGCAGGGCATCGCGCAGTTCGCTTTGACCGAGCAGGCACGTTTGCAGCAACGGGCGTGAGCCGACATGGTAGTTGGATAACATGCGCAGCTCTTCCAGCGTGGCGAAGGGGATGTTCTGTGCCTCATCCACGATCAGCAGCGCACGCTTGCCCTCCACCGCCCTTTGTACCAGAAAGGCCTGCAACCGTTTCAACAGCTGCGACTTGGTGAGGCCTTCGACACCGACGCCGAATTCGGCGGCCACCAGGCTGACAAGGTCGGTCGGGTCCATTTGACTGGTGACCAGTTGCGCCACCACGAAGCTCTCCGACTGCGACAGCTCGCCGAGCAGTGTACGGATGAGCGTCGTCTTGCCGGCCCCGACCTCACCGGTGACCACGATGAAGCCTTCACCCTGGTGAATCCCGTATTTCAAATAGGAGAGGACCCGCCGGTGTCCGCTGCTGGCGAAAAAGAAGCCGGGGTCCGGGCTCAGGGCAAACGGCTTGCGATCGAGTTTGTAGTAGGTTTCGTACATGGCTCAGAAGGTCATCCTTGCGAAAATCGTCAGCATGTTCTGCCGGTATTCGGCGGCGGGATCACTGGAATCGCGCCGCGTGTGAAACCAGCCGACGCCGCCGACCGCTTTCGCCGTCAGACGCTGCTCCAGCCGGAGGTCCATCACCCAAACCGTATCGTCACGACCGATCCGCTCGAACTCGCGTTCCTGGCGCTCGAGCTCGGTGTAGAGTGTCGACAGTGGCGCGACCCGCCACGCCCAGTCCCCGCCGACGCCGAACACCCGCTCGTCGCGACGCAGCGTTTCGTAGTCACGCAGCTCCCGGTAGCCGAACAGGGCGAGCGTGCTGCGGCCGGTCTCCGTCTCGCTGCGGAGCATCCAGCGCCGACCGAAGTAGACGGCCGTATCCAGCCCCGTGTCGGACGGGATCCGGGCCACGGAATCGATGGCCCCGGAGCGCCCCACCAACACCTCGGCACCACTGGTGAACTCTTCCGCGTAGGAGGCGCTCACCTCTGTCGTTCGGTTGCGGGTGCGCAGGTACAAACTGCCGGTGTCTCCGAAGTAGCGCCGCCCGTAGCGCGCTTCGATGCGTGTTCGTGTCGTCGGGTCGAAGCGGGTGTCCACCGCCCAGTAATCTCCCTCTTCATCGGCAACCCCGCTGAAGTCGTTCTCCTCGTAGCCGACCACACCACTGACGGCGAGCTTGGCGGTCAGGGCGAGGCCCAGCCGACCCTCCAAAGTGCTCAGCACCGCCTCGCTACCCTGATCCGGGTCCAGTTCGCGGCGCCTATATTCGGCGCCCCAAAGGCGCCGTTCACCTTCGCGGTTCTGAAGCCGGACCCGGCCATCGGTCTGACGGTAGTCGGAGACCGCGGCCCGCTGGTACTCGACGCCCCCCCATTCGTAACTGGCCAGCAACTCCGCGCCCGGTCCACGGTGTTCGAGGTACGGGTTGAATGACCAGCTCACATAATCGGTTCGGTTGTCACTGGTGGTCAGATTGTTGAGCGGCACCGGCTCTTCGGCCGAAATCACCTGCTGGCCGAAACCCAACGCGCCGTCGATAAAGAACCAATCCGGCACGGCGATGTAGGCCGCGTGTCCCTGGGCCTGGTGGAAAGTCTGACTGCTGTCCGGCTCCTCGAGGAACTGCAGGTACTCCAGCTGATAATACGCTTCCAGATCCAGCCGTGGCGTCTCGCGCACCACCGTCACGGATGGGGCGATCTCGGTAACGAAGTCGTCCTCCTCCCGCCCCGGCCGCGACAGACTGACGTTGTCGACATAGGTTTGCGCCACCCTTAACGACGGCGTAACCCGCATCGGCTCTGCCATCGCCTCACCGGCGCAAAGCAGCGCGCCCGAGAGGCAGGCGATGGCGAGCGCACGGTGCTCAATATTGGCCGTAGTAGGCATCCGCCGCCGTACTCGTCATATTCAACACAAAGCCCGCCTCCACGCCGGGGGCGAGCAGGGAAACCGCGTCCTCCACCGCCCGCTCGGGGGTGAGACTCTGCGCCACCACGATGACCACCTGGTCCACCAGGCCGCTCAGCACCGCTGCCTGACTGGTGGACAACAGCGGCGGGGCATCGAACAGCACGATCCGGTCCGCATAGCGTTTGGCCAACTCCTCGGCCAGTTGCTTCATGCGGGCACTGCCGAGAAGCTCGGTGGCCTTGCCCTGGGGCGTTCCCACCGGCAGAACCGACAGTTTCGGCTCGTCGGTGCGTCTCATTGCCTCGGCCATGATCACCCTGCCGTTCAGGACGTCGGTAAACCCGGGGCAGCCGCTCAGACCGAGTTGGGTGCTGAGCGTCCCCTTCACCAGATCGACGTCCACCAGCAGCACCGTCGTGTCCATCTCCATGGCCATGCTGAGGGCGAGGTTGAGCGAGGTGAAGGTCTTGCCTTCTCCGGGCAACGCGCTGGTCACCATCACCAGGTTGCCGCTCCCCGTAGTCGTCCGCTTCCGCTCCACGTTCGCGCGGATGCGCCGCTTGATGAGGCGATACTGTTCCGCCAGCACGCCCTCGAGGCGGTTGACGCGCCCTTCGGCAAAAAGGCGGTCCACCTGAACCGAGTGGGTGTCGGTAGCGGTTGGTGATTTGGCCGGCGGCGGTTGGGGCGCCTTGTCCGCAGCCTGCTGGGCCCGTACGATGGCCGGCTCCCTTGGCGGTTCCGCGGACGGCTCCACCCGCTCCTGTGCAGTCTCGCCGGACGCCTTGTTCATTTCCCCGGCCTGAGCCGCCGCTGACTCTCTGGCCAGGCGTGCCGCCGCCTTTTCGATGCTATCCATTGGCTCTGTTCCCACTGGCTGGAGAGTGTGTGATCGCGGAGTCCGCCACCGATCAGAACCAGGCTTCCGGAATGATCAGGATGTCGCCAGGCTGCATCTCCACGTTGGCCGAGATGTCACCGTTTTTGATCAGGTCGTCGAGACGGACATTGAACTGCGACTTGCGCCCGCCGGCTTCCCGGACGATGCTGGCGCGATTGCCTGCCGCGAACTCGGTGAGTCCACCGGCAGCGATCATCACGTCGAGCAGCGTGAGATTTTCGTTGTAGGGGATCATGCGCGGCGCCACCGCTTGCCCAACCACCCGTACCTGCTCGCTGGCACGGCCGACGAACTCGGTAACGGTCACCGTGACCACCGGATGCTTGACGTAGCGCGAGAGTCGGCGCTCCATCTCCCGGGCCAGGCGTGAAGGGGTCTTGCCGCTGGCCAGCACATCCTCGACCAACGGGGTGGTGATCTTGCCGTCGGGACGCACCGGCACTGTCGACGACAGGTCCGGATTACCCCAAACGAACACCTGCAGGCTGTCGCCCGGCCCAATCACATAGTCGCGGTTCTCTGCCACCGGCGCCGCCTTGACGGGAGCTGCGGCCATATCGTTTTGAAACAGCTGAAGTGGACAGCCGGTCAACAACACGCTCGACAGCAACACCGCCCACACACTACGACTTCCCATCGTCAATCCCTCCGTCAACTCGTCGATATTGCCGTCACCGCGCGCCACGGCCGAAGACCACGACTTCAACCGTTTGCAGCAGGATCAGAAGATCCAGAAAGAGGCTGTGGTTTTTCAAATAATAGAGGTCGAATTGAAGCTTTTCCGCCGCATCTTCCTCCGAGGCGCCATAGTGATAGCGCAGCTGTGCCCAGCCGGTCAGACCCGGTTTGATGCGGTGGCGCTCGGCATAGAACGGGATCGTGGCGGCAAGCTGGCGGACGAACTCCGGGCGTTCCGGTCGGGGCCCGACGAAACCCATGTCGCCGCGCAGGATGTTGAACAGCTGCGGCAGTTCGTCGATCCGCAGGCGGCGAATGACCCGGCCGACGCGGGTCACCCGCGCATCGTTCGCCTCCGCCCAGCGCGCCACGCCATCGCTTTCGGCATCCTGGCGCATGCTGCGAAACTTCAGCAGCTCGAACAGGGCGCCGTGTTCGCCCACCCGTTGTTGGCGGTAGAGCACCGGGGCCCCGTCCTCGATCCGGATGGCCAGCGCCGTCAGCAGCATGATGGGTGCCGTGGTCACCAGCAGCCCGCCGGCGACCAGGATGTCGAACAGGCGTCTCCCGTAGCGCGCAAACTCGCCATTGCGAAAGCCGTCAGACGCCAGCAGCCAGCCGGTCGACAGCAGCTCGATGGAGATCTTCCCGGTCTCCCGTTCGAAGAAGGTGTTCTCATCGAGAACGGTCACCCCGTTCGCCTTGCACGCCATCAACTCATCCATTGGCAAGTTGTTGCGCCGCTCGCTGACGGCAATGACCAACTCTTCACAGTGCAGCGCCGGCATCAGCTCCTGCAGCGGACGCTTGCGGTCGACCACTCGCGCCGGGTCCACTTGAACCGGCTCGCCCTCAATCGGGATGAAACCCACGATACGTGCGCCCATGTGGTGCTTGCCCGCCAGTGCCCGGTCCAGGGCCAGCGCCTTGTGCCCGGCACCGAGCACAAGGGCCTTGCGGTTCAGGGCGCGACTGCCGACCAGACGCTCAAACAGCAGCCGGTTGAAGATGATGCCGGTCACCGACATCAAGCCGGCGTTGGCCAGGACGCTCCGCTCCAGAAACAGCGAGGGAATCACGTAAAAAACGATGGCAAGCAATGCGCCTCCGACCACGACGCCGACCAGCAGGCGCAACAGGTACGGGCCGAAGCCCTCGCCGGTTCGGGTCTGGTACAGCCCCATGGAGGCGATGGAGAGGGTCATCACCAGGGCGAAGGCGAGGGCCTTGCTGGTGACGCTGGTGCTGACGGCGGCTTCGGCGCCGTGCCACTGTGCCGCCGTATACCCTGCCAGGAAACAGAGCGTGAATTCGACACCGGCGAGCAGCAACAGGGGTAAGGGGAGATAGTGTCCGAACAACCGAACGGTGGGCATCCAATGCTCCTGGCGATTCTTTCCGTCGAAAGCGATCGGTAGGTGATTCCCCTACCTTCAGACCATACAGACTGTACCCACCATGTATAGACGCAGCCTCTCGCGCTGGCAACCGGAGTCCGGAGACTGTGAGCTGCTGAAGCGGCCACCGCGGAGACCCGGAGGCGGCAACGACACCCGGAAACTCAGCGCGAAAGAGATCGCTCCAACTGTCCTGCGGTTTTCAGCGACCCGGCAGCGAGGAGACGATCCCGCGGCGCCGAAGCCAGCTTCGGTAGTGCGACTTGTCCCCGAGGATTCGATGCAGATAGCGCAGGTTCTGCTCGACGGAGCGATGGAACGGATCTTCCTCGAAGCCCCAACGCACCCGGGCATGGGTCCTGAGGAAGGTGTCGGCGCGCTCGAAATCGCCCTCCAGCCGCTGTGTGACCACATCGCTGTAGAACGACGGCGTCTTCTCCAACAGTTCGAGTTCCGACTCGTAGCCCGGAATGCGGGCCTCGCGAAATTCCCGATACAACAACAGGAGCTTTTCAAGGTAGGCGCGATCGGCCATTTGCGCCACTACGTCCGCGGTTCCGAGGATCTGACCCAGCACGCGGATTTCCCGGTCCCGAAACGCGATCTCCCCAATCGAGGTGCCGAGTTTGGTACAGAGAATGATGTGGGTCGCATCGACAACGTCATCCGGACCAAAGCCGTGTTCGGTGAAATAGCGCTCCGTGAACTGGATACTGCGGTCCTCGTGGCCGACCGTGAAGCGGGCTCCGGTCCCCTCGGTCTCGTCGCGGCGACGGATGAGCCCGACATCGTGGAACAGGGCACAGGCCAGCACCAGCAGTTTGCCCCGACTGCTGATGCGCACCCCCTCGAAGTGCGCGCCGTAAACCATGGCGGTTACGCAGAGCAGGACCGCACTGGTGTGCTCCAAGTCGTGGTACCAGGCATCGCTGGCGCAATAACCGGGATAGTCCCCCTGGAACAGTCTCACCACGTCCCGGTAGAGCGAGCGCAACCGATCGGCCTCGAACGCCGGGTCGATGGTGACCAACGGTTCGAGCACCTCACGCTCGACCGCCTCCGGGTCTGCCGGATGGATCAGGTCATACAGTTTTGCGTTATCCATTCCCATAAGCCTGGCAATCACCAACAGGTTTGGACTGGTAATTACCGCGCGGGTTCACGTCGGCCGCTGCTGTGAACGGCTCACTGGACCAAATCCCTCTGGTCCGGGACAATGCGCAGCGATGACCAAGTCTGTCGAAACCGTAGTCCCGATCCCGGTCCGTCTGTTCCGGGGTGAGCACCGCCTGCGCATCGCCCTCACCGGTCTGCCGAACAGCGGCAAGAGTACCCTGTTCGACGCCGTCGCCAGCACCTCGGTCCACAGCGGCGAGTTGAGCGGCACCCACAACGCCTACCGCGACTGTTCGGTACAGATTGGCCTCGACGAGGCGCGGGTGGTGGACCTGCCGAGCGTTCGCTCCCTGCACCTGCTGCGGCAGGACGAGCGGGTCGGACTGCAGTACCTGCTGTGGGGCGACGAGCCACCGCCGGTGGCCGCCCACGACGCCACCGCCCCGCCGGCACCGTTTGCACCGCCGGACGTCATCATCCAGGTGGTGGATGCCACCGCCCTCGACCGCCACCTGGAACTCAGCCTGGAGCTGACCCAGCTGGGCCGGCCAATGGTCATCGCCCTCAACATGATGGACGAGGCGGCCAAGAAAGGGATGCACATCAACAGCAAGGCCCTGAGTCGTCAGCTGGGCATCCCCGTGATCCCGACCGTGGCCCTGATGGGGCACGGGATCTCCGAGCTGTTCGCCACCGCGGTAGACGCCGTGCGCCAGAAGGTCTGTCCGCTGGCACAATCGGCCAGTGCGCACATCTGCGAACCGCTCAGGCCACTCGGGCAACTGCTCAACCGGCCGGAGATCCAGGCGGCGTTTCGCGTTCCCCACCCGTTCCTGCTGATGCAGGTTGCGATGGGAGATCGCTACTTCATGGACGAGATGAACCAACACTTCCCCCACCTCGTCCCCGCCATCGACCAGCTGCGGATGGAGGCCGAGCGCAGCCTGCCGCGGCCGATCGACGAGGAGTTGCACGCCGACCGTCACCATCGTGCGTCCATTCTGTTCGAAAACGTCACCCGCATCGGCGCACCACACGAAGGCAGCGGTTGGCGATACTGGCTCGACGAGCTGTTCCTGCACCCGCACTGGGGCCTGCTCGGCAGTCTGGCCGTTTTCGCAGCGGTCCTGTTCGTGGTGTTCGAGGTCAGTGCCTGGCTGGACGGCCTCACCGCCGCCCGCCTGATCGACTGGGTGGCCGACTGGCAACCCGACACCACCGGTGGCGTGATTGGCCGGGCCGTGGTGGATGGCTTGATTGGGCTGGTTGGCATCGTCATCCCTTACATGCTCCCGCTGGTCATGCTGCTGGTGGCCATGGAGGAGACCGGCGTGATGCACCGCATCGCCTTTGTCCTGGACCGCGGCTTCCACCGCGTGGGCCTGCACGGCAGTGTTGCGGTGCCCTTCCTGCTGGGGCTCGGCTGCAACGTCCCGGCTCTGTCCGCGGCGGCGGCCACCACCAAGGGCCGGGCGCGGGTGGTCGCTTCCCTTTTGATCACCTTTGTCCCCTGCTCGGCCCGCTCCGCCATTATCCTGGCGCTCGCGGGCAAATACCTCGGCGGCCTCGGCGTGCTCGCCATGTTTCTGCTCACCGTCACCGTGATTGCGGTGGTCGGCCAGCTGCTGGCGCGGCGCTTCCCCGAAACCGGTCCGGGCCAGGTGCAGGAGATCCCACCCTACGCCCTGCCCGATTGGCGAACGCTGCTGGCCAGCACCTGGGCCCGCACCAGCGATATCCTCACCATCGTCACCCCGCTGCTGGTGGGCGGGAGCGTGGTGTTGGCACTGCTCTCCCATTTCGGGGCCGACAGCTTCGTCAACACGCTGCTGACCCCGATCACCGCCTGGTGGCTGGGGCTGCCGGTGGTGCTGGGCGTCCCCATCCTGTTCGGCATCCTGCGCAAGGAGCTGTCGCTGCTGATGGTCTATCAGGCGCTCGGGACCTTCGAAGTGGGTACCGTGCTGGATACCATCCAGATCATTACCTTTCTCATCTTCCTCACCTTCTATGTGCCCTGCGTCGCCACTTTCGCCGTGATGCTGAAGACCATCGGCCGTCGCGAGGCGCTGTTTGCCGTCTCGCTGTCGGTGGCGGTGGCGCTGCTGGTGGCGGGGGTGATCCGCATTCTGCTCGGCACCTTCGGCTACCTGGTCGGCACCTGATCCGTCGGTCCATCACGCCGGGAGCGCGTGGTTGACCTGCATTCGAAACCCGGACAACGACGTGTCGGCGCCGATCCCCTGGCGTTTCAATGCCCAGGGCGAGCCCCCCGCACGATTCGCTCCGGGCTCGGTGGTCACCGCCGCGGTGATGCCGTGCTCCCGCAAAATCGCCACGGTGTTCCGGTCGTAGTCTTCCGCCCGCCCGTTCGGGTACGCGAACAGGCGACAGGGTTGGCCGGCCAGCGCCTCGGTCGCGTGCACCGAAGCGGCGATCTCCTCGCGCTGTTCGGCTTCGGACAGGCGCGAGAGGATGGCATGCGTGCGGGTATGGGCACCGAACTCGATCAGACCGGAGCGGGCCATGGTGCCAACGCTCTCCGGGTTCAGCATACGAAATGGTGAGTCGCGTCCGACCACCCCGCTCCCGCCCAGTGCCGACACGATCCGGGACACCTCTTCCTGCAGTTCCGGCTGCGGCATGCGCTTGAGCGCAGCCTGTAGACGGGTGCTCAGTCGCTGTCGCGAAATGCGCCCCCCCAATTCGAGCGACTCCCCCTGCCACTGCAGGTGGGGCCGTGAACTGCGGGCCAGGGCGTCCAGGAGCTGGCAGAACCAGACCGTGCGGTCGGTACCGATCAGGCCGGTGGTGAGGAACATCGTCGCCGGCAGGCCCAGGCGCCGCAGAATCGGGAAGGCGACGTCATGATTGTTCTGGAAGCCATCGTCAAAGGTGATCGCCAAGGTGGGCCGTTCAATCGCTCCCTGCCCGAGGCGGTCCACCGCCTCCGCCAGCGGCAGGACCTCAAACCGTTGCGCCAGGTACTCCAGCTGTGCCGTGAAGCGCTCTACCGGAATGAAGCACCAGTCGTCGACCGGCAGCGGCTGTTCGACCACTGCGTGGTACATCACGATAGTCAAACAGCGCGGACAGGTCCGTCGGTGCACCAGCTCCGGGACCTGCATCCCGGCCAGCACCCGGAAAGCTCCCTCCTTCAGGTTGCGCTTGAGCACCGCGGTGGCTCCTCAACTGCCGCCAGGCGCGGCACGCTGGCCGTTTCCCAGCCGAACAGCTGCTTTCGGGGCCAGATCAGCAGGTAGTGGGCAGGGGTATAACGCCGGGTTTCGTACAGCATCCGCCGCTTACGGGATTTCAGGGTCGCCAGCCGAATGGCCGCAGGCGTCGTCCCCACCCGGAAAACCTTGGCGCCGTAGCGGCGCGGGACCTGCTGAAGATAGGCCAGATGCGGACTGATCGACGCCAGCGCCGGGTCGTAGTACCAACTGCCGCCGAACAGGCCACGCATTTGTGGATTGAGCCGCAGCAACTCGCAGACGGTACCGTAGCAGGCGTTGCGGGAGGTCTCGGAGAAACTGTCCAGATAGCGGTCCACCGCATGCAACTGGTAGTACCACTTGAAGTGCTTCATGCGGCCGAGCAGGTAGAGGCTCGCCTCGACGAACTGCCCCACCCCGCCACTGATCAGGAATTGACGGGCGATGCCGCTGACCTCCACCACCCACGCCCCGCCCACCGGCAGCGCCTTCAGCGCCGCCACGGCCAGGTCCTTCAGGAAGGCATCGTCGCGATGATCGAAGGCCGAATCGGGCCTCTCCAGAAGCTCATCCATGAGTTGGGGATACCAGCGCTGTTCCGCCTCGTTGCGCACGGTTTCGGGCAGGGTTCGGTCGGATCGCAGGCGACACAGCGAGGCGACGATCAGCCGGGCGATGGCAAAACGCAGGAGGTCGGCCCGAACCGCCGCCCCCGTTCCGAACTGGGCGTGATCCAACGCCTGGACAAACGGAGCGGGCAAACGGTCGTACGCGGTCGGTGTGCGCCGATATCCCGCCACCAGACGCTCGACATACCCGTTCCCCAGGCCGTGCCGACGCAGGCAAACGTCCCGCAGCTCGCCGGCCAACTCCCTCGCCCGCTTCTCCAGTTCCATGGCTGTTTTCTGCCCGAAATAGTCGCCCCCGCGACCTATGCTCCCGCCGGGGCCAAACATGTCATCAAGAAAACGTTAGCACACAGGCCCGGACTCACCATGACGGTGCGCGCGGCCACGGCGGGAGCGTCCTCCCGTGGCACGCGACCCCACCCTACAACCTTATGAATTAATTGGAAATTACAGATCACCCGTTGCCGCCTGGCCGGCTCCCGGCCCGCGAATTATTGGAGCCCGGTCGCCCGCCATGCAAAACCAGTTGACAACCGCCGCGGATGGCATTAAATCAGCGCCCATAAACCTCTCCACAACAACATCAGGAGCTGAGTCAGCATGGCCGAAAACCACCTTTGGTTCGGTTACTTGGAGGCAGGCGAGAAGAGCAGCCCGGTGGTCATGGACAACCGGCTTAGCACCGGCCAGTCGGACACGATCTATGTCTATAACCATCGCCGCGGCGCCATTCTCGAGTACAAACGCGAGATCGCCGAGAGCAAGCTGCGTGAGCTGAAGGCTGACGAGAAGGGCCTGACCGGGGAGTTGAACACCGCCTACCGCAAGGTCCGGAACGGCTTCACTCCGCGCGGCGCCAAGATCAGCAACATCCCCGAAAAGGGACGACCGGCCCCCGCCAAGAGTGCTGCCAAGGATTTCGAACTCGAAGAAGACTACGACGACGATGTCGCCGTCATTGAGGACGACGACGAATAGCCCCTTCCCAAGGCGCATTGGCCAATCAAAATCCGCGAACGAGAAAAACCCCGGCAGACGCGCCTGCCGGGGTTTTGGTCTGGCGTTTCGACAAACACCACCTGCCGCCTCACTTCTTTTGCGCCGGCCGGCGACGATTGACGCGCAGTTCGCTCTCCAGCCGGTCCGCCAGCCCTTGCAGAGCCCCGAACACGCCTTCGGCGTCGATCGCTTCTCCCTGAAACTCGGGGGTACACCACCAGTCCACATAGCGCCTGAACTGGCGGCAACTGGAATAGCGGGGAAAATCCCGGGGGCCGGTACCGTTGTGGATGGCGGCAACATGCTCCCGCGCCCGGGATTTGGCATCGTCGTTCTCCAGGTTGCCCCCGGCGCCGTACCGCAGAAGGTAGAGTTCGGCGGCGCTCGCGTGGGCCCAAATCCGCGTCTGTGTCGATGCCGAATCGAGGTCGACCTCGACCGAGTACATCGCCGCTTCCCAGCGTCGCGGGTCAAACGGCTCCCGCAGGACAGCACGGAGGGAGAGACACTGCGTCAGGTACCAGTGCATCGGTTTGCTGCCGCGTCGCCCCTGTTCGGACTGCCCGAACCCCTCCCGCGCGGCCATTTCATAAAACCGCAGTGCCTCGCGGAGTGCATCCCGGCTATGGTCGAGCCACGTCTCCCTTTGTTCATCGCTGCCGGCGAAGCGGACGATCTTGAACCAGGCCTCGCCGATCCGCTTGCTCACGGCTCCGTGGTAGGCGAAGGTCTCGGCGGCGAACCCCGCCTTCGGAGGCAGCGTCCGTGTCGCACCGTTCACACGCCGGACGCAGCCCTTGACCGCCTCCTCCGGTGACTTCCCGCCACCCGATTCCATGGCTTTGCGCTTCTTCCGCCCGAATTCGTCGATGGTCTCGTCGAGCCGGTCGAGGGCCGCATCCACCGCACTCCTCGCCTGCCAATACCGCTGCTCTTCCAGCTGACGGTCGATATCGTCGGGAAGGGAGGCATAGGCGACGATGGAGGCCCAGTCGTGTCGCTTAGCGCCAACGTGCGCGTCGAGGGCACCGCGCAGGTTCCGCAGGGCCTCACGGGGATCCCGACCACAGAGCATGTCGCGATAGAGAAACTCGACCATCAGACGGGAGCCGGCGAACGAGAGCGGAAACTGCGAGGCGACCACGAGAGGAATACCGGCGCGGTGCAACTCATGGGCGAAGCTGGCCCCGTGGAAGGTGACCTCACCGACATTGCCGCTGTCGCAGCTGGCGGCCGTTACCACCAGTGGCGGGCGGCGGGAGCCGCCGTCAAAGCATCCACTGGTTCCGGCGTGCAACACTTCGGCCAGTCGCTGGCCGCTGACCGTCTCGAAGCCCTCGCGATCGGCGGTGTAGAGGCGCAGGCCGAACGACTGCCCGGAGCGGTTTCCATCCTCGGCACCGTGTGCCAGGAGGTGAACGTGGGTGTACTCGTTGCGGGCGCAGGCCCGGGCAATGCTGGCGAGGGAGGCACGGGGAAGCACCGTCAGGTGTTCGGCGAGCTTGCTGCTGGCCTCGGCATCCTTGTCCGGAATGTGCGGAAGCCACGGATCCAGGGTTTTCAACAGCAGCTTGGTCTGGTCGACCGGGAGCCGGCCCATGTCCGGCGTGTCGGCGTAGGCGAACAACACGCGCGGTTTTCGCACCCAATTGCTGACGGCGCCGTTGATACCGCGAACCCTGCGGGTCAGGCAGACCGGTGACAGCGGTTGCAGCAGCAGCCAGTTCCCGTCGCCACCCCCGGCGCCCCTCGGCACCTTGCTCAGCTCGAACGGCAGCATCGCCAGTTCCGCCGCCGAGACGACCAGCTCCAGGTGGACCAGCTCCGCCGTCCCCGCACCGACACCATCGAGCTCCGGGACCAGCCCGTGTACTCCCTCCAGCAGCTCGCGCATCTGTGCACCGAGGCGTTCGGTGACATCGCGTCGGCGGGCAGCGGCATCGAGACCATCCCCGCCCCGGTACCGGAGATCGGCCAGTGCCGAAAGAAATTCCCGGTGTTCATACGGCACGCGCACGGTGCTGATGCTGTGGTCACCGCAGACGCCGATGTAGTCCGTCAGCGGCGAGAGGAGCTGGTTATGGGCCGGACCGTGACGCAACAGCTCGACCGAGACCTTGCGCGTTCGGCTCATCGGGCCGTCCTCGGAAGCGTGAAGGGCACGTGGAGCTCCCGCCCGCTAGCGGGATCGAACAGCTCCCCCGCCACCTGCCGGTCCCCTTCGATGATGCAGGCGATGGTGGGCCGATTCAGGACGATGCGCCGGCCCCGCACCTTCTTCTTTTCCAGCTCGGCGATCAGCGGTGACTGCAGCGCCTTATAGAAGTCGCCGAAGGCCTGCCCGTCGTCGAGCACCGCTTTCGGCAGTTCGATGAGTCTGGCCCAAGTCCCCGTATTGAAGTAGAAGCCGCCGCCGGGGAGCGGCAGGGCCCGCCGCAGGTGCGTGTGCCCGGCGATGAGGAAATCCACCTGATCCCCGGCCACGGCGGCGAGTTGCCGGAACGTCTCGTCCGCATGATCGATTTGGAAGGTCGGATCGTCGGCCAGCAGGAAACGTAGTGCCTTGCGCAACAGTTCGAGCTTGCGGGCCTCGGTGTCCAGCCCCGGAAACCAGTCGGTAAAGCCAAGCGTATCGGTCGCGCCGGGATCGCCAGGGATGCCGGGCCCCTCCCCTTCCTGCAGGGCCCGGTAGGCGCTGAGCACCGGATCGTGGTCTTCAAGCGTCCCGCCATCGAGCGTCTGCGCCAGCAATCCCCCGAGCAGCTCTTCACCGGAGGGCCCCTGCCCGGACGCATCCTCTTCCGCGGACAGCAAGCCGATACGCTTGAACCATCCATCACGACCCAGCGTTGCCGCCACGCGCAGAATACGTGCCATGAGCCGCAGCTTGTCGGGATCGGGGTCCAGCGCGGCCAGGATCGGCAGCACCGCCTCCGTCTCCGGCTTGAGCAGGTCGACCATCGGGTACCTGCGCTTGATGGCATTCATGACGTCGACCACCAGCCGCGTGCCGGCGTTGGCGTCCCACGGCTCCGGGGCAGTCCCACGGTTGGCGGCGCGCTGCACCTCCAGCAGTTGGCGGTGGTCCACCAGGTTCCACGTATCCACCTCGTTGCCGTGCACGCACAGCACCCGACGGCCGCCCACCTCGCAGGCGAAGCCGGCGCCGTCCAGGTGGAACCGGATGCGGCCGCGGGCCGACGGGTCTCCGCCCGAGAGGCGCTGCGCCAACCACTCCCGAACATCGGGAAGGGCCAGTTCCACATCGTGGTTGCCGAGCACCAGGATCAGTTCACGGCCATCCTGGCGAACGAACTGCGCCAGCGCGTCCCATACGGGAGAGAAGGCCGGATCACGACAGATCCGGGTCAGCTTGCCAATGGCGCCGGCCGGGTCGAGGTAGCGTGCCCGGGGCTCCGCCAGAAAGTCGACGATGTCGCCGTTCAGAACCAGGGCGACGGAACCGTCGACCTCGTGTTTCTTCAGGGGAAGCGAACCGATGGTCTCGGCGAGGAGTTCACCCTGCCCGAACATCTGAAAGCCGGTTTCACCGCCCATGTGGAGGTCGGAGACGACATAGAGGGCGGCGTAGCGCGGGAGCGGCTCCATAGCGGCATCCTATTTCCGTGATCGACCACACCTTTTTACCCTAACCAGCATTAAGGTGTACAGCGCAGGAGATATGCAAAAGGAGGGAGCTCCACCGCATGCAGGAGCGGCACGAACGGCAGAACGCAAGAAGCCCGCGCTGGGCGGGCTTCTTGCTTTTGCAGATTGGCGTCCCCTAGGGGAGTCGAACCCCTGTCGCCGCCGTGAAAGGGCGGTGTCCTAGGCCTCTAGACGAAGGGGACGGGTTTAACCGTCACTTCAAAAAAATTTGGCCGGGATGCGTTTATGCCATCCCGGCCGTATTTGGTGGAGCTAGGCGGGATCGAACCGCCGACCTCTTGCATGCCATGCAAGCGCTCTCCCAGCTGAGCTATAGCCCCCGAAAGGAGCGCCTATTTTATGGATTCCGGGGCGCCTGTCAAGCCTGCGTTATGCCTGCTTTTCGATTTTCGCCCACGAGTCGCGCAGGGTGACGGTACGGTTCCAGATCGGGCGGCCGGAAGCGTCGTTAGCACCGTCGCGGCAGAAATAGCCCTCCCGCTCGAACTGGTAGATCGCGCCGGCCGCCTCGTCGCGCAGCGAGCCCTCCAGCACACAGCCGGTCAGGGTGCGCAGGGAGTCGGGGTTGAGGAACGCCTTGTAGTCCTTGCCCTCCTTCGCCGCCGAAGAATCGGGCGAGGCGACCGCGAACAGGCGATCGTACAGGCGCACCTCCGCCTCGACCCCGTGGCGCGCCGAGACCCAGTGAATGACACCCTTCACCTTGCGCCCCTCGGGGTTGTTCTCGAGGGTATCCGGGTAGTAACTGCAGCGCAGTTCGATCACCTCGCCCTGACCGTCCTTGATCACTTGGTCGCAGCGGATCACGTAGGCGTTGCGCAGGCGCACGTCGCCGCCCGCCACCAGGCGCTTGAACTTGTTCGGCGCTTCCTCGCGGAAGTCCTCGGCGTCGATGTAGAGCTCGCGACAGAACGGGATGCGCCGCACGCCCATCGAAGGGTCCTGCGGATGGTTGGCCGCCTCCAGCTCCTCCACCTGTTCCTCGGGATAGTTCTCGATCACCACCTTGAGCGGGCGCAGCACCGCCATGCGCCGCTCGGCGGTGACGTTCAGGTCGTCGCGCACGCAGTTCTCCAGCAGCGTCATCTCGGCGGTGTTCTCCGCCTTGCTGATGCCGATGCGTTCGGCGAAATCGCGTACCGAGGCCGGGGTGTAGCCGCGCCGGCGCATGCCGGCGATGGTCGGCATGCGCGGGTCGTCCCAGCCCTCGACGTGGCCCTCGTCGACCAGTTGGGTCAACTTGCGCTTGCTCATCACCGTGTACTGCAGGTTCAGGCGCGAGAACTCGATCTGGCGCGGATGGCAGGGCACGCTGACATTGTCCAGCACCCAATTGTAGAGCGGCCGGTGGTCTTCGAACTCCAGGGTGCAGAGGGAGTGCGTCACCCCCTCCAGCGCGTCCGAGATCGGATGGGTGTAGTCGTACATCGGATAGATGCACCACTCCGCCCCGGTCTGGTGGTGAATGACGCCGTGGCGGATCCGATAGAGGGTCGGATCGCGCATATTCATGTTCGGCGAGGCCATGTCGATCTTGGCCCGCAGGACCCGTGCCCCGTCCGGGAACTCGCCGGCACGCATGCGCCGGAACAGGTCCAGGTTCTCCTCGACGGAACGGTTACGGAACGGACTGTCTTTGCCCGGCTCGGTCAGGGTGCCGCGATAGGCGCGGGTCTCTTCGGCCGATAAATCACAGACGTAGGCCAGCCCCTTCTCGATCAGCTCCACCGCGAAGCCGTAGAGCTTCTCGAAATAGTCCGAGGCGTAGAACACCCGGTCGCCCCAGCTGAAACCGAGCCAGCGCACGTCGGCCTCGATGGCACGCACGAACTCGACGTTCTCCTTGTGCGGATTGGTGTCGTCGAAGCGCAGGTTGCAGACGCCGCCGTAGTCCCGGGCGATGCCGAAATTCAGGCAGATCGACTTGGCGTGGCCGATGTGCAGATAGCCATTCGGTTCCGGCGGAAACCGGGTGGCCACACGGCCATCGTTCTTGCCCTCGGCAATGTCCTGGTCGATCGCTTGCCGGATGAAGTTGGTGGGGGCTTGGGTGTCGTTACCCATGGATGTCGCGTTCCTCGTAGAGGGTCAGTTTGCTTCGCTGCGCTCGCGGATCAGCGCGAGCGCCTTATCGATCCGCCGCAGGGTGTTCTCGCGGCCTACCAGCTTGAGTGTCTCGTCGATGCCGGGCGAGGCGGCGGCGCCGACCACGGCCACCCGCAGCGGCTGCGCCACCTTGCCCATGTTCAGCTGCAGCGACTCTGAAACCTCGGCGACGCAGGCGTGCAGCGCCTCGGGCGTCCACTCGGGCAGCGCCTCCAGAGCCGCGCGCACCTTCTCCAGCGGCTCCTGGGCCACCGGACGCAGGTGTTTCTTGGCCGCCGCCGGGTCGTACTCGTCGAAGTCCCGGTACAGGTAGGCGCACTGCTCGGCCATCTCCGCCAGGGTGTAGGCCCGCTCGCGGTAGGCCATAACCACCTCCACCGGGTCGGGACCAGTGGTCGGATCGATGTCCAGCTTGCCGAGCTGGTAGGTCAGCTGGCGCGCCACGTGGGCCGGGTCCAGCGTCTTCATATAGTGCTGGTTCAACCACTGAAGCTTGCTCAGGTTGAGCGCAGAGGCGGAGTGATTGATGTCGCAAATATCGAACAGCCGCACCATCTCGTCCAGCTCGAATACCTCCTGGTCGCCGTGGGACCAGCCGAGGCGCACCAGATAGTTCAGCAGCGCCTCCGGCAGGTAGCCCTGCTCCCGGTAGTCGGTGACGCTGGCCGCGCCGTGGCGCTTGGAAAGCTTCTGCCCGTCCTCGCCCAGGATCATCGGCAGGTGGGCATAGATGGGCGGCTCGACGCCCAGCGCGCGCAGAAGGTTGATCTGGCGCGGGGTGTTGTTCAGGTGGTCGTCGCCGCGCACCACGTGGGTGATGGCCATGTCCATGTCGTCCACCACGACCACGAAGTTGTAGGTCGGGCTGCCGTCGCTGCGGCGGATGATCAGGTCGTCCAGCTCCTCGTTGCTGAATACGACCTTGCCGCGCACCATGTCGTTCACCACCACGCTGCCCTCGGTCGGGTTGCGGAAGCGGATCACGTGCGGTTCGTTGGGGTCGATCGCCTTGCCCAGGCAGTGGCGGTCATAGCGCGGCTTTAGCTTCTTCGCCATCTGCTCCTCGCGCAGCGCCTCGAGCCGCTCCTTGGAGCAGTTGCAGCGGTAGGCCAGCCCCTTGTCCAGCAGCTGCTGCGTCACCTCGGCGTAGCGGTCGAAGCGATGGGTCTGGAAGAAGGGGCCTTCGTCATACTCCAGCCCCAGCCAGGTCATTCCCTCCAGAATGACGTTCACCGACTCGGCAGTGGAGCGCTCCAGGTCGGTATCCTCGATGCGCAGCACGAACTTGCCGCCGTGGCGGCGGGCATAGAGCCAGGAGAACAGCGCGGTGCGGGCACCGCCAATGTGCAGGTAGCCGGTCGGGCTCGGGGCAAAGCGGGTTTTGATGCTCATAGGTTCCGTATTCGGTTGAGAAACTTACTTTTCGGTCGGACCGTAGGGGAAGCGCACATGGCCGAAGCGGACCACCAGCACCGTCAGGCCGAGCAGCAGCACCGCACCGGCGACCGCCAGCAGCCGCCACTCGTCCATCGATTTCATGTCCAGGATCAGATAGCGCGCCAGCGCCACCATGCCAATATAGAGCGGCATGCGCACGGGTAGCTGGCCCGACTTCCAATAGGCCGCCACCATCGCCACCACTTCCAGGTAGATGAACATGAGCAGCAGGTCCGCCAGCCGCACGCTGCCGGTGGCGACCATGTGCCAGATCTCCTGACCGGCCGCGACCACAGTGGCCAACAGAATCACCAGCAGGCCGATGTCCTCAACCAACACCACCGCCCGGTTTCCGATGCGCCGGATCGTCTCTTCAGGCATGGTCAATTCACCCATTCACAAAGCCGGGCATTATACTCGGCCGCTGCCCGCGCAGCGAACCACCCAAAGGGTTTGACCATGCCGCCGGACGCGTATATTATCAGCGGCCTTCTTAAGTCGGTCAGTCGGGATTAGCGCGACGGCCGCAACCGGTCATCCGGGCGCGTAGCTCAGCGGGAGAGCACTGCCTTCACACGGCAGGGGTCACAGGTTCAATCCCTGTCGCGCCCACCATAAAATGAAAGGGTTACCGACTAATCGGTAACCCTTTTTTTGTTGGGTGGAGCAAAGGGATCTTTAACGTTCAACTAGGCCTGCCCGTCCCTCTTCCCGAGCCTCACCCAACATCTCCAAGCTCAACGGTTTCCGCAAGCGGACCGGTTCGGGGAGTTCCGCACGCTCTGGCCGATGGAGTGCCGTCTCGATAATAGCGATCAGCTCCTTGTTCAGGCTGCGGTGGTGGCGTTCAGCGCGCCGCTTCAGTTTCTGGTGCAGCTCGTCTGGCAGATTTTTGATCAGTACAGACGCCATGGACATCGCTCCTGCCTACCTTCTCGTAGCGTAATGCCAGCAAAGGCTATTCCGCAACGGAATGGAGGTTCACCCTGACTTGTTTCCGTTTTTGATAAACATTTGTGTTGAATGGGTTCGCTTCCGCCTATTTTATCGTTTTCGATAAACTATCGACAAACAACCTACGATCGGCTGATAATTTCTCACAAAAGAGAAATTAACTATGGCGCGTACAATCACCCCATCCCCTCTGCCGGAAAAGCCGACCATCACAACGGTCGCCGAATTCGGTGCCTTCGTCCGCAGCCTGCGCACTCAGCAGGGCCTGCGCATCGACGATGCCGCATCCCTGTGCGGCGTCTCTGTCGCTCTGCTGTCTGCACTGGAGAACGGTAAGCCCCGCGGCGTCGGCCTGGACAAGGCACTGCAGATCGCCCACCAACTGGGACTCGCCCTGCTCGCGGTCCCGAGGGCGGATCTGCCCGAGACCTTGGCCCGCCTGGAGCATGACAGATGAGTACCCATCGCCTTGATGCCTGGGTTAACGGCAGGCAGATGGGCACCTTGGTGTATCACGACGATACCGGGCGGTTCGCTTTCGACTATGCCCCCGGGTGGGTGGCCTCGCGGTCAGCCTTTCCCCTCTCACCCGCCCTCCCGCTTGAGCGCCCCAAGCAGGTCGGTGACGAACACCATTCGGTAAGCGTACGCCGTTTCTTCGAGAACCTTCTTCCCGAAGGGAAGGCTCTCGATGACGCCATCGCCGCGCACCGGCTCTCGAAGGCGAACCTCTACGGCCTGCTGCTCGTCCTCGGAAGGGAGAGCACCGGTGCAATCAGTCTGCTCCCGGACGGCACTTCGCCTGAACAGATCCCCGACTCCCGACGGGAGGTCACAGGTGAGGAGCTTGCCGAACGCATCCGCAACCGTACGCATGAGCCGTTCAACGTCTGGGACGGACGGGTGCGAATGTCAATTGCCGGCTATCAGGACAAGCTCGCCGTCTACCGCGATGACGACCAGCTGTATCTGGTGGAAGGGAGGCTGGCATCGACTCACATCCTCAAGCCGGAGCCTGTGAGCCCCAACCTTCCCCACCTGGTCGCCAACGAGCACTTCTGCCTACGGCTGGCCGAGGCCCTCGGCCTCCCATCGACCGGTATCGACATCCTCCGGGTACCCGAACCGGTACTGGTTGTGCAACGCTTCGACCGCCAACGGCGCGACGGGGCGGTCGACCGCCTGCATGTCATTGATGCCTGCCAGGCACTGGACTTGGCGGTCAGCCACAAATACGAGCGCAACTTCGGTAGCGGCCGGGACGTGGCCCATATCCGCGACGGGGTTAGCCTCGAACGGCTCTTTTCAATCGCCGATTTCGCTATCGCTGCTGCGCCCGTGCGCCTTGGCCTGCTGCGCTGGACCCTGGTGCAGTACCTCATCGGCAACTCCGACGCCCACGGGAAGAACGTCTCCTTCTTCGTCGATCCGGGCGGGCTGCGCCTGGCACCCTCCTATGATCTGGTTGCCGCCTGCGTTTACCCGAAGATCGATCACGAAATTGCCATGGCCATCGGTGACGAGTTCAACATCAGCAATGTGCGGGCGTATGACTGGGCCGAACTGGCGGTGACCTGTGGTCTCGACCGCCGGCTGGTCGCGCGGGAGATGGTGCGAATGGCCAAGGCCGTCCGCAAGGTGTTGCCCGATTTGCAGAACTGGCCGGGATATACGCTGGATGAGCGCGCCATCGTAGCCACGATTGGTGACTTTGCGCTCGCCCAGGCCGAACGGCTTGAAACAGATGCCAAGCTGCTACCCCAAATCGTCCTCGATTGATGGCCCGTAACGGCCGCCACTCTGACACATCTATCAGGATGAGATCCAGCGCCTGCGTGAAGAGAACGCACGGCTAAGGCTCTCCTCCAGCAGCACCGCCCCGCTGGGAATCCGCAAGAAAGAAAGTGCGGATTTTCACCGCCATCGACACGTCAAAGCGAACAGGCCGCTTTCGAAGACAATCGCGCGACCTAGGTCAGACATGCCGCCATTGACACCCACAATAGTCATGCATAACATGACTGCATGATTAAGAGCTTCGGTGATCGGAAACTGGAAAGATGCTGGCGACGCAACAAGTGCTCAAGCATCAAGCCGAAGCTTCGGAGGCGAGTCAAGATGAAGTTGGACATGATGGATGCAGCGGCATCCCTGGAGGACCTGAAAGTGCCTCCCGGAAATCAGCTCCATCCCCTCCATGGTGACTTGGAGGGTTTCTGGTCGATCCACGTCTCCGGACCGTGGTGCCTGATCTTCAAACCCTTTGAGAATGACTGGTATGACGTTCAGCTCATTCAGTACCACTAGCGAGGCACGTCACATGAACATGACAGAACGTCAGCCCTACGCACCGGGAGAAATCCTGGTCGAGGAGTTCCTCGAACCCCTGGGACTGAGCCAAACGGAGTTCGCCCGCCAGATCGGAGTGAGCCGTCAACGCATGAATGAAATCTGTACCGGCAAACGGGCGATCATCCCCGACACCTCGGTTCGTCTTGCCCGCGCGCTGGGAACCACCCCTGAGTTCTGGATGAACCTGCAGATGAAACTCGATCTGTGGAAGACGCTGCACGACGAAAAAAGGGCCCCGGAATACCGGGCAATTCGCCGCGTCGATGCAGCCTGAATTAGCCCTTTTCCATACGCCTGAACCGATGTAATCGGGCAAGCCTCCGCGCTCCCCAGACCGAACGGTTTGAAACAGATGCCAAGCTGCTACCCCAAATCGTCCTCGATTGATGGCCCGTAACGACCGCGACTCTGACACACCCTATCAGGATGAGGTCCAGCGCCTGCGTGAAGAGAACGCACGGCTGAAGGCACTTCTTGAGCAGCACGGCATCGCCTGGGAGAACCCGGAAGACGTGCCGCCCTCGGCCCCTTGGGGGTCCGAAGAGCCTCCCACAATCAGCTCACGACTTTCCCCCTCGGAAAAGGTTGCCCTGTTCCGAAACCGTTTCCGCGGCAGGAGCGATGTTTACCCGCTACGCTGGGAATCCGCCAAAGGAAAAGCCGGGTACAGCCCCGCCTGCGCCAATGAATGGCGGCCGGGCATCTGTCGCAAACCCAAAGTCAAATGCGGCCGGTGCGACCAGCGGCAGCTTCTCCCTGTGACCGATGAGATCATCTACCGCCATCTTGCGGGCGAGCACACGATTGGGATCTACCCACTATTGTCTGACGATCGCTGTTGGTTTCTTGCCGTCGACTTCGATGACAATCATTGGCAGGACGACGCCAAGGGCTTTATGCAAGCCTGTCGTGAACTGGATATCCCCGCTTCGCTGGAGATCTCCCGTTCGGGAAACGGAGCGCACGTCTGGATCTTTTTCTCCGAACCCGTCCCGGCACGGGAGGCGAGACAGCTTGGTGCGGCGCTGATCAGCCACACCTGCAACCGCACCCGGCAGCTGTCCCTCGCCAGTTACGACCGACTCTTTCCCAACCAGGACACCCTTCCCAAAGGCGGCTTCGGCAACCTCATTGCCCTCCCGCTGCAGAAGAATCCGCGGGAACGCGGGCACAGCGTCTTCGTGGACGACAACCTTATCCCCTTTAGCGACCAGTGGGCCTATCTCACCTCGGTCTGCGCTCTCTCAGCGAAAGACCTGGAAGACGCCATCCTTCGTGCCAGCGGAGGCCGGCATCCGCTCGACGTAAGTTTCGCAGGTGACGCAGAGGAGAAGCCGTGGCAACGGCACTCCCCGTTGCCGGACGAGATAGCCGGCGCACTGCCGAAATCGCTCGACGTTGTGCTCGCCAATCATCTCTTCTTCGCCAAGGCCGATCTACCGCAGCCCTTGAGCAACCGCCTAATCCGCTTGGCGGCGTTTCAGAATCCCGAGTTCTACAAGGCGCAGGCCATGCGCCTGCCCGTTTGGAGCAAGCCCCGCATCATCGGCTGCGCCGAGAACTTTTCCAAACATATCGGGTTACCGCGCGGATGTCTCGACGACGCACTGCATCTGCTTGAGCAGAATGGTGTCCACGCTGAGTTCCAGGACGAACGCGTTGTCGGACACAAGATCCGAGCCAAGTTCACAGGCACGCTCCGGAGGGACCAGAAATCGGCCGTCAGGGAGATGCTGATACAGGATACCGGCGTCCTCTGCGCCCCGACCGCCTTCGGCAAGACCGTAACGGCAGCCGCGATCATCGCCCGACGCAAAGTCAGTACCCTGATTCTCGTTCACCGCACCGAACTGCTGCGTCAGTGGCAGGAACGCCTAACAACTTTCCTCGAACTCCGGGAAGGAGGACTTGGCGTCATCGGCGCGGGCAAGAAGAGACCCAGCGGGCACATCGACATCGCGGTGTTGCAGTCCCTGTCCCGCAGGGAAGATCTCGCGTCCCTCCTCGACGATTACGGCCAGGTGATCGTCGACGAGTGCCACCACCTGTCGGCCTTCTCCTTCGAGTCCATCCTCAAGGAAGCAAAAAGCCGTTATGTGCTCGGCCTGACCGCAACACCGATGCGGCGTGACGGCCACCACCCCATCATCTTCATGCAGTGCGGCCCCATCCGCCACAGTGCCGCTCAACCGGAAACCGCTCCGACACGCATGGCGGTGTGGCCGCAATACCTTCCGACACCTGCCATTCCTGCGGACTCGGCCATTCAGGAAGTGTTCCGTGTTAGCGGCTGAGTAAAACCGCGCATAAATGGCGAAGGTTGCGGGCACGGGGGTGGGCGGCATCACTGGGCCTCAGCCAGGGGGGTAGGCTCGAC
>JAWLGP010000053.1:0-11770 GCA_041685045.1 Gammaproteobacteria bacterium
TCCAGATGGGTCACCCGGTGGGTGAGATACCCGTCCGCATCGATCACCACCTCCAGGGTGGTGCCGTCGGCAAGTTCCGCCCGGGTGGTGACCCGGGGTCGGCCGTCTTCGTCGGTGCCGACCTCCACGGTGGAGCCCGGGACTGCCGAGGAGACCCGGGTGGGGGTGCCGTCGGGGGTGGTCAAAGTAATATCCACCCCGCCGTCCGGGGAGGTGGTCACCTCAAAGGTCACCTCACCACCCGTCACCGGGTCGGTGCGGGAGCCGCTGACGGTACGGGAGCCGTCCTCGTTTTCGGTGGCGGTGCATTCACCCGTCGTACAGCTCACGGTACCGTCGTCATAGGGCTCGGGCTCTGGCTCGGGCTCTGGCTCTGGCTCTGGCTCCGGTGCGGGTGCGGGAATGGCGTTGAAGGAGAAGCTGACCGAACAGTCGGCGACGATAGCCTCGGTGGTCCAGGTGCTGCCGCTCCAGCTACCGTCCGGGCAGGTGCCGCCGACCGAGGAGGAGCGGGTGTACCCGCTGTTGGGGCTCACGGTACAGCTGGCCGTGTCGCCCGAGGGGACCGGATTAGGGCTGCAGCTGGCGCTGCCCCCGCTGCCGGTCGTGATGGTGACTGCAAAGGCTTCCCTCACCACAAGGTTGACCTGCTTGTCGGTCTCGATGTCGATGGTTGCCGCATAGCCGGCCGGCAGGGTGCCGACCGTGAGGGTGTTGTTGGTCAGCGTTCCGGTGTAATCGATCAGCCGGTAGGTGTCGGCGCCGAAACCGGCGAGGGCAGTGACATCGAGTACGCCGTCGAGGGTGAGGTCGCCGTTGACGACGATGAGGTCGCTGTCGATGCCGGCGTCGCCCGTCGGGTCGCCCAGCTCGAAGGCGAGTACCGAGGTGTCGTCGAGTACGAGATCATCAACAGTCAGGGTGCCGGCCGAATTGCCGGGGGCGAGGGTGCCGCCGGAGTTTACGGTGACATTCGCCACCGTACCTGAGCCGCCCAGGGTGCCGCCGCTGTTGACGGTGGTGTCAGAGGTGAGCGAGCCGCCATCCACGGTCAGGGTGCCGGCGTTGATGGTGGTGGCGCCGCTGTAATCGCTGGCCGCTGTGAGAATGGTGGTTCCGGCCTCCACCTCGACGCTGCCCGTGCCGGTAATCACCGGGGCGAAGCTGTAGCCGGTATCGGTGTGATTGAAGACCAGCTTGCCGGTGCCAGCGCCAAACGTAACCGGCGAGAGCTCCAGGGTGCCGGGCGCCACGGCGCTATCCCCCGATGCCGCGCCGATGTTGACGGTACCGATGGAACCGGTGTTCTTGGCGATTACGACGCCGGGGTCGGTGCCTGTCTTTGCGCCAAGCCTCCCGCTGTCGGCGAGGGTCAAGGTGCCGGTACCCCAGTCCCCGAATGTAATGTCGCTGTTGGTCTCCCAAGTCGAGCCGGTGCCGCTGATCGTCACCCTGCCGGTTGCGCTCGATGCGAACGCTATTGGCACAGTATAGCTGTCAGTCGTGAGTGTGCCGCCGCTGGTGATGGTGAGTGTGCCGTCGCTGTCTGGCTGCCACCCGACCCGGAACCCTCTTGAGACCGAAACCATGCCGTGGTCGGTAATGTTCAGGTTACCGGTGCCGGAATACCCGAGATAGAGATAGCCGATGTCGCTCCATGAGGAACCGGTTCCGGTGACGGTCACCGTGCCGGTACCACCGCTGTTGCCGGGATAGAGGTTGTAGTTCTGGCTGTTCACCTCGCCGGCGCCGGAGACGGTCACGCTGCCCGGTCCGGCATCCCCGACTATGACAGCGTCATCGATATTCCAAGGGCTTGCGATTGTGCCGGTGCCGTCGCCGATGACGGTTTCGTCGGCGTTGATGGTGATGACGGCGCTGGAGGTTGCCGGCGACAAGAGCAGGGCCGCGGCGATGCATGCGGCCCCCAGGGCAGGGCTGAATCCCGCCGGCCGGAACGGTGTACGCACAGATGCGGGGTTGGCACTATTGGTCATGGCGGTCCTTGCGGTATTTTTGGAATTTGAATATTGCCAATTGTCGGATAATTTCTCGAGCGTGAAGAGTTCTCTGATCAGAGAACTGTTCCTGATTCCCGGATTGTGTTAGACGCCGTCGGCTCCGGCAGCCGGGCGCAGTGGGCGAGCAGTGCGTCCATGAAGGCGCTGGCCGAAAAGTGGCGGCCGCGTGCCGCGGCATGATTGCGCAGCGCCCGGCAAAGGGCGGGATCGTCGCGGCAGGCGGCGATGCGCGCCACGGCCTCCTTCTCGTCGGCCCAGGTCAGGCGATCGTCGTCGACGATCTCGCGCGGGCCGCCCGAACGGTGCACGAAGGGGAGACAGCCCAGGCGCAGCATCTCCGCGACGGCGATGCCGAAGTGCTCGTCGATCATGGCGTGCAGGCCGTATTTGCAGCGCCCTGCGATGGCGAACAGCCGGGTGCGCGGCAGGTCGACATGGAGATGGGCCCACGGCCCCGCCTCGGCCACGGCGGCGCGCAGGCGGCGCAGGTACGCCTCATCGCAGGGCAGACCGCAGAGGTGGAGGTCGAGGGGGTGGCCGGTCTCGCGCAGGCGGCGGACGATGGCGAGCGCCTCGAGCAGGCGTTTCTCGTGCGAGAAGCGAGCGATGCAGACGACGGCATCGTCGCGCTCCTCCCACGGCAGCCCCTCCCCCTCGACGGGGACGGGCGGGTGCAGGACGCTGGCCGGTGCGCCGTAACAGCCCTCGAAGACCGCGCGGGTCCAGTCGGAATTTACGAGGCTGATATTGCGGGCGGCGCGCCCGGTCCGATAGCCGCCGATCGCGGCGGCGAGCCCGCGGTAGAGGCGGACCGCCGGGCCCCAGTGATACCAGCGCAGGTCGACCTCCGGGCGCGGCCAAGCCATCCAGGGATAATGGATGTACTGCAGCAGCGGCCGGCCGAGGTCTGTTTCGCCTGCGGTGGAGACGATGCATGCCGGTGCCAGCCGTGCCGCCAGCCGGCGTCCCAGGCGCATGAGAAGCATGGAGCGCAGCAGGGCGAGGCGGCCGTGGGCCGGCACAAAGGCGCGGCGCAGTCCGTTGGGCATGGCGATGACTTCGATGTTGGGCAGCCCGGTGAGGTGGGTGCCGTAGGTGCGGTCGAGATCGGCCAGGTCGCCATGCTCCCAGGAGAGTACGGTGAGGCGGTGGTCGCGGGCGAGCGCCTGGGCCGCCCACGCTCCCACCATCAGGCCGCCGCCGGTTTCCTGCAGGTTGCCGATGAGGAGCAGGGCGCGCTTCACGGCAGCAGCTCCAGCAGTGCCGGCAGCGCCACCCGCGACCAGCAGGCGGGCCAGTCGCCGGGGCGCGGCGCGGGGCGGGACACCGAATCGGTGGCAAGCAGTCGCTCCAGCCGGGCGGCCAGGCTGGCGGCGTCGGTGAAGGTCGCCGCACCCGCCAGACCGGCCAGCCCCGCCTGCAGGGCGGGGCCGTAATCCAGGGCCAGCACCGGCAGTCCGGCAGCCTCCATATCGACGATCTTCATCGGGAAGTCGAGACCGGAGGCGGAGCGGTGAAGGCTGATCCCCGCGTCGGCGCCGGCCAGCAGCGCGCGGTACTCCGCGGGGCTGAGCCAAGCGGTTTCGATGCGCAGCCCGGGACGCTGCATCGCGGCGGCCCGGGCCTCGAAGGCGGCGCGCAGGGGGCCCTTGCCGGTGGCGACCAGGTGCAGACCGCGCCCCGGCGGCAGGCGGATGTGTTCGGCGGCGTCGAGGAGCAGTTCCATCGCCTCGTCCCGGCTCCAGCTGGTTGGGCTGACCACCGTGCGCCAGATGCGGCCGTCGCCCGGTGGCGGCAGCGGGAAGGCGCCGGTCCCGGTTGCCTCTCTCCAGGGCCGATCCGGGAGCACCCCTACCCGCTGGCGGAGGCGCCGTTCGAGATGGACGGCGAGGGAGTCGGTGACGGCAAAATGGAGCGATGCCTTGCGTCCGAGGCGGGTTTCGATCCGTTCGAGCAGAGAGACCGCCGGATGGCGCGGGCCGAGCTTGAGGGCGGCCATGGGGGCGGAGAGATTGTGCCAGTCGAGCACCAGCGGGAGGTCCTGCTGTGCACCGAGCCAGATCCCGGGAACGGCCGGCGGGATCTGGGCCAGCAGCAGGTCGGCCTCATGGGTTGCCGCCCGTAGCGCCCGGCTGAGCACACGCACCGTTCCGAGCGTACGCACCGCGCCGCGCAACAGGGGCCACCCGGATCGCGCGGCGGTATCACGGCCGGCGCCCCCGATGGCGTGGACGCGGATGCGCGGATGGTTCAGAGGGAACCCGTCGGCATCGCCAAAGGCAATGAATTGGACCGAGGCGCCCGTCTCGGCCAGCATCCACGCTTGTGCCACCATACGCGGTGACTGGTCGATAGGCGCCTGGGCGAGGACAGCGACCTGCTTGCGCGCGAGCGGTAACTCGGCAATCTTGGCGGGGTGCGGTGGCGGCATACGATATCTTGGCAACAGGGGACGGAACGGGAATGACCGATTTCACCATGGGACTGGCGGGCGGGCACACCGCTGGCCACATTATGCCCATGATTGCCTTGGCAGAGGCCTGGCGCCGGCTCTACCCCGGGGACGCGCTGGTTTGCTATGGCGCCGCCGGCGGCATGGAGGCGACCCTTTTACGCCAATTCCGGTTGCCTTTCCAGCCACTGCCGGCTTGGCCCCGGTTCGGAGTCGGTGCCCTCGGTCGGTTGCGCGCCCATCTGGGCGCCCTGCACGGCATGCGGCTCGGCCGCCGGCACATGCGCCGCCACCAGGTGGATGCGCTGCTCTGCCTGGGTGGTTACGCCTCGGTGGGCGCCGGTCTCGCGGCCGCCAGCCTGGGGCTTCCGCTGGTCGTGCTCGAGGCAAACGCGGTTCCCGGCCGGGCCAATACCCTGTTGGCCCGCTTCGCCGCCCTCAAGCTGGTCGCGATCCCCGAGGCCACCGCCTTCCACCGCTGGCGGGATGCGCGGGTGGTCGACCTGCCGCTGCGTGTGCCGCCGGTTGCCGCGAGCTCCCCTTCGGTCCCACGCACGGCCCGGTTGTTGATCACGGGCGGTACCTTCGGCAGCCCGGTCCTCAACCGCGGCGGCCCCGCGGTGGCGGCCGCCCTGCGCCGGCGCGGCCTGGCGGTGGAGGTTTACCACCAGGCCGGCGAGGAGCAGCTGGAGTCGGTGAGTGCGGCCTACGCGGCCGCGGGGGTCGACGCGACCGTGGTCGGGTTCGATTTGGGGCTGCCGTCGCGTTGGAGCTGGGCCGATGCCGCCCTCTGCGCTGGCGGCGCCGGCAGCCTGAGCGAGGCGGTGGCCTCGGGTACGCCGACCCTGGCGGTGCCGTTGGCGGCGGTGGCCGACGGCCATCAGGAGGCCAACGCCCGGGCCATGGCCGCCCGCCACGGCATCGGCTGGATGCCCGAGCGGGACTGGGACACCGAGACGGTGGCCGAGCGGCTCGCCGGCCTGCTGGCGCGGCCACGCCGCCCGGCGGTTTCGGCGGCGGATACCGGGGGGCTGGTCCGTGCCATTCGCGGCCACTGCCGGCAGCTTCGGGAGGCCGCATGAACGGCCCGGCCCGCCGGCGCGCGGCCATCGCCTTCCGCGCTGCCCGCCTGTTCCGGCGTCCGAGCGTGACCGTGGGCGGCGAATGGGGGCGTTTCCGCGGTTACGCCGATGACGAGACGATGTTGCGCCATTACGGACGTGTCGGAACCTGGGCCGCCGGGGCGGTAGCGGTGCTCGCCTCCACCGCCCGTAAGATCGCCGCAGACGGCGGTCCCGCACCCCTGCTGCTGGATGTCGGCGCCGGTCTCGGCCTGGTGTCCGCGGGCGTGGTGCACCAGTGCGGGGCCCGGGCACTGGCACTGGAGAGCGATCCCGCGACCTTCGCCTACCTGCGGCACAACCTGGCGGTGAACCGCCTCGGGGATCGGGTGACGGCACGGTGTCTGGCGGTCGGTGCCCCGACTGCGGCCGGGTGCGGTGTGCGCATGGCGAGGACCCCCGGCAACGGCGGCGACAGCCGGGTGGTGGCGGAGACCGACAGCGGCGGAACCCCGCTGGTATGTCTGGACGATCTCTGCCGTGACTATGCCGATACACCCCTGTTGCTGAAGGTGGACGTCCAGGGTTACGAGCCGATGGTGATCGCCGGCGGCGGCGAGACCCTGCGGCGCGCGCGGCTGGCTGTGGTGGAGTTCTGGCCCGAGGGTCTGCGGCAGATGGGACACGATCCGGCCGCGTTCGCCACCCGCCTGCTGGGCGGGGTGCGCCGTGCAGCGGTGATGGCTGACGAGCACCGGCTGCAGAGCGTCGCCTGGCAGGCGCCGGATGAAGTGCTGTCGACACTGGCCGGGGTAAGCGCTGACGGCGGGCCCGAACGACAGGTGGAGCTGCTTCTCGAGGGGACGGCATGAAGGGGTGGGCGGCCCGCCTGGGGCGATGCCGGTTGTTCGCCCGCTCCGGTGAACTGCTGCTGGTGGCGCTGGTTGTCGGTGGCCTGCTGTGGGTGGTGCAGGCGGAGCATGCGTCGCTGCCGGTGGCGGCCCGTTGGGCCGATGCCCGTATTGCCGCCGGGGAGGCGGCACCGGCGGAACGGGAGCGGCTGGTTGCCGAGTTCCGCGCCACCTACAGCTGGCGTGATTCGGAGGGGCGCCTCGCCGCTTATCCGGTTTCGCACGATAGCTATTACTTCCTGCGCCTTGCGCGCAACATCGTCGAAACCGGCACCCCCTGCCCCGGTAGCCCACCCGGTGAGGCGTGCCGCGATACATCGGTAAACCCGCCTCACGGGCGTCCTATGGCGGGCGCCGCTTCGCCCCACCCGTGGGCGATCGCCTTGGTCCACGAGGTGCTGGAGGCGACCGGCTCGAACCCTTCAATGCTCTTCTCGGGGCGGCTGCACAACCGCCTGATGCTTATTCTCTGCGGGCTGCTGGTCTACCTGCTGGTGCGTGGAATGGCGCCGTCTGCGCGCCCTATTGCGGGCCTCACGGCCGCTGTGACGCTGGTGCTCGCGCCGGCGGTGATGACGCGGAGCTTCGGCACCGACAATGACGTCTGGATCCTGGCCCTGCTGCTGGGCGGGAGTGTGGCCGCGGCCCGTCTCCACGAGGCCGCGGTGGAGGGGCGTCAACGCCCCCTGGCCGCCATCGCCGCCGGTACCGCTGCCGGCCTGCTGGCAGCGACTTGGGGCGGCTGGCCGTTTCTCCTCATCATGGTGGCATCGGTGGCAGCCATCGCCATTGTCGAGACTCTGCGCCGCCGAGGCGCACACCGCCAAAGTGGAGTGGCGGTGGGGTCCATGATCGGCCTTGCCGGGTTTGTCTTCCTGGTACTGGTTACCGTGCTCGCGCCGGGGCTGCTGTCCCCCGGTGAGGTCGCCGCGCCGGGGGGCGGTGGCGAGCCGCCGCCGGATGCCTTCGCCGCGGTTGCCGAGTTGGTACCGCCGACCCCGGCGCGTCTGGTGGATATGTTCGGCTGGCCGGTGTGGCTGGCCGCCGGTGTCGGGCTGGTTGCCGTGCTTCGCCGCCTCTGGCCTTGGGGCGCCCGCGGTTTTCCGGCGCTGGAACTGCTCCTGTTGGCTTGGGGCGCCGGTGCGCTGCTGCTCGCTCTGCGTGCCGACCGTTTCCTTATCCTTCTCAGTCCGCCGCTGGCCATGCTCGCCGGCCTCGGTGTTACCGCCCTGCCCGCCCTGTTGCCCCGCCCGGCGGTGCGGCAGGCGGTGGCGGCGGGGATCGCCCTCGCCCTGGCGGCGGCTGTCACCACTACGGCGCTGGCGCTGGTGCGCGACAACCGTCCACAGCTCAACACGGCATGGGTGGCGGTGCTCAACCATCTGTCCCGTACGGCGCCCGCCGACGCGGTGCTGACAGGCTGGTGGGACGTGGGGCACTGGGCCACCTACTGGTCGCGGCGCGCGGTGGCGGTCGACGGCGCCAGCCTGCGCAGCCCGCGCATCCATGCCGTCGGACGGCTGCTGGCCGCGGATGCCGCGCAGCCCCTGAACCGTCTTGTGAACGAGGCGGCGTGTGGCAGCGGGTCCGATTGCGGCCGGCCCGTCTACCTGCTTACCTCGGACTTGCTGCTGAGCCAGCAGGGCTGGATGATCTCGGGATTCTGGCAGCCGGCGCGGGCGAGACTGGTGGATGAGCTGGCCGCCGGCCAGCCACCGGCCGAGGTACAGGAGCCTCTGGCGACCGCGGCCCGTGCCGTTAACGGCGGTTTGGCCCGCAGCCTGTTTGCCGCACCCGGCGCGCGGATCTGGTCAACGGGATGGGCGCCGTGTGCGGTCGTGGCGGACGGCGGCTATCACTGCCCACTGGATGTGACCAGCGAGAACGGCTGGCGTATCGAACGGTTCGTCGTGCCCGGCGGACGCGTTGCCGACGCCCGGCTCATGGCCCGGCCGCAGGGCGGTGGCGAGGCCGTCTCCGTCGCACCTTCCATGCTCCGCTTGGCCACGCCGGAGCAGCTGCTCGATCTGCCCGGTGACGGTCCACAGGACAACCCGGGCGTTCTGCTCGACACCGCCCGGCGAAGGGTATTCCTCGGCACGCCGGCGGTGTTGCGTTCGCTGGTGGCGCGGCTTGTACTGTTGGACGGCCGTTACGACCGCCACCGTTTTGTGAGAGTGGCGAGCGCCTCCACCCCGGATGGTCACCAGGTCAACGCGTGGCGCGTGCGGCGCCGGTGAGGACGCGATCGTCGACCACGCGCCCGGCATCGAGGTGGATAACCCGATCGCACATGGCGATAGCAGTGGGGCGGTGGGCGGCCATCAGCACGGTCCGTCCGGCGGCGGGATCGAGCAGCCGCCCCAGGATCTCCGTCTCGGTCCCGAGATCGAGGGCACTGGTCGGTTCGTCGAGCACCAGCACCTCCGGCCGGTGGTAGAGCGCGCGGGCGATGCCGAGGCGCTGGCGCTGGCCGCCGGAGAGGCGGATGCCGTTCTCGCCCACCGCGGTGTCCAGGCCCCCGGGCAGCGATTCGGCGAAGCGGTCGAGCCCTGCCTCGTGCAGGGCGCGGCCCACCGCCTCGTCGTCGATGTCGGCCTCCGGGACGCCCAGGGCGACATTGCACCGCAAACTGTCGTCGATCAGGCCGATGGACTGGGTGACATAGCCGATCTGCCGCTGCCAGCTGCGCGGCGCCTCATTGATGTCGCGGCCATCCACCCGCACCCGGCCCGTCGAGGGTGGAAGCAGCCCGAGCACCAGGTCGAGCAGGGTGCTCTTTCCCGCACCGCTGGAGCCCGTGATGCAGACCCGTTCACCCCGGGCGATGGTCAGTGTAATGCCGTGCAGAATGGGAACGGCGTCCGCCGCGTAGCGGAATCCGACCCCTTCCACGGAGAGGGTGTGCCGCAGGCGCAGCTCCGCATCGTCGGGTGCGGTGGGGTCGGCGTGGTGGCCGAGTTCGGTCAGTTCGCGATGGAGCAGGTCGGCAACGGGGCGCGCGTTGGCGAGGGCCTGCACCGAGGCCAGCACCCGGCTCACCGACGGAATGAGGCGTAGCGCGGCCGCCGCGAAGACGCCCAGGACCGGTACGATGGTTTCGCGGGGGGTGCCGCGGGCGAGCAGGACCGCGGTCACTGCAGCCATGCTGGCGACGAACAGCACCTCGAACCAGAGACGCGGCAGCCGCTGCAGGGTCTCGTAGCGTTCCACCGCCTGTGCCCGCTCGCCGCCGTGACGCCGGAACCAGGTGAACAGAGCCTCCTCCCGGCCCAGCAGCTTGATCTCCTTGACCATCCGCAACCCATGTTGGAACTGGCGCAACCGCTGCCCCTCGTGATGCTGGCGCCGTTCACCCCAACGGCGCAGCGGTCGCTGCGACAGTGCGTAGAGGATCCAGCCGGCACCGGCGACGACGACAATGCCCGCGACCGCCCCGACCGGCTCCAACACCAGCAGGATGCCGGTGACGGCCAGGCAGATCAGCCCTTCGACGATCAGGGTCAGCAGGGGAATGATCGCCTTGCCGGTGAGTTCGTCCACCTCGATGACCGCATTGCGCAGCAGTTCCGATGAGTTTCGATGCAGGTGAAAGGAGTATGGCTGGCGCAGGTAGAGGGCGAACAGGCGCTGCGACAGGGCCTCCTGTGTGGTGCCGGCGAAATTCATCTGCCGGGCGGCGAGCCACGCGAGGAAGAGGTTCTTCGTCGTGAATACGCCGAGCAGGAGTGCCAGGAGCACTGTTGCGGCACCCGGACCGTCGTGGGTGGGCAGGATTCCGGCGAGCCAGCCGCCGGCAACCGGCAGCTCGCCGGAAGGCGTGTGCCCGACGAGCAGTAGCATGAGCGGGAGGACGAGTCCGATGCCGATCACCTCCAGCACCGCGCCGATCAAGGTCAGCCCTGCGAGCGCGAAGAGGCGTCGGCGTTGGTCTGTGCCGAGGAGGGCGATGGTGCTGAAAACGGAATGGAGCACGGTGCGTGTTTACGGGGCCTGCATGTGGATGCCGTTACTTTGGTAGCGGTTCGGAACGATGGTGTCCTTTATACCCGATAACTGCGCAATCGACATGCACCGGGGGGCCAAAACGGGCCGGTTCATCCTTGGTCTGGTAAAGTCGTCGAGGGGACGGATGCGGGTAGGTGGAAGGGGTGTGCATGGGGCGGGAGACGGGAATACGATTCGATGCCGAGGTGAAGCGGCAGGTTGCGGCGCTTTGGGATTCCCTGTCGGATTCGGGCGCATCGAATATCGAAGAGGCACTCGATCATTTGCTGGCAACGTTGTGCGGTCTTCTGGGTGCGCACAATGGTTACTGGCTGGGAACCGCCCGAATGGACGAGCTGGATGATGACGACCCGATGAAGGGATGGCGACCCTGGGCGTTGCGGAACCTGTATACGAGTGCCGAACGACAGGCGGTCGTAAAGGAGCACCAACGCCGGATCCAAGAGGGGCAGGTCGACCCGAGTATCCTCGCCAATTTGCAGGGAGCCGGGCGCTTCCGCATCAACATAAGACACCAACTCGTATCCCCCGGCTGGTACCGCTCGGAGTTCTACCGAAGCCTCTTTGCCCCGTTGCAGATCCGCGATGTCATTTTCGTGGTTACCCCGTTGGGGTCGGTTGTGGAGTCCTGGTTGGGATTCGAGCGCATGGGTGCGCAGGCGCAACGGTTCGGTGAGGCCGAACGTGAGTTGCTCGACTACGCGGTCAGACCGCTGCGCTGGTTCCACCGGCAGCTTGCACTGCAGCACGGGGTGTATGCGGCGACCGAACCTCTTAAGCCCTTTGAGCGGCGGGTACTCAGCCAGCTGCTGACCGACAAGACCGAGCGAGAGATTGCCGAGGAACTCGATCTGTCACCGAGTACCGTGCACACCTACTGCTCTTGGCTTTGCCGCAATTTTGGGGTTCGCGGCCGGAGCGGGCTCTCCGCATTGTGGTTGGGCCAGGGGCTCGGCGCATGAGGCGCCGGTCGGAATGAGAGCCGGATTTTTTGTTCGACCTATTGAAACAGCTCCGCACTCCCCTCGACCAGCATCACCGTGCGGGCACCGCTCTCCATTTCGTGGGTCACCTCCAGCAGGGCGGGCTCCGGGCTGGTGGTGACCACCCGGTCGTTGCTGTTCACCGCATAGAGCTGCCCGACGACCATGCCGGAGTCGGTGGAAGCACCGCCACCGCCACCCCCGCCGCAGCCGGCCAGCACAGCGGTAGGGGTCACAGCACAGCGGTAGGGGTCACAGCACAGCGGTAGGGGTCACAGCACAGCGGTAGGGGTCACAGCACAGCGGTAGGGGTCACAGCACAGCGGTAGGGGTC
>JAWLGP010000053.1:11870-12297 GCA_041685045.1 Gammaproteobacteria bacterium
ACAGCACACAGGCACGGTAGGGGTCACAGCACACAGGCACGGTAGGGGTCACAGCACACAGGCACGGTAGGGGTCACAGCACACAGGCACGGTAGGGGTCACAGCACACAGGACGGTAGGGGTCACAGCACAGGCACGGTAGGGGTCAGGTCTTTCCTGTTGCATTCCTCATTCGACGGACGATGCGGCTGATGTACGAATAATGCAGTCCGAAGTGGGCGCCAACCTCCTTCATGCTGTACCCACCGCTCGCGTAGGCGGCTGCGATTGCTTCATCTCGTTTCTGATGCGCTGCCGAGTAGTATTCCAGCGGCTTGGCCGGCGCCCGCCGCTGCCTTAGCGGAATCTCGCTCAGGTCCTTCCCGGCCTCCAATTCTGCCTGCATCCTCTCGACGAACGTGTCGGACCCGAGATAAATCTGGCCTTT
>JAWLGP010000054.1:0-12225 GCA_041685045.1 Gammaproteobacteria bacterium
ATGCCTTGGCATGAAGAACATCGGAAAGCCGTGTGCGGGAGAACCGCATGCACGGTTTGATGAGGGAGGGCAGGTGAGAGCCTGCTCTCTACTCTACCCATAGCTCCGCTTTTGCCTCCATTCCTCCTACGGCATCCGCGAAGCCCTGACGGCCGTGGGCTGGCTCACTGCCGCCCGCCGCACACCGTTCCAGGCGGGGCGACTGTCGCTGCACGATCGCCGCAGTGAGTTGCTGTTCGTCACCCTCGACAAGAGCGAGGGTTACCATGACCGCATCGCCTACCACGACTACGCCATCAGCCGCGACCGCTTCCACTGGCAATCCCAGAACAGCGCAGGTCCGGATACGCCCGGTGGTCGCCGCTATTTGGAAAGCGCCGAGAACGGATGGCAGTTTCAGTTGTTCGTGCGCACGAAGAAAGGTCAACCGTACCGCGCGTGCGGTGCCGTCACCTTATTGGAGGCGGAGGGTGACCGGCCAATGAACATCATCTGGAAGCTGAAGGAACCGCTGCCACTTGGGCTGTTTCAGGAGTTTAGCGTGTTGCGGAGGGTATGATGGTTGGCAAGAGGAAAGACCTGACCCCATAGCTCCCTGACCAGCTCTGAGCTCCGACCCCATAGCTCCCAAGCTCCCATACTGACCAGCTCTGTGTAGTGCTCAACCCTGTCCAGCGGTTTACCAGATGGTCTTGACGTGTTTGTAGGAGCGGATTTTGTTGTCCGCCGTGACCAACGGAACCGACAAATGACGAGCCAGTGCCACGATCATTCGATCGGCCGGATCGGGATGGAACTCTCCGGGAAGCCGTGTCGATTGAAGCGCGATGTCGTTATCGACCGGCACGAATCGAACGCCTTCAATTTCGTTGACAGTGGCAAGCCAGTCATCGACGTTGGTGGTCAGCGTAAGGCGTCCTTTCTGGACGAGCAGAGCGATCTCCCATGCCGAGATCGACGAAATCAGGATAAGGCCGTTTTCATCCTGGATCTCCTTCTCTATGGTTTCCTTTGCGGCCGGCGATAGTTCCGAGTCGCCATTGACCCACCACACCAGGGCGTGGGTATCCAGCACGATCACTCCAAAGCCTCCCAATCGTGCTCGCCGACCGGGTCTGTCGGTGATTTGTATTCGACGACGCTGCCGCGCAGGCGTTCGAGGGGAGAGCGCTGGTCCGAACGGAACCGGCGAACTTCGACCGTCGGGCGTCCGTTATCGGTAATGACTACCGGCTCCCCAGTCGCTTCGACGTGGCGCAAATACTCCAATGCCTTGGCCTTGAACTGGGATTTGGAAACCTGTTCCGAATGCATGCCCAACCTCACAGTCATGCGGGCTAGTCATGAGTATATGGCGCTGTCGTGACTAGGACAACTAGTCACGGCGCGAAGCGGCGGCGACCGCTAGTCGCTCGTAGAGTGGGATGATCGAAGGAAATGATGGGCGTCCTGCGTTCCAGCCACATCCCCCGGCGCCAGGGAACAGAGATCCTGCCGAAGCCGGAACGACAGATCCCCTACAAGCTCGCTCATGGCCGATGCGAACAGGGACGCTTTCCTCTCAGGAACGGGAGAACTCCCCAACCGATAGATCCGGTGAAAGAGGATCTCGGACTCCCTTGTGTTCATCAGTGTCATTCCCACCGTCAGCACCGCCTGCTCCTCCCGGCCCTTCTGCTCCAAGGCGAAGGTATAGATTCGCCCGGTCAACTCCAGCGGCGATGGGTCGGACTCCAAGGATGCCGCGGGAAAGAGGCCCCCCGCGCTCAAGTCCCGTTCCAGGGATTCCGCCACCATCCTTCCGGGAGGAGCGACCCACTGATTGGTCCCGGAAAAGCTCACTTCGCCACCCGGCCTCTGCACGCTCATCTCCAGCCGGTCGTAGGGGCTGGCGGTCGAGAATTCCCGGATTCGGACCCGCTCCTCAAAGGGGCGGGGGCAATCGAAGGGCCGAGTGTCATAATCGAGCTGGTAAAAAACAGGCGCGGGGCCGGCCTCGGGTAGGATTCCGCCGCAACCTCCGGCCGAGAGGATCACGACAACGAGAGAAAGGCCAAGGAGAGCGGATCGGCACATCGGATCACCTCGCGAAAGGATCTTGCTCCTCGCGGCGTTCGAGAATCTGCCCGGGTTCCCGGCGCAGGGAACGGGTCAGCCGTTCGAGTTCGGTCACCAGACCCTCGACCTGTTGAAGCGTGCGCTCCAGTTGCGATATGGACTGGCCGACCTGTGCATCCCAGGATCGCACCGCCTCTTCTCCTGCCGCCGTCATTCCCTCCAGGCGCTCGGAGATGTCCGCAAGGGCGCCGGGCGGCACCTCGTCCAGCCGAGCCGCAAGGGTCTCGCTGGTGCGGCGCAACTCCGTGGCTGTGGCGGCAAGGTCCCGGCGTATCTTTCGCCAATCGCCGGGAGCCTCCTCGTCGCCGAGGGCCTGGAGGATCGCCTTCAGATCGGCGGAGGCTTCGCGCACGTTTTCGAGCGTCTGCTGTAGATCGGGGTCGGCGAGAAGGTCATCTAGCCGGTTCCCGGCCTGGCTCCACCCGTGCGTCAGCTCCCCGATGGCATCAAAATCGGCATCTCCCAACTCCTCCGCCACGCGCCGTGCGGTCTCGAGGATTTGATCCATATCGCTGGGCCGATTGGGCAGAACCGGATACTCCGGCTCGAAGGGAAGCTCCGGACGTGCAACTGCTGCGGCATCTTCCCTCCGCCGCAACGTCAGGTTGGTCAATCCGGCGACCAGTTGTTGCGAGACCTGCAGGTACATGGTGTCATCCATGGTGAAATCTTTCCGGATGCTCACCAGGACCCTCACCATGCGGTCGCCGGGAGCCAGGTCGATCGCCCCCACTTCCCCGACCTGGATCCCCAGATAGCGGACCGGCGCCCCTCTTTCCAGCCCCTCGACAGTGGTGTCGAAGAAGCTGACGTACGTCTGTCTTGCTTCGAAGGGTCCGATGATCCCCACGAAGACCAGGGCGATGATCCCCAGCCCCAGACCGATCAGGACGAAGAGACCGAGCTTGAAGGGGGAAATCCGGCCTCCTGTCATCGTCTCACTTGTGCTTTCCCGGGAATGAATCGCCTTGCGTCACGCCGCACCTCTCTGGCTAATTGATGTGATGAATGAAGGCGAAAAGGGCATCGATCAGGACGATGTGCATCAGGGAGACGACGAAGGAAGCGCTCGCGCCTTCACCCGACGCGGCGGACTTCCCCATGCGCAGCCCCTGAAAGCAGCCGATCAGCCCGACCAGACCAGAGAAGATTACGACCTTCGCCAGCCCGAAGAGGAGTCCCAACCCGCTCATGGCGTCCGCGGCCCCAACGAGGTACGCCAGGAAAGAGAGATTCGGGATCCATAGCGTGATGATCATTCCTCCCAGGATTGAGAAGGCGGTGGTGATCATGGCGAGGAGGGGACCGGCTGCCACAAGGGCGAGAACCCGCGGCAGGACGAGGTCGCCCACCTGATCGATTCCACTTGCCGGCAATCCGTCTGTCTCCCCTCCGATCTTCATGGCTCCGAGCTGGACCGAAAAGGCGCTCCCCGATCGGCCCGCCAGCAGGATGGCGGTGAGCAGCGGTCCGATCTCCAGCATGGTAATGTGGGTCACGACTCGGGCGATCCTCGCCTCGGCTCCGAAGGGAGACATGGTCGCCATCGCCTGAATTCCGATGACGAAGCCCATCAGAAAAGAGAGGCCGGCCAGGAGGACCATGGCATCGGCCCCCGCGCTCTGAAGATGAAAAACCATCTCTTTCAGCCGCAGACGGCGCGGCCGACGCACCCCCGCGCCCGCTGCCAGGAGGACGCTGCCGGTGAACATCGTCATGGCACGGGCGCCCTCAAAAATCGTTAGCGTGCGCAGGCCGACGCGGGTCACCGGGTCGCTGTTCTGCTCTTTCATCCCTTTGTTCTCCGCCTGCGTTTCCGTTCCGGCGCCTCTGGTTTAATTACGGTTTAACACAGAACCGGGGGCTCGCAATGAAGGGGTTGGGGAGAAATCGGTCGACTGCATCTATTGGCAACCTCGTCCCTACCGGGACAGGGCGCGGATCTCGTCGTTGGCCTCACGCAACCGCCAGGAGAGCATGCGGCTCAGGTTGTTCATGAGGGTATAGCCTCACGTAGCGCGGAGCCAGCGCCTGCTCGCCGCTGATCGGGTTGCACTGGCGGAAGTAGACCTCCAGGTGTTCATCCTCCCGTTCGTCGACCATATCGAAGTTGCGCATCAACCAAGTGATGGCCCGGTTGCGGTGGCCGGTGGCGGATTCGGAGGCACACACCGCCTCGTCGACCTCCAGCACCCGGCCGGTATAAACGGCGGAACATCTCCTGCACGCGGCCGAGCCGCTCCGCGGTGCCGGTGCCCCGGATCAGGCCGGTGGTGGCGATGGCCCCGGCGTTGACCATCGGGTTGAAAGGGCGGTTGATGCGCTGGGTGTCCGAGTTACCGTTCGTTGCGATGGCCCCGGCGTTGACCATCGGGTTGAAAGGGCGGTTGATGCGCTGGGTGTCCGAGTTACCGTTCGGCTGCTTCCGCGCTGCCCAGGACCGGGTAACTGACCACCATCGGGTCCTCCAGAGCCATGATGACCGGCTCCAGATCTGCCGGGCCGGGCTCGGTGTAGGTCACGCCGGGGGTCGGGTCGTTGCCCGGTCCGCCCGGGTTGTAGAACGACGCGTAGCCGCCGGAGGCCGGGATCTCCACGTGGGTGATGCGCCGCATCGCGGCCTCGTCACCGGCAAGGACGATGTCGATGTAGTTGTCGTGGTCCTCGGCATAGCAGTCGTCGTAGGCGTTCAGCACCTGTCCGTCCGCATCGAGCGTCTGCGGCGGGCCGAGATCGGCCAGGCCCAGGATGCGCACCCGACCGTCGCTAAAGTGGTAATCGACACCGGTCTCGGTCAGCCACTCCACACCACCGACGGCAGTAAGCGCGTGCAGGCGGAAGAAACGGGAGAACTCGGTGGGGAGAATGCTGCGCACCCCGTCGGGCGAGAAGCCGCCGCTGGTGTAGACCCGCAGGCGGTACTCCGCCTCGTCGCCGTAAAGCGTCCGCCCGTCATTGGGCAGCGGACCGGCAAACAGCGGCGGGGCGCCCTCGCCCGTGGTGTTCAGCCGACTGAGCTTGGCGCCGACCAGCGACGGACCGCTGACGTAGCCGTGTCCGCCGCTCCAGGCGAGCCCCACCGCGCTCACCGGCCCCTCTGGCCCGACCAGCATCAACGGCGTCCCGTCCGCCACCACCTCCACCCGCTCCGGGTACACCGCACCCGGCTCGTCGGGATGCAGCCGATTGCCGAACTCGCCGAAGACGACCGCGACGTGGCGCTCGTTGAATTCCAGATTGGGGCTGATGGAAGCCACGTCGGGGACCACCCGCTCGCCGGTATTGAGGGTCAGGAGAAAGTCGGTCGGGTCCAGCGTACTCGGCAGGATCGGCCAGCTGAACACCACCGGCAGGGCGTCCGCGGTGAACACCGGGTAGCCGAATCCGAATGCCACGCTGGAAGGGGTCGCGCTGGAGGTGCGGGCACGGGTGTCCGGCTCCTCGCCGGAGGTGCAGGTAACCGCATTCCAGGTGCCGCCCGCCGCGCGCACCGCCGCCTCGTTGCCGGGCACGCCGATGATCCCCTCGAAGGCGTAGGCCGCGGAGAGGATCTCGGGCGTGTCGCGCCAAAGGTCCGCATCGATGAGGAGGTCCTGGTGCAGCAGAGTGTAGGAACGGGTGGGGGCGTCCACCGGGTCCGCTTCCGCCTCGTTGTCGCCATTGTCTTTGCAACCTGCCAGCGCGAAAGTCAGCAGCAACGGGAGCACGGTCGGGCGGAAGCGGCGTGCCGGGTGGCGAACGGCGGATACGGGCGTGGTCGTCATGGAATTTCCTTCTCGGTATGGTGGCTTCCGGCCATCGTAGAAGCGCCGGCCGCCCCGGCCCATACCATATTCATGGGATCGCCCCCCGCGCCGTTTGCGCCCTAACCTGTAGCCACTTGCCCTGACACGCGAGACAAAAACAACCGATGCGACATGCAAGCTGGCCACACCTCCTCTCCGCAGTCTCTCTCGCCGCCTTCATCGAACCGACCGTCACCGGCAACCCGACAGCCGCGCTTCCGCGCCTTTCAGGCTGCCTGTACCATTGGCCGCGAACCCGGCCGGTTGTCTAGTGAGGGAGAACCGTGAGCGAGCAGACAGTGAGCATCGTCCTGGTGGAAGACGACCCACCGACCCGTGAACGCCTAAGCCGTGCTTTGGCCGGTGAGCCCCGCTTCGCGCTGCTCGCGGCTGCCGGCAGCCTGGCCGAGGCGCGTGCGGCCCTGGCCCGGCACGTACCCACGGTACTCATCACCGATCTGCGCCTGCCGGACGGCCACGGCACCGATCTCATCCGGGAAACCCGCCAGGCGACGCCGGCCACGGAGATCCTGGTGATCTCGGTACTCGGGGACGAACGCAGCGTGGTCACGGCGATACGGGCCGGGGCCGCCGGCTACCTGCTCAAGGACGGTACCCCGGAGGAACTGGTCGGCGCGGTTCACGACCTGCTGGCCGGCCACTCGCCCATCTCCGCGGCCATCGCGCGCTATCTGATCCGGCGCATCCAGGGGCCCCACGAGCCGGAAGAGGAGAAGCCGCAGCTCACCCCGCGCGAGATCGAGATCCTCTACGGTATCGCCAAGGGCTTTACCTACAACGACATCGCCGAACAGCTCGGCCTCTCGCCTCATACCATCCCGACCCACATCAAGAACATCTACCGCAAGCTGGAGGTCCACTCCCGCAGCGAGGCGGTGTTCGCCGCCCTCAGCCACCGCCTGATCCGGCTGGGCGAATGACCCGCCAGCCCTCGCCGGCCCTGCTGGTCCTGCTCTACGGCGCGGCCCTGTGCTGGGCGATCTGGTTCGCCTTCGCCCCGCGCCCCCAGCCCCCCGCGCCCTGGCTCATCGACCACGCCGTGCGGGACGGCCGCCCGGCCGACCTGCCGGCGCTGTGCCGGTCGGCAGACCAGGCGGTCGGCTGCCGGATGACGTTCGAGGTGAACTTCACCCACGCCGCTGGAATGGAAGGCCCGTGGGCGCTGTACCTGCCGGGATACAGCTCGCGGCTGGAGGTCCGCCTGAACGGCTACGCGCTGTTCGACACCCGGCTTGCCGGTAGCCCCGGCGTACTGACCCAGACCGTCCCGCTGTTTATTCCGCTGCCCGACGAACTGTTGCGGCAGGGCTCCAACGCGTTGCGGCTCACGGTGGCGACATGGGGCCCCCTGAGCGGTTACCTGAGTCCGGTTGCCGTCGGTCCGGCGGACGCGCTGCGCGCCTATTACGCTCCCCGCGCCTTCCAATTCGTCACCCTGCCGCGGCTCATGCTGTCCTGGCAGATCGCCTTCGCCGCGATCCTGCTCACGGTGTGGTGGGCGCGGCGCAGGGAGTCCGCCTACCTGCTGTTCGGGCTGGTGCTGGTGTGCGAGGTGGTCGGTCAGGCGCCGCTGCTCATCGACGTTAGCGGATGGAGCCTGGACCAGCTGCGGCTGCTGCACCTGGTGTTCGTCTGGAAGCTGGTGCTGCTGGCCCACTTTGCCTTCCACTACACGGAGACGCCCCGCCCGCGCTGGCTACCCTGGCTGTGGCTGCTGCCCGTCGCCGCCACAATGGCCTTCACTGCACTGCCCCACGCCGCCTTCGCGGCGTTCGCGCGGGCACTGGTGTTTCCTGCCGCCTTCGCGGTGCTTCTGCTGGGCGCAGGGGTCTTCGTGCGTGCCGCCTGGCGGCGCGGCGGTTGGGCCCTGCACGGCGTCGCAGCGGTAATCGCGCTGTCCCTGGTGTTTTCCGTTCATGACGTCCTGGTCACCTACAATCAGCTGACCGCCGACCGCGTGTTCCTCGGGCGGCTGGCGATGATGGGGCTGCTCACCGTCGTCGGCCTGCTGTTGATTCGCCGCTTCGCCCATGCCCTGAACCGAGTCGATCGTTTCAACGAACGGCTGCGCGGCGAGATCGCCGGCGCCGAGGCGGCCCTGCGCGAGAGCCTGGAACGCCAGCAGGCGCAACGCGCCGCCATGTGGGTGGCACGGGAGCGGGAGCGGCTGACCGGAGACCTCCACGACGGTCTCGCCGGGCAGCTGCTCTCCATCGCTGCCCAGTGCGAGTCGCCGGATGCCGACTTGCCGGCGGTCGGGCAGTCCGCACGCCGCGCCCTCGACGACCTGCGCCTGGTGATCGACTCGCTGGACGACGTGGGCGACGACCTTGCCACCATGCTGGCCACCTTTCGCGATCGTATCGCCCCGCTGCTGCGGGCCCATGCCATCGCCCTGGACTGGCGCATGAGCCACCTGCCGCTGGTCCCGGGGCTGCACCCCTCGCTGGTACTGGAGATCTTCCGCATTTTGCAGGAGGCGGTCACCAACGCCGTGCGCCATGCCGGCAGTGACCGGCTGACCATTGCCGTGTCGCCGCACGAGGGAGGCGTTCGGGTCCAGGTCATCGATTACGGCAGCGGATCGGTGGCACCACGGGAAGGGGGCTACGGACTGGCGAGTATGCAGCGGCGGGCCAACGCCATCGGCGCCCGCCTCGCGATCACCGCCGACGGAAGCGGCACCCGGGTCACCCTGGGCCTGCCCGGACAGTTCCCGCCTAACGATTGAAGGGCCAGGATCGAATTACCTGCGTCTTTTGCTCCATTTCGCCTGGAAAACCTGCTCGACCGCATCAAAATCGAGGCGAACCGGCGGGACATGCCCTACCAGTCCCTCATAAGGCGTGGCTGATGGAAGATGTGGAGGAGAGCCGCCGCTCCGAGTGAGAACGTGAGGGCTGGTCTATTCCACAACGCTTAGCCGGTGGTAGCGCTCAGCCGGGATTTCGATGGCGACCACATGCTCCAGGTTCACAAACCGCGCCCGGTAGAATCCCTCCCGCGCCAATTCCACGAACGCGGTGCGTGGTACATGGGCGTGTGCGAGTTCGAGGGCGAACAAATCTGGAACGACCTCTTCGTTGAGGTAGCTCCACTCGTCTTCTCCGTTGTCGTAAGTCACCCGCACATCGGTGGCCAGTTGTAGGGCCCGTTCTTCGCCGAGTTTGGCGATCAGCCTTTCGCAGGCTTCGCGGACTTTGCCGGTCACGGCTTCATACCCCCACCCATCCAATGCCCGATAGACTTCGGGATGTTCGAACCCGGGCATCGCTTCGACGTCATCGCCTATCAACTCGATGTTCCTGATGAAGGCGGGATTGAACAGCAGGATTTTGTTGTCCAGCGTCCAGGCGTAGAGCCAACCGTCCGGGTTGCCTTCCACGTGCAGGGGCTTGCGCGGTCCGAGTTGTTCCAGGAGCGATTCCCGTGCCCGTTCGTCCACGGGGAATTCGCGGCGGCCGACGGTGGTTTCTATCGTGAGGGTTCCGTACGGGGTGCCCGAATCGGTGATGGCGAACGGCGTCTGTGCCCACTCCTCGGGTTCGATCTCCCAGCCGAGCAGCTCTTCCACGGTGCAATGCAGCACCATGCACAGGTCCTTCGCCTGGCGGACGCTCAACAGCGCTTCGCCGCTCTCCCAGCGGGCGATGTCCCCCGGCTCTGTGCCGAGGCGCGCAGCCAACTCTTCCTGGGTCATCCTCTGCTGCTCGCGAAGATCCCTGAGTCGCATCAGTGTGGCTCCTGTCTGGCGGTAGCCGGAATATGTGGGCTCAGTAACCTCGGTGTCAATCCCTGGCCGAGGGTTCGGATGCGGCTCAATGGACCTGAGCCATATCGGCTTTACGGGCGACCCTCTTTTCGGCCAGAGCATGGCTGCCGCCGCTGTCGATGATGACTTGGCGAATTGATTCGTCGGGGATTCGGGATACCACCCGGATGGCCTGTTTGATTTCGTCGGGACTCACGTCCGACGTCCGACCTCCCGGCGTTTCCCACTAATTCGAAAGCGTGTTGCAGTGGTCCTGCGCCGTCAGGGTCAGGTTGTATGGGGAGAGGCTACTGACGCATCGGCACGGGCGTCATTCACATTTGGTAACGCCGACTACGGCCACGAGGCCGTCGACCAGTCTGCGAATCCCCAGACCGGGTTCAGCAGCACGTCCAGTCCGGCGTATGCCTCGGGTTTGGCGGCGACGAAGCGCTCTTTCTTGAACCGCTTCAGCAACTCGGCCGCGGCACCCGCGCCCTCCGGGCTCAGCAAAGCGGTACGGATCTTCTCGCGCAGCGCGGGCCCGACCCGGGTCGCCACCGTCAGGGTGCGCTCGGGATAGCCACGGTCCGGCAGAGGCAGCAGTCGGAGACCGGTCTGGTCCGTCTTTTCCCAGATCTTGTCGCGCAATACCGCCGCTTGGCCGCGTTCGCTGCGCAGACACTCCAGCACGTCGGCGAAGCCCTGCTCCCTCAACATCTGCGGCTGCCGGGCCGGGTTGGTGAAGTGGTTCATGAAGGCAAGGGTCAGCATGTTGGGCGAGGCGAAGGCACACACCTTCCGCCCCCGGCCGAGTTCCTCCAGAGTGGTGGGTCCGTCTTCGCGCACGGCCACGACGATGCGGATTTCCCCCGGAAAGCGCACCAGCGGCACGTGCCCGAACCGCGCCATACGCCAACTGGAGAGATGGGGGCCATCGAACAGCAGGTCAGCCTCGTCCTTCAGGACCATCCAGTTGTAGCGGATGTAGTTCTCTACCGGCCGAAAAACCACCGGTTCGCCGGTGACTGCCGATAGGTAGCGGGCCAGAGGCGCATAGAGTTTGGTTGCCTCTTCCGGGGAGTGGGTGGGTGCGGTCGAAAAGACCAGACCCTCGGCCTGAATGGTGCTCGCGAACAGGAGGGTGGCCCACACCCCCAGCCTACACACCGCGTCGACGAATCTGTTCCGCTTGTTCATCAGCCTTTTCCTTAATGTCAGCCTGCTAACAAAGAAATAGGCGAATTTCCAAGAATGTCACGCAGGTGGCAGGGGCACTGAACGAACAGACCCTCGTGGACGAGTACGGAGACAACATTCTCGACTTCGGCAGGGAGGAGGCCCAAGTGTGGGGCCGCCTGCGCGTGCCGCACCACGAAAATGCGCTGGACAAACAGATTGCGGCCACGGCGCTGATCTACGGATTTACCCTGGTGACACGCAATGTGCGGGACTTCGCCGGCACGGGTGTGGCGTTATACAACCCCTTCGAAGACGGCTGTTAAATGGAAGTTCCGACGTCCAAGGCGCGGTACGGGCTGAAGTAGCTGATGCCGAACGATCGCACTGGCAGAACGCAAACGAATCGGCATGAACTAAATAGCTGTTCGGAAATGGTGCCCAGGCTGTAGCGGTGGTCTATCCGGGACACGCTGTGAATACATCCATGTACGCTCGACAGCGGCATCCCTGCCGCTGACGGTCCCGGATAGCCCGCCGCCACAGCCTCGGTTGATTGGATACCAATTTGGAACACGTATTTAGTCCGGTGCGAACACTTCCCTGGACTCGTATATACCGCTGCCGACGATCAGCAACGTTCCATCTTTTCTGAAACTCTGCAAATAGATTTGCTCTGCAGTCGGCTCGCTCTCTCCGGGTCGGGGCCAGGCACCCGTCATCCAACCGGCACCATGCTGTTTGGCAAAGGCGATCTCGTCGCGAATGAGTTGCTTGCGCGGAAAATCCGGCAGTGTCAGCAGTTTCTTTCCAATCAGTTCCCGAAACGCCCCCGTGGCAAGTTCGACGCCGTGCTCATTCAGAACGAAGACATAGGAATCCCGGTACATGAACGGACTCGATCGGGAGGAGATGATCGGAAATGCCGCATCACCCTCTGTCTTGATGAGTTCGACGGCCTCGTGAACCAGTAGCTCGATCCACAGCGGCTCGGTGGCAAGGTCGTAGAGTCCGGCAGCAACGATGTAGATCTTGCCTGTCGGTGTCTGCGTGCGCACCAAGTAGGTTGATTTCCAGCTGGCCTCGGTTTGCCCGGGTTTCGGCCAGAGATAATGTATCCACCAGAAGCGGTTGTTCGTGCGCTCGGGCGAAAGTTTATCGATGGCAAGCTGGAATATCGGTTTGCCCCAGGCATCACGCCAGTCCAGCCGGTTGACCTCCACTTCCGGGAACGCCGCATTCAATACCTGGTTGCCGCCAAGATCGAATATAAATAGGTAACTACTCGCCCCCTGTCATGCTGACAGAGTGACCGGCGAGAGCCATTTGGATCGCGATGAGCGGATTATGTCCGAGATTGCCCATGGTTTG
>JAWLGP010000055.1:0-11472 GCA_041685045.1 Gammaproteobacteria bacterium
CCGGTGCGGTTCGTTCCTCGGCAACTGCTCCCTGCGTTGCTCTATCTCCTGCATCCATGCAGTCGTCACCACACCCTACGAAAACCGTATGCCATAGGACGCGGTGAGCCCGCGAACCGCATCTTCCGCGCCAAACGCACCGGTGCGGTTCGTTCCTCGGCAACTGCTCCCTGCGTTGCTCTATCTCCTGCATCCATGCAGTCGTCACCACACCCTACGAAAACCGTATGCTGTAGGATGCGGTGAGCCCGCGAACCGCATCTTCCGTGCCAAACGCCACCGGTGCGGTTCGTTCCTCACCACACCCTACGACAACCGGATGCCGTAGGATGCGTGAGCCCGTGAACCGCATCTTCCGCCCAAACGCCACCGGTGCGGTTCGTTCCTCACCACACCCTGCGAAAACCGTATGCCGTAGGATGCGGTGAGCCTGCGAACCGCATCTTCCGCGCCAAACGCACCGGTGCGGTTCGTTCCTCACCACACCCTACGAAAACCTTTGCCGTAGGATGCGGTGAGCCCGCGAACCGCATCTTCCGCGCCAAACGCACCGGTGTGGTTCGTTCCTCGGCAACTGCTCCCTGCGTTGCTCTATCTCCTGCATCCATGCAGTCGTCACCACACCCTACGAAAACCGTATGCCGTAGGATGCGGTGAGCCCGTGAACCGCATCTTCCGCGCCAAACGCACCGGTGCGGTTCGTTCCTCGGCAACTGCTCCCTGCGTTGCTCTATCTCCTGCATCCATGCAGTCGTCACCACACCCTACGAAAACCGTATGCCATAGGACGCGGTGAGCCCGCGAACCGCATCTTCCGCGCCAAACGCACCGGTGTGGTTCGTTCCTCGGCAACTGCTCCCTGCGTTGCTCTATCTCCTGCATCCATGCAGTCGTCACCACACCCTACGAAAACCGTATGCCGTAGGATGCGGTGAGCCCGTGAACCGCATCTTCCGCGCCAAACGCCACCGGTGCGGTTCGTTCCTCACCACACCCTACGAAAACCGTATGCCGAGGATGCGGTGAGCCCGCGGCCGCACCCCACCATTTCCCCGCATCCACCCGTTGATCGAAGTCAAGGCGCCGCCGTCCATTCCCGCGCCTAATGATGGCCACCCATCCATCGGAGTGGCACCCGTGAACAGCGTGGGACTGACTCTCGACCGGCGCGAAGCACGACTGCCCGGCGATTTCGCGATCTGGATCTTCATCTTTGCCGAACTGTTGGTGTTCGGCATTCTGTTCCTCGCCTATGCCTTTACCCGCGCCAACCATGTCGACCTGTTCGATGCGGGGCAGCTCACGCTGGATCGCACGGGCGGCCTGCTCAATACCCTGGCCCTGATCACCGGCAGCTACTGCGTGGTCGCTGCGGTCACGGCCATCCGCCAGGGTCGACAGGCGCTGTGCGGCCGCTGGCTGGCCGCCGCCCTGGCGATGGGCGGGATCTTCCTGGTGGTCAAGACCGGCGAGTTCTACACAAAATTCTCGGCCGGGATCACCCTCTCGACCGACACGTTCTACATGTTCTATCTGTCGCTGACCTTCTTTCATTACATGCACGTGATCCTGGGCATGATCATCCTGGCCGTGGTCTGGCACAAGGCGGTGCGGGGCAGATACTCCGCCGCGGAGCACACCGGGGTGGAGACCGGCGCCGCCTACTGGCACATGGTCGATCTGGTCTGGTTGATCCTATTCCCCCTCGTTTACGTGATGCGTTGAAGGCAGGAATGGGCGTGGAAAAAGCGAAAACGGCCTCCAGCGGCTCGGCGCGCGTAGAGTCGTGGCAGCGCGCACTCGCCCGGCCGACCGGGGTCTGGGCATTGCTGGTGATGCTCACCGCCGTCACCTTCAACATCGGTGAAAGCGGCGCTAGCGGAGCGGCAGTGGCGGGGATGGTGCTGGTCATGATGATGTTCAAGGCACAGTTGGTCGCCGGCTGTTTCATGGAACTGCGCCACGCGCCGCTGCTCTGGCGCGTCGTGATGGGCAGCTATCTGGTGGTGGTGGGGGGCGGCATCGCCCTGGGTTATTGGCTCGGGCTCCAAATATAACGGGGACTATATGGGACACGAAGCGATTCAACGCACGGTGCTGGAGGAAGCGCCCTTCTATGCGCCGCAAGGTAACGAGGCGGCCCTGTTCGAGCATGCCTTTCGCCACCAGCTGCCGCTGCTGATCAAGGGGCCGACCGGCTGCGGCAAGACCCGCTTTATCCGCCACATGGCCGCGCAGCTGGGGCGCCCGCTCTACACCGTCGCCTGTCATGACGATCTCACCGCTGCGGATCTGGTGGGACGCCACCTCATCGGCGACGGGGAGACCCGCTGGCAGGACGGTCCGCTGACCCGGGCCGTGCGCGAGGGCGCCATCTGCTATCTGGATGAGGTGGTGGAGGCCCGCAAGGACACGACAGTGGTGCTGCACCCGCTCTCCGACGACCGGCGCGAACTGCACATCGAGCGCACCGGCGAACAGCTCACGGCGCCGCCCGAATTCATGCTGGTGGTCTCCTACAATCCCGGCTATCAGCACCTGCTCAAGGGCATGAAACCGAGCACACGACAGCGTTTCGTGGCGATCAGCTTCGACTACCCGGACCGCGAAACCGAGCGCAACATCCTGCTCGGCGAGACCGGCATCGGAACGGCGCTGGCGGAGCGGCTAGTGGCACTCGCCCACGCCCTGCGCGCGCTCAAGGATCACGACCTGGAGGAGGCGGCCTCGACCCGCCTGCTGGTCTACGCCGCCACCCTCATCAAGAGCGGTTTCAGCCCGGCGGAGGCGTGCCGCGCGGCCATCGTGGAACCGCTGACGGACGACGAGGAGACCGTCGCCGCATTGATGGAGGTGGTTCGGGCGAGCTTCGCCTGAACCGCGGCATGGAAGCCCTGCGGGAGGACGACGGACAGCGCCTGGCGATCGCCGCCGAGGCATGGTATCTGACCAATCTCCTGCTGCTGCCGGGCATCGGCTTTGGCATGCTGTGGTGGCTTTACCTGCAACACTACCGGAGCGCACCGCCGCTGGCGCGCTGTCACTTGGCCCAGACGGTACGGGCCAGCTTTTGGGGTGCGGCCCTGATCGTGGTCGCCGCCGCGCTCATCCTGGGAATCGGCGGCCTCGAATCGCTCGCGGCCTGGACCCTGGCCCTGCTCTACCTGGTCAGCATCCATTCCGCCTTCGTACTGCTCGGCGTGTTCGGGCTGGCCCGCGCCATGGCCGGCAAGACCTGTCGTTATCCACTGGTCGGAGTCGACTGCCTTGGTTGACCGTCAACGCACGCGGCTGCTGACCCGGAGCGCATTTTTCGCCCTGTTCGTGCTCGCGCCGCCGCTCGACCTTTTCCGCCTCGACCTGACCCTGGGACACTTCATCCTCTTCGGCAACAACTGGACCCTCGGGCTGGAGCCGTTCGTCGCCGGCGAGGTGGGCGCCGGCGTCGCGGCCATCCTGCTGCTGGTCCGCGCCTTCATCCCCCTGGTGCTGGTGGTGGGCGGCGTGCTGTGGGTGGCCTGGCGCTACGGCCGGCTCTACTGCGGCTGGCTCTGCCCCCACTTCACCGTGGTGGAGGCGATCAACGCCCTGATGCGCCGCGCCGGCGGCCGCCCTACCCTGTGGGAGCATCGGCCACTGCCGCAGCAATTGCCCAGCGGCAAGCGGATCATTCCCAACCCCGTATACTGGCTCTGGACCATTGCGGCGGTCGGCCTGTTTTCCCTGGTCTGGGCCGTGGCCCTGCTCACCTACCTGCTGCCACCGGCGGAGGTGTACGGCAACCTCTTCAACGGGACACTGACCCGCAATCAGGCGCTGTTCATCGGGGTGGCGACGCTGCTGTTCGCCATCGAGTTCCTGTTCGCCCGCCACCTGTTCTGCCGTTTCGCCTGCGCCGCCGGCCTGTTTCAGAGCCTCGCCTGGATGGGCAACAAACAGGCGATGGTGGTCGGCTTCGAACGCGCCCGCGTCGCCGAATGCACCCACTGCGACGCCGCCTGCGACAACGCCTGCCCCATGCGCCTCAAGCCGCGCGCCATCAAGCGCCAGATGTTCACCTGCACCCAGTGCGCCCGCTGCCTGCAGGCCTGCGAACAGGTGCAGGGAAGTGAAAAGGAGAGCCTGCTGCACTGGGTCGAAGGCCCCGCCGCCCTGGACGTCTCCGACCGCGAATTCGGCCGCCCCCCGGAGCCCCAAAAATGACCAAAACGCCTCCACACCCCCTGTTTGTGGGAGGGCCGTCCCCGGCGCGATTCGCCTCTCCGCCCCTGTGGGAGGGCCGTCCCCGGCGCGATTCAAATAAAACCGGACACAAAAACCCCTAACCGGTAACCCCAATGGAAGAATACGTCGGCAAAATCTGGCACCGCTGGGTCACCCGAGCCGCCACCCGCGACCACCTCGACGCCGCGGTCACACTCGACGAGATGCGCGCCCGCATCGGCATCCTCTTCCGCGCCTTCGGCGGCGACGGCGGCCTCAAGGTCGAAACCGCGCCCAAACTGCCCTACGCCACCCCGCGCACCGCCCTGCAAAGGGTCGCCGGAGTCGGCGGCGACGCCGCGCTCGCCTGGCGCGACCAGGAGACCCTGCGCCTGCCCGAGCGCATCGCCCGCTTCCCCACCGCCGAGCTCAATCGCGACCTCTACATCTGGTTGGCGGCATTGGCCGCCGGCGATACCGACGCGCCGGAGTTGCCGCTGGCGTGGCTGGAGCGCAACCAGGCCCTCACCCGCCGTGTCCTCGACGCCTTTCCCGGCCTGCGCCCACTCTACGCACGCCTGGTCGAGGCCCATCTGACCCAGCGGCCGACGGCCAGCGAGCTGCCCCTGGACGCAGCGGATCAGGAGCGAATGGTGCGGGCCGCTTTGCGGAACCCCGGCCAACACCGGGACCTCCCCTGGGCCACCTCCCCCCCTTTCCCGGTGCCGCTCTGGCTGCACCCCTCCCCCCCGTTACCGCGCGCGGCCGCCGCGGACGACCGCGAGGTCCCGGACCCGTCCGCGCCGGGGCAAAGCCGTGATACCGAAACCAAACGCCGCCGCCAGGCCGAGCGGGCCGAGATGCCCGACGGCAAGGGCGGCCTGATCGCCCTGCGCATGGAATCGATCCTCACCTGGGCCGAACACGTCAACGTCGACCGCTCCACCGAGGAGGACGACGACGAGGACGCGGAGCGGGCCGCTGACGACATGGACACCATGGCCATCGCCCGCGACGCCCAGGCATCCACCCGCCGCCTGCGTTTCGACCTCGACCTGCCCTCCGCCGAATACGACGACCGCCCTCTGGGCGAAGGCATCACCCTGCCGGAGTGGGACTTCCGCAACGCCCGCCTGCAACCGGACCACTGCCGCATCCAGCCGATGGTGGCGCGAGAGGTCGGCGCCACCGAACTGCCGCCCCACCTGCGCCGAACCGCCCGCCGCCTGCGAAGCCAGTTCCAGGCACTGGCCCGCACCCGCCAGTGGTACCGCGGCCAGCCCGACGGCAGCGACGTCGACCTGGACGCCTATCTGCGAATGGTGACCACTCGCCAGGCCGGTGCCGGCACCGACGACGCCGGGCTCTACAAGGAACTGCGCCAGGGCGACCGCGACCTCGCCTGCCTGCTGCTGGCCGACCTCTCCCTCTCCACCGACGCCGCCGTCAACGACAACGCCCGCGTCATCGACGTCATCCGCGACAGCCTGCTCCTGTTCGCCGAAGCCCTGGCCGCCACCGGCGACCGCTTCGCCATGTACGGCTTCTCCTCGCGAAAGCGCCAGCACGTCCGCCTCAATCTGCTCAAGGGGTTCGACGAGCGCTACGAAGGCCAGGCCCGCGGCCGCATCAACGCCATCCGCCCCGGCTATTACACGAGAATGGGCGCCGCCATCCGCTACACCGCCGCGGAACTGGGAAAGGAAGCGGCCCACCGCCGCCTCCTGCTGATCCTCACCGACGGCAAACCCAACGACCTCGACCACTACGAAGGCCGCTACGGCGTCGAAGACACCCGCATGGCCGTCCTGGAAGCGCGCCGCCTGGGGCTGCAACCGTTTTGCGTCACCATTGATCGGGAAGCGGGCGAGTACCTGCCGCATCTGTTTGGGCCGAACGGGTTTGTGGTGATTCGGCATCCGGAGGAGTTGCCGCGGCGGCTTCCGCAGTTGTATGCGCGGTTGACAGACTAGCGCTCCCTTCCGCGCCAACACCGGGCGGGTGCGATAGCCTCGCATCACCGATAGAACCCCCGTGAAGGTTAGCGGCGGCTGGCCGGACGTCCTTACTGCCTTACTGACGGACTAGCGTTCCACCGTCGTCGTCGCGCTCTCCGTACGGAATGACTCACTTGCGACGCCTGCCTCCTACCCGTCACAATCCCAACTGACCGGCATGGTTGAAATACATTACGAGGATTTGATTGCCGACTGAGAGCTCGCAGTGATTGGTAAGAAAGCCGTTTCCAATTCGAGGGCTGAATCAGTGAATATCGTAGAGGTTACTCCCAAAGAAGATCACCTGCTGTACATCAAATCGGACGATGGGCGCTCAGGTCTATTTGATTTGACACCGTATCTCGATTCAGAGGCATTTGAGCCTTTGAAAAATCGGGAAGAGTTCGAGCGAATCCACAACGGGAGGTACTTCATAGAGTGGGCGTGCGGAGCTGATCTTTCTGCCGACATCATCGAAGCGCGATGGCGTCTGCTGACGAATGTTGACGCGCAACAAGGCGATTGATTCCGACCCCGCCAGGGCGGGGCACTACGGTGGCGTCCACGTATTTCTTAAAATAGTTGCCGAACTGCAAGGTGTTGCGCTGAGTGCAGTTACAGGACAGAATCGCTAGGCAGTCATCCACCAAGGCAGGTTCCAGCGGATGGAAAAGCACGATTCAGAAACCGTGGAGGTCCCGTCTGGCGACGGCCCGTTTTTAGCTCTGGTCGATACGCCCACCGAGTGCGCCCCCCAAAGGACTGAGCACGGCCCTTCCTCCTCTTTGCAGCACATGCGTATAGATTTGCGTCGTCCGCACGTCCGCATGCCCCAGCTGCTCCTGCACCGTCCGGATGTCGGCGCCCCGCTCCAACAGGTGTGTCGCAAACGAGTGCCGCAACGTGTGACAACTCGCCGGTTTGTGAATGTCCGCCTCGATAATCGCCTTTCGGACCGCCTTCTGAACCGAACTCTCATCGATATGATGGCGCCGGCGCACTCCGGTCCGCGGATCCGCCGAAATTCGGCCGGCAGTAAACACGTACTGCCACCCCCACTCCTTAGGGGCGTTGGGATATTTGCGCTCAAGGGCATAGGGCAGGTACACCGTTCCATAGCCGGCAGCCGTATCCTGTTCAAACAGCGTTCGACGAGTCTCCAGGTGTCGGCGCAGCGGTTCGATGAGCTCATCCGGCAAAGTCACCACCCGGTCCTTGGCCCCTTTGCCCTGGCGAACGACAATCGCGCGGTTAGCAAAATCGATGTCTTTCACCCTCAACCGGCAGCTTTCCAGCAAACGCAACCCGGAACCGTACTGAATACAGGCGATAAGCCAATAACTGCCGGTCAACTGCATCAGAACGCGGCTCACCTCCTGAACCGTAAGCACGACAGGAACCTTGGGCTTCCGTGCCGGCCGAACGATGCCGTTCACCTCGCCAAGCGGCCGATCAATAACCTTCTCGTAAAGAAACACCAACGCATTGAGCGCCTGATTCTGCGTCGCCGGGGCCACCTTGCGATCCACGGCCAAATGCGAGAGGTAGGAAGCGACCTCGGGTCCACCCATTTCGGCGGGATGCCGTTTGCCATGGAAATAGATAAAGCGCTTAATCCAAGTCAAATAAGCGTGTTCCGTGCGGATGCTGTAATGGCGCACCCTAATCGCATTGCGTACGGACTCAAGAAGCGGGGATGGTCTGCGTTCCATAAGAGCACTCTCCATGTATTTGGTGTACGGATATACACTATCCCCAGTTGGCGGAGCAGGTCAAGCTCTTCGGAAACAGTCGATCCGGAATATGACGGAAAGTTTCCGGCTTTCGCGCGTAGCGGGGCTGCTGTGCCGGGTCTGAAACGCAACGTAAGTTGCCGGATTTCGGTGAGATTCTCGTTAGGTGGGGGAGTTACGGGCGTAGCTTCCATGCGCGGTAGACGGAAAACTTCCGTGTTTAAACACGGAAATTCTCCGTCTACTACATGTTATATGCCATGAAGAGTAATCAGCTTACGAAAGGTCATTCACGGCGCGTCATGTACATCGAAAACAAAGATGGTGAAATTGACGGTGCAGTGGCAAGAATCGGGTGGGTCGAGTTCTCGAAATCTGGGCTCACCGTCTACTATCGGGGAAGAACGCTAAGCAGGGCAAAAGGTGGTGGCGTAGCGGGCAACCACATTGATGCGGAAACTGGCGAAGAATACTGGGTGTCAGGTATCAAAAAGAAAGGCTGCAATTCCCATTGGGCCGAGCCTGTAAAAGTGGTTGTTGATGAAGATGCCAAAGATGAATATCAGAGAATCAAAAATGGCATATAACACGGCGCTCCAGCCGACGTCGGCGCTGACGCGCCTCCTCGGCTGAGCTCGGCGTTAGGTGGAAATACATGGAAGCAAGAAACTACATAGGTATAGTGCTAGTAGCCATAGGGGCAACAACAATCCCAATAGGCTGGATGTTTTCGCCAACCCTTACGCTTGTCGGTTTTTTGTTATTTGTTCTAGGTCTAGTCATATTCATGACGCAGAAATACATAGAAAAATCAGAAGAAGCCGAATTCGGTGGCTATGGTAAGGACAGGGGTGGCCCAGGCGTACCAACTGATATACATGATCACTCAGGTTGGGGTAGTGGAGGCAGAAGCGGAGGCTGGTCTTCCTCGGATTCAGGAGGCGACGGGGGAGGTGGAGATTGAATCAACCTAACAACCACATCAAGAACGCTCACTCTCGTTCGCTGGGACGCCGCTAGCGCGGCGCCCCTTATGTGGAACGTTAGGCGAATACGATATGGACGGGTTTTCATGGATTTTTCTTCTGGGGATGTTCACTCCAGGGTTGATAAGGGGGGCGTTTTGGCATGACTCCCCTGCAGCAGTAGGGGTGCTATGGACATTCGCTACGATTGGTTTCGTGTTGGCTATTGGCTGGGTGGCTCAGCAATTACTTGGTCGCGGCCTAGGGCCTACTGTGACTATGGTGCTGGCAATCATCGCAGCCAACCTGTATGCCATAAAGGGAGCTACGTTTTCATCTTCGAGGCATAGCTTCGGAGATGATATTGATGGAGATGCAAATGAATAGCCAGAGCGGCGTGTAACCATGGCCGAGGTATTTGTTTTCTCAGTCGCAGCGTTCTTTTCCGGGATTCTCGGTGTCATCATAGGCGGGCCTTTCAAGATCCTTGTCATCGAAAATGCAATTATTGAGTCGGTAATCGCCCGCGCAATTGTTGCATTCGTGTTTTTCCCTCCCGTCGTTGGAGTGGTTCTTATGGTCTCCTACTTCTTCTTGGCCAAGAATCCAGAACTCGGGGCTTTCGAATGGGGAGCTATTGTTGGGCTGGTATCTGGCATGACGTATTCGTATATGAAGGTCGGGCAGCGTGATGAGTAAGAAATCGCCTAACAATCGCATGCACTCGGACAGCAAAAAGCGCCGCTCGTTCCTCGCTCTGCTTTTCGCTGCCGGTGATGCGAAGCGTTAGGGGCATATGAACCGCAGTCGCGCGCATCTGGCATTGCTTCCGCTGATCGCTCTCTTAGCTAGCGGGTGCTGCTACTTCCTGCCTTGCCATCCTGGCACTTGGATTATTGGGACAGTACGGTCGTCCGAGGGAAATCCGATCGAAGGCGCTACGGTGGCGCTCTATGGTGAGCCGAAGCTCTCGGGCAAAGACGGTTGCTTTAGATTCAGTTCTGCCGATGCCCTTCCATTTACCTTAACCGCGACAAAGGAGGGTTTCGCTCCATTCGAGGGAGAGGCAAAGCCGGGATTCTATCGAGCAGCTGTAGTGCTGGAGCCAGTTTCATCAGAAAAGGCGAGCACGGCCGAATGGATCGAAATCAGGAGCCGTGAGTTTGAAAGTGCAAGAGAAGAATGCCCCTAACCATCGGCTCCAGGCGACGCACAAAAGCGCATCGCCTTTTTTGTTCATTTCGGCAGCGGGTGTTGCGCTTTTGTGTGCGCCTGAGCCGCGGCGTTATGCCTCTTCTCCGTTCAGCGCCTTCATGCCTTCGTAGAACGGCCCTTCGCTGCGCTCCATCGCCGCCTTTGCTGTGTCCAGGCGCTTGCGCAGCTTCCCAATTTCGGTCGCCATGCCAAGGCACATCCATTGCAGTTCCTCGAAAGCGGTATCCTGGTGGTGAACGAAATTGTTAACGGTCGTAAAGTCATACCCGCCAGGAAAGTCGAATCCGTCGTGGTGTTCGCGCTCGACATCTCCGCTCTCGGCTACGGTCACCGCCAGAGGCATAACAACCGCTTCGAGATCCGACCCGCCTACTGCGGTGCCGTTTTCAGTTTTCGTGGCTTCGTTCGTCATGGTCGCTTTCCTCGTCTTCGTTTCCGGCGGTCGCCTCAAGCGGGCCGTTAGCCAAACAGGGAGGAACCATGAGCAAATATCTTTTATTGTTAATGCTGTTATTTGCTGCTACAGCTTCAGCAGAAAAAACAGACATATTAAAAATATATGAACATTTCACGTTGGCTAGTGCAGCGGCAGGGAAGTGCATAAAACCAGCAAAAGAAGAGCTAACATCGTTCCTGGCAAACTATCAGATGATTTCAGTTTCGGCGTTAACTGAGCTCAAAAAACGAGAACCTGATCTCTCGGACGAACAAGCAAGCAAAATACTCAATGCGGGTGGTGTTAAGTTAACGAAAGCGGTATATGGAGTGATCGAGAAAGAGGGTTGTGAAAGCCCTAAAATTCAAGATCTTCTGAAACGCTTCCATATGCAGGCCGCATGGAAACCGTAGTATTGGCTAACACGGCACTCCACCCGACCAATAACCGCTTCGCGGTTTTCGTCGGGTGAGCTTGGCGTTAGGGATAAGAAATGGAAAGAGATCCTGTTCATCCGATCATCAGTCATCCCCATGAATACAGAATCGTGGGGCTTTGCTATGAAGTGAACTGGGAGAGCCCGGAGGAATCTTTCCTTGATTTGCGTTTGGAGAAGAATGGCCTTATCCGCAACCTCAGGTTCTGGGGGCCCAAGAACTTGAAGATCGAAGAAGGTTTTCCTCGACCCACTGGCGGCATGCAGATACTTGACGTTTCTTCCAGGCAGCTAGAGGGGGTCGCTGTTGAGGTATCGGACTTCGAGGCGAGTTGGGGTGCCATCACCTTTATGGCTCGAAGTGTGATTGATCTCAATGCGAAGTAAATGCCTAATCGGGTAAGGGCGGGCTTCTAACCCGCCCTCCCCACACCACCTAGCATGCGGGTCCGCACTAGGCGGTTCACAAGAAGGGAGCACACGACAG
>JAWLGP010000056.1:0-11148 GCA_041685045.1 Gammaproteobacteria bacterium
AGAAGGTACGCCGTGAATACATCCCTGTAGGCTCGACGGCCGCATCCCTGCGGCCGACGACCTTCTTTCAAGGACTTACAACACACCTTTGTGAGTATGCGTTCACCCTGGACATTCGGGGCTCCGAATGGGCCTTCCAGTGCGTTATAGTTCATGGCCTGCTTTTCGGTAGGCGGCAGCGGAGAGTGCGATGAGGAGATTCAAACCGTTATTTGCAGGTGGCCTGCTCTTGGCTGCGGCGGGGTGCAGCACCCTACCAACGCCCGAAACATCGCCTGCCGATAGCAGCCCGTCGCCAGCGCCGGTCCCGGCGTCGATTGCGCCGGCAACACCGCAACCGGCACCCGCTCAAGTCCCGTCCGACACGCCGCTCGATGGCGGACTCCTCTACGAGCTGCTGGTAGCGGAGTTCGCCGGCCAGCGTGGTGCCCTCCAATTGTCGGCCGCCAGCTACCTGGATGCTGCCGAGCGCACCCGGGACCCCCGTGTCGCCCGCCGCGCGGTCCACGTATCGGTGTTCGGGCGCGACTTCGCCCGTGCCCTCGCCGCCGCGAAACTCTGGGTTGAGCTCGCTCCCGACGACATCGAGGCCCGCCAGTCCCTGGCCACCCTGCTGCTGCGCCAGGGCGAGGCGGAGGCAGCCACGCGGGAACTCGAAAGCGTGGTCGCGGCCATCGGCGACAGCGAACAGGCCTTCGCCCTGATCACCAGTCTGCTGACCCGCGAGCGCGACACCGATATAGCGCTGAGGGTCATGCAGCGCCTGGTCGAACCCCGTGCCGAAGACCCCCATGCGCTTTACGCCATCGCCCATCTTGCGAACAGCCGCGGGCACAGCGAACAGGCGCTGCAGAGCCTCGATCAGCTGCTGAGCCAAGAGCCGGAGTGGGTCAAGGCCCTGGTCCTCAAGTCGAGCGTTCTGCACAAGCTGGGTGAGAAGGAGGGGGCGGTGGCCAGTATCCGGGCCGCTGTGGACCTCAGTCCGAACGACACCGAATTGCGCCTGAATTACGCGCGCCTGCTGATCGATGCCCAACGCCTGGACCAGGCCCGCGCGCAGTTCCGTCATCTGGAGAAGGCACTGCCGGACAATCCCGACATTGCCTACGCCCTGGGGCTGCTCGCCATGCAGGCGGAGGAGCTCGACGTGGCCGAGCGCTACTTCCGCAAGCTGCTTCGGGTCGACGCGAGAAGCAACGAAGCGGCCTACGCCCTGGGTCAGATTGCGGAGGAGCGAGAGGACCGGCAACAGGCGATGCAGTGGTATCAATCGGTCGGGCAGGGCGACAACTTCATGGATGCGCGCCTGCGCATCGCCCAGATCATCGCCGACCGTGACGGTGTGGAGCAGGCACGGGCCTATCTGGCCGGCCTGGAGCTCGGCACCCCGGACCAGCGCCTGCGCCGCTACCTGGCCGAAGGCGCCCTGCTGCGCCAGATGGACCGTGATGCCGATGCGCTGGAGGTCTACAGCGACGGTCTGGCCATCTTCATCGATAACACCGAGCTGCTCTACGCCCGCGCCATGGCCGCCGAGAGCGTCGACCGCATCGACCTGCTGGAACAGGACCTGATTGCCATCCTGGAAAAGGAGCCTGACCACGCGCGGGCACTCAACGCCCTGGGCTACACCCTGGCAGACCGCACCGATCGCTTCCAGGAGGCGAAGACCTACATCGAGCGGGCCTTCGAGCAGTCTCCCGATGACCCGGCCGTGATCGATTCCATGGGCTGGGTGCTCTACCGCATGGGTGAATACCAGGAAGCGGCCACTCACCTGCGCCGCGCCCTGGCGCTGCAGCCGGACGGGGAGATCGCCGCCCATCTGGGCGAAGTGCTTTGGGCCCTCGGCGAAACCGAGCAGGCACGGGACGTCTGGAACCAGGCGCTGGAGTACGCCCCCGATGATCCGCGCCTGCAGCGGGTCATGGAACGCTTTGTAGGCGGTCAATGAGGCGATTTATTTTCCTGCTGGTCGCCGCGGCGCTTCTGGCCGGCTGCGCCGGGGCACCAACCCGCCCTCCGGTCGCTGACCCGGAGCGGGCGTGGGAACGCCATCGCGCCACCCTGACCGACATCGCCGAATGGCGACTTGCCGGCCGCCTGGCCCTGCGTACCGGGGCCGAGGGCTGGCACGCCTCACTCAACTGGGAACAGCGTGCCGGCCACTACCTCATGCGTATCAACGCCCCCTTGGGCGGCGGCGGTCTGCGCCTGGAAGGCGATGCCGAACGGGTGACCCTGCGCACCAGCGACGGCCAGTCCGCGGTCTCGCAAGACCCGGACCAGTTGCTCTACCAGCAACTCGGCTGGTATGTCCCGGTCGAAAACCTGCGCTATTGGGTAATTGGCCTGCCCGCTCCCGGTCCCGCCCGACATCGACTCGATGCACAAGGCCGCCTGGAGCGACTTTGGCAGTCGGGCTGGATCATCGAATTCATGGATTATGAGGCGATCCACGGCGTCGAAGTGCCCGGACGCATCTTCGCCCAGCGCGGCGACACCGAGGTGCGTCTGGTGATCGGCAACTGGGACCTGCCGGCACCGGCTCGGGAGGCCTGATGGCCCTGGACAGCTGGCCGGCTCCCGCCAAACTCAATCTGTTCCTGCACATCACCGGCCGCCGGGCCGACGGCTACCACCTGCTGCAGACCCTGTTCCAGTTCGTGGACTTCGGCGACCGCCTCCGTTTCCACGTACGGGCCGACTGTCAGATCCGACGCACATCAAGCCTGGATGGTGTTCCAGAAGCAACCGACCTGGTGGTGCGTGCCGCCCGCCTGCTGCAAGCGGTCAGCGGTACCGCGGCCGGCGCCGAAATCGCGGTAGAGAAACGCCTTCCGATGGGGGGCGGCCTGGGCGGCGGCAGTTCCGACGCGGCGACCACGCTGGTGGCACTCGACCATCTGTGGGGGCTGCACCTGGGTGAGGAGCGCCTGGCCAAACTGGGGCTGGAACTGGGGGCGGACGTCCCCGTTTTCGTCCGCGGCCGCGCCGCCTGGGCCGAAGGGATCGGTGAAGTCCTCACGCCCGTTGATCCGCCCGAGCCGTGGTATGTGGTGCTGGCACCGTCCGCGCACGTCGCCACCGCCGAGCTGTTTGCGGCGGCGGAATTGACACGAAACTGCCCCCATATCACAATATCCGACTTCCTTTCGGGCGCAGGAACCAACGTTTTCGAACCGGTGGTGCGCGCGCGCTACCGCGCGGTCGACGAAGCCATCGCCTGGCTCGGCCAATTCGGCCCGGCCCGCCTAACCGGCTCCGGCGGCTGTTTGTTCGCGCCGTTCACTGATGAGGCGAAGGCCCGCGCCGTTTTCGCGCAGCGGCCGAGTGGATGGGAAGGCTTTGTCGCCCGGGGAAGAAATCGCTCGCCGCTGATGGAACTGCTCGAGCGGGCGAGAGAAGGCTGCTGACAGCAGCAGACAATTTTTTGGGGCGTAGCCAAGCGGTAAGGCACCGGTTTTTGGTACCGGCATTCCCAGGTTCGAATCCTGGCGCCCCAGCCATTCAACATTCCGCCGCTCGCGGCATCAGGTAGTTCGGGGTTAGATGCAGTGCCATTTCGGAAACCGTTCAGAGGTTCCACCGTGTCCGACATGATGGTCTTTGCGGGTAATGCCAACCCGCAGTTGGCGCAAGACATCGTCTCCTATTTGAACCTGCCCCTCGGCAAGGCCATCGTCGGCAAGTTCTCCGATGGCGAGGTGATGGTGGAGGTCCTGGAGAATGTGCGCGGCAAGCACGTCTTCATCGTCCAGCCCACCTGCCAGCCCACCAATGACAACCTGATGGAGCTGATGGTGATGGCCGACGCGCTGCGGCGCGCCTCCGCCGGCCTCATCACCGGCGTCATTCCCTACTTCGGCTACGCCCGTCAGGACCGCCGGCCGCGCTCGGCCCGCGTGCCGATCACGGCGAAGGTGATCGCCAACATGCTGTCGGGTGTCGGCATCAACAAGCTGCTGACCGTCGATCTGCACGCCGACCAGATCCAGGGCTTCTTCGACGTCCCGGTGGATAATGTCTACGCCTCGCCGATCCTGCTGGGCGAGATCTGGCGCAACCGCGATCCCAATATGATGGTGGTTTCACCGGACGTGGGCGGCGTGGTTCGCGCCCGAGCCTTGGCCAAGCGCCTCGACGACGCCGACCTCGCCATCATCGACAAGCGCCGCCCGCGCGCCAACGTCGCCCAGGTGATGCACATCATTGGCGACGTCGATGGCCGCCACTGCGTGCTGGTGGACGACCTGGTGGACACCGCCGGCACCCTGTGCCAGGCCGCCAACGCGCTGAAGCAGCACGGCGCCGCCAAGGTGTCGGCCTACATCACCCACCCGGTGCTGTCCGGGCCGGCGGTGGAGAACATCGAAAAGTCGCAGTTGGACGAACTCGTGGTCACCGACACCATCCCGCTCGCCCCCGAGGCGCGCGGATGTCCTAACATTCGCCAAGTCTCCATCGCCGAACTGCTGGCGGAGACCATGCGCCGCATCAATAACGACGAGTCGGTCAGCTCGTTGTACATGGACTAAGAAGACAGGGGCGTTCCTCGTCCCTGCTTTTACCCATCCTGGTCGCGGGGTGGGTCGGAAGACGGGTCGCTCACCGAGCGGCCCGTCTGTTTTCAACCTTGGAGTAATGAAAATGAGCGAAGTGGATTTCAATCTGACTGCCGAATCCCGTAACGACATGGGGAAGGGTGCGAGCCGCCGCCTGCGTCGTTTGGGCAAGGTGCCGGCGGTCCTGTACGGCGCCCACGCCGACCCGCAGTCGATCTCGGTCGACCATGACGAACTTCTGCACCACCTGGAAAGCGAGGCCTTTTACTCGCACGTACTGAGCATCACCGTCAATGGCAAAGCGCAGAGCGCGGTCCTGAAGGACCTGCAGCGCCATCCGTCGAAGCCGGTGATCCTGCACGCCGACTTCCAGCGTGTCTCCGCCGATGAGAAGCTGCGCATGCACGTGCCGCTGCACTTCACCGGTGAAGATATCGCCCCGGGCGTCAAGATCGGCAGCGGCCTGGTGACCCACAACGTCACCGAAGTCGAAGTCACCTGCCTGCCGAAGGACCTGCCGGAGTTCATCGAAGTGGACCTCTCCGCACTGGATCTGGGCCAGTCGGTGCATCTGTCCGACCTCAAGCTGCCGGCCGGCGTCCATCTGGTCGAACTGCTGCACGGCCCCGAGCACGACCTGCCGGTCGCCGCCATCCACGCCACCCGCGGCTCCGCTGGCGCTGCGGCCGGCGAGGAGGAAGCCGAAGGCGCTGCCGAATAAGTTTGGCGAGCCGATTGGGAGCCGGCGTTGTCGTCCGTGCAGCTCATCGTCGGCCTGGGTAATCCCGGGCCGCAATATGAAGCGACACGGCACAACGCCGGCTTCTGGTTTGTGGATGAGGTGGCGCGCCGCCACGGGATCCACCTGAAGCACGAAAACAAATTCCACGGCGAAGTCGGCAAGGGTCGAATCGATGGCCATGAGGTCTGGTTGCTGAAGCCACTGACGTTCATGAACCGCAGTGGTCAGGCAGTCGGCACCTTGGCGAACTTCTACAAGATCCCGGTCGACGCCGTCCTGGTCGCCCACGACGAGCTCGACCTGCCCCCAGGGGCCGTCAAACTCAAGCAGGGCGGCGGCCACGCCGGCCACAATGGCCTGCGCGACATCCACGCCCACTTCGGAAAAGACTTCCTGCGCCTGCGGCTCGGCATCGGTCACCCCGGCCAGGCGCGCGAAGTGGTCGGCTACGTCCTGGGCAAACCCGTCACCGACGAGCGCATCGCCATCGACCGCACCATCGACGAATGCGTCGCCACCTTGCCGCTACTGCTGGAAGGGGAACTTCAAAAGGCGATGAACCGGTTGCATGCATTCAAGGGGTATTGAACAACGGGACAAACCAGGCCCGGACAATCCCGGCCGACTTCGAAGTGCAGGCGCGGCTATCTCTCAACTTCAACACACGACTAATGAAGCACGGATTCGAGCGGATTTCGGTTGAAAGACCCCCGTATCTCCCGTTCTCCCCGTGGTCAGGTAAAAACATATGGGATTCAAATGCGGTATCGTCGGTCTGCCCAATGTGGGCAAGTCCACCCTCTTCAATGCCTTGACGAAGGCGGGAATCCAGGCGGAGAACTATCCGTTCTGCACGATAGAGCCAAATGTCGGCATCGTGCCGATGCCCGACCCGCGGCTCGACAAGTTGGCCGAAATCGTCAAGCCACAGCGGGTCCTGCCGACCACCATGGAGTTCGTGGACATCGCGGGCCTGGTGGCGGGCGCATCACGCGGCGAGGGGTTGGGCAACAAGTTCCTGGCGAATATCCGCGAGACCGATGCCATCGCCCACGTCGTGCGCTGTTTCGAAAATGAAAACGTTGTCCACGTCTCCGGCAAGGTGGACCCGCTCGGGGACATCGAGGTGATCAACACCGAACTGGCGCTGGCCGACCTCGAGACCGTCGAGAAGGCGATCAACCGCGTACAAAAGGTGGCCAAGAGCGGCGACAAAGAGGCCAAGGCGAAGCTTTCCGTGTTCGAGCGCATCCGCGATTTGCTCGACGCCGGCAAGCCGGCCCGTAGCGCCGAGCTGAGCAAGGAGGAGGGCAAGCTCATCCACGAACTCCACCTGCTCACCGTCAAGCCGACCATGTACATCGCCAACGTCGCCGAGGACGGGTTCGAGGACAATCCCTACCTCGACGCCGTGCACCAGTTCGCCGCCGAAGAGGGGTCTGAAGTGGTGGCGGTCTGTGCCGCCATCGAAATGGAACTGGTGGAACTGGAAGACGAAGAGAAGGCCGCGTTCCTGGAGGAGATGGGCCTGGACGAACCGGGCCTGAACCGGGTCATCCGCGCCGGCTATAAACTGCTGGGTCTTCAGACCTACTTCACCGCCGGAGTGAAGGAGGTCCGCGCCTGGACCGTCCAGATCGGCGCCACCGCCCCGCAGGCCGCCGGCGTCATCCACACCGACTTCGAAAAGGGCTTCATCCGCGCCGAAGTGATCGCCTACGAGGATTTCGTCGCCCTTGGCGGCGAACAGGGCGCCAAAGAGGCGGGAAAGATGCGGCTCGAGGGCAAGGAGTACGTGGCGCACGATGGCGACGTCATGCACTTCCGCTTCAACGTCTGAAGCCATTGGGCCGCCCGGACGGGCTCCTGTGGGCGCCGTCCCCGGCGGGATTTGAGTTTCGGAAGCGGCGCCGACCTTTGGACCGACGCGGACGCACACTGCGGGCAGCCCTCGCGTCCCTTGACATCCAGCGGGCGTTCCTTACAATTGCCCGTCTTACGCAGCACGGCTACGTAGCTCAGCTGGTTAGAGCACATCACTCATAATGATGGGGTCCCCTGTTCGAATCAGGGCGTAGCCACCAAATACTCCGAAAAAGCCCGCGCAATGCGGGCTTTTTCGTATCCAGCCCACCCCTTGTAGCGCGCCGCCGAGTTTGCAACGCAACGACACCGGATTTGCGACGGCATTATTGGCGCATTAAAGGGGATTTAATCCGGCTCTGGGAAGAGAAACGGCCACCCCGGTTGCTGGTGGCCGTTGTTGAGCCGGTAGCTCGGACGGATTCGCACTCCGAGTGAGAGTGTAACGGGTTCGTCGCGCCGGGCCAATTAGTCCTGCCTGGCAACAGCCGCTCGGCTCCCACCCCGCTGAACCACCAGCAAGAAATTCCCTACACAAACGACAGGGATTTCCTATTTGGCTGGCTTCAGTGACCCACCCGTCATTGCGCGTGCCATGAGTGCAAGAACTTCCACGTCAGTTGAACCGCAAACCCTAGCCGGTTCTCAATGTAGATTTTTTCATCCGTATGCGCAGAAACGGTGATCTTGTTGCCTGTCCCGGTAGTCCCTGCCAATGCACCGGTGGTTGTCTCCACGTTGCCACCGGCCCCCAGGGTTCCGCACGCTGCGCCGGCCGCATGCGCCCGGTAGGCGATCACGGCCGATGATTGCGGTTGGTTGTTGGCCAGGAGGACGAACACACCATCCTCGTGCGGCGGCGTGATCGACAGTGCCGTGTCGTTGTCAATCGTTGCCAGCCGAGCGATCTCGTCCGATTCCAGTCGCAGCCCGTTCCAGATGGCATCTTCGTTGCCGCCTGTGGCGATGCTCAGTTTGGCCGCCGCTGTGCTGTTGCGAAACACGCCTGTGACCGAGATTTTGTTAATCACGTCGACTGACGGCGTATTTTCAAATCGAACACAGGCGCCCGCATCATCAATGCGCAAAAACTCGTTGTTGTCGACTGCCAGGGCCCTTAACGCGCCGGTGCCGTCAAACTGAATCCCATAGAGGCACTGCTGGTCGGCGGTGCCGGCGCTGATATGGTTGTTGGACAGGCTTGACGCCCCAAAGGAGCTGGTCCCGGTCACTCTGACGGCGGCGTGGGCCCCATCGGTGGCGGTGCGAGCTTCGATGTGATTGGCCTCGAACGTCAGCGCATAAATGGCCGCGCCATCGGCCTCCAGCACCACCGCATCGCCGGCTACGGCTGCATGCGGATAGTTCCCAAAAAAGTTCCCCCGGACATCAAACGTATCCAGCAGCGCTTGGGTGGCCCGCAAATGCAGCGCACGACGGCGCACGTTGAAATAGCAGTTATATGCAGAAATGACCCCGGTGTTAATGTTCTCGTTGTCGTCAATGACCAATCCATCCTGGCAGCCCATTTGATATGCGGTCTTGACCTCTACGAGTCGGACATGGGAGAGGTTGCGTAGGCGCAGCGCCGTCCCTGCAGTGTTGTTGTATTGCAGGTAGCGGACGTTATCCAGCACACAGAACCCGACCGTTTGCGACGGCGTCTGCCCTGTCGGGCCGCCTTCGATGTTGATCATCACCGGTACGGACGAGGTTGCGCCACTGTCGGTGACGGCGAAATCCCTCAGCGTGACATGCTTGCATCCTCCTTCTTCCACACTGTATCCGACATACAGGCCGTCGTCGGCCGCACCGGCAAAATCCAGCACTGAATCCCGGCCGTGGCCAACTATGGTGAGATTGTCGAAGCCGGCAAACGACAGTGGGTCGCACGCAAACGTCCCTTTCGGGATCGCCACCGCGCCGACCGCAACGGCAGCAGTGATGGCCGCCGCATTCACGGTGGCGCTTGCAGCATCGCTGAGCCCAAACCATGTCGGATCCACGTAGCCGTTATAGCTCCGAGTCCACGCCGCCGAGCCGTCGCCGCCAGTCGGAAGGCTCTGCGTGCCACAATAATCCCCGCCATTGCTGGCATAGGTGCCGGCCGCTGCACCGGCCTTAATTGTCCCTGCGCCGCCGTCATCAGACGCGACGAAAATTTTCCGCCCAGCCGCCGCGGTCAGCGTGCCGGTCGCCTGAAGCGCATCGAGAAGCGCCACAAGCTCGGCCTTATTGGCGACGACTCGGCCTGACAGGTGGCTGATGGCCTCCAGCAGCTGGGTGCGGGTGCCCTTTTCCAGAGTTAGGCCGGCGGCCTCGACGATGTTGCAGACCTCCTCCTGGACGTCGTTGAGCCACTCCTCGGTCACGGTGGTGGCGGGGACGCCGCTGGCCGGGCTTCCCTCGGTGAACAGGTTCTGGTCGGTGGCGCCGGCGCCGTCGATACGATGCATGTCGCTTTACTCCTTAATTCGCCTGAGGGGTTGCCCGGCCGGGCTGCCGGCTCGAAATGGGACTACACGCGGGGGCCGGCGGCGGGCGCCGAAGCGCAGCGCGGCGAGCAGGCCCACGATGAGGGGGATTAGCTTTAAGAAGGTCCGGCGATGCATGCGTCCGCAGCATAACTAAACTCCGTAGCCGAATCCCACTTCGGTGTGGGCGGGTTTGGTTGATGGCGCACTCCAGGCGCTCATCGCCCCAGGTGGCGACGGGTTCGCCGGCGACGGACTGGCCGGCGCGGAAGGGGCGGAGGTTGGCTTCTTTGGCCACGCGGACCAGCCAGCGGTAGATCCAGTCCTCGTTGGTCACGGCGTCGCCGGGGGCGCTGGAGCCGGCCCGAAAGGGGCGGTATTCCTGGATGGTGGAGGTGTAGCCCAGGGCGGCGGCGAGGCCGGCGTAGTAGGCGCGGGTCTGGCCGCCGGTGCCGGTGAGCTTGGCGTGGACGGCCAGGCGCCGCTCCTGCACGGTCTTGGGGGGGGTTCGGGGGCGCAGGCGTCGTGGATGCCGGCGAACGCTTCCCTCTCGCTGAGCAGTTAAAGGGCGCTACGCGGGTCCAGTTCGGCAAGGAGGTCTTCGGTGCGGGCATCGAGGCGGGCCAGTTCCTCAGCCAGGGCGGCGACCAGCTCGGCGGCGGTGGTGCCGGGCTGGCGCAGCGCGTCCCACAGCGGGCCTGGGGGCAGCAGGGCCTGGAGTTGGGCGGTGTAGTCGGTGGCGTCTGGCTGTAGCGCGCCGCCGAGTTTGCGACGCAACGACACCGGATTTGGACGCATTCTCGGCGCACTAAAGGGGATTCGGCTCTGGATGAAAAAAGGGCAACCCGGTTACTGGTGGCCTGCTTGGCGACAGCCGCTCGACTCTGCCCCCCGCTGACGCCGCTTGCATCGTGGTGCTGCCGGTCCGATGCTTGGTAATGCCGTCACGGAAAGGGAGAACACCATGGAAGATGTCGAGCGCCTGATGAGTGCCGCCGTCGCGCCTCGACCGCAGCAGGCTTCTGCGAAACCCGGCGTTCTGGTCACGAGCGAAGCGTTTGCTCGGGCGCCTTCTGCGCGAGATCCGCTGGCAGGCGTTTCGGCTCGACGCGCGAGTCGGCCTGGAGGACCCCGCTGATACCGGTATGCTCTGGGGCCTGCTCGGCCCCGTTATCGCGAGTACCGTACCACCCCTCGCGAAGGTCACGATCCGGCCCGATTTCGAGCGGGCGGAGTTAGCCTTCGAGTCCGACGGCGAGATTCGGGTAATACCGCGGCGGGTGCTCTGGGTCCTGGTGGCATTCCTGGCCTCTCCACAAACGTGGCGCGTGCTGCGACCGGCCTGGCGGCGGCCGCAGGGCAACCGCATACTTTAGTCCTTGATCCGAAGATCAATTCCTCGCGAAAGCCGTCGTCCCAGCCCGCTGCTTTGAGTTTGCCACGCATTGAGTCCTTGGCCGGGTGTAGTCGGGCGAGGTTCATGCAGAGTCGACGGATGAGGCCG
>JAWLGP010000026.1:0-59548 GCA_041685045.1 Gammaproteobacteria bacterium
CCGACGCACTTGCCACGCTGGCGCCACCTTTCTCCTTGTGTCTGCACCGCTCCCCTCACGGCAATAACCTTACTGTTCGTAGTTCGATCTTGCCCTGGCGGCGGCCGGCGTGAACACGTTGCACGCAGGACCGGCGGTGAGGGTGGACGGTGCCAGTATCATCCCTATATCGCGGCTGACGTCGGTTCGAGTAGCGGGCAGGTCGACATGGGCGGCTCTCGTACCGGTCGCGGTGATAGTGGTCCGCAACCACTGCGTCCAGGTCTGGAACATCGATGGGTCACCGTCATCCCTCCACCCGTGGCGAACCGCCCTGCCGGAGCTGACCGCCCTGATTGCGAATGCCTCAGCGTCCGAGGCATAACGAAACCCCGAACTCCGTAAGCCCAACCTGCGAGGAAAAAATCTGAACGAACGGGCGCGGTTTGCGAAGATGCAGCCCCAAAAAGCCGGGAAGACCAAAAACGCTGCGGCGAAATGAAGAGCGGGCCGTTTAACGTGGTCTGTCACTCATCGACCTTAATCATAACCAAATGTGCAGCCGACGGCTAAAGCGCCGCTTGGCAGCGGGTGGCGTGTTCGGCAGCCAGCTTCCGCATCGGCTCGGAGACCTGCTCGTCGTGGCTGAGGGTCTGCCAAAACTGCACTGCGCACGCCCCTGCCTGCTCCCAAAGATCGAAGTTGTCGGCGTTGCGTAGGGGCGGCGCCAGCTCCACGTTGACCAGTTCGCCCCGCTGCGGCGCCAGACGCATCGGCACCATGTCGTACACAGGATGGAGCCTGAAGAGATTACCCTCGGGCGCCAGCGTCAGGTTACCGAGGTGCATGTCGCTGTTGGCGATCCACAGTCCGTACGTGTTGGCCAGTCGGATCTGGTCGAGGGTGCTTTGGGTCACCAGCCCTGCTTCATGAAGCCGTCGGGCACTGCGGATCCAGTGCTCCCCCTCGCCCACGAATTCGGCATCGACGGCCGCCAGCGAGACGGCCGCCCGACGGCCGCGAGCACCCACGCGATCGAATCTCCGGCTTTCGAGGAATACCCGGCCGCCAAACTGGTACAGCTCGCACCCAGCCACGGGGAGCCCCAGGCCGGCGAGGACCATCAGGGCGTGGTACTCCGCAATGAGCAGGTCCCGCCAGCGTACCGCCTCGGGTGTTTCGCCCGCGGGAGAGAACTTCACGATGACATGGCCGGCGTCTTCGGTATAGGCGGTGAATTTCGGTTGCTCACCGCCGGCGGAACTACCGAAGTCCCCGTCAGTCAGGATCCGGGTCGCGGAAACCGGGTAGCTCTCGGCGCGGTCCCGCACCGGTGTCCGCCCGCCTGCCAGGAAGGCGTTGAGGGCGGTGTCGCCAACAATGAGGTTTCCGGGTAGATCGACACCGTGCTGGCAGAGATAGCGCAACACCTGTTCCTCCGACCACTTCTCCGGGTTACCCGAGTAGACGCCCTCCTGCTCGGCCAGAAGATTGGCAATCTGCCGCCCGAGAAACCCTTGCGGGCGCAGGTCGTGCAGGTAGTAGGGCAAACCCGGAAATTCACCGTTACCCGCCTCCCCGAGCAGCCAGCGTTCCTCCGTCAGCACGACGAAGGGAACCGGTCCTGCCAGAACAGCGATCTCCCCGACCACCACCGGGTTTCCGTTCTCGTCCACGGCGTACAGCCGGGCCCCCTTGCCGGCTCCGGGGACTTCCCTGACAGCGGCATAGCGGGAGTTCCGCCCCCGCCCCAGCCGGAGCACCCGGTTGCCGGCGGTGCGGATCAGGCGCGAGACGGTCGGCTGACTGACCCCAAGCGCCGCCTGCAAGGCCGGCGAGGCCGTGGGGCCTCGGGCGGACAGCAGTTGCAGCAGGTCGTCGGCAGAAGCGCGCATGAATAGATTTCTGAATAGAACCAGAATGCGACCATAGCGCGGATGGCTTGTTGAATCAATGGATTACATAAAACCAACGGCAAGCCGATCAGGCGGTATCGAATGAAAACCGGACGCCGATTGCGCATCAGCACTGCGGCAGCCGACTCACCGCCCAACCAAAGGTCGAGCCGGGATGAACACCCCGCCCGCGACTGCCCCCAGCCAGCAGGGTCCGTTGATGTCACGAGAGTCCAGACTGCAATACCACGCGGAGCGTCGAACGAGTGGTGTCGACGCGGGAAATTGCTGCCGTCAACGACCGAGCGATTCGTCCGTAGCCGACGGCGGTGCGTCGCGTTGCGCGAGCAGCTTGCCGGTGAACCAGTGGCGTTTGGCGGCGACCCGCTCCGAGAAGTCGACCAATACCATGCCGGCGAAACGGTTCTCCCGATAGACCTCGACGCGGAACATCTGTCCCTTGCGGTCGACCGAGAAGCGCTTCTGGAAATCTTCCCGCCCCACGGCCACACCCGCCTCGTTGGCAAGGCCGTTGCGGGTGAAGCCGATGAGATTTGCGCGGTAACCGTTTGGAACCCTGGCCGCGAACACCCCGCGGACCGGGACAATTGACCCGAACGGCACAAGCTGCTCGACGCCGTCCACGGTCAGGGTGACGCCGCTCAGGCCATCGTCATAATCGACGTACTCCGGTTTCAGATGCGTCAGCCGGCGGTTGCCATACCAGACGTTGTAGCCCGCACCTCGCGGAACCAGTGCAACGAGCGGCGACGAGGTGGCGAATTCGACCTCGCCGCCGCGCTTCATCGGCACATAGTTCAGCACGCTGCGGGCATCCGCCACGTCCAGCACAACGCGGTTGTCGAACAGGGCGATCTGCGGGTGCGATTCGATGGCGGCCTCGACCCCGATCGGGGTGAGCGGAAAGTGGCGCTCGAACTCGATGCCGAACGCCTTCAGGTAACCCTCGACCGCCAGCAGGTGGTAGTAGGTGCGGTAGGCGGTTCCGAAATTCTTGCTTGCCTCGATGCCAAATGCCGGCTTTCCATGCTCGATGGCGAAGAAGGTCAGCGTCTTCGCCATTTCGTCGTTACCCCAGCGGGTCCGCGTATCCTTCACCGAGAAGCGGTGCTCGGCATCCACCAGATTTTGGTTGACGTGCTCGGTGACCCCCTGCGCGATGACTATCAGATCACCGAAGGAAGAGCCGTCCAGGCTGGCCTGGTCGACGATCGTGCACTGGCCCCAACGGGCCGGATTGTGCTGCCGATCCACGTAGCGGTCCCGATAGAAACCGCTGCCGTCATGCAGGTTGAGCACGCCGTCCACCTGCTCCTGGGCGATGAGCTGCTTGACCTGGTCGACGACGGCGTACTCCGGATCGGAGCCCGACAACTGGGCGAACTTGCGGTTCATGTCGCCATGCACACCGCGATGGCGGGCGACGATGCTCTCGAAGTTCAGATTCGGCACCACCCACACCTGTCCCTTGGCGATCGTATAGTGGGTGACCAGCAGGTTCGCCGCCATGAAACCGCCCGGCTCGTCCCCCTGGATGCCGCCGAACACGAGCAGGGTGTGCCCGGCCTCCGCGCCGGCCTTTTCGTGCACGGTGAAGGCGGCGGCGGGAAGTGCGGCGAGCAGTACGGCTATCAGCAGCGACGCGCGCATTACACCACCTTGATGTGCCACGGCTCGAACCGCACGCCATCGGCATTCCCGTTGGGGTAGCGGATGGAGATGTAGCCGAGCTGGATCAGCTTGGCGTATTCCGGCGTGGCGGCGAACGCCGCGGTGAAGTTGAGGTAGCCGTAACCGATCTTGCCCACGTCAAAATCGCCGGTGCCATGAAACGAGTAGCCCGGCGGCGCCAGGGAACGGCTGGCGAGCGACAGGTTGCCGCCGGTCTCGAGCGCTTTGGCGAGGAACAGCTGGAGCTGTTTGACGTTGCTGCGCACGCCGGAGGTGAGGACGATGTTACCGGCGCCCACGTCGGATTTGATACGCTCGTAGAGCTTGGTCGCTTGGCCGCGGTAGAGATAATGGCCGGTATTCGGCACCTTCACGATATCGCGTGTCGGGATCGTGGCCGTCAGGCGGTCAAAGACCTTGATACCGAAAAAGCCGTAGCGGACGGCGTCCCCGTGAAACAGCTCGTCCATGAGGTCGAGTTCAGCCTTCGGGAACCGGCCGACCCGCGAATAGTTGCGCCCGACGGCGAGCATCTCATCGAAGCCGATCAGGTTGAAATTGCCGTAGCCTACCGTGCGGCGCACGCGAGCGATGCGGTCGTGTACCGCCTTCAGAAGCGCCAGGCTCTCGTCGGCGAAGATCACTGGCGGCAACTCGGCGTCGGCGGCGCTTTCCGGGACGCTGTCCTTGATGCCGTTCGCCTCGTCGTCGGGCTCATCGGCGGCCCACCCATTGGCGGCAAACAGCGACAGCGCAGAAGCAACGAGAAAAGAGCGTCGGTCCATTGGTTTGGTTGATCTTTGAATCACCGCGATTATAACAACCGGTCTCACACGGAGCGAAAGAGGGATGTCGGCTCCCAATGCCAGTTGTGGCAGGGCGATGCCAAGTAGCTGTTCCGAAACGGCGTCCATGCGTACGGCGATCCAGGCTTGTAGGCGCGACAGGAGTATCCTTGCAAGCAGACCGCCTGCCGCAGGGGGGCTGTAGTGGAGCGAACACGGATCTGATGTCAGTGCCGGCACTTTGAGAATCAGCTTGGGAAATTCGGGCCGCTCGGCCATCGTGCGGTAGTAGAGTTGGAGGTGACGTCATGGGTATGAAGCCGGCCGGCAACGACAGGTTCGGAAAGGCGAGCCCCCAACGGCGGGATACGCGAAAAGGCGAGCTGCCTCCAGTCCGATTGTCGGGTATTCACCGCTTTCCAGCTGTCGAACGGATTGCTGTTTGAACGCTGACCGTGTGCTTTGTCAACCAACACCCCGGAAGGTTATTATCAGCGAACCATGTGCCCGATTTATCACCCGATTTATCAGGGACAGGCCAGACCGAATGGCCAGCCACCCGCGGCCAATATCCTCTGCCTCCGGGCGCCAAGCCGAGCTGGCGAGACGCGCTGTGGTCGATCCATCCGTCCCGCGAGGTGAGTGCGATGAAACGAATCACTATGCGGGCTTTTGCGGCGCTGCTGCTCCTGACCACCGGCGCGGTCCTCGCGGTGGAGGAACCGACCCACCAGGGCCGCCTCGCCTATCTGGTATCGGACCTGCGGATTCCCTTCTGGGAGATCATGAGCCGCGGCATCCGGTCCGCCGCCGCCGAGCGGGGATACGCGGTTGATGTTTACAGCGCCGACAACAACGCCAAACAGGAGTTGATCGGGGCCGGCAAGGCGATCGCCGACGGTGTGACCGGCGTCATCCTCTCCCCCACCAACTCATCGGCCAGTGTCACCATCCTCAGGCTGGCAGAACGCGCCGGGATCCCGGTAGTCATCGCCGACGTCGGGACCGACGGAGGCGAATATGTCTCCTACATCGCCTCCGACAACCGCACAGGGGCCTACGAACTCGGTCGGATACTGGCCGAAGAGATGCAGCAGCGCGGTTGGCAGGAGGGGAGCGTGGGTATCGTGGCGATCCCGCAGAAGCGGGCCAACGGCCAGGCACGTACCGCCGGCTTCATGCAGGCGCTCAAGGAAGCGCGCATCCGAGGCGCCGAAATCCGCCAGCAGGTCACCTTCTCCCACGAAGAGACGTACCAGCACAGCCGTGCAATGCTCGCGGACCACGCCAACCTGCGTGCCTTGTGGCTGCAGGGCTCCGACCGCTACCAGGCTGCGCTGGACGCCATCGCCGACAGCGGCCGCGAGGGCGAGGTCCTGCTGATCTGCTTTGATGCGGAACCGGAATTCCTTCAGCTGATTCCCGAGGGCGTCCTCGTGGGTGCGGCCATGCAGCAGCCGTTCCTGATGGGCGAAAAGGCGGTACTCGCCATGGACCAACACCTGCGCGGCGAGGAAGTGGAAAAGAGCATCCAACTACCGATCCTCGCGGTGTCGCGGGAGACCATCGCCCGGCAACTGCCGATCATCCGGCGCAACGTTCTGGGTCTGGAGGCCCAGTGAGGTGGCGGGCACCGTGAATCCGCGCCCCCGCAAGCGGTCGCTGTACGGCGTCGTGGGGCTCATCATTTTTGCCGCCGTGGTCGCGGTCATGGGGACCCAAGCCGTCTACTCCTACACGGTGGCTCGGACCCGGATCATCGAAACGATCGAGGAGAACTCCCGGCAGAGCATCCAGGCGCTATCGAAACACCTCTCGAACATGATCGAGGCGTACGCGGTGAACGAGTACACGAACCTTGTGCTCGCCGAGCTCGAGCGACGCGGCACTTTGGCGATCGTGGTCGAGGATTACAACATGGGCGAGATCCTCGGACAGCGCGCACACGTGAGCGGCAAGATCCGCGACGGCGCTGGAAACATCGTCGACTATGAACCCGACGACCCCGGCCATGCCCGCACCCTCGCCGACTGCTACTTCACGGCTCGCACCGATATCTTTGGCTTGCAGGGACAGGCGCTCGGCACGATTACCGTGTGCAATTCGGACCAGGCGATCAACAGCGAGACGCGCAACATCATCCTCGCCACCCTGGTCAACACACTGGTTATCTCAATCACGCTTATCGCCCTGCTGTTTCTGGCCATGAGCCGGTTCCTGCTGCGGCCGATCTCGGCCATTGCCGGCAGTGTCCGGCAGACCGATGCCGACGGCATTCCGGTTCACCCGGCACCGGGCAGCGCAACCGCGGAACTCGCCGCACTGAGCGACGCGGTGAATCACATGGTCGGGTCGGTGCGCCGTTCCCGTGCGTCATTACGCGATAGCGAGTTCCGCTGGAAGTTCGCCGTGGAGGGCAGCGGTGACGGACTGTGGGACTGGAACGTGGCCACCAACGAGGTGTTCTTCTCCAGGCAGTGGAAGAGCATGCTCGGCTATGCAGAACACGAGGTCGAAAACCGCATCGAGGAGTGGGAACAGCGGGTGCACCCCGATGACCTGCGGAACGCGCGTACCGAACTCCAGCGGCACCTGGACGGCGAGACCGAGATTTACATCAACCGCCACCGGGTACGCTGCAAGGAAGGCAACTACAGGTGGATCCTCGATCGAGGCATTGTCGTCGAGCGCGCCGAGGACGGGACGCCGCTACGCATGATTGGCACCCACTCCGACATCACTGAACAGGTGGAACATCAAAAGGCGCTTGAACACAGTGCCACTCACGACAGCCTGACCGGCCTTCCCAACCGGTTTCTGTTCAGCGAATTGATCCAGAGAGCGATGCATCGCTGCCGCCGAAACGATTCGCTGTTGGCCCTGCTCTATATCGATCTCGACGGATTCAAGGAGATCAATGACGAGTACGGCCACGATGCCGGTGATGAGTTGCTCATCATGGTCGCGCAGCGCATGAACCGGCTGCTGCGGCAAGAAGACATGATCGCTCGCCTTGGCGGCGACGAGTTCGTGATAGCCATCTCCGACCTGGCCAGAAACAGCGAGGTGATCCCGCTGCTCAAGCGGCTGCTGCACGATCTGAACCAGACGGTCACCTACCGCGAACACGAAGAGCACCCGCTGCAGGTTTCAGCCAGTATCGGCGTCACCTTCTACCCACAGGCGGAGCCGATCGGACCGGAGGCGCTGCTGCGGCAGGCCGACCACGCGATGTATGAGTCCAAGGCCTCCGGGAGGAACCAGTACCGCGTCTTCGACATCGATGCCAGCAGTTCGCTGCGCGAACACCAGCGCATGGTGTCGGCCCTGCAGAACGCGATCCGACAGGACGAGCTCGAACTCCACTATCAGCCCAAGGTCGACATGGCCGGCGTACAGGTCCTCGGTTTCGAGGCGTTGCTGCGCTGGAACCACCCAAGCGAGGGATTGCTCTACCCGGACAGCTTTCTGCCGAGGCTGAGCCAGGAGCGGGAGCTGATGCTTTCGCTCGGGCGCTGGGTGATGGAGACCGCCTTCCGCCAGCTCTCGGAACTGCGCCGCGCCGGTTACGACGTCAGCATGGCTATCAATGTGAGCGCCCACGAGCTGCGATCGCCCGATACCTACGGGCTGCTCGAATCGCTGCTAGGGCGCTACCCGGAGATCGTCCCGGACCGTGTGGAACTGGAACTGCTCGAGGTCAGCGCACTGGAAGATATCGAGGGGGCCGCCGAGGTGATCCGCGCCTGGCAAAGGCTGGGTATCCGGGTCGCCCTGGACGACTTCGGAACCGGGTATTCCACCCTCGGCTATCTCAAGAATCTACCGGTCGACACGCTCAAGATAGACAAGAGCTTTGTCATCGATATGCTGCACGACAGCGCCAGCTTCTCCATCCTCGAGGCGGCCATGGGCCTGGCCCGCGCGTTCCGGTGCGACGTGGTCGCCGAGGGAGTGGAGAGCCTGGAACACGGGGAGATGCTGGTGCAGCTTGGCTGCAGAATCGGTCAAGGCTACGCCATCGCCCGCCCGATCGCGCCCGCTAAAGTCCGCACGTGGCTCGAAGGCTACCACGGCCAGCCCCAATGGATGGCAATCCAGCCTCTCCACCAGAGGGACTGGACCGTTCTTTACGCGAGCGTGGAACATCGCAACTGGGTCCGGATGTTGCGCAACTACGTCGACGATCCGGCCCGACATCGGCCGCCGGAACTGGATCCGCTCCATTGCCGATTCGGCGAGTGGCTCACGGGCGAAGCACGCACTGTCTATGCAAATGATGCCGTGCTGACACAGGTTGAAGCGCTTCACGCGTCCGTGCACAAGCAGGCGGCCGCCGTCGTAGCGGCTCGCACCATCGAGGAGCGCCATGCGCTAGTGACCGAGATCGAGGCCTTGCACGAGCAGTTGCTCAAGGCCCTCACGGATCTGTATTGGCGGCGTGGCGAGCCGCGGGCGGTCCCTGCCCCGCTTTCCGGGACACTCGGTTAACACACATGCGCCACGTTGAGCCAGTAGCCCCCGAGCCGGTGCGCAACGGCTGACAGGCAGGCGTGGTGGCTTCGCCAGCCACGGCAGTCAAGCACTCTGACCGCCCCCCCTACCGTGACCCAAGTCTGCCCGGTTGCTGGCCTCTCTCCCGTCGGCGACCGAGTTTCGGATTGGCACGCGCCTTGTATGGCCGACCTGTTCGCGGGGACGCTGCGCCCTTGTCGCGCCGGCAACTTTCCGCCCCTTGTCTTCTCCACACGACTTCGACAATATGCGTTCCCGGCATGCTTCATGCTTGAACTGATGACAATCCTCTGACCCTTCGGGAAATTCGCCATGGCATACGGAATCAACTGGGGCCCGGAATTCGAAACGGGCATCGACGTCATCGACGGGCAGCACAAGCGCATCTTCGAGTACCTCAACGAAATTGATCACGCCATCGAGGTCAAGGATGTTGACGAGGTGCAAAAGGTCCTCCGCTCACTGGTGGACTATGCGATCTCCCACAACACCTTCGAAGAGAGCCTGATGAAGCAGGCGGCTTACCCGGTGCTCGATGCACACCACGAGGTGCACGAGGCATTCAAGCAGCGCGCCAACGGCTACAACGACCGCCTCGCCCAAGGCGAAGACCCATTCCGTCTCGCCCGCGAAGTACGGACCGATATCGGCCTGTGGCTGACCAACCACATCAAGCGGGACGATAAGCACTATGTCCCCTATGTCCAGAAGAGCCTCGAAGGTGGGTTTGTATCCCGCATGCTCAAGAAGTTTTTTGGCTGATCGCACGGAACGGGTGCCGCCCTTCTACACACTTCCGCCGTACAAAAGATTGGAATTCTCGTGGAGGGGGCGCGTCCTCGCCCGAGGGTGGCGCGTGAGCGCCACCCGTTTACGGTTCGGGCGTCAGCCGCCCATTTCGGGGAACACGATCTCCACGCGGCGGTTGAGTTGTTGGCCGCCGGGGGTTTGGTTGCTGGCGATGGGACGGCTTTCGCCATAGCCGCGGGTCATGATCCGCTCCGATTCCACACCGCGCGCGACCAGCGACTGTTTCACCGACTGTGCCCTTTGTTCCGAAAGCTGCTGGTTGTACTGCGCCGGACCACGGGCATCGGTATGGCCTTCGATCACCACCTGCTGGTCCGGATTGTTGCGCATGAACTGGGCCAAGGTATCGAGGGTGTTGGCGGCGCCGGACTTGACGGACGCCCGGGCGGTGTCGAAGAACACGTCACCCAACGTGACCAGCAGGCCTCTGTCGGTACGCCGCGTCTCCAGTGCGGCCAGTTCCGACTCCAGTTCGGCCGTCTGTCGCTGCGCACGTTGCAGTTGCAACCGGTCCCGCTCTTCGGACAATTGCGAGATGCGGCTTTCGAGCCGGGTCCGCTCGCCGATCGCCTGCGCAATTGCCATCCGCTGGTTGGCGAGGTAGAGCTGGTGTTCCCGCTCGCCAGCGTTTTCGGCCTCGGCAGCGGCCTGCAGGGCGTCTTCCGCCTCCAGCAACACGGAGGGGGCTCCGCTCTGAACCGCCGGTTGGTTGGCCAGTTGCTGATACCGGTCACGGGCTTCCGCCAGGGCCGCGTCATCCTGCGGCGCCGACGCGCAGCCGGCCAGCGCGATTACCGAGACCATCAGTACCGTTGCAATCATCGGCTTCATAGCGTTCCCTCGCTGCCGGAATTCCGTTCAGCCCCTGTCCCGCCGTTTCGCAGTGTGTCGACGGTGCGGTCCAGTTCCTGGTGGAGATTACGGGTACCCGCCAGACGCGCCGTCGCCTCGGCAAGACGTGCCTCGACCGCAGCCTGTTCGGCGAGGCGCCGGGCCTGCAGGCGTTCGTCCTCATCGTCCGAACCGGCCATCGCCTTGGCTTGATCGAGCTTGCGTTGCGCCCTGGTGATCTCCAGTGCGGCGAACTCATGGGCACCGGCCTGTTGGGCGCGCTCGATGGCGGCCGAGGCGTTGCTGACCTGGTCCGTGGGTGGTGGCACGGGGCTGCCGGCGCAACCGGCCAGCGCCACCCCGCCGAGCAGTGAAATCGTGTACGCACGTATCTTCCCTGACATGTATCGCCCTCCCTGTGGCCGGCTTGCGGCTGGACGTTACCTTAATCCTATAGTCGTCACGCGCGCCGTTTGCAAAAAACGGTGGGCTACTCGAGCAGGCGATCGATGACCAATTCCGCCGCGGTGCCGGGGGCCATGCGGATCGTGCCTTCCAAGTCGCCGGCCGTGGCGGCGGCATCGCCGCTGGCGGAGATGCGGGCGACCACCTCGAGCCTATCGAATTGACCGAGATCGCCATCGCCCAACAGCTCGTTATGCCCCAGTGAGACAGTGAGCGGCAGCTCGCGGGCGGGTCGACGAGTCGCGGCAATGGGCATGCGCTGTCCCGGCGGACGGGCGAAGATGAAGACGGTGGCCTCGGCGGGTAGCTGGGCGGCCACCGACGCGGAGACCGTTACCCGTACCGAGAGAGAGGAGGCGTCGGCGCTGCCCAAAGGCTCGCCCAGCTCCGCTGGCGCCACTTCAGCGAAGTCACCCATCGACCGGGCACGGGCGATGGCTTCGTCCACGCTGGCGCCCATCTCGCCATCGCCAATCAGCCCCTTCACGGTCTGCCAATGCTCCAGCGCCCGCGCGTACTCTTCGTGCTCGAAGGCGTGGATTCCGGCCAACCAATGGGCCTGGGGGTGGTCGGGATCCCGGTCCAGTACGCGCTGGACCAAGGCGATGGGCTCGCCGTCGAGTCGCTGTGCCTGCCCCATGGCCAGCGCCTGGGCACGGCCAAGCAGCAGGTCACTCTCTTCGCCCAGAAATTGGATCCCACGGGCGAAGGCATTCGCCGCCTGAGAATGCCGGCCGAGGGCCGTCAGCGAGCGGCCGAGGAGGACCCAGCCCTCCACATTTTGCGGGTCTTGCTCCAGGCGAGCGGCCAGTTCCTCCAGGGCGGACTCCATGTCCGGAGCGGCGGCGCTGTCGGCTTCCGCCAACCCGGCGGTTGCCGTCTCATCGACCAGGCTCGGCTCCCCCAGTACCAAGTACAAAGGGAGTGCGATCAGGGGGATCCCAAGGGCCACTGGCCAGGCGATCCAACGCTGCGCCGCTGTCGGGGCGGGGCGTGCCGTCTCCTCCCCCACATTGGCCAGCAGGTCGCGCTGCAGTTCCGCCTCGGTCTTGGCGAACTCCTCCGGCGAAAGCGTGCCGTCAGCCTGTTCGGCCTCCAGTTCGCGGCGCCGATCGCGATAGAGAGCGACGTTCAGGCGATCCCGTGCCGCCTCGCCGGTACTGCCGCCGCGCAGCAGTGGCACCAGCACAAAGGCGACCGCGGCTGCCACCATGAGCGCGGCGACGATTCCAAACAACACCATCACTCCCGTCCCCCGTCGTCATCGCGCAGCAACGCGGCCAGCCGCGCGCGCTCGGCGGCGCTCAACTCACCCGCTTCGGCCACCGCCTCGGCATTGCGATGGCGCACGAAGCGGAACAGCACCACCGAGCCAGTCAAGAGCAGGAGCAGCGGGCCGAACCAGAGCAGCCAGGTCCGGGGGCGCACCGGCGGTCGGTAGAGCACGAAATCGCCGTAGCGGGCGACCATGTAGTCCACGATCTCACCATCGCCCTTGCCGGCCTGTACCTGCTCGTACACCTTGCGGCGCAGGTCGAGCGCCAGTTCGGCATTGGAGTCGGCGAGCGACTGGTTCTGACACACCAGACAGCGCAATTCCTCGCTCAGGCGGCGGTAGCGTTGCTCTTTCGCCGGGTCGTCGAAGGGGAAGGCATCGATGCTCGCATGGCTGGCGGCCAACGGAGCCAGCAGAGCCAAAATCAGCACGACTCGTCTCACGATTCCTCCGCACGGATGGTCGCCAGCAGCGGCATGATCTTTTCGTCCCAAACCTTCCGGGTCAGCGGGCCGATGTGCTTGTGACGGACCCGGCCGGCGCGATCGACCACGAAGGTCTCCGGCACCCCGTAGACGCCCCAGTCGATGCCGACCCGACCCTCGGCATCGAAAGCACTGGCCAGATAAGGGTCGCCGAAGCGACTCAGCCATTGGCGGGCGTCGGCCCGCTGGTCCTTGTAATTGAGGCCATAGATGGCCACCGCCCCCTGACGGGCCAGTTCCATCAGGAACGGGTGTTCCTGGCGGCAGGCGGTGCACCAGCTGGCCCAGACGTTAAACAGGCTGACCGGGTGTTCGGCGAAGGCGGCATCGTCCAGCTCCACGCCGGGGTCGGCTACCGTGGGTAGGATGAAGCTGGGTGCCGGCCTCCCCACCAGGGGCGAGGGGATGTCCCGCGGGTTGTACTCACCCTTGCCAATCTGCACCAAGGCGAAATAGAACATGACCACCAGCAGCCCGAAAACGACCAGCGGCAGGACAAATCGCGTCTTCATGCCCCCGCCTCCACCGGCTGCAGATTGGCTTTCGGCTCTGTCTCGTCACGGCCATGACGGGCCAGGCGATAGCGGCGGTCGGCTGCCGCCAGCAGGCCGCCGAAGGCCATCAAAAGGCTGCCGAGCCAAATCCAGCGGACATAGGGTTTGTAATACAGCCGCAGCGCCCAGGCCCCGCTGGCCAGGGGTTCGCCGAGGGCGACATAGAGATCCCGCGTCAGCCCGGCATCGATCCCGGCCTCGGTCATGGGCATGCCCTGGACGGTATAGACCCGCTTTTCCGCCGCCAGCCTGGCGACAGGCTCTCCGTCGAGACTGACCCGAACAGTACCGGCGCTGCTCGTGTAGTTGGGTCCGCGCGCGTGCTCGACGCCCTCGAAGGTGAAGGTGTAATCGCCGATGTCAGCCGACTCACCGGGCGCCAGGCGCAGGTCGCGTTCGACGCTGTAATGGCTGGAGAGGGTGATGCCGACCACGGTCACCGCCACCCCGAGGTGGGCCACCGTCATCCCCCAATAGCTGCGGTTGAGCCCGCCCAGACCACAGTGGCGGCTGCGTTGGCGGATGTCCAACAGGACCGTGAACAACACCCAAAATCCGAGCGCGGTCCCGACCGCCGCCATCGCCGGCAACCGACCATAGGCCAGCCATGGCCCGGCTGCACCGAGCACGGCGGATAGCAACAACAGTCCGCCCAGCGGCCCCAGCAGCCGGCTCACCCGGTCGCGCTTCCAGCGGGTCAACGGCCCGATACCGAGGGTCAGGAGCAGCGGCACCATCAACGGCACAAATACGGTGTTGAAATAGGGTGGACCCACCGAGATCTTGCCCACACCGAGGGCATCGAGTGCCAATGGATAGAGCGTACCGAGCAGGATGCTCGCCGCCGCCACCGTCAGCACCACGTTGTTGCCCAGCAGCAGCGTCTCGCGCGAGAACAGGGCGAAGCTGCCGCTGGATTTAACCTGGGGGGCCCGCGCCGCGTACACCAGCAGCGAGCTGCCCACCACGGCGCCCAGCAGCATCAGGATGAACACGCCGCGGGTGGGGTCGTTGGCAAAGGCGTGCACCGAGGTGAGCACGCCGGAGCGCACCAGAAAGGTGCCGAGCAGCGAGAGGGAGAAGGCGCAGATCGCCAGCAGCACGGTCCAGCTCTTGAAGGCGCCGCGCTTCTCCGACACGGCCAGGGAGTGCATCAACGCCGTACCCACCAGCCAGGGCAGGAAGGAGGCGTTCTCGACCGGGTCCCAGAACCACCAGCCGCCCCAGCCGAGTTCGTAGTAGGCCCACCAACTGCCGAGGGCGATGCCGAGCGTCAGAAAGGCCCAGGCGACGGTGGTCCAGGGCCGCGACCAGCGCGCCCAGGCGGCGTCCAGGCGCCCCCCGAGCAGGGCGGCGATGGCGAAGGCAAAGGCCACCGAGAAGCCCACATAGCCCATGTAGAGCATCGGCGGGTGCAGCACCAGGCCGGGATCCTGGAGCAGCGGATTGAGGTCGCGGCCGTCCGGCGCGGCGGGCCACAGGCGCTCGAAGGGATTGGAGGTAAGCAGCATGAACAGCAGGAAGCCGCAGCTGATCAGGCCCATCACCGCGATCACGCGCGCCACCATCTCCAGGGGCAGGCGTCGGCTGAGCAGCCCCACCGCCGCCGTCCACAGTGCCAGCAGCAGGGCCCAGAGCAGCAGCGAGCCCTCGTGGCCGCCCCACACCGCCGAGATCCGGTAGATCAGCGGCAGTTGCGAGTTCGAGTTGCTCGCCACGTAGAGCACGGAAAATTCGTTGGCGATGAATGCCTGGGTCAGCAGGCCGAACGCGAGCGCCAGAAACAGAAACTGTCCCCAGGCGGCGGGGCGGGCCACCGCCATCCACGCCCCGTCACCGCGGGCGGCGCCGGCCAGCGGCACCGTACCCTGCACCAGGGCAAGGGCCAGGGCAAGAATCAACGCCAGGTGTCCCAGTTCCGGCAGCATCAGCGGGCGCTCTCCCGCTGCCGGGCGACGCCCATCTCATGCGCGGTCTTGAGGGCGTCCTCCACCTCCGGCGGCATGTAATTCTCGTCGTGCTTGGCCAACACCTGATCGGCGACGAAGCGGCCGTCGGTGGCGAGTTTCCCCTGGGCGACGATCCCCTGCCCCTCGCGGAACAGGTCGGGCAGAATGCCGGTGTGCTCGATTTCGACGCGGTGGGCCCCGTCGGTGAGGGAGAAGCGCACCCGGAGGCTGTCCGGGTCACGCTGCACACTGCCGGGCTCCACCAGCCCACCCACTCGGAAGCTGTGGCCGACCGGCGCCTCGCCCCCGGCCACCTGGGTCGGGCTGTAGAAGAGATTGAGGTTTTTCGACAGGGCCACCAGGGCAAGGCCGACGGCCACGCCAACCCCCACGACGATGACCAGGACGAGAATCAACCGGTTCCGGCGCGTCGGTGTCATGCCCCCCTCCCCTTCACTTGCCGCGCCAGTCGGCGCTTGAGACGCCGCTCGCACGAGAGCGGCAGCCAGATGTTGTAGATCAGCACGAGTACCGCGAGGCCGTAAGAGACCCAGACGTAGAAGCCGTATCCGCCCATACGAAGAAAATCAGCCATCTTGCCCCTCGACCAACTCCCGAACCCAGCCGCTGCGTCGCTCCCGCTCCAGCACCTCGCATCGGGCGCGCCGCAGGACCACGGCACCGAAATAGGCCGTGAACGACAGCGCCATCAGCAATAGCGGGCTCAGCATGGAAAGGTGGATCGACGGCTTGTCCAGCTTGGTAACCGTCGGCCCCTGATGCAGCGTGTTCCACCACTCCACCGAGTAGTGGATGATGGGGATGTTCACCAACCCGACCAGCGCCAGGATGGCGGTGGCACGCGCAGCGGTATCCCGATCCTCGATGGCGTTGGCCAGGGCGATGTAGCCCAAATAGAGGAACAGCAGGATCAGCTCGGAGGTCAGGCGCGCATCCCACACCCACCAGGCGCCCCACATCGGCTTGCCCCAGAGGGAGCCGGTGGCCAGGGCCAGCACGGTGAACCAGGCCCCCACCGGGGCGCAGGCATTGGCCACCGCCGTGGAGACCTTGATCCGCCACACCATGCCGGTGGTCGCCGCCCCCGCCATCATCACGTAGGCGAACATCGACAGCCAGGCCGCCGGCACGTGGATGTACATGATGCGCACGCTTTCGCCCTGCTGATAGTCCGGCGGCGACCAGAACAGCGCCATATAGAGGCCCGGGAGCGCAAGCAGCAGCGCGACCACCCAGAGCCAGCGGGCGGCCCGGGCCGAGTATCCGTAGAAGGTCTTGGGTGACGCGAGGCGGTGTATCCAGGTCCACATGGCTTCAACTCAGGCTGATGCGAAGTGCCGCCGCGGCAGCGAGCGGGGCGAGCGCGACCGACAGGGCCAGAATGGAACCGAGCAGCGCCAGTTGGCCGGTGACCTCGAGCCCTGCCTGGGCATTGCTGACCGCGCCGGCGGCGAAGATCAGCACTGGAATATAGAGCGGCAGCACCAGCAAGGACAACAGCACCCCGCCACGGCGCAGCCCCACCGTCAGCGCCACACCGATGGCACCGATGAGGCTCAACACCGGTGTGCCAAGCAGCAAAGTGGCGACCAGAGTGCCGAGCGCCACCGTGTCCAGGCGCAGCAGCACCCCCAACAGCGGGGCCAGCAGCAGCAGCGGCAGACCACTCACCAGCCAGTGGGCCGCCACCTTGGCCAGCACCACCAGCGACAGCGGATAGGGGCTCAGGGCGACCTGCTCCAGGGTACCGTCGTCGAAATCGGAGCGGAACATCTCCTCCAGCGACAACATCGCCGCCAGCAACGCCGCCACCCAGACCACGCCCGGGGCGATGGTGCCCAACAGTTGCGGCTCGGGATTGAGCGCCAGCGGAAACAGGGTCACCACGATGGTAAAGAACACCAACGGGTTGGCGAGCTGGGTGCGATGGCGGTAGGCCAGCAGCAGATCCCGCCGCAGGGTCGCCGTCAGCATTCCGGCCAGGCCGCTATTGCCCATCGTCCAACTCCAGCACCACCACGCGGTCGGACTCCAGTTCCATGTGGTGATGGGTGGTCACGACGGCGAGACCGCCGCCGCGAAGGTGTTCGCCCAGCAACGCCTCCACCCTGCCCCGCCCCTCCGGGTCCAGGGCGGTAAACGGCTCGTCCAGAATCCAGAGCCGGGCCCGGGTCAGCAACAGCCGGGCCAGTGCCACGCGCCGCTGCTGCCCGGCCGAAAGCCGTCGACAGGGGGTCTCCTCGCACTCCGGTGGCAGGCCGACGCGCGCCAGCGCCGCCTCCGGAGACACCCCTGAAGCCGCTCGGCCTGCCGTGTGGAACAGCAGGTTTTCCACCGGGTTGAGATCCCCCTTGAGGCCGGGCACGTGGCCGACATAACACAGGTCTGCGACGAAATCGGGGTAACAGCGCTGAAGTGCCTCGCCGCACCAGCGCACGTCACCGGCGGTCGGGGGGGTCAAGCCGCAAAGGATACGCAGCAGAGTGGTTTTGCCGGCGCCATTGCGGCCGCTCAGCCGTAGCGCCCGACCGGCATCGACCACGAACGAGAGGTCGCTGAACAGGGGTTCATCGAGCCGCTCCATGCGGAGCGAACGCGCCTCGAGAGAACAGGGAGCTGCGGTCACGGTGTAAGCGATTCCGAAGTGGCTTGGCTGTTTTTTTGGTTATGGCGGCAAGGTATCACACAACGGGCGTCGGCGTTTTTGATCTACGTTAATTCCTCGCCGGTCATTTATGCTGCATGGCGGGCCGGATTGGGGGCCGCCAAGCTCTTGGATACGCTGCTCCCAACGTGGACTACGGCGGGGCGGTTGGGGGGCGCGGCCGACGGAACAGGGCGGCAATTCGGCGGGCGATGGTGCGGATGCCGCGGAAAACCTTCGGCAGCAGCCAGACCAGCAGAATCAAAAAGATCAGGAGCGCGACCAGGAACAACGCCGGATGGGCGAGGGCAGCCCAGAGACCGACGAACACCGCCACGTCCTCCCCCACCGAGGCGGTCCAGTTGCTGAACGGCTCCGGCGAGGTGTTGATGATAACCCGGCTGCCGGCCTTCAAGGCATGACTGCCGGCGGCCAGGCCGCCGCCCACGATGGCGGCGGCAAGCTCGGCGGCCGGCGCCACCTCCCCTATCGCCCCCGCCGCCAGGATGGCACCGGCCGGGATACGGATAAAGGTGTGCAGGGCGTCCCAGCCGGTGTCGACGCCGGGGGTTTTGTCGGCGAAAAACTCCACCGCATACATCAGGCCAGCGGCACCCATGACCAGCGGGTCGGACAGAACCAGGAGGTCGGGCGGGAGTTCGGCGTAGCCGTTGGCCTGCATGTAGCCGAGCATGAACAGGGTGGCGTACAGATTGATGCCGCTCGCCCAACCGGCGCCGAGGGTCAATGCCAAGGTCTCGACCAGCTCCTGGTAGGCCTCCATACGGCAAAAATTCCGTTTAATTCCGTTAGTTACAAAGTGTAGCCCGCATCCGAGACCTTACCGGACCTAACGCCGACAGCTTCGGGCGCTTCGGCACGGCAATTCAACAGGAATGCTCCATTTCCAGTTGCTTCCAGGCGCGAAACAGCCCGGCCAGGCTCTTGGCATCACTCAGTTCGCCATTGGCCGCCAGCCTCAGCGCATCCCCAAACGGCAGCCAGTGCACCTCGATCTGCTCCTGTGCCTCGTGGGCCATGGGTGCAGGCTCCAAACCTTGCGCCAGGAAGAGGTACACGATCTCGTCGAACACGCCGGGGGAGGACCAGACGTGACCCAGTTCGGTCCAGCGGCCGGCGCGGCAGCCGGCCTCTTCAGCCAACTCACGCCGGGCGGTATCGAGCGGCGGTTCGCCGTGGTCCCGTTTGCCCGCCGGCAGTTCCCACAGCCAACCGCCGGTGACGTGGCGGTATTGACGCAGCAGGCAGACGCGCGCCTGATTGTCGACCGCCACCACGGCGGCACCACCGGGGTGGCGGACCCGCTCGAGCGAAAACCGCCGCCCATCGGGCAGCTGCACCTCCTCGAGGGTGACCTCGATGATGCGGCCTTTGTAGACGGAGGACATGGGGACAGCTTATCTCAGATGGCGGCGCCGTGGCGGATTGCACCGTCGCCAGTGCGCCCTGCCGGCAGGAACCGCTGTCAGTACGCCTCGGCGTTTTCCCACATCTCCGGTTCGAAATGGACGACCCGGTTGCGGCCCTGCTCCTTGGCCTTGTACAGGGCGACATCGGCAAACTTGAGCGCCTGCCAGAAGGTTTCGCTATCGGTCGGGAAATCTGCGATACCGATGGAGATGGTCTTCTGCAGCACGGCGGTCGGCAGCCGGATTTTCATCGCCTCGACATTGGCGCGGATCTTCTCCGCCACCTGGTCGGCAGAGCGCTCACGGGTGTCCTGCAGCACAATCAGAAACTCCTCGCCGCCATAGCGGATCACCAGGTCCGAAGCCCGTACCGACTGGCGCAAGACACCGGCCAGTGCCTTCAGGACGGTATCCCCGGCATCGTGGCCGTGGGTGTCGTTCACCTGCTTGAAGAAATCGAGATCGAGCATGAGGACGGAGAGCTGGGTATGGCGGCGTTGGGCGCTCGCGACCAACGTGTCCATGTACTCCTCCATGAAGCGGCGGTTGTGCAGACCGGTCATGGCATCGCGCAGATTCGATTCCCGCAACGTATCCATGAGGCGCTTCGCCTCGATCACAGGCGCCGCTTCGCGCAGATAGGCGTTGAGGAAGGGCAGGCACTCCTTCAGCCGTTCGCCCTCTTCGGCAGCGACCACCAGTTGCACCACACTGCCCACCGATCCGGACTGGATGATTGGCAGGCAGACGTGCTGAAGCGATTCATCACCCGGACGGAAGGCGTTGCAGATGAGCGGATTGTCGAGCGAATCGATGGTATGCCCGGTACGCCGCGCCCGGCACGTTTCCGCACGAATCAGAATCTGCGGGTCGCACCAGTGACACTCGCGGTCCGGGTCGCCATCCACGTTCACCGTGCTGATCCGGTTCTTGCTGGCGGCGACCTCGTAGATCGAATAGCGGGGGACCCGGAACACCTCCCCGATCACCCGGGCCAGTCGGCTGTAGACTTCGTGCCGGGTTTCGTCCTCTTCGATGGACTGCTTGAACTGGGCCGCATTGATAAGCCCCTCCACCATGTTGGTGGTACTGGTGAGCAGATTGGTGCCCTCACCCGGAGTGGCGCGGACTAGCCGCGCCACATTGTCGCGGATCGTGGTCAGGCCCTGCTGGAGGTGCTTGGTCAGGCGATTGATATCTTCGGCGATCTGGCCAATCTCGTCATTGGTTCGGCTTTCGACGCGAGTCCGGAAACAGCCCTCCACGGCTTCGGCGACGGCGTGTTGCACGTCTCGGGCCGTGGCGGTCAGCGGGAAGGTCAAGCGCCGAAACACCAGCACCGTGAGCAATCCGAACAACGCGACAGCCGCCACCATGGCGCCGACTGTCAGCAGTGCGCTCTTTTTCATGCCCGCGATCGACAAGGTGATGCTGATCGCGCCAAGCACCGCCCCTTCCGGCACCTGGTGACACTGCAGACAGTTCGGAGCCCCCGCCGAGGTCGCGCGAAACGGAATGGTGTTGCGAAACACCGGTTCGCCGCCTTTCGTTACGAGTTCGAAGCGCTCGGCTCCGCTGGCGAGCACCTCAAGCTCGATCGCATCCCGTGCCTGCTCGCTCTCCATCCCGGCGCCATACTGTTCGTCCAACGCGGGACTGCGTACCAGCCGTGCCGACTCAAGGCCTTCGACCTCTGCCAACCGCTTGAGGAAACCGTCACGGCGGTCGATGGTACCGTTGATCATCGCCTCGGTCAGATGGACGCGCACCACTTCGGCCACGCTGCGCGAGTGCTCCCGGGCGGCAGAGATGGAGAATTGCCGGAACGAGAGCAGACTGACTGCCGTCAGGATGGCGACCATTGCCACCGTTATGCCTGCGGCAAACAGGGTGACCTTGGTGTTGAGACGCATGACTGGATGGCCCTTGCGGCGCACCGGCGCATTACGGAGCGGCCGACTTTAGCACATGCCTCCCTCGGCCGATTGAGACCTGGTACCGCCTGCAGGGTTAACGCATACTCACAAAGGCGTGTTGTAAGTCCTTGAAAGGAGGTCGTCGGCCGCAGGGATGCGGCCATCGAGCCTACAGGGATGTATTCACGGCGCACCTTCTTTCAAGGACTTACAACACGACCAGCACAGCCTTGATGTAAGTATGCGCTCACCCTGGTACCGCCTGCGGGTGTCCACTTTGTGGAGGGACGCCGTGCTAACATCATCCAGGAAGATCAATTAAAGGGGGCGACGGCCGGGCATGAGCGAGGCATTTCTGAGCGGATTACTACAACTCTCATCCGACGCCGTTTCATTGTGTGATGCAGAGATGCGCGTGATGCGCATCAACCGCGCTTTCGGCAATATTCTCGGCTATGAGGAAGGGCAGCTGGCGGGGCGTCCGCTGCTTGACCTGGCCCGGACTTGCAACGACCCCAGCCTCTTCGTCGCGATTTCCCAAGCACTCGAAACCGCCGGCCGCTGGGAGGGCGAACTCGCCTGTACGGCGCGCAACGGCTCGATCTACCACGCCGACGCCAGCCTGCTGCGTACCGAAAGCGGCGTAATCCTGCTGTTGAAGGACCTGTTCCGCCAGGGCGAGGACGCCACGCTGAGCGGCCAGCACGATCCCCTCACCGGCCTCCCCAACCAATATCTGCTGAAGGATCGCCTGGAACAGGCACTGGCGGTGGCCCGCCGCGGTTGCCATTCGGTGGCGGTTCTGATTTTCGGAGTGGACCATTTCACTCGGATCAACGACGGCCTCGGACACCACATCGGCGATCAGGTGCTGATGGAAGTGGCCCAGCGGCTACGAGGCAGCATCCGTCGCTCCGATACCGTAGCGAGGTTCGATGGCGACCGCTTTGTACTACTGCTCTCGATGCGGGCCGCCAACGATACCACCAGGGTTCTCGAGAAAATCCTCAAAGCGGTCAATATGCCGATGGAGATCGCGGGCCAAACGCTGGCGGTCACGGCCAGCATCGGCGTCAGCATCTATCCCCAGGACACCGACATCGGTACGGGGCTGATGCAGCGCTCGAACAGCGCCATGCTCTATGCGAAGAAGGCCGGACGCAACGGCTTCCAATTCTTCTCGGAAGAGATGAACGCCCGCGCCCGCCAGCAGATCGGTTTGGAAAACGGCCTGCGTCGCGCCCTTGCGGATGGACAGTTCGTGCTGTTCTACCAGCCGAAGGTGGAACTGCAGAGTGGCCGGATCGTCGGCGCGGAGGCGCTGGTCCGCTGGCAGCACCCGGAGCGCGGACTGGTCGGGCCGAGCGAGTTCATCCCGGTAGCGGAGGAGTGCGGCCTCATCGTGGAGCTGGGTGACTGGGTGACCGCCGAGGCGTGCCGTCAGGCCGCCGCCTGGCGGCGCAGCGGCCTGCCGCTGCTCAGGGTGTCGGTGAACATGTCCGCCCCCCAGTTTCGCGCCGGCAACCTGGTGGAATCGATCACCGAACGGCTCAGCCAGTACGACCTGCCGGGCGAGGCGCTGGAACTCGAAATCACCGAGAGCATGCTGCTGGGCCATGAAGAGCCGATCCGACAGCGCCTCAGCGCCCTGCGTGAGCGCGGGGTCTATGTCTCCATCGACGACTTCGGCACGGGGTACTCCAGCCTCGCCTACCTGTCACGGTTCCCGATCACCACCCTGAAGATCGACCGCAGTTTCGTCCAGGACCTGGCGGTAAATCAGAGCACCGCCGAGATTGCCCGCGCCATCATAGGCCTCTCCCGCGGGCTGGAGCTCGAGGTGGTCGCCGAAGGGGTCGAATCGGCCGAACACGTGGCGTTTTTGCTGGAGAACGGCTGCACGACGGTGCAGGGCTTCTACTACAGCCAACCGGTTCCCGCCGCCGCCTTCGAGAAGCTGGTGCGCGGCGGTGGTTACCGGGCGCTAGGGGAGCGAACGACAGGCGCGGGGTAAACAGTTTCCCACTGTCGGATCCCGCTCTGGTGGGAGCGCCAGCGAAGCCGGATACATCGTATCGCGCCGGGGGGTGATTCCCCATGGGCGACACGCCACAGCGTTCCCCTCCCCGGCTGGAAAAGGCCTTAGTGCCGTGCCGAACCGCCGGGCTGAACACCTTCGCTGAACAGGGCCTCGGCATCGATCGCGTCGAAGGCGTAGCCACGGTTGCAGAATTCGCAGTTGACCGCGATCGACCCTTCCGTGCGGATGATATCGCGGACCTCTTCCTGACCGAGGCCGCGCAGGGCACTCTCCACCCGTTCCCGCGAACAGCTGCAGCGGAAGCTGACCGGCTCGGCGTCGAACAGGCGCACGTCCTCTTCGTGGAACAGGCGCCGAATCACCTCTCGCTGCTCGAGCTCCAGCAGTTCGCCGCTGCTGAGCGTATCGGCGAGCAAAGACACCCGGTTCCAGGCTTCCTGCTCGGTCGCGCGGGCCGGCAGGTCCTGGATCAGCAGACCCGCGGCGGTGGCGCCATCGGCTGCCAGCCAGAGCCGGGTCGGAAGCTGCTCGGAACGGTAGAGGTAATGCTCAAACGCATCGGCCAGGTGCTCGCCCTCCAGCGCGACGATGCCCTGATAGCGCTCGCGCCCCAGACCCGGATCCACCGTAATCACCATCCGTCCGGTACCAAACTGCTCTGCCAGGCTTTGCTCGGCCACCTCACCGTGCCAGTGGGCCAGGCCACGCAGACTGCGGCCGGCGGTCGCCTCCACCACCATCATCGTGATCGGGCCATCGCCCTGGATCTGCAGCGTCAACGTGCCGTCGAACTTGATGGTGGCCGACAACAGCGCCGCCGCCGCCATCAACTCGCCCAGACGGGCGCGTACCGCCGGCGGATAGTCGTGCCGCTCGAGTACCGCCTGCCAGGCGGCATCGAGCCGCACCAGCTCGCCGCGAATGCCGAGGTTTTCAAAAAGGAAGCGTTGCAGGGTGTCTGACATAGGGTTGAAAAGCTCTCAACGCAAAGGCGCAATGACGCAAAGGACGCAAAGGTTTAAAGGTAGACAGCGAACTTTAAGGCGCGTTGCATCATCGGTGGGTTACACGGCGCGCCCAGCGCCGTACCGCCTTCAAGCACAACGAATTGCGCCGCTAACCCACCCTACATTTGATCTCTTTTCGCCCTTCGCGTCATTGCGCCTTTGCGTTGGATTTTTTGGTTTTACCCCGCCAGCTTCGCCTTGAGCAGGTCGTTGACCTGGCCGGGGTTGGCCTTGCCCTGGGTGGCCTTCATCACCTGGCCGACGAAGAAGCCGAACACCTTGTCCTTGCCGGAGCGATACTGCTCCACCTGCTGCGGGTTGTCGGCAATGATTTTGTCGATGATCGTTTCGATGGCGCCGGTATCGGTGATCTGCTTGAGCCCCTTCTTCTCGATCACGGCATCGGCATCACCCTCGCCGTTCCACATCGCCTCGAACACCTCCTTGGCGATCTTGCCGGAGATGGTGTTGTCGGTGATGCGCTGGATCATGCCGCCGAGCATCCCGGCGCTGACCGGGCTCTCGGAGATCTCCTTGCCTTCCTTGTTCAGCAGGGCGGCGAGGTCGCCCATCACCCAGTTGGCGCAGAGCTTGAATTCACCATCGACCACTTTGGTCACCGCTTCGTAGTAGCCGGCCAGTTCGCGCGAGGCGGTGAGCACGCCGGCGTCGTAGGCGGAGAGGCCGTAGTGGACCTGGAAGCGCTCCTTCTTCTCGTCCGGCAGTTCCGGCAGGGTCTTGCGCACATCCTCGATGAAGGCCGGCGTCAACTCGACCGGCAGCAGGTCGGGGTCGGGGAAATAGCGGTAGTCGTTCGCCTCCTCCTTGGTGCGCATGGTGCGGGTCTCGCCCTTGTCGGCGTCGTACAGGCGGGTCTCCTGCACCACGGTGCCGCCGGCTTCGATCACCGCGATCTGGCGCTCGATCTCGAACTCGATGGCACGTTCGACGAAGCGGAAGGAGTTGAGGTTCTTGATCTCGGCCCGGGTCCCGAACTTCTCCTGCCCCTTGGGGCGCACGGAGACGTTGGCGTCGCAGCGGAAGGAGCCCTCCTGCATGTTGCCGTCGCAGATCTCGAGATAACGCACCAGCGAGTGCAGCTTCTTCATGTAGGCGACCGCCTCCTTGGCCGAACGCAGGTCCGGCTCGGAGACGATCTCCAGCAGCGGCGTGCCGGCGCGGTTGAGATCGATGCCGGTCATGCCGTGGAAATCCTCGTGCAGGGACTTGCCGGCGTCCTCCTCCAGGTGGGCGCGGGTGATGCCGATGCGCTTGACGGCACCGTCATCCAGCTCTATGTCGAGGTACCCCTTCTCGACGATGGGCAGCTCGTACTGGGAGATCTGGTAGCCCTTGGGCAGGTCCGGGTAGAAGTAATTCTTGCGGGCAAACACCGAACGCTCGGCGACATTGGCGCCGACGGCCAGGCCGAACTTGGCCGCCATGCGCACCACCTCCCGGTTCAGCACCGGCAACACCCCTGGTAGCCCCAGGTCCACCGCACATGCCTGGGTGTTCGGCTCGGCGCCGTAGGCGGTCGAAGCCCCGGAAAAGATCTTGCTCTTGGTCGACAGCTGGGCATGGATCTCCAGCCCGATCACACATTCCCAATCCATATTCATTGACCTCTTCCAACGCAAAGACGCGAAGACGCAAAGGACGCAAAGAATCCAAAGTGAAAACCTTTGCGCTCTTTGCGTCTTTGCGCCTTTGCGTTAATCATGCTTTTCATTCAAAGCCCTTCGGCGTTCGGGTGTGCCAGTCGGTGGCCCGTTGGTAGGCGTGGCCGACGTTGAGCAGGCGTTGTTCGTCGAAGTAGTTTCCGATGACCTGCAGGCCGACCGGGCGGTTGCCGACGAAGCCGGCCGGGACCGACATGCCGGGCAGGCCGGCCAGATTGACCGCGATGGTGTAGATGTCCGAGAGGTACATGGTGACCGGGTCGTCGGCCTTCTCGCCGATATTGAAGGCCACGGTGGGCGAGGTCGGCCCCATGATCACGTCCACCTTTTCGAACGCCTGCACGAAGTCGTCACGGATCAACCGGCGTAGCTGCTGCGCCTTCAGATAATAGGCATCGTAGTAGCCGGCGGAGAGGGCGTAGGTGCCGATCATGATGCGGCGCTTCACCTCAGGGCCGAAACCCTCGCCGCGGGAGCGCTTGTAGAGGTCTTCCAGGTCCTTCGGCTTTTCACAGCGGTAACCGAAACGCACGCCGTCGAAGCGGGAGAGGTTGGAGGAGCACTCCGCCGGGGCGACCACGTAGTAGGTGGGGACCGCCAGCTTGGTGTTGGGCAGGCTGATCTCCACCACTTCCGCGCCGAGCTTTTTGTATTCGTCGATGGCCGCCTCGATCGACTTGGCCACCTCCGGGTCCAGACCCTCACCGAAATACTCTTTGGGCAGGCCGATCTTCAGGCCGGCGATGTCGCCGTTCAGGCCGGCGGCATAGTCCGGCACCTCGCGGTCCACCGAGGTGGAGTCGCGGCGGTCGAAACCGGCCATGGCCGACAGCATCAGGGCACAGTCTTCCGCGGTGCGCGCCATCGGCCCGCCCTGATCCAGCGAAGAGGCAAAGGCGATCATGCCGTAACGGGAGACGCGGCCGTAGGTGGGCTTTAAACCGGTAATGCCACAGAGAGCGGCCGGCTGGCGGATGGAGCCGCCGGTGTCGGTGCCGGTGGCGCCGGGCGCGAGCCGCGCCGCGACCACGGCGGCCGATCCGCCGGAGGAGCCACCCGGTACCGCAGCGAGATCCCACGGATTCTTCACCGCGCCGTAGTAGCTGGTCTCATTGGAGGAGCCCATGGCGAACTCGTCCATGTTGGTCTTGCCGAGCATCACCGCGCCGGCCGCCTGGAAGCGCTCGATCACGCCGGCGTCATAGGGGGCGATGAAATTGTCCAGCATCTTCGAGCCACAGGTGGTCTTGACCCCATTGGTGCAGAAGATGTCCTTTTGGGCGAGAGGGATCCCCGTCAACGGGCCGGCCTCGTCGGCGGCAAGGCGCTGGTCGGCGACCCGAGCCTGCTCCAGTGCCCGCTCGGCCGTCACGGTGACAAAGCTGTTCAGTTGCCCATCGAGGCGCTCGATGCGCTCGAGATAGCTGCGGGTCAGCTCCTCCGCGGAGAATTCACCGGCCTTCAGACCGGCGGAGAGTTCGGCGATGGTCTTGTCGTGCATAGTCGTTCCGGAATGTGGTAGGTGGCATGTGGTATGTGGGGAAGGATTTCCCTACATACCCGATTCCATATGCCACCTGCCTATTCGATTACCTTTGGAACCAGATACAGCCCGGCTTCCACCGAGGGGGCGATCTGCTGGAAATGGTCGCGCTGGTCGGTTTCGCTGACTTCGTCCTCGCGCAGGCGCTGGGCCATGTCCAGCGGGTGCGCCATGGGCGCCACGGCGGAGGTGTCAACGGCGGTCATCTGCTCCACGAGGTCGAGGATGTTCGATAGATTCTTGGCATACGCCGGAATATCATCCTCATCGATGGCGAGACGGGCCAAATGCGCGATATTCTCGACGTCTTGCTTGTCCAGGGCCATGAAAAAACTCCGTTGGAGGTTTCGTGGGGCGGAAAAAGGGGAAACTTATCACAGTTGCGACCTTGCCCAAAGACCCGCCCGGTTGCTAAATTACCGCCGGTTCATCCGCTTACACATTTTATATAGATACCGCCACCATGTTCGGACGCTTCCGGGGCATCTTCTCCTACGACATTTCCATCGACCTGGGTACTGCCAACACGCTGATTTACGTGCGCGGCGAAGGCATCATACTCAATGAACCCTCGGTAGTCGCCATCCGGCAGGAGGGTGGTCCCAACAACGCAAAACGGATCGCCGCCGTCGGCGCCGAGGCCAAACAGATGCTGGGGCGCACGCCCGGCAACATCACCGCCATCCGGCCGATGAAGGACGGCGTCATCGCCGACTTCACCATCACCGAAAAGATGCTGCAGCACTTCATCCGCAAGGTGCACGAGGACAAGTTCAAGGTCTTCAAGCCGAGCCCAAGGGTGCTGATCTGCGTGCCCTGTGGCGCCACTCAGGTGGAAAGGCGCGCCATCAAGGAGTCGGCGGCCGGTGCCGGTGCCCGCGAGGTCTACCTGATTGAGGAGCCCATGGCCGCGGCCATCGGCGCCGGCATGCCCATCTCGGAGGCGAGCGGCTCGATGGTGCTGGACATCGGCGGCGGCACCACGGAAATCGCGGTGCTCTCCCTCAACGGCATCGTCTACTCCTCCTCGGTGCGCGTCGGCGGTGACCGTTTCGACGAGGCGATCGTCAATTATGTGCGCCGTAATTACGGCACCCTCATCGGCGAGGCCACCGCCGAGCGCATCAAGCAGGAGATCGGCACCGCCTACCCGGGTACCGAGGTGCGCGAGATCGAGGTGCGCGGCCGCAATCTGGCCGAGGGCATCCCGCGCAGCTTTACGCTGAACAGCAACGAAATCCTCGAAGCGCTGCAGGAACCGCTGTCCGGCATCGTCAGCGCGGTCAAGACCGGCCTGGAGCAGACCCCGCCGGAACTCGGTGCCGACATCGCCGAGCGCGGCATGGTGCTGACCGGCGGCGGCGCGCTGCTGCGCGATCTGGACCGCCTGCTGATGGAAGAGACCGGGCTACCGGTGATCATCGCCGAGGATCCGCTGACCTGCGTCGCCCGCGGCGGCGGCCGGGCCCTCGAACTGATGGATGCCCACGGCGGCGACCTGTTCGCACTGGAGTAACGAAAAAGATTCCAACGCAAAGGCGCAAAGCCTCGTAGGATGGGCAAAGCGCCGCCTGTTCCGGTTCACGAAGCCCGAACCTGACCGGCGCGTGCCCATCTGCCGACCGCTGATGGGCACGCGCCGCAAAGCAATGGTGCCTAACCGGGCAGATGGGCGGCGGCGCTTTGCCCATCCTACGCACTTCGCGTTTTTGCGTTAAAGGCTGTTTCTTCGAAGGCGGAGGTGTGACATCAAGGTACTGTTCCTTCGAGGGCCGTCGCTGGCGATGCGGACGCTGCTGATGGTGCTCGTTTCGGTCCTGCTGATGACCGTCGATCACCGGCAACAGCACCTCGAAACCATCCGCGCCGGGATCAGTGTCGCGCTCTATCCCCTTCAGTATCTGGTCAACCTGCCGATGGCGGTCGGCAACTGGGCCAGTGAAAGCCTCGCCACTCGCACCCGTCTGCTCGAAGAGAACGGACTGCTCCGTCGCCGCCAGTTGGAGATGGAGCTGCGCCTGCAGAAATTTGCCGCACTGGAGGCGGAGAACAGCCGTCTGCGAGCGATGCTCCAGTCCTCCCGCAAGGTGGCCGAACGGGTACTGGTGACCGAACTGCTGGCGATCGATCTCGATCCGTTCAAGCGGCAGGTACTGCTCAACAAGGGCACCGTCGACGGGGTATTCGAGGGACATCCGCTGCTGGATGCCCAGGGGGTGATGGGCCAGGTGATCCATGTCTCCCCGCTCACCTCCACCGCCATGCTGTTGACCGACCCGAGCCATGCGATTCCGGTCCAGGTCAATCGTAACGGCCTGCGCGCCATCGCCCTTGGCACGGGCGAGGCGGACCGGCTGGAGATCCCGCATGTTCCCAACAACGCCGACATCACGGTTGGCGACCTGTTGGTCACCTCAGGACTGGGGCAGCGCTTCCCCGCCGGCTATCCGGTCGCCCGCATCGCCGACGTGCAAAAGGACCCGACGCAGCCCTACTCCCAGGTGATTGCCACCCCCACGGCCGAGCTGGAACGGGTACGCGAAGTGCTGCTGGTCTGGCCCGCCCAGGCGCAGGAGGCGGCCGCACCGTGAGCCTCGTCCGTCATCAGAACGGCTGGGCCATCATGGCCAGTTTCACCGCGGCTTTGGGTCTGGCGATCATGCCGCTTCCCGACTGGGCGGAACCGGCGCGGCCGGAGTGGGTCACCATGGTGTTGATCTACTGGTGCATGGCACTGCCGGACCGGATCGGGGTCGGCATCGGCTGGTTCATGGGGCTGTTGCTGGACGTGGCCAAGGGCGCCCTGCTGGGCCAGCATGCCCTGGCGCTGACCCTGGTGGCCATTCTGACCATCCACCTGCATCAGCGGCTACGCTTCTATCCCGTCTGGCAACAGAGCCTGATGGTGCTGGTGCTGATCGCCCTGACCCAGTTGGTGGTGGTCTGGATCAAGGGCGTGATTGGACAGCCGCCGGGGAGCTGGACCTATTGGCTTCCGTCGCTGACCAGTCCGCTGCTGTGGCCTTGGGTATTCCTCATCCTTCGGGATTTGCGTCGCCATTTCCAGGTGACCTGAGATGGCCCTTCGGCTGACCCTGAAGGACGCGGTCCAGGAGACCTATCTCTTCCGCAGCCGCGCCATCGTGGCCGGAGTCTTCACCGCCCTGGCCCTCCTCGTGCTGGTGGCCAGGCTCTATTACCTGCAGGTCGTGCACCATACCCACTTCACCACGCTGTCCCACAACAATCGGGTTGCGGTCCAGCCAATTGCGCCAACCCGTGGGCTCATCTACGACCGCAACGGGGTCATCCTTGCCGAAAACCTGCCCACCTACAGCCTGGAGCTAGTCCCCGAGCGGGTGGACGACATGGAGCAGACGCTGGCGGCCGTGCGTGAGCTGATCGACGTCAGCGAGTCCGATCTGGCCCGGTTTCAGGACGATCTGCGCCACGCTCGCCGTTTCGAGGAGATCCCGCTGCGGTTCCGGCTCACCGATGAGGAAGTGGCACGACTCGCCGTCAACCGGCACCGCCTGCCCGGCGTGGAGATCAAGTCCCGCCTGACCCGCAACTACCCGCTCGGGCCCCTCACTGCCCATGTGGTGGGCTACGTCGGCCGCATAAATGTCGAAGAATTGCGCAATCTGGAGGACCCGACCAACTATTCGGCCACCAACCGCATCGGCAAGGTCGGGGTCGAGTGGAGTCACGAAACGTCCCTGCACGGGAAGGTCGGTTTCGAGCAGGTGGAGACGAATGCCCGTGGCCGGGTCTTGCGGGTACTGGAGCGCACCGCGCCGCAGCCCGGCAAGAACGTTCAGCTCAACATCGACTTGCGCCTGCAACAGGCGGCCGAAGCGGCATTTGCCGGGGAGCGGGGCGCCCTGGTGGCGGTGGAGCCGCGGACGGGCGCGGTCCTGGCGCTGGTCAGCGTCCCCAGTTACGACACCAATCTGTTCGTCGACGGCATCGATGTCGCCACCTACCGGGAGCTGTCGCAGTCGCGCGAACAGCCGCTGTTCAACCGCGCCCTGCGGGGCCAGTACCCTCCAGGCTCCACCGCCAAACCGTTCGTCGGCCTCGCCGGGCTGGAGTTGGGCGACATCACCCCGGATACGAAACTCTTCTGCCCCGGCCACTACCAACTCAAGGGCGATGAGCGACGCTACCGCGACTGGAAGAAGGAGGGGCACGGCTGGGTCGATCTGAACCGCTCCATCGTCGAGTCTTGCGACGTGTTCTACTATGACCTCGCCTTGACGCTCGGAATCGACCGCCTGTCGGATTTCATGCAGCGCTTCGGCTTCGGTCACCGGACCGGCATCGACATCGGGGGGGAATCCAGCGGCCTGATGCCTTCGCGGGCCTGGAAGCGACAGGCACGGCGCGAGGCCTGGTTCCCCGGTGAGACGCTCATCACCGGTATCGGCCAGGGTTTCACGCTGACCACCCCTCTGCAGCTCGCAGCGAACACCGGAGCGCTGGCCGTGCGCGGCCAACGCATGCAACCGCAAGTCGTGCGCGCCGTCAGCGATCCCACCGACGAACAGTGGCATTCGGTCGTACCGAAGCCGTTGCCGCCGGTGGGGGTGGTCCACCCCGAACACTGGGACAGCGTCATTGAAGCGATGCGGCAGGTAGTCCACAGCCCCCGCGGCACCGCCCGGCGCATCGGCTACGACGCACAGTTCACCATCGCCGGCAAGACCGGCACCGCCCAGGTATTCGGCATCGCACAGGATGCGGAGTACGTCGAGGAAGACGTGGCCAAGCTGCTGCGTGACCACGCCCTGTTCATCGGCTTCGCCCCGGTTGAAGAACCGCGCATCGCCGTCGCCGTCATCGTCGAGAACGGCGGTAGTGGCGGTGCCGTCGCCTCCCCCGTCGCCCGCCGGGTGATGGACGAGTATCTGCTCCGCAAGGAACCGGCACCATGATCCTCGACGACAGCCACCATCGCCGCCGCGGCATCGCCGCCCGCCTCCATCTGGACGGCCCGCTGCTGTTTCTGCTGCTGCTACTGGCCGGCGTCGGCTTGTTGGTGCTCTACAGTGCCGACGCCGCTCGCATCAGCAGCCAGCTGACCCGCCTCGCCGTGGCGTTCACGGTGATGGTGCTGTTGGCGCAGATCCCGCCGGAAAATCTGCAGCGCTGGACCCCTTGGCTGTTTGCCGCCGGCGTCGCCATGCTGATCGCCGTGCTGGCCGTGGGGGTGGTCGGCAAGGGGGCGCAACGCTGGCTGGGCTTCGGCAGCTTTCGGTTCCAGCCTTCGGAGTTGCTGAAGCTGGCGATGCCGATGATGGTGGCCTGGTTCCTGCGCGACACGCCGCTGCCGCCCAACGTGCGGCGAATCGCCGGTGCGCTGGTCATCATCGCCGTGCCGACCCTGCTGATTGCCAAGCAGCCGGACCTGGGTACTTCACTGCTGGTGGCCAGTTCCGGTGCCTTTGTGGTGCTGTTCTCCGGGATTCCCTGGCGCTGGCTGGTTCTGGCGGGAATGCTGGCGTTGCCCTCCGCCGGGGTGCTCTGGAAGTTCTTCATGCACGACTACCAGCGGCAGCGGGTACTGACCTTCATCAATCCGGAGAGCGACCCGCTCGGCTCCGGCTACCACATCATCCAGTCGAAAATCGCTATCGGCTCCGGCGGACTGTACGGCAAGGGCTGGCTGAACGGCACCCAATCGCACCTGGAATTCCTGCCGGAGCGCCACACCGACTTCATCTTCGCCGTATTCGGCGAGGAGTTCGGGCTGACCGGCGTGGCACTGCTGCTGGCGCTCTATTTCCTGATCGTGTTGCGCGGCCTGTATATCGCAACCCAGGCCCAGGACACCTTCCCCCGCCTGCTGGCCGGCGGGCTGGTGATGACCTTTTTTGTCTATATCTTCGTCAACATCGGCATGGTCTCGGGTATTCTGCCGGTGGTCGGCCTGCCGCTGCCGCTGGTGAGCTTCGGCGGCACCTCGATGGTGACCTTGATGGCCTCTTTCGGTATTCTCATGTCCATCCACACGCATCGTAAGCTGCTCAAGAGTTAACGCCGTGAGCCACCGACTGGCCCAATGGGGCCTGCTACCGCTTTCCCTGCTGTTGATCGGTTCGAGCCACGCCGATCTGTCGCAACGGGATGACGTACACGCCTTCGTCGAGGAGATGAGCGAGCGCCACGACTTCGATCGTGAGCGCCTGGGAAGCCTGTTTCGCGAGGTCGAACTGCGCCAGGACATCATCAGCGCCATCTCCCGACCGGCGGAGGCCAAGCCCTGGTACAAGTACCGGCCCATTTTCCTGACCGAATCCCGCATCCAGCAAGGGGTTGAGTTCTGGTCGCAGCACGCCGGGACGCTTGCCCGTGCCGAGGCGGAGTATGGGGTCGACCCAGCGGTGATCGTCGCGATCATCGGGGTCGAGACCCGCTACGGCCAGCACCAGGGCAGTTACCGGGTGATGGACTCGCTCTCCACCCTGGCCTTCGGTTATCCCCCTCGCGCCCCATTCTTCCGCCGACAGCTGGAAGAGTTCCTGCTGATGGCCCGCGAAGAGCGGGTCGATCCGCTGGAGTTTTCCGGCTCCTATGCCGGGGCGATGGGGCAGCCGCAGTTCATTCCGAGCAGCTTCCGCGCCTATGCCGTGGATTTCGACCGTGACGGGCGCCGTGATCTCTGGGGCAACGTCGAAGATGTCGTTGGCAGCGTGGCCAACTACTTTGCCCGCCATCGCTGGCAGCCCGGGGCCCCCGTCGCCGCCCCGGCACGGGTCAGCGGCACCGAGTACCGGAAACTCGCCGAAAAAGGCTATCGGCCGAACACGCCCGTGGCCCAGCTCGCCAGTTACGGCGTTACGGCACAGGCCGCGTTCGCACCGACCGCCGAGGCGGCGCTGGTCGCGCTGGAGACGGAACAGGGGGAGGAACACTGGGTCGCCCTGCACAACTTCTACGTGATCACCCGCTACAACCACAGCCCGCTCTACGCTATGGCGGTCTACCAGTTGAGCCAAGCCATTCGGGAGCGCTACACCAAGGAAGAGCTGGCCGATGCGGGTTGACCGTGCCGCCATGCTCCTGCTGGCGGCGGCGATCCTCGGCGGGTGCGCCTCCAGCCCGCCTCCCGTACAGGACCGGGCCCCGACCAACGCGGGCAAACGCGACTTTTCGCGAATCCCGGATGCGGTCCCGCGCGCCGAGCCCAAGAGCCGGGGCGGCAACCCGGCCAGCTATGTCGTACTCGGCAAGCGCTATCAGGTCCTCGACAGCAGTGAAGGTTTTGTCCAGCGCGGAGTCGCCTCCTGGTACGGCAGCAAGTTCCATGGCCGCCTCACCTCCAATGGCGAGGTGTACGACATGTACCAAATGACCGCGGCCCACAAGACCCTGCCAATACCCACCTACGTGCAGGTCACCAACCTGTTCACCAACCGCAGCGTGGTCGTGCGAGTCAACGACCGCGGTCCGTTCCACGACGACCGCATCATCGACCTCTCCTACGCCGCCGCCCGCAAGCTCGGCATCACCGGCGACGGCACGGCCCTGGTGGAGGTACGCGCCATCGACCCGACACGGCCCGAGCCCAGGCCCGTCCTCGCCGTCGAGGCCCCACCGGTGGAGGCCCCACCGGTGGAGGCGTCACCGGTGGAGGCGTCACCGGTGGAGGCGTCACCGGTGGAGGCGTCACCGGTGGAGACGTCGCCGGAACCGGCGGGCGCCGCCGCTACGGTGGAGGCGCAACCGGCGCAGTTGGCGGCGGCGGAAGCGCCGCCTGCCCGCGAACCGGTGCCCGCGGCGTCTGCGCCCCCCCTGATCACCAGCCAGCGCTATTTCCTCCAGGTCGGCGCCTTCTCCGATCGGCAGAATGCCGAACGGATCCGCGAAAAGGTGGGGACGCTAGCCCCTGCGATCATCGATGCTGCCGAGGGGCTCGCCAGTCCGGTATACCGGGTACGTTTGGGACCGTTCGACAGCCATGACAGCGCATCGGCTCTCATCGAACAGGTGGCGCAGTTCGGAGTCAGTTCACCAAGGGTCGTCGGTGTCGAAGGTCCTTTGTGACCGCGACCTACTTTTCGACACAGACGAACGGTAAACTAGGCCTCTTGTCTTCCGTCACTCCCCGATTCGCAACGATCCGGTTTCTGTCATGAAGGTACATCGATATCGCATTTTCCGGGCAGCAATTGCCCTGTGCCTGCTCGCGATCGGCAGCAGCGCCACCGCCGCACCGCTGGATTTCGTTCCCGCGCCGCCCAAGGTCAGCGCCCAGGGCTTCATCCTGATGGATTTTATGAGTGGACGCACCCTGGCGGCCGCCAATGAAGACGAACGCATGGAGCCGGCCAGTCTGACCAAGATGATGACCGCCTATGCGGTCTTCCACGAGGTCGCGAACGGCCATATCGGCCTGTCGGATCCGGTGCGCGTCAGCGAAAAGGCGTGGCGCATGGCCGGCTCGCGCATGTTCATCGAAGTCGGCACCCGGGTCACCGTCGAGGAGCTGCTGAAGGGGATGATCGTCCAGTCGGGCAACGACGCGAGCGTCGCCCTGGCCGAATTTATCGCCGGCAGCGAAGATGCGTTCGTCGCCCTGATGAACGAACACGCCCGCAACCTCGGCCTGGTCGGCACCCGTTTTGCCAACACCACCGGTATGCCGCACCCGGAGCACTACACCACGCCCGCCGACATGGCGCGCCTGGCACAGGCGCTCATTCGCGACTATCCCGACTACTATCGCTGGTATTCCATCAAGGAATACACCTACAACAACATCACTCAGCACAACCGCAACCGGCTGTTGTGGCGCGACGAAACGGTGGACGGCGTCAAGACCGGCCACACCGAAGCAGCCGGCTACTGCCTGGTCTCCTCCGCCGAACGGGAAGGGATGCGGCTGATAGCGGTGGTGATGGGCACCTCCGGCGAGAATGCACGGGCCCAGGAGAGCCAAAAACTGCTGAATTACGGCTTCCGCTTCTTCGAAACCCACCGCCTCTACGGTGCCGGCGAGCCGTTGAAGCGCATGCGGGTATGGAAAGGCTCGCAGCAGGAGCTGCCGCTGGGCCTGGGCGAAGAGCTGTACGTCACCGTGCCGCGGGGGCAATACGAGCAGCTGCAGGCATCGCTGACCGTCGATCGCACGCTCATCGCCCCGGTCAGCAAGGGGCAGTCGCTCGGTAACGTCTCGGTCCTGCTGGGGGAAGAGGTGGTGGCAGACCAACCGCTGGTGGCACTGGCCGACGTGGCCGAAGGAGGCCTCTGGCAGCGCCTGACCGACAATGTCATGCTTTGGTTTCAGTGAAGCAGTTAATTGGTGAGGGTTAAGAGTAAGGGGGTAAAGCGATCATTTTTGCTCTTAGCTCTTAACTCTTGACTCTTACGGCTAACCCAAACCTAACCAATAACAACCGAAACAAATGACCGCCGACGACACCGTCTTCCTGAATGGCAAATTCCTCCCGGCCAACGAGGCCCGCGTTTCAGTACTGGACCGGGGCTTCGTCTTCGGCGACGGCGTCTATGAGGTCATCCCGGTCTACGGTGGCCGACTGTTCCGGCTCGAGCACCACCTGGATCGGCTCGACCACAGCCTCGATGGCATCCGCATCGCCAACCCGCTGGAGCATGCCCGTTGGGGGGAGATCCTCTCCGAGCTGATCGAACGTAACGGCGGTGGCGATCAGTCGCTCTATATGCAGGTGACCCGTGGTGTCGCCCGCCGCGATCACGCCTTCCCCGCCGGGGCCACACCGACCGTGTTCGCCATGAGTTCGCCCCTGCTGCCGCCTTCCACCGCACTGTTGAATGGCGTGACGGCGATCACCCTGGAAGACATCCGCTGGAAGCTCTGCAACATCAAGGCGATCGCCCTGCTTCCCAACGTACTGCTGCGCCAGCAGGCGCTGGACCAGGGGGCGGCCGAGGCGATCATGCTGCGCGACGGCGAGGTGACCGAAGGCGCCGCCGCCAACGTCTTCATCGTCAAGGCCGGGGTCGTGGTCACGCCGCCGAAGAGCAATCTGCTACTGCCGGGAATTACCCGCGATCTGGTGGTCGAACTGTGCAAGGCCAATGCCCTGTCCTTCGAAGAGCGCGCGATCCCGGAAGCGGAACTGCGCGAGGCCGACGAGGTGTGGGTCACCAGTTCCACCAAGGAGATCGTCCCGGTCACCCGCCTGGACGGCACTCCGGTCGGCACCGGCACGCCGGGCCCGGTCTGGAAGCGCACCATCGAGCTGTACCAGACCTACAAGGAGGCGTTCCGCCGCGGCGAGGTGGAATAATTTAAAACCCAACGCAAAGACGCAAAGGACGCAGAGGTTTTATGGCTCCAATGAAGAACCGTCGGGGTTTGCACGGCTCGCGGCGGATTCGCAGCAAAAAAATTTAAAGGCTTTTCTTTGCGCCCTTTGCGTCGTTGCGCCTTTGCGTTGAAAGCTTTTTTGTGACGGAGAGTCGATGAGTTCGGAAGAGACGTTGCTGGAGTTTCCCTGTGACTTTCCCATCAAGGTGATGGGCAGGAACAGCGACGACTTCGACACGGCCGTGGTGGCCATCGTGCGCCGGCACGCCCCCGATTTGACCGAAGCGGCGGTGCAGACCCGAGCCAGCCGCGGGGCGAACTATCTGGCGGTCACGATCACCGTGCGTGCCACCAGCCGTGAACAGCTCGACAACATCTACCGCGATCTGACCGCCTGTGAGCAGGTGGTCATGGCGCTATAAAGCAGGGGTGATCAGCCTGTAGGATGTGGTGAGCTTGCGAACCGCATCTTCCGCGAATGGTGCGGTTCGTTCCTCGGCAACTGCTCCCTGCGTTGCTCTACCTCCTGCATCCATGCAGTCGTCACCGCACCGACTACATCACTCGTCCCTGGTTCCTATGTTCTTCGACCCCATCATCCGGCAACTCGGTCGCCAACCGTATCGCGACATCTGGGAGGCGATGCAGGCGTTTACCGACGCCCGCGGCCCGGACACGCCTGACGAGATCTGGTTGGTAGAGCACCCGCCGGTCTTCACCCTCGGCCGAAACGGCAAGCCGGAACACCTGCTCGATCCGGGTGACATTCCGGTGGTGGCGACCGACCGCGGCGGCCAGGTGACCTACCACGGCCCGGGACAGGTAGTGCTCTATCCGCTGGTGGACCTGCGACGGCTCCGACTCGGGGTTCGCCACCTGGTCAGCGCCCTGGAAGCGGCGACAGTGCATCTGCTCGCCGACTGCGATATCGCGGCGCACCCACGGGCCGACGCCCCCGGCGTCTATGTGTCCTCGGGGGCCAAAATCGCCTCGGTCGGCCTGCGGGTGCGCCGCGGCTGCAGCTATCACGGCATCGCCCTGAACGTGGACCTCGATCTCGCCCCCTTCGCCCGCATTAACCCGTGCGGTTATGCCGGTATGGCAGTCACCAGCCTGGCCAGGGAGGGCTTGGACGTGACGGTGAAGGAGGCCGCAGAGGCGTTGGTGCGACACTTGGTTGGAGAGCTGGGAGAAGTTAAGAGTTAAGACTAACCCTTGACTCTCACTGCGCGCCTTCGTGGAGAATGCGCCAGGCGCTGCCCTGGCGCACGAGGTAGAGGTGCTTGGCGACTTCGCCTGTGTAGTTGTTGGAATCGTAACGCTGGCGGAAATTGACCACTGCCATCTCGCGGCCTTCGGCGGCGCTCTGGGGGTAGGCGAACACCGATATGTCCTCGAGTTCCACCCGCTGGTAGGTCTTTCCGCTCGCGACGCGGCGTTTGCGCTCACTCCAGCTGCGCAGATCGTGCCGGCCGCTCCAGAAGTCTCCCGCATAATGGGACAGGTACTTTTCCACGTCGAGGCTCTCCCAGTCCCGGCGCCAATGCTCGACCGCGGCCAGCAGTTCCCGTTGCCGCGTGAGCCACGCGCGTTCTTCCAGCCACTCGACCTCCTCGGTGATGATCACCGGCGTCCGGCCCGGCGCGATGTAGGCGGCCGCCGCACCCAGGTCGATGTTGGGCAGGACCACACAGCCCTCGCTATCGAGCGGCGGACGGGAGTAGTAGTCGGTTTCGGTCCCGTGCAGCCAGATGCCGTAGCCGCTCTTGCCGACCCGGCGGTCCCAGGCATTGGGGTAGTTCAGCGGGAAGGCGCCGACGCCGTACTTGTCCGGCAGTTCGTTATCGGGAATGTGCGAGGTGACGAAGTAGACCCCCTCGGGGGTGCGCAGGTCGCCGGTCGAAAACTTGTTGCCGTTCGCGCGACCGGTACTCACATAGAAGTCCTGTACCAGCCGCGGCACACCCTCGGGGTCGCGTCGATAGATGTACAGCCGGTGTGCGGTTTTGTCGACCACCAGGGCGTGCGGCTCACGGGCGCTCAGGCGCAGCAGGGCGCGCGGGATGCGTCCCTGGGGCAGGGAGTCCAGATAGGCGGAGAGACGCGCCTCCGCCTCCTCCTTGAGACTGGCGAGCTCCTTGTCCGCCGAAGCAAAGGCGTGGAGGAGCGGGCTGCTGCCGATCTCCTGCACCACTTGGGCCTGCGCCAGCAACAGGTCGCCACGGACCAGATGGGCCAAATGAAACCTCGGCACCCGTCCGACGAGCCGTTCCAGTTCGGCCAGCGCCTCCTCGCGGAGTCCGGTCTTGAAAAGGATGAGCCCTTTCAGCAACGAGGCTTCGTGGTCATCGGGATAGCGCGCCAGACGCGCCTCCAGCCGCTCCAGGGCCTCCTCCAGGAGTTCGACCGGCATCGCCGTCGGTTCAGGGCCGAGACGGGACAGCCGGGTGTCGGCACCCGACAGCGAGTCGTCACGGCCCAACTGATGGGCGGCATACAGCCCGACAGAGGACGAAAACAGGGCAAAGGCGATCAACCATCGCGGGAGGCTCACCTTCTTCACGGGAGTATCTTCAAGGTCTCTTCCGATGTGATCTCCCACGCGTCACCGTGGCGCATCAATTCCATTCGCTTCAACGTGCGGTCCCGATAGGTATCGGAACCGTAAGTCTGGGTCAGTTCAACGACGGCCCTGTCCGACTCGAAGCGGACGTCGAAGTCGGAGAGCTGCACGTCGATCCAGTCCGGGCGTTTCAGGCGGACCCGGCGAACCTGGGCCCAACGGGCGCGGGACAGCCCGTCTTCCGGCGTGAAGCTCCCGCTGTATGCCTTGAGATAACGCTCCACATCCTGCTTCGACCAGGCCGCCGCCCAGTCCTGGAGGGCCGAGACCACCGCCTGCTGCAGCGGCTCGTCCTCGGCCGTGCCGCCAACGATTGCCGAGTCGGGAGCGGCGGCACTCGCAGCGACCTCAGTCGCCGCCTTGGCGGTTTCGATCGGCTGCTGCTCGGCGGGGGCCGCCGGCACAGGTGGGGGCACGGTCGCCACCGGCAACTCGCCGGCCGGCGGCGGGCTCACCGGAGCCTGTGCCACCGGCACCGGGGCCGGCGCCGCGAGCGAACCGTTCTCGATGGCACTCAGCAACGCAAGCTGCGGTGCCGCGGTCCGCTTGACCCGAAGTGCCTTTGCATAGGAACTGCGGGTCATCTCCACATAGACTGCGCTCAGATTTTCATAAACCGTTGCGTAGCTGGCACTGGTCCGGAGCGCCTGTTCCAGCAGCGCCTTGGCCTTTTCGAAATCCCCGCGCGCCGCATACAGGCTGGCCAGATTGTTGTAAGGCTCGGGTTGCTCCGGATAGTCGCCGATCAGTGCCTCCAGTTCGGCGATCGCCTCGTCGTCACGTCCGGCCCCCGCCAATGCCGTGCTTTTCAGGAAGCGGGCCTCCAGCTGATCCCCCGGCAGCGCCTGCAACAGCCGCAGCGCCTGATCATACTGGCCTCGCTCCAGCCTGGCGCTGACATCATCCAGCCCCCCGGCCATCGCGGAAAAAGACAACACGCCGGCCACCATCAGAGCAGTAAAACGATTCGAATCAGGGGTCATTGAGGCTCATTCGCTAGTAGTGCGTGGCGCATGGGGGATTATAACCAGACCGGGAAGGCCCATAAACCGCAGCTCACCTCCCTTGCCGGAATCGTCTCCCGGGCCGACAATAGGGCTCGGCCGCCCAGAAAGAGCCCAGTTTTTCATGTCTGTTCAACAACTACTGGACCAGATCGAACGCCTCACCGGTATCGGTATTGCGCTGTCCCGGCAGCGCAACATCAACCGCCTGCTCGAGACGATCCTGCTCACGGCCAAGGAGATGACCCGCGCCGACGGCGGTACGCTCTACTCGGTCGGTGAAGACGGCCTGGTTCGGATCGAGAACATGCGCACCGACTCGCTCGGCATCGCCATGGGCGGCACCTCCAAGGCACCGGTGCCCTTTGCACCGATCGCCCTGACCGATGCCGCGGGGTGCCCCAATCTCCACAACGTGGTCACCTACGCCGTACTCAACGACTGCACGGTCAACATCGCCGACGCCTACAACACAGACGACTTCGACCTGTCCGGGACGCGTCAGTTTGACCAGAAAACCGGCTATCGCTCCGTGTCGTTCCTCACGGTTCCAATGAAGAACCACGACGGAGACATTATCGGCGTGCTGCAGCTCATCAACGCCCGCGATCACCACGGTGACACGGTCCCGTTCGACGCCAGCGCCCAGCGGTTGGTGGAGGCGCTCGCCTCGCAGGCGGCGGTCGCCCTGACCAACCGAAGGCTCATCGACGAGTTGAAGGAACTCCTCGAGTCACTGATCCACCTGATTGCCTACGCCATCGACGAAAAATCGCCCTACACCGGCGGTCACTGTCGAAGGGTCCCGGTCCTGACCATGCTGCTGGCCGATGCCGCGGCCGCGACGAACAAGGGCCCGTTCGCCGGTTTCTCCATGCATGAAGATGAGCGCTACGAACTGGAGATGGCGGCCTGGTTGCATGACTGCGGCAAGATCACCACGCCGGAGCACGTGGTCGACAAGGCGACTAAGCTGCAAGCGCTGTTCGATCGCATCGAGCTGGTGAAGACCCGTTTCGAGGTGCTGCGCAAGGAGGCCGAAGTGCAGTGGCTGCGTCAGTGCCTCGAAGCCGCCCAGGCGGGCCAACCCGTGGATCCGGCCTGGGAGCAGTCCTATCGCGCCACGCTACAGGCGCTGGACGAGGAGATCGCCTTCCTGGAACAGGCGAATACCGGTGGCGAGTTCATGACCGACGCCGACCAGGAGCGGGTCCGCACCATTGCCAAACGGCGCTGGCAAGCCGCGGATGGTCGAACCCGACCGGCGCTCGGCGAAGAGGAGGTCTACAACCTCACCATCAGCAAGGGCACGCTGACGCCGGAGGAGCGGGAGCTCATCAACAATCACATCGTCGCCACCATCAACATTCTCGAAGCCCTGCCGTTCCCGAAAACGCTGCGGCGGGTGCCGGAGTTCGCCGGTGGGCATCACGAGCGGATGGATGGCAAGGGCTACCCGAAAGGCCTGACCGGCGAGCAGATGTCGCTACAGGCGCGCATTATGGCCATCGCCGACGTGTTCGAGGCCTTGACCGCGCGTGACCGCCCCTACAAGCCCGGCAAGAAGCTCTCGGAGGCGCTGCGGATCCTCCAGGCGATGGCCGACGAGGGCCACATCGACCCCGACCTGTTGGAGCTGTTCATGCGTGAGCGGGTATGGGAGCCCTATGCCCGGCAGTACCTGGAAAAGGAGCAGTTCGACCTACCGGCGGGGGAGAAGCCGATGAGCGTTAGCAGCAGTTAGGGGTTGGCAGTTAAGCGCGTCCGGTTCGACGGCCCCGGCCCCGTGCCCTGGCCGCTCCAGTGGAAGTCCTTGTCACGGAAAACGCGCAGACAGGCCTGCACCACGTCGGAATCGAACCAAATCCCCTGATAGGTTTCGATCTCTTCCAGCGCCGCTTCGAGCGACAAGGCCGGGCGATACGGGCGATGCGAGGCCATGGCCTCGACCACATCGGCCACCGCCAGGATGCGCGCTTCCAGCAAAATTTCTCCATCCTTGAGTCCGAGCGGGTAACCGCTGCCATCGAGGCGTTCGTGGTGCTGCGCCACCATCGCGGCCAGCGGCCAGGGAAAGTCGATACCGCGGACGATATCGAACCCGACCTGTGGATGAGCCTTGATCAGCAGGAACTGGGCCTGCTCGAGTTTGCCAGGACGATTGAGGATCTCGGTGGGGACGTAGACCTTACCGATATCGTGGATCTGCGCACCCAGCCGCAGGCCCTCGACCCGCTCTCGGGGCAACCCCATCTCTTCGGCGATGGCGACCGCTAGTTCGGACACCCGCTGTTGATGGCCGGCGGTGTAGGGATCGCGCTTTTCGATGGTCAGCGCGATCGCCTCGATGGTCTGCAACAGGGAGCGTTCCAGCTGTTCGGCAAACTCGCGGCGTTCCGATTCGGCCTCCTTGCGCGAGGTGATGTCCAGGATACTGGAGCGAATCTCGATGACCTTGCCCCGGGCGTCGAGAACCGGCTCGGCGCTCAGGCTCACCCACACCACCTCGCCATCGCGGCGACACATCTGCAACTCCTGGTCGCGCAGGCTCTCACCTTGGGTAAAGCGTTGGAAAAGCCGGTGCGCCCGGGGCTTGCCGTCCGGGGCATCCGCATAGAGGTCGAACATTGGCCGGCCGATCAATTCGTCGCGGCGGTAGCCGAGTAGCTCGGCAAAGGCCGGGTTGCACTGCAGCAGGTCGCCCGAGCCGGCATCCACCGAAATGTAGCCCGCGGGCGCGGTGTCATAGAGGTCGTGGTAGCGCTTTTCACTTTCGTGCATCGCGCTCACCGCCCGCTCACGTTCGGCGCGGATGCGCAGCATGTTGATGCCGAAGGCGAGGTCGCCGGCCAGTTCGGTGAGCAGGAGTAGCTCGTTGTCGTCGAAGGCGTCCGGCTCGGCGGCATCGATGGTGAGCACCCCAATCAGTTCGCCTTCGGTGAGCAGCGGCAGGGCGGCCACCGAGGCGTAGCCGCGCTCGCTGGCCTCGCGGCGCCAGGGCTGAAAGCTCGGATCAGTGGCGGTATCGCGGATCACCACCACCTCCCGCCGTCGAACGGCCGTCCCGGTCGGGCCCCGGCCCAGCTGGTCGTCACCCCAACCGATGGTCACGCTCTCCAGATAGCCCGCGTCGTAGCCGGCCGAGGCCAACGGCGCGACGGTGCGCTGGTCGTCGTTTTGCGGCAGCCCCACCCAGGCGAAGCGGTAACCGCCGGTCTCTACCAGGGTACGACAGACATCCTGCAGCAGCTTCCGCTCGTCGGTGGCGTGCACGAGGGTGGTGTTGCCGCGGCTCAATGTACGCAGCGCGCGGTTGAGTCGCTTGAGCTCCGCCTCCGAACGACGCGAATCCGTCACGTCCTGTACCGTACCGACCATCCGCAGCGGTTTGCCCTCGGTGTCGTAGGTCACCTCCCCCGTCTCGTGCACCACGCGCACACTGCCGTCCCGAAGGACCACACGATGGTCGATGGCATAGATCGTGTGCTCCTGCACGGCCCGGTTGACGGCATCGACCACCGATTGCCGATCCTGCGGATGGATATAGCCCAGGAAGGCGTCGTAGGTGGCACCGAACTCCTGCGGCTCGACGCCGAAAATGCGGTAGATCTCGTCCGACCAGGTCAGTCCGTTGGTGACGATGTCCCAGTCCCAGTTGCCGAGACGGGCGATCTTCTGCGCCTGCGCCAGACTCGCCTCGCTCTTGCGCACGGCCGCCTCTGCTTCATGGCGCATCAGCGCATTGGCCACGATTTCCGCCACCGTGCGCAGCAAGCGGGCGTCCTCCAGTGACAGGCTCCCAACCGTGGCCGACTCGAAGCCCAGCAGTCCGATGACTGCCCCCTGGAAAAGCATCGGCACGTACAGGACGCTGGCCGCGCCACGCTCACGGAAAAACGCGCGCTCCGCCCGGGCGTTGTCCGGCAGCGCCGAGGTGTCCGGGATCTGCACCACCTCCGCACTATTCAGCTGTTCACACAACCATTCCAGACCCTGCAGATCCCAGCGGGCGCCACCCGGTTCGCCCGCGTCCCCGCGGTTCCAGACATGGGATTCCGTCGCGCCCCCCTCCTCCGGACCGCACCGGACCAGCAGTGCGCGGTCGACCCCAAGGAAATGCCCCAGGTGCGCCAGCGCCGCATTCAGCACCGGGTCGAGACCGCCGCCATTCACCGCCAGGAAACGGGCGGCAATGCGACCGATCTCCGATTCGAACCGAACCCGGTACTGCAGTTCGCTCTCCGCCCGCTTCAGGGCGCTGAGGTCCAGTGTGCTGAGCACATAGCCTTCCAGGCGGCCCTTTTCGTCATGGATGTCGCTGACCGACAGGTAGACCGGCGTGGCGGTGCCACCGGCCGTATTCAGCACCAATTCGCCGGACCAGACCCCTTCGGTGTTGACGTGCGGCCACATGCCGCCGAGTTCCCGCTCCCCTTCGCCGAACAGCTCCTCGGTGTGCCGTCCCCGGGTAACGTCCTCGTGGCTCCCGAACAGGCGGCAAAAGGCCGGATTACAGTAAGTGATGCGTCGCTCCGGGTCGAGAATGACCATGCCCTCACGCGCCTCCTCGACGGCGCGGCTCAAGGTTCGCCGGTGCGCCTCGGCGATACGCGCGGCGGTCTCGTCCTCGAGGATGTGGATCGCATTGCGCGGACCGCCACCCTCCCTTTTGATGCCGAACGAGCGGGAGACGAACACCTCGCCACTGGGGAGGATGATCTCTTCGCCCTCTTCGTGCACCTCCTCGGGGAAGGTAAGACAGGAACGCAACGGTGCCTCGAGCCGGGGGAACACTTCCCAGTACGGACGGCCCACCAGCTCGGCCAGCTCCAAGCCGGCGCGCCGCGCATAGGCGGGATTGGCGTGGACGATGCGCATCTGCTGGTCGTGGATGAAGATCGGGTGCTGGATGGCATCAAAGGCGTCGTTCCAGTCCTGCAGCGCCAGGTCGAGGCGCCGGTTGCTGTCCCGCAACCCGGCCAGTGCCACCTCCAGTTCGGCGGTCCGCTCCTGCACCTTGTCCGCGAGGTGGTCGCGCGTCTCACGTAGCGCCTCATCGCTGCGCCGCAGCCGCCGGTTCAGCGTGAACACATAGGCATTGCTGGCCGCGAGCAACAGCAGAAGGCCGGCAAGGATGATCAGCCAGAGCCAGTGTTGCCGTACGAGGTCACTGAAGGTGATCTTTCCCAGATCCAGGTAGGGGCCGATCTTCAGGTCGCGCATGAGTTCATGCACGGGCTGGTAGTTACGCGGCACGGTCCAGCCGGCCACGTTCGCCGTTCGCGCGGCAGCGCTGTCGGCCGGCATCGCCAGCAGCGCAGCGGCGACGCGATCGCTCAGGCCGTCGCTGGTGTGACGCAATTTGGCGATCGGCCATTCCGGATAGAGGCGCGTGCTGACCAGATAGCCGAAGTCGTGATAACGAAGCGGTGCGATGACCTTGACGGACCCGAGATCAATCTTGTTCTCCACCGCCATCCGTTCCAGCGTGTCGGTGCGGACGGTACCCGCATCGACGCTGCCCGCCAATACCGCCTGCACCACGGCATCGTGGGTGCCCGTGAAGCGCAGATCGGCAAAGTCCCGGAAGGGGTCGATACCGGCAGCCTGGAGCTCGCGCCAGGCCATCCACCAGCCACCATACGAGTTGAACTCCACGGCGGCGAAACGGCGTCCCATCAAATCGCGCACAGCGCTGAGGTCGGTGCGGTCGCTGCGGGTGAAGATCACCCCGCCGAACTGGGTATAGGCCTGGCCGCTGGGGCCGAGATTGCGCAGGGTGGCGACGCGACTGACGCCGTACTGCATCTCCAGTTCGACGTAGATGCCCGAGTTGACGAGGATGAAGTCGACGGCCGCCTCTTCAGTGGCACGATAGACCTCGTGGAAATCCAACGGCACGATTTCGAAGCGGAAACCACCCACCTGCTGAGTCAGGTAGTCGGCGGTGGTGCTCCAGCGCGCCAGCGTCTGCTCGACGCCCCGCTTGGCGAGGACACCGATGCGCACCGTCTCCGGTTGCGCCCAGGCGCTTCCGGCCAGTATGCCGCAGGCCAGGACAAGCAGGCCGATTAGACGCCAGCTACGTGATCGCATTTGCATACCCGAACGGGTTAGGCAACGCAGGGGAAAGCGGCAGAATAGCGCTGTCGCACTTTCGATGCGACCGGGCTGTTCTCATTTCCGTTGGTCTTGTTCGGCATTCTCACTCTTCCAGTCTCGCCTTCTCGCTGCGTTCGGCGCAGCTACGCTCGTAGCGGGCGAACGCTCCGCGGATCTGCATCCGCAACTCGTCATCTTTCCACGGTTTGGTCAAGAATTTGTAGATCCACCCCTTGTTCACCGCCTCCGTAACGGTACTCAGCTCGGTATATCCACTCAGGATCATGCGTACGATGTCGGGGTAGAGCTCCTTGACCTTACTGAGCAGGTCGGTACCACTCATGCCGGGCATCCGCTGGTCGGAGAGGATCACTCGGACATCGTTCATTGCCAGCAGTTCGAACGCCTCGAACGGATCGTTGGTGGAAAGGATCCGGAAACCGTCCCGGCGCAGCAGGCGCGTCAATGCCCGGGTGATGTTCGGTTCGTCGTCCACGATGAGCAGCGCCGGGAGCGACCGCTCCTCGCGATCGAGAAGGGAGATGGCCGTGGCACCCAGTCGTTGTTCCAGTGCGGCCGCCGGTTCCGGGCGGCCGATCAGAAAACCCTGAACCAGGTCACAGCCGTTACGCTGCAAGTACTTCAACTGCGGCTCGGTCTCGACGCCTTCGGCCAAAACCTCGAGATCCAGTGTGCGCGCCATGGCGATGATGGTGCGGGCAATGGCGGCGTCTTGTGGCGCGGTGGTCACGTCAGCCACGAATGACCGGTCGATCTTGAGCCGGTCGAACGGGAACCGTTTCAAGTAGCTGAGATTGGAATACCCAGTGCCGAAATCGTCCAGCGAGAGCTTGCAACCGAGCGCCTTCAGCGCTTCCAGTTGGCCGAGCATCTTGTCGGGGTCGTCCATCAATGCGCTCTCGGTCACCTCGAGTTCCAGGTAGGCGGGTTCGAGTCCGGTTTCGGTCAGCACCGATTTCACCAGCTGCGGGAAGTCGTCCTGCTCCAATTGGCGAATGGACAGATTTACCGCCATCGGCACGTGCAGCCGTTTTTCCTGTTGCCAGCGCCGGTTCTGTTCGCAGGCGGCACGCAATACCTGTTCCCCCAAAGGGACGATCAGCCCCGTCTCTTCGGCGAGCGGGATGAAACGGCTCGGTGGCAACAGTCCGTGCTCCGGGTGTTGCCAGCGCACCAGTGCCTCCACGCCGGCGGTGCAACCGTCGCGCATGCGCACTTGCAGCTGGTAGTAGACGCGAAACTCCTGCTGCTCGATGGCCTTGCGCAACTGTCCTTCCAGGGTCAGCCGGTCGAGCATGCGCACGTTGAGCTCTGCTCGGTAGAACTGAATGTTATTGCGCCCGCTCTCCTTCGCCTGGTACATCGCTGCATCGGCGTTGCGCAGCAGCACCTCGGGCGTCTTGCCGTCACGCGGATAGAGGCTGATGCCGATGCTGACCGTCAACCGGAACTCGTGCTCGCGAACGGTGACCGCCTCGGTCATGCCGGCCAACACCCGGCGGGCGATGTAGCTGACGCGGTCCTCGTTGCTCACGTCGGCCAGCAGCATGACGAACTCGTCACCGCCGTAACGTGCGATGGTGTCGCCACGCCGGGCCAGCGCCCGCAGCCGTCGGGCACAGATCTGCAACACCTCGTCGCCGGCCGAGTGACCGAGACTGTCGTTGATCAGCTTGAACCGGTCCAGGTCGACGAACAATACCGCGGCGGTATGGCCGTGGCGTTCGGCGTAGAACAAGGCCTGCGCCAGGCGGTCGTGCAGGAGGTTCCGGTTCGGCAGACCGGTCAGTTCATCGTGTTGCGCCTGATACTCCAGTTGTTCCTGATAGCGCTGCCGTTCGGTCACGTCGTTGATGATGCCGACGAAGTGGGTCAAGACCCCCGCATCGTCCCATACCGGCGACATGTAGAGTTCGTTCCAGAACAGACTGCCGTCCTTGCGGTAGTTGCGGATGGTGGCGCTCGCACTCTCCCGGGCCCGCAAGGCGGCGTCGATTTCGCCGATACCGACCTGGTTGCGATCATCGGCCACCAGAAAGTCGGTGCTGCGCCCTAGGACTTCGGCAGCCGTGTAGCCGGTGATGCGCTCGAACGCGGGATTGACGTAGGTGATCGGGAGTTCAGGCCGGCTGGCATCGACGATCAGGATGCCGTTGCGGACCGCATCGATGGCCCGGTTGGAGAGTTGCAGCGAGGCCTCGGCCAGCCGCCGCGCGGTACGGGCGCGTAGCGAATGGATGCCAAAGCTGAGGTCGGCGGCCAGCTGTTCCAGCAGCCTGATCTCTTCCGCATCGAAGGCATGCGTCTCCGCGGCATGGATGCTCAAGGTACCCAGCACACGGCCATCCTCGAACAGCGGCAACGCGATCAGACTGCCGAGCGGGTCCCCGTCATGGCGCCGCCAGAGCCCGAAATCGAGATTGGCCGCCGTGGTCCCCGTCTGCGTCTCGCCCGAGGCCACGGCCGCCGCAAGGGGGCACTGTTGAAATGTGCGATCATCCAGGCGGATCACGCGCTCCGGCACCGCCTCGACCTGAACGCCGCTGACGCAGACGGCCCGCATGATCGCTGGCGGCTCGCCCTCGAGATAGCCCACCCAGGCGATGCGATAACGCCCGATGTCGATCAAGTGGTGACAGAACGCGGACCGCAACCGCTCTTCATCCACCGCCTGCACAAGGGACTGGGTGCACGCGGAGACGACGGCATAGGTTCGATTCAATCGGCGCAGGCGCGCCTCGTCCCGCTTTCGATCCTCGATGTCGGTGATTGAGCCGGCCATACGCACCGCCCGCCCTGCGGCATCGATCACCCGTTCACCCCGCACCAGGCACCAGCGATAGCTGCCATCCTTGCAACGCAACCGATAGTCCACCGAGTAGGGTTCACCGCGCTCCAGGTGGGCCTCGAGTCGGGCCAGCACCCGGTCCCGGTCCTCGGGATGCACGCGCGCCTCAAACTCCGAAAGGGTGGCCGGCACCTCGCCGGGAAGGCACCCCATCATCGAATAGACCCGGTCGGACCAGTAAAGCCGGTCCTCGGTGAGGTCCCAGTCCCAGATCCCGTCAGAGGCGCCGCGCACCGCCAGGTCGAAACGCTCTTCACTCTCGCGCAGCGCCTCCTCGATCGCACGGTGGGACTCGCGGTCGCGCGCCACCTGAATGCCGAACGAAAGGTCATCCGCCAAACGGGACAGCAGATGGACCTCCTCCGCATCGAAGGCGTCCACCACATCGGCGTAGATGGCCAGCATACCCAGGGCCTTGTCCTCGCCGGTACGCAGCGGCAGGGCGATGCTGGAACGAAATCCCCGTTCCATGGCCGCCTCGGCCCAGGGGGAGGACGCTGCGTCGCGCGCGAAGTCGCGACAGAGCTGCGGCTCGCCAGTGCGGATGGCGCGCCCGGAAGGGCCCTGTCCGTAAGCAACCTGCTCCAGCCACGACACCCGCAGCTCCTCGAGATATCCAGAGGCATCACCAGCGCTGGCCATCGGCACAATGGAGCCATCCGGTTCCGTGTAGCCGATCCAGGCCATGCAGTAGCCGCCGAGAGCCACCACCTGTCGGCAGATGCTGTCCAGCAGCGAGGACTCGTCCCGCAACTGCAGCACGGCTTCGTTGCAGCTATTGAGTACCCGCAAAGCCCGGTTGAGACGCTGCAGCCGCTGCTCGCCGGCGACCCGCTCCAGGGCGTTGCCGATGATCTGGGCCAGCAATCGCAACAGCTTGATGTCCACCGCCATCGAGGGACGGCGCACCCAGTCGAAGCCGAGAAAGCCCCCCAGCACGCCACAGCACCAGACCGGCACAACGACCACTGCGCGAACCGATTGCGCCTTCAGTACTCCCTGCTCGACCGACGCCTCCGGCGGCATCGCCTCGACGTTGTCGATGTGGATGGCCCGGTCGTGCCGCAGTTGCTCCATCCACCAGGGAATGCCGTCGGCGGCGATCTCCGCCAGCCATTCGAGCTGCGGCTCGATGCCTTCAGCGCACCACTCATGGGAGTTGGTCAACAGCGAGCCGTCGCCAAGGGTTTGGAACAGATAGGCCCGATCGACATGGGCAAGTGACCCGACGCGCCTCAGCGTCTCCGTGATCGCCGCATCGATGCGTGCCTGATCGCTGCCGACGAACGCCGCGGCCACGGAGGCCAAGAGGTTTTCCAGCTGCAACTGCCGGCGCAGGCTCTCCTCGCTGCATGCCAGCGCCTGCCGCTCACGCCGGGAGTCGATGGCGGAACGGAGCTGCTCTGCCACCGAATTCAGAAGTGCCCGCTCTTCCGCCAGAAACGGGTTTTCGGCCCCGCCGGGAGGCGCCTCGCGGTAGCAGACCTCGATCTGCACGCTGCTGGATTGGGCGCTGCTCAGCCGCCATTCGGTTTCACGAAATCCGGGCGAGACAAACTCCTTGTGTTCGAACCGGATGCGGGCGTGGGCGACCTCCGGGAAGCGAAAGCCGCCTGGCAGCAGGGCAACCACCCGCTGCAGCAGCTCGTCTTCGGCGAGCGCGTGGTCTGCAGCGAGGGAGGCTACCGCATACAGCGTTCGCAGCTCCTTCACCCGCTCGGTGAGTCGCTGGCGCAGTTCATCCGGGTGTTCCGCCCCACACGCGGGCAGGTCAAACAGCAGGTGGAGCGTTGCGCGGCCCTCGCTCACTCGGGACTGCAGCATCAGGCGAACCGTGCCATCCTGCAGTCGCACCCGCTGGAACGGGGTACTGTCGGTGGCGGCCACGAACGGACACGGTCCTTCGGTCGTCAGCAGCGCATCCCAGCGCTTGCCGGCGCAGGTTGGCGAGAGGCCGAGCAGCGACAGCAGGGCGGCGTTGGCTTGGATGATTTGCGCCTGCGAATCGCAGACAAAAGCGGGATCGGCCAGGGCATCGAGCCACTGCGCCCGGGTCAAACCTGGCGGGTCGACGGACTTACGCGAGCCGGTGAGGGCGCCGCTAGTCCGCTTCGGATGTCCGACGCTGGTCATCGGAACGTACGCGCCTTCTCTGGACCGAAGTCTCGAAGAACAGGGGGACGACGATACACCCGGGCCTATGGGTGATCAATGGGACAGGATTAACAGGATTTTTCTCGGGATTTACAGGATGGGATAAATGGCACGAACCACAGGCGTGGCGCGCAGGTTTTTTCGCTCCCACCGGTGCTGTCGGCCAATCTGGCAAAGTGAAGTCATCCTGTTAATCCTGAAAAAATCCTGTCAATCCTGTCCTATTTGGGCTGGCAATCAACTTACGAGTGCCTCGATGGCTTCGACGGCCCCGGCGACGCCGCTCGCCTTGACCGGCCGGTGCCGGCCGGCCGCCAGCAGCGCTTCCAGGGGCTCCTGGAACCGACCGGCGGACAGCGCCTCGGCAGAGACCCGCCGACAACGTCCTTGCTGCTGCAGCCACGCCTCCAGATAGGGGGACTCCGGCCAGTCGTCCCGGGGCACGTACAGCACCGGAACGCCGCTGCCGGCCGCCTCGGTGAAGCTGCCGTAGCCCGGTTTGGTGATGAGCAGATCGACCGAAGCCACCAGGTCCGTGAACGGCAGGGCGATCGCCTCCATGGTGAGGCAGTCGGCCCGTTCGACCCGCCACTCCCGCGGCACGATGTAGCGTACCGCCGGCGACGCCGGCCACTGCGCCAGGGGCAGGCGCAGGTGGAGCCCGCCCCAGGCGACCAGCACCAGCTGCAGCCCGGCGGTTCCGTGGGCGGCGTCGATAGCCGCGCGGCGGTTTTGCCCCGGAGCCATGATCGGGCCGATATCCCGCGCATTCGGCAGCCAGGACATCGGCATTGCCGGTTCGGTGCGCAGGAAGGCGTGGGCGCTGCCGTAGGCCGCCTGCATCTGGGCCAGGATCGGGCCACTCTCGGGCAGGTCGGCGCAGTAGTGGCCGTAGATATCGGCCCAGTTGAGACAACACATGGCCAAGGCCGGGATTCCCGCCTCGGCCGCCCCGGCCAGGGTCAGATAGGGGACGTCGGCCAGGACGCCGTCCGGGGCCAATTGCTCCAGTTCCCGGGCAGTCGCGGCGACTCGTCCCCGCCAGTCGGTATGTGCGGCGCGGTAGCGGGCGGCACTCGCGGCGACGTCCACCGCCAGCGCCGAATGCTGGGCCATACCGAAGTCGTCGGCGGCGTGACAGTAGCGGAAATCCCCCTCGATGCGCTCGCGTACCACCGCTTCCGGCACGGCGGTGCGCACCACCCGCTCGATATCCGGCCGCTTGCGCCAGAGGGCGTTGAGGACCGTGGCGGCCTGGGCCAGGTGGCCGAAGCCGTGGGGCGAGACCGCCGCCAGCAGTCGGCTCATGCGTCGGCCTCGTGGGGCTGCTTCAGCTCCTGCAACTTGCGGTACAGGGTTCGCTCGCTCACCCCGAGCCGCTCCGCCAGTTCCCGCCGCTCCCCCGGGAAGCGCGCCACCGACCAGGCCAGGTAGCGCCGTTCCATCTCCTCCAGCGGAATGATCTCGCCCGGCAGGGAGCCCGCCACGGGGCGGCCCTCGCTATCGCAGCGGCACTCGTCAGGCAGGTGGTCCGGCAGGATGATATCGCCATCGGTCAGCAGCGCCGCACGCTCAAGAATGTTGCGCAGTTCACGAATGTTGCCGGGGAAGTCGTAACCGCAGAGGCAGGTCAGCGCGTTCTCGGAAAGCCGCAACGGACGTCCGGCACTGACCCGCTCCAGCAGCGCCTCGCACAACACCGGCAGGTCCTCGCGGCGCTCGCGTAGCGCCGGCAGGATGATCGGGAAGGCGTTGATGCGGTAGAACAGGTCCTTGCGGAACTCGCCGGCATCCACCATCTCCTTGACGCCGCGATGGGTGGCGCAGACCAGCCGGAAGTCGGCTTTCTGCGGCTCGATGCCGCCAACCCGGCGAAAGGTGCCGGTCTCCAGCAGGCGCAGCAGCTTGACCTGAAGCGGCAACGGCACGTCGCCGATTTCATCCAGGAACAGGGTGCCGCCACGGGCCGCCTCCACGAGGCCGATTTTCTGCGCCTGGGCGCCGGTGAACGCGCCCTTCTCGTGGCCGAACAGCTCGCTCTCGAACAGGGTTTCGGTCAGCCCGGAACAGTCCACCGGCACGAACGGTCCCTTGGCCCGCAGGCTGGCATCGTGCACCGCCTTGGCAACCAGTTCCTTGCCGGTGCCCGACTCGCCGAGCAGCAGTACCGTGGCATCGGAGGGGGCTACGCGGCGCACCAGTTCGAGTGCCCGGTTGAAGGGTGCCGAACGGCCAACCAGTCCGCCGCCCTGCGGCTTGCTGCTGGCCAGGCGGCTGTAGTGCATGACTTCCAGGTAATAGCGCACCTCGCCATCGGCGTCGCGCAGCGGAAACATCTCCACCTCGACGTGCTCTTCGCCATTGGGGGTGTGGTGCAGGTGGAGATCCCGTTGCGGCAGGCCGCTCTCCCGACAGGCCTTGAGCGGGCAGGTTTCGCCCGCCTGGTCACAGGGCAAGGAGTAGTGGTGGGAGATCCGGTAGCAGAGCGAACGCCCGCCCCGCTCCGGCTCACCATACTCCAGCCGGTAGGTCCGGTTGGCCGACAGGATGCGATAGTCGTCCGACAACAGCACCGCCGGTGCCGAGAACGTCTCCAGCATGGAGACGACCTCCGCCGGGACAATTTCATAGCTCACACACACCCCCGAAGAAACGCCAGCAATGGCAGTTATTCTCCAATAAGCGTCAGAAGTGACACAAGACCAAAATGACTCCAGATCGAAATGCCCCCGTTATTTTCACCTAAATGCCTGTCAGCGCACCAAAATACAAACACTTGCCAGCGTTCGGTGCGCGCTTTCGGCAAAGGTGCAAGTTTTGGCATAGCCATTGCTCTTACTTTCGCAGGCAGCGTTCCGGCGTCATCGTGCCTCTCCTCTCGCAAAGAACCCCCGATGCGATGCCGTCCGGAACCTGCCGTTTTCTTCGGTCCCCCCCTGCCGCCGACACCATCCCTGCCGCAGCGAAGTACGCTTCAGCCCGTCTGCCACCACGATTCAGAGCATGCGCCTTGATTGGCAGACCCGCTGCGACAAATGCCACATTTGGCGCTCTCCATGCCGAATCAGCCGGCTACTCAATGACCTCACCGGTTGTGCATTATTTATTTTTTTCTTCTTTTTCAAAAGCTTGAACAACAGCGCCTAGCTTTCCCGGCAACTCATCACAAAAATGCAAATTTTGGCATAGCCATTGCTCAAGTCCGGGTAGGCACAGTTCCGGTATTCCCGCCCCCTGCTACCCCCCCCGAAGTACGGCGGGGCCGGACACTGGCCGTTCTCGAGGAGGCAATGCGGCGGATCGGCCACTGCAGGCAAGCACCGGCCTGTTCGCGTTTGCGGCCCGGCAGAAAGCCATTACTCCACGCGTCCGCGCACTGTGGCCACAGATCGCCAACCTCCACAGGCAAGCCATAAGAGCGAGCAACCAATAAAAGAGGTGTAACCGGAATGATCCCAGAAGAAGTCATCGACTTGTCGCGGTTGCAGTTCGCAGCCACGGGCATGTACCACTTCCTATTCGTACCCCTGACCCTCGGCCTCTCCGTCATACTGGTAATCATGGAGTCGGTTTATGTCATGACCGGCAAGCAGATCTACAAGGACATGACCAAGTTCTGGGGCAAGCTGTTCGGCATCAACTTCGCTCTGGGCGTCACCACCGGCATCACCATGGAGTTTCAGTTCGGCACGAACTGGGCCTACTACTCCCACTACGTCGGTGACATCTTCGGTGCACCGCTCGCCATCGAGGGCCTGATGGCCTTCTTCCTCGAATCCACCTTCATCGGTCTGTTCTTCTTCGGCTGGGAACGGCTCAGCAGACGCCAGCACCTGCTGGTCACCTTCCTGACCGCCTTTGCCTCGAACATGTCGGCGCTGTGGATCCTGGTGGCCAATGGCTGGATGCAGAACCCGGTGGGCTCGGAGTTCTCGTTCGAGACCATGCGCATGGAGATGACGAGCTTCGCCGACGTGCTGTTCAACCCGGTAGCCCAGGTGAAGTTCGTGCATACCGCCTCGGCCGGCTACGTTACCGGCGCCATGTTCGTATTGGGCATCTCCGCCTACTACATGCTCAAGGGGCGTGACCTGGAATTCGCCCGCCGCTCCTTCGCCATCGCCGCCGCCTTTGGCCTCGCCTCCTCGCTGTCGGTGGTGGTGCTCGGTGACGAATCCGGCTACGAGCTGGGCGACGTGCAAAAGGTCAAGCTGGCCGCCATCGAAGCCGAGTGGGAAACGCACCCGGCCCCGGCCTCCTTCACGTTGTTAGGCTTCCCCGACCAGGAGAACGAAACCACCGATTTTGCGGTAAAGATCCCCTGGCTCATGGGCCTCATCGCTACCCGTTCCTGGGATGAAGAGGTGAAGGGCATCAAGGACCTCAAGGTCGACCACGAGGTGCGCATCCGCAACGGCATGATCGCCTACGACCTGCTGCAGAAGCTGCGCAACGGCCAGACCGATGACGCAACCAAGGCCGCCTTCGATGAGGTCAAGAGCGATCTCGGCTATGGCCTGTTGCTGAAGCGGTACACCGAGAACGTGGTGGATGCCACCGACGAGCAGATCCGCATGGCCGCGAATGACACCATTCCGCAGGTGGCTCCGCTGTTCTGGACCTTCCGCATCATGGTGGCGCTCGGCTTCTGGTTCATCCTCCTGTTCGCCGCGGCATTCATCTACTGCGCCAAACGCGAGGCGGGCCGCAATCCGTGGCTGCTGAAAGCAGCCCTGTACAGCATCCCGCTGCCGTGGATCTCCTGTGAACTCGGCTGGTTCGTCGCCGAGTACGGTCGTCAACCGTGGTCCATCGGCGAGCTGCTGCCGGTCTATCTCTCCACCTCGACCCTCACCGTGGGCGACCTGGTGTTCTCGCTGGCCGGATTCATCGGCTTCTACACCCTGCTGCTGGTGGTCGAGATGTACCTGATGTTCAAGTTCGCCCGCCTTGGCCCGTCCAGCCTGCACACCGGCCGCTATCACTTCGAAACCGGCGCCACCCCGGGCGGCGTCGGCAACCTGGCGGCACAACCGATGCAGCGTGCGGATTGACGAAAAACCATTAAACGCAAAGACGCAAAGGTGCGAAGGACGCAAAGAAATGGATGGTGAAAAGCAAAACACGCAAAACCTTTGCGCCCTTTGCGTCGTCGCGCCTTTGCGTTGAAAAAGAGGTCAATAAAATGATTCTGGATTACGAGACTTTGAAATTGGTGTGGTGGCTGCTGGTCGGGGTGTTGCTGATCGGCTTCGTCATCACGGACGGCTTCGACATGGGTGCCGGGGCGCTGCTGCCGTTCCTTGGCAAGAACGATGAGGAGCGCCGGGTGATCATCAACACGCTCGGGCCCCACTGGGACGGCAACCAGGTGTGGTTCATCACCGCCGGCGGCGCCATCTTCGCGGCCTGGCCGGCGGTGTATGCGGCAGCCTTCTCCGGCTTCTACATCGCCATGCTGCTGGTGCTGTTCGCCTTGTTCTTCCGGCCGGTCGGCTTCGACTACCGGAGCAAGGTGGCCGACCCGCGCTGGCGCAACGCCTGGGACTGGGGTCTGTTCGTCGGTGGTGCAGTGCCGGCGCTGCTGTTCGGCGTCGCCTTCGGTAACGTGATTCTTGGCGTGCCGTTCGAGTACGACCCGTTCCTGCGTCCGACCTACACCGGCAACTTCTTCGGGCTGCTGCGGCCGTTCGCCCTGCTGGCCGGCGTGGTGAGTCTCTCCATGCTGATCATGCACGGCGCTACCTGGTTGCAGCTGCGCGCCGGTGATCCGATCGAAGGCCGTGCCCGCAAGGCGGTGATGGTGGCCGGTACCGTGGTGATCGTCTCCTTCGCCCTCGCCGGCGTCTATCTCGCCCTGGGTGTGCCCGGCTACGAGATCATCTCCATGCCGCCGACCGATGCGCTGCCGAACCCGCTGGCGAAAGAGGTCGACATCGTTGAAGGGGCGTGGCTGGCCAATTACAGCAAGTACCCGTGGATGATGGCCGCACCGGTGATCGGATTCCTGGGTGCGCTGGGCGCCATCCTGATGGCCAAGGCAAACCGGCCGGGTCTGGCGTTCACCTCCAGCTCGCTCTCCATGAGCGGCATCATCTTCACCGCGGGGTTCTCGATGTTCCCGTTCGTGATGCCCTCGATCACGGTGCCGAACGCATCCTTGACGCTGTGGGATGCCCCGTCGAGCCACCTGACGCTGACGGTCATGTTCTGGGCCGCGGTGATTTTCGTGCCGATCATCCTGGCCTACACCGTGTGGTGTTATCGGGCGCTGTGGGGCAAAACCACGGTGCAGTTCATCCGCGATAACACCTATGACGCTTACTGAGTGCGTTAACGGTTAAGAGTGACGCGTGAGGGGTCAGGCTGACCCCTCCGGCTCCATAAATTTCGGAGGTTTTCAAATGTGGTATTTCGCTTGGATTTTGGGTGTAACGCTGGCGATGGCGTTGGGCGCGATCAATGTCATGTGGCTGGAGCAGGAACTGACGGGCAATCGGGACGACAGTAACCGCTGATGTCCCGGCAGCCGCTGCAGGAAAATAACGGGGAACGCGGCTCGAGCCGCGTTCCCTATTTTACGTCGCTCTGGTCACGGCTGCTGTCGCTGGGGTTGGCGTTCGCCCTGGCGTCACTCGGCATCGATCGTGCGGAGCTGTTGGCGCAAGCTGTTCCCGGGATCAGGACCGGGGTGCTGGTCGTCATGATGTGGGGGATTGCCACGGGCTTCATCCACGGCGTCGGCTTCGTGCCGCGCCTCAGCGTTTGGCGCCTCATCTTCCACCCGCTACTCGGCTGGGCCTGGATTGCCAGCGCACTGCTCTGGCTCGTGAGGGCGGCCTGAAACCGCCATCGACGCCTTGTACCCTTGTATCTCCTGGCGTAACTACTCGCCCCCTGTCATGCTGACAGAGTGACCGGCGAGAGCCATTTGGATCGCGATGAGCGGATTATGTCCGAGATTGCCCATGGTTTGCAG
>JAWLGP010000027.1:0-58847 GCA_041685045.1 Gammaproteobacteria bacterium
CATCTACCGACACTGATGGGCACGCGCCGTAAAGCAATGGTGCCAAACCGAGCGGATGGGCGGCGGCGCTTTGCCCATCCTACGGGCTTCCCCAGGCTGGGGCACCGACCGGTTTATCTGTTCGGTGCTCTAGAAAACCTGCCGCAGAGGCGCAGAGGCGCGGAGGATTTGTTGTTCAAACCGGAAGAGGAGCCGCGGAGGAGCGCCGTACCCCATGCGGGGCATAAATCCCGACGCGATGGGGCGGCTGATGCGGCGCCGAACCGCGCCAACTACGCCCGTAACACTTAAGTGCTCCGCGCCTCTGCGTCTCTGCGCCAGGTTTTCCCTGGCACATCGGCCGATTCAGCCCCTTACCACAGTCTGCGTCTCCACGAACTCGAACAACCCCTCACGGCCGCCTTCGCGGCCGAAACCGGACTGTTTCATGCCGCCGAAGGGGGCCTCCGGGGCGGGGCCGGACCCCGTGTTGACGCCGACGTGGGCGAACTCGAGGCCGTTGACGAGGCGTTCGATGCGGTCGGCGTCCCGGGTGAACACATAGGCGGCCAGGCCGAACTCGGTCGCGTTGGCGCGGGCCAACACGGTCGCCTCGTCGTCGAACTCGGCAATGGCCACCAGCGGGCCGAAGGTCTCCTCGCCGCTGACCTGCATGGTGGGGGTGATGCCAACTACCACCGCCGGCGGGAAGCGGCCGCGGGTCTGTTCCCAGTCACCGGGGTCCCCGCCGCCGATCAACTGCGCGCCGCCGGCGAGGGCGTCCTGCAGATGGCGTCGGACCTTGTCGTAGCCGTTACGGTCGATCAGCGGTCCGATCACCGTGTCCGGGTCCATGCCGTCGCCGATCCGCAGATCGGCGGCGCGGGCGGCGACCGCCTCGGCGAAGCGGCTGGCCACTTGGCTGTGAACGAAGATGCGGTTGGCGCAGACGCAGGTCTGGCCGGCGCCGCGGAACTTGTTGGCGATGAGCTGCTCCGCCGCCTGCTCGAGATCGGCGTCGGCGAAAACAATGAATGGCGCGTTGCCGCCCAGTTCCAGGGTCAGCCGCTTCACCCCGTCGGCGCTCTTGCGGATCAGTTGGCGACCGACCGCGGTCGAGCCGGTGAAACTGATCACCCGCACCGCCGGGTGGGCGAGCAGGGTGTCGGTAATGGCGCAGGCCTCGCCCATCAGCAGATTGACCTTGCCCGGCGGCAGGTCGAGCGCCTGGTCCAGCAGCCGAAACAGGGCAATGGTGGTGAGCGGGGTCTTGCGCGAGGGTTTGACCACGCACGCGCAGTCCGCTGCCAGTGCCGCCGAGAGCTTCTTGGCGATCATGCCGATGGGAAAATTCCACGGCGTGAGCAGTGCGACCACGCCGGCCGGGCGGTGGTGCACGCTCCAGTCCAGATCGCGCGGTCGCTCGTCCAGGGTGTGCGGGGCCAGCGCGTCGATGTGGCGGGCACAGTAGCGGAAAAAACCGGCCGCATAGTCGACCTCACCCTGCGCCTCCTGCCACGGTTTGCCGTGCTCGTGAGTTAGGATGCGTCCGAGTTCTGCCCGATGCTCCCCGAGCAGTTCCGCGATCCGCTCCAGCCACGCTTGCCGTTGCGGGCGGGGTGCCGGGCTGGCCAGTGCCCCTTGCGCCGCCTCGATAGCGGCAAGGGTCTCGGGCCCGCCCATGGCCCTGATCTGCGCCAGCGGCAATCCATTGGCCGGATTGACCACGGCAAACGGCTCGCCCGGTCCTTCGGCCCAGCGGCCGGCGATGTACCCGGCAGCGCGGGGCAGCAGTGGTGATTCGAACATGATTGCCTGCTCCTTTTATTCAACAGGATTAACAGGATTAACAGGATTAACAGGATTTTTCAGGATTAACAGGATTGCTTATCAGGTTGGCGTCCGCTGTGTCACCGCGGGTTGAGAACAGTCCATGTAGGGTGCGGTGAGGAACGAACCGCACCAATCGACCGGAAGCGCCCAGGTGATGCGGTTCGCAGGCCCACCACATCCGATCCCATCGTGTTAATCCTGAAAAATCCTGTTAATCCTGTTGAATTGAACGCCTCGGTGTGTAGACCTCAAGCACCCGGTTCCAGCAGGCGCGGCCGACGCGTCGCCGGGCGCGCCTGCTCGAAGGCGTGGGCGGCGCGCAGCACCAGGGCGTCGGCGTGGCGCGCGCCGACAATCTGCAGCCCGATCGGCAGCCCCTCCGTTGTGAAGCCGCACGGCACCGAGGCGGCCGGTTGCCCGGTCAGGTTGAAGGGGTAGGTGAACGGCGTCCATGACGGCCAGCGCTCCGCCGGCCAGCCTGCCGGCACCTCTCGACCTGCCTCGAAAGCGGGGATGGGCAGGGTGGGGGTGAGCAGCAGATCGTATTGCTGGTGGAAGCTTCCCATCCGCTCCATCAGGGCATTGCGTACGTTGACGGCGGCCAGATAGTCGAGGGCGGAGAGCCGGGCGGCCGCCTCGGCCGCTTCGACCAGCGCCGGATCCATCTGCCGCCGCCGCTCTCCGTCCAGGTTACGCAGGGCGTTGGCGGCCCCGGCGAAGAACAGGTGGCCAAACGCCTCGGCGGGGTCGTCGAAGCCGGGGTCGGCGGTCTCGACCCGGGCGCCGAGGGTCTCGAACAGAGCGGCGGCTTCGGCCACGGCCCGGGCCACCTCCGGATGTACCTCGACGTAGCCGAGGTTCGGGCTGAAGGCGACACGCAGGCCCGCGACTCCTTCGTCCAGTGCCGCCAGGTAATCCGTGCCGTCCGCCGGCAGTTGGCCGTCGCGCGGGTCCGGCTCGCACAGCACGTTCATCAACAGCGCGGCGTCGGCCACATTTCGTGCCATGGGGCCGGCGTGGGCCAGGGCGCCGAACGGGCTGCCGGGCCAAAGCGGGACCCGCCCCTGGGTCGGCTTATGGCCGACCACGCCGGAGAAGCCGGCCGGGATACGAATGGACCCGCCGGCATCGGTGCCGAGCGCCAGCGCGCCCATGCCGAGCGGCAGGGCGGCGGCGCTACCGCCGCTGGAGCCGCCAGCGGTGCGCAGCGGGTCCCAGGGGTTGCGGGTGACGCCGTCCACCGGATTATCGGTGACTCCCTTCCAGCCGAACTCGGGGGTGGTGGTCTTGCCCACCGGCACCGCGCCGTGCCGGCGCAGGGCCGCCACGGCCGGGGCGTCGATGGTCCAGGGCTGGTTCGGGTCGATGGTGCGCGAGCCCTTGCGGGTCGGCCAGCCGCGGGTGAGAAAGACGTCCTTGATGGCGACCGGAATCCCGTCCAGCGTACCGAGCGGGCGGCCCTCCCGATACCGGCGTTCGGCGGCACGCGCCGCCTCGAGCGTCGTCTCCTCGTCCACCAGACAGTAAGCGTTCACCACCGGGTCATAGCGCCGGATCCGCGCCAATGCCGCTGTCGCGGCCTCGACCGGAGACAGTAGTCCGCGGCTGAACAGGGTGACCAGGTCCCGGGCCGACAGGTCGGCGACATCCGTGTCCATGTTGTTGCCCTCCCAGCGCTCTCACGTAGGGTTGGTGAGCGGAGCGCAGCGCACCGCCCGCGACGAGATGCGCTCCTAACCGGTCGTCATCCGTGACTTGTCCACCACATTCTCCAGCGGTTCGCCTGCCCGCCAGCGGCGGAAATTTGCCACGAACTGCGCACCGAGCGCCTCACGCCAGCCGTGGACGTCGCCAGCCATGTGCGGTGACACGATCACCTGCGGCATCGCCCACAGCGGATGCTCCTCCGGCAGCGGTTCCATCTCGAACACGTCCAACGCGGCGCCGGCGAGTCGGCCGTCGTGGAGCGCGGCCACCAGGGCATCGGTCTGCACCACCGGGCCGCGCCCAACGTTGATAAAGCGTGCGCCCGGCTTCATGGCCGCGAAGGTTTCGGTCCCGAACAGGCCGCGGGTGCGGGCGGTCAACGGTGCCGCGGCGACCACGTAGTCGGCGTTCGCCAGCGCCGTCGCCAGCCCGTCGACCCCGTGGATGGTCGGAAAATCGGCATCGCCGGGCCGGGACGTGGACGCAACGCCCTCCACCGCCATCCCAACCACCTTCGCCAGGCGGCCGATGGCCCGGCCGATCGAGCCGGCGCCCACCACCAGCAGCCGTTTCCCCGCCAACCGTTCGTTGTCGCGGTGGAACCACCGCCGCTTGCGCTGATGTTCGAGGGTGGCCGGCAGGTCCTTGGCAAAGGCCAGCATCAGCCCGAGCGCGTATTCGGCAATGGGCGCGTCGAATACGCCGCGGGCGTTGGTCAGCGGGATGTCGGAATCGACCAGTTCCGGGAAGCAGAGGGCGTCGACCCCGGCACTGGCCGCGTGCACCCAGCGCAAGTGCCGGGCGGCCGGCCACGCCTCGCGCAGCAGGCCGGTGCGGAAGTCGGTGACCAGGAGGATGTCGGCCTCGCGCAGGGCGGTGGCCAGTTGCTCCGCGGTCTCGGCAATCTGCAGTGCCGCCTCGGGCTCCAGCGCTTCCAGTCCCGGCGGTCGGCCCTCGCCGGGGGCGGTGAGAACGGCCACCCGGGGCCGTGTTGTCGTCTCGGCCATCGCTCGTCTCGGCAGGGGTTCTGATCCCACCGTAGCAGTCCCGGCGGTCGGGTCAAACATGGCGTGCAGTCAGTCCGGTCTTGGCATCTTGGGCGCGCGACAGCTGCCGAATGCTTGACGGGACCGCCGGATTACCTACGCTCGCCTGAAGAAGACGCCTTTGAGACAGGAGTCCTGATGTCGGCCCGGTTCAATCAGGAAGGGGGCAGCGAGGCGGCCTGGAACCCGGCGTTGCGGGCGCTGCCGATCCCGGGCATTCGGCGCATGGTCAACCTGGCCGCGTCAATGGATGACGTAATCCACCTTTCCATCGGACAGCCCGATTTTCCGACCCCGCCGCACATCGTCGAGGCCCATATCGACGCCCTGCGTAACGGCCATACCGGTTATACCCTCGACGCCGGCCTGCCGGAACTGCTGACCGCGCTCGCCGGTTACTACAGCGGGCATTACGGGCGGGAGCTGAGCGAGGACAACTTCCTCGTCACCACCGGCGCCACCGAGGCGCTCTATCTGGCGCTGAGCGCCACCGCCGCACCGGGGCGGGAATTTCTGCTGCCGGACCCCACCTTCCCCCTTTATGCCCCGCTGATTCGCATGAATGGCGGCGAGGTGAAGAGCATCCCCACCCGTGCCGAGCACGGCTACCAGCTCGACCCGCAGGCGGTGATCGACGCCATGGGCATGCGCACCTTCGCCGTCGTGCTCAATTCGCCGGGCAACCCCACCGGCGCGGTCTACCCGCGTGAGACGGTGGAGGCGATTGTGCAGGAGGCGGCCTACCGCGGCATCAAGGTGATCTCCGACGAGGTATACGACCACCTGTTGCTGGATGACATGGTTCACCCCAGCGTGATCCGCTGCAGCGTGGACCTCGACCAGGTGATGGTGGTCAGCAGCTTTTCCAAGACCTTCAGCATGCCGGGGCTGCGGGTCGGCTGGATCATCGCCAGCCAGGCGGCCATCAAGACCCTGCGGCGCTACCACATCTTCACCACCACGGTGGCCAATACCCCGGCGCAGTGGGCGGGGGTGGCGGCACTTACCGGCGATCGCGGCTTTCTCGACGCCATGCTGGACGAATACCGCCGGCGGCGTGATCGGGTGGTGCAACTGGTGGGCGAGGCCCCCAACCTTACCGGCTACTGGCCGCAGGGGGCCTTTTACATCCTGCCGTCGCTGCCGCCCGGTGTCGATGGCTCCAGCGTTGCACTGCGGCTGTTGAAGGAGACCGGCGTCTGCACCGTGCCGGGCGATACCTTCGGCGACTCGGCGCCGAATACCCTGCGCATCAGTTTTTCGGCGTCCATGGAAAAGATCGAGGCCGCCTTCGCGCGCCTCATCCCATGGCTGGAACGTCAACACTTCTGAGGAGCTTCCCCATGCATCGCCACCTGCTCGCCCTTGTGCTGTTGTTGACCGCCTGCGCCCCGACGCCGGATGTGGTGCCGGAAGTGGTGCCGGCCCCTGCCGCCGCGCCGGTCCCGGGGGACCAACCGGGGATGATCGCGCAGGTGGCCAACATCGAGGTGGTGGTGCGGCCGGAGGTGTGGCCCGGCGAGGCGCCCTTCGGTCAGGAGGTACTGCCGATGCGGGTGACCATCACCAACGAGGGCGACCGCCCGATCCGCCTGCGCTATGGCGACTTCGCGCTGGTGGCCTCCGGCGGACCGGTCTACGCCGCGCTGCCTCCGTTTCGCATTGCCGGTACGGTGGAGGAGCCGGTGCTGGCCACCGACTACGGCCCCATCGACGAACCGTGGTTCGAGGCGGCCGGTTTCGAGGTCGCCCCCTATGTCGCGCCGCTTTATCCCCACCTGCCGGTGGCCGGAGGGCCCCTCTTCGTCGATCCGCTCTATAACGAAACCTACTACGACCGCTGGCTGGAATATGAACTGCCCACTGAGGAGATGCTGGAGCGGGCCCTGCCGGAGGGAACCCTGGACCCGGGCGGTCGGGTCAGCGGTTATCTCTACTTCGAGCAGCCGGCCCCGGCGCTGGAGCGAGCCCAGTTCCGCTTCGATCTGATTGGCGCCCGCGCCGGAGAGCGTTTGGGAACCTTGACCGTCCCCTTTGTCGTTCCGTGATCGGCACTCGCCGCCTGCGGGTGGTCGACCGCTGGAGCCACTAACGAGAACCAGCTGGAAATTCCTCTCCCGGCGACCATACTTCGTTAGAAGAGAGCCCCATAAAAACGCTCAGAAAATACGAGGCTTTCGACCCACGAAGCGAGAGAGGAGAGAGAAATGGGCATCGACCTACCCTTTGTTGTGACCCTGTTTGCCATCGCCGTGATGGCGTATTGCCTCTGGCTGGTGGTCAAGTTGCGGCCGACCATTCCCGGCGGCGTCATCGGCAAGCGCTGGAACACGCTGCTCGGTCTGGTCGCCATCTTCGCGGTGGGTTACCTGACCACCCCGTTCATGCGCGCGATCCCGGAGGAGGCCCTGCGCTTCATCGTGGCCGGCATCTTTTTCTTCGGTGCCCTCTACGTGCTGCTGACGGTCAAGCTCCTGCACCGTGTCATTGTCGAGTTGACGGCCTGATATGAGCTTTCCGATCGTCTGTCGTACCGAAAAGGGTGATGAGGAACTGCGCAGCCGCCGTCACGGGCTCGGACGCGATCTGCGTTTCGTTCTCATTCTCGTGGATGGTCACTCGCCGGTGGATGAGCTGGCCCAAAAGGCCGACGGCTGGGACGTGAAGAGCAGTCTGCGCGAACTCGCAAGACAGGGTTTCGTTACCCTGGGTGACGAGTCTCCGCCGGAAGCGGGAGACGTCCCGGCCATCAAGGGACGCCTGATTCGAATTGCCGAGGAACTTCTGGGCGACAACGCCCCGGCCATTGTGGAAAAGCTGAGGGCCGCCCCCGATACCGCCGAAGGATTGAAGTCCGCTGCCGAGCACTGCCGTCGCATGGTCCGCCTGCTGATCGACGAGAGCCTGGCCGAACAGATGGAGGCGCGCTGCCGCGCACTGCTGATGACCCTTTGACGGTTGAGCCGGTCGCTCGGTGCTGGCGCTGGGCGTACGCTGGGCGATAATCCGGGCATACGGGTTACCGGGGAGCCTGCGTGAATCGGCTGAACGATGTACCGCCCCTCAAGGTACTCTCCGCCACCGTCGAGGCCCGCTATTTCAATCGGGTCCGGCTGGCGCTGGTACGGCTGGGTTGCCCCCTGCGCCTGCAGCTCCCGGCTTTGCGACACCTCGACATCGTCCTCGATCGGCAGGTCTGGATTTTGGTTGACCGCGATCTGGCGGATTTGCCCGTTGCCGCCTGGACCGAGTTTTCCGCGTCCCGCCATACGCTGCACGTCCCCGTCCCCTGCCGTTTGCGGATCTACCATCAGCACGCGGAGCAGATCCTCCCCACGGTACTGAGTGAGACCGACGCCCGGCTTGCCGAGCGCCTGTCGGCACCGACCGGCCCGGGCCGTCGCCGCAAATCCTGACCCGCCTTGCGGCCGGCTGGCCGTGCCGGCTGGCAATACGCGCTAATGATTGACTATATTGGTAAGGTAATGCTCTCAGCCGAAGGAGCCTGTATGAAGCCGAGCCTGCCGCCGGAACCGGCTTCCGGCACTGCCACGGTCAGCATCCCTTCACACCAGTTCAACCGGATCCGTCTCGCGCTGTTGCGACAGGACGGACAGTTGCGCACGGTATTGGGGGCTCGCAATCTGGAATTTCACCTCTCATGCGATGCCTGGGTCTGCTTCGACCGGCGTCTCGGTGCCCAACCGGCGCTGGCGTGGACCGACTTCGCCGTCTCCCGCGATACCCTTGCTGCGCCGGTGCCGGCTCGGGTGCTGTACTACAACGCCTACGCCAAGGCCTTCACCCACCTGGTGTTGCCGGAGCTGGCCGAGCGCCTGGATTCCCGGGCAAGCAAGCCCGCAACGGTATCCCGCCGCATCGTTGCCTTTCGGCGCTGAGCGGGGACGGTTTCAGGATTCGAAGTCGGCGGTCACCAACTGCCGGTCGGTCGCCCCGGCGCCCTGGCCGGTCCCCGTGCCCAACGTCCAATAGAAGGTTGCGCCGCCCCCTTCTTCCCCTTCGGCCCAGACTTGGCCGCGGTGAGCGCTGACGATCCGCGCCACCGTGGCCAGTCCAATCCCGGTGCCGGGGAATTCATCCGGCGCGTGCAGGCGCTGAAAGGCACCGAACAGCTGGGTGGCATAGGCCATGTCGAAACCGGCCCCGTTATCCCGGACGAAAAAACGGGTGCCGTCTTCCCCATGTTCCCGCCCAAGTTCGATGCGTGCATCCGGTTGCCGGCCCGTGAACTTCCAGGCATTGCCAAGCAGGTTGTCCAGTAACACGCGGATGAGGTAGGGATCGGCGTGGGCAACGAGCTGTTTCGGGCAGGTGAAGGTGACCTCGCGCGCCGGAGCAGAGCGCCGCAATTCCGCGAGCGACTGCTGGGCGACCTCGACCAGGTCGACCGCCTGCGGGTGCAGCTCGGCACGGGCAATCTGGGTGAGTTTGAGCAGTCCGTCGATCAGGCGGTCCATGCGCAGGCTCGCCTCCTTGACCCGGGTGAGGTGGTCTTTCGCCTCGCCTGCGAGCCGGGGCCCGTAGTCGTCCATCAGTACGCTGGCAAAGCCGTTGATGGCCCGCAATGGCCCGCGCAGGTCGTGCGAGACCGAATAGGAGAAGGCCTCGAGTTGCCGGTTCATCTCACGCAGTTCGGCGGTGCGCTCCAGCACGCGGGATTCGAGCTCCTCGTGGGCACGCTGCAGTGCACTTTCCGCCGCCATCCGCGCCTCCTCCCGGGCGATGTTGTCGAGGGCAAAGGAGATGTCGTCGGCCAGTCCGGCAAGCAGGGTGATGCGCTGTTGGCCGAAGTAGTTGCGCTCTGCCGCATAGGCGGCCAGGAAGCCGAAGACCTCGCCGTGCTCGCGGATCGGAAAGACGCTGACGGCTTTGTAGCCGCGTGCCAGGGCCGGCTCGGCCCACGCCTGCATGGCCGGGTCGCGACGGATGTCATTGACGATCACGAAACTGCCGGTCTTCAGCGCCTGGACCGCCGGCCCCTTTTTATGGGCGGATTTGTCGAAGGAGATACCGATGGCGTCGAGATAGCGCTGGTCGTCCCCGGCGGAGGCGAGGGGTACTACCCGGCGCCGGGTGGCGTCACTCACGCCAATCCAGGCCATCGGGAAGCCGCCATGATCGACCAGGATGCGGCAGATGGCCGCCAGCAGCCGGTCGCGTTCACCGATTCGCACAATGGCCTTGTTGGCCTCGCTGAGGACGGTGTAGAGCCGTGTCAGGGTTTCGACCTCCTGCTCGGCCTGCTTGCGGGCGGTAATGTCCATGTGGGTACCGACCACGCGTACCGGTTTGCCTTGGCTGTCCCGCACCACGGTACCGCGATCGAGTATCCACAGATAATGGCCGTTTCGGTGGCGCATCCGGTAGGTGCGCTCGAAGTGACAGATGTCGGAGGCCAGGATCTCGGCGTGTCGTCGAAACACACGGGCGCGATCGCGCGGGTGGATCAGCGGGAACCAGTCGTCGATGGAAGGGAAGCAGGCTTCGCCTTCATAGCCGAACATGGCGGCCCAGCGCGGTGAACAGTAGAGGGCGTCCGCCTCGACGTTCCAGTCCCAGAGCCCGTCATTGGCGCCCTGCATGGCGAGTGCGAACCGCTCCTCGCTGGCGCGGAGGGCGCGTACCGCTTCTTCCCGCCCGGTAACGTCGACGGCGGTCAGCACAAAGCCCTCTTTGGAATCGTGAGTCCCTTTGAGGGCGACGACGGTGCAGTCCCAGTAGGTGGTGCCGCGTTCGGGGTGCGAGAACGGCTTGGCCGAGGTGCTTTGCGGCAACCCCGTTTCGACGGCCCGCTGGAAATAGGGCAGGCCGGCGTCGTTGGGAAAGAGGTTGAAGTGGTTTTGTCCGACGAGTTCTTCGGGCCGCTTGTCGAATGCCGCCGCGAAGGCGGCGTTGACCCGCAGGTAGTCGAACTGCGCGTCCATCACCACCATCATCACCTGAATGCTGCCGAAGACCGCCTCCAGTTCGTCCAGGGTGCGGCGCAGCGTCTCTTCGGTCTGTTTTTGCGCGGAGATGTCCACCGCAACGCCGAGGGCGGCGATCATCTCTCCCCGTTCATCGAACATGGGATAAGAGGTGAATAGCGCCGGGAACTGCTCTCCGCTCCGGCGTACCAGTGTCGCCTCGCCACTGAATCCGGCACGTTGTTCCGCCATGGCCGCGAGTACATGCGGAAAGCGTTTCACGTCTTCGGGGCGGTGTAGATGCCCCACCGGTTGACCCACCATCTCTGCCCGGCTGTAGCCGAAGGTTCGCTCGGCACCCGGACTGAATTCCAGAACCCGGGCATCGTGCCCGGCCAGGTCGGTCACGATGAAGGAGATATCCCGGGAGGCCTCGTAAATGGCGGTGATGCGGGCCTCCCGCTCCCGCAGTGCCTCGTGGGTGCGGTGCTGGTCGGTCACATCCTCCAGCACGGCGGTCCAGCAGCGGCCCCGGTGCATGTGGCCCTGGACGGGATAGGTCCGCAGATTGAAGATTCGGCCGTCCTCCAGCGTCACCACCTGCGGGCTGGAATCGCGATCACCGGATTCGGGACAGCAGCCGGGGAGTGGTCCGCTGACCCGGGGGAAGCACTCCCAGTAGGGTTTCCCAAGCAGTTGCCGGAACGAAAGCCCCGCATACTGGGCATAGGCGCGATTGGCTCGCAGGATGCGGCCTTGGGCATCATGTACGAAGATGAGGTCCCGTACGGCGTCGAAGGCGTGGATCCATTCCCGCCGTGAATCCTCGACCCGCACCAGTTCCTGTTCGACGGCAAGCTGCTGAGCGGCCGCCTCATGGGCCTTATTCAGGGCATCCCAGCGTGCCTGCGCCAGCACGCCGCCCAACAGCCCGAAGGCCATGAACAGCAGCAGGACAGTGATCCGATGGAGGAGATCCGGCCAAGGAATATCGCCGGCGACCGAACGCAGGAAGCCGATCTCCAGATGGTGGGCGGTGACCGCACTGGTGATGAGCCAGTACACGGCCGCGACACCGATGGCCACGGCAGGGATTCGGCAATTCAGCCATTTGGATTGCGTCATGGCAACCGGTCGGCGAACTGTCGGTCACAGCCTGGCATGTGCTGACGGCTTCTTCTCTCGTCCAACTCCGCTCCCCCTCCTCATCCGGCCGGATGAGCCGTCCATCTGTCGCGAGAAAATGGACTTTGGTCCATGTTAGATTAGTCCAATCAACGCCGCTTGACCGCACCACAGCCAAATCGGTCGATTTTGTTGTGACGGTGTTCTCGGTTAAGCCGCTCCCTGCCTTTGGAGTCATTGATGGATCGCGTCGAATACGCCCGCTTTCAGCGCGTGCGCTGGACCATTTACGGTCTGCTGGTGGTCTCCTACATGATGGTCTACTTCCATCGGATGGCGCCCGGGGCGGTGGCGGCCGACCTGATGCAGGCCTTCGCCACCAGCGGGGCGGCGCTCGGTTCACTGGCGGCGATGTACTACTACATCTATACGGCCATGCAGATCCCGTCCGGGGTGCTGGCCGACACCTTCGGGCCGCGGGTCAGTGTCGCCCTCGGTGCCCTGGTGGCGGGTGTCGGTTCCATCGTGTTCGGCCTGGCGCCGGATTTCGCCAGCGCCTCCTTCGGCCGATTCCTGGTGGGTCTGGGGGTTTCGGTGGTGTTCGTCGGGCTGATGAAATCGAACACCGTGTGGTTCAGCGATCGCCGCTACGGTCTGGTCAGCGGGCTGACCCTGTTGCTCGGCAACATCGGCTCGATCCTGGCTGCCGGTCCGCTTGCCGCCCTGTTGCAGGCCTGGTCGTGGCGCGATGTGTTCGTCACCGCCGGCGGGATCTCCCTCGGGCTTGCGGTACTGACCTTCCTGTTCGTTCGCAATCGCCCGGAAGAGGCGGGATTTCCCCCGGTCCGCCCGGCCGTGGGCGACGAGCGGCGCACGGCCTGGTGGCAGGAGTTGCACAGGGTGATGAAGACCCGTGCGGTGTGGCCGGGGTTCTGGGTGAATTTCGGTGTCACCGGCAGCCTGTTCGCCTTCGCCGGCCTCTGGGGGGTGCCGCTGATGCGGGATGTGTTCGACCTCTCCGCCACGGCCGCCGCCCTCTACACCACCGCCGCCCTGGCCGGTTTCGCCGTCGGCTCCTTTGCGATGGGGGCGCTGTCCGATCGGATCGGGCGGCGGCGCCCGGTAATTGTCGGTGCCGGGCTGCTCTCCGGCACGGCCTGGCTCGCCATGGCCGGACTGCCGTGGGGGCCGGGCTGGTCCGGTCTGCTGCTGTATGCGCTGCTCGGTTTTTCCGCCGGCGGCTTCGTGGTGACCTATGCGGCGGCCAAGGAGGTGGTCCCGCCTCACAACGCCGGGATGGCGATCGCCGTTGTCAACACCGGCCTGTTCCTCGGTGCGGCGATCATGCAGCCGCTGTTCGGCTGGATCGTCGATCTGGGCTGGGACGGTGCCGTGCTCAACGGGGTTCGACATTACGGCTGGGAGGGCTACCGCAATGGACTGTTGGCGTCTGCGGGCTTCGCCGTCATTGCCACGGTGGCGGGCTTGCGCCTGAAGGAGACTTTCTGTCGGAATCTCTGCGCCGCCGCGGTCGGCACGTCGGTATCGAAGCTGGGCAGTTGACGGCCGTCCCCGGGGCCTTCGCCGGATCGATTGCTCGATCGATTGCTCGCGCGTCGTTGACGCCATCGGCTCGGCGGCGCTAAATGGAGAGGTATCTGCGGGGCAATCGGGCCGAGCGCGATGTTTGCCGACGAACGAGGGGTCGATGACGAGCTGATTGGCCGTACCGCCGTCGGCCTGGGACTGCTGACCGCGGCCCAGGTGCAGGAACTTCTCGCCACCGATCATGGCGAACAGCCGCCGGGCGCCATCTATCTCAGCAAGGGCCTGCTCACCGGGTCGCAGCTCAATTTCGTGCTCGCCGCCTACCGTTTCAAGCGCGAGCGCATCCCCGAACGGCGCTTCGGCGACATGGTCGTGGAGCGCGGCTGGGCGACACCCGAACAGATCGCCCATCTGCTCAATGTCCAGCGGCTGCTGTTTACCCGTAAGCGCAAAATCGTGTTGCTGGGCGACCTGCTGGTGCACGAGGGCCTGCTGACGCCGGAACAACGTGATGGGCTGACCTCGGCTCAGCCGCAGGTGGGGCCGGGTCCAGCGGTCGAACCAGTCCAGGTGGCGGTCTCCGCCGACCGCATGCGCGCCACCGTCGCGCCCGTCGAAGGGGCGCCGCGCCCGACTCCGGAGGCGGTCGAACTCACCTTGCATCGCCATGGCATCACTGTCGGCCTCGATCGGAGCGCCATCGCGGCGTTCTCTGCCGGCCGGACAGCGCCGGGCGAGCCGGTGGTGGTGGCCTCCGGGATACCCGCAAGACCCGGTCGCGACGCCGCCGTCGAGTACCTGTTCGACCTGGCGCCACTCAAGGCCGGTCGCCAGCATGAGGACGGGACCATCGATTTTCGCGACCGCGGTGAACTCCCGCAGGTGGCCTCCGGCACCTTGCTGGCACGCAAAATCCCGGCCCAGGCGGGGGAGCCTGGCCAAGACCTGTTCGGCGCCACGCTGGGCCCGGCGCCGCCCCGTGATCGCCATCTCCTGGTCGGCGACGGTGCCACACTGGAGGAAGACGGGCTTGGTGTGGTCGCGACGACGGACGGTTTTCCGTCGGTGACCGCCGCCGGCAAAATCGCGGTTTTTCCCGAGTATCGTATCGACGGCGACATCGATTATCACACCGGTCACATCGATTTCCGGGGCCATGTCATCGCCAGCGGCACGGTTCGAAACGGCTTTCGTGTCACTTGCGGTCAACTCACCGCCGGTGAGGCGGAGGGGGCGACGATCGTGGCGCAAGGCGATGTGCTGATCCGCGGCGGTATCATCAACACCCATGTCCGTGCGGAAGGGTCGGTGACGGCGAAATACCTGCATAACGCCAACCTGGAAGTAATGGGCGATGTGCTGATTGAGCGTGAGGTGGTCGATTCGCGGGTGGAGAGTGGCGGCGCGTTTCGTGGCGAGCGCTGCACGCTGCTCGGCTCGCGGGTCGCGGCCAAGCAGGGGATTTCGGTGAAGGCGGTGGGATCGGAAGTATCGGGGCCCTGTCATCTGGTGCTGGGGGTCGACGAGCGGGTCGCGCATGAACTGGAGCGGCTGGAGGCGCAGCGGCAGGCTTACCGGGATACGGCCGAAGCGGGTACGGCGCGTGCCGCCGCGATCGAGCGGCAACACGACGAGACAGAACGGGCCATTGGCGAACTCGCCCAGCAGCAGGACCAAGCGATGGTGCACCGGCGCAGCCTGCAACAGCACGGCAAGGGTGACGAACTGGCGGCCGCGGAGGCTGCGATCAGCGAGCTGTCCGGGCGTCTGGACGGGTTGTTTGCGGCCCAGGAACGGCTCGCTGCCGAACAGGAGGAGGCCCAAGCCGCCGTGACTCTGGCCAAGGCGGATGAGGCCGCTGTGACGACCGAAATCGAGGCGCTGCGCGAATGGTCGTCGGAACATCCCGGACAACCGGAGTTGAAGGTCAGCGGCAGTCTGTTCGCCGGTACCTTCCTGGTGGCGCCGCACGCCGAACTGCGGATACGGGGTGAGCGGAAAAGGGTGTGGTTTCGGGAGCGCGCGATCACCACGGAAGGCGGGCAGACACAGTGGCGCCTCGAACCGGTCACCTGAACAAGCCGGAAGCCCCTCGCGGGGTCCCGGGAGCAAATCCCGGAACCCCTTTGGGTTGGGAAAGCGGCGCCTATTTGCCGTTCATGTGGCCGTCATCAAAAATGCGTCCGAGAAAGACGAAGTAAAAGAGCAGGCCGTAAGCCGCGGTTGCCAGCAGGGTTTCGAGCATGGTGGGATCTCCATATTATTTGTTAGGAGGAGGCTGCACTTGGATAACAGCCTGGTGGAGAGTAGGAGAATTACCGGTCCGCGCTCATTGAAAATCGTCAATCGGCGCGCTGTCGCAACAGGTGCCGGATAATGCCGGCATTCAGCAAGCACATGACGTTGCCCTACACGGCCGAACAGGCGTTTTCCCTGGCGGCCGATATCGAGCGTTACCCCGATTTCGTCCCCGGCTATCGCGCGGTGCGGGTACGGCGGGAGTCGGCGGATGTGCTAAAAGTGGAACAGACCGTCGGGTTCGGTCCGGCCAGTTGGCGCATCGCGTCCGAGGCGCACCTGGAACCGCCGTCCCGGTTGACCATTCTCTCGCGGGACTGGCCCTTTTCGACCTTCATGGTGGAGTGGCGCTTCCGGTCGATCGCACAGGGATCGCAGGTATCGGTACAGGCGGTGCTCGAGGCCGGGTTCGGTGCCCGGGCACTCATCATGCCGCTGTGGCCGCTGATGACGGAGCGGGCAGTAGACGCCTTCCTCAAGGAAGCCCGGGTCCGTTACGGGCGGTAACCGAACTGATGCGGCGCTCAGGGACACGACGATGAAGCACGGGGATGGTGGCAAGCCCGGAGAGGAGCGTCAGGGGCGTGTGCTGGAGGGTGTCAGCCGGGTGATCGTTTCGATCATGTGGGGGCTGCTGCTGGTCATCCTGATCGTGGTGGTAGTGCTCGCTTCCCGCTTCTACGGCTAAGCACGCATGGCCGGCCGGGCGCACCGCGAGGGTGTGCGCCCGGCGGCTGGCCGGTCGGATCAGCCTTGCATCTGAATCAGGCGTGCCTTGCCGAATGCCTTGGCGGCGATGAACTGGATGAACTCGTCGCTGTTCGGATACTGGGCGGCGGCTTCGGCCATGGCGCCGATCAACTGGCGCGTGGCGGCGATCTCTTCGTGGCTGCGGCCGCAGCCCTCGCAGTGGCTGCCGTCTTCGGTGCAGTTACCGGTGCAGGGGGAGAATTGCATCGGATGATCTCCTGTCGGTTTTGGTCAAGTATTCAGGGGGCAGCATCTTACGAATTTCACCGCGGCAAGAAAAGGCCGTTGCGGTGAGGGAATTTGGAGCCTCGGCGGCGCGGCCTGGGTTTCAGGCAACAAACAGGATAAAGAAGCGTGAAAATTGCGGTGATATCCGACGTCCACGGCAACGTGCCGGCCCTGGAGGCGGTGCTGGATGACATTGAACGCTGGGGTCCGGACCGGCTGGTGGTCGCCGGCGACCTGATCAACCGGGGACCGTGCAGCCTGGCGTGTTTCGAGCTGCTGGAGGCGCGCGCTCCGGGTTACCGGGCTATTCAGGGCAACCACGAGGGTTTCGTATTGCGCTGTGCCGACCGGGTGCAGGACCCCGGCGACGTGCAGGGCGACCTCAGCCGCTTCGCCCAATTCACCGCCGAACAGATGGGGGAGGCACTTGCCCCCATCCGCATCTGGCCCCACCACCTCGATATCGACGACCCGGACGCCGGGACCGTGCACGTGACCCACGGCAGCCGTCTCGGCAACCGTGAGGGGATCCTGCCGGACACCGACGGTGAAGCACTGGCTGAACGCATCGGCGACCCCCGCGACCTGTTCATCGCCGCCCATACCCACCGCCCGCTGGTCAAACACTTCCGCGGCACGCTGATCGTCAATGTCGGTTCGGTCGGTACCCCGTTCGACCGTGATCCCCGCGCCGCCTACGGCCGGCTGCACTTCGCCGAAGGCCGCTGGCACGCCGATATCGTCCGCCTCGATTTCGACCGGGCGCGCCATGAGCGTAACTTCGAGACCAGCGGTTTCCTGGAGCAGGGAGGGGCTTTGGCCCGCATCATGCTGACGGAGTTCCGCCAATCCCGCGGCCATATGGGCCCGTGGATGCGCCGCTACCATGATCGGGTCAGGGCGGGGGAGATGGCGCTGGACGCGGCCGTGGACGAATACCTTGCCGGGGTGCAGTGAAGCGTTAAGGCCTCAACGCAAAGGCGCAATGACGCAAAGAACGCAAAGGTTTCTTTGTTAAATCAATTTCTTTGCGCCCTTTGCGTCATTGCGCCTTTGCGTTGAAAGCTTTACCCCACCCGCTCCAGCAGCTTCATCGCGTCGAACGGCGCGTGGCCTTGGCTGTCGTTGTCGAAATAGACATGGACATCGCGGCCCTCGGCCAACCAGCGGCGGCACTTTTCTCCCCAGTCATCCAGTTGCGCATCGGAGTAGGGGGAGGCGTAGGTCTGGTCGCTGCCGTGCAGGCGCACGTACACCAGATCGGTGGTGACCGCGTCCCAGAGCGGCCAGTCGGCGGCATCGGAGTGGCAATTCGCCAGCCGGTAGCGGGAGAGACATTCGGTCACATCGTCATCGAACCAGCTCGGGTGACGGAATTCGAGGGCATGGCGCACCGAACGCCAATGACCGAGTGCCTCGCCGAAGTCGGACAGGCGTTCGACATTCTTGTGAAAGCTGCGGGGCAGCTGCCAGACCACCGCCTTCAGCTTGGCGCCCATCGCGTGGGCCCGGTCACGCTCCAGCCGGATCGGTTCCAGGGCGTCCTTCAGCTTTTTGTTGTGGGTGACGTAGCGGTGTCCCTTCATGGTGAAGCAGAAGCCGGTGGGGGTCTGCTCCTTCCATTTGCGAAAGGTCTCGGGGGACTGCAGGCGATAGTGGGTGCCGTTGATCTCGACGCTGCTGAAGCGCTCGGCACAAAACGCGAGCCATTCGCGCTGGGGCCGGCCCTCGTAGAAGCCGTCCTTCCAGCCCTTGTAGTTCCAGCCGCTGGTCCCGATGAATGCCTGCGCCATCGCTTCTCCCTCTTGGGGATCAGCCTAGCGCGGAAATTCAAAAACCTGCCGCGGAGGCGCGGAGGGTTTTATCGATTGCGTAGGGTGCGATTTATCGCACCGTTCGACGTCTACCGCCGGCGGCGGCGTACCGACTCCCCACAAAGGCGCCGGAGACCAGACACCAACTATCTCCCTCTGCGCCTCTGCGTCTCTGCGACGGGTTTTTTCCTACGCGGTGCTGGTCGAAGCCGGATCCTTGCCGGTCAGCAGCAGCACCAACAGGTCGTGCACCGAGCGGATCTGGTCGCCGAACGGCAGGCTTTCGGAGCCGCGGAAGAACAGGCCCTTCTCGTAGTTGCCCTTCACCGCGGCCTCGAGCTGGGTGTCGATGCAGAACTGGCCGGAGCCGCTGTCACCGTCCTTCAGTCCGCAATGGGTCAGGCACTCGAACCAGACGGCGCAAGTGCCTTTCTCCGGCGTGGCGCGCGCGCGCACCCTCTCCTCGCGGGCCAGGTATTTTTTCAGCCAGGGCGTCAGCACGGCACGGGCGGGCAGCCCGGCGGCGCTCATGAAGGTGACGATATCCTGCGGCTTCGCCTTCAGCAGCACGTCCTTGAAGGTGGCGTGGGCGTCGCCCTCGTCGGTGACCGCGAACGGGGTGCCGATCTGCACACCGCTGGCGCCCATTCCGAACAGCTCCTTGATCTTGCCGAAGGAGTTGATGCCGCCGGCGGGAATCAACGGAATCTTTTCCAGTTTGAGCTGCTCGAAAACCTTGGGGATCTCTTCCAGGACGCGCTTGAAGTCGAAACGGGCATCCTCGATATCCTCTGGCTTGGGGGCGCCCAGATGGCCGCCGGCGTAGCGCGGATGCTCCAGTACGATGGCATCCGGAATCCGGCCGCGGCGTAGCCAGCGCTTCAGTACCGCGCGCACGCCCCGCTCCTCGGAGAGGATCGGAATCAGCGCCACGTCTTCATAGCCCTTGGTCATCTCCGGCAAATCGAACGGCAGGCCCGCGCCCATGATGATGGCGTTGGCCCCGCTCTCGCAGGACTGGCGCACCAGTTCGGCATGGCCGTCGACCGCCTTCATGACATTCACAGCGATGTAGCCGTTCGGGCCGGCGATAGCGCGCGCCGCCCGTATCTCGCGGTCCAGCGCCTCCAGGTTCGCCTCCTCGATGAGTCGGCGATCCCTGGTGCGGTGGGTGCGTTCCATGAGGTCGGGGTGGTGGACGCGAAGATCGATACTGGCGATGGTGCCCACGGCCCCTTCCCGGGCCACGGCGCCGGCAAGCCGGTGCGCGGAGATGCCGACCCCCATGCCTCCCTGGATCATGGGCAGTACCTGGCGGTCGCGCAGTTTCAGGAGCGGGAAGGGAATGTCAAACATGAAAACACTGACCTCGGGGAGCGCCGAAAACGCTATATGATACAGGATGGCGTGTGGTTGATCTCCATCATTCGAGATTTCACCACAGTTCGCCTAAACTAATGCCCCTTTCCGCACAGTCGGAGTCCGGAATACCGCCATGCAGAGTGCACCGCAGCAAAACGCCGCGCACCACGACATCATCGCCTACGAGCTGCACGGCAACTGCTATCTGAACATCACCAGCCGTTGCACCCTGCGCTGCACGTTTTGCCCCAAGCATCAACAACATACCTGGGAGGTGCAGGAGTATGACCTGCGCCTGCGCCGCGAGCCGTCGGTCGACGAGGTGGTGGCGGCGGTCGGCGACCACACCCGTTACAAGGGTATCGTCTTTTGTGGCCTGGGCGAACCGACCCAGCGGCTCGACGCATTGCTGGCCATCGCCCGCATTCTGCGGCGCAAGGGGGCCCACATCCGGGTCAACACCGACGGGCTGGCGAGCCTGATCCACGGCCGTGACGTCACTCCGGAGCTGGCCGAGGTAGTGGACGCGGTTTCCATCTCCCTGAACGCCCAGGAGGCCCCGCTGTACGAACAGCACTGTCGCCCCAAGCGAGCCGGGACCTACCCGGCCATGCTCGACTTTGCCAAGCGCGCCAAGGCGGTGGGTATCGACGTCACCCTGACGGCCATCCACGGCTTGGCCGGGGTGGACGTGGAGGCGTGTGAGCGCATCGCCCGCGAGTTGGGGGTGAAGTTCCGCCGTCGTGAACTGGACATCGTCGGCTGAGGGCATGGCACTCTCCGACTACCTCAACACCTTCGGTCAGTGGTTGATCGAACGCCACGGAGAGCGGGTTCACAAAGTGGCGGTCGATGCCGCCTTCACCTGCCCCAACCGGGACGGCAGCAAGGGGATTGGCGGCTGTACCTTCTGCAACAACAGCTCGTTCAGCCCCAACAAGCGCTCCGCGCCGAAGCCGGTCGCCGAGCAGATCGCCGCCGGACAGGCGGTGATCCGCCGCCGTACCCGCGCCAACAAGTTTCTCGCCTACTTTCAGGCCTACACCAACACCTATGCCGATGCCGCCTATCTGCGCGGCCTCTACGATGAGGCGCTGGCGCAGGAGGGAGTGATCGGCCTCTCCATCGGCACCCGCCCGGACTGCCTGCCGGAGCCGGTGCTCGAGCTGCTGGCCGACTACCGCCGGCAGGGCAAGGAGGTGTGGCTGGAGCTGGGCCTGCAGTCGGCCTTCGACGACACCCTGGCGCGGGTAAATCGGGGTCACGGCTTTGCCGAATACCGCACCGCTCTGCGTGGCGCCCGCGCGCGCGGGTTGCCGGTCTGCACCCACCTGATCCTGGGGCTGCCGGGGGAGACGCCGGAGCACAGCCGTGCCACCCTGGCGCGGGTGCTGGCGGAGGGCGTCGACGGCCTCAAGCTGCACCCGCTGCATGTGGTCAAGGGAACGCAGCTGGCCAACCAGTGGCGCGCTGGCGACTACACGCCCTGGAGCTTCGAGCAGTATGTCGAGACCGCCGCCGACCTGATCGAGCTGACCCCTCCCGAGGTGGTGTACCATCGTGTGACCGGCACCGCGGCACTGAATGTCCTGCTGGCACCCGAGTGGTGCAACTGGAAGTGGCGGGTCCTCAACGGCATCGAACAGGAGCTGGCCCGCCGCGGCAGCCGCCAGGGCGCTGCGCTGAAAAGAAAAAACCATCTGAAGCGGGCGGCCTGCTGCGGGTGTAGTGCGTAAAAAATTGCCGCAGAGACGCGGAGACGCAGAGTAATTTGTCTTTGAACCTGTTTTTCTCCGCGCCTCTGCGTCGCTGCGGCAGTTTGAATTGAAAAGGGGTGGAGTCGTGAAGCAAAGAGTCGAACTGGTCTGCCCGGCGGGCAGTTTTCCGGCGCTGCGCGCCGCGGTCGATAACGGCGCCGATGCCGTCTACATGGGCTTTCGCGACGGCACCAACGCCCGCAACTTTCCCGGCCTCAACTTCGACGAGCGCACCGCACGCCAGGGGATCGACTATGCGCGGCGCAAGGGCGCCAAGGTGCTGCTGGCGCTGAACACCTATCCGCAGCCGCAGACCTGGACCACCTGGACGCGGGCCGTGGACATGGCCGCCGACCTCGGGGTCGACGCCCTGATCCTGGCCGACACCGGCCTGATGCGGTACGCCGCCAAGACCCACCCCAACCTGCGCCTGCACCTGTCGGTGCAGGGTTCGGCCACCTCCTATGAGGCGATTGGCTTCTACGTCGAGCAGTTCGGTATTCAGCGGGTGGTGTTGCCGCGGGTGCTCTCAATCTCCCAGGTCAAGCGGGTCATCGAAAACGTCGATGCCGAGATCGAGGTATTCGGTTTCGGCTCGCTCTGCGTGATGGTGGAAGGGCGCTGCTACCTCTCTTCCTATGTGACCGGCGAATCACCCAACACCTGCGGCGCCTGCTCACCGGCGAAGTCGGTGCAGTGGGACGAGACGCCACGTGGTCGCGAGGTGCGCCTCGGCGGCGTGCTCATCGATACCTACAAGACCAACGAGAGCGCCGGCTACCCGGTGCTGTGCAAGGGCCGCTACCGGGTCAATGGCGAAGTCCGCTATGCCATGGAAGAGCCCACCTCGCTGTCCGTGTTGGATATCCTGCCGGAGTTGGTGAAGATGGGTGTCGCTGCCATCAAGATCGAAGGCCGCCAGCGCAGCCCCGCCTACGCCGCCCAGGTGACCCGCGTCATGCGCGAGGCGCTCGACGTCTGCCAGGCCAGTCCCGACACCTTCGCACCGCGCAGCGACTGGGTCGCTGCCCTGGACAAGATGGCGGAAGGCCGCACCCACACCCTGGGTGCCCTGGAGCGGCACTGGCAGTAGCTTGGTTACCTACGCCAAGACGCGCCAGGGTGCTCAGACAATAAGAAAAAGCTCTTCTCCAGAAATTCACGGGGGTTCCATCATGAAGCTGTCGCTCGGCCCGCTGCTCTACTTTTGGCCGCTGGAGGCGATCCGTGCCTTCTACCGCGAGGCGGCCGGCTGGCCGGTGGACATCGTCTATTTGGGCGAGGTGGTCTGCTCCAAGCGCCGCCCGCCCAAAGGTGAGGACTGGCTGGCGATTGCCGGGGAGTTGACCGGGGCCGGCAAAACGGTCGTGCTCTCCACCCTGGCGCTGATCGAGGCCGAGTCCGAGCTGATCTCACTGCGTAGCCAAGTGTCGAACGGCCGGTACGTGCTCGAGGCCAATGACTGGGGCGCCGTGCGCTTGGCGGCACAGGCCGGCGTGCCATTTGTCGCCGGGCCGCACCTCAACGTCTACAACGCCGAAACCTTGAACTTGCTGCGAGAGCTCGGCGCCGAACGCTGGGTGATGCCGGTGGAGTTGCCGCAGGAGACGTTGGCGGCCATGCAGCGCGGGCGCCCGCAGGGCCTCCAGACCGAGGTGTTCGCCTTCGGCCGGCTGCCGCTCGCCTTTTCGGCCCGCTGCTTTACCGCCCGCGCCCACCGCCTGCCCAAAGACGACTGCCAGCTGCGTTGCAGCGATTATGGTGACGGTCTGGTCATGCATTCCCAGGACGAGCAGCCGTTTCTGGTGATCAACGGCATCCAGACCCAGTCGGCGACTACCGCCAACCTGATCGCCGAGGTCCCGGCCATGCAGGCGCTCGGGGTAGAGGTGGTGCGGCTGTCGCCGCAGTCACGGCAGATGGACAAGGTGGTCGAAGCGTTTCGAGGCGTGATGGCCGGTGACCTGAGCCCCGCCGAGGCCTCGTCCCGGCTGGAGCGGATCACCGCCGGCGCCGCCTGCAACGGCTATTGGTACGGGGAGGCGGGGATGGACTGGAAGCGGCCCGCCAACGAACCGATGTAGGGTGAGAGGAACTAACCGCACCGCACATCGGCTTTGTCGCGGAAGATGCGGTTCGCAGGCTCACCACATCCTACTAAAACGAGCTCGGCGCCTATGTCGGGTGTCGGTGAGGAACGAATCGCATCGGCCTTGTCGTGGAAGATGCGGTTCACAGAGCTCACCACATTCGAAAACGAACTCGCCGCGTATTGTAGGGTGCCGGTGAGGAACGAACCGCACCGGAAATGGTTCGTGCAGGGCCGGACTACCGTCCCGCCAGCTCCTGCAACGTCTCCTGCGATGGCGCAAAGAAAAAGCCGCCGCTGGCCACCTCGGTAAACTCCATCAGGCGGTCGTGCAGGTTATCCCCACTTTCGCCGAACATGCGTGAGAGCATCTTTTCGAAGGTGGTCAGGTCGCGGGAGTAGGCAATAAAAAGCAGCCCGGCGTCACCACTGGCCCTGCCGTACGGCATGGAGTGGCGCACGATCTCCAGCTCTGCGCCGTCTTCCTCGACGACCACACGGCTGATGTGCGCATCGGCGGGCTTCTCGTCGTCCTCCAATTCGATGCTGTCCGGCTTGGTGCGGCCGATCACCCTCTCCTGCTCGGCATCGGGCAGCTTCTCCCATCGTTCCAAACGATGCACGAAACGTTGGGCGAGTACGTAGCTCCCCCCGGCAAAGTTCGGATCCTCCTTGCCGATTAGCGCCGCCTCGGCCCTTTCGGCGGCCTCCTCGGGATTCTCCGTGCCATCGATGAAGCCGGTCAGATCCCGTGAGTCGAGGTAGCGGAACCCCGACGTTTCCTCCACCTCCGCGATCCACTGCTTGAGCGGGGCGAGAAAGCGCCGTGCGGCCAGATAGTTCAGATCGACGAGGTTGGAGTGCAGGTGCAGCAGCAGGTCACCGCCGGTGGCTTGCGCCTGGAGTTCGCCCTGCCCTAACCGGGGTAGAGGCTTCAGGGATTTCGGTTGCTCCTGCGCGAGCCGCCCCCAAAACTCCGCACCGAACGCGCAGCTGCCGACCAGTTGCGCGTTCGAATCGTCCGACCCCAACTCTCCCAACAGCGATGGCAGTCGGGCCGCGTTTGCAAGGGCTGCGTTTTCTGCGCCGGGTTTCAGCTTGACCACGAGGAAGAGGCCTTGGGAACCGGTTTTGGGAAGAATGGCCGACTGCGGGGTCATGGCTGCGACTCCTTCTTTTCGTTCAGGGAAGTTTAAGGTTCGGCGCCGACAATGACCGGATCCTAACCGACCGGCCCCTTCGTGTAATGTCTGAGTTTCGTACGCACTCCCGGCATGTATTCCACCTGCTCGGGCCCTTGGCGCCCGTCGTCGGCTTTTTCCTGCTCGGATTGCTGCTCCTTTCGGCGAGCCGAGCCGGGCTGGTCCTTTGGCAGCTGGAACGGGTCCTGGCTGCGGAGGACGGTTGGTGGGTCTTTCCTTTGGGGTTCCGCATGGACATCGTGCTGCTCTCCATCCTGAGCCTGTTTCCGGCCCTCGCGCTCCTGCTCCTGCCGGAGCGGGGCGGGCGCTGGTGGAAGCCTCTGTTTGCTGCCTTTTTTTCGCTGGCGCTGGCAACGCTGACCTTCATGGAGGCGTCGACCGTCTCGTTCATCGCCGAGTACGACACGCGCCCCAACCGGCTGTTTGTCGAATTCCTGCGCTATCCGCGCGAAGTATTCGGCCTGCTCATGGCCGACTACAAGCTGGACCTGGCGCTCGGCCTGGGCTTGACCTTCGGGGCGGGGGCATTCGGCTGGAAGTTGAGCCGGCGCTGGCTCGCCGAGCACGCCCACTGGGGCTATGGCCGCCGGCTGCTCGTGCTGCCGCTGATCTTCGTGCTGCTGGTCCTCGGCGGGCGCTCGAGTCTGGGCCACCGGGCGGCGAATCCGAGTACGGTGGCCTTCTCCGGCGACGCCATGGTCAATGTGCTGCCACTCAGTTCCACCTACTCGGTCGCCTACGCCGTCCTGCGCATGGGCGACGAGGCGGACATCGCCTCGATGTATCCGGCCATGCCGCGGGACGAGGTGTTTGCACGGGTGCACCGCTATACGCAGGTTCCGGAGTCGGCATTCTCCGACCCCGAGCTACCGACCCTGCACCGCCAGCCGGCTCGGCTCCATCCCGAGCGCCCGCCCAATCTGGTCGTCGTGATCGAAGAGAGCCTGGGGGCTGAGTATGTGGGCAGCCTGGGTGGCAAACCGCTAACGCCCAATCTTGACCGACTGCGCTCGGAGGGGCTGCTCTTCACCAATCTGTTCGCCACCGGGACGCGGACCGTGCGCGGAATGGAGGCGGTGATCGCCGGCTTTCCGCCCACCGCCGGCCGCTCGGTGGTGAAACTGGGCCTGTCCCAGAAGAACTTCTTCACCGCCGCCGGCCTGCTAAAGCAGTCCGGCTATACGACCGAGTTCATCTACGGTGGCGAAAGCCACTTCGACAACATGGCCGGGTTCCTGCTCGCCAACGGCTTCGACCGGGTGGTGGACGAGACCGACTTCGACGACAGCTATTTCCACGGTGTCTGGGGCGTCTCTGACGATCAATTGATGGCCCGGGCACACCAGCAGTTCGTCAGCCACGGCGACCGGCCGTTCTTCGCCCTGCTGCTGACTACCACCAATCACGCCCCGTTCGATTTCCCGCCGGGGAAGATCGAGTTGTACGAGGAGCCCGCCGGTACGGTCAACAATGCGATCAAATATGCCGATTACGCCATCGGTGAGCTGTTCCGGTTGGCCAAGGGCGCGGACTACTACGACAACACCATTTTCCTCATCGTTGCGGACCACAACACCCGGACCGGGGGCAGCGAACTGGTGCCGGTGGAGAAATTCCATATCCCCGCCCTGCTGATCGGGCCGGGGGTGCCGCGCGGGCAGGTTTATGATCGGCTGGCAAGTCAGCTCGATTTGATGCCGACGGTCCTCTCGCTGATGGGGATGGATACGGAGCATCCAATGCCCGGCAGGGACCTGCTGGCCCTGGGCGAAGACGACCCCGGCCGCGCCATCATGCAGTTTCACGATCTGCACGCGTTCCGGGTGGGCGAAAAGGTGGTGATCCACCAGCCCGGACGCGACGCGCTTCAGTTCAACTACGCGAACGGCCGTCTCGCGCCAGTGGAGCAGGAGGCGGAGCTGGTACGCGATGCGCTCGCCCATATTCACCTGCCGGCGATTTTATATGGGGAGCGGCGTTACCGCCTTCGCTGACTTCCGAAACGCCGCGGTCTATAGCGATGTAGGGTGTGGTGAGCTTGCGAACCGCACCGGCAGCTGCGGCCGTGCCCCGGTGCGGTTCGTTCCTCACCGCACCCTACGGTGGGATTGCGAAGGGGGCGGGCTAGAGAGGGCCGCTCAGCGCGTGCAGCCGGCGGTCGATACCGCTGCGCTGGATCAGACGTTGCACGACCGGCGCGAGCCGGGGGCCGAGCACCGCGTGCAGGTGCGCGTCCCAGTCGAAGTCGAGGGCATCGAGTAGATTCTTGAGGTAGAGCCCGGTTTCGGTATCGCCCTCGATGGCGAGGCGGCGGCCGAAAAACAGGGTGTCCGGGTCTTCGGCACGGGTGGCGAGCAGCCAGAAATCTTCCAGGTTGCCGCTGATGCGCACGTCCCAGTTGCCCGGCACGGCCGGGCCGCCCTGGCGCAGGAAGCGCCCGCCGCGGATGCGGAACATCAACTGGGTGCCGGTATCGCGGATGCCGATGCAGACCCGCTTGTCCTCCAGATCGACCAACTGCTCCGCCATCCACTGACCCTTCAGCAGGTGGTTGAACAGGCGCCCCAGGACTTCGCTGTGGACGGCGTCCGGAATGGTCTTGAGGAACAGGCTGAGTGGGCGCATCGGCGGTTTGATCATCGCAATCACCTCTCGTCGGCCTTGAACCGCAGCGGCCGAGCGGTTATCTACAGTCAAGGAATGATGGAATGCGGTAGGTGGCATATAGGTTTTAAACCCAACCCCCACCTACCGTATCCCATATCCCATAATCCCAGCATGTTATCAACAGTAAGGAATGATGGAATGCGGTAGGTGGCATATCGGTTTAAACCCAACCCCCACCTACCATATCCCATATGCCAGATTCTAAGAGGATTTGCCCGTGAGTGACACCCAGACCGTTCGCCTGTCGGTCGGCGGCATGAGCTGCGCCGGCTGTGTGGCGTCGGTGGAGAAGGCGCTGAAGTCGGTACCCGGGGTCGACGAGGCCACGGTGAGCTTCGCCGAACACACCGCTCAGGTCAGTGGCCGGGTCGACGCGGCGACCTTGGTGAAGGCGGTCATCGACGCCGGCTACGAGGCCGCCGAGATCAAGGATTTGGATGCCGAGCAGGCCGAGCGCGAGGCGGCGGAGCGGGCGGCCTACCGGGCGCGCTTCCGGAAGGCGGGTGTCGCCGCCGCCATTGGCGTGCCGCTGATGGTGGGCGAGATGACCGGCTGGCTTCCCCATATCGCCGAGGCGACCGCGCTCTGGCTGCTGATCGGCGCCATCACGGCGGGCACGATGGTATACGCGGGAGCCCACTTCTACATCGGCGCCTGGAAGCAGTTCCGTCACCATAACGCCAACATGGATACCCTGATCGCCATGGGCACTGGGGCCGCTTGGGTCTACTCGCTGGCGATTACCCTGTTTCCCGAGAGCGTGCCCTCCATTGGCCGCCACGCCTACTATGAGGCGGCGGTGTTCATCCTCGCCTTCATCAACTTCGGCCAGGCACTGGAGATGCGCGCCCGCAGCCGCACCTCCGAGGCGATCAAGCGCCTCATCGGCCTGCAGCCGAAGACCGCACGGGTGGTGCGCGAAGGCAAGGAGCTCGACGTTCCCATCCTGGAGGTCGGGCTGGACGAGACCCTGCGGGTGCGCCCCGGCGAGCGGATTCCCGTGGATGGCGTCATCATCGACGGCTCCTCCAGCGTCGACGAGGCGATGCTCACGGGCGAGCCGCTGGCGGCGGAGAAGGGGGTCGGCGACGAGGTGGTCGGCGGCACCATCAACGGACCGGGAACCTTTCTGTATCAAGCCAAGCGTATCGGCAAGGAAACGGTGCTGGCGCGTATCATCGAGATGGTCCGCCAGGCCCAGGCGAGCAAGCCGCCCATCGGCCGTTTGGTGGACAAGGTTGCCGGCGTGTTCGTGCCGTCGGTGATGATCGTGGCGGTACTGACCTTCCTCGCCTGGATCAATTTCGGGCCCGCGCCGGCGGTCTCCTTCGCCATCGTCACCACCATGACCGTGCTGATCATTGCCTGTCCCTGCGCATTGGGGCTGGCGACCCCAATCTCGATTATGGTCGGCGTCGGCAAGGCAGCCGAATACGGGGTGCTGATCCGTAACGGCGAGGCGCTGCAGGAGGCGGGCAAGCTCACTACCGTGGTGCTGGACAAGACCGGTACGGTGACCGAAGGCAAGCCGGCGGTCACCGAACTGGTGGCGCGCGGTTGGCTCGATGAGGAGAAGTTGTTGCAGATCGCTGCCAGCGTCGAGCGTGGTTCCGAGCACCCGCTGGCGGCGGCGGTACTGGCCGCCGCGGAGGCGCGTGGCCTCCCGCCGCTGCAGGTCGGACAGTTCGAAAGCGCCACCGGCCGCGGTGTGCGCGCGGTGATGAACGAGCAGACGGTGCTGCTCGGCAACCGTCGCTGGATGGAAGAGAGCGGTATCGAACTTGCCGAACTGGGAGGCGAAGGCGAGCGACTGGCCGCAGAGGGCAAGACCCCGCTTTACATTGCCCTGAACGGCATGATGGCCGGCATCATCGCGGTGAGCGACCCGGTGAAGGCCGATTCCGCCGCCGCCATCGCCCGCCTCAAGGCGGAGGGGCTCAAAGTGGTAATGATCACCGGTGACCACCGCGCCGCCGCCGAGGCGGTGGCGCGCGCGGTCGGCATCGACCAGGTGATCGCCGACGTGTTGCCGGAGCACAAGGCGGAACAGGTGGCAAACCTGCAGGGTCACGGCGAGCGGGTGGGCATGGTGGGCGACGGTATCAATGACGCCCCGGCCCTGGCCCGTGCCGATGTCGGCTTCGCCATCGGCTCCGGTACCGATGTCGCCATCGAGAGCGCGGACGTCACCCTGATGCGCGGCTCCCTGCACGGCGTGGCCGATGCCATCGCCGTCTCCCAGGCCACCGTGCGCAACATCAAGCAGAACCTGTTCGGGGCCTTCATCTACAACGTACTCGGCATTCCGGTCGCCGCCGGCGTGCTCTATCCGCTGATTGGTCTGTTGCTGAATCCCATGATTGCGGGCGCGGCGATGGCCGCCTCCTCGGTCACGGTGGTGACCAACGCCAACCGGCTGCGCTTTTTCCGCGCAGGGGCGGTGACGAAATGATCTGGGTCAATCTGGTCGGTTTGCTGGTGATTGCGCTCATTGTCTGGTGGTTCTGGTTGAGCGCCTGAGCTGGGGACGAGGTGAAACCACGGGGGCACCTTTGCGACCGTACCCGTCCGAACTCCGGATTCAACAGGATTAACAGGATTTTTCAGGATTAACAGGAAAAGGCTTTTTTGGCCGCGGGTTCAGAGCAACAAACCTCACTCGAACAGCAAGTGGCTCTCGCCTTAATCCGCACCCTGTCCATCCTGAAAAATCCTGTTGAATGCCATCACCGACGCCCAGCGGGCTGCCGGATTCGGGCTCAGCCGCGCTTGCGATACCAGCCGGTCAGGCTCATGCGTTCCCGGTTGGCGGGCAGCACTTCGTGGATGAACGAGCCGGACAGGAAACTCACCAGGGTCCCCGCCTCGGGCTGCACCTCGACATAGGGACTCTCTTCGCCGCTTTCGAGGAACAGTCGCAACTGCCCGCCATCCTCCTCCTTCCACTCCTCATTGAGGTAGAGGATGGCCGTGACCGTGCGCAGGCCGATCCCCTTGAACTGATCCAAATGGCGGCGGTAGTAACTGCCGGGCGGGTAAACGGCAAAGTGGCCTTCGAACTCGAACAAACCCAGTGCCAGCTCGCGGTTAATGGCCAGGCGGAGGTCATCGAGCACGTCCATCCACTGCCGCTGGATGGGCGTGAGCAAATCATCGTTGAGCCACATCACCCGGTCGGTACGTACCTCCGGATTGACCTGCAAGGTCGGGCCGTTGCCGATGCCGGCATGCCGGAAGCCGCCGGCATCCCACAGGGCCCGACACTCCCTGGCGAGCTCCCGGACCTGGTCGCGGGGCAGGAAATCGGGAAACACACCCCAACCGGGGCCCGCCAGCGCCTCCACCACGGCCCGGTAGCGTTCATTCACGGCGGCACCTTCGACCAGCAGGTTCATCGGATTCTCCAGAGGTAAGAACCGGCAGTGCCGGCGCGCTATTTATAGCTGCTTTTGAAGCGCCGCGTAAGCGGCTGGCGGGGATTTTTCAACGCGGTAAGATGGTCTTCCTGACCGATACAGGGGATTACGCATGGCGTGGTGGGGAAAGGTGCTGGGCGGCACCTTCGGTTTCATGGTGGGCGGGCCGCTGGGTGCGCTGCTGGGCGCCGTGTTGGGGCACCAGTTCGACCGCGGCATGCGCCATCTGGCACTTGATAATGGCGGTGACCAGGAGGCGGTGCAGACCGCCTTTTTCACCGCCACCTTTTCCGTGATGGGCCATGTGGCGAAGGCGGATGGGCGTGTTTCGAAGGATGAGATCGCCTACGCCGAGGGGGTCATGGGCCACATGGCCCTTGCCGAAGACCAGCGCGCGGCGGCCATCGGTCTGTTCCGCGAGGGCAAGGCGGCCGATTTTCCGCTGGAAGAGGTCATCGACCAGTTCCGCGCCATCTGCGGCAGGCGCCGGCTGTTGCTGCAGATGTTCCTCGAGGTTCAGCTCCAGGCCGCCTATGCCGACGGGCGGCTGGACGCGGCCGAGCGCCAGCTCCTGCTGCGCATCTGCGAGCGGCTCGGGTTTTCGCCGCAGGTCTTCGCCCATCTGGAGGCGATGGTCCGCGCTGCCGGCCACTTCACGGGTGATGGCGCAGGCACCGGGGCCGGTTTCCGTCCGGAGCCGGCCCGCCGGGATCTGCTGCGGGAGGCCTATGAGATCCTGGATGTCGATGCCGGCGCTGCGGACGCCGAGGTGAAACGGGCCTACCGGCGCCTGATGAACCAGCACCACCCGGACAAGCTGGTGGCCAAGGGCCTGCCGGAGGAGATGGTGAAGCTGGCCACCGAAAAGACCCAGGAGATCAAGAACGCCTACGAGATGGTGAAAAAGGCGCGCGGCATGCGCTGACCGGCTGCGCCCGGTTTGACAGCGGCGCCACGCCGGGCTTGGCTTGTGGGTTATCGTGACTGCCTGCATCGCAGCGAGGAGCCCCCATGCACCGTCTATTGTCCACCGCTTTGCTGTTCGGCCTTGTCCAGACCGCCGCCGCCCAGCCCTATCTCGGTGTCAAGGCCGGCTATCTCTCGCCGGGCGCGTCCGCGGCCGACGAAACGGCGGCGGCCAGCGTGACCCTGGGCTATGAGCTGATCGACTTCCTGACCGCCGATGCCGCTCTCGAGGCGGAGTACACCCAAACCCTGGACGACGGCGACCTCAACCTGCCCGGCGGCGTCACGGCCGACTATGACTACTCCAGCTACGGCCTGTTCGGCGTGTTTCGTACCCCCGGTCCGGCCTATTTCCGGGCGCGCGCCGGCGTGGTTCACCAGCAGTTCGAGGTGCGCGGCGCTTCCACCGACAGCAACGACGCTGCCGCGGGGATCGGGGTGGGGTTCTCCCTGCTTGGGCTGGAAGCCAGCCTGGACTGGACCCGTTACCTCGACGGTGACGCACTCGACGAGGTAGATTACCTCTCCTTCGGGTTGCGGTTCTGAAACGGCGAAAACGGGAGGTGTCGGGGTGATTAATGCGATCGTGCTGATCAAGGCGGAGCGGACGCGGGTCAACGACGTGGCCGCCCAGCTGGCGGAGATGGAGGGGGTCGGCGAGGTCTACTCCGTCGGCGGACGCTACGACCTGGTGGCGATCCTGCGCTGCCATTCCAACGAGCAGATGGCCGATCTGGTCACCAACCACATGCTGAAGGTGGACGGCATCGTCGATACCGAGACCATGCCCGCCTTCCGCACCACCTCCAAACACGACCTGGAAACCATGTTTTCCATCGGCATGGAGGAGTAGTTCGACAAATTGAACAGGATTAACAGGATTTATCAGCTTCGTAGGATGGGCAAAGCGCCGCTGTACCGTCGCTCGAAGCCCGAACCTGACCGGCGCGTGCCCATCTACCGCCGCTGATGGGCACGCGCCGTAAAGCGATAGTGCCAAACCGAGCGGATGGGGCGACGGCGCTTTGCCCATCCTACCGCTCGATGGCCCGAGCAGGTGGTTCCAGCCCTTATTTCCATCCTGTTAATCCTGAAAAATCCTGTTAATCCTGTTGAATGCCACTGCCGAAGCTCTGCACGAAGCAGGGCGCTACCAATAGCGCCCGCCGACCGCCACCACGATGGTGACAAGGCCGAGCAGCAGGTTGGTGCCGACGATGCGGCGGATGCGCGCCAGCTGCTCGCCCCCCTGCGGCCACGCCTGTGTTGCCACAGCCGCTTTCAGGCCCCGGTAGGGCACGAAGAACAGCCAGGTGAACAGGGCAATCATCACCAGCCCGATGCCGTTCATGATGTGCACGTAGATCGGGGTGGCCGCGAAGCCGCCATAGACCGCAAAGATGATCCAATAACCGGTCGCCGCCAGGTTGGCGATCGCCAGCCACACCCAGGGGAAGAAGCGGCCGAAGCACCCGGCCCAGAGCTGCAGCCGCAGCGGCGGCTCCAGCCGGTCGACTGCGACCGGACGCAGGACCTGATGGGCAAAGAACATCCCGCCGACCCAAACGACGGCCGCCAAGGCATGCAAGGCAAGGGCTGCGCTCATGATTTCTTCTCTCCGGGCAAAAGAATCAGTATAACCACCAATAGCCGAACCGCCGACCGCCCCCCCCCGTCGGCGCCGTACCTGCGCACGGCCTGCACCGCTCTTGCACGGGCGAAACCGGCGATACCCGTAACGGCGCCGTGGATTTCGGCCGTCTGTCGCCATTATCCGTGGCAGCGGGTACAATGCCCGGTTCGTATTTTTCGGGCGTACGGCGGAGCCGGCGCGACAACGAAAACCGATTACATAGAGGCGAAAAACCATGGCGGACTACCTGATTGCCCCTTCGATCCTGTCGGCTGACTTTGCGCGGCTCGGCGAAGAGGTGAAGAACGTGCTCGATTCCGGGGCGGACATCGTCCACTTCGACGTGATGGACAATCACTACGTCCCCAACCTGACAATCGGGCCGCTGGTCTGCCAGGCGTTGCGCGACTACGGCATTACCGCCCCCGTCGACGTCCACCTGATGGTCAAGCCGGTAGATCGCATCATCCCGGACTTCGCCAAGGCCGGTGCCACTTACATCACCTTCCACCCGGAAGCCTCCGAGCACATCGACCGCACCATCGGCCTGATCAAGGACAGCGGCTGCAAGGCCGGCCTGGTGTTCAACCCGGCCACCCCGCTGGACGTGCTGGAATACACCCTGCCCAAGCTCGACATGGTCCTGCTGATGTCGGTCAATCCCGGTTTCGGCGGTCAGAAATTCATCCCGCATGCGCTCGACAAGGCGCGCAAGGTTCGCGCCATGATCGATGCCGGCGGCTATGACTGCCGGTTGGAGATCGACGGCGGCGTCGGCCCGGGCAACGTCCGCGAAGTGGCCGAGGCGGGCGTCGATACCTTCGTCGCCGGCTCCGCCGTATTCGGTGCGGCTGAAGCGAGCGACCCGAACCGCTACAACAGCATCATCGAGGCGTTCCGCGCCGAACTGGCGAAGGTCGGCAAGTAAAAGCATTTCAACGCAAAGACGCAAAGACGCGAAGGGCGCAAAGGAAAAACCGATGAAAAGGTTCTCTTTGCGAGCTTTGCGTCCTTTGCGCCTTTGCGTTGAAGGCTTTTCGGAAGTGGCAGTCCTGTGAAAAAGCCCAAGATGGTTCTCTGCGACCTTGACGGCACCATGGTGGATTCGGTGCCGGACCTGGCGTTTTGTGTCGACGCCATGAACGAGGCGTTGGGTCTGCCGTTGCGCGGCGAGCCGACCGTACGCACCTGGGTCGGCAACGGGGTCGAGCGGCTGGTGAAGCGGGCGCTGACCAATTCGCTGCACGACGAGCCCGAGGCGGCGCTGTTCGAGCGGGCAATGCCGCTGTTCTCCGAGCTCTACGCCGACAACACCAGTGCCCGCAGCCGCCTGTTCCCTGGCGTCCGGGAAGGCCTCGACTATCTTCAATCAGAGGGCATCGGCCTCGGCTGTGTCACCAACAAGGCGACCCGTTTCACCGAGCCGCTGCTGACGGACCTTGGCATCCGTGACTATTTCGGCATTGTGGTCAGCGGCGACACGCTTCCCGAAAAGAAGCCGCATCCGGCGCCCTTGCGCCACGCCGCCGAGTTTTTTAAAGTCCGGCCGGAAGACGCGTTGATGGTGGGTGATTCCAGGCACGACGTGGAAGCCGCCCGCGCCGCCGGCTTCGCCGTGGTTTGTGTCACCTACGGCTACAACCACGGTGTCGACATCCGCAGCGCCGAGCCCGATGCGGTGATCGACTCGATGGCCGAGCTGCGAAAGCTGCTGGAAGAATAGACCTGTAGGAAACACCAAACCGGAAATCAGATTGATGGCACCGACCCTGAAGACGATGAAGACCCTGCCTGGTACGCGATGGCGCCACTGAACCGCGTCGGCTGTATTTGTTCGTCTTTTCGTCTCATTAGGGAGTTGCCATGACCCCGGAATACTTTGCCCGGCTCGCCGCCGAGGGCTACAACCGAATCCCCGTCGTCCGCGAGATCCTCGCCGACCTCGACACGCCGCTCTCCACCTACCTGAAACTGGCCGATGCGCCCTACTCCTACCTGTTCGAATCGGTGCAGGGCGGCGAGAAGTGGGGCCGTTACTCCATCCTTGGCCTGCCGTGCCGCACGGTGCTCAAGGTCACGGGCAACGACATCGTGCTGGAGGAGGGCGGCCGGGTGGTCGAGCAGGCGACCGTAGCGGACCCGCTGCAATGGATTGAAGAGTTCCAGGGCCGCTATCGCATGGCCCCGGTGCCGGGCACGCCGCGTTTCACCGGCGGCCTGGTGGGCTACTTCGGCTACGACACGGTGCGCTACATCGAGCCGCGCCTCGGTGCCTGCCCCAACCCGGACCCGATCGGCAACCCGGATATCCTGTTGATGGTGTCGGAAGAGGTGGTGGTGTTCGACAACCTCTCCGGCAAGCTCTACCTGATCGTCCACGCCGACCCCACCGCGGGCGGCGCCCTGGAGAAGGCGCAGCAGCGCATAGACCGGCTGGTGGAACGGATGCGGGCGATCACCCCGGTGCAGCGCCCGAGCGCTTCCCTCGAGGTCTCCGAGGCCGACTTCGTCTCCGGTTTCACCCAAGCCGGCTACGAGGAGGCGGTGCGCAAGGCCAAGGCCTACATCACCGACGGCGACATCATGCAGGTGGTGCTTTCGCAACGGCTGTCGATCCCGTATCACGCGCGGCCGCTGGATCTCTATCGCGCCCTGCGCAGCCTCAACCCGTCGCCCTACATGTACTACCTGGACCTCGATGGCTTCCACGTGGTCGGCTCCTCGCCGGAGATCCTGGTGCGGGCCGAGGACGGTGAGGTCACCGTGCGCCCCATTGCCGGCACCCGCCCGCGCGGCAGGACGGTGGAGGAGGACAAGGCGCTGGAGCAGGACCTGCTGGCCGACCCGAAGGAGCTGGCCGAGCACCTGATGCTGATCGACCTCGGCCGCAACGACGTCGGGCGCATCGCCGACACCGGTTCGGTCGAACTCACCGACAAGATGGTGATCGAGCGCTACTCCCACGTCATGCACATCGTCTCCAACGTCACCGGCAAGCTGCGCGAAGGGCTCACCGCCATGGACGCCCTGCGCGCCACCTTCCCCGCCGGCACCGTCTCCGGCGCGCCGAAGATCCGGGCCATGGAAATCATCGACGAACTGGAACCGGTCAAGCGCGGCGTCTACTCCGGCGCCGTCGGTTATCTCGGCTGGAATGGCAACATGGACACCGCCATCGCCATCCGCACCGCCGTGATCAAGGACCAGACCCTCCACATCCAGGCCGGCGCCGGCATCGTCTACGACTCGGTCCCCACCAAGGAATGGGAAGAGACCATGAACAAGGGCCGCGCCGTCTTCCGCGCCGTGGCGATGGCCGAGGCGGGGTTGAGTTAGAGAAAAGCTTTCAACGCAAAGGCGCAAAGACGCAAAGGACGCAAAGATTTATAAGGGAGGAAAAAGCATGGAAGAGAACGCGCTTTCGCATGCGGTGCTGGGAGCTGCTTTGGAAGTGCATCGGTTTCTTGGGCCTGGGCTGTTGGAATCGGTGTATCGACAGGCACTTTGTCGTGAACTTACGCTGCAGGGCCTCCCCTGGCGGGCGGAGGTTCCCTTGGCGGCAGCGTACAAGGGGCTGTCTTTCGATGTAGCGTATCGACTCGACATCGTCGTCGGCGAGAAGGTGGTTCTGGAACTAAAGGTTGCCGAGAAACTGCTTCCGGTCCATGAAGCGCAGTTGCTGTCTTACCTGCGGTTAAGCCGCAAACGGTTGGGACTGCTGATCAACTTCAATGTCCCGCGACTGAAACAAGGGGTAAAGCGAGTAGTCAATGGCCTTTAGACATAAACCCTTTGCGTCCTTTGCGTCTTTGCGCCTTTGCGTTGAGGTTTTCACCCCATGCTCTTGATGATAGATAACTACGACTCGTTCACCTACAACCTGGTGCAGTATTTCGGGGAGTTGGGGGCGGAGGTGTCCGTTCACCGCAATGACCGGATCTCCATTGAGGAGATCGAGGCTCTGGCGCCGGAGCATCTGGTGATCTCGCCCGGTCCGTGTACGCCGAACGAGGCGGGGGTGTCGGTGGCGGCGATTAAGCATTTCGCGGGCAAACTGCCGATTCTCGGCGTTTGCCTGGGGCACCAGTCCATAGGCCAGGCGTTCGGCGGCAAGGTGGTGCACGCCCGCGCGATCATGCACGGCAAGACCTCGATGGTGCACCACAAGGACCTTGGGGTCTTCGCCGGGCTCGACAATCCCTTCGAGGCGACCCGCTATCATTCCCTGGTGATCGAGCAGGCGTCGCTGCCGAAGTCGCTGGAGGTGACTGCCTGGACCGAGAGGCCGGAGGGGGGGATGGACGAGATCATGGGTGTGCGCCATGTGGAGTACAACATCGAAGGGGTGCAGTTTCACCCCGAGTCGATCCTGACCCGCCACGGGCACGACCTGCTCGCAAACTTCCTGCGGCTCTCCGGCGGCGTGCGCGCCTAAGCGCGTGCCATCCGGCGATTCGCACTCGGGGGCATTCACGCGACGGCTGTCGTTGACGGTCGCGGCGATGTCGATGCTCGCGCCGTTTTCGGTCGACACCTACCTGCCTTCATTCCCGGCGATCCAGTCGGAGTTCCTCGTCGGTCAGGCGGCCATGCAGCAGACGCTCAGCCTCTACCTGGTCGCCTTCGCCTTCACCACGTTGATCTATGGACCGCTATCCGACGCATTCGGGCGCCGGCCGGTGGTGATAGGTGGGCTGGTGCTGTACGTACTGACCTCAATCGGCTGTGCCCTGGCGCCTGATTACCCCACCCTGCTGGCAATGCGCATCGGTCAGGGGCTGACCGCCAGCGCCGGTATCGTGGTCGGTCGCGCGGTGGTTCGGGACGCCTTCGCCGGTGCCCGTGCGCAGCAGGTGATGGCCCGGGTCATGCTGATCTTTGCGCTGGCCCCCGCGGTGGCGCCGATCGTCGGGGGCGTACTGCACGCCGCTTTCGGCTGGCGTGCGGTGTTCTGGCTGCTGGCCGTTCTCGGCGCGCTGGTGGCACTGTTGGCGTGGCGCTGCATGCCCGAGACGTTGGCGGCGGACCAGCGGCAATCGGTCCACCCGGTGAAGATCTCCCGCCAGTACGGTATGGCGTTGAGTCGCGGTGGCTTCATGGTGCTGGTGATTTCGTTTGCCTTTGCGTTCGCCGGCATGTTCCTGTACATCGCCGGTGCACCGCTGTTGGTGTTTGAGCATCTGGGCCTCGGTCCGGAGGACTTTGCCGTAGTGTTTCTCCCCCTGGTGGGTGGGGTGATGACCGGCACCTTTCTGTCCGGGCAGTTGGCACACCGACTGGGACCGCTTCACTCGGTCCACCGCGGCATGGCCGTACTCGCCCTGGCGGCACTGCTGAATGCCGCGGCCCGTGCCTGGCTGCCGCTCGAGCCATGGACCGTCATCGGGCCGCTGGCGCTCTATGCCGGCGGCATGGCCTTCGCCCTGCCGGCGTTGACGGTGCTGGCGTTGGACTATTTCCCGCGCAACCGGGGAATGGCTTCGGCGGTACAGAGCTTCGTCCAAACCGGCGGCAATGCCCTGGTCGCCGGGCTGGTGGTTCCGCTGGTGGGGGCAACCGCCACCGCTATGGCTGGAGCCAACGTCGTGTTTGCCGCTATCGCCCTGTTGCTCTGGGCCGGTTGGCGCCGATTCGAATCGGTATCCCGCGCCGTGCCTTGACCCTCATCGGCTTCAACGCGACAATCCGGCAACTATCGGGACTTCCCGACATCCAGCGGTTCGGCGCTGTGTGGGTGAAGTACCCATCCCAATTCCTCGACTCCAGCAAAAGGCTTTACGGCATGGACATGCACGAGGCCATTCGGGCCGTCACTGAACGTCGCGACTTGAGCGATTCGGAAATGCGCGCGGCGATGCGCCTGATCATGACCGGAGAGGCGACTCCCGCACAGATCGGCGGCTTCCTGATTGGTCTGCGCATGAAGGGCGAGAGCGTGGAGGAGATCGCCGCCGCGGCCGCGGTGATGCGGGAACTGGCGACCGGCGTGCGTGTCGAGGGCGAGCACGTGGTCGACACCTGCGGCACCGGGGGGGATGGCGCCGGAACCTTCAACATCTCCACCACCAGTGCCTTCGTGGTGGCGGCCGCTGGCGGCAAGGTGGCCAAGCACGGCAATCGCTCCATCTCCGGCAAGACCGGCAGCGCGGACGTGCTGGAGGTGGCCGGGGTCAGCCTTGATCTGACCGCGGAGCAGGTCGCCCGCTGTGTTGACGAGGTAGGGGTCGGTTTCATGTTCGCCCCGAAGCACCACGGGGCGATGCGCCACGCCATCGCCCCGCGCCGGGAAATGGGTGTGCGCACCATCTTCAACCTGCTCGGCCCACTCACCAACCCGGCCGGCGTGCCGAACCAGGTCATCGGTGTATTTGCCGAACAGTGGGTGGAGCCGCTGGCCCACGTGTTGGCGCGCCTGGGTAGCCGTCATGTGCTGATCGTTCACGCCGACGACGGGCTCGACGAAATCAGCATCGCCGCCCCCAGTCGCGTCGCCGAACTGAAAGAGGGCAAGGTGGCCTGCTACACCGTCACCCCGGAGCAGTTCGGTTTCGAACGGGCCAGCCTTGCATCGCTCGCGGTGGAAGGGCCGCAGGAGTCCGTGGTGATCCTGCGCAAGGTGCTGGAAAACGAGTTCGGTGCCGCCCGTGACATCGTTTGTCTGAATGCCGGCGCGGCGATCTACGCCGCCAATCTGACCGACAGCCTGTCAGCGGGCATCCGCCGTGCCGATGAGGTGATTGCCAGTGGTGCCGCGCTGGAGCGGCTGGAGCGGCTTGCCGCCCTCAGTCAACGGCTGGCCGCGGGTTGAGGTAGTGCCTGCGCGGCGTCAGTGGACGCGCTGGGCCACCGGCCTGTTGCTCGGGCTGGTCGCCGGTGTTCTGCTGCTGCCGCACGTCGTCAACCTGGATACGCTCCGCCAGGAGGTGGAACGCAAGGCGAGCGAAGCGCTCGGCCGGCCGGTCACCGTGGGCTCCCTCAACCCCCGTCTGCTGCCTCTCGGTGTAACGGCCGGAACCGTGTCGGTGGACGGTGGTCGCATCGAAGTGGCGCGTATCGACATCGCTCTGGAACCCGGTCCGCTGCTGCAGGGCGAGGTGGTCATCCCCCGTATAGGTATCGAGGGCGTGCAGGCCGAGGTCGCGGCATTGGCCCTGCTCGGGCAGGCGAAAGAACGGCGCCAGGGGGCGGGCCCGGCTGTTCGGGTTGACCACATCGAAATTTCGGATTTGCTCCTGCGGGATGGGGAAGCCCGATTCGGTCCCTACGCACTGGCGGTGCAAGTGGGCGGCCAGCGTGGTTTCCGGCAGGTGGAACTGACTGACGCCGAGGGCCGGCTGCGGGTGACGGCGGTCCCGGCGGAAAGGGGCACGGAACTGACGGTCGTTGCCACCGATTGGAAGCTGCCCACAGGGCCCGCCCTGCACTTCGAGCGGCTGACCGTGGCCGCACAGTTCGATGGCAAGGTAATGCACTTGAAATCTGTCCAGGCGGAGGCGTACGCCGGCACGTTGAGCGGTGATGCCAAGCTGGACTGGTCAAACGGTTGGCGGGTCGACGGACGGTTCACGGGCAAGGACATCGATCTTGAGCCACTGCTGCAAGCCCTGGGGCGTGAGCCGTCCCTGGCGGGGCGCCTGACCAGCAAAGGGCACTTCAGTCTCCGTGCGGCGAAGCCTGAACTGCTCGGCCGGAACCCTTCCGTCGACCTCGATTTCGATATCCGTGACGGCGTCATCTACAAGGCGGACCTCGAAAAGGCGGCCCGGGAACTCGCGACCAAGGCGCAGACCGGCGGCAAGACGCCATTCCAGGTGCTGACCGGCCACGTTCGGTTGCAGGATAACCGCCTGCGAGTGGACCCCTTTACCGTTCAGTCGGCGCAGTTGGAAGCGGCGGGCAGGGTGTCGGTTACCGACATGACCGCGCTCGATGGCCGCATCGATGTGGGCCTGAAGAACGCCAGTGCGGTGGCCGGAATCCCGCTGCAGGTAGGCGGAACCGTGGAGCAACCGAGCATTCGGCTGACCAATGCGGCGATTGCCGGGGCGGCCGCCGGCACCGGTGTGCTGGGCCCTGGCGTGGGAACCGCGATCGGTCTCAAGGCCGGTCAGTTTTTCGAAAAGTTGAAAGGCGTCTTCGGCAGTGATGATGCCGACGAGCCATAGGGAATCACATGCCGCACGTACCCGATATTCTGAAAAAGATCACCGCTCGCAAGGCCGAGGAGGTTGCCGAGCGCAAGGCCCGGGCCCCCTTGGCGGTGGTAAAGGAGCAACTGGCGACCGCCCCGGAGCTGCGTGCGTTCGTCGGCGCGATTCGGGACAAGCTGGCCGCCGCTGCACCGGCGGTGATCGCCGAGATCAAAAAGGCCTCGCCGAGCAAGGGTGTCATCCGCGAGGACTTTCGGCCGGCGGAGATCGCCCGTTCCTACGAAAAGGGCGGCGCGGCTTGTCTGTCGGTACTCACCGACATCGATTTTTTCCAGGGTGCCGATAGCTACCTGCAACAGGCCCGCGCCGCGTGCCGGCTGCCGGTACTGCGCAAGGACTTCATCATCGACCCCTATCAGGTCTATGAGGCGCGCGCCATCGGCGCCGACTGCATTCTGCTGATTGCCGCTTGCTTAAGCGATGATCAGATGCAGGAGCTGGCCGTGGTCGCCGGCACCTTGGGGCTGGATGTGCTGGTGGAGGTGCACGACGCTGAGGAACTACAACGAACACTGCCTCTGGAGCTGCCGCTGATCGGCATCAACAACCGCGATCTGCGCACCTTTGACACCCGGCTACAGACCACGTTGGAGCTGTTGGCGGCAATCCCGGACGACCGCATCGTGGTCACCGAGAGCGGCATCCATAGCCCGGCCGATGTCGCCCTGATGCGCGATAACGGCGTCAACGCCTTCCTCGTGGGCGAGGCGTTCATGCGGGCGGCGGAGCCGGGGGAGAAACTATCGGAGTTGTTTTCGTAGTGACTTGTAGGATGTGGTGAGCTTGCGAACCGCATCACTCGCGGCGCTTATCGGTGCGGTTCGTTCCTCGGCAACTGCTCCCTGCGTTGCTCTACCTCCTGCATCCATGCAGTCGTCACCACACCCTACGGTTGCTGGGGTTTACCGTGTTCCAAAGACGACGATGGTCTTGCCCTTGACCCAAATCAGCCCCTGCTCTTCCAGGGCCTTGAGCACGCGGCCGGCCATCTCGCGCGAGCAGCCGACGATACGCCCGAGTTCCTGACGGGTGATACGGATCTGCATGCCGTCCGGGTGGGTCATGGCATCCGGCTGTTTGGTGAGATCGAGCAGGGTGCGGGCGATGCGGCCGGTAACGTCGAGGAACGCCAGGTCACCCACCTTGCGACTGGTGGCACGCAGGCGCGTCGCCATCTGCGAAGCCAGGGCGAACAGGATCTCGGCATCTTCGCTGGCCAACTGCCGGTAACGGGTATAACTGATTTCGGCCAGTTCGCACTCGGTGCGTGCCCTTACCCAGGCGCTGCGCCCCTGGTCGTGCTCATCGAACAGACCCATTTCCCCGAAAAACTCGCCTTTGTTGAGGTAGGCCAGTACGATTTCGCGGCCTTCATCGTCCTCGATCAAGACGGTTACCGAGCCTTCGAGGATGTAATAAAGGACGTCCGGCTTATCCCCCGCACAGATAATCGTACTTTTTGCCGGGTAGCGGCGACGATGACAGTGCTGGAGGAAGCGGTCGATGGAGGGGTTCCCGGTTCCGACGGCCTTCGGGGTAACCTTCATGGCATTCCTATGTTTATCAGATGGTTATTTTGATACGTATACCAGCCTACCTATAGGCAGGCAAGGTTGTTCCAGTAGAATAGTCCTCGTTTTGAGAGGAAAGTTCAGTTTTGGAGAGTTAAATGAAGGCACGCATCAAATGGGTGGAGGGCGCGACCTTCATCGGCGAGTCCGGCAGTGGTCACGCTGTGGTGATGGATGGCCCCGCCGAACATGGCGGGCGCAACCTCGGGGCGCGGCCGATGGAGATGCTGCTGCTCGGTATGGGCGGCTGCACCGCCTTCGACGTGGTACATATCCTCAAGAAGAGCCGACAGCCCGTCACCGACTGCGTGGCGGAAATCAGTGCGGAGCGTGCCGCCGTCGATCCGAAGGTCTTTACCCGCATTCACGTCCACTTCGTGGTGACCGGTCGTGACCTCGACCCGGCAAAGGTCGAACGCGCGGTGGCGTTGTCGGCGGAGAAGTACTGCTCGGCATCGATCATGCTGGGCAAGGTGGCCGAAATCACACACGACTTCGAGGTCGTCGCGCCGGCCTGAGAAAGAGCCGCGTGGGCGAGTGGGAGTGACGCCCCATCGACCGCCTACGGCGGCGATCCTGGAGACCTTGCCAGCCGGTGCTTGGCGAGAGTTATCCGGAAAACTTGAAACGCGCCCGGCCAGGCTGTACCGTGTGCGCCCCTTTGGGGAACACCGCCCGGCGGGCGGGAGTCGAACCCAACAGTGATTTTCCGTCCCCCTTTCCCCGGAATTGGGGGATAATAGGCGCTCGCCGCCCCACCCGGTGGGGCGGCGTATTTTTATTGGCGTAGCCGGGAGGTGACGTTAGTGGTCGAGTCGTCGATGAAGCGGTTAAAGCTCCACGGTTTCAATAATCTGACAAAAACCCTGAGCTTCAACATCTACGACATCTGTTTCGCGCAGAACGAAGATCAGCGCGATCAGTACATCGAATATATCGATGAGGAGTATAACGCTGAGCGACTGACCAACATCCTGACCGATGTCGCCAACATCATCGGTGCAAACATCCTGAACATCGCGCATCAGGACTACGAGCCCCAGGGCGCGAGCGTCACCATGCTCATCTCCGAAGAGCCGGTGGTCTCACAGGATCTGGCCAACAACGAGGCGCCCGGCCCGCTGCCCGATGCGGTGGTGGCGCACCTCGACAAGAGCCACATCACCGTGCACACCTATCCGGAGAGCCACCCGGAGAACGGGATTAGCACCTTCCGTGCCGATATCGACGTGTCTACTTGTGGGCGGATCTCGCCGCTGAAGGCGTTGAACTACCTGATCCACAGCTTCGAGTCCGACATCGTCACCATGGACTACCGTGTACGCGGTTTCACCCGCGACGTACGCGGCAAGAAGTACTTCATCGACCACAAGATCAACTCGATCCAGAACTACCTCTCGCGCGATACCCTCGAGCGCTACCAGATGATCGACGTCAACGTCTATCAGGAGAATATCTTCCACACGAAGATGATGCTCAAGGAGTTCGAGCTGAACAATTATTTGTTCGGCATCGACGAAGAGGACCTGGCGTCCCAGGACGCCAAGAAGATCCGGCGTCGCCTGCAGCGGGAGATGCTCGAGATCTTCTACGGGCAGAACATCACCAAGATGCCCGGCGGTTTCTGACCTGTAGGATGGGCAAAGGAGTGAAGCGACGTGCCCATCGTATAAAGATGGGCACGCTGCGCTTTGCCCATCCGCCTCGCTAAACCCAATAAGCCGTTCGCGTCATCACCTTGGAGGTGAGCTGCATCAGCTTCTTCACAGGGGCGGGTAGCGGCGCACCACCGGCGCGCAGGGCCATGGTGGCGTGCTTGGCCTCGTCATCCTTCATCTGCTCCAGGATTGCGCGGCTTTTCCGGTCCTCTTCGGACAGTTGCGCCAAGTGGCTGTCCAGGTGCCGGACCACCTGACGCTCGGTTTCCACCACGAACCCCAGGCTCCACTTGTCCCCCAAGAGGCCGGCGAGCGCCCCGATGGCCACGGATCCCGCATACCAGACCGGACTCAGGTAGCTGACGTGGGTGCCCAGCTCGTGGGCGCGACGTTCACACCAGTCCAGGTGGTCGTTCTCCTCCAGAGCTGCGCGCTCCATCTTGTCGCGCACCTTCGGCAGCTTGGCCGTCAGTGCCTGACCTTGATACAACCCTTGGGCGGAGACCTCGCCGGCATGGTTGATACGCATCAAACGCCCGGCCAGTTCCCGCTGGCTGGGCGTGAGCTCACTCTCGGTTTCGCTGGCGGCCGGATCGGGACGCTCCGTAACCAACGGTTTTCCGAACAGCGTACGTACACCGATGTCGACGTTCATCATCAGGCGATCCAGAGGGGTGTAGTCACGCATGTCCGTTCTCCGAGAGCTTGTTGAAAACTGAAACCTAAAACTGCGAATTCCGCAACGCGGCAACCCGATGGGGTCAGCTCGCGCTGCCGGCTTCCTTTGGATCATCCGCCCGTTCGGCCAGTAGATGCGCCAACAGCACGACCGGGTGGAGCACCTCTACCGCCAGTCCACGCTGGCGGGCGCCGGCGGCGAGGTGGAGGGCGCAGCCGATATTGGCGCTGACCAGAAAGCTGGCCCCGCTCTCGGCCAGGGCGTCAATGATAGGGCTTCGCAGGCGATCGGCGGTTTCCGGGGCGTTCAGCACATGCTCTCCTGCCGCGCCGCAACAGCCCTCGCCGTTACTCAAGGTGACGGTCTCGATGCCGACGCGGCCGAACAGTCGCGCGGTCACCCCTGCGCTTCGCAGGCGGTTGCGCAGGCTGCACGGCTCGTGGATGGCGACCGTTTCGGCAGTGGTCAGGTGCAGCGCTTCCAGGTCGGGCAGGTCCGCCAGAAAACCGGTGATTTCGCGAACCCGCGCGGCGAAAGCGGCCCCTTCCTCATCGCCGTCCCCATAGCTTGCGAGGTGGGCGGTGCAGCCACTGGCAATACCTACCACCGGCACATCATCACCGCCACAGGCGGAGAGGGTCGCCTGCCGGTGGGCGTCGGCGGCCGCACGGTCGCCGGCGTGGTGGTCCATCGCCCCACAACAGCTCGCAGGGGGGATCTCGACCGTGTAACCCAACTGCTGCAATACGGTTATCGCCGCTTGTACCGTCTCCGGTTCCATCAGTTCGCCGGTACAGCCGGTGAAAAGCTGTACCCGGCCCTTGGCGCCGCCGGCCTTTGGATGGCGGGCGCCCACCGGCGGCCTGGTCCGCTCCGGCAGCAGTTGCTCCATGCGCGCCAGCCTGCCCTCGCCGAGCAGGCCCCGCGCCCGCACCCAGCGTTGGATGCCGCTGCCCTCGTAGACCTTCACCACCTGCCGCAGCGTGCTGCCGGCCAAGCCACTGCCGAACAGCGCCTGACCCGGGCGCTCCGGTCCGAGGCCGGCGTCGTGCAGCAGCTCCCGGGCAGCGCCGATCACACGCGCATAGCTTACCCCGGACGGGCAGTTCCGTTCGCAATTGAGACAGACCAGACAACTGTTCAGATGCCGGGCGAGCGCCCGATCCGGCTCCAGGTCGCCCCGGGCCAGGGCGGCGGCGAGTGCGATCCTCCCCCTGGGGGAGGCCGATTCGCTATGCGCCAGGCGATAGGTGGGGCAGTGCGGCAGGCACATGCCGCACAGCACGCAGCGGTCTGCCTCGCGGGCAATCTGTTGTTCTGGGGTCGGAGCCAACGTGGGTTTTCGGTACAGGGCCGGGAAAAGGGCGTGTGTTAGAATTCGGGGATTTTAGTCAATTTGGCCGCTCGGTTGCACGAATGTTTCGTGCTTGGGAGAAACATGGGCTATTACCGACACCATGTGTTTTTCTGCACCCACTGCCGGGAATCCGGCGGTTGTTGCCAGGATTACGGGGCCGGCAAACTGCGCGACTATGCGAAACAGCGCACCAAGGAGCTCGGCCTCACCGGCCCGGGCGGGGTGCGCATCAACAACGCCGGCTGTCTGGACCGCTGTGCACAGGGTCCGGTCATCGTCGTCTACCCGGAGGCGGTCTGGTACACCTATGTCGACCGGGAGGACATCGATGAGATCATCGAACAGCACCTGATGAATGGCCGGCCGGTCGAGCGCCTGAAGATCTGACGCCCACGGGGTGAGTCTTGGCAGACGACTCCCTATGGGCAACACCCTCGAAGTGAAAAAAATACAATTAAATTAAAGGAGCTGTCGCCGGACACCGGCGCGATACCTTATGGCTGACGACTTTTACTTTTCCGAACTCCACAGCCGTCACCTGTACGACGGCATGGAGGAGGACGTCTGTACCGGCGAGGAGTTGCTGGTGCCGGGTCCTGCCGGGCCTATCGAGGTTCTGACCTCCTGCCCCGAGTGCTACGAGGGATCGCGGCCGCTGGCGGTGATCTGTCATCCCCATCCGCTCTACGGCGGGAGCATGAAGAACAAGGTGGTGCATATCCTGGCCGAGACCTTCAACGACATGGGACTGCTCAGCGTCACCTTCAATTTTCGCGGTGTCGGCAAGAGCACAGGGCGCTTCGATCAGGGGCGTGGTGAAAGCGAAGATCTGCTGGCGGTGGTGCGTTATTTCCGCGAACGCCACCCCAAGGCGCCGGTCTGGCTCGCCGGGTTTTCGTTCGGGGCTTATGTCGCCTTGCGCACCCACCGGCTGGTTGGGGCAGAGCGGCTGCTGCTGGTGGCACCGCCGGTGACCATGTTCGATTTCGGCGAGTTGCCGGAGGTCGAGATCCCCTGGATGGTGGTGCAAGGCGGAAAGGATGACATCATTGCTCCACTGGAGGTCTCCAAGTGGGTGCACAATCGCCCGCAGCGCCCGGATTACCGCTGGATGGCCGATGCCGACCACTTTTTTCATGGTCGCCTGAACCGATTGCGTGAGGCGGTGATGAACCGGTGGTCGGACGCAGGGCTTTCCTCGGCGTCCTGACCGGTCGCAACGGCTACAACGGCGCGCCCGCGGGCCGAACGGATCGTGAACCCATCACCTGCGGGGCACCGGCCCGCAGGGCGCGGTAACCGGAGTAGTGCAGCATACGGCCCTGCCCGGCGGCTTCGATCCGGATCGTTTCGCCGCCGCCGCGCCCGAATCCGGCGATGATCGCTTCGTCGTCGTCGAGCGGGAGAATCGGCAGGCGAATGGTATCGGGTGAAACGGCCGGCAGGCGAAAGCACAGGTAGAGACTCTCCTGTTGCCGCTCGAGGCTCAGCCCCTCCACGGGGTACTGGCGGTCGTCATTGAGCACCTCGTACTCGCCAACGTGTGCGGTCCAGTCGTTCGGCGCAGGGGGCTGCACGGCTTCACCAAAACGCAGGCGTTGCCCATTGCGATGCACTACCAGCAGTTCGCGGCCGCCAACCGTTTCCCGCGAGAAACGCAGGCGCCCCAGTGCGCGAAGGCGCCGATCGGCGGCACGCTTGGCGGCGGCCGAGGGCACGCCGAACGTACTGTCCGAGTAGTGTTCCAGCGGCAGCGCCGCATGCAGGGTTTCGGCCCACAACAGGTGCTGTCGCGGGTCGATTCGCAGGATCCCCAATTCGGTGGCGAAGCGGCCGGCGGGAAGGTCGGCCGCGTCGGTCGGCGGCGGCCGGTTCGCATCCCTGGGGGCGGCGATGTCGGTCTTGGCCTCGAGGATGATCTGCAGCGAGACCTCGGCAAACAGGCGCAGCATCTCCCGGGCATCCCCGGAGTTCGCCAACACGGCAATCCCGAGTCGATGATCGGGAAGCACGATCAACTCGGCTGAATAGAGCGGAGTATGGCCGCCGTGGCGCGCCACCCGTCCGGCATACCGGAGCCGGCCTTTGTCCAGCGACCATCCGAGCCCCATCCGGGCGTCGAAGTCCAGCTCGATGTCGTGGTTTTGAATGGCCCACATCTGTTCCCGCACCCGCTGCGGCAACACCGCTGTGCGCTCGCTGAACAGCCACTGCATGTACCGTCCCAGGTCGGCCGCGCTGGTATGGAGTGCCATTGCCGGTACATCGCGGATGGGCATCCGTGGGCGCCTCTCGCCGCCGCGGTGGCCGCTGGCCATATTCATGGCGATTTCTGCGGTGACGGCAAAGGCGCTGCTATGCATCCCGAGTGGTGCGAACAGGTTCTCCGCGACGTATTGTTCGAACGACACGCCGCTTGTGCGCTCCACCAGGTGCCCCAAGAGGGAATATCCGACGTTGGAGTAGGTGGTCATTCGGCCAGGCGGTGCCGCCGCGAATTCACCTTGCAATCGTGCGGCCACGGCCGTGAAGCGGGCATCGCTCCACTGACCCTGCTGCAGGTCGCTGGGCAGACCGGCACTGTGGCTCATCAGTTGCCGTGCGGTCACGCGATGAAGCGTCTCGAAGCGGCTGCGAATGGAGAATTCCGGCAGGTAGCGGTCGACGTGTCGATCCAAATCAACTTGGCCGGCGAGAGCCTGCTGCATTACGGCGGTTGCGGTGAAAAGCTTGGCGACGGAGCCCGCGCGGTAGATGGTGTCCACGGTGGCCGGTTTGCCGTCCTGGCGGTCGGTGACCCCAAATCCGGCGGCCAGAATGGTCTGCTCGCCATCGACGATTACCAGGCTGAGCCCCGGCGTGCCGGTTTGGGCGACAAACCGCTTCGCCATTTCCTGGACGCGGGTGCGGGCGTCGCGATAGGCAGCATTCCCCGGTGGATCCGAACGGGGCGGGTCGATGGCACAGGCGGAGAGCGCCAAAACGGCGCACACAGACAGAGGCAGGGTTTTGGTTGAACGCATGGCCCGGCGGACTTGGATTGCCGGTCACCATTCTACCGCCTCGAGCAGGAAATTTTGTGGTGCTGTTCGCGAAGCAAGGCGCTAAGGGGGGGGCGGGGGCGCCCCCCCCCCCTTACGCAAGCCTTAGAACTCCAGATACTCGTAATCGTCATCCAGCCAGTCAAATTCATCGATGTCGAAAAGTACGCTGCCGGTCGAATCGCCCCAGCCGGGAACTTCGGTCGTGGTTTGATCCGCCCGCGCGTAGAGCGGGTTCGGCGGAAAGATGATCGAGCCGTAGAGATCGGAGTTGTTATCGGTGTCCCCAACCTGCCAGGTACCTTCGGGCAGGTCTTTCGAGGCCGCGCGTTCCTTCAGGAAAATGGTTCCATAGACGTCCGTGTTGCCGACAAATGAGGGTTGCGGTGTCTGATCACCCGCACTGTTCGGCAAGTATGGCGACTCGATGGCGAGCACTGCCCCCCCGAATCCCAGCAGTGCCGCCCCACCAAACATTGATATCCACTTCTTCATGATCCACCTCCTTCACAAGAGCAGGCTTCAGAGCGCTAACGCGTCTCTATCGTGTCCTCCACCCTAAATGCTGAGCGGATAGGTCGGACAATTCCGCTCCGTACCCTGAGTTTTGTCGACGCCCTTCGGAATGCAAGTAGCCGCTTCGAAGCCGTTTGCCCTGGCCGATCCCGATTGGCCCTTGTGACGCCCGGTCGTCGCTCCACGTATGGCGCCCGAAGGGGTTGATCGTATTTTGGCGTATCGGTATATTAGGAACCACTGAATCGCTGCGGCGATTCCAGACTCCTCCATCCTCCTTTGGTGGAATTGTTAAGGCGCGGCCTCCCCCTTGGCCGCGCTTTTTTTTTGAGGGCCGGGAAGGCAATCGGCCCTTGTAAGTCGTTTCGGGTTCCGCTAAGATTCCGCTTCTTTTTTCGGGACCCGTCTCATTTGGAGCGTTTGGGATGAAGACTTTCAATGCAAAGCCGCAAACCGTCGAGCGCGACTGGTATGTCGTGGACGCCGACGGCAAAACGCTGGGGCGGCTGGCATCCGAGATCGCGAAGCGCCTGCGGGGCAAGCACAAGGCCGAATATACCCCGCACGTCGACACCGGCGACTACATTGTCGTGGTGAATGCTGAGAAAATTCGCGTCACCGGCCGCAAGGCGACCGACAAGATGTATCATCGGCACACCGGCTATATCGGCGGGCTTAAGTCGATCAGCTTCGAGAAGCTGATCCAGTCCGCACCGGAACGTGCCATTCAGTTTGCCGTCAAGGGCATGCTGCCGCGTAACCCGCTGGGCCGCGCCATGTTCCGCAAACTGAAGGTCTTTGCCGGCCCTCAGCACAACCACACCGCCCAGCAGCCGAAACCGCTGGAAATCTGAATCGGAACTGAACATGGCAGAGAAGCAGAATACCCTGAGCACCGGCCGTCGCAAGACCTCCGCCGCCCGAGTCTTCCTGATCCCGGGCAGCGGCAAGATCACGATCAATAGCCGTGCCATCGACGAGTACTTCGGCCGTGAAACCGCCCGCATGGTGGTGCGTCAGCCGCTGGAAGAGGTCGAGATGATGGACCGGCTCGACGTGACCGTCACCGTCAAGGGCGGCGGCACCACCGGTCAGGCCGGTGCCATCCGTCACGCCATCGCCCGCGCCCTGGTCGGCTACGATGAAGCCATGCGCAGTGCCATGCGCCGCCGCGGTTTCCTGACCCGTGACGCCCGCGAAGTCGAGCGCAAGAAGGTCGGTCTGCACAAAGCTCGCAAGCGCCCGCAGTACTCCAAACGCTAACGCGTTTGTTCGTCAGGGACGAGGCGCGAGGGACGAGATACGAGGGGGAGGCATGGACGCCTTCGAAGAACTGGATGTTTGGAAGCGGAGTTCTCGGCTTTGTGTTCACCTGTATAGAGAGCTGCGCAGTTCTAAGGATTGGGGCTTCCGGGACCAAATCACCCGTTCGGCATTATCGGTTCCATCGAACATCGCCGAGGGTTATGAACGCGGCTCACAAAGAGAGTACCTTCAGTTCCTTCGCATCGCGAAGGGCTCATGCGGAGAACTGCGGACGCAACTCTACATTGGGGCACGCGCGGGTTTGCTGGAAGCAAAATTTTCGGCACAATTAGCCGCCGAAACACATGAAATCAGCCGGATGCTGGGTGCGATGATCGCAAAGATCAAAAAAGGGCTACAGCAAAGCGAACTAACTCGCTCCTAGCCCCTCGCCCCTCGTCCCTGTCTTCTTGGGGGATCGTCTAGCGGCAGGACTACGGACTCTGACTCCGTCAACCAAGGTTCGAATCCTTGTCCCCCAGCCAACAAAAAGGGTTGCAGCCAAACGGCTGCGACCCTTTTTCTTTTCCACTTTGGCTCGACGGGCGCGCGCCCCTTTTGTCACTCCGGCATGAACTCCGTCCGCATGGCGGCGACGAAGGTTTCGGCCTGTTCCACCACCTCCTGCACATCCGCAACTTCGACGGAATCCCCGTTGTAATCGGCAACCATCCGGATTTCGTGCGCCCGGTTCAACAGGCGTCCTATTCTTTCGGTACCGGGCCGTCCTTGACCAGATAATTGCCGAACGCGCAATCAGGCCGCTGTGGGTGCGACCAATGTCTGGCGCGACCGGCGCACCCGACGTCAACAGAGCGGCGCGGGCGGCATCGAACATGGCGTAGCAGGCGCGATTGGCCGCACCGTCCACGTCCCCCAGTTCGAGCAACGCACGTGCGGACGAACATGCCGTAGCGGCCTTCGCCATCAACGCTTCGGGGGTGAACTGACGACTGGTCACAAACGAACCCCTTCCCGATCGATGTTGTGCAGCAGGGCGGGGTTGGAAGAGTTCTCGGGGTGCTCCCATTCATCGAGCCAGATTGGGAGAGGCGAGATGAGGATGCCTGTTTCGAGCAGGACATCGAAGGCGACGTCTGCCATGTCCAGCTTGGCGGTGACAAAGCGCGGCTGATGGTCTGCGCGCAAAAGCACGGCCACATCCGCATCGCTATCTGAACGGTGCGTACCACGCGCACGGCTGCCATAGACGATCGCCCCCGCAATGTCGTAGCGGCTGGCGATTAAGGCGAGGAATCGGCGGACAGCTTCCTCGGTGTCATGGTCGATGCGATTCATTCGAATCCCATAACGAAATCCGGTTTTATGGTAGTGCAACGTCACCCGGAAAGCGACAAGCCGCTACTCGAAGACGACAGCCGACGCGGCGTAACCAGGTGCGCAACCGGCTGAGTGGTGTGGCCGTTGGGGACTCTGTCCGCATTGCCCCCCCAGAGCCCGTACAGCAATCTTGTTCCCCTTCGTGCTTTCTGCCGATAATTACCCCGTATAGCGAAAGCTGAGGACGGATCCCATGACTGTGGCCCACGCCATCCCCCACCGGTTCACGGTGGACGATTACCACCGCATGGCAGCGGATGGTATCCTCGCGCCTGGACAACGGGTTGAACTGATCCAGGGAGAGGTCGTTGAAATGACGCCAATTGGGAGCCGGCATGCGGCGGTCGTGAACCAACTGAACCGACTGCTGGGGCGGGCCGTCGGCGACCGGGCCATCGTCAGCGTTCAGAATCCGATCCGCCTCTCCATTCACGACGAACCCGAACCCGACCTCGCCCTACTCAAACCGCGTCGGGACGGCTATTCCGAAGCACTGCCTTCGCCGGGTGACGCACTGCTCGTCATCGAAGTCGCGGACACCAGCCTGCGTTACGACCTCGACAGCAAACTTCCCCTCTACGCCAGGGCTGGGACACCCGAGGCGTGGCTCGTCGACTTGGTCAACAACGTCATCGAGCGGCACACAAGCCCGGGTGACGAAGGCTACCGCACCCGCGATGTGGCGGGCGTTGGCGGTGCTTTGACGTCAGAGACTCTGCCCGACCTGTGCTTGGATGTCGACACTGCGCTCCTGCTCACGACCTGACCCGATTGGCCAAAGAATCCGCCGGCACTCTTACCTCATTGGCTCGCCTCGGCGCTCCGGCAGGCGATGTTCTTGCCCTTCCTGGCGCGGCGGCATATGCTAAATGGCCTATTCACTAACGGCAGGTCGCGACAATGGCCAAGCGCACGGCGCACCTATTCCGCAATGGCCGAAGCCAAGCGGTAAGGCTCCCCAAAGCCTTCGAGCTTGATGCCGAAGAGGTCTACATCGAAAAACGGGGCGACGAGATCGTCCTGCGGCCGAAACCCCGGTCGTGGGAAGAATACTTCACAAAATCCGTCACCACCTTGCCGGACGACTTCCCTGATACCGTTGAAGATGCCCCCGCGCAAACCTGTGAATCACTCTGATGCGGTATATGCTTGATACCAACATCTGCATCTACATGATGAAAAGACGTCCGGTCGAGGTGCGCGATCGGTTGATTCATGTCGCCGTTGGGGAGGTGGGCATGTCGGCCGTAGTTTTGGCGGAATTACGTTACGGCATCGAAATATCGGTACATCGGGATCGAAGCGAGGCGGCGTTGCAGGACTTCCTCCACTTCGTTCCGGTACTCGACTGGCCAGACGAGGCCGCCCGGGATTACGGTGAGATTCGAGCCGAGCTCGAACGTGGGGGGTGGCCCATCGGGGGCAACGACCTCTTGATCGCGGCCCATGCCCGTCATCTTGGTGCGACCCTGGTGACCAATAATGGCGGAGAGTTTGACCGTGTCCCGGGGCTGATTGTGGAAAACTGGATGCCGCCCCACTGATATCGCTCCTGGCTTATTCGCTCCCCTTTGCTCCGGCCAGAAGATTTTGACTCGGCCTCGAGCGGCCGTCCCGGCGCGACGCCGCGCCTGGCGCGGCCTTCTGCATCCTGGAAAGACAACTCGGACGTCCGCGTCCCAATCTCAGGTTTGCCCCACGGCACCCCCTGACAGATAATTCGGGGAACTTTCATGGGGGAGCGGGACAAACGGTGCCGAATTCCTGCGAACAATCACTCCGCTCGGTCCTGGAGCAGTACCCGTTCATCACGCTTGCGTTACTGTTTGGTTCGCTGGCAACGGGCCGGGCGCGTCAGGAAAGCGACCTTGACCTGGCTGTCGGCGGACGGCACCCCCTGACCGCGGAAGAAAAAATATCGCTTATCAGCACGCTGGCAGAGCACTTTGGCCGCCCGGTCGACCTCATAGATCTCGCTACCGTTGGGGAGCCGTTGTTGGGCGAAATCCTGGCCCACGGTCGGCGGATAATCGGCGAAGATACCGACTACGCCCGATTGGTGTTACGCCACCTTTATGAGGAGGCGGACTTCCTTCCCTACCGGGATCGGATTCTTCGCGAACGGAGGCGGGCGTGGATCGGCGATTGATTGAACAGAAACTGGAGTCGCTGCGCACCTGCATCCGACGGGTTCAGGAGAAGTGCCCTTCCCAGTTGTCGGCGTTGCAGGCCGATCCCGATGCGCAGGATATCGTTACCCTGAACCTCTCCCGGGCGGTTCAATTCTGTGTGGACATCGGCGCACACCTCATCGCCAGCCATGAAACGCCTCCACCTGCCACGATGGGGCAAACATTCGACATCTTGGGACGCTTGGCTACCTCACGGCCGTATTGGCGACACGCATGAAAAAGGCCGTCGGCTTCCGCAACGTTGCCGTGCACAACTACGAGGCGATCGACTGGGCAATTGTCCACGCGATCTGCCACCGTCACCTCTCCGACTTCAACGAATTCGCCCGCGCCGTTCACTCCTCATAGCGGCCAATCATTGCCAATCGGGCAGAGCCGGCCTCCGGCTGCTTGCCTTTTTCCGATTCGTCGCCTTCTGCTTTAAGGCCCATTAACATCGTCTCGTAACCTCCTAACCCACCGCAGCTTTCCTTTCGGTGTTGCACAAAACCAACACCTGAGCACTTTTTCGCAAAAAGGTGTTGCATTTGCGTTCAGCGGTGGTCTAGAGTTAGGCCGGCTTTGTAAAAAGCGCGATTAATTAATCGACAACAATCCACTTGGGAGATGAACTGAATGAACAAGAAGCTGATCGCTCTGGCTGTCGCCGGCGCCATGGCTGCCCCGCTGGCTGCCCAGGCTGAAGTTTCCGTCTACGGTGTTGCTCACGTTTCCGTTGACAATGTTTCTGGCGAGAACGGCCCTCTGGCTGAATCCGATATGTCCGTCACCAGCCGCTTCTCCCGCGTCGGCGTGAAGGGTGCCGAGGACCTGGGCGGCGGCATGAAGGCCGTATTCCAGATGGAGTGGCAGGTCGATATGAGCGAAACTGCCGGCGCCGCCACCAATCTCACCAGCCGTAATCAGATTGTCGGTCTGGCCGGCGGCTTCGGTACCGTGGCTCTGGGCCGTCACGACACCCCGTACAAGATGTCCACCGGCAAGCTGGACGTCTTCGCCGACACCGCCGCTGACTACAACTTCGTCATCGGTTCCCCGGCCGGTGTGGAAAACCGCGGCAACAACGTTGTGGCTTACCTGTCGCCGAACTTCAACGGTTTCAACCTGAATGCCGCCATGGTCGCTGCCGAGGACGGTGAAGATGTCGCCGCTGCCACCTCCGTCTCCCTGACCTACAACCAGGGCCCGCTGTTCGTCGCTGTCGCTGCCGAGCAGTTCGAAGATGCTCAGGAAGGCGTGCGTGCCGGTGTTGGCTACGACTTCGGCATGGCCAAAGTCGGTGCTGTGTTTGAATCCGTCGACGATCCGAGCACCGCTGCTGGCGTCCAGGTTGGTGAAGAGTACACCGCTTGGCTGGTGAACGTTGCTATGCCGTTTGGCGGTAACAACACCCTGATCGCCGAATACGGTGTTGGTGAATTCGACGATGCTGACACTGAGCGCACCCTGGCCGCTGTCGGCGTAGCCCATAGCTTCAGCAAGGCGACCTCCGCCTACGCCGCCTACGGTAACGTGGACGTTGAAACTGCTGGCGCTGGCGATGATTCCAGCATCATCACCGTCGGTCTGGTCCACAAGTTCTAAGCTCCGCTTAGCCCTTGTAGCCCACGAAAACGGGCGCCCTCGGGCGCCCGTTTTCTTTTTCTGCACTAGAAGCCGACCAATGGGTCAGAGTCATCGACCAAAGGGGCGACCAAAGGGGGCAGAGTCGTTTGGTACCATTGGACCACCATTGGACCAAAGGGGTCAGAGTCGTTTGGTACGATTGAATTGCGGTCAGGTTGACTTCGCTCTCGGCGATTGATTTCATCCCTCCCTGCACTGTCAACTCAAACTCAATAGAGGCCAAGGGATGGCGCGATTACCCCGCTTGGTGCTGCCTGGTCAGCCCCATCATGTGATTCAACGCGGCAACAACCGTTCGGCAATATTCTTTAATGAGGCGGATTATCACTTCTACCTCGAGTGTCTCGGCGCGGCCATCGCTACCTACAAGGCCGAAATTCACGCCTACGTTTTGATGACCAACCACGTCCATTTGCTGGTAACGCCTTCCTCCGGGGAGGCCATCGGCAGGGTCATGCAGTCGGTCGGTAGGCGTTACGTCCGATACGTCAACACGGTTTACCGGCGAACGGGGACGTTGTGGGAAGGGCGCTTCCGATCATCTCTCATCGATTCCGACCGGTATCTGTTCACGTGCATGAGGTATATCGAGCTCAATCCGGTCCGGGCGGGGATAGCCGGGAGCCCACAGGACTATCGCTGACTGTTTCCGCCGATGCGACTGCTGGTCTGCGGGACGCCACAAATGGTGGCTGGCTCTTGGGTGATGACCGGTTCCGACAAGAAGTGGAGGCGAAGTTGGGCCGCAGGGTCGGCCCCTTGGCAAGGGGCGGGAAGCGGTGCGGGGGCGTACGCAAACCACTCTGACCCCTTTGAACCTTTGAAATAACGACGATCCGATTTCCTACAGCAAAGTAGGAAATTTCTTACAGACACTCCGGTTTCTGGTGCGCTACCGTGGAGTCGTCTCGCAGGAACGCGGGTCCCACGGATTGGGGCTGGGGCGAACGGAGTGGCCCCGGCGCGAGGGAGCGCTCTTACATGGAGGTCTGTGGATGGCCCGCCAGGGATGCGGGAGCGGGCAGGGAGCCTGAGTACCGAAAATGGAGACGGTGCATCGACCGGGCAAAGGACGCCGCACAAGGAGGTCATCCAATCGGCCACTCATCCGGGGACGGATGGGTGGCCTTTTTCTTACAGTCCGTCGAGTTGTCGCAACAACGCGGGAAATTCTGCCTTGGACATGCCGTCGACGAACTGACAGGCGTCCGCCGCAGCCTGTCTCATGTGATCGATAAAGTCCGAGAGTCTGTTCTGACTCATACCGGTCGCGCGTCGGCCAAGGCCGATTGCCGAAATTTTGGCGGGAGATCGCCTGGAGTCAGCAGATCGACCTTCACGCCCAATAACTCTTCAAGTTCCTCGTGTAAACCGCCAAGGTCGAAGAGTGTCGTACCCGGCAGCGGATCGACCAGAAGATCGAGATCGCTGCCTTCGTGGTCGGTACCATGGACGACGGAGCCGAACACGCGTGGGTTGGCCGTGCGGTAACGGCTAGCCGCTTCGCGTACGGCGTCACATTTCAATCTCAGCGCCTCGGACGGTTTCAATCCCGATACTCCAAAAGGATTCCGCTCTTACGATAGGCTACCCCGCTTGTGGGAACAATAGTCGAGCGAACCGCGTGCAGGCGTCGGGGAGTCTGGTCCGGGAGCTATGGCAAAGTATTTCGGAAACCCCGGATGCGATGACTAACCTTCGGCGTCCGCCGAATCCCCTCGTTCCCACGCTCCGCGTGGTAACGTGTTGCCCGGCGCTCCGCGCCGAAATGCCTGGCGACGGCGCAGTGTCTGTCGATAGCCGATCGACGACGACGGTGGGCGCGGTTCACTGGGCGCAGAGCATCCAAAAAACGCATTCCCACGCGGAGCGTGGGAATGAGGAAGAATCCCGATCAAACAAAAATTGTAACTACTCGCCCCCTTTCGCTGGTGGCGGCGATCAATTCTGTTTATCCGTCGATCGAAACAACTGAATAGCATCAAGTTGCGATGCCGTGATCAA
>JAWLGP010000057.1:0-9412 GCA_041685045.1 Gammaproteobacteria bacterium
ACGAAGCGGTTTTCCATCATGGTCAGCTCGGCGCCGGCCTCGGCCGCCATCGAGTAGGTGGAACCGGCGTTCCACACCGGGTACCAGGCGCGGCCGGTACCTTCACCCACGGAGCGCGGACGGAAGATGTTTACGCAGCCGCCGGCGGCCAGCAGGATGGCCTTGGCCTTGTAGATGACCAGCTGGTGTTCACGAGTGGAGAAACCCACGGCGCCGGCGATGCGGCTCGGGTCGTTCTTGTCGTTGATCAGCTTGACGATGAAGATACGCTCCTGGATACGGTCCATACCCAGGGCCTTCTTGGCGGCTTCAGCGACGATCCACTTGTAGGATTCGCCGTTGATCATGATCTGCCACTTACCGGAGCGGACCGGCTTGCCGCCGTCCTTCAGTGCCGGCAGACCCTTGGAGCCGTCGTGACGCTCACCGTTCTCGTCGGTCTTCCAGATCGGCAGGCCCCACTCTTCGAACAGGTGCACCGACTCGTCGACGTGACGGCCCAGGTCATAGGCCAGGTCGTCGCGGGTGATGCCCATCAGGTCGTTGGAGACCATGCGAGCGTAGTCGGCCGGGTCCTGCTCGGTGCCGATGTAGGTGTTGATGGCGGACAGACCCTGTGCCACGGCGCCGGAGCGGTCCATGGCGGCCTTGTCGACCAGCTTGATCTTGAATTCGCGGCCCAGCGCACCTTCGGCGGCCTTGGCCCACGGCATAATTTCATAAGCAGCGCCACAGCAAGCCATGCCGCCACCGATCATGAGGATATCGACCTCTTCCTGGACGATCTCCGGATTTCCAAATTCACCAGCCATTCTCAATTCCTCGAATTATTCGTTGACCGTTATGGACGGGCGGAGCTTACTTGCAGATCAGCTCGGACGGGTCGCCAACGCGATAGCCGTTGTGCTGAACGAAGAAGCCGGTGTCGGTCACTTTGCCGAAATCCGCATCGGGCTTGCCGGTGTACGGCTCGATGGAGCCTTCCGGGGTGGTGCGGATCGGGAACTTGAAGCGCTTGAGGGTGCCGTTACGGAACTTGATGGTCCACATGATGGAGTCGGTACCACGCAGCGGCTGCACGGAACCGCCAAGGGGCACGACGTCAGCGTAGTGACGGGCCTCGATGGCCTGCTGCGGGCAGATCTTCACGCAGGAGTAGCATTCCCAGCACTGCTCGGGCTCCTGGTTGAACGCCTTCATGGCGTGGCCGGTCTCGGAACCGTCCTTGTCCAGTTTCATCAGGTCGTGCGGGCAGATGTACATGCAAGCGGTCTTGTCCTGACCCTTGCAGCCATCGCATTTGTCGGTACGTACAAATGTTGGCATTGTTAATTACTCCTTTATCAGGGTTTAACTGCAGTTAAATGGAACCGCATTGGGTGACGTCCGAGAGCCGTTGGCGCTTTCTACAACAGCAGGGGAGTATAGGCGCTCTCCTTTTCGCCCCGACGAATCCCGTCGAGGTCCCTCCCGGAGCTGCGAACCGGCCCCTCCGTGGCAGGTTCCCTATACCGAGTGGTGGACTACCTTATCGGCTATTGGGAGGGGAGCCAAACAGAACTATTCTTCACTCCCATAAACCAACCTTATGCGATAACCAGTCGAATTTGTTGAGCTTTTTGGGAGGGTCTAGCCAAATGGGATATAGAGCCCGTCTAAAAGCAGATGCTATATTAGAAAATCATTATGTAGTTATGGTTATTCATCAGCCGCGGACGGGTCCCCCCTTCATGGACGACCGTCAAAATCCCGTCCAGCCCTGTGCCACAACCCAGCGAAGTTCCTGAACGATGACCCAGACCATTAAACCGGCGGCCGAAGGTCGCGTCGAAGTGAAGAATACTACCTGCTACATGTGCGCATGTCGCTGTGGTATTCGCGTCACCCTCCGCGACGGCGAAGTCCGTTACATCCAGGGTAACCCCGAACACCCCCTGAACAAGGGCGTGATGTGCGCCAAGGGCGCCTCGGGGATCATGAAACAGTACTCCCCGGCCCGGCTGACCCGGCCGCTCAAGCGCAAGCCCGGCAGCGAGCGCGGTGATGCCCAGTTCGAGCCCATCTCCTGGGACGAGGCCTTCGGCATGCTCGAGGAGCGCCTCGCCCACATCCGCGGGACCGACCCGAAGAAATTCGCCCTGTTCACCGGCCGCGACCAGATGCAGGCCCTGACCGGCCTGTTCGCCAAGAACTTCGGAACCCCGAACTACGCCGCCCACGGCGGTTTCTGCTCGGTCAACATGGCCGCCGGCATGATCTACACCATCGGCGGCTCGTTCTGGGAGTTCGGCGGCCCGGACCTGGAGCGCGCCAAGCTGTTCGTGATGATCGGCACCGCGGAGGACCACCACTCCAACCCGATGAAGATCGAGCTTTCCAAGTTCAAGCGCAACGGCGGCCGCTTCATCTCCATCAACCCGGTGCGCACCGGCTATTCGGCCATCGCCGACGAGTGGATCCCGATCAAGCCGGGCACCGACGGCGCCCTGATGCTGGCGCTGGTCCACGAGATCATCAAGACCGGCCTCTACGACCGCGAATTCCTGGTGCAGTACTCCAACGCGGCGGAGCTGGTCAACCTGGACGAGAACAGCCCCGAGCACGGCATGTTCGTGCGCTTCGAGGTCCCGCCCGAAGAGGGCTGCTTCGATCCGCAGAACAAGCTGTGGTGGGACCGCGAGCTGAACAAGCCGATCTCCACCCACACCCCGGGCGCCGATCCGTTCCTGCTCGGCGACTTCCGCCTCTCCGACGGCACCCCGGTGAAGCCCTCCTTCCAGCTGCTGAAGGAGCGGGTCGAGGAGTACACCCCCGAGTGGGCGGCCAACATCACCGGCATTCCGGCCGAGACCATCCGCCGGCTGGCCCACGAGATGGGTATCACCGCCCGCGACGAAAAGATCGAGCTACCCATCGCCTGGACCGACGTCTGGGGCAACGACCACAAGTCGGTTACCGGCAACCCGGTGGCATTCCACGCCATGCGCGGCCTGGCGGCCCACTCCAACGGCTTCCACACCATCCGCGCGCTGTCGATCCTGATGTCGATCCTCGGCACCATCGACCGCCCGGGCGGCTTCCGCCACAAGGCGCCGTTCCCGCGCCCGATTCCGCCCTGCCCGAAGACCCCCAAGGGCCCGGAGGACGTGCAGCCGAACACCCCGCTGAACGGCATGCCGCTCGGCTGGCCGGCCGACCCGGACGACCTGTTCGTGGACAAGGACGGTGAGCCGGTGCGTCTCGACAAGGCCTTCTCCTGGGAGCACCCGCTGTCGGTACACGGCCTGATGCACAACGCCATCACCAACGCCTGGCGCCAGGACCCGTACCCGATCGACACCCTGTTCATCTTCATGGCCAACATGGCGTGGAACTCGACCATGAACACCGATCAGGTGCGCAAGATGCTGAACGACAAGGACGAGAGCGGCGAGTACAAGATCCCGTTCCTGGTCGTGGCCGACGCCTTCCAGTCCGAGATGACCGCCTACGCCGACCTGGTGCTGCCGGATACCACCTATCTGGAGCGCCACGACGCCATGTCGATGCTGGACCGTCCGATCTCCGAGTTCGACGGCCCGGTGGACTCGGTGCGCATCCCGGTGGTGCCGCCGACCGGCGACTGCAAGCCGTTCCAGGAGGTGCTGATCGAGCTGGGTTCGCGCCTGAAGCTGCCCGCCTTCACCAACGAGGACGGCTCGCGCAAGTTCCGCAACTACCCGGATTTCGTGGTCAATTTCGAAACCGCCCCCGGCTCCGGCATCGGCTTTTTGGCTGGCTGGCGCGGCAAGGGCGGCGAGAAGCACATGCGCGGCGAGCCGAACCCGAACCAGTGGGAGATGTACGCCAAGAACAACTGCGTGTTCCACTACGAGCTGCCCAAGTCCTACCAGTACATGCGCAACTGGAACCAGGGCTACCTGCAGTGGGCGCAGTCCTACGGCCTGACCCGCTACGCCGAGCCGATCAACATCCACATCTACTCGGAGGTGCTGCAGAAGTTCCGCCTGGCCGCCCAGGGCAAGACCCAGGGCAAGCAGCCGCCGGAGCGTCTGCGTCGCCGCATCAACACCTTCTTCGACCCGCTGCCGTTCTACTTCGAGCCGCTCGAGGCGCAGCTGTCGGACAAGCAGAGCTTCCCGCTCAACGCCATCACCCAGCGGCCGATGGCCATGTACCACAGCTGGGACAGCCAGAACGCCTGGCTGCGGCAGATCCACACCTATAACTATCTATATATCCACCCGAAGACCGCCCAGGCGGCCGGCATCGACGACGGCGGCTGGATGTGGGTCGAGTCGATGCACGGCAAGGTGCGCTGCATGGCGCGCCACTCCGAGGCGGTGGAGCCGGGCACGGTGTGGACCTGGAACGCCATCGGCAAGGCCAGCGGCGCCTGGAACCTAGACCCGAAGGCCAACGAGTCGTGCCAGGGCTTCCTGCTCAACCACGTGATCAGCGAAGAGCTGCCCGCCCACGAGGCCGGCGCGCACATCTCCAACTCCGACCCGGTCACCGGCCAGGCCGGCTGGTACGACGTGCGCGTGCGCGTCTACCCGGCGGGTCCCGACGAGGAGAAGGTCACCTGGCCGAACTACCAGGCGATGCCGTCGCTGCCGGGCACCCCGGAACGGCGCAAGAAACAGAGCTACTTCGCCGGGAAGTTCCTGAAGCGGGGCTGATGCGGGTGACGCGAAAATCCAACGCAAAGACGCAATGACGCAAAGGGCGCAAAGAAAGGCCCTTACCTTGATCCCCTTTGCGTCCTTTGCGTCTTCGCGCCTTTGCGTTGAAAGCTTTTAGAAAGGTTTCGAAACAATGACTCAACTGGCATTAGTAATCGATTTGAACGTGTGTGTGGGTTGCCACGCGTGCGTTACCTCCTGCAAGGAGTGGAACACCTCCGGGCAGGCCGGGCCGATGTTCGACGACAATCCGTTCACCAAGGACCCGACCGGCACCTTCTTCAACCGCGTGCAGACCTACGAGATTGGGACCTTCCCGAACACCGAGACCCTGCACTTCCCGAAGAGCTGCCTGCACTGCGAAGACTCCCCCTGCGTCCCGGTCTGCCCGACCGGCGCCAGCCACAAGCGGGCCGAGGACGGCATCGTGCTGGTGGACTACGACAAGTGCATCGGCTGCAAGTACTGCTCCTGGGCCTGCCCCTACGGCGCCCGCGAGTTCGACGAGCAGCAGAAGGTGATGAAGAAGTGCACCCTCTGCGTCGACCGCATCTACGACCAGTCGCTGCCGCCGTCGGAGCGGAAGCCGGCCTGCGTGCTCTCCTGCCCGACCAGCGCCCGTCTGTTCGGCGACGTGCACGACCCGGATTCCGAGGTCTCCGAGGCGATCCGTGAGCGCGGCGGTTACCAGCTGATGCCCGAGTGGGGCACCAAGCCGGCCAACCACTATCTGCCGCGGCGCAAGACCCGCAAGACCATCCACGAGGATGAGCTGGTCCGCGCCGACAACCCGCTCAAGAAGGAAGACATCCGCCGCGAAACCAGCAAAGAGATCACGCTGGACGACTGGCTGATGTAAGCGCGCGAGCGCGCAGGGACGAGGGACTAGGTACGAGGCACGAACCGGCCTCGCCCCTCTCGTACCTCGCACCTCGTACCGGGAAGATGTAGGTCGGGTTAGCCCGCAGGGCGTAACCCGACGGCAAACAGACGTCGGGTTACGCTTCGCTAACCCGACCTACGATCGAGATTTGGAGAAGTACGATGCATCCGGCTTTTTCGGTTATTTTTCTCACCACCCTGATCGGCGTCGGCCAGGGGCTGTTCCTCGCCCTGTTCACCGGCCAGAGCTACGCCGCCGTCGAACTGCTGCCGGCGCAGAGCAGTGACTTCTATGCCCTTGGCAGCCTGATCGCACTGGCGTTTCTGACCGGCGGCCTCGGTGCCTCCGTGTTCCACCTGGGCAAACCGTCCTACTTCGCCACCCGCGCCTGGCGCGCGGCCAGCCAGTGGCGCACCTCCTGGCTGTCGCGGGAGATCATCGCCCTGCCGACGGCGATGTTCATGGTGTTCCTGTACGGCGTGTTCCACTGGTTCGGCTGGGACGCCAACCTGTTCGGCACGGAAGAGGTCAAGGGTCAGCTCACCCTGGTGATCGGGACCGTCACCACCGTGGCGGTATTCGCCCTGTTCCTCTGCACCGCCATGATCTATGCGGCGATCAAGTTCCTGCAGGAGTGGGCCAGCCCGCTGACCGTCGTCAATTATCTGCTGCTCGGCACCGCCTCCGGCTTCACCCTGGCCACCGCCTACGCTGCCTGGCAGGCACCGGAACTGGTCCGCTTCTACGGCGGCTGGGCCATCATCATCACCGTGGCGGCCCTGGTGACCCGGGGCGCTTCCCTGTTCCGCAACGCCCGCATCAAGCACAAGTCCAGTCTGCAGACCGCGATCGGTGTCCGCCACACCAAGATCCAGCAGAAGGCAATGGGCATGATGGGTGGGTCCTACAACACCCGCGAGTACTTCCACGGCAAGACCGCTGCTTTCCTGAAGTCCATCAAATGGATCTTCCTGGTACTGGTCTTCGCTCTGCCGCTGCTGCTGCTCGGTATCGGCATGGGTACCCAGGCGGGTTCCGTGCTGCTGCTCGCCTTCGCGACCCAGTACGTCGGCCTGCTGTTCGAGCGCTGGTTCTTCTTCGCCCAGGCGAACCACCCGCAGAATCTCTACTACCAGACCGTCTGAAACCCACCCACAGACCACAAAAAGGGCCGCTTCAACGCGGCCCTTTCTGTTCATGAACCCGGTTGACTGGCGAGATAGTCAAAGGCCGCCAGCGCCGCCTTCGCCCCCGCCGCGGCGGCCACTACAATCTGTTTCTGCGGATCGTCTGTAACATCCCCCGCGGCGAACAGGCCCGACACCTCGGTCGACTGGTCCCGACCGACAGGGATCTCCCGGAGGTCATTGAGAACCAGCAGCCCCTCGACCGGGACGCTGTTGGGTGTCAGTCCAATCTCCAGGAATACCCGACGTGCGCGCGCAGGTCGCCCTATCCCTCTCCGACGATTTCGAGAACTACACCACTCCGCGGCCCCGTGCGGAACACGAGCAGACACTCAACACGACGCTCGACTAGGTGATCACTTGGGGGGGGGTGCTGAAAACCCTGCGCATGCAATGACCGTGAGTCACTGCCGGCTGCATCATCGGAAGCCCCTCATGACTGTTCCCCCGCGTGCCCTAACCACCAGCGACCCGGCGTATTTCATAGCGCAATTCAGCCATACCATTACCCATCTGCCGCACAGACACCAATTGCAGACGCGGGCTCAGTACCCAGCGAGGAAATAACGGTTTGTCCTTGCCCAGCGTAGCCGAACCGATTTGAACGATGAGCTCAGCCAAGAGGCCGGCGTCGTAGAATTGATCGGCCAGATCGCCCCCGCCCACAATCCAGATGATCTTGGAGCCAGCCGCCGCACGCATCTGGCTGTGAACTGGAACGACGTCGCCCGGAACGAATCGCAAATCCGCACCTTCGATTGCAGGAAGCGTACGACGGGTAAAAATCCATGCGGGCTGCGTGTATGGCCATGACGACCCGGTCTCGGCGACGACCGTTTCAGCGTTACGCAAAATCCACTCATAGGTTGCCGATCCCATGGCATTGGAGTGGGTGTCTAGTTAGTGGTTATGTCACCTCTTACACGTCAATGCCGCGCCATGACAGGCGATAGAGGGCTCCTCGACGCCCCGGGTAGAATGCGGTGGCGATCAGTGCATTTTAGCGCGATGGGGGGCAAGTCTTTCATCGCGCCCACGAATCGAAACCCATGCACAAGGAAAGACTTGACCCCTGTTCGTGCATACTGCGCATCGAACGCTGACAGGTCGACCTTGTGTTCCAGGAGATGATGCAGTGCGTGTTCGAACGTGCCCGGGAGGATTTGCTTATCGAAACACAGCGGGACGAAGGCGTCCTGAGTGAAATTGGTGGGCTTATAGCGGGCCATCCCCTGTCCTCCGTGCCGCTAACTGTTGTTTTGCCCAGTTTATTTTCGTTAGGCCTGATATTCCAGGGGTTTTCGCTTTAATTCGACAGTCTCAACGGCTGCCATAACCGGCGCGGCGCGATAGCGACGCGTCCGAGTTTATGGCATTGTTATGTGCCTGTACTTAATCGTCAATTATGTCGTATGCAACTGTTTTATTGTAGTTACTTGCTGCGGTTGATTTAAGTAATTCGTTATGCAAATGACCAGACGGTGAACAGTACCTCGCAACGATCGGCGCTCTTCCACCTTCCATGCCTATACCGTGGCTATCAAGAGAGAATTCGACTATATGGTTTGATTTAATCTCTTTGCAGTCAAATCTATTTCTGGCATTTTGGTTATGAAATACGTACACGCCATCTAGTAAATCTTCAGGAGCTTCAGTATTAACTTCATGAATTTTGTAGTGCGGAGGCTCTCTGTCATACCTAACATTTAATACATGTGCAAAATCATATTGAATCGACTTACTCAATGATGATAATTTCCCCAGTGTAAGGGTATTAGTAAAGATAACAGCTGAAACATCACGCATTTCTTCAGCGTTAAAAATCGCCAATCTTATATCTGAATTTGTTCCAGGCTTCTTTATTGATTCCAATACTTTATATGAATCTTTATCAGGCGAATAATACCATCCATATAACAAAGCAAACATGGAGTATATATACTCCTTACCATAATTGATCTGATCATAAGAAGATAACGCTATTAAGTAAGGCGTACTTTCATCAATCCAATCACATTCTTTATACCCTGATATCCATTTTCCTTTTGTATTTTCATAACCTGTATATTTACTTAGTTTTGAATTAATTGAATTAGAATGGCGAACTATAGCCTCATCAATTAGCTCATGGAACTCACGATCATTCTTAATTGGCTCGAGCATGCTTAAATGATCATCAGTAGTCCTTTCAGATTCTGGCTTTCCTCCACTTTTTATTTCAGAAACTACAGCTTCTACATAAAACTCATATTCACCATTAATTATGAAATCAGGTCTGTTGTGTTTCTCACATAGATCAAGCCCTAGCCTTTGGAATACCGCATGAAGATAAAATTCCCAAAGTGCAGAATGGAATGCAGTTTGAAATTCAAGTGCTATTTTAGTATCTCGGTCACGGAAATCTTTTGTCCATTCGTCGATGATTTTTCTAGCTCCTATATAATATGGCTCATCTCTCAACAATTTGAATTTTTGATGTAGCTTGCCTTCAGACAAGCCTTCAATTTTAGAAAAAACATCCACAGTATATTTTCCTTAATTTAAAGCTCCTAAGCACATAACGATATGGCGTGTATCTGACCTGCGCCGGCACGGCGTCGAGCGGGAGAGCTCCCGACCTTGCGCGCAGGTCAGATACACGCTGTTGGACTAAACCG
>JAWLGP010000028.1:0-29526 GCA_041685045.1 Gammaproteobacteria bacterium
TCGTGACCGGTTGACTTAAAAAAACACCTCCAGCGCGACTGCCACTTCACAGGCGGTCACGATCGTCGGAATCGACGGTCATCTTCGTCGGAATAGCCAGAAACAGCCGGCTGGCCGCCAAAAGCTCCCGTTCGGGCGCCAAAGGTGACAGCCCGGCAGCGATGAGATCCGCATTGACGAAATTGCGGCAGCCCGCCAGCGTCGGCAGATACTCCAGCGCGAAGGTGCTCTTCCCGGCCCCGTTGGGACCGGCGATGATCCAGCAGACGGGATCACTCACACCGTGCCCTCCCACATACGGGCCATGAAGGTCTCTTCCAGGCTGAGCAGGCGCGCCTTGGCCTGTCCGGAGAGGCTCAGGCCGTGGGGACCGTTGATGTAGATCTTGTCGAATTCACTGTCGGCCTGGTTGACGTGGTATTTCTCCAGCAGCGCCTCCAGGGCGGCGGCGTCCTGCTCCGGGTCGTCGGTGAGCTTGCGCCAGACCACCATCACCCTCTCCTTGTCGGCATCACTGCCCGGTGTGCGGCGCACATAGCCCTCGACAACGCGGAACCAGAAACCTTCGACCGCCCCCTCTCCCCTTGCGGGAGAGGGCTGGGGTGAGGGGGAAATCTCCTTGAAACGGGTCACCTTGAGGCGGGTATGCTGGTCTTCGGGCAGCTCCGGATCCTTCTCCCGCTCGAACTCGGCGGCATAGGTGCGCAGGCGATCCAGCAGCGCCACTTCCAGACCAATGAGCCAGTTGAAGGTTTCGATAAGGTCAACCTTCACCGGCGCCTGGGCATCGCTGCCCGGCTTCTTCACCATCAGCGTGTAAGCGGTGGGGTCACGGAACTGCTCCACATTGAGCAGGCTGGCTGAGCCGCGGGTTTCTACATCGAGGAAGTAGTAGAGCAGGTACTCCTTGCAAAGCCGGGCGTTACCCTCCTGGGCCAGCATGTCGGCATGTCGCTCACTCCCTTCCAGCGACAGGTTATTCAGGGTGTCCTCATAGGACTCCAGGCGGAGGTACTTAAAACAATGCGAAATTCCGTTATAGCCTTCAATTGATTCAAGCGCATCGCCATTTTCGGCAGGTCTCCCTTCTTTCCATTTTTCGGAGAAAACAATCTTCTGAATACGTGGCTTGAGCACGGTATCGAAGTAATTCCCCATTTCAACAAGAACGTACTTTCTATCACCACCTTCCTGACGATTAAGGTTTATCACCGCGTGGGCTGTTGTTCCCGAACCGGCGAAGTAGTCCAAAACCACCCCAGAATTTGAGAGGTAACGCAGTACCCTAGCAACATCTTTCCAGTTCTTCGGGTTATCAAAGAGCTTCTCCCCTAATATAGAATGAAACTCTTGGGCCACTGTTTGCGCATAGCTGTAGAACACGCTTGGCATAACCTGCTCTTCACTATCGAAGAGATAACTTGCGATTCTTGCCGAGGTCGTATGATCTGGACCAAAAACGACACGACCTGCCTCATACTCTTCCCAGAAACGCTCAGGTGTCGGAAACACCCAACCACGCTTTGGAACCGGCACTGACTTGCCTGTCGCAGGGTGAATAACTTCATAGCGTGCCCCCCCACCACCAGGCCAGCTAATATTTCCGTCATCCCTGTACGGGCCTTTTTCATTTACTTTCGAATACCGTCTGAGCTTATAACGCGGGTCCGCCACAGGAATAGAATCAAACCAAGCAAGCCAAGCCTTCCTTAAAGAATCCATATCCGAGGAATACTTGCGTTTGATTGATAAGAAATACTTTCTTGCCTCATCCAGCCCGTCTTTTGGCTCTCTGAACTTAACACCAGCATCGTACAATGCTTGTTTGTCGTCCGTGTATACCAACATGTACTCATGGCCAACAGAAAAGAACCGTGCATCATTCTTACGGTTGCGGTCCCATACCAGCTTCGCAAGCTCCTCCATGCCGAGCACACCCTGCATCAGAGTTGTAAGGTTATGCAGTTCGTAGTCATCAATGCTCACAGCCACACAGCAAAGATGTTTCGAAAGCGCTCGCCCCAAAGCCAACCTGTCTGTCAGCATTGCTAGCCAGCTTGATTCTCTGAACCCGTCACGATAACAAAAACCATCGTCATTGCCGGTGTTATACGGTGGATCGATGTAAGTTGCACTCACACTGTTTTGATACTTTTCTTGGAAGAGATTCAGTGCCTGAAAATTCTCTGAGTGGACTAACACACCATCACACTGCTCATCCAACCCCTCGATTTCTGCCAGCAACCGCGCCTTGAACCCACCCTCAAACAACGCGGTATCCACCGTCATGTACGGACTGGCAGCCAAGATCTCCTTGGTGCGCTCTGTGTCCTTGGTAAGGAAACCAAGCTCTTCCCACTGCGCCCATTGCCGCTCATTGGCGGCAATTTCTTCATAGAATTCCGCTGGCACACGATCCAGGGTAATGCAGTAGTTCACCTCGGTGACGAACTTTTTCTTCAACCACAGTTTCTTCTGGAATTCTTCGAGCTGGGCGAGAAAGTCGATGATTTGCCGTGCGATGGTACGCAGGGCACTAATCTTCTTTAGTGAGCGGGTAACACCAGCGACATCCATCACGCTAAGATCATCCAGGCGCATGATTTCGTTCTTGATGTAAAAGTCCAGCTCGCGGCGCAAGAAGCTGCCCAAATCCTTATGGATGAAGTAATCCATCGTATTGCGGGCGGTGTAGCTGGCGAGGTACTTGCCGAGCAAGGTACGGTCCTTCTGCTTCTCGGTCGGGGCAAGGAAGGCCAGGGCCTCCAGGAAAGGCTTGGGCTTGTCGTCCTGCTTCAGGGCATTCAGAATGACTGATTCAGCTTCATCTAGCCGTTTTTTCTGCCAAGTGCCTTCCTGGCCGGACTTATCCGGGTCGGGGCGGTATTCGAAGTTAATGATCAGCTCGTCACCGTGTATCTCGACTGGATTTTCGGCATGGATGATGAAGAAGCGGCTTTGGTTATCTTTAACGTTGTTGTGGGTCCCTTCGACCGCATCAACCAGCTGGAAAGTGACCTTTAGCGATTCGGCGCCATCACTCTCGAAGTCGAAGCCACCCTGCCCTGCCGCGCCCTGGCGCTCACGCTCTTTCTTCAGCGCCTCGGCCAAATCAAAGCTGAAGTTCGAGAGGTACTCGCTGGATTTGATGTAGTACTGGTCCTTGTTGGCCCAGTGGAGGTAGACCTCGCGGCCGTCGTAGGGCACCGCGTAGGGGGCGGCGCGGGAGTCGTTCTCGGCCACGTGGTAGCGGCGGGAGAGGAAATCGCCCTTGTCGTAGTAGCGGGAGAAGAAGCGGTAGAGGTGGTCGTAGATGTCGGAGGGGTCATCGCCGCCTTCGCGGGCAGCGGCGTAGGCCTCTTTGGACTCTTTCACCTTTGGATTAGCATCCGGGTCGTCGATGCCAAACTCCTTCGCCTGGGTGCGGGCCTGCTCATAGGCCGCCTTCAGCTCGGCTACCTTGTCGTCACCGCCGGCGGCAAAGGCCTCGTCGATCTCTCGGGCCAGGTCGTTCTCGATAAAAGCCTTAATCTGCCCGCTCTTGGCGTGCATGATGCGGTAGAGGCCAAAATCCAGTTCCGGCTGGTTCAGCTGGAAAAGCTCGTGCAGCAGATCGATAAACTTCTGTTTTTTGGCGTTTGCGGCTTCGTTGGCCATCGTTCTATCCGTCTCTTTTCATTCAGTTGCCAAGTACTGATTGGCCTTGGCATTCAGTTCGGTGTTCTTAAAAGGCGTCTCGCCCTTCTGCGAGATTGAGCAGCTGGGGGAACGCGATAATGGCGGCCCGTCGCCCTGCCCCTTCGCGCAGGGTCGAGAGCAGGTCTTCCTTAATCAGTTGCCGGACCAGGCTATGCGCTGTCGGTCTTGGGATGTCGGCTCTGTCCGCTAGATCCGCGATTCGAAAAATGGGGCGGTCAAACAGGGCATCGACGATTTGTGCGCTGTGCTGGGAGTGGGTGATGTCCCGGACCCTGACCTTCATCTCTTCATACAGAGCCATGATGCCCTCCGTGCGCACTCTGTTCTCTTCGGCCTGTTCGACGACGGCACGGAGGAAGAAGGCGACCCAGCCAGTCCAGTCGTTTTCCTTGGAGATCGATTGCAGGCGCTCGTAGTACTCGTCCCGGTTCCGTTCCAGCCAGGCTGAGAGGTAGAACATGGGGCTGCTTAACCGCCCCTTTGAGAACAGAAACAGCGGGATGAGCAGTCGCCCGATACGCCCGTTACCGTCTTTGAACGGGTGCAGCAGCTCGAACTGGGCGTGCATGATGGCGGTCTGGGCCAACGGGTCGAAATCCTTGCCTTGTAGATAGGCCTCCCAACGCTGGAGATGGTCCAGCAGCTGAAGCGGACTCGGCGGCACAAACGAGGCCTCCTCCTGAGCGCAACCGGGACGGCCAATCCAGTTCTGATCCCTGCGGAACTGCCCGGGTTCTTTATCTTGCCCCCGCACACTGTCCATGAGAATGGCGTGGAGCTCACGAACCAGCCCCAAACTCAGCGGCCGCTCGGGCAGCACCTCCCGGGCCAGCATGAGCGCCTTGCGATAGTTGACGATCTCCTTGATGTCCTGCTCTTTGGTCTCGTCGTAATCCTGCCCGGCTTCATGCTCCAGAACCTCCTCCATGGTGGCTTGAGTACCCTCAATGCGGGACGAGAGCACCGCCTCCTGGTTGGTCAGGGGAGAGAGCATGACCGCCGGGTTGATCATTGCCTGCAACAGGCCGTTGTAGGTGGCCAAGGCGGCGTTTGCTTCCCCCACCAGGGTGATCAACCGGGCCAAATCGATGCCCGGCGGCGGAAGAGCGTCAGGTTCGTAGGGAGCCATGCAATCCGATTTCCAGATGGTTTATATAGTTATCGCCGTAAGACGCTGGCCTGACCGATTGCATATCATAAAACTCCGTATCCGATAAGCAAAAGGGTTTCGTATCGCGGGGGATAAAGAAATCGACTTGCTTATCGTATTACTCATTAAGCGATAAACAAAGTCCTTTCCGTATCGGAGGTGATACAGAAACGGGGTCAACAAAGGACCCAGCGTATCCGGAAGAGATGGTGGGTTGTGCTCTTCTGGTGCATGCGCCGCTCCAGCGCCTCGATCAGATCGTCCCGGCGCGCCTCGATTTCGTCCTCCACATCGAAGATGGCCTGGCGCTGTCGGCGCTGCTGCTTTTCCAACAGCCGGATCTCCTCCTGGTACTGCTTCTGCTCCTGCATCGTCTGCGCGGTGCGGGCCTTCCGTTTGCTGTCCCTGATTTTGATCTTTGTGTCTTCCAACTGCTGTTCGGCCGAATGGATCTGGTCATCCGCCCACTGGTCGAGTTTGTCCCGCTCACTCTGAAAGTACTGGTTGTTCTCCTCCAGGGCGCGGCTCAGGGTCGCTTCAATCTGACGGTGGGCGTTCTCTGCGAGGGTCGTTGGGGCCGCTCCCGCATCCCCTGTCACCTCGGCGGCTATATTGAACAGCCTTTCACACGCTTCCTGGTCGAGCAGCGTGCCGTCGTCTGCCTGGGCCGTGAATACCAGATGCTCTTCACGCTGGAAGCTCTCCAACTCCAGCAGGTTGAGCTCCAGCCACCCGGACTTGCTCCTCTCCAGATTGTCGAGAACGGAGATCCGGTGGGGATAGCCCGCCAGGTCAAAGGTGAGTTCGGCATTGGCCACATCGAGGCGACGCCCTGTATCGAGGACGTACTCGCCGAGTGGATGGGTGAGTCGGTAGGTATGGGCATTGTCGGGGACCGTGTGCCCCTTGCGGATCAATTGGTAGAGTCCCGTCGGTGCCTTGGGGCTCGGACTCTCACTCAGAGTGAATGAGAGATTGTCATCGTCGAAGGTAGCGATTTTGGCCAGGATGTGGCGGCTGAGGCGCCAGAACAGTCGGGCAATACGATCCAGCTGCTGCTCCGCCCTCTCCCTTTGGACTTTGAGTAGCTCGTGAATCTGTTCGTCAAAATTCTCCAGCAGTTTGGCCTCTGTCTCCTTCATGCGCTCGCTGATCGTTTCTTCAAGATCAGCGCGCAGGTCGGCAAAGGCCTGGTCGATCTCCTCAGGGGTACGGCACGTGTCGTAGATGGAAGCGATACGCTTCTCGATATCGACACCGGATTCGATGCGCCCCAGGATTTCATCTGAGGCGCCGAAAAGGCCGTCAAAGAGATGGAATTTCTCGGACAGCAGTTCCAGAACGCGGCGATCAGCGGCGTTTCGCTGATTGAGGAAGTTGATCACCACCACGTCGAACTTCTGACCGTAGCGGTGGCAACGGCCGATTCGCTGCTCGACCCGCTGCGGGTTCCACGGCAGGTCGTAATTGACGAGCAGATTACAGAACTGAAGGTTGACGCCCTCTGCCGCCGCTTCGGTGGCGACCAGTATTTCGGCTTCGTCCCGGAAGTGATCAATGAGGGCGGTGCGGCGATCGACCGCCGGACTGCCCGTGACACGGTCACTACCGGCGTGCTGCTTCAGCCATCGCTGGTAGATGCCTGTCACGCCCGGACTGTTGTTGGTTCCGCTAAAGGTGACGACCTTGCCGCCGTAGCCGTTCGATTCAAGAAAACGCGCAAGATAGTCCTGGGTGCGGCGCGACTCCGTAAACACGACCACCTTCCGGGGAGCGCCCATTTCGCTCATACGCTCAAAGCCGGTTTCAAGCGCTTTGAGCAGTGCATGGGACTTCTCGTCTTCGCGAATCGTATGGGCCAGTTGGATGTACTGCTCCAGCTCCGCGATTTCGCCGCGAAGGCGTGTCAGATCGATGGGCGTTGTTTCGACCTCCTCCGGTTCCTCTAGCCCCTCGTCCAGGACATCCTGCTCGATCTCTTCTTCATCCATGAACTGTTCAAGCCAGTTGTCCTCCGCCTCCTGGTCTTGTTCGAGCTGGCGTAGGCGGGCAACCATGGTCTCCAGCGTGTTGATTACCGCACTGGTCGAGGACGCGAGGAGTTTCCGAATGACGAGCGACACCAGGTGGCGCTGCCGGTGCGGCACACCGTACGACTCCTCTCTCTGAAGGTATGCTGAGACCAGGTCGTAGAGCCGTAACTCGTCAGGGCTTGGGGTAAACGGGATCGTGATCGGTCTTCGCTCTGTGTACTGCACGTACTCCAACACCTGCCGGCGAAGGGTCCGCTTACTGAATTCCTTGAGCCGATTCCGCAAGCCCTCGATGTCGCTGTTGCGCATGTAGAGGCTGCGAAAGCTGACCGCATCGCCAAAGAGCTGCTCGTCGATTACCGTAGAGAGCCCATAGAGCTCCATTAGGGAATTCTGTAGCGGTGTGGCGGTGAGCAGCAGCTTTCGTGTCCCAGCCAGTGCACGTTTGAGCGCCTGCCCTGTCTGGTGACTCTCCCGGTGGGCGTTGCGGAGCTTGTGCGCCTCATCGATCACCACCAAGTCCCACGGGATGTTTCTCAGTGCCTTCTCCATCCCCGCGGCAAAGTTGTAAGACATCACGCTTACGACATCCTGATCCAGTGGATCATGAATACCCGCTTTGCGTTGCGCACGGTAAGTGCGTGCGTCCAGCACCTGTGTTGGGAGGTGGAACTTCTCGGCCATCTCGTTGGCCCACTGCTTCCGAAGCGCCGCGGGGCAGATGACCAGTAGGCGGCGCCGGCGTTCGGCCCAGTACTGGCACAGGACGAGCACGGCTTCGATGGTCTTTCCGAGCCCCACTTCGTCAGCAAGCAGTACCCCCTTAACGAGCGGGTTCTGTAGTGCGAAGAGTGCTGCGTCTATCTGGTGGGGATTGAGATCAACCGCTGCATCGAAGAGCGACTGAGAAATACGATCAACATCGCCGCCACGGCGCTGGCGAGTCAGTTCGTAAGCGAAGTACTTGGCATGGTAGTCAGTAAGCACCGCTACAGTCCTTTGTTATCCCGTAAGCGACACGCAACAGGAGCATGGTTAGAAACCGCTCAGGCGAGTCGTTTCTGCTGTAGCAATCGCCCCGTTCCCGGTGCTACTTAGCATCAGAAATGCTACAGGGAGGCGATCTGTGTGTCGATGGCCTCAGGGCGACTATCTGCGCCGGTAGTGCTCTTCTTTCGCAGGGGGGGAGGTGATTCAGACCAGGCAATACGTCCTGCAGTGCGATTGTTGCATCAAATCGGGTGTGCTGCTCCAGCGACGGGCAGCTGCGCGTACGTTCTAAGTCGCCCTCTCATTTGGCCTCTACTTCCGCTGGCTATCAGTGGCCTGGCTGGCCGTCCCCTGCGTGTCGTCTCGACTATCGGGCAGGAGGGAGTCGCGCCTGCAGTGCAGCCGGGATCACCCGCAGTACCAACGTGCGGACCGGGTGCCAGAATGCGGAAAGCAGCAGCAAGGCAATGCCAATAACCAAAGCGGTGATCGCAAAGCTGAAACTGACGAAACCGTAGTGCTTCAACAGGGCGGAGAACGCATACAGCACGTAAGCCAGAGCCGAAACCATCAGTGCTCTGCGATCGATTCCCAACGAAACCGCCGCAATCAAGAGATACAGCAGCGTCACCCCGACCGCTGCGTTTCGCCTCCGCCTGCCCGACTGGCTGTTCCTGGGAAGGGCCGAGATCCGCGAAACGCCGATAGACCGCGATCATTTCCGGGTGGAGTTCCGCATGCGTCATCCGCTGCTCGGGGAGACCTTCGGTTATCAAGGCGAGTTCTCTCTCCTCCCCACGGAAACCGCGTGCCCTGCCGAAACCGGCCAGCAATAGGAGCCCACCCACCATTGGAGTCAGAGTCATTAACGTGAACGGTGCGGTTCGCGGGCTCACCACACCCAACGCATTTTGGGGGAGGGAAAAGAAAAAACCCCGACAGATTTTGGTCTGCCGGGGTTTTTGGACTGGCGTCCCCTAGGGGAGTCGAACCCCTGTCGCCGCCGTGAAAGGGCGGTGTCCTAGGCCTCTAGACGAAGGGGACGGGTTAAACCGTCTCGCTGTCGGGAATCCTGTCCCGATGGCCAATTGGTGGAGCTAGGCGGGATCGAACCGCCGACCTCTTGCATGCCATGCAAGCGCTCTCCCAGCTGAGCTATAGCCCCGAAAGGTCGGCAATTATAGGGAAGCCCCCCGGGGTGCACAATGCCCTGATCGAAATTTTTTTTAACCGCCGCTACGGTTCGCCGACTGCGTGTGGGTGAGGTGGGTGGCCAGTCATCGCGACTCGTTGGGACCGTGGCGCTTCATCGCTCGAGTGGTGCGGGCGGTGGCGGGGGCGTTCCACGGGTCGTCGGGCCAGGGGTGTTTGGGGTAGCGACCTTTCAGCTCCTTTTTCACTTCCGGGTAGGTGTTGGACCAGAAGCTGGCGAGGTCGGTGGTGATCTGGACCGGGCGGCCCGCCGGGGAGAGGAGTTCGACCGTAAGGGGCACCCGGCCGCCGGCGATGCGGGGGGTGTCGGCGAGGCCGAACAGTTCCTGCAGCTTGACCGCCAGCGCCGGCGGCTCGCCGTTGCGGTAGCGGATCGGGCGGTCGTGTCCGCTGGGGACGCGAATGCGAAGGGGCGCCTGCTCGTCGAGTTGCTGCGGCAGCGGCCACTCCAGGGTGGCGCGCAGGGCTTCCGCCAAGTTGAGGCGGGCCAGCTCCTGGCGGCTGCGCACGCCGTAGAGGTGGGGGCGGAGCCACTGCTCCAGGGAGGCGGCCAGGGTCTCATCGGAGAGGTCCGGCCAGGGGTCGCCGAGGTGGGCGCGCAGTAACCCGATTCGCGCCTGCAAGGTGCGCGCCTCGTCGCTCCAGGGCAAGCTCTCCAGGCCGGCGGCGCGGATGGCGGCCAAAACGGCGTCGACGATCCGCTCCGGGTCGGCGTCGGCGAGACGCTCGCTGTCCAGCTCCAGTTGCCCGAAGCGCCGCACCCGGCGCGCCACCACGCGGCCGACGGCCTCGTCCCAGCGTACTTCCTCGAAGGTCTCGATCCGGTCGCCGTAGAGCGCTTCGACATCGGTGGCCTCAATGGCGGCGGCGGCCTGGATCCGGGCGTCCTGGCCGGCGTCATCCAGGGCGACCGCCACCAGATAGGGCCGGCCGGCCAGGGGGCAGGCGCCGTCCAGTCGTGCGCCGCGGCCGTTGGCGAGTCGGTAGCGGCCGGGGTCGTCGTCGCGGCGTTGGGCGATGCGATCCGGATACGCCAGCGCCAGCAGGCGACCGGTGGCGCCCGGGTCGGGGCGGTCGCCCTTGTCGGCACCGGCGAGGCGGCGCCATTGACGTGCCGCCTGCTCCACCTGGCGACAGGCGCCCGAATCGGCGCCGTAGGCGTCGGCACCGCGCCGGCCGTCGCGCCGGAACGCCAGCAGTGCGCTGACCCGCTGCTCAAAATCGCATTCGCGGGCCTGGCGCAGGATATCCCGCTCCGAGAGTAGCGCGGCCAGATCGCAGGCGAGCCCGGTTTCTTCCGGTTCGGCGGCGCCAATCAGGTGGGACAGGCGCGGGTGCAGCGGCAGGCGGGCCATGCGCTGGCCTACCGGGGTGATCCGGTCGTTATGGTCGATGGCGCCGAGACTTTGCAGCAGCTCGCGGCCTTGGGCCATCGCCCCGGCCGGCGGCGGGTCCATCCAGATCAGGTCGCTCTCCCGCGCGCCCCACTGGGCCAGTTCCAGGGCGAGCGGCGCCAGATCGGCGCTGGCGATCTCGGGACGGCCGAAGGGGATCAGGCCGCGCTGGGTGGCCTCGCTCCAGAGCCGGTAGCAGACACCGGGGCCGAGCCGGCCGGCACGGCCGGCGCGCTGGTCGGCGGAGGCACGGGAGATCCGCACGGTCTCCAGCCGGGTCATGCCGGTACGCGGGTCGAAGCGCGGCTCCCGCGCCCAGCCGCAGTCCACCACCACCCGCACGCCTTCGATGGTGAGGCTGCTCTCGGCGATGTTGGTGGCCAGCACCACCTTGCGCCGCCCCGCCGGGGCCGGCTCGATGGCCGCGGCCTGGGCGGCAAGCGGCATGTCGCCGAAGAGGGGATGCAGTTCGACATCAGGCGGCAGGTCCGCTTTCAGGCGATCGGTCGCGCGGCGAATCTCACCGCTGCCGGGCAGAAACAGCAGAAGATCGCCGGTGGCCTGTTCCGCCAGGGCGCGGCGCACGGCCGTGGCTGCCGTCTCCCACAGCGGCCCAACGGGCTCGGCGGGGAGGTAGTGCAGGTCGACCGGCCAGGCACGACCCTCGCTTTTGACCAGGGGAGCATCCAGCCGCTGTCCGATCCCCTCCCCGTCCAGCGTCGCGGACATAATCAGTAACCGCAGGTCGGGACGCAGGCTGGCCTGCACCTCCAGGCAGAGGGCCAGGGCCAGGTCGCTGTGCAGATGGCGCTCATGGAATTCGTCGAAGATCACCAGCCCCACCCCGGTCAGTTCCGGGTCGCTTTGCAGACGGCGGGCGAGAATACCCTCTGTCACCACCTCGATACGGGTAGCGGCGGAGATCCGGTTTTCGAAGCGAACCTGGTAGCCGACCTTGCCGCCCGGCTCCTCGCCATACTGGCGCGCCATGAAGGCGGCGGCGGCGCGGGCGGCCAGACGGCGCGGCTCCAACATGAGGATGCGCTGTCCGGCCAGCCAGTCGGCATCGAGCAGGGCCGGCGGTACGCGGGTGGTCTTGCCGGCGCCGGGCGGCGCCTGCAACACGACCCGCCGCTGGGTGGCAAGCGCCGTAGCCAACTCGGGAATTGACGAATCAACGGGGAATGGGTTTTTCGTCTGCACGCTACACTGTTTTCATAAACGGCCGCCGAGCAGGAGAACGCCATGAAGGATGCTTGGGTCCTCGTCGCCAACGGCAGCGAAGCACGTCTGTTTCACCACACCGGCAAGAGCCTGGAACTGGTCGAACAGTTTCTCCATCCCGACAGCCGACGCAAGGATCAGGAGATCACCTCCGACCACGCCAGCCACCGCGAGACCCGCACCGAGGGTACCGCAAGTCAGCGGGTCTACGGCAGTTTTCCCGAGCCGACCGATCCACACGATTTCGAGATCGACCGCTTTGCCCGCGAGCTCGATGAGAAGCTGGAACAGCACCGGGCGCAAAACGACTTTCGCGAACTGGTGCTGGTCGCCCCGCCGCATTTCCACGGACTGGTGAAGAAGCACATGTCCGGGCCGCTCGAGAAGTGCGTGATCCGCGAGGTCTCCAAGGATTACACCTCGGTGCGCGAGCGGGACCTGCTGGAACAGCTCACACCGCACCTGCAGTGAACGAATTTCCCGAGTCGTGAACGGGGTCACGTTCCGTTCGCGAACGACCCCACAACGCCCGGGGCAAGGGGCAGCTATGCTGAAGGCGTCAAATGGAGGTTCAATATGCCACGTCTTCTCGCTATCGGCGTAATCGCCCACCTGGCCCTCACCAATCAGGTCCCCGTCGGCTCGCCGGATTCGTTCTGGCTGCAGCCGGAGATGCTCGCCTCGCTGGCGATCGCCCTCCTGGGCATTCCGTATCTGCAGCGAATGTTCGAGTAATTACGCCCGCGAGATGTAGGGCGGAATAGCGCGCCAGCGTATTCCGCCGGTTCCTGCCCCACCGCTTTTCTTACCAACGCGGCTTCCGCCGCCGCTCACAAAACAAACGCCATTTTTCGAGCCGATCCGTCCGAAGGAGGAGCGGCGGGTATTTGTGCCCCGCATGGGGTACGCCGCTCCCGCAATTCGTGGCATGGCCAGGCCTCCGTTTGCTTCGCGATTACGGCGCGAAAACCCGTGCCGGGGCTCCTACGGCAATGTCAGTCGGCTACGGCGCGGTCGATGCCTTCGGTCATCACCTCGGCCAGGAAACGGATCTGTTCCGGGGTGATCACATAGGGCGGCATCAGATAACTGACGTTACCCAACGGCCGCAGCAACGCACCGCGGCTGAGGGCGTGGCGGTAGACGCGCAATCCACGCCGCTCCTGCCACGGATAGGGTTCTCGGCTGGCCTTGTCCTTGACCATCTCCACCGCCAGGATCATGCCGGTCTGGCGCACCTCGGCCACGTGCGGGTGGTCGTTGAGGTGTGCGGTGGCGGCCTCCATCTCCCGCGCCAAGGCGCGGTTCGCCTCGATCACGTTGTCCTGCCCGAAGATATCCAGAGTCGCCAGCGCCGCGGCACAGGCGAGCGGGTTGCCGGTGTAGGAGTGGGAGTGCAGGAAGGCGGTCAGCTTTTCGTACTCGTCGTAGAAGGCGCCGTAAATCTCCCCGGTGGTGAGCACGGCCGCGAGCGGCAGATAGCCGGCAGTGAGTCCCTTGGAAAGGCAGAGGAGATCCGGGGTGATGCCGGCCTGCTCGCACGCGAACAACGTGCCGGTGCGGCCGAAGCCGACGGCGATCTCATCGGCGATCAGGTGGACGCCATGGCGGTCGCAGGCATCGCGCAGCAGGCGCAGATACTCCGGGTCGTACATGCGCATGTGGCCGGCACACTGCACCAGCGGCTCGACGATCACCGCGCACACCTCGTCGGCATGGCGCGCCAGCGCCTCCTCCATGTGGAGGAACATCCGCCTTGCCACGTCCGCACAGCTCTCCCCCGCCTCGCGCTGGTAACAGTCGGGCGACGGCACCGCGATGCTCTCCATGAGCAGTGGGCGATAGGTCTCTTTGTAGAGCGCGACGTCGCCTACCGCCAGGGTGCCCAGGGTCTCGCCGTGATAGCTGTTGCTTAGGGTGATGAAGCGGGTTTTGCGGCTCTTCCCGCGGTTGCGCCAGTAGTGAAAGCTCATCTTGAGCGCCACCTCGACACCGGAGGAGCCGTTGTCGGCATAGAAGCAACGCTCGAGTCCGGGCGGGGTGATCGCCACCAACCGCTCCGATAGCGCCACCACCGGCTCATGGGAGAAGCCGGCCAGGATGACGTGCTCCAGCTGATCCAGCTGCGCCTTCACCGCAGCATTGATGCGGGGATTGGCGTGACCGAACAGGTTGACCCACCAGGAGCTGATCGCATCCAGGTAGCGGTTGCCGTCGAAATCCTCGAGCCACACCCCTTCGCCGCGACGGATCGGCACCAGCGGCAGGGTTTCGTGATCCTTCATCTGGGTGCAGGGATGCCAGAGGACGGCAAGGTCGCGCTCAGTGATTCGGGCGTTGTCCATCATCAGCGGAGGAAATAGTCGAGGGCGATACCGGCGAAGACCGCCAGACCGAAGTAGTGGTTATTGAGAAAGGCCTGAAAGCTGAGCGCCGGGTCGCGGTGGCGGATCAGGTACTGCTCATAGAGGCCGAAGCCGGCCGCCGCCGCCAGGCCGGTGAAATAGACCGGCCCGAGCTCGAAGCTGAGCCCGGCCAGCACCAGCAGTCCCAGGGTCAGCAGCTGCATCAGGCCGATGCCGAGGCGGTCGAAGCGGCCCATCAGAATGGCTGCCGACTTGACGCCGATTTTGAGGTCGTCCTCCCGGTCGGCGATGGCGTACATGGTGTCGTAGGCCAGCGCCCAGAACACGTTGGCGATAAAGAACAGCCAGGCGGCAGCGGGCACCGTGCCGGTCTGGGCAGCGAAGGCCATCGGGATCGCCCAGCCGAAGGCCGCCCCCAGGTAGGCCTGTGGCAGATAGGTGTACCGCTTCATGAACGGATAGCTGGCCGCCAGCAGCACGGCGGGGACCGACAGGAGGATGGTGAGCCGGTTCATCTGCAGCACCAGCAAGAAGGCAATCAGGCTCAGCACCGCGAACACCACCACTGCCTCCCAGGAGGCGATCGCGCCGCGCGCCAGCGGGCGCTGTTTGGTGCGCGCCACGTGTCCGTCGATGTGGCGATCGGCAAAGTCGTTGATGGCACAACCGGCCGAACGCATCAGCACCACCCCCGCCAGGAACACCGCCAGCACCAGAGGTTTAGGGGAACCGGCCCCCGCCACCCACAGCGCCCACAACGTCGGCCACAGCACCAGATAGATGCCGATGGGCCGATCCAGGCGGGTGAGGCGGACATATTCGCGCAGGCGGGTGGCGACAAGAGACAACGCGGACTCCGGGTTGGTTCGATAATGTAGGCGCACAGTTTAGCTTTTTGGGGGTTTGGGGTTAAGGGTTAATCCCAGAGAAGGCATTCAACAGGATTAACAGGATTTTTCAGGATTAACAGGACAATACCTGTTTGCGGCGGGTCGAGAACAACTAGCCGTTAGTCCATCCTGTCTGTCCTGAAAAAATCCTGTTCGCAAAGCCGAATTACCGGGCCACGCCGTTTTCCCCTCCTTGACGCTTCACTCTTCACCCTTAACCGCTTACTGTTTAGTCCAGTTGCCGACGTTTGCCGACCCGGTTGTCAACCAAAACGAAGAAAACGCCATGGATACGCCGGAGATCAACGAAAACCACGCGTGGCACGCCGAAAGCACTGAAACCGTGATGGGGTGGCTGGCCACCCGGCAGACCGGACTCAGCGGCGCCGAGGCGACGCACCGGCTCGACCGGTTCGGGGCCAACCGCATCCCCCGCCCCCGCGGGCGCAGCCCGCTGAGGCGGCTGCTGACACAATTTCATAACGTCCTCATCTACGTGCTGCTGGTGGCCGCCGCGGTGACCGCCGCCCTCGGTCACTTTGCCGATACCGGTGTCATCGTTGGTGTGGTGGTCATCAACGCCCTGATCGGCTTCATACAGGAAGGCAAGGCGGAGAAGGCGCTGGATGCCATCCGCAACATGCTCTCGCAGCAGGCCACGGTGATCCGCGATGGCCACCGGGAGGTGGTTCCCGCGGAAACGCTGGTGCCGGGCGACATCGTGCTGCTGCAGTCCGGTGACAAGGTGCCCGCCGACCTGCGCCTGTTCCGAACCCGCAATCTGCGCATCGAAGAGGCGGCACTGACCGGTGAATCGCTCCCGGTCGACAAGACACCGGCGGCGGTCGATGCCGATGCCGGCATCGGTGACCGCACCGACATGGCCTATTCCGGCACACTGGTTACCTTCGGCCAGGGCAGCGGCGTGGTGGTGGCGACCGGCGCTGCCACCGAAATCGGCCGCATCAGTGCGATGCTCGCCGAGGTCAAGACCCTGACCACCCCGCTGCTGCGTCAGATCGACCGCTTCGGTCACGCCCTCACCATCGCCATCGTCGGCCTTGCGGCGGGCACCTTTGCGTTCGGTTACCTGGCCCGCGGCTATACGGCGGAAGAGATGTTCCTGGCGGCAGTCGGGCTCGCAGTAGCGGCCATTCCCGAGGGCTTGCCGGCCATCATCACCATCACCCTGGCGATCGGCGTGCAACGGATGGCGGGGCGCAACGCCATCATCCGCCGCCTGCCGGCGGTGGAGACCCTCGGCTCGGTCTCGGAGATCTGCACCGACAAGACCGGCACCCTCACCCGCAACGAGATGACCGCCACCACCGTCGCCATCGCCGATCACCTGTTCGAGATCACCGGCGTCGGCTACGACCCTCACGGCGGCTTCATCCTCGACGGGACGATATTCGCGGGGCCGGAGCGGCCGTTGCTGCTGCAGCGTTGCGAGGAAAACGAGGACACCGACTGCCAGCCGCTACTGCTGGAGATCTGCCGTTCGGGACTGTTGTGCAACGACGCCACTCTCCGGGAGCAGGACGGTCGCTGGGTGCTGCTGGGCGACCCGACCGACGGTGCCCTGGTCACCCTGGCCATGAAGGCCGGCTACGAGCACGTCCTGCTCGATCGTGAGTTCCCGCGCACCGACGCCATCCCGTTCGAGTCCGAACACCGTTTCATGGCCACCCTGCACCACGACCACGCCGGACACGGGTTCGTAATCGTCAAGGGGGCACCGGAGCGGGTGCTCGAGATGTGCGACCTGCAGCGGGTGGCCGGCGAGGACCTTCCGCTGGAGCTCGCCTACTGGCGGCGGCGTATCGACGAATTGGCGGCACGCGGTCAGCGCCTGCTGGCGATTGCCCAGCGGCCGGCCGCGGCGGATCAGCGCACGCTGAACTTCGCCGACGTCGAGAGCGGGCTGTCACTGCTCGGCATCGTCGGCCTCATCGACCCGCCCCGTCAGGAAGCCATCGAGGCGGTCGCCTCCTGCCGCAATGCCGGCATCCGGGTCAAGATGATCACCGGCGACCACGCCGTTACCGCTCGCGCCATCGGTGTCCAGATGGGGATCGGCGACGGCGTCCGCGCGGTCACCGGCCATGATCTGGAGGCGATGGACGAGGCCGCCCTGCGCCGTGCCGTGGTCGAAACCGACGTGTTTGCCCGCGCCAGCCCGGAGAACAAGTTGCGACTGGTGCAGGCGCTGCAGGCAGAAGGCTCTGTGGTGGCGATGACCGGCGACGGGGTCAATGATGCCCCGGCACTGCGCCGGGCCGACGTCGGCGTGGCGATGGGGATCAACGGCACCGAGGTGGCCAAGGAGGCCGCCGAGATGGTGCTGACCGACGACAACTTCGCCTCCATCGCCCGTGCGGTGGAGGAAGGCCGCACCGTTTACGACAACATCAAGAAGTCGATCATGTTCATCCTGCCGACCAACGGCGGCGAGGCGTTCACCATCATGGCGGCCATCGCCTTCGGCATGGCGCTGCCGATCACCCCGCTACAGATCCTCTGGGTGAACATGATCACCGCAGTCACTCTGGCGCTGTCACTCTCGTTCGAGCCGGCCGAGAGCAACGTGATGCGTCGTCCACCGCGCAATGCGCGCGAGCCTTTGCTCTCGGGCTTTCTGATCTGGAGAATCCTTTTCGTGTCGCTGATCCTGGTCGCCGGCACCTTTGGGCTTTTTCTATGGGAGCGGGCCACCGACACGCCCATCGAGGAGGCGCGCACGATTGCGGTCAACACCCTCGTCATGTTCGAGGTGTTCTACCTGTTCAACACCCGTTTCCTGTTCGATCCGGTGCTGAATCGCAGAGGGCTGCTTGGCAGCCGTTACGTCCTGGCCGCCGTCGTGCTGGTCATGGGCTTCCAGCTGCTGTTCACCTATGCACCGTTCATGCAGGTACTGTTCTCAACCGTCCCCATCGATGCCGACGCCTGGCTTCGCATCACCCTGGTGGGCGCTTCGGTGCTGGTGCTGGTGGAGCTCGAAAAGCTCTTCTTCCGCCGCTTCCTCAATACCACCAAATACGCGGCGCGGTAAGAACGAACCGCACCCGAGCTCCTGTGGGAGGGCCGTACCCACAAAACAAGACAGCGACTTCGTCGAGCCAGGGGCAGGAACCTTGTGGGAGGGTCGTCCTCGGCCCGATGCGGCGGTCGTGGGTGCTGAGTTTCAGGGTTGGCTCAAGCGCCCCATCGCGGCGCGGATTTATGCCCCGCATGGGGTACGCCGCTCCCACAAAACAACAAACAGCGGCTTCGCCGAGCGGGCGCAGGAGCCCTGTGGGAGGGCCGCTTTACATAAAAAAAAACAACCCCCGTTCAGCGGCGGGGTGGCCGGATCGCCCACACGACGATAGCCACAACGACAATCAGGATAAACAATTCGATGAAAAGCATGCGGGAGAGCCGGTAGAAAACGGGTCGACCGCCCCCATATTACTCCATCTCGACACCCATATCCGCAGCGATGAACTCGGGCTTCTGAATCTGGTCTAGAGTTAGCGATTGTTACCACAACGTTGCAACCCTGGAGGGTCGTAGCCGATGGATAGAGCACCCCACGAGTTGTCGGAAGAGCACCTGCGTGCCGAGCTGGCCTATTTCAAGGCCCGTCTCACCGATATCGACAAGGCGCCACCGGGTTCGCGTCACCGCGAGGGGCGGGCCCGCATACTGCGACAGATTCGTGAGTACGAACGGTTGCTTTCGAACAGCGGAGGCAAGGCCGATTCCGGGCCCACGCAACCGCCATCGCTCAGACCCCGCATGATGTCCCACTGACCCCCTGGGCGAGGGGCGTTCTGCGCCCCTCGCCGACCCTCCCGGCACCCATTTCCCCACGGCGCTTGTTCCTTTGACGGAAAACCGCTAGCTTAGGCCCGTTTTCCGTCCAGTCCCGCGTCGTATGAAGCATCTTGCCGCTCCCGTCCTTCTCGCCGTATTGCTCGCCGGGTGTGCCGGGGGTATTTCCCGGCAGTTCGCCGACAATCTCTCCGGTGCTGTCGCCAATCAGGACGACATCGAAACGGTACGCGCCGGTGCCCCCGCGTTCCTGCTGCTGGTGGATGGCCTGATCGAAGGTTCCCCGGGCGATCCGGTGCTGCTCAACGCCGGGTCCCGTCTGTACGGCGCGTACGCCTCGGCCTTCGTCGAGGACCGCGAACGCAGATTGCGCCTGACCGACCGCGCACTGGGATACGCCCGCCGCGCGATCTGCGACGAAATAGCCGAACTCTGCACTTCCCCCGAATACCCCCTCTTTCGTCAGGTGATCGCCAGCACGGAGGCGGACCAGGTCCCGCTGCTCTATAGCTACGGCGCAGCCCTCGCCGGCTGGATCCAGGCCCGTACCGATGACTGGAAGGCGCTGGCCCGGCTGCCCCGGGTGGAGACGCTGATGCAGCGGGTGGTGGAACTGGACGAGGGATACGACCACGGCCGTGCGCACCTCTATCTCGGCGCCATCGCCTGCCGCCTGCCCGCCTCTCTCGGCGGCAAGCCGCACCTCGGGCAGACCCATTTCGAAAAGGCGATCGCGCTTTCCAACGGGCAGGATCGGATGGCCCATGTGGAGTACGCCGCCAGTTGTGCCCGGCTGCTGTATGATCGCGAACTGCACGACCGCCTGGTGGCGGAGGTCCTGGAGAGCGAGGCCTGGGCAGCCGGCCTGACCCTTTCCAATGCACTCGCCCGGCACCGGGCCGAACAGCTGCGGGCGTCAGCGAACGACTATTTTGGAGATTGAGATGGACCGTATCACGGCATTGTTGGCAGGGCGGATCGGCGCCGGCGTAATCCGCCATGTCCGTGGCACAGCCATTTTCCAACGGTCCCTGCCGGCGAAGACCTTTGCGCTCTTGCTGGCGTTCCTTCTGCCCCCCGTCGCCGCCGCTGAAACCTTCAAGATCGCGACCATCCTGCCGGACGGTACCCGCTGGATGGAGGCGATGCGCGGCGGTGCCGAGGAGATCGCCAAGCGCACCGACGGTCGCGTCAAATTCCGCTTCTACCCGGGCGGGGTCATGGGCAACGACCAGACCGTGCTGCGCAAGATCAAGCTCGGGCAACTGCACGGCGGCGCCATCACTGGCGGCGGACTGGCCTCGGTCTATCCCGACGCGCAGATCTATGGCCTGCCGTTTCTGTTCGCCAACCTCGATGAAGTCGACCATGTCCGCGCACGGATGGATGCCGTGCTGTTGAAGGGGATCGAACAGCAGGGCTTCGTCAGTTTCGGGTTCAGCGAGGCGGGCTTCGCCTACTTCATGTCCGACGATCCGCTGAGCACTGTCGACGATCTGCGTCGGCAGAAGGTCTGGATCCCGGATGGCGACGAGATCAGTCGCGCGACATTGGAGGCGATGCAGATCGCACCGATATCGCTGCCGCTGACCGACGTGCTGGCGGGACTGGAGACCGGGCTCATCGACACGGTCGCGGCCTCGCCGATCGGCGCCATCGCCCTGCAGTGGCACTCCCGGGTGCGCCACCTGGCCGATCTGCCCCTGATGTATATCTACGGCACGATGATTCTGGACCAGCGCCGCTTCGCCCGCCTGACGCCGGCCGACCAGGCGATCACCCGTGAAGTCATGGGGCGGGTGTTCGAGACACTGAATGCCGAGAACCGGGTCGCCAACCGCCAGGCCCGCGAGGCGCTGGCTGAACAGGGCATTGCCTTTGCGGCACCGACCGATGCCGAAGCGTGGGTGACCGGCGTCAATGCGGCCATCGAAGATCTGGGCCGCAAAGGCGTGTTCACCACCGACCGGATGAACGAACTCCGTATTCACCTCGACCGACTGCGCCATGGCGGCTGAATGGGCCGCCCGCCTCGCCCGGCTCGCCAACCGGGTCGAGGACGGGGTGCTCGTCGTTCTCCTGCTGGCGATGTTGGTGCTCTCCGGCGCCCAAATCTTCCTGCGCAATTTCTTCGATTACGGGATCGAGTGGAACGACGCCCTGTTGCGGCTGCTGGTGCTCTGGATCACGTTGGTCGGTGCGATGATCGCCAGCCGCCGCGGCAAGCACATCCGCATCGATCTCCTGCCGCGCCTGTTGCCGAACCGTTTTCGCCCTGCCCTGCGCCGCGTCGCCGACCTGGGTGCCGCCGTGGTCTGCGGCATCATCGCCTGGCATGCGGGACGGTTCGTGGCCATGGAGATGGAGGACGGCATGGAGCTGATAGCCGGCCTGCCGTTGTGGGTCGCCGAGGCGGTCATTCCGCTCGGCTTTGCGGTGATGGGCCTGCGCTACCTGGCCGATACCTTCCGCGTCGGCGAGCCGTCCGAGCGCTGACGTGAGTGCCTTGATCGGCATTGGGCTGCTCGTCGCCGCACTGCTCGGCATGCCCCTGTTCGCGGTCATCGCGGCCGGGGCGCTCATCGGTTTTTACCAGGCGGAGATCGACCTGGCGGTGGTCACCGTCGAATTCCTGCGCCTGGCGGAAATGCCGGTGCTGAGTGCGATCCCGCTATTCACCTTCGCCGGCTACCTGCTCAGCGAAGGCGGTGCACCGGCACGGCTGGTGCGGCTGACCGATGCCCTGCTCGGTTGGATGCCGGGCGGCCTGGCCATCGTGGCACTGGCCGCCTGCGCCCTGTTCACCGCCTTCACAGGCGCCTCCGGTGTGACCATCGTGGCCCTCGGTGCCCTGCTCTATCCGGCCCTGCGCCAGGGCGGCTATCCGGAAAACTTCAGCCTGGGCCTGGTAACCACATCCGGCAGCCTGGGCCTGCTGTTCGCTCCGGCGCTGCCGTTGATCCTCTACGGCGTCATCGCCCAACAGCTCGGGATCGGCGAGCCGTTCACCATCGACGATCTTTTCCTGGCCGGGGTTTTGCCGGGGCTGTTGATGGTCGTGATGCTCTCCGGCTGGAGCATCTGGACCCACCGCGGTCAACCGACCCGCCCCTTCTCCGGGCGCGAGCTGGCCGCCGCCGCGCGCGAGGCAGCCTGGGAGATCCCGCTGCCGTTCGTGGTCCTGGGTGGTATCTACGGCGGGGTCTTCGCCATCTCCGAGGCGGCGGCGGTCACCGCGCTGTATGTGCTGGCGGTGGAGTTGCTGATCCGGCGCGACATTCCGTTCGCCCGCCTGCCGGGCGTGGTGCGGGAATCGATGGTGTTGGTGGGGGCGGTGCTGGTGGTGGTCGGTGTCTCCCTCGCCTCGACCAACTACCTGATCGATGCCCAGGTGCCGACCCGACTGTTCGAGACCATCCGGGAGCTGGTGAGCGACAAGCTGACCTTCCTGATGCTGCTCAACGTCTTCCTGCTGCTGCTCGGCACCATGCTGGACATCTTCTCGGCCTTGGTGCTGATGGTGCCGCTGCTGCTGCCGATGGCCGTCGGCTACGACATCGACCCGGTCCACCTCGGCATCATCTTCCTGGCCAACATGCAGGTGGGCTACTTCACCCCGCCGGTGGGCATGAACCTGTTCATCGCCTCCTACCGCTTCGACAAACCGGTCCTGCAGCTCTACCGCGCCACCCTGCCGTTCTTCGCCATCCTGCTGACGGCGGTGCTCATCATCACCTACTGGCCGGAGCTGTCGCTCGCCCTCCCAGGCAGAACGTAGGATGGGCAAAGCGCAGCGTGCCCATCATCGTCGGTGAAATGGGCACGTCGCTTCGCTCCTTTGCCCATCCTACGTTCCTACGAAACGTGGCATGTGGAATGTGGCAAATGGAATATGGGGGTGTCCCCACATTCCACATACCGCCTACCCTATTCCTGACCCCGTAGCTCTACCGCGCCATCCTGCTGGCGGCGGTGCTCATCATCACCTACTGGCCGGAGCTGTCGCTCGCCCTCCCAGGCAGAACGTAGGATGGGCAAAGCGCAGCGTGCCCATCATCGTCGGTGAAATGGGCACGTCGCTTCGCTCCTTTGCCCATCCTACGTTCCTACGAAACGTGGCATGTGGAATGTGGCAAATGGAATATGGGGGTGTCCCCACATTCCACATACCGCCTACCCTATTCCTGACCCCGTAGGATGTGGTGAGCCTGCGAACCGCATCATTTGCGGCGCTGCCGGGCCATCGGTGCGGTTCGTTCCTCGGCAACGGCTCCCTGCGTTGCTCTACCTCCTGCATCCATGCAGTCGTCACCACACCCTACGAAGCGTTGCATGTGGAATGTGGCAAATGGAACGGGGGTATCCCCACATTCCACATACCGCCTACCCTATTCCTGACCCCGTAGGATGTGGTGAGCCTGCGAACCGCATCATTTGCGGCGCTGCCGGGCCATCGGTGCGGTTCGTTCCTCGGCAACGGCTCCCTGCGTTGCTCTACCTCCTGCATCCATGCAGTCGTCACCACACCCTACGAAGCGTTGCATGTGGAATGTGGCAAATGGAACGGGGGTGTCCCCACATTCCACATGCCGCCTACCCTATTCCTGACCCCGACTCCTCGCGCAGCACGGTGATGCGGTAGAGCAGATTGTTGCGGGCGTCGGTGACGGGGGTGCTGCGGCCGCTTAGCTCGCGGCCGTCCGCCCCCCGGAGCCGGAAGTCGAAAATCTCGTCGTCGCCGTCCGGCAACTGCACCTCCCGTTCGGTCAATACACTGTACAGATCGGCCTGTGCCAGCCGGTCCGGAGGCACGCCCAGGGCTTCGGCCGCCAGGGGCGAGAGGGCCATCATCCGCCACGCCGGATCGGTCAGCATCACCATCCCCTCGAGTTGCCCCAGCACGCCGCGCGCTTCGGCCTTCACCAGCGCGAGACTGGACTGCAGCCGGGCCAGCAACTCCTTCTTGTCGAACGGTTTGGTGATGAAGTCGGTTGCCCCGGACTCGATCCCCTTGATGCGCTCCTCCGGCATCGACAGGGCGGTGACCATGATGATCGGCAGCGTGGCGAAACCGGGGTCGGCGCGCACGATGCGCGCCACCTCGTAGCCGGTCATACCCGGCATCCGCACGTCGAGGATCAAGGCGGCGGGATTTTCGCTGCGCAGCTTCTCCAGCGCCTCCGCTCCGCTGTAGCCCTCCACCACGTCGTAGCCGGCATCCTTGAGGATGAGGCGCAGCAGCTTCACATTCTGCGGTGCATCATCCACGACCAGGATCTTCTCCGCCATGCTCGCTCCTCCGGCGTCTTAAGCCCGTGCCGGCCGCCGCGGCAGACACAAGTGAAAACGACTCCCCTCGCCTAAACGACTCTCGACCCAGACGCGTCCACCGTGCGCCTCGGCCACGCGGCGGACCAGTGTCAACCCGATGCCGATGCCCGCCTGTGGGGCGGCGTGACTCGAATCCACCTGTACGAAATCTTCGAAAATGCGCTGCTGGTCCTCCGGCTTGATACCGATGCCGGTATCGCTGACGATGATGCCGGTGTGGTCGTCCTCGACCTCGGCCGACAGGGTCACCACCCCGCTCTCGGTGAACTTGAACGCATTGATGAGCAACTCGGCGACCGCTTCCCGGAAGCGGTACTCATCCACCTCGATCCATCCTGCGTCATCGGGAACCTGGACCTGCAACCGCAGCCCCTTCCTTTCCGCCGAATCCCGCAGCGCTTCCGCGATCTCCCGTAACGCCGGCGCGACCTCCACTGCCGTCGACGGCGCCTTTTCCGCCGTTTCCTCACGGGCGAGCTCGAGGGTTGCGTCGATGAGGCGCAGCAGCATTTCGCCGGCGCGGCCGATCTCGCCCAGGTAATCGAGCTGGGTATCATTGAGCGAACCCGCCATGCCCTCACGCAGCGCGTCGGCGAACCCCAAAATGGTGTTCAGCGGGGTGCGGAACTCGTGGGACACGTTGCCGAGGAATCGGTGTTGTGCAATGGAAGCGGCTTGCAGGTGCCGGTTCAGTTCCACCAATCGCTCCATGGTGGCGCTGTATTGGCGCCAGTAGCTGTCCAGCGCAATGGTCATGTCCAGGGTCATGACCTTGTCCAGCGCCATCAGTTGGGCCATGAGGGTGTCCTGATCGCCGCCGCAAAGCTCCTGCACCAATGGGAACAGGATACGGTGGTAAAGCTGCACGCCGCCGATGAACCAGAACGGCTCCAGGTGGATGGTATTGTGCACATGGCCGATCCGCCAGCGGGCGCGAAAGTAGGTCTCGTCATAGGGACCTCTCAGCGCCTGACGCAGATACGCGCGTTGCGCCGACTTGAGACGCTGCACCGTTTCGGGGGTACGAAACACCGAACGGGTTTCCGGGAAGCCGGTCAGGTAATCGTAGAAACGCTCCACCACCTCATTGAGGTGCGGTTCCAGGGCCTCACCCAGGGCCGCAAGCAACTGCTGGTCCCTTTCGCCAAACTCGAGAAATGCCATGCGCTGACGGCGCACCTCAGCGTCGTAGCGCGGCGGTTCCGGTTGGTCGCCCAAGGGGTTCATATCGATAAGGCGGCTCCAGGCGTTTCCCCTCGTGCGGCGGGCCGTCGGCACCGCCTCAACGGAGTATAGCCGTGCCGGTTTCGGTTCCGGATCGGGAGCGCTTCCTATACTGGTAAACCGTATCCTGCATTTACTGGTTTCCCCGTGCCTCTGATCAGCAATCGGCCCGAAGCGTTACGCTACCGCCACGCCCTGATCGTATTCATGGCCGTGCTGCTGGCGTCGTCACTGATTGCCGATGCCCTGCTGGTGACTCAGCAGCGGGCGGAACTGCTCGAACAGGCCCGGGTATACGCCCGGCGCGAACTGCGCCTGATGGGCAGCTGGCTCGAGTCTGCCACACGGGACAACCGTCTCGACGAAGCGGCACAGACGTTCGTCAACTGGGCGACCGAGGACCCGAGCATCGCCCAGCTGGCCGCCTACGGACCGGACGGCACTCCGCTGTTCAGCTATCAGAGCCCGGAGTTGCCGGAGTATTCGTTCCAAATCACCTATACCGTCCCCGTCAATGGACAGCAGCTGCAACTGTCCATGGTGCGCGATATCACCCGCATCGAACAGGTACTGGAACAGATGCGCCTGCGGCTGATCGCCGCCTCCAGCGTATTCATCCTCGTGCTCGGCACCTTTCTCTGGATCACGGTCCGCCGGATGGCGCTCAGCCCCCTGCATCGCTACGAGGACGAGTTGCAGATGCATCGATACCGGCTGGAGCGGCTGGTTCAGGAGCGGACCGGTGAACTCAGCGCCACCAACCGCCGTATGAAAAGGGAGATCCGGGAACGCGAGCAGGCCGAGTCGGAACGGCGCGGTTACACCGAACGGCTTTCGGTGCTGCGCGAAATCGATCAGGCCATCATCCGGGCGCAATCATTGCGCGAAACCGCCGAGGGCGCCCTTCGGCACATGGGGGAACTGCTTCCGTGCAAGCGGGCCAGCGTGGCGCTGTTCGATCTCGCCACCGGCCAGGCGGAGATCCTGGCCAGCTATGCGGACGAACCCACAGAGTTGCAGGCCGGCCGCCGCTTCGACATGGACGTGACCGGTGTCCCTGCCGCACTTCGCCGCGGCGAGCCGTTTGTTGTCGCCGACATCGGCGCCCTGGAGGTGCTGTCGCCCATGGAAAGTCTTCTCGCAAAAGAGGGGATCCATTCCTACGCCATCGTGCCGCTCACCTACCGGGGCGAGCTGTTGGGGGTCCTGCATCTCGCTGCTTCACGGGTGGGTCGCTGTGGTCCCGAGGTGCTCGACGTGGCGAGCGAGATTGCCGACGTGTTGGCCGTGGCCATCCAGCAATTCCGGCTGGTGGAGCGGGTACAACTGCATGCCCAGGAGCTGGAACGGCGGGTGGCGGACCGTACCCGGGAGCTGAAAGAGGCGCAGTCCGAGATCGAGGCGCTGACCTACTCCATTTCCCACGACCTGCGTGGACACCTCTGGACGGTGCAGGGGTTCACGGAGCTGTTGGGGGACAAGTACGGCGAGGGCCTGTCGGCAGAAGGTCGTGATTACCTCGACAGCATCGTCGAGGCGACCGGTGCAATGAACGGCCTCATCCAGGATCTGCTGACCTACAGCAGCGTCAGCCGCGGCAGCCTGACGCTTGCGCCGGTCAGTCTCGACCGGGCTGTGGACAGTGCTCTCGCACGACTGGCGGACAAGAGCCATGCAACAGGCGCCGAGATCACCGTTGAGCGCCCGCTGGGGGAGGTGCAGGCGCACGAGGCGACGCTGTCGCAGGCCCTCGTCCATCTTGTTGACAACGCCTTAACCTATTTCCCGGCCGACAGCCGACCACGGGTGCAGATCCGTTCCGAGCAGAGGCACGATCGGGTCCGATTGTGGGTCATCGACCAGGGTGTGGGCATTCCCCGGGAAGAGCAGGAGCGGATCTTTCACGTCCTCGAACGGCTGCACACGGATGACGTTCATCCCGGCACCGGGATCGGTCTTGCCATCGTGCAGCGTGGTGTCGGCCGCATGGGGGGTCAGGTGGGGGTGGAGTCGGAACCGGGGGCGGGGAGTCGGTTCTGGGTGGAGTTGGAGGGCGGTTAGTTGTCGCTCCAATTTCACAGGATTAACAGGATTTCTCAGTATTTACAGGATGAAATCTTTGGCGAGAAACACCTGATTGGACAGCCAATGGCCGTTCCTGTCTATCCTGAAAAAATCCTGTTAATCCTGTTGAATCTGCCTCGCCACCGCTTCACCGCTTCCCCACGCGCTCCCAATACGCATCGGCCGTCAACGGCGGTCCCGCCAAATAGCCCTGGATCTCGTCGCAGCCGGCCGCGGCCAGGAAGTCGCGTTGCGCGCGGGTTTCCACCCCTTCGGCAATCACCGACAGATGCAGGCTACGTGCCAGGGCCACGATCGCGGTGGCGATGGCGCGGTCGCTTTCGTCGCGCGGCAGATCGTGCACGAACGACTGGTCCACCTTGAGTCGCTGCACCGGGAACCGTTTGAGGTAATTCATGGAGGAATAGCCGGTGCCGAAGTCGTCGATGGCGATGCTGACGCCGAGGTCGCGTACGGCATCCAGGTTGGCGATCACCGCCTCGGCGCTGGTCATCATCGTCGACTCGGTGACTTCGAGCTCCAGCCACTTCGGGTCCAGCCCACTCTGTTCCAGCGCACCGCGCACGTGGTCGACCAGGTCCGGGCGGTTCAACTGCCGTCCCGAAATGTTCACCGCCATACGCGTCGGCAGGCCGGCATCGGCCCAGGCGCGCGCCTGCCTGCACGCCTCCTCCAGCACCCAACGACCGATGGAGACGATGATGCCCCGCTCCTCGGCGAGCGGAATGAAACGGGTCGGGGCCACCAGCCCCATCTCGGGATGATGCCAACGCACCAGTGCTTCGCAGCCGACCACGGCTCCGCTGTCGATCGCCACCTGCGGTTGATACCAGAGAACAAATTCACCGCGCTCGACGGCGTGGCGCAGACTCGCCTCGAGCAACAACCGTTCGAAGGCCCGCGACGTCAGTTCTTTGGTGAAGAACTGGAAGCTGTTGCGGTCGCCCTCGCTGGCCCGGTACATCGCCACCTCCGCATGCCGGGTCAGCTCGGTGGCCTCACGGGCATCGTCGGGAAACAGGGCGATGCCGATGCTGCCGGCGCAGTAGACCTCCTGGCCATCGGTGGGGAACGGCTGTTCCAGCGCCCGCAGCAAATTTTCGGCGGTCAGGGCGGCGTCCTGGGGGTCGGCGATGTGCTCCAGCAACACCGCGAACTCGTCCCCGCCCCGGCGCGCCACCGTGTTCTCGGGTGAGATGACCCGCCGAAAACGCGCCGCGACCTGGCGCAGGACCCGATCGCCGGCGGATCGCCCGAGAGACGCGTTGATGGCTTCGAAGTTGTCCAGGTCGACGGTCAACAGCGCCAACCGCCCCTCACCCGCCCGGGCGCGCTCGAGGGCATGGGTCAGGCGTGCCTCGAACAGCAGACGGTTGGGGAGCCCGGTCAACGGGTCGAAGTGGGCCATTTGCTCGATCGCCTTCTCGGAGGCCCCGATGGCGCTGAAGTCCGAAAACACCCCGACGTAGCGGACGACCCGGCCATCCCGATCGCGAACCACCGAGGCGCTGAGCCACTCCAGGGTTTCGGTACCGTCCTTGTGCTTCAGCCAGATCTCGCCCTGCCAGCGGCCGGTGGTATCGAGAGAATCACGGATGGCTCGATAGAAATCGGCCTCGTGCACGGAAGAGAGGAAGGCGACCGCGCCACGTCCGCGCAGCTCCGGCTCGGTCAGTCCGGTCAGTTGCTGAAAGGCGCGGTTGATGCAGACGACGTGGCCTTCCGGATCGGTAACGACGATGCCTTCGGCGATCCCGTCGAAGATCGAGGCGGTCAGCCGGTTACGCGAAGTGGAACGGCGGCGGGAAGGCCGCGTCCGTCGACGCTCAAAAAGACCCAGGAACCGCATCCGCTACCGCCCTCGTGATCTCCGTCGCTCTTCCGGGAGCTTAGCAGTCAGTGTGATCGTAGGGTGTGGTGAGCCTGCGAACCGCACCATTGCTGAACCTCGGCGAAAGCTTTGGGGAATCGGTGCGGTTCTTTCCTCGCCACGCCATCGAGCACTCCCCCGGGCGGAGGTGACCGTAGGGTGTGGTGAGCCCGCGAACCGCACCGTTGCGGAACCTCGGCGAAAGCTTTGGGGAATCGGTGCGGTTCTTTCCTCGCCAC
>JAWLGP010000028.1:29626-54693 GCA_041685045.1 Gammaproteobacteria bacterium
GAGCACTCCCCCGGGCGGAGGTGACCGTAGGGTGTGGTGAGCCCGCGAACCGCACCGTTGCGGAACCTCGGCGAAAGCTTTGGGGAATCGGTGCGGTTCGTTCCTCACCACACCCTACGAGCGCTCCGGGGCGGAGGTGACCGTAGGGTGTGGTGAGCCCGCGAACCGCACCGTTGCGGAACCTCGGCGAAAGCTTTGGGGAATCGGTGCGGTTCTTTCCTCGCCACGCCATCGAGCACTCCCCCGGGCGGAGGTGACCGTAGGGTGTGGTGAGCCCGCGAACCGCACCGTTGCGGAACCTCGGCGAAAGCTTTTGGGGAATCGGTGCGGTTCGTTCCTCACCACACCATCGAGCACTCCCCGGGGCGGAGTTACCGTAGTCAGTGTGGTGAGCCCGCGAACCGAACCGTTGCGGAACCTCGGCGAAAGCTTTGGGGAATCGGTGCGGTTCGTTCCTCACCACACCCTACGAGGCCGCGCCTCTGCGACGGGTTTTCATCGCCCCTCCAGCCAGTCGCGCAGGAAGCGCTGTTGCTTCCGTGCGGCGAGGGCGTCACGGATGGTGTCGCGGACCTGTTCGAGTGGCACGGAACCGGCCGGTTCGATGCGGTCGCAGCGCAGCAGGTGGAAGCCGAGGGGGGATTCGATCGGGTCGCTGATCTCGCCCTCTTTCAGCGCGAACAGCACCGCTTCGAGACTCGGAAACAGCTTGCCGCGGGTGACCCGGCCCATGCGCCCGCCCTCCAGGGCGGTGGGGCATTCGGAATGACGTTTCGCCTCCTCGGCGAAGCGCCCCTGTGCTTTCCTCAGGCGTGCCGCGATCGCCGTGAGCCGGGCCTGCACGGGCCCGCGCCGGTTGTCGGGGTACTGCTCGTTCACGGTGATCAGAATCTGCGAGACACCCCGGACCTCCGGGCGGGCGAAGCGGTCCCGATGTTGCAGATAGAAGATTTCCACCTCGGTGGCGCTGACCCGTGCCGCCTCCGCGGCCAACCGGGACAGCGCCGAGTCGAACATCAGCTGGCGGGCGATGGCGTGGCGTAACCCGGCGGCGGACAGGCCCTGGGCAGACAGGGCGCGCTGAAAGGCCGCGTTGTTTTCGTAGCGATCGCGAATGGAGGCGAAGGCCACCTCGAGCGCCGGCGCCGGCACTGTGATGCCGCTCGTCTCCGCGGTGGTCAGTACCCGCGCCTGGATCGCCAAGGCCCGCTGAGCCTGTTGCGTGACCAGCGCCGCCTGTTCGGCATCCAGTTCGCCCGGCGCCTTGCCGAAGCGCTCACCGGCTACCTGCAGGCGCAAGTAGGCAAGCACTTGCGCTTCATCTTCGGAGCGGATTTCGCCGAGCGTGCAGCTCATGAGACCCATCCAACCGCCGGTTCGAGAACGCCCTCCGGCACCTGCAAGGTCCGCCCCGGAAAACGGACGTGGTAGCAAACCGGTCCGTCCCCGTCACGCAGCACCTGCATCACCTGTCCCTGCTCGCCACGGCTCGCGACGATTTCCCCGCCGACCGCCAGGTCGCGATTGCTCTGCACCAGTTCGCGGGTCTCGAAGCGGCTGTCGCGCCACGGCTCGCCGGCATCGACCAACTCCTCCTCGCGGCAGCCGACCAGGCGGTCGCCGTCGAGGAAGTGCACCTCGTAGATCAACTGGTCCTGCAGGAAAACGCCGACGTTTCGCACGTAGCCGACCGCACCGCGTCGGATCAGCAGAGTCCCGGTTGCCTGGCCGGGGAAGGTGCCGTCATTGCGCACGTTGCGCACCACCCGCACCGCCTGGCCGTAGTCGAACTGCGGTTTCATGATCCCGCCTTGCCGATGGCCGTCAGCGGCACGCGCACCTCGCCGGCTGCCTGCTGGAACACCTTGAACACCTTCTCGGTACGGGCGTCGGAAGCCACGAAATCCGCATAGGCACGGGTCAGGTGCCGCACGTAAAGCATGCGGCGGCCCTCCTCGTCATCAGGCAGCACCTCAGCCGCGAGATAGTTATGAAACCGTTGCAGGATATGCAGCCGGTTTACCCGCACCACCTGCTCATCGAACGGTATGCCGAAATAGTCGAGGAAATCCTCGGCGGAGATGAGATCCGCCAGGTCCTGTGCCATGCGCAAATCCATGGGTGCCTCCCGATCAGGTAACGGCCGTGGTCCGCCCGCGGACCGTCAGCAAGGTGTTGAAAAGGTGAACCAGCTCAACGGCCTCCGGTGCCCGCTTGTGGGCCACCGCAAAGCGGCGGATATGCGGCAGCAACATCAGCGCCTGCGCCCGGTCCAAGGCAATCCCGAGCTCGGCATAGCGCGTGACCACCGACTGGGAGCCGGAGTGTTTGCCCAGCACCAGCCGATGCTCGCGGCCGAGCAGGCCCGGATCGACGCCCTGATAGTTGGCCCGGTCCTTCAGCAGGCCGTCGACGTGGATGCCCGCTTCATGGGTGAAGACGCCCTCCCCCACCAGGCTCTTGTGCCAGGGCAGCGGCCGTCCGGAGGCCTGCGCCACCAGGCGCGACACCACACCCACCTCCTTCAGCCGGATCTCGGTAGTGAAGCCGTAGAGACACTCGGCCCCCAGCACCACCTCCTCCAGCGCGGCGTTGCCGGCCCGCTCGCCCAGGCCGTTAACCGTGGTGTTGACGTGGGTGGCGCCCGCGCGTGCCGCGGCCAGGGTGTTGGCGGTGGCGAGCCCCAAGTCGTCGTGGGCGTGCATCTCCAGTTCGAGATCGGAGGACTGACGCAAACGCCCGATTCGTTCGTGGACGCCGAACGGTTCGAGAATGCCGACCGTGTCGGCGAAGCGCAACCGCGCGGCGCCGGCCCGTTGCGCCGCCTCAGCCACCTGCTGCAGGAAATCGCTGTCAGCGCGGGAGGCGTCTTCGCAGCCGACGCAGACCGCCAGCCCCATGTCCAACGCGCGCGGCACCACGCGGGCGATGGTCGCCAGCACCCAGGCGCGGTCGCGGCCGAGCTTGTGGGCGATCTGCTGGTCGGAGACCGGGATGGAGAGGTCGATGCGGTGCACCGGCAGGCCGGCGCTGGCGGCGAGGTCGGCCTCGGTCATGCGCGCCCACACCATCAACGCCGGCCCGAGCCCGGCGGCGGCAAGCATGGCGATGTCCTCGCGCTCGCGCTCGCCCATGGCCGGGATGCCGACCTCCAGTTCTGGCACCCCCATGCGCGCCAGAGCGCGGGCAATGGCCAGCTTCTCGTCCGATGAAAAAGCCACCCCGGCGGTCTGTTCGCCGTCGCGCAGGGTGGTGTCGTTAATGACCAGCTGTTTGGTGTCCATCGCAGGTCCCGCAATCTCGTTGGGAGATCAGCGAGCAACTGCCGTGCCACCGGCGATGTTGTCTTATTTCAACAGCTTGGGAGGAGATTGTTTGGCGCAAGACAGCCGCGCAAAGACGGTTTGTCGCAAAGCCCACAATTCGCCACGCCCCGGCGGTCCCAATGTAGGATGGGCAAAGGAGCGCAGCGACGTGCCCATCGGACGGATGATGGGCACGCTGCGCTTTGCCCATCCTCTCATTTTGGGCTACCGCGTAGGGTGTGGTGAGCCTGCGAACCGCACCGATAGCCACACGAGCGCCGCGAACGATGCGGTTCGCAGGCTCACCACATCCTACGTGCGGGGTTTGGTGTTCTCGCGCATCATGTTGGCGAACAGCTCGCCCTGTTCGCGGGCGTCGTCCAGGGCCACGTGGTTGTGCGGCTGAGGGGAGAACCAGCGCCGGGGCAGGTAGTTCTTGCCGGCGTGACGGAAGTCCTTGCGGCGCATGCCCATGGCGTAGGAGCGCATGTCGATGCCGTGCTCGGAGAAGGGGCGGCGGCCGGTGAAACGGATCAGGTACCAGTAGACCCACATGAAGTCGAAGGTGGCGGGCCAGGCGACAAAGATGGGTGTGCCCGGCAGCGCCTCCAGCCAGTCGGCGAACTCGGTCATCACCTCCGCCGGCGGCCGCGGGTTCTCGCGACAGGCCGCCCACGCCTCGGGAAAACGCGCCCACCACTCCTCGGTATCCGGGTGCGGCGCCGCCTCGGGCAGGGTCTCCAAATTGGCGCTGTACTCCCCAATCGCCGCGCCGGTGTCGTCGTAGGCGATGGCGCCGATGCTGAGCATCGAGTGCGGCCCCGGGATCGGCCCATCCGCCTCGATGTCGACGCTCACGTAGATTTCCGGCTTGTTCTTGGCCATGCGACACCTGGATTTTGAGGGGCGGCCAGTTAACCAGCCCGTGCACCAACAATCAACCCGACTCGATCCCTGTAGGGTGTGGTGAGAGGTACGAACCGCACCGGGCCTCCGCGAACGATGTGGTTCGTGCCTCGGCAACTGGTCCCTGCGTTGCTCTACCTCCTGCATCCATGCAGTCGTCACCGCATCCAATTTGGGGACACCAGCACCGTGGCGAAGGCGATGCGGTTCGTTCCTCGGCAACTGCTCCCTGCGTTGCTCTACCTCCTGCATCCATGCAGTCGTCACCACATCCTACATTCAAGCCCCGTCGGGTGTGGTGAGCCCGCGAACCGCACCGTGGCGCTGGACGATACGGTTCGTGCCTCGGCAACTGCTCCCTGCTTTGCTCTACCCTCCCGCATCCATGCAGTCGTCACTGCATCCTACAATTTGGTGACACCAGGACGTGCTTTTCTTTTCTTGGCGTCTTGGCGTCTTGGCGTCTTGGCGAGATCACTGCCTTCGAGGGCCACCGATGCCACGGACGGACATCGAACTCGGTTATCGGCTGCAGTTCCTGTCGGTACTGACCGAGCACGGCGAGTTGGATCGGGAGCTGGAGCCGGCGATTGCCGACGACACCCTGCGCCGCATGCACCGCACCATGCTGCTGGCGCGGCGCTTCGACGAGCGCGCGCTCAACCTGCAGCGCCAGGGCCGCCTCGGCACCCTGATTCCCGCCAAGGGGCAGGAGGCCTCCCAGATCGGGGCGATGGCGCCGCTCAATCCGGACGACTGGTTCGTGCCCTCCTTCCGCGAGACACCGGCGGCAATCTGGCGCGGCACCCCGCTCTCGGCACTGCTGCTCTATAACGCCGGCTATAACGAAGGCGGCAAGCCGCCCCAGGGTTGGAACAACCTGCCGCCCTCGGTGCCGGTCGGCTCCCAGATCCCGCACGCGGTCGGCCTCGCCTATGCCGCCCGCCAGCAGGGCGGGAAGCAGGTGGCCCTGGTCTTCTTCGGCGACGGCGCCACCTCCGAGGGCGACTTCCACGAGGCGCTCAACTTTGCCGCCGTGTTCGCCACCCCCACCCTGTTCCTGTGCCAGAACAACCACTGGGCGATCTCCATCCCCCGCGAAAAGCAGACCCGCTCCAAGACGCTCGCGGAGAAGGCGTTCGCCTACGGCATGCCCGGCATCCAGGTGGACGGCAACGACGTGCTGGCCGTCTATGCCGCCGTCAGCGAAGCGACCGAGCGGGCCCGAAACGGCGACGGCCCAACCCTGGTCGAGTGCATCACCTACCGGCTTTCGATGCACACCACCGCCGACGACCCGACCCGTTACCGCAAGGAGCAGGAGGTGGAGGAGTGGTCAAAGCGCGATCCGCTCCCCCGTTTCCAGCGGTACCTGATCGAGCGCGGCCTGCTAAGCGAACAGGCGATCGACGAGATGGAAAAGGAAGTGGCGCACGAGATCGAAGCGGCCTGGGAGGAGACTCAGCGCAAGATGCACGACCACACCGATCCGCTGACCCTGTTCGAGCACATCTACCGCGAGATGCCGCCCTACCTTCGCGAGCAGCGGGACGCGCTGCGCCGCCGACTGGAGCCGCCGCGTGGCTAAGTTGACCGTAGTCCAGGCGCTCAATCTGGCGCTGCACCAGGAGATGGAGCGCGACGCGAGCGTGGTCGTCCTGGGCGAGGACGTCGGGGTCGACGGCGGCGTGTTCCGGGTCACCGACGAGCTGTTGGCCCGCTTCGGTGCCGAGCGGGTGCTGGACACGCCGCTGGCCGAGTCGGCCATCGTCGGGGTCAGCATCGGCATGGCGATCGCCGGGCTCAAGCCAATCGCCGAGATCCAGTTCTCCGGCTTCAGCTACCTGGCCATGGCCCAGCTGGAGAACCACGCCGCCCGCATGCGCTGGCGCTCCCAGGGACGCTTCGGGGTGCCGATGGTGATGCGCTGTCCCTACGGCGCCGGGGTCCGTGCCCTGGAACACCACTCGGAGAGCAAGGAGATCTACTACGCGCACACGCCGGGGCTGAAGATGGTGATCCCGTCCGGCCCGCGCAACGCCCGCGCCCTGCTCGCCGCCGCCATCCGCGACCCCGACCCGGTGGTGTTCTTCGAGGGCAAGGCGATCTACCGCGCCTTCCGCGAAGAGGTGCCGGACGAGCCCGAGACGCTGCCGCTCGGCAAGGCTCAGGTGGTGCGCGAAGGCGACCGGCTCACCCTGATCAGCTACGGCGCGATGCTGCGCCGCACCCTGGAAGCGGCCGACCGGCTGGCGCAGGAGGACGGCGTCGAACCGGAGGTGATCGACCTGCTCACCATCTCGCCGCTGGACGACGAGACGCTGGCCGCCTCGGCCCGCAAGACCGGCCGCGTGGTGGTGGTGCACGAGGCGCACCGCAGCTTCGGCGCCGCTGCCGAAATCATCGCCCGCCTGGTCGAAAAGGCCTTTTTCCACCTGGAGACGCCGATCCGGCGTGTCACCGGATTCGACACCACCGTCCCCCTGTTCGCCCGTGAGCAGGCCTATCTGCCGAGCGTCGATTACATCGTCGCGGTGGCGCGCGAGGCGTTGAGCGACTGAGGAGCCCCTTGAGCCGATGATGGGCAGCGAACCATGAGCAGCGAATTTCGGTTGCAGGACCCCGGCGAGGGGATTGCCGAGGCGGAGATCGTCGAGGTCCACGTCGAGGCCGGCGGCGAGGTGCGCGAGGGCGAACCGCTACTGTCGGTGGAGACCGACAAGGCGATCGTGGACATCCCCTCGCCGTTTACCGGCCGGGTCGAGGAGCTGCGGGTCAAGCAGGGGGACGTGGCCAACGTGGGCGACGTATTACTGACCTATCGCGCCTCCGGCGAGCCCGCCGCCGAGTCACCCGCCCCGGCCCGCACGGAAGAGGCGACCGAGGCGGTCGGCGGCAAGGCAGAACCGCCTCCGGAGCCACGGGAGACCCAGGCAGGACCGGTGCCGGCGGCCCCCTCCACCCGTCGTCTTGCCCGTGAACTCGGGGTCGAGTTGCGGCAGATAGCCGGCAGCGGACCGGGCGGTCGGGTGACCGAGCAGGATGTCCGAAATGCCGCTGGCGGCGCCGAGCAACCCGCCGCACCGGAGCCGGAGAAGCGACCGCCCCCGCCGCCGGCCCCGGCGGCGGACCGGGACGCCTGGGGTCCGGTCGAGCACACACCGCTGGCCTCCATCCGCCGCATCACCGCCCAGCGCACCCAGGAGGCGTGGCAGCGGATCCCCCATGTCACCCACCACGACCTGGCCGACATCACCGAACTGGAGCGCTTTCGCCGCGCCCACAAGGGGCAGGTGGCGGAAGCCGGCGGCAAGCTCACCTTCACCGCGATCATGATGAAGGCGGTGGTGGCCGCCCTGAAGGCGTTCCCACGCTTCAACGCCAGCCTGGACGAGGCGGAAAACCGCATCGTTCTCAAGCGCTACTACCACATCGGCGTGGCGGTCGACACCGAGCAGGGCCTGTTGGTACCGGTGGTGCGGGATGTGGACCGCAAGAGCCTGACCGAGCTGGCCGTCGAACTGAAACAGCTGGCCGACCGCACCCGCGATGGCAAGGCGAGCCGCGAGGAGTTGCAGGGCAGCAGTTTCACCATCACCAACATCGGGTCAATCGGCGGCACCGGCTTCACCCCGATCATCAACGCCCCGGAGGCGGCCATTCTGGGCATGTCCAAATCGCAGCTGACCCCGGTTGTCAAGGGCGACCTGGACCGCCATCAGACCCGCGTCCGTCTACTGCTGCCGCTCAGCCTCGCCTTCGACCACCGCCTCAACGACGGCGCCGACGCCGCCCGCTTCGTCCGCCACCTGATCGAGACACTGGCGGACCCGGAGCGGTTACTGCTGAACGTCTGAAGGAGCCGCACATGGTCATGGGCGAACTCTCCGTCGAGACCGAACTGCTGGTGATCGGCGGCGGCCCCGGCGGTTACGCCGCCGCCTTCCGCGCCGCCGACCTGGGCCTCGACGTCACCCTGGTCGAGGCCGAACCGCGCCTGGGCGGCGTCTGCCTGCTGCGCGGCTGCATCCCTTCCAAGGCGCTGTTGAGTGCCGCCGAGATCGTGCAGCGGGCCCGCGAAGGCAGTGAGTTGGGACTCACCTTCGGCGACCCGCAGATCGACCTCGGCCGGCTGCGCGGCTGGAAGGAGGACATTGTGGGCCGGCTAAGCGGCGGCCTGGATCGCATCGCCAAACAGCGTGGCGTACAGCGGGTGCGCGGCTGGGCCCGCTTCGACGGCTCCCACAAGGTCCGGCTGGAGCACTCGGACATCGCAGGGATTCGCTTCAAGCACGCCATCATCGCGACCGGCTCCACCAGCAACGCCCTGCCCGGTCTGCCGTTCCGGCCCGGCGGCCGGGTGATGGACTCCGACGGCGCCCTCGCCCTGGCCGACGTGCCGGAGCGGCTGCTGGTGATCGGCGGCGGCTACGTCGGCCTGGAGATGGGCACGGTGTACGCCGCGCTCGGCAGCCGGGTCACCGTGGTGCAGCGCGGCGATCGCCTGCTGCCGACGGCGGACCCCGACCTGGTGCGCCCGCTCGCCCGCCTGGCGGCCAAACGGTTCGAGGCCGTTCACCTCAACAGCCGGGTGTCCGACGTCCGGGAGGACGACACCGGCGTGACCGTGAACCTGGAGGGTGAAGCCCGGCAGGAGAATGCCCGCTTCGACCGCGTGCTGGTGGCCATCGGCCGCCGCCCGCTGCTGGACGACCTGAACCTGGAGTCCACCGGAGTCACCCGCGGCAAACACGGCGCCGTCGAGGTCGATGCCCAGCGGCGCAGCCGCGAGCCGGCGCTCTATGCCATCGGCGACGCCGCCGGCGGCATCATGCTGGCGCACAAGGCGATGGCCGAGGGCAAGGTGGCGGCCGAGGCGATCGCCGGCAAGCCGGCCGCCTTCGAGCCGCAAGCCATTCCGGCGGTGGTCTACACCGACCCGCAGATCGCCTGGTGCGGCCTGACCGAACAGGAGGCGCAGCAGCGGCAGATCCCGGTGAAGGTGGCCCGCTTCCCGTGGGGGGCCACCGGACGGGCCCTGACGGAAAACGCCGGCAACGGCATGACCAAGCTGGTCTGCGACCCGGACACCGGTCGCGTGCTCGGGGTCGGTATCGTCGGCCGCCATGCCGAGTCGCTGATCACCGAAGGGGTGCTGGCAGTGGAGATGGGCGCCCTCGCCGAGGACCTCGCCCTCAGCATCCACCCCCACCCCTCGCTCAGCGAGACCCTGGGCGAGGCGGCCGAAGCGTTTCTTGGGCGGGCGACCCACTACGTTTCACCCCAGGACAACCGCTGAGGCGAGGCGTCGAAGAGGAGGTCAGCATGCCGGAACAGCCCGACGTCCAGGTCTTCAAGCAGTACTTCGACGCCCACGCGCTGCACAAACCCATCGATCGGGTCACGGTGCAGGTGCCCCGGATCATCGAAGGCACCACAGAGCGCACGCTGCAGCACAAGCTCGTCCACCACCGCTTCGAACGTTCCAACCGTCACGGCAAATATCTCCTCAGCGAGCTCGATACCGGCGGCTGGCTCGTCTTCCACTTCGGCATGACCGGCCGGTTTGAGGAGTTCAAGCGAGGCGACCAACCGCCCCGCTATTCCGCAGTCACCTTCGAATTCGGCGAAGAGGCCCTCGCCTACACCTCGCGCCGCAAGCTGGGGCACATCTGGCTGGTCGAGGACGGTATCGACTCGTTCCTGCGCGAAAAGGAACTCGGCATCGACATCATGGACCCGGCCCTGACCGAGAAGCGCTTCGCCGCCATGGCCCGCGAACAGCGTGGCGCGGTGAAGTGCTGGTTGATGGACCAGTCCAAGCTCGCCGGCCTCGGCAACGTCTACAGCGACGAGGTGCTCTACCAGGCCGGCATCCATCCAAAACGTTTGGCCGCGGAGCTCGACGACAAAACGCTCCAGCGGCTCTACCGCACGATCCACCAGGTACTCCCGCGCGCCATCGCCGCCGAGGCCGATCCGAACCGGGTCCCCGAAAGCTGGTTACTGCGCGATCGGAAAAAGGGCGCGGCCTGCCCGGGCCGCTGTGGCGGCAAGATCCATGCGATCGCCCTCTGCGGCCGCACCGGCTACTTCTGCCCGACCTGCCAACGCTAAATAGGACAGATCTTGTAGGGTGCGGTGAGGAACGAACCGCACCGATGACCCGGACCCACCTCGAATGATGCGGTTCGCAGGCTCACCACATCCTACGGTTTCTTCGATAGCGGGCCTCTTTCCCTCAACCTGCAGCAAATAGGCCTTTTCCTGTGAATCCTGAAAACATCCTGTTAATCCTGTTGAATGCATCGTCCCAGGCAAACGGTGCTGCCGGCCATCTGACAAAGTGGGCCGGGTCGAGCGCACCAAAAACCATCCACAAAACTTGTGGATAACTTTGTGAACAAATTCTGAAAAGGAGCGCCAACCCCGCGTCGCGACTGGATCGCTCTCGGTTTGAACACAAAATCGCCAATCGTCAAATACCTTGCAAAAACAAAAAGATGTGCTACTACGCACGCAAACCGCTGAATAGCCATCATTGACGGCCAGAGATCCTTTCGCGTCCTGTGTACAGCCCGACCTATGGACTTCTGGAGACCTTTGGTAAATTGCGGAAAGAACCCGTAGGGTGTGGTGACGACTGCATGGATGCAGGACCCGTAGGGTGCGGTGAGGAACGAACCGCACCAATGACCCGACAGCGCCGCGACTGATGCGGTTCGCAGGCTCACCACATCCTACGAAGACTTCAAACCACGGAAACGCCCCCATGCACCCCTCGAAGAAATACGTCGGCATCCACAACGACCTCAACGGCGGCATGACCGACACCGGAAAGATCATTCGCGATGCCTGGGTGTTCGGCATCATCCCCGAAACCGAGACCTGCGAAGGCTGGCTGGCACAGGGCATCGAAGACCTCTGGACCAAGGTCAACAAGCGCTGGGAAGAGTACGGCTTCTCCGTCTCAAACCTCCCCCCCGAACTGCGCGAGCGCTTCCTGCGCATCCACGAAGCGGCCTACGAGAATGCCCGCAACGCCGGCTGGGACCCGGAGAAGGAACTGGCGGGGGATTGAAAAAAAACGCGGCCTCGGCAGCCTACGTTCAATACGCCACAGCTGGGATCACCCCGTAGTCAATCAGTGAGAAACCGTCCTGGAAAATATGGTGAGAACCACAACACCCGCAACTATCAGAAGCAGGCCAACGATTCCCGGAATATCCAGGACCTGCCCAAAGAACAGCCATGCACTCAAAGTAATTAAGCCAATGCCTACGCCAGCCCATATGGCGTAGGCAACCCCGACTGGTATCGTCTTAAGTGTGAGCGACAGGAAGTAGAAGGCTGTCACGTATCCAGCTACGACGATAACTGACGGCCACAGGCGCGAGAATCCATCTGATGCCTTTAGAGCTGACGTTCCAATTACTTCACTGACGATAGCTATTGAAAGGAATACCCATTGCTGCATGCGCACATTGCCCAGTTAAGACGCCAACGCCGTTGCCGCCAGCGGCGCCCGCTCGCGGACATCTGTTGCATTCCATGGTCGGCTGGCCGTACGTTGTCGAGACCGTAGCGTTTCCTTGACTCTCAAGGTCCACCACAGCTTAGTCAAATGGAGACTGAACTTTCGATCAGGATCTTCCAATAGGCGGGATTGTTCTTCAGCAGACAGCTCGGAATCCAGGTAGGTGGATAGGATGCTCAATATCCTGGCTTCCTCATCACCACCAATCGGGATCTCTTTTGCGCCATCTTGCGAGGGATGTGTCGCGTTCAGATACACATGTCGCTGTGGACCGGAAATACTCTCCACGCGACCATCCAAACAAAACCGCTCTTCTATTCCATTGACTTCCACGATGAAGCCAGTGGTGCCGCCATCCCTGTAATACAGCACATCGATCATTCTTACCGGCCCGCTTAAAAACACATCCATGTCATTGCCGAATGCGGGACAGGCGGGACAAAACATCACAGTCAAAAGAATGAAATGGCGCATCCAGCTCATATCTGTCATGTTTTGTTCGCCCAATTTGGCGGTAACCTTCGCCGCCACTCAACTTACCGCGGGCCCCCTCGTTGCCTTCCAACGGCTGGTCCGCAGCGCGATCGTGGGAGCGTCCCCAGGAGTGCATCCCGAAGACGTCCTGCCTCTTCCTCCCCAGCGGAAAAACTCACGAGCCGCCCCGAGTCTATGCGTTCCCTTATGAACGCATCGGACAGAACAGAATCCCCGGCAGCCACGATCACACGCTTCCCGACGTTCATCTCAGTGAAAGTGGCAAACGCTTCAGAAGCATCGCTGGACAACAACACCGTCGCTCGAAAATCTCCTTCTTCCATTTGCAGCTCAACTGACTGGACATCCCCTTCGCAGAGCCCATAAACGATTGGGTCATCTGCACGTGCATTTACGCTACAGGCAACTGAGAGCAATCCGCCAGCCATCGCGACGAGCCTTCGGAACCACCGCTTCTTTCTGGACCAACTGACCGCAAACCCGCACCGCCCCAACCACCACCCGCGAAGCGCCGAGATGCTTTCCGGCGTCCGGTTCAGCCGATGATTAGGCCAATAGCGATTCAAGTGCTAGCTCTCCATCGTAATTTCTTCAACCTCGCCCCTTGTTCGTCGAAGTGGCGGTCTAACGGGACACTCACTCGAAAGCTTGCCATCCCGCCCGGCTTTTGAAAAGGTCGAGTGACTACTCGCCCCCTCCGTCATTCCCGCGCAGGCGGGAATCCAGGGAACGGTCAAATGGATCCCCGCCTTCGCGGGGAAAACGGATGCCTTGTGTCGCGCGGGACATCGAGAACGTACCCGGGCGAGCAGTTACGCTTACGTTTGGAGTGCTGATGAAGTCATCGGGCACTGACAGAGACTGTTATGCGGGCAATCTGCTTAGCCAGCGGTATGTCGCGGGCGAAAGCCTGTTGGCCGCCGAACGGCGTGCCCTGGATGTATTCGTCGAGTCCTGGCCGAAGCGGCTGACGGAGATCAGCTGGTTCATGCGCTGCCTGAACGAGGAGATTGCCCGCAAGGCCAAGGCATGAAGAGCGTGAACTCTGTCGGAATAGTTTTAGATCTCTGCCCCACAGGGAACTTGATAGCGGATAAACAAGCGATTCAGGAACTTCCGGAGTGTTTCTTTTCGGGAAACAGCAGCGTGACCAGCCGCTCAGGAAGAACCCCCTGCAGGACTCTCAACTGGCGAATGGGGGTGCGGTTCATGCGGGCTCGAAGCCAGGTCGAGAGCCTTCCGCGAAAGGAACCGTGGTTGAGTTCTGGCTTGACATTGAGGTCACCGGGACCAATATCCACGCCACACCACTCCGACAGTCTTTTCGCCACTTCGGCGGGGCGCAGGAAATAGTCGCCGAAGTCGATCTGAATATGGGGAAGACCGTGGCGCTCGATGGCCTCCTCGGCCGCGCGCCTGTGCTGCAGAATGCGTCGGCGGATCTCATCCCGTTCGTAAGCGCTGTCTCCGATCCAGTGCAAGCGCTGAAAGCTCAGGACAGACTCGTCGATATCCCGATTCAGCACAACCACCGCCGTGCGCTCGGGGTCGACCAACTGCCACCAGTAACCCAGGGTCAGCGTCAGCCTCGGCTCCTTCCAAAGCCAGGGTGCATTCTTTTCGTACTCCTCGACCCACCGGCGATCAGCCTCCGAGGGTTTTAGCTGCGCAATGCTTCGAATCTGTTCGTCCGTGATCGGGTCGCTCAACCAGGTGTTGTGCTCCCGGTAACCGGCTCGCCGAAAGAGCGCAACGTTGCGTTCGATCAGGTCATCCGCCTCGAAGTAGCCGAACGGATTGCCTTCATCGCCACTTCGCATCCACTCGGAACCAATCGTGCCGATGTGGTAGCCCAATCTGGCGAACACCGCGCTGGTGAGGCTGGTGCCAGAGCGCGGTGTGCCGATGACGATGACACTCTTTCCGGTCGCCCCCATAAGTACCCCTTTGCATTTCACTCTCGATACCGCGTACTACAAAGGTAGACCGAGGCTGATCAAAGAGCTTGGATTCTTCGCCTTTATCCTTTTTGGACAGGCGTGCAGATAGCTGATCCGTCGTCAGCCCTTAGGCCTGAGGAGGGGAGCGGTAGCGCCCGGGCTGAGTCGGTGCTCCGCCGCCGCTTTAAGCACAATGACTTGCGCCACGTTCATGGGTACCTAGACTCTTTCGTTGGATGCGTTCCCGGCTTAGGGCCTTTTCCTTGGGTCGGTAAAATGGCGGCGCGTCAAATGACCTTGCATCGATTCGAAACAACCAGGGATGGTTCCGATGCGGCGCTTTTTCGCGATTAAACTCGCTCCCGAGGAGCAACCACCGTCGTGGCTGATTGCTGCCTGGGAGGAATTGATTCGAAGCAATCCGAACATTGGTCTATTTCAGAGTCCCTATTGGGTTCTCAATTACTGGAGGCACCGTCGTCCCCAAAAGAGGTTTCTCCATCTGTTTGTCGCGATGGACGGCGCTCGCCTGATCGGTCTCGCACCTCTGGTCAATAAGCCGCGGCGTCCGCCTTTTCTGTCGCATTGGAGGGCGGTCCATGCCGAGGGCGAGTACGATGCGGATTGGGTGTGTCACCCGGAGTATCGAAACACATTCGTTCGGATGGTGTGTGATTTTCTAGAGGCCCAAAAGCATCACTGGTTCAGCTACCGGGACGAGGCCGTGCGTGAGGATTCCGGGGTGCTTGACTCCCTGCAATCCGAATGTGAGAGAAGAGGAATACCTTTTCGTTATCAGCGCGTTCGAAACATCCCCTTTCTGAAGACAGACGGTCACGAGCCCATCGAACAGCGGGTGTCCCGGAAATACAGACAGGAACTGCGCAGGCGCGAGCGCAACTTGGGAAAACTTGGGGCTGTAACCTACGTGGATGCGAGCGCCGTCGACGCGCTGTCCCTGCAAAGGCCCCTGGAAGAGCTATTCCGAGTGGAGGCGGCCGGCTGGAAAGGACGGGCCGGCTCCGCGATTTCCCAAGATCCCCGGGCCGAGACGTTCTGGCGCGCTTTCGCCGAAGAGACGGCCAAAGCAAAGCTGTTGCGCCTGCACCTGTTGAGGCTCTGTGGGAATGCCATAGCCGGGCAACTGGGGGCAGTACTCGGAGACACCTACTACAGCTTGAAACTGGGTTATGACGAACGGTTCAAGAAGTACGGTCCGGGGGCCCTCATTACCCGCTTTGCCATTCAGTCGTGCATCGACGACCCCGCTATTGATACCTATGATTTTGCCGGCCCGGCAATGCCCTACATGAGCAACTGGACCAACCTGAGCCGTCATGCCGGTACCGTAATCCTGGCGACACCGCGCCGGGCGGGCTCCGCGCTTTTCAGGCTGAATTGGTATGGCCGAGGCAAGCTCAAATCGATCCGGGAATTAGGCAGGATAGCCCGCCCGGGAGATTCGGAAATCGGCGGGGCGTGACCGCGGTACCGGAGGACATTGAGGCGCCGGCCGGTGTCGTTTGACCGAGTCCGAGGCAAAGGGCTCGTCGGCTCGCGCCCAAAGCCTTGCTCCGGCTTCCGTCCCAATTTGTTGAGCCACCGCTGGGCCGTGCGGCGGGCAAGCCCCGCGTGTCGATCCAGGATAGCGGCGATCGAAAGGCTCTCAGGGGCAGATTGGATGCTTCCGAATAGTTCCTCCGGAGATGGCATGTGAGTGCGTGGCGCGATTGGCGCAAAAGGCGAAGTCGCCGCCATTGCAAGTGGCGATTCGTGTCGGCTTCCGAGGAGCGTATTCCGAACCTTGTCAGGCAGCTCCTGACAAAGCATCTTGGATAACCTTGGAAAGCCAGGGAATGTCATTGCGCGCCAGCCATTTGCCGAACGCAACGAAGCTGACGCCAGCCACAAACATGCCCATGCCCCCCAACGGAAACCACCATGCACTGGGATCTCGCATCAACAGCGGCACTATAGCCAAAACCGTCCACAAGGCACAGAAGCCAAACCACAACGTCATGAATGTTTTGACAGACCAATGCATGGCGAAACGGCCCGTGAGCACCACGCGCCCATTTGCCTCTCGGAACTCGCCGGTATAAAAGGGCTTAAACGAGTTCCCGAAGAACGGGATCACTTTCTGAAGCACCACGCGCCTCTTCGACACGCGGCCTACTGCAGCTTGATGCGTTAAGGCTCCAAAAACCGAACGCTTGGTAGCAGAGGACAGCCTCTTGACCGATTCATCTAAGCCGAACTCCGACTCGAAGTCGGCTGGGACAGCGCCGTAAATGACGTCCATTAGCCGCCGAATCACCGCGTTACACCTCGGGGCATGAACGCCGGTTACCGGCCAAAACAGCAAGATACGCGATTCCCATCTGTTATCGCCCCCTTTCTCAGCCTTCTTGCGTCGTCATGACAGGGGTTTGCACGGAACGACAAAATCGATGTGATAGTGGTCGTCGTGCCTCACCCACGACCGTCGCTCTGAGAATTTGACCTGCCCCTCCAGCTCCGGCCATGCCGTGGTCGTGTGCAGAAACGGCTGAAGTTGCGGATCGAAAATGACTCGCCAGATCTTGACCTGCTTCGCATCGGCAGCCCGCTTGATCGCGAGGATGTGGGCTGCTACCGCCTCGAAGTCGATAGTCAGTTCACCTTCGTTCCCCTTAGCGTCAAAGTCGATGTCGTAACCGTACTTGTTCAATACACTGGTGGGCAGGGGTACGGACTCGCCGGACTTGCCCAGCACCGGGACCATAAAATCAACCGAGAGCCCATTCTGATGCGTTTTATGAGGCTTGAAACTTCCCCCTGACGCCCACCCCGTTTCGCCATAGACGAAAACCTTGTCTGGATGATGCCGTTGGAGATCGCCATATGCGGCCAGCACCACGTCCGAGACCCTGCAATGAACATAGGTGCGCCCCAAGGTCGACCCGAGCCGGCTATATGCGGTGAAGTTATCTCCGGCATAGGGGAGCTTGCATCCGTGCTCCAGCTTCCCTTTTGACGTGGTGCCGTAACAAATGCTGTCACCAGCCAGAGCTGGAGAGCTGCCAGCGAGCAACAAGACCAGGAAGACCGCGCTAGTGAAATGGCGCTGCCACAAGGCTTCAGTCCATTCCACCCACGACGACTGATTCAGCCGACAGAGAAAGCAGCACCCCGAAGCCGGACGGGGCACCACACCCGACGCCGCTTTCATGGATCGGCCGCAACCGACGTGCGCTTCACGGCTTGATGGTGATGGGAGTCCCATCGGGCACCGCCCTCCATATTTCTTCCATCGCGACATTCGTCACCGCCACGCAGCCGTCAGTCCAATCCCATTGCTGAAGGAATCCGCCAAGCCAGCCAAGCCCGTTTCGCTGGCCATGAATCATAATCATGCCCCCGGGCGAAACACCGCGAGCGGTCGCCTGAGCTTTGTCTTCCCTGTTCGGATACGACACATGAATAGAAAGGTGGTACGCGCTGTTCGCGTTGCGCCAATCGAGAATGTACTCGCCCTCAGGGGTACGTTCATCTCCTTCCTGTTTCTTGTGGCCCTGCGGGTTAGCACCAAACGCGGCTCTGTACTCTCGGTAGGGCTTGCCGTCCTTTATCAGGTACAGCTTCCGCTCACTCTTCTGTACGAGAACGGCATCTGCCCTTGGCAGCGGTTCAGCCAGCAGCTCCGGGAGGTGCGCGTCCGCCACATACGCCGCGGCGCCAAGAGCGGACGACGTAACCAACAGGACTTTCAGTCGAGGTCGCAATGCCATGGTTTTGGAACGAAGAAGGAAAAACGAGAACACCCACTCGAAAGTGCCATCCCCACCGCTGTCGAGAATGCGAACGGTAGACAATTTCGCCGGCTACGCGGGCTCGATACTCTTCTGGCAATCAAAGCAGTAGGCCTTTCCTCCGAACCTTTTCTTGTTCGTAAAACAGAATACAGCGACCTTTTTGGATATCGGATTCTGACACGCCGCACAGAAATTGCCGCTTCTGCTTTTCTGTGAACTGTAGGCGGGCCTATCCTCCGAGACTTTCGGTTCCGCCACTGCGTTTTGCCCGCTACCCGTTTCAGGCGCAATGCCAAATTGCGCAGCGTAGTCCCTGTCGAAAGGTTGGTGGTGTGCGGCCAACGCTTTCGCGACTCCTTCCAAGGTTTCGCTGGAAACCACCTTCGTCAGGCGCGCGAAGTCGTTCAGTGAAGGTACTCCTTCGTTCTCGGCCTTGAAGCGCTGAATAAACTGATCGGCCTTCACCACCATGCTAGTGTCGGTCTTGCACCCTTTCGCCTTTGTAAACCGCGCTTTCGGGGAGATGAGTATGAAGCTCTTGAACGTCGGCTTTAGCCTCATACCGAGGCGCTTTGGAAGGATGTCGCTGTTCTCGAGCAGGCGCTTCAGGACTTCGATATGTCGCTCATTCTGCATGATCGGCGATTCCATGGCCTTCGGTCGGTTTCCGACGAAGTAGTGGAAAGCGCCATCATGGTCGACCGATACGCCTGATGCGAAGTTCTTCGTCTCGAGCACGTAGAACTCGAGCATTCGCCCGATAACCAAATGATCAATCTGCGCGGAGCGTCCGTCGAGCTCGATTCGAAGGTCGTGGATAACAGCCCAGTTCCGAGCATCCTTAAGCTGAAAGTCGATATAGTAGGCCGAGTTCTTCTCGCCATTGATACCCGACCGAATTGACTTGAGTTCGCGCTCGACAGCGACCTTTTTCGGCTGAGGCAGATCCTGTTTCAGCAATTCCTCGAGACGGTCGATGGTCGCCTGGCTACAATCCTTTTCCTTGATCAGCATTTTTCCGGTTCCAATACAAAGGCCAGGATTGACCGGTAATCGGTGGGTGGCGGCGCGGGGACAGTCAGCCGGGGCGAGCCCCGGCCAGGCGTGGGGGGGATTTGCGGCGGCTCAGGCGAGCGCTTCGAGGCCCTTTTTGTCCACCAGGTTGAGCAGCTTCAGGGAGGGGCCATTGGGCTTCTTCTGGCCCTGCTCCCACTTCTGCACAGTAGACGGGCTGGTATTGAGGTAGGCGGCGAAGACCGCCTGGCTGGCCTTGTTCCGGACCCGCAGGCGGCGGATCTGCGCCGGGGAGTAGGTCTTGATCGGGGGCAGGCACAGGGCGTCGAATTCGCGCATGGTGGTGGCGTCGAGCACGCCGGCTTTATGCAAGCCCTTGGCGGTGTCGTGGACGGCTTCCAGGATCTTACTCATCGCTCATCACCTCAATCAGTTCTCCGGCCCGGATAGCTTTGTTCAGGGCCGTGTCGCTATAGCTCAGGAGCTGGCCGGCCAGCAAGCGCAGGGCCTTCAGCTCCTTGGTGTTGATGTTCTCGCGCTCGTTCTTGGCAAAGCCCAAGAGGAAAAAGGTCCTCTCCTCCAGGCGAAACGCGATCAGGGTGCGCACTCCACCGCGCTTGCCACGGCCGTGCAGACCGACCCGCTTCTTATAGACGTGGCCGCCGAGGTCGGCATCGACCAGGCCACCGGCCAGCTCCCCGACCGCCTGGCTCAAGGCCTCGTCGGCAATCCCCTCCTTGTCCGCCCACCGGCCAAACAGCCGGGTCTTGAATACGCGCACGCCGGTCCTTTTTTCTTTGACTCAGAGTGTAGCACTAAGTGCCATAGTGTATCGACCCGCACTTTAGCGCGACTCTGAAACGGATTGGGCTTCGTTCAGCAAGAGGCCTGGTGGCTTCGGGATACGGTATTGCCACTTGATCGGAGGCGGCTAATGGGTGACCTCAAGCCCCGCTCACTGGTCGTGGCGCCTGTTTGCGAAAAGAAGGCCGGTGATGGGCGTGGCGGTTCAGGTCATGAGCCGCGCCACGTCATAGCGTTCGAATGCAGCGTCGGCCGTAATGATAGTCAGCCGCTCGATTTGCGCCTGGGCGATGAGGAGCCGATCGAACGGGTCATTATGATGATCCGGCAGGTCTGTGACGGCCTGCGCATGATGGTGTTCGATCGGAAGGGGAACGATTCCGTCGCGGGCAAGACGGACAGGAATAAACCGGTTCGGTGGCTCGGGCAAAGGTAGCTTGCCGAGCCGGTACTTGATGGCGATCTCCCACGAACTCGCCGCCGACAGGAGTAGCATATTGTCGGTGTCCTCGACCATGTTGCGCACGCTTTCCGACAACCGCTCCGGTGTGGTCAGACTCCAGAGCCAGATATGGGTATCGAGCAGGAATTTCATTGCTCGAAGGCGCGAAGGAGATCGTCGGGTAGAGGGGCATCGAAGTCGTCCGGCACCTCGAACAGCCCCCGATCTTTGCCCAGTTGGCGGCGGGCGGCGCCTTCGATGGGGACGAGTCGCGCTACTGGCTTGCCGGCCTTGGCGATGATGATCTCCTCCCCCCTGGCAGCATCGGCCAGCAGTTGCGACAAACGGGTCTTGGCTTCGTGAATGTTGACGGTGGTCATGGGCTGATCCGCCTGAGGTGTTCACGGCTAAGCTAGCAAATGGGTTGGCTAAGTCAATGGGAAATAAGCCAAGCCCGAGAGGATGCGGGTCACAGACGCATCCCAAAGGGACTCACAAAGGGACTTAGCAGGGTCAGGGACTCAGGGGATAAACCGGTCAGAGTACCTAAAGCCAGCTAACTTGCCGTTTAACTTACTCTGATTCCGTTTATCCTTGACCCCGTTTATCGTTTATTTCTTGGATAAGAAGGCTCCGGGCCGACCCGCAGCATTGGATTCGGTTGGACGCTCTTTGGAGATGGAGAAAGGAGAGGTGGGTGGGAGCTTATTCGCGGGCGTTGCGGCGGTTTAGTGCATGCGACCAGTCGAGCAGACGGCCGTCGGCTGTAACCAGGGTGGCGGACTGCCGAATTGCACAAGCGGCGATGAAGCGATCCGCGGGATCGGGGTGCGGCAGATCGAGTTCGGTCGAGAGTATCGCGGTCTCCCCGTCAAGGTCATATTCGAGTAGGCCGGTTTCCAGCAGTTCCGCCCTCCAGATCGCCGGTGGCGTCGGGAGTGTAATGCGCCCCCGCGTATGAAGTAGTGCGCACTCCCAAAACGAAACGGCACTGACCGCCACCTCGCCAACCGCCCACGCCTGTTCGATCAACTGCCGGGTGGCCGACCCAAGGTCAGAGGCATCAGCATCCATCCACACCAGAACGTGCGTATCGAGCAGAATCACTGCTGGGCTTCCCAGGGCTCGTCCAGGGGCGCGACGATATCCCCGTGCACCTTCACCAGCCCCCGGTGCAGGCCGAAGGGTGATCCGGCACGGGCACCCCGGTAGGGCCTCAACTCGGCCACCGGGTGGCCGTGCTTTGTGACGACAACCGGTTCGCCGGTACGGGCAACCTCATCCATCAGGGCGAGGCACTTTGCCTTGAATTCAGATGCCTTGATCGTATGCACTGGAATCGCACCATGGTCATGACTATGGTCAGTATAGGCCTTCATGTAGACAGCGGCAATCCACCGGGGTGCGAATCACCACCTTCCCCGCCCCTTGCTGCCGGCCGGAAAGGCGGGCGCGGCAACAACCCAGACCGTGTGCGAAACTATTGATACGTCCAATCGCTCTTGTTTGTATCAGGGTGCATACACATTGCCGCACCTATTTCACTCCTGACCCCGGAAAAGCATTCATACAAACCACTATCTTGGCCCCAGCTTTCCTTGCAAGCTTTCTTGAAGTTTGCCTTCAATGCGCCTGACTTGTAGTCACGATACATCGCCAAAACTGACGGATTTTTCTCTTCCGCACGGTATTCTTTAACAAACGAATGCCAATCATCTATAATTTCATGAATTTTAGAAGCGGCTTCGTCGCACACTTCTTCGTTAGCAGCATTGACCGAAAATGCGGCACCAAAAAGCATCAAACCAAACAACATTCTTTTCATATAACCACTCTATCTCTCGACAAAGCAGAAAGGAAGCGAAGGAATTGAAACTTGAGCCGTTGGTCATTATTTAATCCCTCCGTCCCCTTTGATTGCCAAGCCCGACCCCTGCTGGCCCCTTGGGCTCATTGCTCCTCATGACTCGGTTTATCCACTGACAGGTCGTGGCATCACGGAAAAAGCACTGGTCATCAGATTAGCTAGAGGTCTCATAAAGCGCTTGCAAATTAGTGCCAAGTTCAATAGCAAACAGCCTATCTACGACTGATTCTAGGTCGTCCTGGAGAATGCTAACCGGGGGCTCGAACGAAAAGAGTTCAAAGGACATTGGGTCGGCGGAAACGTCTTTATCTTCACATCGCTTCCAATAGAATTTGTCACCTACAGTAACCTTTATCCGTCTCACTATCCCACTCTTCGGGGTTTTTACCAAGCTTGCTATCATTCTGCCGTCTGAACCGTAGGTGGCATACTGTATTTCTAGGATTCGATCTCCCTCCCGCAATCGTTGGCCTTCTTGAATCATTACCATGCTCACTCGCGCCGGGACATCTCGCTTAATGCGATCTTCAGCAAAAGAGGCAATTAACGACCAAGGAGACTTAATCTCTTGCAACGCTTGCATGTTAATCAGGCTTTTCCCAGACGGCGTATAAAACAGCCCGTCGCTCAAGAAAAACGGCACCTCCGCGGGCTGAGGCACCAGACTGCGGAAGGCTTCCTTTCGAAGCGCTACTAGTTGCGCTTCGGACGCTGCAGTTGTCTTACTTTCGATTTCTAGACGTAAAGCCTCTTGGTGTGACCGACACATCAGTAAATCGCCGATCAACTCCAGTACAAAGTCGTAAGCGGGAAGTGTAGCCTCCAGCGACCGGCCGGTATGCTGCTTTAGGTAATTCTTCAGCAAAGACAGTTCAATCGCCTTACGAGGCATATTGAGTTGGCTCTCTTCCAGTGTGTCAACCAAATACTTGCTCTCACCACTCAGGTGTTTGAGTTTGGTAAATCCCAACATCAGGGGGGTATCGAAAGAGGCGACAGTTGACAGGTCTTCCACGCCGGTGCCCTGCAACAATCTGTCGAGCAGCGCAGGATCGGCCTGGTATTGTCGGTGTAGATCCAGCGGTACGACCTCCTCCTCGGGGGCGATATCCACTGCGCGCATGGTTGACTTCAGAAACGCCAAATCCCTTGATGACCAGTGGCCCTTGGTGGCGCTCAGAAACTCACTGACAAGGCAGGCCAACTTCTCCGGGATCTCCAATTCACTATAGAGCCGGTTCTGGTAGACCTTGTGCTCCAAGATTGTCTCTTTCCAGAACAGCAGGTCGTCGTTGCGGCGGAATTCGTGCTCCAAGCCCTCTATCCTCTCGCGGACCTGCCCGAAGAACCGGCCCAACACACGGTAAAGCTTGGCCAAGTTCTCCTTTGTCGTGGCGTAATCTTTCGCCAATAGGTTCACCTTCTCACCGACCGCGACGGCCACCTCGAAGGTGATTGCATTCTGCTCGGCCAACTGGGAGAGCACGCGCTGGCCTAAGTACTGTGCCCGCGCCAGATCACCCTGATTACGTGCCGATAGCTTCTGGTTGCGTCCGGTGAGGCTATTCCACGCCCTGGAGAGGTGGCCCTGGTTCTCCAACTCGTCGGAGCGGGCTTCCACCGCGGTGGCAAGAGAGACCGCTTCCATGGTCCACAGGTTGATCTTTTCCGCATCGCCTTTGTGCTTTGCGATCAACGCGTCGAGGTGTAGGTCAATTTCAGTTTTTTCGCTTTCTTCCAAGGGATAGTCGTCACGGAGTACAAGTTCCATTAGCTCACCACTTCCTCATTTCGTCTTGCAGGGCCGTCATGCCCTGCGCCATGTCAACGTTTGCCGCAGCGATGCGGTTACTGATCTGAGCCCACTCCCTCTCCTGCTGCTGAGTGAGCGCCAACAGCTCACCGCGCCGGAACTGAGCTCGATGCATCTCCCATACAGGTTCGAGAATGCGCTTGGCATCGCGATACCCCCGTTCGATTTTCTCGGGGATGTTGTTGAAGTTGAGAACGCCCGTGAACAATCCTCCTGGGTCGATTCTTGGCACAATGTCCACAATTACGGCGTCGGGGTAGGCTTTATGGCTGACGTAACAGTCGTCGAAAAATCCCCCGATACGCCCGAGGAATACATTGATGATGATGTCGCACCCCGCTTTGTAAACCGGTGCGATTGGCGTGTTACTGGTGAAGAAGCCGTCGATGTACGAATGCCCGTCAATCCTCTGTGCACCGAAAACGCCGGGGATAGCAGAACTGGCGAGGAGGATTGCTTTCATGCGTTCCTTGGACTCACCGCAAAATGGGAATGTGTGACCGACAAACGGCACTCGTGTGCAGTGGGCGAAAGCGGTGCGGCCTTTGCGTTGGACGAGACCCTCATCCAGATAGCTGTCGATAATCCGAGAGAGTCCAGCTCGGGAGAAGATCCCTGCCTTCAGCAGACCGGCGAGCTTGGCCACCTTCGGCCCAGGCAGGCCTAAGGAGATGAGGAGTTTGATGATTTGCTCGATGTTGATATGGAGGATGTCGCTGGGTGTGATGCTCAGCCAGGCATCTTCGGCTGTCTGATAACATCCTTGAGCAAAAAGCGCGGCGTTGAGGGCGCCAACCGAGGTACCCGAAACCACCGAGATGTTTTCGGCAACGCCAAACTCCTCCAGCGCTTTCCAGACACCAATCTCGTAGGCCCCTTTGCCACCACCGCCGGAGAAGACAAGCCCGATTTTGTTGTTCTTCATATGCAGTTCTATCGTTTGTCTTTCGTGATCGCGCACTTTTCAGCGTGGTTTTGGAACTGTTGGTTTACCCGCCGCCGAGCAGCTCCAAGCTCGTTTTTGCGTGACCAACGGGAAACGGGGTCAGAGTAAGGGCCTTGGCCAAAAATAATTGTCCCAATCAAGCTTACGCCGGCGGCTGCGGTGCGACCGTGATGAACCACGAGCCGAGCGACGAGTCACGTAGCA
>JAWLGP010000029.1:0-54547 GCA_041685045.1 Gammaproteobacteria bacterium
GGACTCAATGCGTGGCAAACTCAAAGCAGCGGGCTGGGACGACGGCTTCCGCGAGGAATTGATCTTCGGGATCAAGGACTAAAGTATGCGGTTGCCCTGCATGCTTGGCACGGCACCCATTTAAATGAGCTTCCGCTGCTACTCCGCGTCAGCCGCCTTCGGCGAATCCCGGATACAGCGTCATGCCGCCGTCGATGAAGAGGCTGATACCGTTGATATAGTCGGCATCGTCGGAGGCGAGCCACACCACGGCGCGGGCGACGTCTTCCGGTTCGCCGATGCGCTTGTAGGGAATCAGGCTCATGAGGTCGTCGTACGCCTCTTGGGACTCCCAGGCCTCCCGGTTGATGGGCGTGCGGATGGCGCCGGGGCAGATGCTGTTGACGCGGATGCGCCAGGGCGCAACCTCCTGGGCGATGCTCTTGGTCATGAGCATCACGCCGCCCTTCGAAGCTGCATAGTTGACATGCCCCGCCCACGGGATGACCTCGTGCACGGAACTCATGCTAATGATCTTGCCGGCAGCGCAGGAGATCTCCGCCACCACGCCGCGGCGTTTGAATTCACGGATCGCCTCGCGGGCGCAGAGGAACTGGCCGGTCAGATTGACGTCGATGACCCGCTGCCACTGCGCCAGGGTCATCTCGTCGAAGGGGGCGTCTTGCTGCACACCGGCATTGTTGACCAGCACGTCGATGGTGCCGAAGGCGTCGAACATCTGCCGGAACATGGCCTGCACCTGATCCTCTTTCGACACGTCGGCCTTGACGGCGATGGCGTGGCCACCCTCGGCTGTGATCTCCGCCACCACCTCTGCGGCGGCGCTTTCGTTGTCGGAGTAGTTAACCACCACATCGGCACCTTCCTGCGCCAGATAGATGGCCACGCTGCGGCCGATGCCGGAACTGGCGCCGGTCACCAGCGCCTTCTGGCCGCGCAGCAGATTGCGGTGCGGCGGATGGGGCATCTCGACGGGGGGAAGCCGCTTGTTGCGTTCGCTCATGGTTGACGCCCTGTTTTTCCGGTGGCATGGAGTTGGTCGCGTAGGCTGTTTCACTTGGGCCTTCGTGGATAGGCCTATGCCGAATCACCTTTACGACCATTCAACCGTGCTAGACCGCATGACGATCGCCGCGATCATCTGGAGCGGGCACGCCGTGCGAATAGCGGCCGCGCTCGACGTAGTTTGCTGCCGTCCTACGGGCCATAGCTATACCGCCTTGCGTTGCTTACTCTGAAAGGTAGTTCGCTCCACCATTCTTTCGCGACTGCGACGACCACACAGGCGTGGGGTATCGGCGGAAACCTAAATTGGAGGGGTCGTGAACAGGGCGGAACATCGTTCTTTATATCTATCCCGGGCAAACGGTGCTCGGCTAATCCCCCGGTAACCATCCCCTACCAAGACCGGCCCGCCTGCCACCCCTCTATGCTTTAGGTCGATGCGTTACGAGGCAAAATGGAGAGGCCGGCGTGAGCGACCCGACTGCGGATGAAATGAAGGCGCTCAAGCGGGAGGTCGAGGCGCTGCGGGCCGAGCGCGATGCGTGCTGCAAGAGCAGCGAGCGCTACCGCGCTCTGTTCGGATCGATGATCGAGGGCTTTGGCCTGGCCGAAATCGTCCTGGATGAGCAGGGCCGGCCCTACGACTATCGGTTGCTGGAGGTCAATGAGGCATTTGGTCGACTGACCGGTTTTCCTCCGCACGTCGCCGAAGGCAAGACAGCCCGCGAACTGGTCCCCGGTGTCGAGCCGCTCTGGATTGAGACCTACGGTCGGGTGGCGCTGACGGGCGAGCCGGCGCGATTCGAGGCCTACGCCGAGGGGCTGGGCAAGTGGTTCGAGGTCTTCGCCTACCGCACCGCCCCGGACCAGTTCGCTCACCTTTTCACCAATATCACCGAACGCAAGCGGGCCGAGCAGACCCTGCGTGAGAGCGAGGCACGCTATCGCCAGCAGGCCATCGAACTGGAGACCATCTACGGACAAGCGCCCGTCGGCCTGTGCGTGTTCGACACTGGGCTGCGCTTTCAACGTGTCAACCAGCGAATGGCCGAAATCAACGGCGTACCCATCGAATCGCAGTTGGGGAGAGCCGTGCGCGAGGTTGTACCTGCGCTCGCCGATCAGGCGGAGCAAGTCGCCAGGAAAATACTTGAAACGGGTGAGCCGGTGCTTAACGTAGAAATAAGCGGAGAGACCGCCGCCCACCCCGGGGTCGAGCGATTCTGGATTGAGAACTGGCTGCCACTAAAGGACGAAGCCGGGAACATTTGGGGAATTAATGTGATGGCCGAGGAGGTCACCGAGCGCAAGCGGCTGGAAGAGACACACCGGCGTGAGACGGAGTTTCGGACTCTGGCCGAGCACACCCCCGATATCGTTGCCCGGTACGGACGCGATTTGCGTTACCGCTACGTTAATCCAGCGATGGCGGCGACAACCGGCATCCCAAGGGAGGCGTTCCTCGGTAAGACCGACCGCGAGCTGGGGATTCCGGAATTACTGCTGGCGGAATGGCACCCCCATACACGCCGGGTCTTCGATACCGGTCGGGATGAGAAGCTTGAGTTTAGCTTTCCCACCCCCCAAGGCGAGCGTTACTTCGAGTCACACCTGGTGCCGGAATTCGGCCCCGATGGACGAGTCGAGACAGTGCTGGCGGTGACCCGTGACCTGACCGAGCGCAAGCGTGCCGCAGAGGCCCTTGAGCGCACTGCACACAAGCTTGGCGAGCGCAACAAGGAGCTGCGCTGCCTGTACGCGGTCGCCTCCCTTACCCACAAGCGGGACCGTCCACTGGACGAAATATTGCGCGGCACCGTCGATGCGCTGGTCCCTGCCTACCAATATCCGGAGATCACCTGTGCACAGATCACGGTGGAGGGCGCGAGCTATCACACCGAACCGTTCGCCCAAACAGTGTGGCGGCAGGCAGAAGTGATCGGAGTGGATGGCCAGAGCGTGGGGGAGTTGGAGGTGTTCTACCGGGAGGAGCGCCCACCCGCGCAGGAGGGGCCATTTCTCACCGAGGAGCGGGCGATATTGCGGGCCGTCGCCGATTTGCTCGACCGTGCCCTGCTGGAGCGGCGCGAGTGGGCCGCCCGCTTGCAGGCCGAAAGCGGTTTCAAGGAGGCCCAGCGCCTGGCCCACGTCGGCAGCTGGGAGTGGAACCGGTTGAACGACCGCTCCCGCTGGTCGGACGAGATGTTCCGTATCGCCGGACACGCCCCGCAAGCGTTCCCCGTGACACTCCAGTCGGCCCTTGAAGTGGTCCACCCGGCGGACCGGGAACGCGTACAAACCCTGGCACGGCGGGCCATCGAAACCGGCGAGGGGTTTGTGGATGAGCACCGGATCGTGCGCCCCGACGGCAGGGTGCGCGTGGTAGTGAGCCGGGGCGAGGCCGTGAAAAGCACTGGTGGCGAGGTAGTGGCGCTGCGCGGAACCTGGTTGGATATCAGCGAGCGTAAACGGTCTGAGGAGGCGCTGCGCGCAAGCGAGTCCCGCTTTCGCGAGGTGGTCGAACTCGTCCCCGACATCCTCTATCGCGTGGCTCTCCCGGGTTATCACGCCCAGTTCATCAGCCCTGCGATTAAGCACCTGCTTGGCTTCGAACCGGAGCAGTGGCAGCAAGACCCGACGATTTGGGTCCGCCAGTTGCATGAGGATGACCGCGATCGGGTCCTCTCCGGCTTGCAGGCGGCGCTCCGCAATGCGCGGCACTGCACGCAGCAATACCGGATGTGGCATAGCGACGGCCGTACCCTGCGCTGGTTTGAAGACCGAAAGCGCATTGAACGCGATACTGAAGGTAAGCCTGTGGCCCTGTTTGGCGTCATGAACGACATCACCAGCCTCAAGCAGGCCCAACAGGCCCTGGAACGCGAGACCCTGCATGACCCACTGACCGGCGTGGCCAACCGCCGCTACCTCAAGCAATTCATCAATCGAGAGTGGCGGCGCGAAACCCGCCACGGGCATCCGGTGGCCATGATCATGGTCGATATCGACCATTTCAAAGCCTACAACGATCACTACGGCCACCAGCAAGGGGACGAGTGCCTACGCCGGGTGGCTCGGGTCTTGAGGTCGCACCTGCGTCGGCCCACCGACCTGCTGGTGCGTTATGGCGGCGAAGAGTTCCTGGGGGTGCTGCTGGAGACCGAATCAGAACGGGCACTCCAGTTGGCCGAAACGATGCGAAAGGCCGTCGAGGATCTTAACCTCCCCCATGTCACCTCGCCGGTAAGCGAATCGGTGACCATTAGCGTCGGTTTAGCGGCGAAACCAGCGAGGAAGAGCACTTTTCGGGCACTGCTCGCTGCGGCCGACGAGGCCCTCTATCGCGCCAAGGACGGGGGTCGCAACCGGGTGGAGGCGAATGCTTAGTGCCTCGGACCGCTTTTCAGCACAAATCGGTAATTGATTCGGGTCGGAACGACCGGCAGCTATTGGCCGGATGCTGCCTTGGGCTGCAGGCGCGAGTCGGCGTGCAACACGGGGAAGCGGGGCGGCACGTCGGTGCGGTAATAGCCGCGCTTCGGATGGTAGCCCCCGTAGGGATCGCCGAAATAGTCCCTTTTGTGTCCGGTATCCGTCGACAACACGGTGGTATCGGGGTGCAGTGACTTCCATTGAGACCAGGTCGTCCACACGACGGGAACCCCCTTCAAGGAGTGGCCCTTCAGTGGGCCGCTGACGGCCGTCGACAGGATCTGGGGCCAGAGGCTTTCGGTGGCGCGGTCATACAGGAACAGGTTGCTGTTGACGAGCTGACCCGACACACCCAGGGTCGTGTCTCCGCGCTCGAAGCCGAGGGCCGTGCCGGTCAAGGGGCAGTAGGTGGTGCTGAGGAAGAAGGCAGAGCAGAAGAGCGAATAGTCTGTCTCGCATTTTCTCCCTCCGAATAGCGATCTGCGTGAAGGGTTAGTCATAAGGATGGCGTACCCCTGGACTCGTGCTCAGGCTTTGGAATTGCACAACCCGGGATTGTCCTCGATGGCGCGCCACCGGTCTCCGTTGCGTTCCAACAAGGCATCGGCCTCCGGCGGGCCGTCGCTGCCCGCCGCATAACCGGGCAGCGGGGCACCGCTTAGGGCGCCCCAGGCTTCCTCGATGGGGGTAATCAGACTCCACTGCGCCTCGACGCCGTCGGAGCGGGTGAACAGGGTGGGATCGCCGCGCATGGCGTCCAGCAGCAGCACGGCATAGGCGGAGGGCGGGTTGTCACCAAAGGCGGAGCGGTAACAGAAGTCCATGCTCACCGGCACCGTCTTGCGCTCCGCCCCGGGTTGCTTGGCGCCGAAGGCGAGGCTGATACCTTCGTCGGGCTGAATGCGCAGGGTGATGACGTTGGGCCGCAGCGCCTGCTCCTGTGGAAACAGGGCGAGGGGCGGGTGGCGGAAATGCACCGCGATCTCAGTCAACTGGCGTGCCAACCGTTTTCCGGTGCGCAGGTAAAAGGGCACGCCGGCCCAACGCCAGTTGTCGATGTGCAACTCCAGCGCGGTATAGGTCTCGGTGCAGGAGCCCGGCGCCACACCGGACTCTTCCCGGTAACCGGGGACCTCGATGCCATCGATACGGCCCGCCCGGTACTGGGCGCGCACGGTACGACGAGAGACCTCTTCCGGCGTCATCGGCCGAATGCTGCGCCACACCTCGATCTTCTTGTCGCGGACGGCGTCGGCATCGAAGGCGACCGGTGCCTCCATGGCGGTCAGCGCCAGCAGCTGCATGAGGTGGTTGGCTACCATGTCGCGCAGCGCCCCGGACTCTTCGTAGTAGCCGGCCCGGTGGCCCACGCCCAGAGGTTCGGCGGCGGTGATCTCCACATACCCCACATGACTGCGGTTCCAGAGCGGCTCGAACAGTGCGTTGCCAAAACGGAAAAAGAGGATGTTCTGGACCGTCTCTTTGCCCAGGTAGTGATCGATGCGATAGACCTGACTTTCCTTGAAGGCCTTGGCGACGGTGGCGTTCAAGGCGCGGGCCGAGGCCAGGTCGCGGCCGAACGGCTTTTCGATAACGATACGCGACCAGCCTTGCGCTTCCCGATTGAGGCCGGCGGCAGCGAGGCCGTGGATGATGGGGGGCGCCATGCTGGGCGGGGTGGCAAGATAGAACAGCCGGTTTTGGGCTGCAGGCTCCTGTCGCCCGTTGAGGTCGTCGGCAAGGAGGCGGTGCGTCTGCGGCTCGGTGAAGTCGCCCTGCAGGTAGGAGAGGCGTGGTGAGAAGGCGCGCCATTCGTCTTCGCCAAAGGAGCCGCTCTCGTCAGAGTGGTCCACGCCCTCTCGCAACTGTTCCCGAAAGGTGTCGTCATCCATGGCGTGCCGGCCGACCCCCACCACCTGAAATTGGGGGGCCATGCAACCGGTACACGCCAGGCGGAAAAGGGCCGGAATCAGCTTGCGCCGGGTGAGATCGCCGGTGGCACCGAAGATCACGATTACGCAGGGGTCTGCCTGGGGCAGCGCACCGGGTGACAGCTCAATGTGGGTCGTGAGATCGATGCCGCTCGTCATGGCTGATTTCCCCATTGCCATCGCCGGCCACACCCCGTTTCGGCGAAGGATAGACCGAAGGCGCGGTTTTCTGCATTCCGATTCCAGCTCTCCGTTTGTGTCCCCCGTGAGTGTTCAAACGCACAACGGCTGGTAAAAGGCGCCGATCACGCCCCCATAGACGAGATGAGCAAGTATCGTCACGAGCGGCGTTCGATGCCCGTAGTTGAGGGCGAGAAATCCCGGTGGTTCGAGCGCCCGGGTCGGTTCGGGGCCCCGGTGTTCGCTGGCCATGCGGGGATGAAGGCTGGGCAGAATCGGCAGCAGGGTGATCAGGACCACCAGTGCCTGCAACAGCCCGATGAGGGCGCCCAACAGTAGGCCCGATTGGCAGAGGGCCTCGAAAACCAGCGCATAGAACAGCGCAAACAGCCAGCCATTGAAAAAGTGCAGCGCGAAGCCGACCACCATGGCCCGCCGGTGATCGGGCGTAAACACCGTTCCCAGCATGTAGGGGATGCTCATCCGCGACAGGCCGAGCCCTTGTCCGGCGGCCATGATCGTGGTGAGAAAAACGGTGGCGACAAATCCCCAAAGCAGCACGCCCGGCAGATTCATTCCTGGCCCCCCTTCGGCGTCTGGCCGCTGCGTTTCGCCTCCTCGATCAGCAGCGCCGCGTCGACCAGGCCCACGTGGGTGAATGCCTGGGGGAAATTACCCAAAGCGGCGCCGCTGTCTGGATCGATCTCCTCGGCGAACAGCCCCACATCGTTGGCATAGTCGAGAATGTGCTCGAACAGGGCTTCTGCCTCTTCGATCTCTCCGGCGAGCGCGAGGTCAGCCACCGCCCAGAAGCTGCATATCCCGAAGGCCGCCTCGCTGCCCGGAAGGCCGTCATTCTGCGCCCGGTAGCGATACAGCAGGCCATTGCGCCCCAGCTGTTCGCGGATGGCCTTGCGGGTTCCACCGGCGCGCGCCGAGCGAGGGTCCAGGTAGCCGTGGCGCGAGAGCAGCAGCAGGCTGGCATCCAGATCCTCGCCGTCCAGTGTGCTGACATAGCTGTCGACTTCGGCGCTGTAGCCGCGCTGCTCGATCTCGGCACGCAGGGTATCGCGCTCTGCACGAAACCGCTCGACCGGCACCTTTTTCAGGTGGCCTTCACGGTGCAGGCGCAGCAAGCGGTCGAGTGCCACCCAGCACATTGCTTTCGAGTAGGTGTGGTGCTTGCGTCCTCCCCGGACCTCCCAGATCCCTTCGTCGGGCTCGCGCCAGCGCCGGCAGGCGGTTTTCCCGAAGCCCACCAGCAGCTTTTGCGTTGCCGCATCGAGGCGTCCGCCGTGACGCACGAATTCGTAGACCGCGTCGATCACTTCGCCGTAGATGTCCAGCTGCAACTGATGGCTGGCGTCATTGCCGATCCGCACCGGCCGTGACCCGGCAAAGCCTGCCAAATGGTCGAGTTCGCGCTCATCGAGACGGGTCTCGCCATAGACGTTGTAGACGATCTGGAGTTCCGGCCAGGTCAGGCGGGTGGCGTGCATCAACCAGTCGATGAAGGCGTTTGCCTCTTCCCCGTAGCCGAGTTCGTACAGGGCCCGCAGCGTCAGCGACGCATCGCGCAACCAGCAGTAACGGTAGTCCCAGTTGCGGACCCCGCCCGGCCACTCCGGCAGCGAGGTGGTCGGTGCCGCCACGACGGCGCCCGACGGGGCAAAGGTCATCAGCTTGAGCACCAGCGCGCTGCGACGCACCGTCTGCGCGTGCGGCCCCGTATAGGTGCAGCGATCGGACCAGGCCCTCCACCAGTCCAGTGAGGCACGGATCCGCCGTTCCGCCTCCTCGCCGAGCGGCGGGATGAATGACGGCTCACGTTCGGTATAGACGGTGGCAAGGTGTCGGCATTCACCCGCCCGCAGGGTGTGCCGCAGGTGCGCCGCGCCGTTGTGGGGCGAGATCGTGAGCGGCATTTCGCTGCGCAGGATGAAGGCGCGCCCCTGGTGCTCGTAGTACAGTCCCAGGCGTCCTCGATCTTTGGGCCGGCACTGTTCCCGCCCGTAATTCGGACGCGGGTCGAAAATGGCCTCGACCTCCACTTCGCCCTCGACGCATTCGACCCTGCGGAGGATCTGGTGGGCAGCCCAGAGCAGCTTGCGTTTGTTCGCCTCCGAGTCCACCGGCATCAGGTCGGTCAACCGAAGCACTCCCCGTTCGGTAAAGAAGGTGGTCTCCAGGACATTGGTGTCGCCGATGTAACGGCGATGGGTCGAGAAGGGTGCGGTGGGGCGAACCGAGAAACGTCCGCCTTTTTCCGGATCGAGCAGGGCGGCGAAGAGTGAAGGACTGTCGAATCGCGGGCGGCACAGCCAGTCGATGGAGCCGCTACGGGAGATCAGCGCAGCCGAACGGCAGTCGCCGATGACGGCGTAGTCTCCGATGGCTGCGGTCTCGTTCTCCATGCGGCTTCCCCCGCGGTTCCGCCGGCGAGTCTGGTGCAGTCCAGGCACACTCAATAGGAACAGGATAAGCCAGATCCGGGGTGTGAAAATCGGTGTAAGGAATCGACCGGTATCGCGACCAAGGCAAAGAGCGTCTATAGAGAACGAAAGGGACGGCTTTTGACTGCATACGGAGGTGTGATATGGCACGTACAAGGGCAGCAACTTACGTCGAGCGGAGCCGCTACCCGCATTGGATGCCGGCGGTCTGGAGCGGACTTATCGCAGGCGCCGTGTTCCTGATCGTGGAGATGGCACTGGTGGCCGCCATCGGCGGGGAGAGCCCGTGGGGACCGCCGCGAATGATTGCCGCGATCGTGCTGGGCGAGGGAGTCCTGCCCCCGCCGGCGACGTTCGACTTCGGTGTCGTATTGACGGCGATGGTGGTTCACTTCGCCTTGTCGGTGATTCTGGGGATCGCTCTGGCGTTTCTCATCTATCGCCTCGATTTGACATGGGCGCTGGCGGTCGGCCTGGCGTTCGGGTTGGCCCTCTATCTGGTCAACTTCTACCTGTTCACGGCGGCCTTCCCCTGGTTCGCCATGGCCCGCAACGGCATCACCATATTCGCCCACCTTCTCTTCGGCCTGGTGCTGGCATGGAGTTACAAGGCGCTTGCCCGACGTGAGTCGGATCAAACGGTCGAGGCGTAGCGATTCAACTGCCTCCCCCTGGTTGTCGTCGCAAGCGATGCCAGGGGGAGGAGAAACTGCCACGGTTCGACCGCAAGGCCTCCCTCAATCTGGAAGGGTTTGAACATTCGGGTGCCGACTGGCTGAGTCGATACAAACCCTATATGAAAGCGGCAAGACCGTGCTGGTTAGCCCCATAAGGTACATGGCCCGGAAAACAACGATTTGGCCCTGCGACCGGAACAGCAGTTAGCACGGCTAAGCTGCGTCTTTTGCAGGAAAGAGGAGGCCATGTGACATGGAGAGTGTGGATGCGGTGGTGATCGGCAGTGGACAAGGCGGTGTGCCCTTTGCCGTTTCCCTGGCACACGAGGGGCGGCAAGTCGCCCTTTTCGAACGCTCCCGTTATGGCGGCAGCTGCGTCAACTGGGGGTGTACGCCCACCAAGGCCTTCCTTGCGGCTGCCCATGCTGCCGGCCGGGCGCGCGATGCCGCCGCCTTGGGGGTTCACTGCGACATCAAAGTGGATTTCGCCCGGGTGATGGCGCGCGTTCGCAGCGTTCGGGACCGATTCACCGACTCCACCCGTCGGCGGCTGGCCGACGCGGGGGTGGCGCTGATTGAGGCGGAGGCCTCGTTCACCGCCGATGGCCGGGTCCAGGGAGGCGGGCGCACGATGGGTGCCCCGATAACGGTGATCGATACCGGCAGCTCGCCGGCGGTGCCGCCGATCCCGGGGCTGGAGACGATCCCTGCTCTGACCGACCGCAACTTCTGGGACCTCACGCGGTGCCCCCAAAGGACCGTGGTCATCGGCGGCGGCTATGTGGCCCTTGAACTCGGCCAGGGATTGGCGCGGCTGGGGAGTGAGGTGCATCTAATCCTGCGCTCGGACCGGGTGCTCACCAGTGAGGCTCCGGAGGTCAGCGCCGTGCTGGAGGAGGCCTTGGCCCGCGACGGGATCACACTGCACCGCGGCACCGAGGTGGTGAAGGCGGCGCGACTGGCGGAGGAGCGCTATGCGCTCACCCTCGACAACGGCCGAATACTGGAAGGCGATGCGGTGCTTCTGGCGGTGGGCCGCCGGCCGAACACCGACGCCTTGCAGGCCGCCACTGCCGGCGTCGCCCTTGATCAGCGCGGCTATGTCCAGGTGAACGAACGGCTGGAGACCACCCGGCCCGGGGTCTACGCCATCGGCGAGGTGGCCGGGCAGCCCGCCTTCACTCACGTCTCTTGGGAGGACCACCGCCGGCTGCTGGCGACGCTTCGGGGTGAGCCGCGCACGCGCGACGACCGGGTGTTGGCCTATGCCATGTTCACCGAGCCGCAGGTCGGCCGTGCCGGCTTGAGCCTGGCGCAGGCGAAGGCGCGAGGGATGCGGGTGCGCGAGGCTCGCCTGGATGTCACCCGTATCAACCGGGCGATTGAATGGAATCAGGACCTCGGGTTCTTACAACTGCTGGTGGAAGCGGATACCGATCGCATCGTCGGTGCCACGCTGGTGGGCTACGAGGCCGGTGAGCTGGTGCACTGCCTGCTCGATCTGATCGAGGTGGGGGCGACGGCCGCACAGCTTTCGACTTTCCAGCACATTCATCCGACGTATGCCGAATACTTTCCTTCGCTGGCCGGAAGCCTGGGTCCGGTCCTGTGAGGTCTTAAAAACGGGATCCCGCCCGTTCACTTCAAGTCTTACCCATTTTTTGTCGAATCAGCTTCGATCAGGTTCTCTACCGGCAGCCCTGCCTGCTTCCATTCCGGGTAGCCATCTTGCAGGCGTCGCGCTTTGTAGCCCTGCTTCCGCAGGCGGGCGACAGCCTCGTAGGCGAGGACACAGTAGGGACCACGACAGTAGGCAACCACCTCCGTATTTTTCGGAAGGTCCGCAAGATGCTCTTCCAGTTGTGACAGGGGGATGTTGACCGCCCCGGGCAAGTGGCCTGCCGCGAACTCTTCGGGTGGGCGTACATCGATAACGGTGATCAATCCATCCCGGGCCCGGCTAAGCAACTCGTCGGCCGGTACGGGTTCAAGGTTGTCCTTGACCGTGAGGTAGGTATTCACCAGTCGCTCCACTTCGGCGACATGGGTTTCGGCCACGCGCCGCAGGCAACCCATCAGCTGGATCACGTCGTCTCCGGAAAGACGATAATAGACGTGTTGCCCGTCCTTGCGGGTGATCACCAGCCCCGCCTGCCGCAGTTGCTGCAGGTGCTGGGAGGTATTGGCGACGGAAAGACCGGAAACCTTGGCCAGAGCCTCGACGCTGCGCTCACCCTGGGCGAGGAACTCCAGCAGCTCCAACCGGTTGCCATTGCCAAGGGCCTTGCCAACACGGGCGAACTGGGAGAAGAGATCCTGTTTGAAGTTGCCTTCCCTTGACATTGGCACCTCGTCGAATCAAATTATTCAAGCAAGTAGTTGAACAATAATTATACCGTACCCACCGGAGAAGACCCATGCCCAATGCCGTCCGCGCCCTGAGCGGAGCCCTCCTGCTGTGTTCGTCGATGCTGGCCCATGCCGAGGAGGTGTCCCTCGAACACGAGGGGTTGAGGCTCACCGCTAACCTTGAAATTACCGGCGAGGACTGGAAAGGTGCCCCCGTTCTGCTGATGACCCACGGCACCCTGGCCCATAATCGCATGGAGATCATGGATACCCTCCAGCAGGCGTTCAAAGACCGCGGCTACAGCTCGTTGGCTGTTAACCTCAGCCTCGGCTTGAGCGATCGCGCCGGGATGTACGACTGTGCCACCCCGCATGCCCACAAACACACCGATGCTCTCGATGAGATCGGCCTCTGGCTCGACTGGATCAAGGGGCAGGGCGTGGATTCCGTGGTGCTGCTCGGTCACTCCCGCGGCGGCAACCAGACCGCCTGGTTCGCGGCGGAGCGCGACGACCCGGCGGTAGGCTCGGTGGTGCTCGTGGCGCCGGCGACCTGGAGCGAGGAATACGCCGCGGCCGACTACGAAAAGCGCTACGGCAAGCCGCTGCAACCGGTGCTGGCGCAGGCCGAACAGGCCGTCGCCGCAGGTACCGGTGACCGCATGCTGAAACCGGTCGACTTCATCTACTGCGCAGAGACCGCTGCCACGTCGGACGCTTTTGTCTCCTACTACCGTCCGGACAAGCGGATGGACACGCCGCATCTGGTGCCGCAGCTCAAGAAGCCGGTGCTGGTGGTCGCCGGCAGCGAAGACAACGTAGTGGCCGGCCTCATCGAGCAGATGGAGCCGCTGGCAGCGGGCAAAAATGTGGAGTTCGCCGTGATCGACGGCGCCGACCACTTCTTCCGTGACCTGTACGCCGAGGACCTGGCGGACATCGCAACCAGCTTCATCGAGGCGCGTTGATGCGCTATCAGGCCATCGGCGGCCGGGAGTGGGACGATCCGGCGCCATTGGTCCCGGTGCTCGAACTGAAATAGAGCTGATGCTCTCTTGTTGTTGAAATCCCATGCTGGCAACCCTCCCTCTTCTGCAATCCGGCGATTTTCCCGCCCTGCGTCGCGGCCTGCCCGATACGCTGCAGGTCAATCTCGGCTACCGCTGCAATCAGTCGTGCCTGCACTGCCATGTGGGCGCCGGCCCCCGGCGGAAGGAGCAGATGTCCGCCGCGACCGTTGCCGAGGTGATCGCCTGCCTGGAAGGCGGTGCTTTCAGCTCCCTCGATCTGACCGGTGGCGCGCCAGAGCTGAATCCCCACTTCCGGGATCTGGTCGCTGCCGCCCGCCGGATCGGCCTGCGGGTGATCGACCGCTGCAACCTCACGGTGCTCGAAACGGAGGGACAGGCGACGCTGGCTGAATTCCTCGCCGGGCAGGCGGTTGAAGTCGTTGCCTCGCTGCCGTGCTATCTGGAGGAGAACGTCGATGGCCAGCGCGGCCAGGGGGTGTTCGAGGCGAGCCTGCGTGGCCTGCGCCGGTTGAATGCGCTCGGCTACGGCAGGGAGGACAGCGGGCGGGTGCTGAACCTGGTCTATAACCCGACCGGCCCCTTCCTGCCGCCGCCCCAGGCGACGCTGGAGGCGCAGTACCGCCAGGCGCTGCACGAACGCTACGGCATCGTCTTCAACCGTCTGCTCACCCTGACCAACCTGCCCATTCAGCGCTTCGGCAGCCTGCTGCTCTCCAAGGGCGGATTCGACGACTACCTGCGCCTGCTGAAGGGCGCCTTCGCCCCGGACAATCTCGCCCGCGTGATGTGCCGCTCGCACGTCAGCGTCGATTGGCAGGGCTGGCTCTACGATTGCGACTTCAACCAGATGCTCGACCTGCCACTGTGCGCGGGCGGGCGGGAGCGGGTCCACATCCGCGACCTGGCCGCACTCGACCTGCGCGACAATCCCATCGCGGTGGCCGATCACTGCTACGGCTGCACCGCCGGGCAGGGGTCGAGTTGCGGCGGTGCGCTGACGTGAATCAGACGCTGTCGATCATCGTTCCGGCGCTCAACGAGGCGACCACCATCGTCGACACGCTTCAGCGCCTTCAGGGGATGCGCGGGCGCGGCCACGAGGTGATCGTGGTGGACGGCGGCAGCACGGACGCCACTGCGGCATTGGCCGCTCCCCTGGCCGACCGGGTGCTGGTGAGTCCTCGGGGCCGTGCCCGGCAGATGAACGCCGGTGCCGCAGAGGCCCGGGGTGAGCTGCTCTGGTTCTTGCACGCCGACACCCTGGCGCCGGAGGCGGCCGATCGGGCGATCGTCGGCGCCCTGGCCGCGGGCCACGCCTGGGGCCGGTTCGACGTGCGCCTGTCGGGGCGGCACCCGCTGCTGCGCACGGTGGCGCGATTGATGAACCTGCGCTCCTGTCTCTCCGGGATCGCCACCGGCGACCAGGGGATCTTCGTGACGCGGACGGCTTTCGAGGCGGTGGGTGGCTTTCCCGACCAGCCGCTGATGGAGGATGTCGCTCTTAGCCGGATACTCAAACGTGAGATCGGACGGCCCGCCTGCCTGGGCACGAACCCGCTGGTCACCTCAGGCCGACGGTGGGAGCAGCGCGGTGTGGTGAGGACCATTCTGCTCATGTGGGGCCTGCGGCTGGCCTATGCGCTTGGGGCCAGTCCGGTGCGGCTGGCGCGGCTGTACCGATGACTGCCCGTATTCTGGTCTTTGCCAAAGCGCCGATACCGGGCCGCGCCAAGACCCGGTTGATCCCGGCCCTGGGTGCGGTCGGTGCCGCCATGCTCCAGCAGCGGCTCACCCTGCACACATTGGTGACGGCTTCCCGGAGCCGGCTCCCGACCCAACTCTGGTGCCATCCCGACCCCCGGCACCCCTTCTTCACCGCCTGCGCGGATGGCTTCGGGATCCCGTGCCGCAGCCAACAGGGCGACGATCTGGGCGCACGCATGCAGTACGCGGCGACCGTAGCGCTCGGGGAGGGGGTAGGCCCTATTTCTCATCCCGCCTCCGCCACGGACGCTGGTGAGATAGGCGATCCGGTACTGCTCATCGGGACCGACTGTCCCGACCTGGCCGCAGCCGACCTCACCACGGCGGCGGAGAGCTTGGCGGACAACGATGCCGTACTCGGCCCGGCCCTCGACGGCGGCTACTACCTGCTCGGCCTGCGCCGACTGCACCCCTCGTTGTTCGAGGGGATCCCCTGGGGCACGGACGCGGTGCTTGCCGAAACCCGTCGGCGTCTGGCCGCCCTCGGCTGGCGCTGGCGGGAGCTGGCGTCACTGGCCGATATCGACCGACCCGAAGACCTCGCCTTCCTGCCGCCCTGCTTGCGTCCATAAACGGAGGACCTCCCATGCCATGGCTCGACCGCCTGCCCTGGTTTCCCCTGATCGCCGCCGCCCTGCTGCTCGGCCTGGCGCCCTTCGTGCCCGAGCCGCACCTGTGGGAGAAGCTTCGGATGCTGAGCGAGGGGCGGCTGCAGCGGCCCATCGACATCTTCGATCTGCTGCTGCACGGCGCGCCTGTGGTGTTGCTGGCCCTCAAGGCCGCAAGGCAGGGCGTGCGCCCGTGAGCCGGAGACGGCTGATCTTCGTCTACAACGCCGACAGCGGCCTGTTCAACACCCTGACCGATGCGGCCCATAAGCTGCTCTCGCCGCAAACCTACGCCTGCAACCTCTGTGCGATCACCCACACGCCCATCACCATGCGCCGCGAGTGGCGCCGCTTCCTCGACGATCTCCGCATCCCCTGCACCTTTCTGCACCGTGACGAGTGGCGGCGTCTCCATCCCAACCGGGACGTTGCCCTGCCCGTGGTGCTTTGCGAGACGGACGATGGCTTGACCGTCTGCCTGGACGCGGAACGGATCAATGGCTGCACCTCAACCACCGAGCTGGAGCGGCTCATCCGCGACCACTGCCCGCTTGCGTAGAGCGCCGTCCCGCGCGCGGACCACGGCTCCCGGAAACTTACGGTTGACACGCGACCTCCTGTCTTCAATTATTCGCTTGAATAAAAAATAGAGGAGGAGGTTATGGGGTTTGAACAGTGGGTGCTGGGCCACGAATTACCCGTTCGACTCGGATTCTTTTTCGGCATCTTCGGCCTGATGGCCCTGTGGGAGATAGCGGCGCCGCGCCGCGCGCTGTCCCTGTCCAAGGGGCGGCGCTGGCTGGCCAATCTGGGCATCGTGGTCTTCAACAGCGTGCTGCTGCGGGTCGTGTTCCCTACGGCAGCTGTCGGGGTGGCGCTGTTTGCAAACGAGGCCGGCTGGGGGTTGTTCAACCACTTCGCACTGCCGTTCGGCGTCGCCGTGTTGCTGGCGGTACTCCTGCTGGATTTCGCCATCTATCTGCAACACGTCATGTTCCACGCGGTGCCGGTGCTATGGCGGCTGCATCGCATGCACCACGCCGACCGCGACTATGACGTCACCACCGGCGCCCGCTTTCACCCCATCGAGATCCTGCTCTCCATGCTCATCAAGTTCGCGGTGATCGTGGTGCTCGGCGCCCCGGCGGTGGCGGTGGTGATCTTCGAGGTGCTGCTCAACGCCACCGCCATGTTCAACCACGGCAACGTGCGCCTGCCGCTTGGACTGGACCGGGTGCTGCGCCTGCTGGTGGTCACCCCGGATATGCACCGGGTCCATCACTCGGTCCACCGGGACGAGGCCAACAGCAACTTCGGCTTCAACCTGCCCTGGTGGGACCGGTTGTGCGGCACCTACCGGCCGCAGCCGCGGGACGGCCACGAGGGGATGACCATCGGCATCCACGGCTTCAGCGAACCGCGCCAGGTGGCCAGCCTGTGGGGGCTGCTGGTCATGCCGTTTGCCGGGGCAACGCGTGACTATCCCATCACCAGCACACCGACGCCGGATGCCGCCAAGACCACCAAGGCGGGTGCCGCCGCATCGGCCGAGGCCGTTCAATGAGTGGGGCGCGCGGGTTACGCCTCACCGGCGCGGCGCTGCTGCTGGCGGCGGTGGCCGTCGCGGTGATTTATCGCGACGCGCTTGACGCCGCCGCGCTGGAGGCGTGGGTCGCCTCCGCAGGCAGCGCCGGGCCGCTGCTGTTCATGCTGCTCTACGCCGTCGCCACGGTGCTGTTCCTGCCCGGATCGGTGGTGACCCTGGCGGGTGGCGCCCTGTTCGGGCCGGTGGCCGGGACCTTCTTCAACCTGACCGGCGCCACCCTGGGCGCGGCGCTGGCATTCCTGGTGGCTCGACATTTGGCGGCCGACTGGGTGGCGGCAAAGGCGGGTACGCGAACCAAACGCCTGATGCAGGGCGTGGAGAAGGAGGGCTGGCGCTTTGTGGCGTTCGTGCGCCTGGTGCCGCTGTTTCCCTTCAACCTGCTGAACTATGCCCTCGGGCTGACCCGCATCGGTTTGCTGCCCTACGTCATCACCAGCTATGTCGCCATGTTGCCGGGGGCAATCGCCTACACCTATCTCGGTTACGCCGGGCGCGAGGCGGTGGCCGGCGGTGAGGGGCTGATCCAGAAGGGATTGCTGGCCCTCGCGCTGCTGGCGGTGGCGGCGTTCCTGCCGCGGCTGGTGCAGCGGCTGCGTGTCCCCGGAGAGATCATCGACGTGCCGACCCTGAATGCGCGCCTGCGGGGCGAGGACCCTCCGGTGCTGCTGGACGTGCGCGACGGCGAGGAGTTCGCAGCGGGACGCATCGCCGGTGCCCGTCTTCTCCCGCTGGCGGAACTGGACGACCGGTTGAATGAGCTGGTGTTCTGGCGCGACCGACCCATCGCGGTGATCTGCCGCACCGACCGCCGATCGGCCGCGGCGGTGCGCCGGCTCGATGCGGCCGGGTTCTCGCAGCCGATCCTGGTGAAAGGGGGGATGCAGCGTTGGGAACAGGCGGGATTTTCGGTCGAGCGCGATCCTGAATCGGTACCCGAGATCGGGGCGTAATGCGCATGCTCCGGGAGAGCCGCTTCGCCGGTCATTTCGATTTCTTCGGTGACGACACCACCCACTACGGACTGTTCCCCGGCTGCGGTGGCGGGATTCCGTTCGGCAACGGCGCCGAGGACCAGCCGAGCGGTTGCTGCTGAACATGGAACCGGCGGCTTATGAGGCGTGGTACCAAACCCCGCGCGGCGCCTGGATCGCCGAGCGTGAATTCCGGCTCTGCATGGGGCTGCTGCGGCCCGCGGCGGGCGCCTCACTGCTGGATGTGGGTACCGGTACCGGCCACTTCGCCCGGCGCTTCTCCCGGGCCGGGCTGCGGGTGACCGGGCTGGATCCCGACCTTCGCGCGTTGGCGTTCGCCCGAAGCCGCGGGGAGGGTGTCGGCTATCTCGCCGGCGATGGCCAGGCCCTGCCGTTCGCAGATGGCAGCTTCGAGTATTGCACGGCGATCACCAGCCTCTGTTTCGTTCCCGGCGCGCCGAGCGCCCTGGCCGAGATGTGGCGCGTGTCCCGCCGCGGTGTGCTGCTCGGGCTGCTCAACCGGCGCAGCCTGCTGTTTCGGCAGAAGGCCGGTCGCGTGGCCTACCGGGGCGCACGCTGGGACGACCATGCAGCGGTGCGGGAGTGGGCACACGGCCTCCCCGGGCTCGCCGCCTGTCGAAGCGCAACGGCCATCTTCTTCCCGGGGGGCAGCATCTGGTCCCGATGGTCGGAATCCCTCCTCCCGGCGAGATTGCCCTGGGGCGGTTTTCTCGCGGTCTATCTGAGCAAGCGCGTCAGAGCGTCAGGGACCGATGAGATCAGGTTCGTTTGAGGCATTCGGTGGCAAACATTAGCGCTCGCGCGACAAAAGTGTAAGTCGATCGCCATCGACGACCAGCGTCCCCGCATCCTGAAGTTTCCTTAGTGTCCGATAAACCACCTCATGGGACAGCCCAAGTTCGGCCGCCCACGCCTTGCGCGACTGGGTGAGCGTAATGGTCCCTTGGTCGCCCTCGGCTTCGAGATAGTGCAGGATCCTTTCGGCTGCACTGTTCAGGCTGAGTCGCTCGCACTGGGCACGCAGCCTGCGTACCTCGCGCGCGAGGAGTCCGATCCAGGCGCGGTTGAACCAACGATCCCCATCGAGCGCGGCACGGAACAGGGGCAAGGGGAACAGCAGCAGCCGCCCCTTCTCTGCGGTCACGATATCGCAGTGATAGACCTTCGCCTCGAAACTCGCTTCGGCGACAAACCCGCCTCGTGATCGTTGCACGACAATCTCAGCGCCCGCTGGAGAATGGCGCACCAACCGGATCTCTCCATCGAGCACGCACAACACGACCTTGGGGCGCTCGCCGCGTCGGAAGAGGGTTTCACCGGCATTGAAGTGATGCAGTACAGCGACACGTCGAAGCGCGTCGGGCATTACTCGAAGCAACGGCTGCCGCGTGGTCGCCTCGTCCCAGTCGATTGTCATTGGTGCGTCGAAACCATGGCCAAGTGCAAGCACATGATTCAAATCATATCTACCCCTCGCAGGTCCCGACTAGCATTGGCAGAAAATAAAAGTGAGGGGGATAGGCAATGAACCGGGTTATCCTGGCGCTCGCGGCGGCGAGCACCCTGGCCTGGGGCGGGCATGCCGCCCGGGCCCAGCAGGGACACGAGCACCACGCGGCCATGCACGGACACAGCGCCGGAGCATCGGGTGTGGAAGATACGCGGACATTCGTGCACTTTCCGCAGGCGCTGCGGGCCCACACCCTGGCGAATATGCGTGACCACCTGCTCGCGCTTCAGGAGATTCAGGAGGCACTGGCCGCTGAAGCCTTCGAAAAGGCGGGGCAAATCGCCGAACAGCGGTTGGGAATGACGTCGCTCAGGCTGCACGGCGCCCATGAAGTTGCCCAATACATGCCCGAGGGTATGCAGGCGATCGGAAGCGAAATGCATCGCGAGGCGAGTCGATTTGCCCTGGCGGCGGGGGATGCTGCCGCTAGCGGTGAGATCGCGCCCGCGCTTCGCGCCCTCGCCCGCGTTACCCGTCAGTGTGTCGCGTGCCACAGCAGCTATCGGGTACAGTGAACGGCAAGCTGGCCGCACGCCACACTCATTTTGCAAGGAGTAACCGTGACAACCCGCAACAGAATTTTCCTGTTCCTGATCGTGGCGGCCACGTGGATCGCCAGCCCTTCAGTGGCCTCCGAAGATAGCGAAGACCTGCGCTTGCAGAAGGTTACTGACTCAATCTATGCCGTGGTCGGTCCCTTCGGCAACCGCACGCCGCAGAACCTCGGCAACAACGCCACCTTCGGTTTCGTGGTGACCGACGAAGGAGTCGTGCTGGTCGACCCCGGTGGCAGCTACCAGGGCGCAGCGAAGATTCATGAGATGATTCGGCAGGTCACCGAACAGCCGGTGAAGGTGGTGATCAACAGCGGTGGGCAGGACCATCGCTGGCTCGGCAATGGCTACTTCAAGGAACGCGGTGCACGCATTATCGCCAGCGTAGCGGCAGTGGCCGACCAACGCGCCCGTCTGCAGGACCAGATGTTCATGTTGGGCAACCTGGTGGGTGTGGAGGGGATGGCGGGGACCGAGGCCGCCCACGCGGACGAAACCTTCGACGAGCGCACGAGCTTCACCCTGGGCGGTACGACCTTCGAACTGCGGAAAGTCGGCCCCGCCCACACCCCCGGCGACACCCTGGTCTGGCTGCCGGAGCAGCGCGTCGTGTTCAGCGGCGACGTGGTTTATGTCGGGCGCATGCTCGGTGTGATGCCGCACTCCAGCAGCCGCCACTGGATCGAGGCGTTCGAGGCGATGGCGGAGCTGGCGCCGCAGACAGTGGTTCCGGGTCACGGACCGGCCGCCGACCTGGCCCGAGCCCGGGCCGACAGCCTGGACTATCTCGTTTTCCTGCGCGAGGCGGTGGGGGCCTTCATGGACGCTGGCGGCAGCATCACCGAGATCGGCACTCTGGACCAGTCCCGGTTCGCTCACCTGGTCGACTACGAGACCCTGAAGGGCCGCAATGCCCAGCAGGTCTATCAGGAAATGGAGTGGGAGTGACCGGCAGCACCCGTCATTCCCGCGAAGGCGGGAATCCAGGCGTCGACGGCAGTAAACAACCCTAAACAGTGCGGTCAGAAACAGGAATCAGCTTAACGGCCGCTTTGAGCCACTTTTCGATTTTCTTTTCCAGTTCGCCCGGTGCAGCCATCGTCGGGGCAACTCATCCGGGATTGGCTGCCCAGTCCTCGTTACCGTGACGCACGCGAACGATGAAGACGTCCCCGTTATCGTCGACGGTGTAGAGTACGATGTGCGATTCGAAAGGGTGGATACGAATCGGCGGTGTGAGTTCCTCGCGTTCGCGGGCAGCTAACGGGTTTTCCGCCAGGAATCGAAAGGTCTTTTCGAGGAGGTTGTGATAGTTTTCGGCCTGCGGGAAGCCGAATTGTTCGACGCCGTCGAGGAAGATGGCGATGATGTCCTCTTCCGCCTTGCGGCTCAGGATGTAACCCACGGCGTGGTCAGGTGCCGGATGCCAGTTTGGTGGCCGCCGCCTTGAGTTCTTCCATGGAACGCTGCCCCGCACCGCTTTGGAGCCCTTCCGTCGCGAGTGCTTGCAGGTGGGTGATCTTGGCGGTCCGTTCATAATCGCGGCGGATCAGAGCCCGCACATAATCGGAACTGTTGCTGTAATGCCCTGAGTGACCCTGTTGTTCGACCCACTGCTTCATTGCCTCGGGCAGGGAGATGTTCATCGTGGCCATTAGGTTGTCTCCTGGGGCAAAGCCATGCGTTGGCAAACTTTGCCAAAGTCTGGGCCGGTAGCGGGACAGTGTCAAGCGAACGATTCCGGGAATGCCACATGGGAAAATGACCCGGCAAACTGCCGATACCGGTATCGTCATCGCATCGATTTGAAGCTTGGTGTCCGCTGCCCGATGCCGACATTCAAAGCCGGCCCCCCTCCTTTCCCCATGGTCGATCTGAACATCAGCATTTAGAACGTCAGCACCCGATCGCTCTCCGCCACCAACGCGTGCAGGTCCCGCATGGTGGAGACGGGGCAGAGTTCGTCGCTCTTTTGCGCGCGCAACTCCAGGCAGGTGCCGCAGGCGAGCAGACGGCCGCCCTTTTCGACGAACGCCTCCATCACCTCCCTCACCTTGAAGCGGTCGTCTTCGATCCGCTCCGCCTCCACCCCCTTGCCGAGCAGGAAGGCGCCCACCGCATCGCCCTGTTCGAGGGCGAAGACCCCGAAGCGGAACGCATTCCAGACCGTTTCCGGGTCGTTGCCCGAGATCACCAGCGCGATTTTCATCGTCGTCTCCTTCATTCTCGTGGTTGACATCATAAGATATATTCAAGCAATCTATTGATTAATGTTTGCGGCCCCGGAGTAAGCCCATGACCTTCACAGCCATCCTTGCCGGCCTCGCCACGGGCGTAGTGCTCGGGATCTTCGGCAGCGGCGGTTCCATCATCACCACCCCCGCGCTGCTCTACCTGCTGGGGGTCGAGCCCAAGTCGGCCATTGCCATGAGTCTGGGCATCGTCGCGGTGACCGCCACCCTGACCGCCTTCCAGCATTGGCGCGGCGGCAACGTGAACCTGAAGGTCACCGCCATCTTCGGGTTGTTCGGGGTGCTCGGCACCTATGCCGGGGCGCGCCTGGGCATTCTCACCCCGGTGGCGTTGCAGCTCGGTTTGTTCGCACTGGTGATGTATGCCGCTGCCTGGAAGATGCTGGCGCCCTCGAAGCCGGGGCACCGCTCGGCGGGTGCGGCGGTGGTGGAGGCCAACGCCTGGTCGGACATCCGCATCGGCCACGTGGCGCTCCACGGCATCGGCGTCGGCGTGCTGACCGGTGTGGTCGGCGTCGGCGGCGGCTTTCTCATCGTACCCGCCCTGGTCCTGCTCTCGCGCATGCCGATGAAGCAGGCGATTGGCACCTCGCTGGCGATCGTGTCGGTGAAGTCCTACGCCGGTTTCGCGGGCTACGCAGGCGCGGTGGCGATCGATTACCCACTGATGGGGCTGTTCACCGCGGTCGCCGTCGTCGGCAGCGTCGTCGGCACCCGTGTCGCGCACCGGCTTTCGCCGCAGGTGCTGAAGCGGGCCTTCGCCGTGTTCCTCATCCTGGTCGCCACCTACATCCTGGCCACCACCCTATTCTGACGCAGTCGAGGGAGAGCAAGGTGAAGATTTCCGTCGTATCCAAACAACCGCCCGGCGGGCGCTGTACGCTCTACATGCGCTTTGCCGATGCGGTGGCCGATGTGGTCGGGGGCCGTGCCGAGATCCTGTATCCGCAGCCGCAGTTTCCGTTCCCGGAAACGCCGCTGCCGCCGGCCCCGGCGCTGTTGGTCGAGGACCATCTGGTCGCACCGGCCGACGGCGTCATCCTGGCGCCCGAGGAGGTCTGCGCCGCGGTGGTCGCCGCCGGGTTCGACGGCGACGCGGCCGACCTGCTGCAAACACTGGAAACCGCTCAGGAGCGAATGATGGAGGAGTGGGAGAATGGCTAAAACCGAACCGACGCAGCGACTTGCAACCCGCTGTGTCCACGCCGGCGAAGCGGCCGACGCCCACGGCAGTCCGCACACGCTGCTTTACAGCACCACCACCTTCGCCTTTCCCACGACCGCTGCACTGCTCGACGTGGTGGAGGGGCGCAGCGCCGGCAGTCTCTACACCCGCTACGGCCTCAACCCCACCATTCAGGCGCTGGAGGCCAAACTGGCCAGCCTGGAGGGTGCAGAGGCGTCCCTGGCCTTCGCCTCGGGTATGGCGGCGGAGAGCGCCCTGTTCCTGGCGCACGGGCGCGCCGGTCTCGTCTGCATCGGCGACGCCTACGGCGGCACCCTGGAGCTGCTGGCGGAGCAGCTGCCGCAGCTCGGGATCGACACGCACCTGATCCTGGGCAGCGAACTCGACCGCCTCGACGGGCTGCTCGCCGGCGGGCCCCGCCTAGTCTTCCTGGAGACCCCGACCAACCCGGTGCTGGAGATCTTCGACATCGCCGCCCTGGCGGAGAAGGCCCATGCCCACGGCGCCCTGCTCGCGGTAGACAACACCTTCGCCTCGCCGATCAACCAGCAGCCCCTCGCCCTCGGCGCCGATTTCGTCGTGCACAGCGCCACCAAGTACCTCGGCGGCCACAGTGACCTGACCGCCGGCGCCCTGATCGGTTCGAAGGAACTGCTGGCGCCGGTCTTTGGCTGGCGCAAGAACCTCGGATCCATGCCCGCCCCGGAGACCTGCGCCCAGCTCGCCCGCAGCCTGCGCACCCTGGTGGTGCGGGTGCGCCAGCAGAATGCCGCGGCGCTGGCGGTGGCGGAAGCGATGGCGCGCCACCCGCGCGTGCGGCGCGTGCTCTATCCCGGCCTGCCCGATTGTCCCGGCCATGCGCTGGCGGCACGGCAGATGACCGGTTTCGGCGGCATGCTCACCCTCGAACTGGACGCCGATACCGCGGCTACCACCGCCTTCGTCGATCGGCTGCGGCTGTTCGCCATTGCGCCGAGCCTCGGCGGTGTGGAAAGCCTGGTGACCCAGCCGGTGACCACCACTCACCACGGCCTGAGCGATGCCGAACGGCAGCGCCGCGGCATCACCGGCGCCATGGTGCGGCTCTCGATCGGGCTGGAGGCGCCGGAAGATCTGATCGCCGATTTGGAACAGGCGCTGGGCTGAGGGACTGCCATGCGCAAGCGCTTGATGGTTTCGGGACTGGCCCTCTGGCTGGCGCTGGCAACCGCACAGGCTGCGGTGCTGTCCGGTGTCGTCGAAGGTGACGGCGAGGCGCTGGCCGGGGCCGAAGTAGCCCTGGTCGACGCCGCGAGCAACGTGGCCCTCTCCCGCGTCTACAGCGGGGCCGACGGCGAATTTGCCTTCACGGTCGAGCCGGGCACCTTCAACGTCGGCGCCTTCAAGGCCGACTACTCGACCCGCTGGGTCAAGGCGATCACGGTGGGTGACGACGACGTCGCGATCCGGCTGGAGATGACCAACAAGGCCTTCGCGGAAGACCACTCCGGCGTGGCCGAGAGCGATTGCGACTAAGATCTCCGCCTACCAGCTCGAAAACCGTTGCGACGCCTCTTACGACGCCGATCTCGCCATCCGCTCCCTGGACGGCAACGGCGAGCGACTTGGTGACCGTGCCCATCGGCAGCCAGCCGTGTAGCATGGGCAAAGCGCGGCGTGCCCATCAACTCCGCCTCGATGGGCACGTCGCTTCGCTCCTTTGCCCATCCGGCTGGCCGGGCGTGGAGGCCCTGGTCGGTGCCGCGAGCCGGCCGAGAGCGATTGCGACTGACGGATTTCTGGAGAAGCGGCCATGGGCCAACCGGTTTACCTCGACTACAACGCCACAACGCCCATCGCCCCGGAGGTGGTCGAGGCAATGCTGCCCTATCTGCGGGAGCACTTCGGAAACCCCTCTTCCGGGCACGTCTACGGCCGGCGCGCGGCGGAAGCGGTCGCGCGGGCCCGCGCCGAGGTGGCCGGGCTGATTGGCGCGCCGGTAGAGGCCGTCTGCTTCACCGGCAGCGCCACCGAGGCCAACAACCTGGCGATCCGCGGCGTCGCCCGTGCCCTGGAGAGCAAGGGCCGGCACCTGATCACCAGTGCCGTCGAACACCCGTCGGTGGCCATGCCGTTCGCGCATCTGGCGCAGGCAGGTTGGGAGGTGACGGTGCTGCCGGTTGACGAATACGGGCAGGTGGCGCCGGATGATCTGGCGCGTGCGCTGCGCCCCGACACCGTGCTGGTCTCGGTAATGCACGCCAACAACGAGGTCGGCACGATCCAGCCGATCGCTGAATTGGCGGCTATCGCCCACGCCAGCGGCACCCTGTTTCACACCGATGCCGCACAGTCCGCCGGCAAGATCCCGGTCGACGTCAACGAACTGGGCGCCGACCTGCTCACCCTGGCCGGCCACAAGTTCTACGCACCCAAGGGAGTCGGCGCCCTTTACGTGCGGGAAGGCACACCGCTCCTTGCGTTGCAGGTGGGGGCGGGCCATGAACGCGGCCTGCGCCCCGGCACCGAAAACGTGCCCCATCTGGTGGCGCTGGGCGCTGCCGCCCGTCTCGCCCAGGAGCGTTTGGGCACGCTGAGTGGCGAGCTGCGCGAAAAGCGCGACCGGCTCCACCGGGAACTCGCCGGGCAGATCCCCAGGACAGAATTGAACGGCCACCCCGAACAGCGCCTGCCGAACACGTTGAACCTCTCGTTCCCGAACGTCAGCGGCGCCGAGCTGCTCGAAGTGGCAGCCACCGACGGCCGCCTCCACCGGCTCCGCCTGTCATTCCGACGAAGCGGCACCGAGCGGCGTTCTCGGCAGCATGGGCCTCTCTATGGAGCGTGCGCGGTCCGCGGTGCGCCTGTCGGTCGGATTGATGACCAGCGACGAGGATCTCGATCGAGCCGTATCCTGCCTTGTGTCGAACCATCGGCAACTCACGGGTGTGCCGCGGTGATGATCGCTCGCCGGGTCATGTAGCTGGATAGTCGCTCAGCTCGTTTCGGCCTCCATCCGCTTCGGCCAGGTGAAGCGAAAGGTCGAACCTTGGCCGGGCGTCGAATCAAGGGCAATGTGACCTCCAACGCCCTCGACCAGCTTCCTGACTACGGCCAGGCCGATTCCCGTCCCTTCACGCTCCTCGGCGGTGGGCGCGCGCTGAAACATCCGGAAGACCCGCTCATGGAACTCGGGAGGGATCCCCGGCCCATCATCCGCAACCGAGAACTCGCATTGTTCACCGCTCTGCCGGGCCGACACCCACACATGGCCGTCGGGGCGGTCATGATGCTTGATGGCGTTGCCGATCAGGTTGGCGAATACCTGCTGGAGCTTGATGCGGTCGGTGACCAGACGGGGCATCGCCTCGGCGATCCGGATCTGAAAATCATTGGGTACCGCTTGCATCTTGAGCACCTCCCGCACCAATTGCCCGCTGTCGACCCTCTCGACCCTCTGGCTCCTGCCGCCGGCACGGGAATAGGTGAGCAGATCCTGGATCAAGGCGTCCATGCGCTGGACGCGCTCGCGCAGCAAGTGCAAATGGTGAGCGCTCTCGCCGGTGAGCCGCGCCCGGAGGTCATCTTCGAGCCAACTGGCGAGATTCGACACGGCCCGTAGCGGCGCACGCAGGTCGTGGGAGGCGACGTACGCGAACTGCTGCAGCTCCGCATTGGCCCGGCGAAGCGCTTCCTCATTGCGTTTGCGATCGGTGATCTCCTCCACCACCACATTGATACCCCAGACCTGCCCCGCCTCGTCCTTAAGCGGCAGCCAGTGTTCAATCCAAAAGCGTTCGACGCCGGGTTGGGCGGGCGTTTCGCCCTTGACCTCGAAGTTCAGCACCGGCTGCCCCGTGGATAAGATCCGCTGGGCCAACTCGTCGGCCACCTCGGCAAGCGCGGGCACCACCTCCCGGGGTGTCTTGCCGATGTGCGCTTGTGCCGGTACACCGTTGATCGCGGCCATGCGATCGTTGATGCGCTGAAAACGCAGTTCGCGGTCGAAGACGATCAGGCCAATTGGGGCGCTCCAGTAGATGGTTTCCAGTTCGGTCGCCTGCCGTCGGTAGCGCTCTTCGCTTTCGCCCAGGTATCGCATACTGCGCTTATACTCCTCCAGCTCACTGAGGTCCTGAATCAGGCCGAAAACACCTTGGACCTGCCCCTGCGCACCCGTTTCCGGGACGAGGACCGATTCCACCTCGCGCGACCCGCCAGCGTGGGGTATCAAAGCGTTAAAGCGAACCATCTCACCGCCAAGGGCGCGTTCGAGATAGGGCTTGATAACGTCATACGCGGTCCGCCCCAGGACCTCCTCCACTCGGTTGCCGACGATGCGTTCCGTGGAAGTGCCCAGCCATCGCTCATACGTCCGGTTGGCGAACAGGTAGCGCTCCTTGGTGTCGATATAAGCAATCAGTACCGGCAGGTGGTCGGTAATCAGGCGCAGTTGCCTTTCACTGCGCCGCAGAGCCTCCTCTGTTCGCTTACGCTCGGTGAAATCCAGTATGGTCCCGCGCAGCCCGATGATGGTGCCGCTGTCGTCGCGCCAGGCCTCACCCCGCGCCAGGACCCATCGGGTGTCACCATCCGGCCGTACCAATTCCAGGTCCAGTTCATAAGGAAGGCCGCTTTGCAGCGCCGCCTTTACGGCGGCGTCGAGCTGTTTCATGCTCTCGGGTGTGTAGAGGCGCGGGTGCTCGGTGAAGTAGTCGGGTGCCGGAGACGAAAGGTCTCTACCGGCAATACGGTACATCTCTTCGGACCAGGTTACGGTATCGGTCGCCGCTTCCCACTCCCAACTGCCGAGCTTGGCCAGGCGCTGGGCTTCGATGAGTTGTGTTTCTCGTTCGTGGCAAACTGGAAGGTACCGACACGGATATGGCTGCTTGCGACCCGGGTCAACACCGCCCCGGGAAGCGCCCTCTCCCGGAACACCGCCTCTCCGGTCGCGACCACCGCGAGGCTGCGGGTAGTGGGTATGCCGAGCCCCTGCATGGCTTCGCTGATCAGGTATTCGCGCAGCATCGGTCCGAGCGCTGCGCGCCCATCGCCGCGGCGTGAGTAGGGCGTCGCGCCCGAGCCCTTGAGCTGGATGTCGACAAGCCTGCCGTCCGGGGTCAGGTGCTCCCCCAACAGATGGGCGCGTCCATCCCCCAGCAGGGTGAAGTGGCCGAATTGATGTCCGGCATACGCCTGGGCAATGGGCTCGCTCGATGGGTGGAGTTGAACTCCCCCGAACATACGCGCCGCCTCAGCCCCCATCAGTGCATCGGCATCCAGCCCCAGCTGATCGGCCGGCCGGGTAACCTAGACACCCACTCGAACGCCTCGAACGGCCCCACTCGCGCGAAATCCGCGTCACACCCAGACATAACCTCCAACCCGAGGAAGAGAGAGCTGCGGAACTTTGGTCGAGCGAGCGCATTTTTGGGATTAACACTGTGGGTTTGGGAAATGCGGGCGTGGGGGACTCTCGGGACAGATCCCGAGCAGCCAAAAAGAAGCAAAGGGACAAATACGTCAGGTGAGTAGTGCGCGACAGGCCGCGGCGTTTGGTCTTCGTCGGTAACCGAGTTCCTGGCAGACGGCTTTCAGCCGCAGGGCGGTACCGACGATCCCTTTGAAGCGGCTTTCGAACTGGCGGGTCATGTAAAGCCAGTGCTTGGGGTCGATTTGCAGGCGTTCGAGGATCGGCGGCAAGCGACTATAGATGGCGCCGCGTTTGTCCTCGCGGAGTTGCCGGCCGGTCCAATCAACCAAGGCAAGGTAGTCGGTGACCCGGAAAGGAAGACCTTTGGGCATGTCCTGGCGCGGATTGCCGGCAAAGGGCAGAAGCCGGGCCGGTTGCTGCGTGAGTGTATTGGGGGCCGTTGCGTTCTTCGCCGCTCCACTGCGCTCCTGCACGCTGGTGAAATCGGACGTTTCTGGGCTATCTGCCATCATCGCCCGTACGGGGTTCAAATCCACGTACGCCAGACAAGCGGCCAGGGCCTTCTCATCCAAAAGCGCCTGGGACTTGAACCGGCCTTCCCAGAAACGCCCGGTGCAGCCGTCTTCCGAATTGGCCTTGCGGGCGATGTCCTCGTTCAGGCAGCGCATAAACCAGCTGATCTCGGTCAGCCGCTCCCGCCAGGACTCGACGAAGGTATCCAGCGCCCGTCGTTCGGCCGCCAACAGGCTCTCGCCCACAAGATAGCGCTGGCTTAGCAGATTCCCGGAGAACAGTCGATGCCAGCGCTCGATGACTTCATCGGCATTCCACGATTGCGCTTCCTCGCGGTCGACGGCCAGCACCTGATGGTAGTGGTTGGACATCACCGCATACGCAGCGATCTCGATTGAGAAGACCTCGGCGAGATGGAACAGACGCTCACGGATCCAGCCACGTCGGTGTTCATAGCTCACCCCGGAGTGAGAGTCCTCACCACAGAGAAAGGCGCGGCGCACGCAGCGGGAGACGCAGTGGTATTAGGGAGGGAGTGGCTTCTAGGGAGACCAGGGTTTTCCGGGGCTTGGGCATGACCGCTTCCTTGGTCCCATTCCGTGGTTCTCAACCTTCTCAAAATCGCTGGGGGATGGCAAGATTTCGAGTGGGTGTCCAATCAACCCGGAAGCCATTGACCAGCGGCGGGATCTCCCGAGTTCCGCACAAGAGACATCCATGCATGCGTCAGGTCTCTCGACTCCGGAGCGCCGGGCGGTCGCTCTCGATAGCGCTTCCGCCCGTGTGGCCTTCCCCTTCACCCAACAAGGTCGGCACGCTCAAAGGATGATTTCGGAGCTCAATGCTGAGCCTGCATCTTCCCCTGTCAACGCTTAACCACCCCCCTTACAGAGAGCGGCCCATGACTCGGGGCCCCGGCGGCTCGCTACGCCTTTCCGAGTAGAGGCCTTTCACCTCCAATCTCTTGCCGATTTATCTCGGCGCACTGGGTGTCCAATTAACCCCGGTGTCCGAATTAACTACAGGCTTGCTTAGTTCTACTTTGTCAGATTTGAAGGCTAGAGGTAACGCACTGAAAATCAGGTAAAATATGCTGCGTGAAGCCTCAAGAAAACCGGAGAACAGTTCAGATGACAAACCGAACGGTCATTTGAAAATACTAATACGCACATACGCCCAATTGATGACCTTGCGGGCCGGTTTATTCAGTTTCACCACCGCTTCAAAGCTCACTTCCAGAGCGAGACGCGTAGCGTACTCGACACGGTGGGGGATTACCTCAAGGGGTTGATGCAGGCCAGGCGCAAGAACATGGAACGCATGGAGGAAGCCGTCGTCGACGCAGACCACCAACAAATGCAGCACATGCTCACCCACTCACCGTGGGAGCATCGAGCGGTGCTCGACCAAGTTGCCCTAGAGGCCGACGGGCTGCTGGGCGGGAGCGACGAGAGCGGGCTGCTGATTGACGAGAGCAGCTTCGTCAAGAAGGGTAAGCACTCAGTCGGCGTGGCGCGCCAATGGTGTGGGCGGCTGGGTAAGGTGGACAACTGTCAGGTCGGCGTCTTCGCCGCCCTCGGCAAAGGGCACTTGGCCACGCTCACCGACATGCGCCTGTTCCTGCCCAAGGAGTGGGTGGACGATGCGAGGCGCTGTGAGAAAGCGGGGATCCCGACCGCCGAGCGGCAAGCTAGAGCCAAATCGGAACTGGCCTTGGAGATGGTGGCGCACCAGCGCGCTCTGGGCGTGCGCTTCGCATGGGTTGGTGTTGACGGGGGCTATGGCAAAGAGCCCGCCTTCCTGCGCGGCCTCAATGCCATGGGCGAGCGGTTCGTGGCCGATGTGCACAAGGATCAGCGCATCTACCTTGAGGACCCCGAGCCGCATGTGCCGCCCTCCCGCGGCAAGCGAGGCCGACCGCGCACCCGACTCGAAACCGACGTGACGGCACAACGTGTCGATGAATGGGCAGCGCAGCAACCGCAGGAGTCTTGGCAGCGTGTAGCCCTGCGCGACAGCACCCAGGGCGCCCTGGAGGTCGAGGTACTGCATCAGCGGGTGTGGCTGTGGGATGGCAAGGAGCAACAAGCCCAGCACTGGCACCTCATCGTCCGCCGCGAAATCGACTCCCCGCAGACGCTGAAGTACACGCTCTCGAACGTGGAAGAGCGCACGTGCGCGCAGCGCTTGGCGCAGATGCAGGCCCAACGATTCTGGATAGAACGAGCCTTCCAGGAGGGCAAGAGCGAGTGCGGTATGGCCGACTATCAGGCGCGCAAGTGGAGCTCCTGGCACCATCACATGGCACTGGTTGCCATGGCGCTGCTGTTCATGCTCGAAGAGCGCATCGCCCAGCGTGATGACTACAGCTGCTCCGATATCGAAACGCTACTGCAGACTTTCTTGCCCCGACGTGATCTCGACCGGCAGGAAGTCATTCGGCAGATGGAAAAACGCCACCAAAAGCGCTTGGCGGCGACCGCCTCACGCTATCGCACACAGGGAAGCCCCTTGCCCGAGCCGATAGGGGCGGTGAATCTGACAAAGTAGAATTAGCGCAAACCCCATTTATCTCGTTTATTTGCCCCCGATCTTTGGCTGCCGTTTTTGACTGCCAGCCCTAAGCCACCTATAATCCGGTTTCCCGCTTAGCTATCAGGCTAATTGATTGGCGGATAGAAATTCATTATGGCAACTACCTAGAAACGGCATGGTGGCCTTGTCATAATCTGTGGCATTACGCCTGCCTCGCAGGACAGGGGCCATACGAGCGAGAGGGACAATGATGGTTGAGATTTTATACGGGCTGCTCGTGTTGGTTGGCTTGTTAGGGCTGTCTGTGGCTTCGTTGATACTGAGAGCTAGTCATCGGGCATCGAAACTTTCCAGCGCCCCAACGTATAGCAAGTCGGTCGATCGCGCAAGATTGCAATATGGCATAGATACCGCACACGGTATTGCATATAAAACCGGACGGGGTGATGTTGTTGCGCAATGTAAACCGTCACGTTCGTTTTATGAAAAACTAGTGTAATAAACGAATTGTAGTGATAAAAAGCGAGCTCTGTGCTCGCTTTTTTTTTGGGGAATAGGAAGTTATGGACGTTATTAGTGAGGCCCAAAAAGCAGGCTACACGCATATTGGGTGGGTTCCGTGTGTCTGTGGGTACCTATTTTTTAGATATGCTGATGTAGGACTAGGGAAGAAAGTTGGGGCGTTCTATATCAACAACTTGGAGCAGGATTCATCAGGGCAGATGAAACGATATGTACTGGTATCTTCGGAAGTAGACTGGAAAGACGAAGGAGGCGAGGAATATAAAGGGAAGTACCGAGTCTTGTTGATAGGCCAATTTCGCCCTGACGATCCAGAGATTTCCGGCAAGGTCATTATTTTGCTGCCCGGCGACTTTTTCGAACAAAGATTGCGCCCTCTGCTTGTAACAATCCAACGACTCGTATCAGAAGGAGAGAACATAGGCTCGCTTATCGAACAGCTCCACTCCGTCCTTTCTTCCCATGAGCGGTTCTTTGATGTTCGATTTGCATTGGGTCGCGCTGGTTTTGTGTTTCTCTCTGAAGAAACCGAGGGCGTCGAAGAAAGCATAAAGGAGCTCGGTGTTCGCCAAGCGTACTATTACATCAAGTATTCTTTCCACAAGCACCGCCACCATGACGGAAGCGCGGAAAGCTTGACCACAGCTCACGCTTTATCCTCACACGTTGGAATTACCCTCATAAACGACATAAAGAACAGTTTGGTACAAATGAAGCGCGATTTTCATGCGTCTGGGTATCGAAGCCTTTTGCATGCTAGAGGTATTGCAAGCTACGGGTTGTCGCTAGTAGAAGCGTGCAAGCAACATTCTTTATTGTCAGACAAAGAATGCTCTAGAGAAAAGCGATATTTAGAAAACCTTTCAATGTCACTATCAATATCAGCAGATCATGTCGAAAAGGAACTTCTGACTCGAAATTCTGCTTCAAACAGTTTTAGATCGATAGTCTTGTTCGCCCTCGCCTTGATCGGTCCTCTGGTAATCGTTTTTCAGAGCCAAATAAGAGAAAGGGCTGATGCAAGAGAGATTCCGTTAGTCGAAATTATCGCGAATATTCTGCAAGACCAAGGCAAATTCATTTCCGCATTTATCGTCCTTCTTGGAACATATTTCCTATACGTCAAGGTCAACAGGAAGTTTGGTGATTTCGCATTGGCGCTGGATTTGTTTAGAAGCGGGTTAGAGAAAGTGGTTCACAGTAAACGAAGATCATACCTCGCCGTGCTACTAATCGGCCTCATCGCTATCGCCGTGCTGGTCATCGGCCTTAGAGGGCTATTTCTATAACTGACACCCGATGAGATTGGTTCGAATTCGCACTTGCGATCAGGAGTGAATTAAACCACGTGACTCCCCTCCCTCTGTGTCAGGAAAGTTGTCTCCTCTTATGAGTTAGAGAGTAACAAAGGAGGGGTGGAAAGAGGCGACAACTATCCTGACACAGGGTGGGTCGAAAGGGGACCTTGCGCGGGAAGGCCGGCCGGATGTGGCAATGACTAGCGGGCGTGGGCAAACCGCGTTCCGATCGGTCGCTCAAGGGGACGACCATGAGCTGGTATGTTATTCAGGTTCCGCAGAAGGTTTGGTAAACCCGCTGATCTTCGGCCGGCAGTTCACGATATTCGGAGTCGTCGAGAGCGGCGCTGTAGGGGTCGGCCAAAACGGCCAGGAGGCGCCGGGTGGGTTCAAGATCGCCGGATTGGACGGCTGCGGTAATCGCCTCCTCGACGCGATGATTGCGGGGAATGACGGCCGGGTTGGTCATCCGCATCCGGAGCAGCGCTTCTTCGAAGTGGCCGGGCTGCCGCGTCAATCGCGTCTTCCAGCACGCATGCCAGGCCATGAACGCCGGGTCCTCGAATTTCGGATTCACCTGCGCAGGGTTTTCGAGCGCGGCACGACTCGACAGATCCCGGAAGGTGTTGGTGTAGTCGGCGCCGGTGTGCTGCATCCACGCCAGCAGGGAATCGATCAGCACCGGGTCGTTCGGCTCCTCGTTTTCCAGCCCGAGCTTCGAGCGCATCGCCGCCTGATAGCGCCGACTGAACAGCGCCGGGAACTCGCCGATCATCGCCTCGGCCATGGCCAACGAAGCCTTCGGATCCGCATCCAGCAGCGGCAGCAGAGTTTCCGCCAACCGCGCCAGATTCCACTTTGCAATTGGACCCTGGTTGCCGAACGCGTAACGGCCCTGGATGTCGATGGAGCTGAATACCGTCGCCGGGTCGTAGCCATCGACAAAGGCGCATGGGCCGTAGTCGATGGTCTCACCCGAGATCGTCATGTTGTCGGTATTCATTACCCCGTGCACGAAACCCACCCGCATCCAGTTGGCGATCAGCGCCGCCTGGCGTGCCATCACCGCCTTCAACAGATCGGCGTAACAGGTCTTGGTCCCGATCAACTCCGGGTAGTGGCGCTGCAGGGTGTAATCGGCCAGGGCGCGGGTATAGGTGCCATCGGACGCACGTGGACCGGGATGGCCCGCGACGTCGATGCCGGCATCGAGCGCAGCGGCAAACTGGAAGGTACCGACACGGATATGGCTGCTTGCGACCCGGGTCAACACCGCCCCGGGAAGCGCCCTCTCCCGGAACACCGCCTCTCCGGTCGCGACCACCGCGAGGCTGCGGGTAGTGGGTATGCCGAGCCCCTGCATGGCTTCGCTGATCAGGTATTCGCGCAGCATCGGTCCGAGCGCTGCGCGCCCATCGCCGCGGCGTGAGTAGGGCGTCGCGCCCGAGCCCTTGAGCTGGATGTCGACACGCCTGCCGTCCGGGGTCAGGTGCTCCCCCAACAGATGGGCGCGTCCATCCCCCAGCAGGGTGAAGTGGCCGAATTGATGTCCGGCATACGCCTGGGCGATGGGCTCGCTCGAAGGGTGGCAGTGATCGCCCGCCAACAGACGGGCCGCATCAGGCCCCATCAGTGCCTTCGCATCCAGCCCCAGCTCTTCGGCAAGGCGCCGGTTCAGCAAGACCGTGACCGGCGCGGCGGCCGGGACAGGGTGCACCCGGGCGAAAAACGGTGCGGGCAGACGGGCATAGCTGTGGTCGAAGTTCCAAGGCATGGCTGGCGACTCATGGCGGTTATCGCCCAAGAAGCGATTCGGACGTAACCGCTGCACGTTGATTGGGTTGGATTTATCACTCCCGAAGCGGTGCCGCCGCCGCGCAGAGCACAAAATCAGAACGGCGGAAGGTAACCTGCTTCCGCTGCAACAGTATACTGTTTTAGTCGGGTATTGCTATCGCGGCTATCGGTACTCCGCTTCCCGCAATTGCCCTGGCGCGATAGACCAGCTCATGGCAGATCCCCAACTCGCGCCCTCCCGATTCGTATCCCTGCCTAAGCTTGGAACGAGTCTGCGCGATGAGACGAGCATGCGGATCCGGGTATGGGCGCATCGCACGACGTGGGCGCTGCGCGAACTGCTGCGCCGGCTGGCGCGGCCGGGCCGCGGCGCCGCCGGGCGCGGCGGGTTGGTGGTGCAGCCGTATCGAGGCTACGGCTCGGCCCGTGAGGTGTTTCTGATCGGCCGGGTGTTCCGCCAGCGGCCACCCCGGTCGACCTCGAAGGACCGCATCGGCAGCGATCTGGCCGAAATCGGCCGACGCATCACCCGCCGGGGGGTCGCGGATGCCGATCTGGCGGCGCGCTTCGGCGGGACCCAGCAGCGCGTCACCACCGATGCGGATGGCTACTTCCGGGTCCACCTGCACCCGCCCCATGCGCCGCCGACCGACCGCCTCTGGCACCCCCTGCAGCTGGAACTCCTCTCGCCCCGCGACGCCGGTCCGGTACACGCCGAGGCCGACGTGTTCATTCCGCCGGCCTCGGCCCGCTTTGTCGTGGTCAGCGACATCGACGATACGGTGATGCTCACCGGCGTGGCCCGCAAGCTGCGCATGCTTTGGCGACTGTTCGTGGAAGGGGCGGAGAGTCGGACCGCGTTCCCCGGCGTCGGCAGCTTCTACCAAGCCTTGCATGAAGGCGGTTCCGGTGCCGAATTCAACCCGATGCTGTACGTCTCTCGCGGCCCTTGGGGCCTTTACGAACTGCTCGTCGACTTTTTCAACGCGCACCGCATCCCGGTTGGCCCAATCCTGTTCCTGCGCGAGTGGGGCCTGCGCCCACGCCGGCCGTGGCCCCGGGCCGCCCATGGACACAAGCTCGCCCTCATTCGCAACATACTCACCTTGTATGCCGAGTTGCCGTTCGTACTGGTCGGTGACAGCGGACAGCGGGATCCGGAGATCTATGCGCAGGTGGTGCGGGAACACCCCGGGCGGGTGAAGGCGATCTATATCCGCAATGTCAGCCGCGATCCGAAACGCCCGAACGCCATCGCCCGGCTCGCGCAAGAGGTCACCGCAGCGGGCAGCACCCTGCTGTTGGCCGCGGATAGCTACGCCATGGCCAGGCACGCCGCCGAGCACGGACTGATCGCGCCTGAGGCGCTGTCCCGCGTGCTGGCCGAACGCCAGGCGGAGGGTGAGACCGGGCCGCTGCATCCGACCCGGCATGTGGGCGGCAGCCCCGACCAAACCGGAGCGGTGATCGACGCGGGCGTCCTCGACAAGGAGTTGCACGGCCAAAGTGGCGATCAAGCGCCCCCCAACATCGAGGTGGAAGCGCGCGAGAAGCCGCGCAAGCGTTAACGCGCCGTTCCCTGCATCGGGAAGCACGCGCCAGGATGACGCCATAGGTGGCGTGACCCAGCACCGTGATCGCCGGGCTCTGCGGACCGTAGTTGAGGCCAATGAAGCCGGGCGGCTCCAGCCCCGCGTTAGTGTCGGTCCCGCCCGGGCGGCGGTTCGGCAATCGCCAATCGCGGAAAAGGAGTCCGCCTCCACCATGGGTTGCCTTCGCCCCGGTGCGCTATATCTGTTTGATCAAGATAGTCCCGGAACCCTTGGGAGAAGGGCCATGGAATGGCTGCTCAATCTCGCCGCGCTGTTGGTAACGCTCGGCGCCGTGCTGCCCTGGATTCGCCAGGGGGATTGGTGGATCCGGGTGTTCGACTTCCCACGCCTGCAACTGATCTTGTTGGGGGGCCTGGTGCTGGCGGGCTACCGCTTCATCGAGGCGTCATCCGTCTCGCTGCTGCTGCAAGCGGCCACCGGTGCGGCCACCCTCTATCAACTCTGGCGCATCCGCTCCTATACCCCTCTGTTCCCGGTTCAGGTCGAAGCGGCGACGGGCGATGAGAAGAAGCTCGGCAGACTGCGATTGCTGGTCGCCAACGTCTACATGCCGAACCGCCGTGCCGACAAGCTGCTGGCACTGGTGCGGCGTTTTCGCCCCGATCTGCTGCTGGCGATGGAGACCGACGCCTGGTGGGGTGAGCAACTGCAACGGCTCGAGGCGGACTACCCGCATCAGGTGCGGCACCCGCTGCCCAACACCTATGGCATGCTGCTTTATTCCCGGCTGCCGCTGATTCGCCCGGAGGTGCGTTTTCTGGTTGAGGATGACATCCCCTCGTTCCACCTGGCGGTGGACCTGCCCAACTGCCCCAACGTTCAGTTGATCTGTCTGCACCCGCGCCCACCACGGCCGAGCAAGCGGCAGGACAGTACCAACCGCGACGCCGAACTGCTGATCGTGGGTGAACAGGTGCGGGGCAGCGACGACCCGACCATCGTCGCCGGCGATCTCAACGACGTGGCCTGGTCCTACACCACCGACCTGTTCCAACGGGTCAGCGGCCTGCTGGACCCACGCCGCGGCCGCGGCATGTACAACACCTTCCATGCCAAGATCCCGGTGCTGCGATTTCCGCTCGACCACGTGTTCCACTCCAACCACTTCCGGCTGGTGAATCTGCAACGGCTACCGCCGTTCGGGTCCGACCACTTCCCCATTCTGGTGGAACTCAGTTATGAGGAACATGCGGCGCTGAGTCAGCCCTCGCCGGAGGCCGAAGCGGGCGACATGGCGATGAGCCGGGAACTGCGGGAGCGGGCGCGGGAGCGAGAGAGGGAATGAATGCAGCGGCGGGGCCGGCGTGCGGCCCCGCCGACTAGGATCACACCGTGCGGCGTGCGGGGCGGGCCGACATCGCCCAGATGGCGTCGGCGGCGACGATGATGCCGACGATCACGTGATTCCAGGTGGCGCCGGGTTGCAGCGTAAAGCCCAGCACGAACGGCGCGATGATGACCCAGACCCCCACCGCGAGATTGACCCACTCCTCCCACTGTTCGGGGCGAGCCAGTGCCCAAGCGGAGATCACCGCGATCACCGCGCCGAAGATCCACGAATTCCAGGCCGCCGCTTCCGTGACGCCGAGCCCGAAGAACGGGGACAGGAACAGCCAGATGCCAAGGATCAGGTTGACCCAATCCTGCCAACGCTGCCTCTTCTGTACTGTTCTTACTGTTTCCATTGCGCACCTCCTTGCCGGTGGTTTCCTTCGGACGGCACAGACCACGTGCCGGTTCGCTACCTGATTACTGGGAAAACTAGGTCTCCGGCGGTCACTAAGCAAGCGCCAAGGGCTCGGTAATAGTACCCATGCAAGGTGACGCGCCGGACCACGGCGGGCCTACAAAACCAGCTGGCGACCGGCTGCGCGGGACACCATGCTTTCCCAGTACGTCAGGGACGAAGAGGCGAGCACGTTGATCATGATATCCAGAGCGTCGACTCTCGGACTGCTGCTCCTGCTGGCCGGATGCGCAGCCGGGCCACAGGAGCCCGTCGCGGGGCCGCGCAGCCTGACCGTGATGGGCTACGATGCCCTGGCCTTCGGTGACTTGCCGCGAGCGGAGACCCTGCTGACCCGAGCCGTTGCGGAAAACCCCGAGGACGCCTACGCCCACGCCTATTTGGGCGAGGTCTACGAAAAGACCGATCGCCACCCACAGGCCCGGCGCGAATATCTGACTGCGTTGGGCCTGCGACCGGAGACGGGAGCGGCCGAGCTGGAGCGACAGGTGCGGACCGGGCTGGCGCGACTGGATCGTGCCGAGGCATCGCCGAAACCGTCGACTCCGGCAGTGCCCACGGAGCCGGTTCCCCCGGCGCCCGTGATGCCGGTGGCCAAGCGGGCCGCGCCGTTCCCGGCCTGGGTCCAGGTCGGCTTCTTTTCGACCCGGGCGCGCGCCGAGCGCCATGCCGGCGAGTTCGGCCAGCGCTTCTCCGGCATCCTCGAGGACAAGGTGATCCGGTTTCTCGAAAGCGGGGACGGCGTAAGGGTCCAGCTCGGACCCTACGCCGACCTGGCCGAGGCCCGGAGAGCTTGCGAGGCGATGCGGCGCTCGGGAGCGGAATGCTTTGCGGGCCGTAGCGGGCCCTGATCGAGGTCAGAACAGCGGCAAACCCGGCAGGACTTCCACGCCTGCCAGCAGGTTGCGGTAGCGCCGGACCCGTCGCCACTGGTCCGGGTGCAGGTGATCGTCCGGCCCGAAGACCACGACGGGACGGCCGCTTCGATCGCGCAGGGGATGGCCGGTCGCACCGCGGGCAATCCGATACTGAAACACCACCGGCGCACCCGCCCGTATCATCGCCTGCGGTTTCTCCGATACCCGTGCCGCAAACGGTGGCGACCAGATCGCGGCCAACAGTTCGCCGTTAAGCGCCATGCTCAATGGATCCAGGTTATAGGTGCCAATCAGTGACAGGCGCCCGTCGATCACCGCCATCTTGCCGTGGAGATTGTGGCGCCCTCCCACCACGAAAAGTCGAAGCCCCGGCACCCGCGCCAGCAGTTCCGGCCACTGCCGCAAAAAAAAGGCCTGGCTCCAGGCGTTGTCGCTGGAGAGGGGGCTGTTGGTGAGCACGCTGATGGCGACGCCGCGGGCCGCGGCCTCCGCCAGCACATCGACCGCGGCCTCCGGCAACACCAAGTAGGGGCTTTGAATCAGCAGGCTCTTGCGCGCGCTGCGGACCAGTCGGATCAGACTGCGCGTGACCGGATCGTCCACCCGCCGCAAGCGGGTCCGACTGTCGAGCAGCCGAACCTCGGCCTGAAACATCGGAGGGCGTGGCGCGTGCAGGACACCGCGCAGGTGCGGCACCGCCTGCAACTGCTCCAGCCACGGCAGACCGCGCGCCCGGATCTGCGCCGCCAGTTCGGTGCGGATCGGTGTGCCGGCAAGCCAGGCATCCATGGCCCGATAAGCAAGCAGCAGGTCTTCGGTGGAGTCGTGCAGGTCGACCGACTCGAGCGCAACCGGGTGGGCCTCGCCACCGAGGTATTGGGCATCGAACGCGGTCACGACGGTGCTGCCGACATGCTCCGCCCCGAATAGCACGTCCAGATCGTGAAAGGCGGTGGGACTGTCCGCCAGCGGCGTGAAGTACTCGGCGGAGATGTTGCGCCCGCCAATCACGGCGAAGCGGCCGTCGGCCAGCAGGATCTTGTCGTGGTCGCTGGCCAGGATGGCGGCCGGGGTCAGGGTGAGGAACGCATCCAGGTAGCGGTAGCGCAACGGGCGGTACATGCGGACCGCGACGTTCGGGGTCGCGACCAGGGTATCGAGGTAGTCGTTGCCGAGGAGATCACGGGACATCGCCGTGCCCATCGCATCGAGCAACACACGGACGCGAACCCCGTCGCGCGCGCGCTGGATCAGATGGCCGAGAAAGGCGACACCGAACACATCCTGCTTGAGGATGAAGTAGCTGATGTCGAGCCGGTACTCCGCCTGTTGCAGCAGGCGCCAACGCTCCGCCCACGCCTCGGCATTGCCCTCCAGCAGACGCAGGCGGCTTTGCACCTTGCTGTCCGCCGGCAACTGTGCAAAGGCGGTGGCCAGCGGCAATTCGGCCATCGGATCCGGAAACAGCACCTCACCGGGCGCTCGCTCCGGAAACTGAACCTCCAGCAGAACCCGTCCCCCCAGCCAGAGTGCCGCCAGGACACCGGTTGCCGCGAGCACTCCCTTGCCCAGGCGCCGCATCGGCTAAGACGGCGGCCGGCCCAGCCGCTGCACCGCCAACCGGCGGGCATCGCTCGTGGACGCAGCCAGGTCGCACGCCAGGACTCGTGTGAGGCGCGACCGGCGGGAGGCTTCGTGCCACGCGGCCAACTGCTGCGCCTGCGGTGCGTGGAGCCATTGGTATTCGATGAACAGGCCGCGATGATCGGAGGCGGCCCCCCCCAGCACGCCGGCACGGCGGGGCAGCAACCGGGAGCTGGCAAGGATCGCATCGAGCGGCCAGCGGGGCGCGTCCGCCGGGAAGGTCGCCCACTGCGCCCAGTTGCCGCGGCCCGTGGCTTCGAGCACGCTGCGCGCGTCCATCAGGGGACCACCGGTGATGATGTCGTGGGTGCGGTCGGCGGCCAGATAGGGGCGTTCGGCTGTGATCCCGGTCGGCACCGCGTTCAGGTCACCGAGCAGCACGGTGGGCACCGTCGGGTCGATGAAACGCTGCAGGATCTCGGCCGCCTGGCCCTCGCGCTGATCCAACACGATCGCCTCCAGATGCGTCAGCAGAAGGTCCAGGGGCGTTCCGGAAAAGTCGATGCGTGCGCGGACCACGCCTCGCTGTTCGCCGATGCGCCTGCCGAACCAGCCGGCACCGCCGGATACCGGGGGCGGCGCCACCGTGTCCGTACAGGCGACACCCAACCGGCACGCCTGCTGCCGGATGATCCGGTGTCGCACCAGCAGTGCGTTGCCGAACCGGACCTCCAGTCCGGGGATTTCACGGCGCCAGGTTTCGCCCCGAACAATCGTGTAACTATAGCCGGTCAGCTTCTCCAACTCGGCCGCTAGAAAGGCCGCCTGATCGAAGCCGCCGCTCCGCCGCGCCGCGAAGTCCACCTCGTTGAGGCCGACCACATCCACCGGCGCGACAGGCGGTGCCGCCGATGCGATGGCCCGCCCGATCCGGCGCAAGTTGTGCTCGACCAAATCCCGGGACGCGAACAGGCGCCAGCGCGGCCCCAGACCGGAGTGCAGGTTGTAGGTGACCACCCGCAGGTGCGGGGCGTCCGGAGCGGCTGTCGGCAGCGGCAGCGCGGCAGGCGGTTCCGACGGCAAACAGCTCGGTGACGCGCGCCCAATCGAACTCGGCAACTGAAGCCCGGACCAGGGCTGCGCCAGAACGATCAGCAGGACGGGGATGAGCAGCAAGGCGAGGCGAGGGACACGGTGCATGCCGGGCAGGCTCGAACAGGGAACCTATGAGCATGTCCCGACCCGGCCGCCATGTCTGCGACCTGCCGCGCAACTGCGACAAGCGGCAGCAAGACCGCGGCGAAAAAGAGGGGCAGGAGTCCCTGCTCAGCGGGAGAAGATCACCCCAAGGCCGAAATGGAGGCGCGGCTCGGTCGGTGCACTCTGCCGCGGCCACAGGTACATACGCTCCCCCGCGACCACCGGGAAGCGATAGGGCGCCTCGCCGACCTGGCCATCGAGAACGCGGGTGAATCCGCCCACTACGGTCAGCAGCTTGCCGGGGGCGTAATCGGCCATCTCCAGATAGCCCTGGCGCTGGACAATGAATCGCCCCAGCGGCGGCTCGTCGGTATCCGGGCGCTGATTCGAGTCGAGCGGATAGCCCAGCACCTCGATGCGGGAGGCATCCTGGGCGTTGATCCCCTGAACGATCACCCCGCCCCACAACACCCGGGTGCCCGCCCGATCGGGCAGCCGTGCCGCTTCCTGCGGGTTCAATTCGGTGGCGACACCGCTGGTATCGAACCGTGGCGAGGTGGCGCAGGCGGCCAGCAGCAGCGTCGCGACAGCGATGAGAATCCGTTTCATATCACCGGTACCAGGGGCTCAGTCGATAAGGGTAATAGGGATACCAGGGGTCGTACCAGGGGTCATACCAGAACGGGTCGCGGTAGTAGGCGCGATCCGGGCTCGGTTCGGGCCAGAGGAAGGCGTCACTGACATCGACTACCGGGAACACGTAGGGGTACTCGCCCACCGGCGACACCTCGGTCCCGCGCAAGGTGCCGGCAACCGTCAGCGCGCGCCCCTCCTTGAAGACCATCGGGTCGATGAACTCGTCGAAGCGGGCGATGAAGCGCCCTTGGCTGCGGTCGTCGGTTTGCGGTCGCCCCCGACTGCCCAGTTCGCGCGCCACCACCTGGATCAGCGTCCCGTCGCGCAGATTCTCTACGCTGGCGATGGTGCCGCCCCAGCGGACGGGGCTGCCGGCAAAGCGCTGCGGGTTGGCTCTCGCCTCGCTGAAGGTCGGGCTGTTCGGGGGAGCGTCGGCGATCGGTTTCGGTACGTTGCCCGCGCAGGCCGTTAGCAGGGACAGCACTGCCAATCCGAGAAATTTTCGCATATCGACTCCCTGAATACGGCCTTGGCGTAACGATAGTCGCGAAACACCGAACCGCAATCCCCGCGGTATGCCCGTTGGCATTTACTCCTCAACGCCGTGCCAGAACTGGTAGAGGCCGGTCACCGCACCAGGAATCAACTCTACCCAGGCGGCGTACTCCTCCTCATCCATCTCCGCCTCGTCGTCGCTTTCGAGCAGGGCGATCTGCGCCATCGGCGCCAGGAGCGCCTGCGGCTCCTTGGGCAGGGACTCCCACTGCTCCTCATGCTGTTCCACCCCCAGCATGAAGCCGAAGCACCAGCCCTCGTAGCTCTCGTAGACTTCGCCCTCGTCCTCCTCTTCAATCACCAACGGCTCGAAGTGGAGGCTGCGCAACATCGAATCGACATCGTCATACAGCCGCTGCATCAAGTCGCGCATGCGGGAGGCTTCGGCGGCGTCGGCGAAGCGGGGTTCGCCCCAGACCTGGCCGAGCCATTCACCCTCCCGGTCGGGACCGACCACCAGAGCGGTAATGAAACCGTGGGCCTCATCCAGCGACAGTGTATCTTCGTCGCAGGCATCGGAGAGCAGGAACTCATCCAGTTCCATCAGTTCGGCCTCGGCAAGGGGCCGATGTTGTTGCGAGGGCATGGCAGGGCACCGTTGAGGGCCGTCACCGACGGCACAGCGCCGATTCTAAGGGATCCGGTGTCGCTCCGACAGCACTACAGGTCGCAAGCAGGTGAACGCATACTTACATGGCGCCCATGCTGCGCGTGATGCAAGCCCGTTGATTCATCGCCTCCCGGTGGGCATCAGAGCGCGCATCGCGCGCAACAGAGGCCCGCCAGCCTGGTCCAAACCGGTAAGGTTCTTCATCGGGAATCGCTATGCGCTGGATCTGGCTGGTTTTGTTGGTGGGGATGGCCGGGACGGCCGCCGCCCAGGAGCGCTTCAGCGGTCTCGGCTTCGTCAACGACGATGGCAGCCTGCGGGTGTCCGGTCGGACCGTGGACCTGTACGGGATCTACATTCCGACGGAAGATGAAACCTGCTACGAATTCCTGCGCCCGATCCTGTGCGGGCCACGCTCGGTACTCGCCCTGAAGCTGAAGGTGGACGGGTTCGTTCACTGCCGGGAGGTGCCGGGCGGGGCATCGGGCCATGAGGCAAGGCGCAGCGTCACGGCGGTTTGCCGGGTCGATGTCGGGCCTTTCTCGGAAGGCGAAGACCTCGCCGCCTACCTGCTGCGCAACGGCCTGGCACTGGCCCGCCCCGGGGCCCCTTTCGAGTACCATGCCCTGGAGCGGATTGCCCGCAACCGATACCTGGGCGTGTGGGGAATACCCGTCGACTGATGGGGGGAGGCCGCTTCGGCCTCCCCCGAACCGAACCGAACCGTTATTGGCTCTGATCCATCATCGGATCCTGCTGCATTTGGTCCTGTCGCATCTGATCCTGCTGCATCTGATCCGGGGATACGCCGGTCTGGTCCTGGTCCAGCAAGGTCTGCGGCAGTTCGTCGAAAGCGGCGAACTCGGCACTGAGCTGGTCCTGACTGACGTCGATGGAGGCCGTCTGTTGCTGCGGATCGATCTGCAGCCGATCCCAGGGGATCACGTACTGCTGGCCGCCAACGCCGAGGAAACCGCTCTCTCCGATGACCACGTGAGAAACGTTACCATCCTGCCCGATCAGCATCTCGCTCACCTGACCGATGTCCTGGTCCTGCGCGTCTTTGACCTGCAGGTTATTCAGACTGCTCGCTTTGTACTTGTCGGAGAAATTGATGTCCTGGCCGGTCGGCGCCGCACCCTGGTACATGGTCCCCTGGTCGCTGGACATGCCGTCCTGGGCCATACCTTGAGCATAAGCGGTGCCGCCCAGGGTCAGGGCAAGCGCACTGCCGATAGCGATTGAAGCGATGGATTTCCTGTGCATGGGTCAAACCTCCTTGTCTTTCATCAGGGACACCCGACTGGGCAGGACGTCCTGTCCTTACCCTGCGCGGGCACACCGAATATCTAGGAGACTCGACGCGGAGAATCAACCAGCCATGCTCTTTTTTTGCAGCCGCTTGCCCGCGGCGTAGTTGCCGGATCCCTTATTGAGGAGACGGCCGTCACGTACCAGCAGATCGAGAATCCGGGGCAGACGCGAGATGTCATGCCCCTTGGCGCGCAACTGCTCTTTCAACAGGCTCTCGCTGATATAGGGCCGTCCTGCCGTAAGTGCGCAGATCAGGTCGGCGGTTGCGTTCGGATTGGGTGGGGCGGCGGCCGCGGTCGCGTTTTTCGCCTCACGGGTCAGCCGAACGATCTCCTGGTCCACCGCATCCACCGCCGCCTTGTGCTTGATCACCAGCTGGCCTCGTTTGAGATGCAGCTCACTGATACTTTGATCGACACCGGCCAGCGCCTTGGCGTGCTCGATCTCCAGTTGCCTGCGTCGCTCCTTGAGCTCTTCCAGCGCAATGCGACGTGTGCCGAACTCCTCCTCGTGCTGTTTCTTCTGGCGTGCCAGTTCGAACAGTTCGTCGGAGGAAAGGGCTGTGATGTCGACTTGCATAAGCCTCTCCCCGGATTCATTCACCTGTGCTTCATAGCGTAAAAGAGTCGTCGACCGGATGCTTGGTCATGATCCGATTCCGTGCGCTGTCGCACGTCTATAGTTAGAACTGTCTCGCAGATAACCACGCGCAGCGAGCTTGCGCGCAAGAATGCCCCCGGAATTCGTTAGACCTTCAAGCGGCGCTGATGCGGCGGGCGTGTTCGTAGATCGCCATGTCCGGCGCACACAGTTCGGCGACCTGTTTCCGACGGACCGGATCGGCCAGCAGCTTGCCGCCGTGTACGTGACCGGGAGTGCGATTGAGGTGGGGGACCCGCAAACGCACGCCGAAACGACGGCGAAACGCTCGGGAAAAGCCAGGGAGATCTTCCAGGAAACCGACCAGTGCGAATCGCTCGATATTGCGTTTGGCGTTTTCCAGGGCCGCGGCGCTGCGATAATCGCCATCCTCCCGCGGCCCACCGATGAACTTCACCAGTTCGTACCCTTGTGACTGGCCGAAGGGGGAGCTGAGAAAGGTGTCGAAATCGACATCGACCCGCAGGTTGGGATTTTTGTAGCGGTTATATGCGTAGGAGGAGACAAAGCGGGCATGGGGGTGGCGCAACAGGGTCATGAAGGCGACATCCTGTCCGAACCACTGCCGGGCCCGCTCGGAGTAGGGGAAGTGGCCGGTCACGTAGCGGATGTGTGGTTGGGCCAGCAGGTAGCACAGCAGCTGCTCCCTGAACCGAAGGATCGCCCGATCGTCGTCGGTGTCGAAGGGATAGCGCCGCCCGCTCTCGGCGGCCACCACCGACGAAGATGCCGGGGCATCAAGTGCCGCCACCTGTCGTTCGTCGCGGAAGTCCATGCCGATGTACGCCCGACGGATGGCATCGTTGATCGAGGAGCCGCCGCATTTCGGAATATGCAGATAGCAGATCCGGTGGCGCGGAGCTCCGGTCGCCGTCGTTTTCAAGCGCATCCAGGTGGATTGGATCACCCCCACACCACGGCCTCACAGGGTTCGACCGGCCGGTTGCACCGGCACAGGGCCGGCAGGCCCGCACGGCGGGCCTGCCACCATCGTCAAAAGTCGCGCAACAGATCGCCCCGCTCTCGCGACATCCGGGTTCCCAGATCGTCCAGGTCGGACCCCAGCCGACTTTGTGCCCACGGGAACAACTGGTCCTCCTCTTCGCCCACGTGGTGGACTACGCAGTCGTACAACACCTGAACCTGCGCCTTCCAGGCGGGGTCGGAAAGGTCGGTATTCTCGATCCCGGCCAGCATCTGCCGTATCTGCTGGTGCTCTTTGCGACTGTCCTGGATCTGTTCGTGTTGGCCGACACGATCCAGTGCCGGATAAAACACGTCCTCCTCGATACGGGCGTGTACCTCCAGTTCCTGGTACAGCAGGGCCAACAACTGCCGACGTAAATCGACCTGTTCGGCGCCGGTCGCCAGCATCCGCTGCATCAGGTCGCGCGCGCGTTCGTGGTCCTCGACAAGAAGCTTCACCGCATCCATGGTCCTGCCTCCTGTTGTTCCAGCCTTTGCCCAAAGTATATCGGCCACCGGTAGTGGTGCCCGGCAAGGATGTCGGATCGTAGGAGACAAACGACGATTTTTCTGGCAAATTGGCGGATGTCGACACCGTAACGGAGGACGGGTGCTATGGAAGCACACCCAAACAGCAAGCTGCGTAACCGCTCGGATCTCGAGCGGGACATCCAAGAACTCGAGGTACTGATCCGGCAAACGGAGCAGTACGAGGACGAAGACAACCAGATCGCTCGAAGCCTGTTCATGCAGCTTTTGACGCGACGGCGCCAGCAGTTGGCCGGGCTGAGCTGATCGTGGAAACGGCGCGCCTGGCCCTGCCGGCGCGCCGGTCTCACCCCCTCAGTAGCGGCGCCGTTTCAGCGCCCACCAAACTCCGAATCCGAGAGCGCTGAGCGCAGTCAGCCCCGCCATTCCTGACAGGATAGGGCGCTCGCGAACGGGGGCGAGATAGCTTTTGTGCTTTTTCCGGGACGACATTCCGAACATGGCACTCTCCTCCATGATTGACCCACTCCTGCCACAAGCCTAGACCGGTAAAGACCGGTGACGAGCGCAAGGCCACACGCCCTTCACCTTCCCACCCTCTGCACCCACGGCGCATTGGCCCGTCCGCGGGCACACTGCTCTTCTTCGAACTCCACCAACTCGGACCGGGCAAGCTGGCCACCGAACATGACGTTATCGCGGTCATCGCTGTGGCGGAGCCCCATCACGGCATGCCCCAGTTCGTGCGCAAGGGTCCAGACGCCGCTGCTTCTCCCCAGCACCGCATGTCCCACCACATGCCGGCGAAAGAACGCCCGTTCGGCCGCATCGGCAAAATAAAGGCTATCCGCCACCACGAAGGGGCCATACCCGACCGCAATCACCCCGTCGTCACCGATCGTCCAATCCACCCGCTCCACGTACACAATCCCGGTGGAGAACGGGACGGTCAGCGAAAACAGGGTGCGCTCCCAGAAGGTGACGCCCGCGTTGAACTCGATGGATTCCCACTCGGCCAGCAGGTCCGGTGCGGCCAGGTGATGGACGGCGCCGAGCCGGAGCTGGATCCGACAACGATCGAACTTCTGCTGTGCCCGCGCCAGCTGGCGACGGAGCTCTCCCAACGATGGCGCATGCTGGCGGGTCAGATAGACGTTGACGGTGGCGCGATGGGTATAGGCGGGGTTCGGCTCGGGCGGGGGAAGGTGCGTGGTGCGGGCGATGCGTACGGCACCGGGCAGGTTGCTGCCGTCTCCCGCCACCTCGGCGACCGCCGGGAAAGAAAACTTAACGGCCGCCACCAACAAGGTTATGCCCACCAGGCGCGTCAGGGTCATCGCCTTACCCCGCGACAACTGCTCTTGTTTCAAGCGTAAGAGTGAACGGGGCAATCTCTACCGGACAAAACGTGTCGGTTCTGTCGGACCCGGGGCAACGGGTGCATCCATTCCCCGGCTAATTTGCGATAGGATGCGCCCGTGCCTGATCGCCGCGGGGAAAGCCATGCTCAATGCCTACATTCTGAAGGACGGCCGGCTACTGCCGACGGAGGCGCAAAACGATCCGGCGGCGCTGGCGGGCGCCTTTTGGCTCGACCTGGTCGACCCGACCGACGAGGAGCGGGCGGCCGTCGCCGCCTGCCATCGGCAAGACCTCCCCGACACCGAGGACGTGGAAGAGATCGAGGCCAGTGCCCGCTCCTACGAGGACGAGAGCGGGCTCCATATCCACTCTCTGTTCCTGCACGATGTGGAAGGCCGCCCCCGCAACACCAGCGTCGCTTTCACCATTGCCGGCGAGCGCCTGTTCACGCTGCGCGAACGGGAGATCCCCGCCTTTCGCCTGCTGCGGATGCGCTCACGGCATGATGCCGAGCTGACCCGCGGCAGCATCTGCACCATTCTCAGCCTGTTCGAAATCAAGATCGACGATCTGGCGGACACCATCGAGGAGGTCTACACCGGCCTGGAAGAGGTCAGCGGCTTCGTGCTGGAGAAGAACGACGGCGACATGGGAAACGCCCTCGACGCACTGGCCGGTCACGAAGACACCAACGGCAAGGTCCGCCTCTGTCTGATGGATACCCAGCGCGCTCTCACCTTCCTGCTGCGCCGGGCACGCCTCAACGAGGCACAGGCGGAGCGCGCCCGCCAGCTGCTGCGGGATATCGATTCCCTGCTGCCTCACAACAGCTTCGTGTTCGACAAGATCAATTTCTTGATGGATGCTGCTCAGGGTTTCATCAATATCGAGCAAAACCAGATCATCAAAACCTTTTCCATCGCGGCGGTGGTCTTCCTGCCGCCCACCCTGGTGGCCAGCATCTACGGCATGAACTTCGCACACATGCCGGAACTCGGCTGGACCCTGGGCTATCCTTGGGCATTGGCACTGATGGTGTGCTCCGGCATCGCCCCTTACTGGTATTTCAAACGCAAGGGCTGGCTGTAGCCCCGCTGGGATACCCCCGGCCGGGGGCCGGGACCGGTGCACTTTTCCGGGGAGTGGCTATATTAATGGCACTTCCGACGATCCGGCGCGGGTTTTCGCCTTGGATTTGCGGAAAGGCCCCCAAGTTATGCGAATGGACGAACAACTCACCCGGGACGGCGACCTTGCAGAACTCAGCGACGACGAAATCACCCCTCCAAACCGTGCGGGCAATCGGCGGCTGGCGCGCCCTGCGCCGCCTTGTGCTTGTGATCGGCCTGGCAGCAGTGCCGGCAGTTCACGCGGAACAGGCGACCCAGCCGGTACGTCTGCTGGTTGACGATTACAGCGACCAGTACGATGACCTGTTTCGTTACTACGCCAGCCGTCACTTCGGCCCGTTCGTCGATTGGCGCTGGTTCAAGGCACAGGCCGTGGCCGAATCCATGCTCAATGCACAGGCCCGCAGCGAGGCCAATGCCCGTGGGCTGATGCAACTGCTGCCCAGCACCTTCCAGGAGGTACGGGGTGACCGCGCCGATTGGGATGACATCCACTCTCCCCACTGGAACGTGGCCGCCGGCCTCTATTACAACCGGATGCTCTACCGCAAATGGAGCGAAACCTTTCACGGGCAGGACCGTTTCCTGCTGATGCTGGCCAGCTACAACGCCGGCTTCTACCGCGTGTTGTCCACGTATCGGAACCGGGAAAAGGTGCGCTCTTGGGAAGACATCAAAAGCGGTCTGCCCCGGGAAACCCAGGCCTACGTGGAACGGATTCGTACCCTGATGAGCCCCAAGCCGCAGCCCGGTGTCCCGGCCATGGTGGCCCATGCCTCGATGTAGGTGATGGGTTACGGGGTAAAGCGGAGCCCAGAATCAAGGCACTGGATACCCGTCTTCGCGGGCATGACGAATCAGCCAGCATTCCTTAACGCTCAAGGGTTTTCTTCGGCAATCTCTCGGGTCGTTTCCGCAGCCAGTTGTTCCCGTTCACCGATCAGGGTGGAGAAGATCCAGCCGATGGCGGGCGGGTCGCCTACGCCGATCTTGACCCAGTCTTCCCGTCGCAGGAATTCCACCACCGGACTGCCCCGTTCGATCACCTTGATGATCCGATTTCGGGTCCCCGGCCCCTGCCGGAGGTTGGCGCGCCCCACCCTCACCTCCTTGACTTCGCCGAAGAGCCCCGGCCGCTTGGCCAGGAGCGCAATGGAGGCCTGCTCCACCTCGGGGATACCGCGTGCCACAAGGTCCCGCAACGCCTTCGAAGCGTGCTCATGTCCCGCTGCCGCCGCCTCCGCCCAGTGGTCCAAGGCCGCGAGAAAATCCCGCGGGACCATATCGCTGCCCACGCTGTACAGGGCACCAAGGGAATAGGCCGCCTCCACATGCCCCTGAGCGGATGCCTTTTTCCACCAACTCTCGGCCGCCCGATCGTCGATGGCAAGGCCATAACCGTTGTGATACATCCAACCTAGCGCATACTGCGCTTCGACCTCACCGGCTTCGGCCAACGGTCGCCAGGCACAGTAGGCCATGGCGTAGTCGCCACGCTCCATGGCCGCGCCCGCACGGTCGTGCGCCGTGGCGAGCCCGCCGTTATCCTGCACCCCGGCCGTGCCCGTCTGCTCCGGGGCGACCTCCTCTTCGACCGTGCTACCCGCGGCTGTCGTACCCGGATCGTCCGGAGCGGCCTTTACTGGGGCCGCACCATCCTCCATGGCCGTACCGGCGTGGATAACCTCCTCTTCGGCGACTTCATCGGCTTGCGCACGTTGAGGTAACGTCACCCAACAGGTGGTCAGCATCAATACCCAAATTAACCGCATCATGGAACCGCTTCGACCCTTTCCGCCAACTTGCCGACGGGCTTCAATAGTGATCGGTAAGCAACTGTTGCGCCGAACTTTTTCCCAAAAAACCGCGATTCGACGAACAACTCGCACTATCCAGATTCTAGATGACGTTCGCCGGGAAAAAAGGCGGAGGCCTTGTTAGGTCGGACCGGTCGCCAAAAGGCCGTGGCGGGCGAAGAGCGCGATCAGCCGTTCGATGTTCGTTGAAAGGTTTTGCGACTGGCGGGAAGGGGGGCGGGGACCGGACTGGGCCGGCGCCTCCCCCGATTCCAAGGCCGCCTTGAGCGCCCCCGTATCCCGGGTGCCATCCAGCAGTTCGATGAGGCGCACCGAGAAGTCGTCCAGATTGAGGCTGGCATGGCGCACTGTCGCGACGATTGCCTGCGGAGCCTGGGCACGGGCCAATGCGTGGGCCCGCGGCCGGGCTCCGGGCGGTGCGAAGGGAGGCTCCGGCTGCAGCGACGCACCGAGCGCTTGGTGGGCGTAGAACCCGAACAGTTCGTAAGCCAAATGGTCGACCTGGTGGGAAGCGCCCGCGTTGCCTGCGGCCTGCACCGCATCGGCGGCCCGCCGGGCCAGGTCGGCGAAGGCGAGCGACCCCGGATAGACCCGTCGCAGCTCGACAAGAGCCGCCTTGGTCAGCGGATGGTGGGCGCGGTGCTCGCTGCCGTCGGCAGCCGTGAAGGCTGCCCCCTTGCTCTTTCGCAAATCGACCTTGGCGGGGGGGCGGAGATCGCCGTGGAAGGCCAGCTGCACGAATACATCCATGTCCGGCCCATCGCTCAGAACCCGCTCCCCCCGACAAAGAATGCTCTGACGGAAGTTGCGGTTGACCAGGAAGTCCATGTGCTGCCAGAGCGCGGTGTTGTCCGGCGTGTCATCGAGCAGCTCAGCCGCGGCCTCGCCCAGGGTCGCGGGAAACAGGGTGTGCAATTCGCTGTCGCACACATAGCGCAAATTATGGCGCTCCACCTCCGCCACGAAGTCACTGAACAGGAACGGCTCGTTGTAGCTCTCGAGGTATTCGTGAAACAGATAGCTGGGGTGGTGTTTGCGGATGCGCTCGATTTCGTAGGCCAGCTGCCGGCTGCTCAACGCACCGTTCTCCTGCAGGGCCGGCAGCAGGCGTTCGATAAAGCGCTCGGCGGCCGCCAGGCGCTGCGCGGGCACGGTGAGTTCACGGGTGTGGTAGAGCAGCATGTCACGCAGCATGCCGCGTGTCCGCCAACCGGGCAGGGTGTTGTAGCTGATGTAGGCGACCCCGTGCTCGCTCAAGTGGTCGCGGCAGATTGCCAGCAGCTTCTCCCTGACTTCCGGCGGGGACCAGGAATAGACGCCGTGGGCGATGATGTAATCGAAGGCCCCCTCGCCGGGGCCGAACTCGAGGATGTCGCCCTGGCGGATCTCGCAATTGGTGAGTCCCAGGTGCTCGACCAATTCGGCGCCGGCGCGCGCCTGGAGCGGTGACAGTTCCAGCCCCAGAAATTGACTGCCGGGGAGGTGCCAGGCCATGGGGATGAGATTACCGCCGCCGGCGCACCCCAGTTCCAGGACGCGACACGACTCCGGTGCCGCGGCGTCCAACCCGAACAGCCGCGTCAGCGGCGCCAGGAAGCCCGGATGTGTTTCATGATAGGGGGTGCTTTGGTACGGAATATCGTCGTAGCTATCGACCGTGTCCACCGGAAGGAACTCGCAAGGCGCAGGCGCGCGGCTTCCGAATATTGCCTCACGGCCAGTGTGCTGTCGATATATGCGGTGGGCGCCGGCATGGACGCCCGTCAGGCGCAAAGCTGCGTTCGCGCCGGGGAGCTGGCGGAGCGGGAACGAGTCGCCTAAGCCGTCTTGGAACTGGCACCATTGCGACGAGAAGCCGAAATGAATCGGTTCACGATGGTGATCAGGGAGCTTTCGCCCGAGCTTTGCTGGCCGCCCAATCCTGGATTCTGGTCCTCGATCACGCAGAGCATGCCCGCACGCTCGAAGCGCTCCGCGAGGCGTTGTGCTTCCACAGCGGTCGGCAGGCGCTTGAGGACGACGCGCGTCCCGTTCAGCAGCTTGGCGACCTTCTCATCGGTAAGCCCGATATCCAGAATCAGGTTGCTCTTTACCGTCTCGACGTCGGCACCAGCGACGAGCTTACCAGTTGATATTACACAGAAGCGCTTGTTGGACATGGCTATTCTCCAATCTCCCCGGTAAACAGATTGGCTCATAGGCCCGAGAAAAACTGTGACCCGCTATGCAGTTATCCGCGCAAGACTGTCGGCAATGCCGAAAATTGCTAACGCATAACGTAACTACTCGCCCCCTTTCGCTGGTGGCGGCGATCAATTCTGTTTATCCGTCGATCGAAACAACTGAATAGCATCAAGTTGCGATGCCGTGATCAA
>JAWLGP010000002.1:0-222420 GCA_041685045.1 Gammaproteobacteria bacterium
AAAATCGGTCACGATGAATCGGAATGGCCGGTCACGATGCCTCGGAATCGGCGGTCACGTTCCGTCGGAATGAGCGGTCACGATCGCTCGGAATACGCAGTTTCTGCGCGAGATTGAGGATTACGTAACCCACCGGGAAAATTTCGCGTTTGAAACCACACTCTCCGGCCGGACCTATCTGCGGCTTGTTCGGCGCCTGTTGCAGGGAGGGTGGCGGGTTGAGCTGTTCTATCTCGCACTTCCGGATGTGGAACTTTCGAAGCTGCGTGTGGCCGAGCGGGTGGCCCACGGCGGGCACAATATCCCTGTTGCCGACATCGAGCGGCGTTTCCCGCGCAGTCTCCGCAATCTCTTCCATCACTATGCGCCGTTGGTCAGCCGCACACGCTGTTTCAATAATGCTGGGGCAGTTCCAGAGTTAGTTTTTGAACAGCGGGGAGAAGTGATCGAGATTGAGGATAGGGTTATGTACGACAGGCTTATGATGGAGACGGGACAATGAGTCGACCTTCGCAGGATACCAAAGAGGCGCTGGCTGCCCTGCAAAGGGCGGTGGAGAAGGCGCTTGAACGCAAGCGCCGCCTCGGCCAGTACGCGGTGATCTGGCAGGACGGCAAGCCGGCGGTTTTGGGCGAAGAGAAGCCGAAGACAATGGAAGGCAACGATGGCACCGCCTAAAGCTCGAAAGCCGAAGCAGCTTACCGCCAAAGCGGACTTCCTGAAGAAGCTGGTGCTCAATCAGTGGGTGCTGACCCGCTTCGGTATCGATCCCTTTGAGCAGTACAAGGATGGCAGCCAGAAGGTCCGTCCGATAAACCATACTGACCAAGAGCCTGCGCCATGCACCGACTGGTTTGGACGCCACTCGGCACCACCACTACCTGCATGCCCTGCTCGGCCTGTGGCAGCCCACCTGGCGCTACAGCGAAGCGCAGCTCAAGCAGTTTGACGCCAACATCGTGGCCCATACTGATGCCCTAAACGAGACCCGCGATGAACCCTTGCAGTGGAAGTACTTCCAGTGGCTGACGCTGCTGTTTGTGGAGATCTACCTGCACGAATACTTCAGCCACCGGGCCGACCTGCTCGATGGCCTAAATCGGCATGTAAATGCCTTTAACGACTACTGGAGTGGTAAGGGCTACCTGACCAGTATCGAGCCCTATCGCGTGGAAGAGCTGAACAAGCTCTGCCTGCAAAACGCCACCGGCAGCGGCAAGACGCTGCTGATGCACGTGAACCTGCGCCAGTTCCGCCACTACGCCGGGCAGGTTGGCAAGGTGAACGATTATGGCCAAATCATCCTGATTACCCCCAACGAGCGGCTCTCTGCCCAACACTTGCAGGAGTTCTCGGAGAGTGGCCTGGATGCTGAACGCCTGGCCCAGGATACCGGCGATCTCTTCAGTGGCGAGCGCAAGTCGCTACGCCGTCTCTCGGTGACCGAGATCACTAAATTGGGTGCCGAGCAGGGCAAGAAGACCATGGCCGTGGACAGCTTCGGTGACGGCAACCTGTTGTTGGTGGATGAGGGGCACCGGGGGCTGGGGTCCGCCAAGGAAGAGAAGGGGTGGCTCTCCCATCGTCAGAAACTGGCTGGGCGCGGTTTCACCTTTGAGTACTCCGCCACCTTCAAGGAGGCGGTGGTGGCTGCCAAGGATGCAGAGGTGGAGCAGACCTACGCCAAGAGTATCCTGTTCGACTACGGCTACCGCTACTTCTATGAAGACGGCTACGGGAAGGATTACCGCATCTTCAATCTCCCAGCCAAGCTGGAGCAGCACCGCCGTAACTACCTGACTGCCGCACTCGTCGCCTTTTACCAACAGCAGCGGTTAAATGCCGATCGCAAGGGGCAGTTCCGTCCCTATAACCTGACCTCACCTCTTTGGGTTTTCGTCGGCGCCAGCGTGGTGAAGGACGACGGGAGCAAAGAGACTAAAGCCAATTATGACGAGCGTGCGTCCGACGTGGCGCAGATCCTCCGCTTCATGGCCTGGTTTGCCGCCGAGCGGGAAGAGGCCGTCGATGCCCTGAATGCGGTGACTTACGGTAACGCCAAAGGGGCCGGGTTGGTCGATGAGCATGGCAACGACATCTTCGGCGGCAGCTTCCCGTACGTAAACGAGCTGAAGCTGGATGCCAAGCAGCTCTACACCGACATTTTGCTTCAGGTCTTTCGTTCACACGGCGGTGGTACGCTGGTGGTCGATCGGATAACCGGCGACTCCGGTGAGCTGTTGCTCAAGATCGGCGACAACGATACTCCCTTCGGCCTCATCAACGTTGGCGATGCGCCGGGACTGGCCGATCACCTGGAAAGTGCCGGGCTGGAGCATGTGGCCGTGCGCAAGTCGGAGTTTGAGAACCCGATCTTTGCCGAGGTCCACGCCGAGCACTCACCGGTGAACATCCTCATCGGTTCGAAGAAATTCATCGAGGGTTGGAACTGCTGGCGCGTCTCCTCGATGGGGCTGATGAATACCGGCAAGAAGGAGGGCTCGCAGATCATCCAGCTCTTTGGCCGAGGTGTGCGGTTAAAAGGCAAGGGAATGAGTCTGATGCGCACCAGCCGCCTGGAGCCGGCCACCGCGCCTAAGCACATTCATCTGCTGGAGACCCTGAACGTCTTTGGCGTCGGTGCCGACTTCATGGCCACCTTCCGGGATTTCCTGAAAGACGAAGGGCTGCCGGGCAATGACAACCCCGAGATTGTCACCGTGAAGCTCAATGTCACCCAGGATGTGGGCAAGGATCTGAAAATGCTCCGGCCCAAAGTGCGCAAGGACAGCAATCAGGCCTATTCGTTTCCGAAACACGGCCCGTTAGTGCGCTTCGGCGGCAGTGGCAGCGACCTTGGGCTGCCGGCAGACATGATCAAGAAGAACCGGAAGATTGTCCTGGACCGCTACCCAAGACTGGAAGCGATCCAGGCCACCGGATTGGCCCAGAACCAAAGCGCCGCCGTGGCGGCGAAGATCCATACCGCCGTGTTTGACGAGTTGCGCTTGGCCTTCCTCGATGCGGACAAGCTCTATCTGGATCTGACCCGTTACATCAATCAACGGGGCTATGCCAATCTGCTCGTGGAAGCGTCAGGTCGGCGCTTCAAGGAACTGCTTGCCTCGAAGGCTTGGTACGAATTGCAAATCCCTCCGAGCCTGTGGGAGCTGAAAACAGAAAACTTCCGCCTCTGGCAGCAATTGGCACTGGAACTGCTCAGCCTGCTGGCGGACAGGGTTTACAACTATCACCGACGTGCCTACCTGGAGCCAAGGCTGGAGTTGGTCGCCCTGAAGGATGCCGGCGGTAATCTGCCCGATGACGGCGAGTACAGGCTGATCGTCGACGGTTCGGAATCCGCCCTGATCGACGACATCCGAGCACTTAGAAAGGCCTTCGATGAGGATGGGCAGGACGCCTTTCACTCGGGCTATGCCGATGGGGTCGACGGTACCCGGCTGGGCATCCATCTCTACAACCCACTACTGTCCGCCAGGAGTAACCGCATCAAGATCGAACCGGTGGCGCTGGAGGAGAGTGAGTTCCAATTCGTTGAGGACCTGAAGAATTGGATTACCGCCAATCAGGCCCGACTCGATGCCAGTGGAGAGCAGCTCTATCTGTTACGTAACATGGTTCGTCATGGGGTCGGTTTCTTTGAGGCGGGCGGTTTTTGGCCCGACTTCATTCTCTGGCGGGTCTATGAGGGCACACAGCGGATCATCTTTATCGATCCCCACGGCCTGCAACATGAGGGGCCGGGAAGCGAAAAAATCGAGTTTGCAGAGCGTATCAAGGAGGTCGAACAACGCCTTGGAGATAAATCCGTGACGCTGGAGAGCGTCATTCTGGGGCCGCCCAAGTCGAGCCGCTCGGAAATCGCTGCACGCTGGAAACTGAGCGATAAAGAGCTTGCTGAACGGCATGTCCTGTTCATGGCAGAGCCCGGCTACATGGATGAGCTGCAAGCGATCGTTCGGAAGTAGGAAAGATTAGATGTCTGGCCCGAACAGGACGCTGACTTTTCAGCACGACCTGAAAGTCACTGAATGCCCATGCGGCAGCGGCAAGAAGCCGGAAAAGTGCTGTGGACCGGCAAAACAACGAACCTACTCGGTCGATATGGACCCGAGGAACTATTACGAATCCGATGGATTCGCAATCGGGCTCGATTCCAAACTGAATCGGATCGTCAACGGTCAGCTGAAGCCTTTGATCGGAACGCCGCGCTTCTACCAGAGCTATAAGCGGAGCAAAAACGACAAGGTTCTGGTCAAGGGGGATTCTGCCGGTGAATACGTCATGTCACCGGAATCCATTCTCCTGGCCAACGACCAGCTCTTCGTTGTCGATACCAACACACGCAATCTGGGAAGCCACAGAGTCAGCGTGACTGGAGTCCTCCATGCCTATGTGGAGAAGCGCGGCGAACAGCATGCTCTGATGTATGGGCCTGCCACCCTGTTGGAGTTCTGGGATGCAGAGGTTAGCCCCGAACTCCTCGGCTGGTATGCCTTGCTTGCGTCTCTAGCGGAGGACGACCAATACCGTTGCCAAAGGATCGGCCTGATTGTTGACTCCGAATTGGGGAAGTTGGATGCGATGAATGATGGGCGGGTCCCGGTACTGGGCGACTTCTATCTGCCTGCCAACTGCAAGCTCATCTATGCCTCCGCTGATCGCGGTACCAGTGTTGCAAACCAGCTGATGAGAGTCTGTGATCGGTTTGCCAGCGACAAGCTGGCCCTGCTGGCTGAGGATAGTCAGCGCGACAGCTTAAAAGAGACCCCTTATCCCTGTAGGTGGTTTCGGCAGTGGGTCCACTGAAGGGAACTCATTCGGTTTCCTCCAGGTCCGCCAGAAAAGCCAGGTTCACGGAGGGATCGATCCTGTCAGCTTGAGCCAAAGCCCATGTCGCCCATGCCTCGAACCGGTCTGGACTGACTGGAAGGTCGCCTGACAACTCCCGCATGGAGGCGACGTACGCGCGAATGGTATCGGCTTGCTGCAATGCGAATGCCTGGGCAAGCAGTCGATCGATCCGAGCCTGCTCTTTCTTAGCCTTTAGCTCACGTGCTTGCCGCTCGGCCTCAGCCAACTGGCGCTTCCGTTCCTCGATAAATTCGGCCTTACGTTTAGCGCGCCACTCGTGGCTCCAAGTGACGGCCGACCGATACTGCCGTTCACCGCTTAGAATGATCTCGACGACGATGTCGGGAAGCTGCTTCTCAATCCGAGTGTCGTCAGTATCTTCCCAGCAGCGCATTTCCTCTTTGTGCCCATGCCAACCGCTAATCGTCAGTCGAAGCCCGTCTTTAGAATCGGAGGATTTTCCTTTTTGGCGAGACTTCGTGGTTTTCCGCTCCAGCTTTAATCCAACGTGCTGTTCGCCGACGGTAACCGATGGGTTCCTGCCGTCATAGGCATACTTGGACGTTGAAATGTAAGGTTTGCAACCGACTTTTTGCGTGGCGAGGAATATGGCATTCAGAATCCTTAATTCCCGTTTATCCACCGACGGTTTGTACTCAGCCCGATACCACGACGAACTGTAGGACTCATGCTCCTTGCGCCTTTTTTCTTCCTGCTGGAGAAGTTTCCCAATAAGAGGGTGTATACGCCCCGTGAGAGCCGGATATTCGACTTTGCCAGCCATCTTAAAAACGCGGCCGCGCAAGGCTTCGAGATCTTCTGGGAAAACCGGGGGTGGTGGTAAAGGACTGTCGATGATTTCTTCGTCGCTGAGACGGGTATCGTAGTACCTGCCTATTTCTACCTCATTAGAGCCACCGGGAAAGCGCGGGGGTAAGTTCGGGCGAACGACCGGCTTTCCGGCCGGTTTTTTCGCCCAGTAACCCCTTGGCGGTATCGGGATGTCCGCTTTCCGGCACGCCTTCGCGAGCGCTACATCCGAGACGCCAATTTTTGGCCCCAGCGTTTTTAGAGGCTCGGTCCAGACTTTGGCGTAAAGCTCTTCACGGGTGAATGAATGTCCCATTGTGTTTTGCCCAATCAGAACGAAGGAGTATTTGACAAACAGAGTGCTGACAGTCTACTCGAAACTTTTCCGCACCTGGGGTGCCATACGAGGCGTATAGAGTGGACTGAGGATTGGAAATGGGAGTCCATGATTGCTGCGGACAAGAACTGATGTCTCGGGCGGCGGGGGCGCATGTTTCGGGAGGTCCGAATGTCGTTGTGGACTATGGGACGTTTTCCTGCACGTATCAACGGTGCAGTTTCTGGGCCCGTACCGTCGCCGTAGAGATTGAACAAAGGGTTCCGAACCAGATTTGCGGAGTTGCTGTGGCATCAGATGCCGAAAAATCTTTGGTTTTGCTGCCGGTTCATGCCAGTAACCCACAGGATGCAGCGCGCCACTGTGAAAGGGGCCTCGCCCTACGGTGCGGTGTGCCTGCGAAACGGACCATCCAAGCTGGTGGCTCAATGGTTCTTTTCTAACCGTTTCCAGGGAGGGCGCTTTCCGAAAAAAGGAGAGAAAACTCCCCGTGGTAGCCGAACGTCTCCCCAAGCAGCGGATGACGCATGCGGAACTCCACGCGGAAGCGTTCGCGGTCTATCGGTATTTCGCGGATCTCGGCCTTCCCCAGGAACAGCCAGTCGGGGAGGCGGAGGCAAAATGCGCCAAGGTCCCACTGGTATCCCCGGCTGGTGAAAACCAGCGCGCCTTTCTCCTCCGACAGGCGCATGCGGACTCCGAGATTGAAGCGGACGTATTCGACGATTTCGTCGTTTTCCAAATACTCCATCCTCGAGGCGAAAACCGTTGGGGCCGAGCCGGGGAACCGAAACGTGCGGTGCCAGTGCATCGCCGGGCTGTCCGGGCGGCACCAGTTGCGGACGCGGACGGCTACACCATTACCCCGTTTGGCGATAAGGGCGCCGATGGCGCGGCCGACCAGCAGGACAGGGTAGGCGAGGGTGGAGTGGTGAACGGTCATGGTGCCCTGCATCACCACCGCGTCTTCTGTGCCCGGTGTCACGTCATAGTGGCGCCGGACGACATCGCCCAGACGTTCCCAATCCGGCCCCAGGGCGCACTGCATGATCGGGCGCGGAACTGGCGTTTCGATTGCGGTTTCCATTGCGCTTCCTCCTCAGAAAACGGGTTTGAACACCATCAGGGCCACTACCGCTACCATCGCCGCGAATGCCGGCACACCCAACCAGAACCAGGTGCGTGCATAGTGGTGATAGCGTGGCGGCAACGCAGTGCCTTCGGCAAGTGCCTCCTCGGCCATACGACGCATGCGGATCTGCAGCCAGACCACCGGCAGCCAGCAGGCGCCCGCCAGGAAGTAGAGGCCGAATGAGAGGGCGACCCAGGGCGTCGTCAACGGCATGTCGATCAGCCACAGCATCGCTATGCCGGTGAGCGGCTGGAGAATGATGGTAGGGGTGGTGAACAGCCAGTCGGCCAAAACCACCAGCCGGTCGGTGACGGCGACCGCACGAACATCACCGGTGCGCTGGGTCATGAACTTGTAGAACGCACTGCCCAGGCCGGTGCCGAACAGCAAAATGGCGCTAAGGATGTGGATCCATTTGAGGGCGAGATAGCTCATCGTGCACGCGCCTCCAGCGCCATCATGATCAGGGTGGCGACCAGAATCGGCAGGTTTTTTGCCACCGGGCCGAACGGATGCAACCAATACTCCGGGAGCCCCCAACTGATGAGCGTGCTGTACCCCAGGATGACGGCGATCTGCACGGCACCGACAACGGGCACCTTGTAGACGACCAGCAGCGCCAGCCCCAATAGCGTGTCCAGGAGTGCCGCGCCGTAGAGTGCCGCGGGGGCGAACAGGCCGCCGATTCCGAGCCTGGCGAGAAGTGCGTAGCTGTCGTCGGCCGGATAGAGAAAGGCGGATGTGACGCCCGCCATGATCCACATCACGCCCAGACTCCAGCGCAGCAGCGGGCGCAGGAAAAACAGTCTGGCGTGCCAACGGTCGGCCTCGGTCGCGGGGGTTGCGAGTAGGGCAGCTTCGAAGGCGCGGGGACGGAATCCGAAAGCTTCGATGAAAGGGACGACATCGCCTTCGCTGCCCCTTTGCAGCATGCCGACGGCCTCACGATCCAGCGGCGCGTCGGCGATAAAGCCCCCGACCCGTCCGGCGGCCAGCGCCGCGCGGTAAGGAACCGACATCGTCCGCATGCTTCCCGCGCCGAGCCACTGCCGCCAAGCGCCCAGCATTCGGCGATAGGAGAGCGGGCGCGGGCCGACGCAGTCGATGCGTTGGTGCCGTGGCTCACCCGACTCCAGCGCAATCAGAACGGCCCGGACCAGATCGTCAATGTGGATGGGCTGGAGCGGCTGCTCGCCCTTGTCCACCAGCGGCACCAACGGCAGGAGAGCAAGCGCGCGGAAAAAGGCGCTGCTTTTCGCCCCGGGACCGTAGACGATGGAAGGGCGCAGGATTAGCCAGTCGAGACGGCGACCGGCGAGGTCATCGTCGGCCGTGCGCTTGCTCAGGTGGTAGCGGCTGACAGCCGAGGCATCGGCGCCCAGTGCCGAAATCTGGATCACCCTGCGGACACCGACCGCTTCGCAGGCGGCAAACAGGGCGCGGGGGGTATCGGCGTGCAGCGCGGAAAAGGTCTGCCGGCCCGTCTCGCGGATAATGCCCACGGCGTTGATCACCGCGTCGATGCCGGTCAGGCGGGGTTCCCAGGTTTCAGGCCGATGATCGGCGGCGTAGTCGCAGGGGACGAACCCGCTGTCGGCAAACGGTGGCTTACGGCCGCAGGCGACCACTTCGTGCCCCGCGGCAGTCAGCGCCCGAAGAAGATGGCCGCCGATAAAGCCGGTGGCTCCGGTAAGCAGAACACGCATGGCGCCCTCCCTGTTGTTTGCAGAACCGTTGTTGCACGAATTTCCCGTAACTACTCGCCCCCTCGTCATTCCCGCCCCCGATAAAAAATTCGAGGGCAGGCTTCGGCGGGAATCCAGGGAGCGATCGATGGATCCCCGCCTTCGCGGGGAAGACGAATGCTGGTATCGCGCGGCACTTCGAGAGCGTACCCGGGCGAGTAGTTATGAATTTCCGTAATTTCAGTCAGAACAGAAATGTACGGGCAAATTTTTTTCCGCCTACTTGCCGAGCAGCCCCTGAATCCGTGCACCGACCTTCATCAACTTGATGAGCGTGTCCCGATCCAGACGTCTCATCTGCTCGTACCACCCCAACAGCTGTTCAAGAAAGGCCAGCGTATCGGCGATGCGCTCCTTCACCTCGCTGCTGGTCTCCCGATCCGTCTCGCTTTCGAGCACGCAGCCGCGCAGCGTGGTCAGCGTCGGATCGAGCTCCCGCTGTTTGCGCCCCTCCAGAATGGTCAGGAAGATGTCCCATACGTCCTTTTGGGACTCGAAATGGTCACGCCTGTCGCCGAGGATATGGACCACCTTGACCAGCCCCCAGGACTGCAACTCCTTCAGGCTGGTGCTGACGTTCGAACGGGCGACCCCCAAGGTATCGGTGATCTCCTCGGCGGTGAGCGCCTCGCCAGCCAGATAGAGCAGCGCGTGAATCTGGGCCACCGTCCGGTTCACGCCCCAGCGGGAGCCCATTTCGCCCCAATGGAGCACGAATTTCTGCATTGTGGAGGTGAGTTGCATCGCTTGCTTCCGTTTCAGAAATTTCAGTTAGAACCGAAATAATGCAAGGGAGGATGAAAGTCAACCCTGCCGTTCCTCTTCCGGAGCAGGCCGCCGCCAACACCAAAGGTCCCGCGGCCCAGGGCGGTGCCCGTAGCCTGAATAGGGGTGATGCAGCTATTCGACGGCACAGCGGGCCGTTGGCTAACCTTGGCTTTGATGAGGGGGAGTCTCTTGGCCCGGCGGGGAGGCTACAAAGTGGGAGAAGGGGGGAGGGACTGGCCAGGTCGCCTCACCGGATGAGGCGGTTGATCCGAACTGGAGGCGATCATGTCCAAGTTTTCGTTGGACGCGTTGCAGCGGTGCGTTTTCCCGTTTATCGCGAGCGATGATGCCGATGTAGTCCTGGGTGCGAGTTTTGGCGAGGATGTGGCCCTGACGCGGGTCGGCGGCGACCTGTTGGTCACTCATCTGGATCCCATTGTGGGCGCCGTCGAAAACATCGGTTGGCTTGCGGTCCATGTGGCGTGCAACGATATCGCGACCACCGGCATCCGGCCCCGCTGGATATTGCTCCTGGTGCTGGTCCCTCGGCCGGATGACGAGGCGCTCGTGAGCCGGATCATGCAAGACGCGGGTCGGGCCGCCCGCGAGGTGGGCGTGTCAATCATCGGCGGCCATACAGGATATTCCGCCAGTCTCGCGCGGCCGCTGGTGGCCGTGACCGCGCTGGGGAAAGCGGAAGGGCGCTCGCCGTTGCGAACCCGTGGTGCCCAGATCGGTGATCAGGTGCTCGTGACCAAGGGGATCGCCATCGAGGGCACCGCCATCCTGGCTCACGACTTTGCCGATGTGGCGCGCGAGCGAGGGCTGAATGACCGGGATCTGGATGAGGCGCGGCAGCTCATGGCCCAGGTCAGCGTTGTTCCTGAGGCCATCGCCATCGCCGCCCGGGGCGCGACGGCGATGCACGATGTGACACGGGGCGGATTGATGGAAACGCTCCTGGAGTTGGCGGCACTGTCGGAGGTGGCCATTGAGCTGGACGCGTCGTTGTTGCCGGTGCCGCCTGTCGTCGCACGCTTCGCCGAGGCGTTCGAGTTCGACCCGCTCTGGATGATCTCCTCGGGGACCCTGGTCGCGACCGTGCCGCCCGGGCGTGTGGCGGAAGTGAGTCGTGCGCTGCGGGAAGCCGGAACACCGTTCGCTTTTGCAGGCAGGGTGACCGAGGGCGCCGGCGTTCGACTACGCCAAAACGGTGCGACCACACTCTTCAGCGAAATCCGCTGCGAAACGGACGAATTGGCGCGGATGTGGGAACTCTACCCTCGGGAGGGGTAGGAACGGTGGTGCATGGGCTGCTCACCTCCTGGGCGAGAGCAGCAACGAGTCGCACTTCATCAGCGGCGGCTTGGGCAACCCCATCAGGTGCAGCACGGTCGGGGCGATATTGCCGAGTCCACCGGCGGTGGAGAGGTGCCAGTCGGTGGGGTCGATGATCAGGCAGGGGACCGGGTACTCGGTGTGCTGCGTGTGCGGTGCCAGGGTGACCGGGTCGACCAGTTGCTCACAGTTGCCGTGGTCGGCGGTGAGGATGACCGAGTAGCCCTGGGCCACGGCGGCATCCAGCACCCGGCCGACCTCGGTATCCAGCACCTCTATCGCGCGGACCACCGCCTCGCGGATGGCGGTGTGCCCCACCATGTCGCCGTTGGCGAAATTCACCAGGATGAAGGCATACCGGTCGGCGTTGAGCGCCTCGACAACCGCGTCGGCCAGCTCGGGGGCGCTCATCTCCGGCTTGAGGTCGTAGGTGGCGACCTTCGGGGAGGGGATGATGATGTGCTCCTCTCCGGCGAGGGCCTCGGCCCTGCCGCCGTTGAAGAAGTAGGTGACATGGGCGGCCTTTTCGGTTTCGGCGCAGTGCAGCTGCCTCAGACCGGCCTCGCTGATCACCTGGCCCAGGGTCACCCCGGGCCGCTCCGGGGTGAAGGCGTACGGCAGGCCGAACCGCTTGTCGTACTCCATCATGCAACTGACCCCGATCGGCTCGAAGCCGGTCCGGGAGAAGTCCTCAAAGCCGGGCATGGCCAGGGCGGCGACGATCTGGCGCGGACGGTCCTTGCGAAAGTTGAAGCTGATGGCCCGGTCGCCGGCCTCGATGGGCTGCCAGGGCGGCAGGACCGCCGGCTTGATGAACTCGTCGGTCTGCCCGGCGGCGTAGGCCGTCTCGATCGCCTCGGCCGCGCTCCCGGCGCGGTGACCCTCGCCCCGGACCATCGCCCGCCAGGCCATTTCGGTGCGGTCCCAGCGCTGGTCGCGGTCCATGGCGAAGTAGCGTCCGCTGATGGTGGCGATGCTGCCCTGTGCCTTGGCGAGCGCGTTCTCGACATCGTCCAGGCAGCCGCGGGCCGACTGGGGTGCGGTATCTCGCCCGTCGGTGAACATGTGCAGCAAGGGTCGTGCGCCGCGGCGGTGGCACAGCTCGATCAGGGCAAGCAGGTGGCGCAGGTGACTGTGTACGCCGCCGGTCGACACCAGGCCGAAAAGATGCACCGGGCGGTGTGAGGCAACGGAGGTGTCGATCGCGTCCAACAGAACCGGGTTCTGGAAAAAGCTGCCGTCGGCGATGGCGTCGTCGATCAGCACCAGGTCCTGGCGAACGATGGTGCCGCAGCCGAGGGTGGTGTGGCCCACCTCCGAATTGCCCATCTGCCCGTCGGGCAGGCCGACGGCGTGGCCGGAGGCCTGAATTACGGTATGCCTGTAGCGTGCGAAGTAGGCATCGAACCGCGGCGTGTTCGCCAACGCAACGGCGTTGTCGAGCTTGGCGGGGTTGACTCCGACGCCGTCCAGAATGACGAGCAGCACCGGCCGCCGTGGGGCGCCATGGTCGTCATTGCCCATCACCAGTTCTCCACAAGGAAGTGTCGCAAAGCGTGCTGGCCGACCGGGGGCTGGCGTGCGAGTCTCACATCCCCGCCAAAAGCATCCATACGCCGGCCACTATAAAGATCACGCCCGCGGTCCGCCCGATGATCACCCCGCCCGGGGCGACCTTTTCCACCAGCATGAAAACGGCCAGCACGGCGGTCCACAGCAGGTTCATGGCGCCCGCCACGAACATGAGCGCCATGATGGCCCAGCAACAGCCGGCGCAGTAAGCCCCGTGCTTCAGCCCCATGACCAGGGCGCCGCGGCGTCCGTCGCGCCACTCGGTCATCAGGAATGAAAGCGGCGTTCGGCAGTGGGACAGACAGGCGTATTTCCACGGTGTCCACTGAAACACCCCGGCGGTGATGAAGAGCAGTCCGCCGATGGCCGGTGTGGTGCGCAGCCACAGTGGAGAGAGCAGCGAGGCCGAGTGCAGCGCCCACTGCGCCACCACGGCCAGGGCACTGTAGCCGCTCCAGACCAGCAGGTACCCGAGAACGAAGACGGCGGTGGGGACAAGCGATCCCTCGCCCGACCGAAGGCGTCGGTTGGTGGTGGAAAACATCAGGATCATGGGGGAGGCGGTGGGGATCATCATTCCGACCATCATCACGTTCCACATGAAAAAGGCGATGAGCGCGTCCGACATGCTCCACGCTGCGACCATCGGGGTTACACAGAAGGCGCCGTCGGTCAGAATCGCCAGCGACGGCGACATGGCGTAGAGATGGGTCCACGCCAGGATCGTGATGGCCGCCAAGGCGGCGATCACGATCCCCCGATCCCGTCTGAAGACGGCGTCGACGTTCATGCCTGAAGGCGACTGGCGCGCCTCAGGCGTTATAGGCGAATGGCGAGTGGTACCCGTTCTCGCCCGCCAGATGCCAGTGCATGTCGTAGTCGTCGTAATCCAGCCGCTCGGATTTTGCCACCACGGTCGGGTATCCCGGCGCGATGGACCAGGGCCGGCTGGTGATCGTGATCTCCTCGGCACCTTCCGTGCTCAGGTTGACGATCTCCGCTTCGGCAATGTTGGGGATCTTGAGGCTGCGGTGCCTGGCGTTGGTGTGGTATTCGATGGGGACGCTTTTTACCCCCAAAAACTCACCCACATGCGAGGCAAGCCGGCCCGGATGTCCGCCCAGATCACCCTTGAAGATACGGGTCAAGGCATCCCGTTGCTCCTCGGAGGCGCGTTGGTCCACGTAGAGCGCAGCTTTCCATTTCACCTCCATCATGTGACCCGGCGCGTAGGCTGCGAAGGCGACATTCAGACCGTCCAGAGCTACTCCGCCGCACTGACCCTGGTCGATGTGCCATCCGGCTAGCAGCGTACACTCCCCCTTGGTCGGTGCGCTGAGAAACGCGCAAGGGCACGCCGTGTCGCAGCTGCAGCTCTCGAAGTAGGTCCCACTGGCATTCCATTGAGTGGCCATCTGCGTGCGCCCTCCTAAGTTTCTGAAGTACCGGGTGTCAGGTTCGAGCTTAGTGCGAGTGTAGCCGCCCCATCCCGCGGGGCAAATTCGCAAGAGAACGCCGCGAAGCGGCCTATGCTCAAGGGTACGGTGCCCCATCGCGGCGAGGGAAAGGGAGAGCCCTGCGCGGCCTCAGCCAACAGCGGAGCAATGCCATGGAACGGCCCAAGCCAAGGGAACTGACGGTTCGCCCCCTCTGGATTCAGCACGCCCGGGGGACCGGCCCCGTGCGCACCCGCCGTCCGCTCTACGTGGACCTGCTCCCCCCCTGCAACAACGCCTGCCCTGCCGGGGAGAACATCCAGGGCTGGCTGGACCACGCCCGGGCGGGGGCCTACGAGAAGGCCTGGCGGGTCCTGATGGAAGACAATCCGATGCCGTCGGTGCACGGGCGGGTCTGCTATCACCCCTGCGAAAATGCGTGCAACCGGAACCCGGTGGACAACGCCGTCAACATCCATGCGGTGGAACGTTTTCTGGGGGATCTCGCCTCGCGGGAAGGGTGGCAGGTGGAGCCGGTGGCGCCGCCCAGCGGCCGCCGCGTCCTAGTGGTGGGCGCCGGTCCCAGCGGCCTCTCCGCCGCCTATCACCTCTGCCGCCTGGGCCACACGGTCGAGATCCGCGAGGCCGGTCCCCTGCCCGGCGGAATGATGCATTTCGGCATCCCCGCCTACCGTATGCCCCGCGACGAGCTGGAGCGGGAAGTGGCGCGCATCGAGGCCATGGGGGTGACCATCACCCTCAATCACAAGGTGGAGGACGTGCTGGCGGAAAAGGCGGAGGGCGGGTTCGATGCCGTCTTTCTCGCCATCGGCGCGCAACTGGGCAAGCGGGTGGACATCCCGGTCTGGGACGCCGGCCGGATGCTCGACGCGGTCAGCTTCCTGCGCGATGCGGCCACCGGGCAGGCGCCGGCATTGGGGCGGCGTGTCGCCGTCTACGGCGCGGGGAACACGGCCATGGACGTGGCGCGTACCGCCCGGCGGCTCGGCGCCGAGGAGGCGCTGATCGTCTTTCGCCGCGGCCCGGAGCAGATGACCGCCCACCCCTTCGAGGCGGAGCAGGCGATGGAGGAGGGGGTCAAGCTCAACTGGCTGCGCGCCATCACGGCCTTCGAGGAGGGCAAACTCCAGGTCGAGGTGATAAAGCTGGACGAGCAGGGCTACCCGCAGCCCACCGGCCAGGTCGAAACCCTGGAAGCGGACTCCCTGATCCTGGCGCTGGGGCAACGGACCGACGCGACCTTCCTGCAGGGGGTGCCGGGCGTCGAGTTCACCGCCGACGGCACCGTGGTCGTGGGCGAGGACCTGATGACCGGCCACCCGGGCCTGTTTGCCGGCGGCGACATGGTGCCCGGCGATCGCACCGTCACCTCGGCGGTCGGGCACGGCAAAAAGGCGGCGCGGCACATTGATGCCTTCCTCCACGGCACCCGCTACGAAAAGCCGCCCAAACACCCGCTGATCGGCTTCGAGGGGCTGCACATCGGCTTCCTGACCGATGCCGAACAGCGTAGGCAGGGCATCGTCGACCCGGCGCAGCGGCGCTTCGGCTTCGAGGAGATTGCCCAGGGTCTGAGCGAGGCGGAGGCGGCCTATGAGGCCAAGCGCTGCTTCTCCTGCGGCAACTGTTTCGAGTGCGACGGCTGTTATGGGGCGTGTCCTGAGGATGCCATCGTCAAGCTCGGTCCCGGCAAGCGCTATCGCTTCGACTTCACTCGGTGCACGGGGTGCGCGGTCTGCTTCGACTACTGCCCCTGCCACGCCATCGAGATGATCCCCGAACCAGGAGTCGACCATGGAACCGGAACCGACCAAGGTCACCACGCTTGAAGGCAACGAGGCGGTTGCCTACATCGCCTACCGCGTCAACGAGGTGTGTGCGATCTATCCCATCACGCCTTCCTCCACCATGGCGGAACTGGCCGACCAGTGGGCCTCCGAAGGCCGGCCCAACATCTGGGGCAATATCCCGCTGGTGGCGGAGATGCAGAGCGAGGGCGGCGCCGCCGGCGCGGTACACGGCGCCTTGCAGACCGGGGCGCTGACCACCACCTTCACCGCGTCCCAGGGCCTGCTCCTGATGATCCCCAACATGTACAAGATCGCCGGTGAGCTGACGCCGACGGTGTTCCATGTGGCGGCGCGTTCCCTGGCGGCACAGGCCCTCTCCATCTTCGGGGATCACTCCGATGTGGCCGCAGTGCGCAACACCGGCTTCGCCCAACTGGCCTCCGCCTCGGTGCAGGAGGCGCACGATATGGCACTCATCGCCCAGGCCGCCACCCTGGCCTCGCGGCTGCCGTTCGTGCATTTCTTCGACGGCTTCCGCACCTCCCACGAGGTCAACAAGCTCACCCTGATCGACGACGAGCACATCCGTGCCATGATCGATGCCGAGGCGATCCGCGCCCACCGCGGCCGGGCCATGAATCCCGACCATCCGTTCGTGCGCGGCACGGCGCAGAATCCGGACGTCTATTTCCAGGGCCGGGAGACGGTCAACCCCTTCTACGCCCGGCTGCCGGCGATCGTGCAGGAGAAGATGGATGCCTTGGCCGGATTGACCGGCCGCGCCTACCACCTGTTCGACTACCACGGCGACCCCGAGGCGGAGCGGGTGGCGGTGATCATGGGCTCCGGCGCCTACACCCTGCGCGAGACGGTGGCCGCCCTGAGGGCCGGCGGCGAGAAATGCGGCGTGGTCCACGTACGCCTGTGCCTGCCGTTTCCCGCCGATCATTTCCTGGCGGCCCTGCCGCCTACAGTCAAGGCCATCGCGGTGCTGGACCGCACCAAGCTGCCGGGGGCCACCGGTGAACCGCTGTACACCGATGTGGTGACGACGCTGAACGAGGCCTACACACAGGGCGAGCTGTCGGTCCTGCCGCGGGTGATCGGCGGCCGCTACGGCCTCTCGTCGAAGGAGTTCACGCCGGCCATGGCCAAGGGGGTGCTCGACGAACTGAAGAGGGAGCAACCGAAGAACCACTTCACAATCGGCATCGACGATGATGTCTCCCACACCAGCCTGGACTACGACGCCGGTTACGAGATCGAGCCGGACGAGGTGATCCGCGCCCTGTTCCTGGGCCTCGGCGCCGACGGCACGGTGGGGGCCAACAAGAACAGCATCAAGATCATCGGCGAGTCGACACCGCTGCATGCCCAGGGCTACTTCGTTTACGACTCCAAGAAGTCCGGCTCGCTCACCGTCTCCCACGTGCGCTTCGGCCCGAACCCAATCAACTCGCCCTATCTCATCCAGTCCGCCGGCTTCATCGGCTGCCACCAGTTCAACTTCATCGAGAAGATGGACGTTCTGGAGACCGCCCGCGACGGCGCCACGCTGCTGCTCAACAGCCCCTGGGGTCCCGATGAGGTATGGGACAGGCTGCCGCGGCGGGCGCAGCAGCAGATCATCGACAAGCACATTACCGTTTACGTGATCGACGCCTCGACGGTAGCCCGCGAGACCGGCATGGGCCGGCGCACCAACACCATCATGCAGACCTGCTTCTTCGCCATCTCCGGCGTACTGCCCCGGGACGAGGCCATCGCGCGGATCAAGGACTCCATCCGCAAGACCTACGGCAAGAAGGGCGAGGAGGTGGTGCAGAAGAACTTCGACGCGGTGGACCGCACGCTGGAGCAACTCTACCCGGTGACGATCCCCGACCGGGTGACCAGCACCCTCGAAATGCCGCCGGTCGTCCCTGCGGAAGCGCCGGAGTTCGTGCAGAAGGTGACGGCCGCGATGATGGCCGGCAAGGGTGATGCGCTGCCGGTCTCCATGCTGCCCCTGGACGGCACCTACCCCTCCGGCACCACCCAGTGGGAGAAGCGGAACATCTCCGACTTCGTGCCGGTCTGGGAGCCGGAGATCTGCATTCAGTGCGGCAACTGCAGCATCGTCTGTCCCCACACCGTCATCCGCGCCAGGTTCTACAACGAGGCCCTGCTCGAAGGGGCGCCCGAGATGTTTCCCTCGGCACCCATCAACGCCCGCGGCTTTCCGGAGACCCGCTACACGCTGCAGGTCTACGTCGAGGATTGCACCGGCTGCGGGATCTGCGTGGAGTCCTGTCCCGCCCGCAGCCTGCAGGAGAGTGGGGTCCGGGCGATCAACATGAAGCCCAAGGCCCCCGGCCTGGAGCAGGCGCGGGACAACATCCGCTTCTTTGAGAAGCTCCCGATCAACGAACGCTCGCGGGTCGAATTCTCGACGGTGCGCGGCGCCCAGTTCCTGGAGCCGCTGTTCGAGTTCTCCGGCGCCTGCGCCGGCTGCGGGGAGACGCCCTACCTGCGGCTGCTCTCCCAGCTGTTCGGCGACCGTCTGGTGATCGCCAACGCCACCGGTTGCTCCTCCATCTACGGCGGCAATCTGCCCACCACCCCCTGGCGGGCCAACGTGGAGGGGCGCGGTCCGGCGTGGTCCAACTCACTGTTCGAGGACAACGCCGAGTTCGGCTTCGGTTTTCGCCTCGCCGCCGACCAGCAGCTGGCCCTGGCCAGGCGCCTGGCGCGCGAACTCAAGGCGGAAATCGGCCCCGAACTGGTGTACGAGATACTGGAGACGGACCAGAGCAGCGAGGCGCAGATTCGGTTGCAGCGCGGGCGCGTCGCGAAGTTGAAGGAGGCGCTAAGCGGAATCGACAGCGAGGCGGCGCGCACCCTGCTGTCGGTCGCCGATCATCTGGTGCGCCGCAGCATCTGGCTCGTCGGCGGTGACGGCTGGGCCTACGACATCGGCTCCGGCGGCCTGGACCATGTTCTGGCCAGCGGGCGCGACATCAATGCGCTGGTGCTGGACACGGAGGTCTATTCCAACACCGGGGGCCAGATGTCCAAGGCCACCCCCATGGGCGCCGTCGCCAAGTTCGCCGCCGCCGGCAAAGCGGTGACGAAGAAGGACCTGGCCTTGCAGGCGATCTCCTACGGCAATGTCTACGTGGCCCGTATCGCCATGGGCGGCAATCCGCAGCAGGCGTTGCTGGCACTGCGGGAGGCGGAGGCCTACCCGGGGCCGTCGCTGATCCTTGCCTACAGTCACTGCATCGCCCACGGGTTCGACCTGCGCTACGGCATGAAGCAGCAGGAATTGGCAGTGGACAGCGGGCACTGGCCCCTGCTGCGGTACAACCCCGCACTGCGGGGAGCGGACAGGAATCCCTTCGTGCTCGACTCGCCCCGTCCGCGCATCCCGCTGAAGGAATACGCACTGAACGAATTGCGCTACGGGATGCTGGCCCGGGCCCATCCGGCCAAGAGCGAACGGCTGATGGCGCTGGCCCAGGAGGCGGTGGACCGGAAGTGGGAGACCTACGAGGCGATGGCCAGTCAGGGCAGCCACTTCGACCCATCGCGAGCGCCAAGGCATAGACGATAGGAGAAGAAGCGATGGATCTCGCCACGACCTACATGGGACTCCCACTGAAACATCCTGTCGTCGCCTCCGCATCGCCCTTGTCCGCCACCGTCGACGGCATTCGGCGCCTGGAGGATGGCGGCGTGGCGGCCATCGTCATGTTCTCCGTCTTCGAGGAGCAGTTCCGGGAAGAGAACGAAGCCTTCTCCGATTACATGGAGGCCGGCCGGGAGCGCTTCGCCGAGTCGCTGACCTACTTTCCCGAGGTCGATGCCTACACCGTCGGTCCCGACCGCTATCTGGATCTGATCCGGCGCGCCACCGAGCAGGTCGACGTCCCCATTATCGCCAGCATGAACTGCACGACCAGCAAAGGCTGGATCGATTACGCGAAGCAGATGCAGGAGGCGGGTGCCCATGGGCTGGAACTGAACATCTATGGCGTCGAGGCCGACTTCAGCCTCTCCGGACCCACGGTGGAAGAGCGCTATCTGGAGATCTTCGGCATGGTCAAGTCGGCCGTGAGCATCCCGGTCGCGCTCAAGCTCAGCCCCTTCTTCAGCTCCATCGGCCACATGGCGATGCGCCTGGACCAGGCGGGCGCCGATGCGCTGGTTCTCTTCAACCGATTCTATCAGCCGGACATCGATATCACGTCGCTGGAAGTGGCGCCCACCCTGGAGTTGAGCCGCGCCGACGAGATCCGGCTGCCCCTGCTCTGGACCGCGCTGCTGCATGGCAAGACCCGGGCGTCGCTCGGGGCCACCACCGGCGTGGCGGGTCCGGACGAGGTGGTGAAATACCTCCTGGCCGGTGCCGACGCCGTGATGACCACCTCGGCGCTGCTGCGTCACGGCCCGGAGTTCGCGGCCACCCTGGTCGATGGGCTGATGGACTGGATGGACGCACGCGGCTTCTCGTCCGTGGAGCAGCTGAGAGGCAACATGAGCCACGCCAGGGTCGCCGACCCCAGCGCTTTCGAGCGGGCCAATTACATCAGGATGCTGGAAAGCTATAAGTCTGGGTATGTCTGAGTGACAAGCCACAACCGACGATCTGCAAATTGTTCCCGGCGGGACGTGGCCGATCCCGCACGCCGGACACGAAAGGCGGGACATTGCGTTCTGGCTTCACCTATTGGCGGCGCCGGTGCTCGTGCACCCGGTGTTTTCGTCGCTTGAGGTGTTCGGCAAGCAGATCAGCCTCGCGCAGGCGGCCGGGTCGGGAGCAGGAGCGGAGATGACGCCACGTCGGGGGATACTGCCCACGGGTTGATCACCTCGAGGTCCATTTCGGAAAAGTCTTTAGCGCAGCCGACCCACCGTTCGACCCCGGAGTCCCTGCGGTGAATAGCCAACATGACCCGCTCTATGGCAAATTGCCGGTTCAATGTCTTTCCGGATGGAGCCTGTCGAAGTGGATGCACCGGAGGCCGAGGCCGTTGGTACTGAACACGCGTTTCCGTACTTTAAATATTGGGGCAAGACCTGTGGTAGGGAAGATGGCGCAAGCTGTCATCTCCTTGCTTACCACGCCTTGGACGTCGCGGCAGCAGGGAGTGTGTACCTAAACAGCCATCCATTTCTCGCCGATCTTTTCGCGCAAGCTCTCGGCCTTAACCGCTCCTGTTTCATTGATTTGGCTTGCTTCTTCCTGGCCCTGCACGATCTCGGAAAGTTCTCATCGGATTTCCAGGGGCAGGCCCCGGATCTGTTTCGCCGCTTGCGGGGCCGCGAGCCCCAGGGTACTCGTTCAGAGCGCCACGATAGCCTGGGTTACGTGCTTTGGACCGACGCCATTCAACCGATCGCTCTCGAAAAGGGCTGGATTGAATTGACGGGTCCGAAACGGAAATCGCAGCGAGCCTTAAAGCTTTGGGTCGCTGCTGTCACCGGGCACCACGGCCAGCCGCCAAGCACCGTCTATCGTTCTCACCAGACCCAGGCGATCAAGCTGACACGGGCATTCGCACCCGAGGACATCGACGCCGCCGTCTGCTTCTCCCGTGACGTGCGCGATCTGTTTCTTCCCGATCCTGTCGTACTCGATGCGGAGTTGCTGGGCGAACGACTGAAGCGCGCATCCTGGTGGCTGGCGGGGCTGACGGTCCTTTGCGACTGGATCGGCTCGAATCAGAAGTGGTTTCCCTGCGAAGAACGCGCGCGAGTGCTGCCCGACTACTGGGCAGAGGTGGCGCTGCCCAGGGCGCAAGAAGCGGTGGTTCGGGCCGGCGTGCTTCCAGCGCCGACGGCACCGCCAGCCGGTTTGGCCGAGCTATTCCCGGCGTTGGCCGGAAAGCCTCCCACGCCATTGCAGGCCTTGGCCCATCGACTGCCTCTGGAGAGCGCGCCCCAACTCCTGATCTTGGAGGACGTCACGGGGGCCGGGAAAACCGAAGCCGCGGCTATCCTGGCTCACCGCCTGGCGGCCGGTAACGCCGCCCTCGGCGCTTACTTCGCCCTGCCCACGATGGCGACCGCCAATGCCATGTACCGGCGCCTATCGAATGTCTACGACCGGTTCTTCGCCGATGGTGGCAGTCCCTCCCTGGTGCTTGCGCACGGCAGGCGTGACCTCGACCGCGGCTTTCGCGACTCCATGTTCGAGGCGGTAGCCGGGGGCTACAGCACTTACGCTGATGGCGAGTTGAGTGCGGGCGCACGCTGCGCCGCTTGGCTTGGCGATCACCGCAAGAAAGCGCTGCTGGCAGACTTCGGTGTAGGCACCGTCGATCAGGCACTGCTCGCCGCGCTGCCCTCCAAGCACCAATCCTTACGGCTTCTCGGCTTGACGCGGAAAGTGCTGGTGGTCGACGAAGTGCATGCCTGTGACGAGTACATGCTCAGCGTACTTCGCCGGGTTATCACGTTTCACACCGCCGCGGGAGGAAGCACGATACTGCTTTCCGCCACACTCCCGCATCGGACACGGCAGGCACTGATCGAGGCCTACACCCTTGCCCTCGGCGGTTCGACGCCCAAGATTGAAGGCGACGACTATCCGCTATTGACCCACGTCGGCGCGGCGGCCTGCAACGAATACCCGGTGCAGACCCGGCCGGAAGTGGCGCGTAGCGTCACGGTCGAATTGATGCACGAACTCGAGTCTGCGGATGCATTGGTTTTGCAGGCCGTAGCGCGCGGCGAATGCGTCTGCTGGATCCGCAATAGCGTGGATGACGCCATTGAAACCTCCCGACGTCTGCGCACGCACCTACCGTCAGGACAGGTGCGCCTGTTCCACGCGCGCTTTGCCCTTTGTGACCGGCTGCGCATCGAAGACGCCGTGCTGAAGACCTTCGGCAAGGAGAGCACGGCATCGGAGCGCCACGGGCAGGTTCTGATCGCGACCCAAGTGGTGGAGCAGTCGCTGGATCTGGATTTCGACCAGATGATCACCGACCTCGCGCCCATCGACCTGCTGATCCAGCGCGCCGGCCGCCTGCACCGTCACCGCCGGGATGCGGAAGGTAACCGTAGTGAAGGTCCCGAAGGACGGCCAGCACCGGTGCTGCGCGTGCTGACGCCGCCTGCCGTGGATGAGCCCGGTTCGGACTGGTTGAAGACGTTGCTGCCCCGCACCGCAGCGGTCTACACCGACCATTTCCGTCTCTGGCGCACGGCGCGACTATTGGCGGATATCGGTTGCATCCGCATGCCGGAAGATGCGCGGATGCTGATAGAGACGGTCTACGGCGATGCCGATGAACCTTTGCCGGCCGGGCTGCAGCGCAGCGCCAGCGAGGCGGAGGCGGAGCGGGCCAAGGCGCGCAGTTTGGCGCGGCAGAATGCCCTCGACCTGGAGGAAGGTTACCAACCGCGCTCGGGCACGCTCGACTGGTGGCAGGACATGCACACGCCGACCCGCCTGGGCGACGCCTCAGTGACGTTGCGGCTGGCGAGAGTTGAAGACGGTGCCGTTCGGCCGTGGTGCGAGGCCGACGGCTGGCGCGCCAGCGAGCTTTCCATAAGGGCTGCGCGCATCGCAGCCGACGCGCCGCATCCTGCCGTAGAGCAGGCGAAGGCAAGCATGGCAGACCAGGGCCGCTGGAGTCTGGTGTTGCCTTTGGAAAAGGTGGACGGCACCTGGAGGGGCTCCGCACTGAATGGGTCCGGTGACCGGGTGGACGTCACTTATGGCGCGGAAGAGGGCTTGCTGTTTGCGTAAAGCCCCGCGATTTCCATGCTTGCCCTCAGAAGTAGTTAGGTTTACCGTTTCAACCCTCGGAATTGCCCGCGCCGGCGAACAGAAGCAGAACGGGCATGGACAGGCTTGAGGTCGTAAGGAAATGAATCTTCTGGATGAACCCTGGATCCCCATCCGCCGCTTGCAAGGCGATCGCGCCTGGATCTCGCCATGGCAGATTGTCGAAGGCCACGATTCCGCAAATCCCATCCTCGCTGTCGACGCCCCGCGCCCCGACTTCACCGGCTCCCTGTTTCAGTTTTTGATTGGCCTACTGCAAACGGCCCTGCCGCCAAAGGACGAGGACGAGTGGCATGACCGCTTAGAGGTGCCACCATCTCCCGAAGAGCTGCGCGGGCTGTTCGAGCCGCATCGCCATGCCTTTGAGTTGGAGGGGGATGGTCCTTTGTTCATGCAGGATCTCGACCCCCTCGCCGCCGAAGTGCCGAAGGAAATCAGTGCGCTGTTGATCGAGGCACCGGGCGGCAAAACCGTCCGCGACAACCTCGACCTGTTCATCAAGCGCGGCCGGGTACCCGCGATATGTCCGGCCTGTGCCGCGGCTGCACTGTTCACCTTGCAGACCAACGCCCCCGGTGGCGGCGTCGGCCACCGCACTTCGCTGCGTGGCGGCGGTCCGCTCACCACCGTGGTCCTGTGGGATGAACGCCCCGATCAGGAACTGCGTGAGACGCTGTGGCGCAATCTCTGGCTGAACGTCTTGGAGAGGCGCCGCTTCGAGGCGCTTGGCAACGCCGAGCACAACGAGCCTCCCGCGGTTTTCCCATGGCTCGGCCCGACCCGAATCAGCGACAAGGAAGGGGTCGCCACCACCCCGGACGATGTTCACCCGCTCCAGGTCTACTGGGGCATGCCTCGGCGGTTGCGTTTGGATTTGGAGCAGCGTACTGCCGGCCGCTGCGCAATTTGCGACCGCGAGCACGAGGCGCTGTACACCCGATACCGTACCAAAAACTACGGCACCAACTACGTCGGCCCGTGGCGCCATCCGCTGACACCTTACGTACGCGGCAAGGATGGCGAGCCGCTGCCGCAGCACCCGCAGCCGGGCGGCATCGGCTATCGACACTGGCGCGGCCTGGTGGCCTCTCATGGGGAGGAGCGCGAGCCTGCCGAGGTGGTGAAGTTGCGCCATGACCGACAGGCAGCCGGCGCCCAACTTCGCCTTTGGGCCAGCGGATACGACATGGACAACATGAAGGCCCGTTGCTGGTACGACACCACCATGCCCCTCTATCACGTCCCGCCGGAGCGGGTCGCGGACTACGACGACCAGATCACCTTCATGGTCGATGCGGCCGAATACGCGGCCCGGCTGTTGCGCAGTGCCGTGAAAGCCGCCTGGTTCAAGCGGCCGGCGGACGCCAAAGGCGACGTGCCCTCGGCGGAGGCAACCTTCTGGGCCGACACGGAAGCGGACTTCTATCGCGCGGCCGCGAATATGGCCGCTGAGGACGCCGACGCCGTGCGCGACACTTGGCGCCGGGCTTTGGCAAGAGCAGCGGAGAAGGTCTTCGATACCGTTGTGCTCTCCGCGCCGGTGGAGGAGGGCAACGTGCGTCGCGTGGTCGAGGCGCGTCGGGATCTGCTGCGCAATCTCGGTGGCCCCAAGATGCACAAGTTGCTTGAGTTGGCGAAACCGAAAAAGGCTGTGGGCGCGAAGAAACAGAAGGAGACGGTCGATGCCTGAGCGCAACTGGAACGGCTTCCGTGATGAGCGGGCAGCTGAGGTGTTGGAGGAGTGGTGGTCCCACTTGCAGACGGAGCGCGGCGACCGGGCCGAGCTGCGCCGTTGCCGGGAACTGGGCGAGGTCTATTTCACCCTGGCCTATCACCACCTTTACCGACAACTGGCGCCGCTCGGGATCCAGGACCAAGAGGCGATCGCCGTCATCGCCGCACTGGGCGCCCACCTGAAGGAAAAGCCGAAGGGCGGCTCCACCAAATTTGCGGCGCGCCTGGCGACACCGGCCCAGCCCGGTGGCAAGGCGCCCCTCAGCGACCTGCGTTTTCGCAGGCTGTTGCAGTGCAAGGACCGCGAGGAGTTGTTCACTGCGCTCATCCGCACACTGCATCTGATGGGTGATGCCGCCCCGTTGGCGGATCTCGCCCAAGGCGTCTACCGCTGGAGTTGGCGCGGCCAGCCCACTCAGAAAGAGTGGGCCTTCGACTATTACGGCGCCCTTCAGGGCTGAGAACACTTACAAGGACCATGACCATTCAGAAGGAGTCGACCATGAGTCGTTTCGTACAACTGCACCTGCTGACCTCCTATCCGCCTTCCAATCTCAACCGGGACGACCTGGGCCGACCCAAGACCGCAATGATGGGTGGGGCGCAACGGCTGCGTGTTTCCTCCCAGAGCCTGAAACGTGCCTGGCGCACCTCCGATGTATTCGGTGAAGGCGTCAAGGGGCATGTCGGCACCCGCACCAAGGCGCTCGGCACCGAGGTCTACGCCGCGCTTACCGCCAAAGGGGTAAAGCCGGCCGATGCTCTGGAGTGGGCCAAAACGATTGCTGCAGTATTCGGCAGCCCGAAGAACGTCAACAAGAGCGAGGGCCGGGTCGAGATCGAGCAGCTGGCGCACATCAGTCCGGAAGAGCGCGCGGCCGTTGATGCCTTGGTCGAGGAACTGGCGGCCCGCGGCAAAGGCCCGGAGAAGGAGGAACTGGACCTGCTGCGTCCGGGGCAGACCGCGGTCGACATCGCCCTGTTTGGACGCATGCTCGCGGCGGCGCCCGCTTACAACGTCGAGGCCGCCACCCAGGTGGCCCACGCCATTACCGTGCACAAGGTGGCGGTGGAGGACGACTTCTTCACGGCGGTGGACGACCTCAATAAGGGCGACGAGGATCGCGGCGCCGGTCACATGGGTGAAACCGAATTCGGTGCCGGCCTTTTCTATCTCTACGTCTGCATCGATCGCGAACTGCTGCGCGAAAACCTGCAAGGGGATTCTGAACTGGCGAACCGCGCCCTGGATGCCCTGGTCCGATCCGCCGCCACCGTGGCACCGAGCGGAAAGCAGAACAGCTTCGGCTCTCGCGCCTGGGCCTCCTTCGTCCTGGCAGAGAAGGGCGACCACCAGCCGCGCTCACTCTCGGTGGCGTTTCTCAATCCCGTCGCAGGCGATAACATGCTTGGTGCGGCCATCGACCGCCTGAACACCACCCGCGAGCGGATGGACGAGGTCTACGGCATGTCCTGGCAGTCCTGCGCGATGAATGCGCACGAAGGAAAGGGCAGCCTGCGGGAGCTTATCGGCTTCGTCGCGGGGTGATCCCGATGGACGAATTCCTGCTCTTTCAGCTCTACGGGCCGATGGCCTCATGGGGCGATGTCGCCGTAGGCGAATATCGGCCCTCCGCGGCACAGCCGAGCAAGTCAGCCGTTTTGGGTTTGATGGCCGCCGCGATGGGGGTGCGTCGCGACGAGGAGGAACGGCACCGGGCCATGGCCGACGGTTACGGACTCACCGTTGCGGTCCTCGCCACCGGCACCCTGCTACGCGACTACCACACGGTACAGGTACCGCCACAACAGCGCGGAACCGTCTGGCGCACCCGCCGCGACGAGCTGCGCAGCAACCGCCTCGGCACTATTTTGACTTCCCGCGACTACCGTACAGACGCTCTCTACCGGATCGCGGTACGCCGCCGCAGCGAGGTGGCGCCGTTTACCCTTGAGGCGCTTCGCGATGGCCTGCTCCGTCCGCACTTCACTCTTTACCTGGGTCGAAAATCGTGCCCGCCGTCACTGCCGTTGCAGCCGCAGATCAACAGCGCCACCGATGTGACAGAGGCATTGGAGCAAGCCAGTTTTGCCGATTTGCGGAAGTTGGTTGGTATTCACGCCCTTCCGGACCAAGCCGCCAGACCGGCCCTGTACTGGGACGCGGGCGAACCGGTCGCACGTCGGCCACTGAAAACGTTTACGCGGCGGGACGTGCCCTCGAGCCGCCGACGCTGGCAGTTTGCCGAGCGGCCGGAGCACTGGTCGCCGGGTGACAGGGAGGAGTGACGTGTACTTCAGTCGAGTGACCCTCAATCGCGCCGCGGAGCCGTCGCGGCTGGCCGAAGTGGCCCGCGCCGATGCCTACCGCGCCCATCAGTATCTGTGGGAGCTGTTTCCCGGCGTGCAGGATAGCGAGCGTGAATTCCTGTTCCGCCGCAACGAGCATGGGCCCTGGCCGGAGTTCTACCTGGTTTCGGCACGCCCACCCGAAGATCCGCGTGGCGTCTGGTGGGTGGAGCACAAGGACTATCGGCCGCAGCTGGCGGTCGGCAATCAACTTGCCTTCCAGCTTCGTGCCAACCCGGTAGTGACCCGGCGCGATGAACACGGCAAGCATAAGCGGCACGATGTGATCATGGACGCCAAGCGGAGTTTCGCCGAGGCCGAACGGCCGCCCCTGGCGCAATTGGTACAGGAGAAGGGTGTTGCCTGGCTCTCACGGCGGGCCGAAGACCACGGCTTCTCCATAAAGCCCGGCGAGGTGCAGGCAGATGGTTATCGCCGCCATGAAATGGGGCGGCGTCGTGGTCGGGTGCAGTTCTCCAGTGTCGACTTTGCCGGCCTGCTTACGGTCACCGACCCGGAGCGCCTACGCGAGGCTCTGTTGCGTGGGATCGGTCCGGCCAAGGGCTTCGGCTGCGGCCTGATGCTGGTACGCCGGGTCTGACATGCTACCGCCGCTCAAGCCGATCGCGGTCAAGGAGCGGTTCTCGATCCTGTTCATCGAGCGCAGCCGCATCGACGTAAAGGACGGCGCCTTCGTTTCCATCGATAAGGAAGGTATTCGCACCCATATCCCGGTCGGTGGCACCGCCTGTCTGATGCTCGAACCAGGTACCCGCGTCTCCCACCGGGCCGCGGCACTCGCCGCCGAGGTGGGTACCTTGCTCGTCTGGGTGGGGGAGGGTGGAGTCCGGCTTTGCTCGGCAGGGCAACCCGGCGGCGCCCGATCCGACAAGCTGTTGTATCAGGCGAAGCTGGCACTGGATGATGCGGCGCGGCTCAGGGTCGTACGGAAGATGTACGCCTTTCGATTTGGCGAAGAGCCGCCGGCCCGGCGGAGCGTGGAGCAACTCCGCGGCATCGAAGGGGCGCGGGTGCGCAAAATGTATCAGGAACTCGCGCAAAGCCAGGGCGTCAAGTGGCAGGCACGCAATTACGACCGCCACGACTGGGACGCCGCCGACGTGCCGAACCGCTGCCTCTCTGCCGCGACTGCGTGCCTCTACGGTGTCACCGAGGCGGCGGTACTGGCGGCCGGTTACGCCCCCGCGATCGGTTTCATCCATACCGGGAAACCGCTCTCCTTCGTCTACGATATTGCCGATCTTTTCAAGTTCGATACGGTGGTTCCCGCTGCCTTCAAGATTGCCGCCGGATCACCAAGAGAACCCGAGCGGGCCGTGCGTATTGCCTGTCGGGATGCATTTCGGGAAACCGGTTTGCTGAAGCGGATCATCCCTACAATCGAAGAAATTCTCTCCGCCGGCGGCTTGCAACCGCCCCCGCCCGCACCGGAGGCGGTAGCGCCCGCCATCCCCAACCCCGAAACCATCGGCGATGTTGGTCATCGTCCTTGAGAACGCACCACCGCGCCTCCGCGGCCGACTCGCCGTATGGCTGCTGGAAGTGCGTGCCGGCGTTTACGTCGGCAACTACTCCGTCCGCGTCCGCGACATGCTATGGGAGCAGGTCGAGACCGGCATCGAAGACGGCAACGCCGTCATGGCCTGGGCCGCCCGCAACGAAGGTGGTTTCGACTTTAAGACCTGCGGCGCCAACCGCCGCATCCCGGTCGAGCGAGATGGCGTGAAACTGGTCTCGTTCCTGCCCCCCGAGCCAGATATTGAGGAAGAATCTGGTCTAGATTCGGAAGCCGAACGGCCGAACTGAACCCTCGGTTTAGTTGGTGGATTTTCTCTTGGCGAATTCCCCTTGTAAAAACAACTGGGTACGATTGGTGTGTTCCCCACATGCGTGGGGATGAACCGGACTAGGGGCATGGTTTAACCTTTTCAATCCGGTGTTCCCCACATGCGTGGGGATGAACCGGAAGAGATGCAGGAGTTCATGGAGCGATTCCGCGTGTTCCCCACATGCGTGGGGATGAACCGCCGCCGTTCACGGTGACGATTACGGAGGGCGTGTGTTCCCCACATGCGTGGGGATGAACCGCCGTAGATGTCGCGTTCTGCGTAGTGTTTCTCGTGTTCCCCACATGCGTGGGGATGAACCGCGGGATGCCTGCCTCGAGCAATATTTTTTTGTGTGTTCCCCACATGCGTGGGGATGAACCGCCTTTTTGGCCAAACCGCTTGCGCCTCATCAAGTGTTCCCCACATGCGTGGGGATGAACCGCCCTGGAACGGGTGAAACGCTGGGAAAGGCTGGTGTTCCCCACATGCGTGGGGATGAACCGACATGGCGGTACCGATTCCGAAGGCGCTCCCCGTGTTCCCCACATGCGTGGGGATGAACCGATGCCTAGCAAATTCACCAAAAGCGCACGAGAGTGTTCCCCACATGCGTGGGGATGAACCGCAGTTCCCCCCGGAGTTCCTGACCGAGCCGACGTGTTCCCCACATGCGTGGGGATGAACCGTTATCTCACCGCACTGAATTTAATCCTGGTTGGTGTTCCCCACATGCGTGGGGATGAACCGCCGGAAGTGGCCGCCCTGGAGGGCCTGCTCGAGTGTTCCCCACATGCGTGGGGATGAACCGAGGTGGTTTGGGCGCTGACAGATGCCGAGGACGTGTTCCCCACATGCGTGGGGATGAACCGGTTCGCAGCTTATCGGTACGTTCAGTGTTGAGGTGTTCCCCACATGCGTGGGGATGAACCGCAGCACGAGTGCCGCCGCCAGTATCGACAGTTGGTGTTCCCCACATGCGTGGGGATGAACCGACGCCCTGGATACCCAGTTCCATCAACGGAATGTGTTCCCCACATGCGTGGGGATGAACCGCTGAGCGAGGCGCCGTCCGAGGTGCACACCGCGTGTTCCCCACATGCGTGGGGATGAACCGTCAGGCGGCAAATTTAAAGTTCGCGGCCCCGCGTGTTCCCCACATGCGTGGGGATGAACCGGCGAGCACATCGGAGCCGGATGCTGTGCTGTAGTGTTCCCCACATGCGTGGGGATGAACCGTGTTGATGCTACTTGTGCGGCGGCGGGAACGGGTGTTCCCCACATGCGTGGGGATGAACCGCCACGCCCGGGTTGACGGTTTGTCACCTTCCCGTGTTCCCCACATGCGTGGGGATGAACCGCGGAAACGCATCTTCCGCATCCGGTACCCCGTGTGTTCCCCACATGCGTGGGGATGAACCGGTCATCCTGATTGGGAATTTGGGAAGCGACCCGTGTTCCCCACATGCGTGGGGATGAACCGTCGTCCCAGTCGTTGGAATTATAATTACCGTACGTGTTCCCCACATGCGTGGGGATGAACCGTCCCATTGATTAATCCTCGTTTTTCATGTTTTGTGTTCCCCACATGCGTGGGGATGAACCGAACAAACCCACCAGCGGCCAACCGATCAGGCCGTGTTCCCCACATGCGTGGGGATGAACCGGCCCCGAGCCTGGAGGTGCGCGGCCTGTTCCAGTGTTCCCCACATGCGTGGGGATGAACCGAGGCGGGCATGACCTCGGCCGAGTTCGCCGAGGTGTTCCCCACATGCGTGGGGATGAACCGCGTTATGCGGCTACTCAACGTCCCCACCGCAAGTGTTCCCCACATGCGTGGGGATGAACCGCGGCTACTGACGCTTGGGATTGAGATGAACCGGTGTTCCCCACATGCGTGGGGATGAACCGCGTGCTGGCGGTGGAGACCGATAGCCACGGGCGTGTTCCCCACATGCGTGGGGATGAACCTTCGCTGCGACCTCTTCGTTTCTGACGTAGACCGTGTTCCCCACATGCGTGGGGATGAACCGGTCACGGCCGAATCACACATAGAGCTTTCCTAGTGTTCCCCACATGCGTGGGGATGAACCGCCCCAATGCGCACCTTGACCGATTACATCGACGTGTTCCCCACATGCGTGGGGATGAACCGCCGCCATCAACAACGACTGCGAATTCATATGGGTGTTCCCCACATGCGTGGGGATGAACCGCAGCATCACCACCGCTTTCCTCGGTGTCCCCACGTGTTCCCCACATGCGTGGGGATGAACCGGATGCGTTCAAGTACACGAGCCCGATCGAGATCGTGTTCCCCACATGCGTGGGGATGAACCGTCGATCGCCATAACGTCCTATGGTGCGCACCAGTGTTCCCCACATGCGTGGGGATGAACCGCATTCGCGAGCACCCGCACGGCCTTAGCCTTGGTGTTCCCCACATGCGTGGGGATGAACCGACCGAATTGGTAGAGCTATTGGATGCGCTTTCGTGTTCCCCACATGCGTGGGGATGAACCGACCTGAGCAAGGGGCTGGCGATGCTGGCGGTAGTGTTCCCCACATGCGTGGGGATGAACCGGCCAAACCGTTGTTGACCCATTCATGGGCTCAGTGTTCCCCACATGCGTGGGGATGAACCGTCCACATATCGGCGGCGTGCCCCAGGTCTTGGGTGTTCCCCACATGCGTGGGGATGAACCGGCACTGGTGCGAATGCTGAGCCGCTACGGGTTCGTGTTCCCCACATGCGTGGGGATGAACCGGGTTCGGGCAAAGAAAATCTAACCATCTTTTCGTGTTCCCCACATGCGTGGGGATGAACCGGACGCTATGAACGGCATTGCGTGGGTAGACGATGTGTTCCCCACATGCGTGGGGATGAACCGGTGCAGGAGGAGGTCAAGTCGGCGTTGATTCGGTGTTCCCCACATGCGTGGGGATGAACCGAAGCTCTACATGTTGCGGGCGCAGCGGGCGGAGTGTTCCCCACATGCGTGGGGATGAACCGGCATCGGCGTTCCGTCCGCTGTAGGTGCGGATGTGTTCCCCACATGCGTGGGGATGAACCGTTCCGAAACAGCCCGGAGACGACCAGTTTCGCGTGTTCCCCACATGCGTGGGGATGAACCGTTGATCTGGTCGCTGGTGTACGCGGTACCGATGTGTTCCCCACATGCGTGGGGATGAACCGCCCGATGGTAGCGTGAAAACCAAGGGCGCCTAGTGTTCCCCACATGCGTGGGGATGAACCGCCGCGGATCTTGTCCTCGTGGGTGCCGTTAGGGTGTTCCCCACATGCGTGGGGATGAACCGCGCACTCAATATCTAAACGTCTTCGGCGGCGCGTGTTCCCCACATGCGTGGGGATGAACCGCAGTAATGGTCGGGCGCATCATGCCGCGCACGGTGTTCCCCACATGCGTGGGGATGAACCGACGCCAACAACGTCCCGCAGATGAGCGTCGAGGTGTTCCCCACATGCGTGGGGATGAACCGCCAGCTAACAACGCCTCAGAGTCCGACCGGCCGTGTTCCCCACATGCGTGGGGATGAACCGTTGGACAAGGTAGCCGACGCGCTATCCACCCTGTGTTCCCCACATGCGTGGGGATGAACCGGCGGCTCGCTCCAGTGCAACGGTATCGCTGCCGTGTTCCCCACATGCGTGGGGATGAACCGACGGCTGGAACGAGAACGGCACAAGAAAGATGGTGTTCCCCACATGCGTGGGGATGAACCGCCCCTGAGTCGTCGGTGTCGTGCCACGCGCCCGTGTTCCCCACATGCGTGGGGATGAACCGTTCACCTGATCGCTCGTGTACGCGGTACCGATGGTGTTCCCCACATGCGTGGGGATGAACCGTAATTGAGCGAATCTGCAAGCGCTCCGATGCCGTGTTCCCCACATGCGTGGGGATGAACCGTCTGGTGCAATCCCGAGGACCGCGCGAAAATCGTGTTCCCCACATGCGTGGGGATGAACCGCACACCGGCCACGATGTGGCGGCCGTCGTAGGTGTGTTCCCCACATGCGTGGGGATGAACCGGAGGCCGACCTGCATCTCCGGCAGACCGAGACGTGTTCCCCACATGCGTGGGGATGAACCGGCCGCCAACCTGGTGCTGATCCCGGTGCAGCCGTGTTCCCCACATGCGTGGGGATGAACCGCTCCTCGAACGATTCGGCGAGGTCGCTACAGCGTGTTCCCCACATGCGTGGGGATGAACCGGTCTACGTACACCTTCGCCAAGACGAGTGGATGTGTTCCCCACATGCGTGGGGATGAACCGGATGCGTTCAAGTACACGAGCCCGATCGAGATCGTGTTCCCCACATGCGTGGGGATGAACCGTCGATCGCCATAACGTCCTATGGTGCGCACCAGTGTTCCCCACATGCGTGGGGATGAACCGCATTCGCGAGCACCCGCACGGCCTTAGCCTTGGTGTTCCCCACATGCGTGGGGATGAACCGACCGAATTGGTAGAGCTATTGGATGCGCTTTCGTGTTCCCCACATGCGTGGGGATGAACCGACCTGAGCAAGGGGCTGGCGATGCTGGCGGTAGTGTTCCCCACATGCGTGGGGATGAACCGGCCAAACCGTTGTTGACCCATTCATGGGCTCAGTGTTCCCCACATGCGTGGGGATGAACCGCGACGATGCCTCGTTCCCGCTTTTGTGCATATGTGTTCCCCACATGCGTGGGGATGAACCGCCCATCATCGCCGACCAGGCCGTCAGGGGAAGGTGTTCCCCACATGCGTGGGGATGAACCGGCGACCGAGGAAACGGTCGAGACCACCCGCGACGTGTTCCCCACATGCGTGGGGATGAACCGGCGCAGAAACCGGCGAGCGTGCCGAGCATCCCGTGTTCCCCACATGCGTGGGGATGAACCGCCCCGTGGCGGGGCAATCGCTGTTTGTCATATGTGTTCCCCACATGCGTGGGGATGAACCGCCATATCCGCAGACGCGGCAGGAATGCACGCGGTGTTCCCCACATGCGTGGGGATGAACCGGTGAAACGGGACGCGCTGCAATGCGGCAATCCGTGTTCCCCACATGCGTGGGGATGAACCGTTACGGCGACCTACGTTCGCAAGGCGGGCGAAGTGTTCCCCACATGCGTGGGGATGAACCGTTGCTCGTCGGATTGGAAAGCGGCGATTCCGAGTGTTCCCCACATGCGTGGGGATGAACCGTCGATCACCTCCTTGCGGCTGCTGACCGTCCCGTGTTCCCCACATGCGTGGGGATGAACCGTGCCGTTCGTGCACATGGGGCTCTATGCGGCGGTGTTCCCCACATGCGTGGGGATGAACCGGCTACGGAATCATCCGCGAGTGAAGGCGGAGTGTGTTCCCCACATGCGTGGGGATGAACCGCGCGTCGTTGATGTCGAATCCGGCCTAGCGAAGTGTTCCCCACATGCGTGGGGATGAACCGTAATTCCCGACCTGCTGCCTTTCGACCACCTCGTGTTCCCCACATGCGTGGGGATGAACCGATCAGTGATACGGAAGGGCGGCCGTTTTGGCGCGTGTTCCCCACATGCGTGGGGATGAACCGGACATGCTCGACAGCGCGAGCAAGCGCGATGTTCGTGTTCCCCACATGCGTGGGGATGAACCGGTCGAGCGACTGTATCGGCTGGCACAGCAGGCGTGTTCCCCACATGCGTGGGGATGAACCGAAAAACGATTACACCATGTTCGACCGCACCACGTGTTCCCCACATGCGTGGGGATGAACCGCTCGGCAAGGACGGCGCGGACACCGCCCCGCCCGTGTTCCCCACATGCGTGGGGATGAACCGCAAGCGGTGCCGACGCCGTCATGACCACCTCGGCGCTGCTGCGTCACGGCCCGGAGTTCGCGGCCACCCTGGTGGATGGGCTGATGGACTGGATGGACGCACGCGGCTTCTCGTCCGTGGAGCAGCTGCGAGGCAACATGAGCCACGCCAGGGTCGCCGACCCCAGCGCTTTCGAGCGCGCCAATTACATCAGGATGCTGGAGAGCTACAAGAGTGGCTATCTCTGAGCGGCCATCGGCGTAACCGGCGGAGTGGACGGGGCTGCCGTTCAGACCGCAGCCGCGCGGTCCTGCAAGAATTGAGCGAGCAATCGATTCGTCTGCCTGGCCCGCTCCTTCAGCATGGGGATGTGCCGTTGGCTGGTTTCGCGAATTTCCTGACGGTTATCCCAGGAGCGGTCAATCCGCGCAATGAGCTGACCGACGCTGACGCTCTCCAGACGGGGCATTTTGATTTCCAGGTCTTCCAGCAGACCGGTCACCTTGGACGCATACGGAAGGGCGGTGAAGGGGGTGCCCTGCAGTGCGGCGAAGATCAGAAAGTGAAGCCGCATGCCGACAGCGAATTCGAACCGCCCGATCAGGTCGAGGATCTGCCCGGGCGAATACTGTCGGCGCAGGATTTCTGCGCGTTCCGCATTGCGCATGCGCGCCACCACCGCATGACTGTGCTGAACGTCCCATTTCTCCATGGGCACAAACACGACATCGGCATCGTGGCGATCGACGATGAAGTCAGCCGCTTGCGCAAGCATGCCGTGGTACTCATCGGGATCGATGTGGGCGCTGCGGGTCCGGGTTCGTGATCACGGCAGCCTGATTGAGGGCCGTGCGCACCGCCAGGCGGGCGCTGGCATGCCTCAGAGGCCCCGCGCTGATGGCATACACCATCACCGGGATCCCCATCTCGTGGGCAAGAAACACCTCGCGCAGGTATCGCTCGGCGTCCAAGTCGTAAAGAATGCCCCCTCCGCCCAGGACCAGCAGGATGCGTCGGAACTGAAACCAGGGATGCCCATCCGGGGCTTCGAAGAGCTGGCGATTGAGCGACTGGTGGGTGACGGGATCCGGTGTGGTCCAGCCCAACAACGGCCCCGGCCAGCCCGGCGGTGTGAAATCGCGCCAGAACGGATATTGCCGCGGCCGGTCAATGGTGTGGTCCTCGCCGGGCCGGTACTCCATCGCAAAGCACACGGTCACCGACTGCTGGTCGCTCTCGTCGGCCACGTCCTGCGCGCGGTGGCGCCGCACTCCTCGATCCACGGGTGCTCGTCAGGGGGGACGGCCTGGTTGGTGAGCTGGCCGCCAATCCAATGTGTTTCCTCCGTCAGAATGACCCGCTTGTTGAGTCGAGCCGCGGCCAGGGCGGCAGCGCAGGCTCCGAGTCCGCCGCCAATGATTGCGATATCGGTTCGCAAGACGTCCATCCGCCAAGAATAGGGTAGAGCCGCGTCCACGCAACCGGCGTCACGCCCCATTTGCGTCTGGTTCTGCCTCACCTAGTCTTGACCGAAAAGGCCGGCGACAGGACCGCGACCTGAAGGAACCGTCCGGCACGCATGCGGGCTAAGGCGGTTTGGCATCGTTCTCTTAGGGAAGCCGCCCATGGATGCGCACACAAGCCCCCCGGAGGCGGATTTCCGGTCTCTGCACTACACCGCGGACGGATATCTGCCCATCGAGGATTACGGGCTTATCGGCGATGGCGCCGCTGCCGCCCTGGTGGGGCGCGACGGAGCCGTCGCCTGGCTGTGCGCTCCCCGCTTCGACGACCCGCCGCTGTTCTGCGGGCTGCTGGACGCCCGCCGGGGCGGGGCCTTCACCATCGCCCCGGAACGGCTCGACGAATCCCGTCACTACTACGTGCCGGACACCGGCGTCCTGGTCACCGAGCTGGGCGGACCGGACGGGGTAGTGCGGGTCACCGATGCGCTCACCTTCCGCACCGGTGCCAACCTGAACGAGGGGGGGCGGGCGGCGCGGGGCGAGTTGCTGCGCACGGTCGAGGTGCTGGCGGGGGAGGTGGCGCTGCGGGTCGAGCTGGCACCGCGCGGCCGGGTCGAGGCCGAGCCCCACGGCGAAGGGCTGCGCCTCCGCACCGGCCACGGGCTCGACCTGCGCTTCGGTGCCACCCTGCCCATCCAGGGACTGCATAACCGCTACCGGCTGGCCGCGGGCGAGCGGGCCCATTTCATGCTTCGCTGGGCACCGGGCTCCTACCGCTACGACCCGATCTCCCACGACGAGGTGCTCCAGGCCACGCTCTCCTCCTGGCGCCGCTGGATCGCCTGTCTCGACTATGACGGGCCCCAGGCCTCCCTGGTGCGCCGCTCGGCGATAACCCTGAAACTGCTGGACAACTTCGAGAACGGCGCCATCGTCGCAGCCCCCACCTCGTCTTTGCCGGAATCGATCGGCGGTGTCCGCAACTGGGACTATCGCTACACCTGGGTGCGCGACGCCGCCTTCTCGGTCTACGCCCTGCGGGGGATCGGCCTCACTGCCGAGGCCCAGGCCTTCCTCGCCTGGATACTGGACGATGTGGAAAACCCCGGCCGCCCGCGGGTGCTGTACGACCTGGACGGAGGCAAGCCACCTCCGGAACGGGAGGATGGGGAACTGGAGGGCTATCGCCGCTCGGCGCCGGTGCGCTGGGGCAACGGCGCGGTGGAGCAGCGCCAGCACGACGTATTCGGCGAGATCCTCGATTGCGCCTACCAGTGGGCCAACCGCGGCGGTCGGATCACTCCCCACCTTTGGGGGTACCTGCGGCAGTTCGTGGAGCAGGCGCGCGTGGAGTGGCGCCAGCCCGACCACGGCATCTGGGAGGTGCGCACCTCCGGCCACCCGTTCACCTACTCGGCCGCCCTGTGCCAGGTCGCCCTCGACCGCGGTGCACGGCTGGCCGAGCGGCTGAGCCTGCCCGGCGACGTCAGCGGTTGGCGGGCGGATGCCGAGGCCATCCGCAACGCCATCCTGAACGACGCCTGGAACCCGCAGCAGAACGCCCTGACGGAACACCTGGGCGGCGGCTGGCTCGACGCGAGCCTTTTGACCCTGCCGCTGCGGCGGGTGGTCCCCTTCGATCACCCGCGCATGCTGGCCACCGTGGAGGCCGTCCGGCAGCGGCTCGGGGCCGGCGACGGCCTGCTCTACCGCTACATCCCGGACGAGTCGCCGGATGGGCTGCCGGGACACGAGGGGGCGTTCCTGCTGTGCAGCTTCTGGTTGCTGGACAACCTCATTGGGCAAAGGCGGCTGGATGAGGCCCATGCGCTCTATGAGCGCCTGTGCGGGCGTGCCAACGACCTGGGGCTGCTGCCGGAGCAGATCGACCCTGCCAGCGGCGCCTTTCTCGGCAACTTTCCCCAGGCCTTCAGCCACGTGGGGCTCATTGCCAGCGGCCGCAATCTGGCGCGGGCCAAGCAGGACGAGCCGGCGTGATTCGCCGGCTGGTGATCCTGGGGGCAGCGGGGGATCTGAGCGCGCGTTACCTGCTGCCGGCCCTGGCCCGGCTGTTCGAGCTGGAGCGGCTGCCATCCGACTTCTCGGTGCTCGGCGTCTCCCGCGAGCCGTCGAGCGACGCGGCCTTCCGCCGGCAGATGGCCGAAGCGCTTGCGCTTCACGCCGCGGACGTCGCCCCCTCCGCCCGCGAGGCGTTGCTCTCGCGCCTTGGCTATGGCCAGTCCGACGTCACCGACGCGGCGCAGCTCTCGCGGCTGCTGCAACCGGCCGGTGAGCCCCGGCTGGTCTACCTGGCCCTGCCCCCCGCCGTCTATTGGCCCACCATCGAAGCGCTGTGCGGTGCGGGCCTGGCGCCGGGCAGCCGGCTGGTGATCGAAAAGCCGTTCGGTCGGGACCTCGCCTCCGCCCGGGACCTCAACCGCCTCATCGCCGAGCGCCTCGGGGAGGCGGCGGTGTTCCGCATCGACCACTTCCTTGGCATGGGGACGGTGCAGAACATCCTCGGGCTGCGCTTCGCCAACCGGCTGTTCGGGACGCTGTGGAACGCGACCCATGTGGAGCGGGTGGCGATCGTCTGGGACGAAACCCTCGCCCTGGAGGGGCGCGCCGGCTACTACGACGCCACCGGGGCGCTGCTCGACATGATCCAGAACCATCTGCTGCAGCTGCTCTGTCTCGTCGCCATGGAGCCCCCGGTCACCCTTGGCGAGCGCGACCTGCGGGACCGCAAGCTTGACGTGCTGCGGGCGGTGCGCCGGTTCGATCCCGACGAGGTGGCGCGCCACACCCGGCGCGCCCGCTACGTGGCGGGGCGCAGCGGCGGGCGGGCGGTGCCGGCGTACGCCCTGGAAGCGGGCGTCGACCCGCAACGGGGCACCGAAACCTTCGCCGAAGTGTGCCTGTTCGTCGACAACTGGCGCTGGGCCGGCGTGCCCTTCCTCCTGCGCAGCGGCAAGGCCCTGGCCCGCGACCGGCGCGAGATCGCCGTCCATTTCCGCCCGGTGCCCCACCTCGCCTTCGAGGAGAACGCAGCGGTTCCCAACGTGTTGCGCCTGGAACTGGACCCGGAGCGGATCGCCCTGCACCTGAACGCCACCGGCCCCGGCGACCGCTTCGAGCTGCGGGAAGTCGTCCTGGACAGCCCGGTGGACACGCCAGCCATGCCCGCCTACAGCCGCCTGCTGCTCGATGCGCTGCACGGAGACTGCACCCTGGCCATCCGCGGCGACGAGGCCGAAGAGGCTTGGCGCATCGTCGAGCCGATCACCGACGCCTGGCAGGCGGGCCGCTCGCCTCTGCTCGAGTACCCGGCCGGTTCGGCGGGGCCTGCCGACCCCGCCTGAACCCGTGAGAATGTCCGTGGGAGAGGGATGGGCGCGAGCAAGCCATCCGCAACGCTCCGGAGTAGGCGATCCCCGCAGTAGCGGCGGGCGTCGGCGCGAGCTGGCTTTTTTGGGGGCTCGGCTTCATGTGGTCCGTCGTCGTGCCGCTGGTACTCGGAATCGGAGTATTCTTACTGTTTTCCGCCGCACTGGCCGCTGCCGGTCGGTGATCGCCACGCACGTTTGTTTTCGATTCCGTCCATATCGGGGTGGTGAGCTCGCACACTTCTATCGATAGATTTCCCGGCCATGCCCTACCTTCAGCACGAGCACTATCACCTGCCCATCATCAATCTCGTAAATGACCCGGTAGTTCCCCACGCGGATGCGGCGCAACCCGTTCAAGTCTCCTTTCAGAGCCGTCCCGCGCCAGGGGTTTTCCGCCAAACCGTCAATTGCTGTAGCCAGTCGGTGCCGATCGGGTTTGTCGATGCCGGCTAACTCTTTGGCTGCAGTGTTCTTAATCTTTATCGAGTAGTTCACGCTTTACGTCGTCCCAGTCGAGCAGCGGATCTGAAGGGTCCAGGAGCCTTTGCGCGGCATCGGAGAGATCGTCGAAATCCTCAAGGTAGCGTTCTACCGCCTGACGCACGAGTTCTGCCCGGGGCCGGTGCAACTGCTCGGCCGCACGGTCGAGCGAAGCGGCAAGTTCGTCGGGTAGGCGGGTGCTGATCTGTGCCATTGAGGTGAACTCCGGCGGGATTCATTGAATCCCATTCTAGTCCAACGCTCTGCCGGGGACAATCATTCCGGGAGCAGCCACCCTGACTTACGGTCCGTGTTGATCGGCGACGCCTTCCACCCCTGTCCGGGGATGGCTGTCTCTTGGGGTTCGCGTTGGGGTATAACGGTTGATGAGTACGGTTGTCATGGCACCGAAAGTCTCTTTCGGATAAGGGAGAGAAAGCAATTGGACCACTATCAGCAAGGCAGTGAGATTCTGGAGGAGATGCTGGGGAGCGAGCGTGCACAGGCGATCCAGGCACGCTTTCGCGCTCTCAGCCCGACCTTCGAAAGGGAGGCCGTTTCGGTGGTGTTCGGTCGCACCTGGAGCCGGGACGCTATGGATCGCAAGACCCGTTCGCTCTGCAGCATCGGCATCCTTTCCGCGTTAGGTCGGACCAATGCGCTACGGGTCGTGTTCGAACTGGCGATTAAGAATGGCGCAACCCTGGATGAGATCACCGAGGCGTTGCTGCAGGTTGGTATTTACGCCGGTTACCCGGCGGCGCTCGACGCGCTGACGGTTTTGGACAGTCTCCTGCCCGAGCTCGGAGAGGGGCCGCAGCCGTGACCGCAACCCGCCCTGCGAGCACGCCCAAGCCGCCGTACTATGCGGTGATTTTTACGTCGGTACGCACGGAAGGCGACTGCGGTTATGCCGAAGCAGGCCGTCAAATGATCGAGCTGGCGTGCAAACAGCCCGGCTTCCTGGGATTCGAGTCGGCGCGGGACGGGCTTGGCATCACGGTCTCCTACTGGGAGAGCCTGGAGGCAATTCGGGCCTGGAAGGAGCACGCGGAACATCGGGAGGCCCAGGAGGGGGCCTCGCTGTGGTACGCGCATTTTCGTGTGCGTGTATGCCGGGTTGAGCGGGAGTATGGGTGGCCGTAGGTCGGAAGTCCGGTTTTTCAATCGCGGGAAGTAACGATGTATACGGACGAAGATATCGCAGATGCCGTAGCCGCCGGCGTGCTGCCGGACGAGGTTGCCACCGCCTTCCGGGCGCATGTGGCCAAACTGCGGCGCACATCGGCGGTGGACGAGGAGCACTTTCGCCTGGTGAGCGGCTTCAACGACATCTTTGTCGTGATCGCCTGTCTGCTGCTTCTGACGTCGGTGGCCTGGATTGGCGCGGCAGTGGCGCCATGGGTCGGGGCGGCTGCTACCGGCTTTGCGGCGTGGTTGCTAGGCGAGTTCTTCGTGCGCAAGCGTCGCATGGCACTGCCCGCGATCATGCTGCTGCTGGCGTTTGTCGGCAGTATCTTCATGGCGGTTTTGCTGCTCGGGGATGTCCTCTACGGCAGATCGGAAACCACGATCGCCATCGCCAGTGCGGCTGCGGCGGTGGCCGCGTGGCTGCACTGGTTACGGTTTCAGGTTCCGATTACCGTCGCGTCGGGCGCCGCCGCCGTGGTCGGCACGCTGATTGGTCTGCTGTTCGCCATCGTTCCCGACGCAAGGGCCTGGACGAACGGCATCCTGCTGGGCGCCGGGGTAGTGGTGTTCTGGTGGGCGATGCAGTGGGATATGGGCGATCCGGTACGGCAAACACGGAAGTCGGACGTCGCGTTTTGGCTCCACCTGTTGGCCGCGCCAATGCTGGTGCACCCGGTGTTTTCGTCGCTGTCGGTGTTTGGCGGCCAGATTGGCCCTATGCAGGCGGTGGGAGTGGTGGCGCTCTATGTCGTGATCGCGGCGGTTTCGCTGTTTGTCGACCGTCGGGCGCTGATGGTTTCGGCGCTCGCCTACGTGCTATACGCCTTCAGCGCCTTGTTGAAGCACTACGGTTTCGTCAACTTCAGCTTTGCGATCACCGCTTTCGTCATCGGCTCCGCCTTGCTGCTTCTCTCCGCGTTCTGGCACCCGGCACGTGCGCTGGCGCTACGCGCGGTTCCCAACACGCTGCAGATGCGACTCCCTCCTTCCCGATGATGGCTTGGCAGGCGGGCGGCGCCGTGCCAAGCGAGCGATCAATGCTTGGTGAGGGGGTCGCTCAAGCGCCGGATTTGGTCCCGCCGGCGCTCAATCAGCTGCGACAGGAGCCGTCGGGCCAGCTCGTCATCTTCGCTGCCGTTGGATTCGTGATGCGCGCGCCGGAGAAGTTCCTCCAGTTCGGCGAGGTCCTGCTCCAGTTGATGGCGGCTCCAATTGATTGATTTTTTTAGCTGCATTCCTTTTCTCCGTGTGCCGTCACAGCTCCTAACCATCCAAGTATGGACCACTAACCGACGATCTGCTTCCCGATTCGGTCGCTTGTTCTGGTTAGCCAATACCGGTCATCTGCCGCGCATGCGACTCATCGTGACTGCCGCGCGCTAATAGCGGCGCATCTGCGCAATCAGGACGCCCTGGATTGCGACCTGTCCGGGTCGATAGCTCTGGGTGGCGAAGGCCGGATTGGCGGGGTGTAGCAGAACGGCGTCCGGGCGCTGTTCGATGCGCTTGAGGGTGGCCTCGCTGCCATCGATGAGCGCCACCACCACCTCGCCGTTGCGTGCGTGCGTGCGCGGTTCGATGACCACCCAGTCGCCATCGAGAATGCCCTGCTCGATCATCGACTCACCGCGCACCCGCAGTACGTAGGCGTTCGGGTTGACGCACAGCGTCTCCGGGACCTCGATCGGCTCCGGGTTTTCCAGCGCCTCGATCGGCCGTCCGGCGGCGATATAGCCGAGCCAGGGCAGACAGTGCCCCCGCTCCAGGGACGGTGTCGTCAGGCGTACCCCGCGCTGACGGCCATCCTGCGGCTCCACCAGCCCGGCCTCGACCAGCGCCTGCACCTGCTTGTGCAACGAACCGCGCGACCGAAGGCCAAGGACATCACACAACTCGTCCAGGCTGGGCGGGTGGGGGAACGGGTGGCTGCGGAGAAGCGTGTACAGTTCGCGCTGACGGCGGGTGAGGGCGCTCAGGCGGGGATCGTCGTCGTGCATGCCGTTCCTTCATTGTTGTTGGTTGTCCGGCGCTTCGGATAATATCGCGAAGAGAACGAAAGGAGAACAAGTCGCCCCATGAGCTCCCCTGCCGAGAGCGTGACGGCCGACCGCGACCCGGTCAGCCGCCTGGCCGCGCGTCTGCGCGAGAAGCACAAGGCCCGTATCACCGGTGAGCTGGTGTTGCCGGCCCGTAAGGGGCGCTATGCCGAGCTGCCAGCGGAGTTGGACACCCGCCTGCGGACGGCGCTGACCAGGCGGGGCATCGACCGGCTCTACAGCCACCAGGCGGCGGCCTGGAATGCCGTGCGGGCCGGACGTCACACCGTGATCGTCACCCCCACCGCTTCCGGCAAGACCCTCTGCTACAACCTGCCCGTGATCCACGATGCCCTCAACCGCCAGGGCAAGGCGCTCTACCTGTTTCCCACCAAGGCGCTGTCGCAGGACCAGGTGGCGGAAATCCTGGAGCTGAATGAGGCGGGGAACCTGAGCGTCCGCGCCTATACCTTCGACGGCGACACGCCGGGCGACGCGCGCAAGGCGGTGCGCACCAAGGGTGACATCGTGGTCTCCAACCCGGACATGCTGCACCAGGGGATCCTGCCGCATCACACCAAATGGGCGCAGTTCTTCGAGAACCTGCATTACGTGGTGATCGACGAGATGCACACCTACCGCGGCGTGTTCGGCTCCCATGTGGCCAATGTCATCCGCCGGCTGCGGCGTATCTGCCGCTTCTACGGCTCGGATCCGGTGTTCATCCTCTGCTCGGCCACCATCGCCAATCCGGCGGAGCTGGCGAGCCGCTTGATCGGTGACGAGGTGGCCGCGGTGACCGAGAGCGGGGCCCCGGCCGGTGAGAAGCACCTGTTGCTGTGGAATCCGCCGGTGATCAACCCGGACCTCGGCATTCGCGCCTCGGCCCGCTCGCAGGCGACCCGTATCGCACGCGCCGCGGTTCGAGCCGGGCTCAAGACCATCATCTTTGCCCAGACCCGGCTGATGGTGGAGGTGCTGACCAAATACCTGAAGGACGTGTTCGACAAGGACCCGCGCAAGCCGGCGCGAGTGGCCGCCTACCGCGGCGGCTATCTTCCCACCGAGCGGCGCGCCACCGAAAAGCGGCTGCGGGCCGGCAATCTCGATTGCGTGATCGCCACCTCGGCGCTGGAACTGGGGGTCGACATCGGTGCACTGGATGTCTGCCTGCTGAACGGCTATCCCGGCACCATCGCCGGCACCTGGCAGCGGTTGGGCCGTGCCGGCCGCCGCCAGCGCACCGCCCTCGGTGTACTGGTCGCCACCAGCCAGCCGCTGGACCAGTACATCGTGCGCAATCCCGAATTCTTCCTGGGCGCCTCGCCCGAACACGCCCGCATCGACCCGGACCAGCTGCTGATCCTGCTCGATCACGTGCGCTGTGCCGCCTTTGAACTGCCGTTCAAGAAGGGCGAACGCTTCGGCAGCGAAAACCTGCTGGAGATGCTCGAATACCTGCAGGAGGAGGGCATCGTCCATCCCGAGGGCGACGCCTGGCACTGGACCGCCGACAGCTATCCGGCCAATGCCGTGTCGCTGCGCTCGGTGGCGGAGGGAAATTTCGTGGTGATCGACATCACCGACGGCGGCCAGAACATCGTCGCCGAGGTGGACTTCTCCAGTGCGCCCATGACCATCTATGAAGGCGCCATCTATCTGATCCAGGCGAGCCCCTACCAGGTGGAGAAGCTCGATTGGGAGGGACGCAAGGCGTTCGTGCGCAAGACCCGCGCCGACTATTACACCGACGCCATCGACTACACCAAGCTGACCATCCTGGAAGACTTCGAGCGCAGCGCCGCTGCGAAGGCCGAGACCGCCCGCGGCGAGGTGCATCTGGTGCGGCGTATCTCCGGCTACAAGAAGATCCGCTACTACACCCACGAGAATATCGGCTACGGCAACATCAACCTGCCGGACCAGGAGATGCACACCACCGCGGTCTGGTGGCAGGTGCGCCCGGATGCGCTGGAGGCTGCCTTCGACAGTCGCCAACAGGCGCTGGACGGCTTTCTCGGCGCCGCCTACGCCATGCATCATGTGGCGGCGCTCATCACCATGTCCGAGCCCCACGACCTCGGCCGCGCCGTCGGCGACGGCGACGCCAAGTGGTTCGCCACGGTCGGTCCTCACGGGCGCGGCCAGATGCGCAGCTTCGAGGGCGGCGAACTCGTGCCCGATGCCCCTGATCAGATCGGGGGCCGGTTCCGTCCCGCCCTTTTCCTGTACGACAACTACCCCGGCGGCATCGGCCTTTCGGCGCCCCTCTACGACCGTCGTAACGATGTGGTGCGCCAGGCCCACGACCTGGTCACCGCCTGCGACTGCGCCCACGGCTGCCCGGCCTGCGTCGGGCCGATCCTCGCCTCGGACGAAGTGCGCGGCTGGTCGCCCAAGACCGCGGCGTTGCAGGTGCTGCAGCTGTTTGGGGACGGGGCGTGAAAGATCTCAACGCAAAGGCGCAAAGGATTGTATTTCGTGGGGTGCGGTGACGACTGGATGGATGCAGGAGGTAGAGCAACGCAAGGAGCAGTTGCCGAGGAACGAACCGCACCGGCGGCACGCTCACCACATCCCACGGCCGTTCTGTCGTTCGTAGGGTGTGGTGAGGAACGAACCGCACCGATGCCGCGGAAGATGCGGTTCGCAAGCTCACCACATCCTACGGCCGTTCTGTCGTTCGTAGGGTGTGGTGAGGAACGAACCGCACCGCTGCCGCGAAAGATGCGGTTCGCAAGCTCACCACATCCCACGGCCGCCGTGTATTTCGTAGGGTGTGGTGAGGAACGAACCGCACCGAAACTGCGAAAAGATGCGGTTCGCAGGCTCACCACATCCCACGGCCGTTCTGTCGTTCGTAGGGTGTGGTGAGGAACGAACCGCACCGAAACTGCGAAAAGATGCGGTTCGCAGGCTCAACACATCCCACGGCCGTTCTGTCGTTCGTAGGGTGTGGTGACGACTGCATGGATGCAGGAGGTAGAGCAACGCAGGGAGCAGTTGCCGAGGAACGAACCGCACCGCTGTCGCGAAAGATGCGGTTCGCAGGCTCAACACATCCCACGGCCGTTCTGTCGTTCGTAGGGTGTGGTGACGACTGCATGGATGCAGGAGGTAGAGCAACGCAGGGAGCAGTTGCCGAGGAACGAACCGCACCGATAACCGCATGAAAGCAAGACGTGAGTGGATCAATTCGCAATGGCGCTTAAAGATCGCCTCAAGGTGCTCAAACGGCAAACCGGCCAAACTGCCGACACTCTGGCGCCTACGCCAAACTTGGCGGAACGCCTGGGGCGTCTGCGCGCCACACCCTTACAAGCCGCTCCGCCTCGCCAAAAGCCCTCCATCGAGACCGTTGCAGAAGCGGTAGGGGGCAAGCTGATCGACGACGGCCTGATCGTCATCGACATCCGACTGCCCCACCACCATCACCACGGCAGCATTCCACTGCACCGGCTGCGGGAAGATCACCACGCACTGCCCGAAGCCCGCCACCTCGATCTCGCCGGCACGGTCTTCGTCGACACCGAGACCACCGGCCTTTCCGGTGGCGCCGGTACCACCGTATTCCTGTTAGGCCTGGGCCGCCTCGCCGAAGACTCCCTGCTCGTCCGCCAGTACCTGATCACCGCATTTGCCGCGGAACGGGCCATGCTGACGGATGCCGCCCGTTGGCTCGCCGGCACCTCCGCCCTGGTCAGCTATAACGGCAAGAGCTTCGACCTGCCGCTGCTGGCGACACGCGCTCGGCTGCTCGGCGTGGCCGATCCATTTGCCGGTCTGCCGCACCTCGACCTGCTGCACACCACCCGCCGTGCCTTCGGCCGCCGCTGGCTCGACTGCCGCCTCGCTACTGCCGAACGGCAACTGCTCGGCTTCATCCGTCACGACGACCTGCCCGGCTCGGAGGCCCCCGAGGCCTGGTTCGCCTGGCTGCACCGCGGCGACGCCGGCCGCCTGCCGGGCGTTGCGCGCCACAATCACTGGGACATCGTCTCCCTCGCCATCCTGCTGCCGGCGCTGGCCGATGTCCATCGCCGGCCCCACCACCACGACGCCGATCCGCTGGCCGTGGCCCGCGCCGCGCTCAAATACAACGACCAGGAAACGGCCTACCAGCTCTTGCGCGAAACCCAAGAGACCCTGGATGAGGCCGGTCTGCTGGAACTGGCCCGGCTGCACCGGGGCAGGGGAGAGTGGCCGGCCGCCTGCGCGATTTGGGAACAACTCGCCGAAGCCCGCTGCGGCGAAGCCCTCGAACGCCTCGCCAAGTATTACGAACACGAATGCCACGACTTTGTCCGCGCGCTGACTTACGCCCACCGCCTGCCCCCATCCGCCGATCGTGACCACCGCTGCCGCCGTCTCGAAGACCGGCTTGAACCGGGTGGCTTATTCGAATAGGAAAGTCGCCGTTTTTAGAACAGACCCGTCGAGGGTGTTGGCGTAGAGAGGGGGCTTGAAGCGCGCCGAAAATAGAAGCGGTGCCCTGCGTAGTCGGTGGTCCCCAGTTGGCCTTCTTCAATGAGCCGCTTGACGACACTCCAGTTGGCGTGGCCCTTTTCAAGAAGCGTTTGCACAGCTTCTTCGCGCATGGGGTGTACGGCGGTGATACTCAGCAAGTCTTGCGCGGCATCACCCGTACTGGAGAAGGCGTTGCCTTCGTAGCCGGTGAGGTACTCCACGTGGGGAAGCGCGGCGGAAAAAATTTGGAAGGCCCGCAGAAGTGCCTGGTCGCTGGGCGCCCGAACCCCGGAGGAGGCGGGAGGACGTGTGGGGATTGACAGGTAGGCGATGTCAGGCGCGATTCGCTTGAGGAAATCGGCCACGCCCTGCACGGATTCGACATGGTCGTTGATGCCGCTGATCAGCATGGTTTCCGTTGCCAGTTCTCCCTTCCGGGGCTCCGTCGCGAACGCGCTGATGCCGTCAAGCAGCTTCGAAAGATTCAGCTGGCCATCGGGCCGATTGATCCGGGCCCAGACCTCGGGGTCGACACTGTCCACCTTTACCGATACCCAGTCGAGCGTGCGAAGCACCTCGCGCACTTCGGGGCGCCAGAGCAGCGAACCATTAGTGATGATCGCGATGGGGATTTCGAGGGGGCGCAAACGCGCGATGGTTTCCCCCAAATGGACATCCAGCGTGGGCTCCCCATCCGGCACGAAGGTGAGGTAGTCGATGGTATCGCCAGCCTCCCTGGCCCTCTCGACGCGGGCGCGCACCGCGTCTTCCACGCTCTCCGGCGGGAAGAATGCGCGAGGGAGGATCTCCGTCTGTTTGGTCGGCCCCACCTGGCAGTAGACGCAGGAGTAGGAGCAGGCCTTAGGCGGGATGTTGTTGATGCCCAGGCTCCGCCCGAGCCGGCGCGACGGCACCGGGCCGAAGGTCAGTGAGGGGGTGGCGCCGTACGAACTCATGAACAGCCTCCAGCCATCGAGCTTAACCGGATTCAAGCACATTAGGCTGAAGCCGCCCAAAGGCTGTGCTAATTAAACCGGTAATGCGGCGATCGATCAGGGAGGATGAACCATGCCAAGGGGAAGGGGCTTTTTCGGGGCACGCTGGGGAGAGCATCATCATCGCCATGCGCCGTTTCCTTTCTGGGGCGGCGGCCCGTGGCTGTTTCGGCGTCCTTCGCAAGAAGAGGAGAAACAGGCACTGGATGAGTATATTGGCGAACTCAAGGAGGAACTTCAGGCCGCCGAGGAGTACCGGCGCGAAATGGAACGTGGCGAACACTGAGGTGGCGATGCTCTGAACGGTTTTGAGGGGCATGCGGTGGGGCCTCAGCATTGGGCTATTGTGCCGAGGCTCCATACAGTGGCTGGGGCGCGATGGCGATAACGGGACCTTTTGAAACCCATCACCGCCGCTACGATGACTGGTTCGAGCACCATGCGGCCGCGTACCAGTCGGAACTGCTCGCCATTCGCGCCCTTCTTCCCTGGGAAGGCCGCGGCCTGTCGATTGGCGTCGGTACCGGCCGTTTCGCCGCGCCCTTGGGCGTTTCCTTCGGCATCGATCCGGCGCCGCGGGTGCTCGCCTATGCCAGAGGAAGGGGCGTTTCCGTTGTGCAGGGCGTTGCCGAAGCACTGCCGTTTACGGACGGCAGCTTCGACTACGCCCTGAGCGTGACCACCATCTGCTTCGTCGATGACATCGGTTGCATGTTAAATGAAGCGCGCCGCGTATTAAGGTTGGGCGGCGGGTTGGTCATCGGCTTTATCGATCGCACCAGCGGGCTCGGCCAGCACTATTTGGCCCATCAGGCGGAAAGTGTCTTTTATCGCGAGGCGACCTTCTACTCTGCAGACGAGTTGGAGCGGCAGTTGGGGAATAGCGGCTTCAGTGCTCCTGTCTGGGTGCAAACCCTCTCCAAGCCGCTGCCGGAGATCACCGCGGTCGAGCCCATCCGTGCGGGCCGTGGGGAGGGTGCCTTCGTGGCCGTGAAGGCCGCGGCTTCGCCTTGAGGATCAGAAACCGAACCCGAAGGCGCGCTTCGTGGCCAAAAACGATCGAAACAGAGCCACCTCCGGCGTTTGGCAGGAATGGTATGAAGTCAGCCCGCCTGAAAACCGCTTTCCGACGCACATTGCGCTCGTTTGGCGCCATGACACCGATCCTGCTGGGGGTACTGCTCCTCACTGCGCTGGCCCTGGAATCACTGCCCGTAGCATGGATGACGGCCTGGATGGGCTACTCGCCAATCGTGGACGCGGTGCTGGGAGCGGGACTCGGTAGCGTCTCCACCGGCAACCCGGCTGCCAGCTATCTACTCGCCGGCGAACTCCTCGCCGCCGGGGTCAGCCTCACCGCGGCCACCGCGCTCATTGTCAGTTGGGTGACGGTGGGACTGGTGCAACTGCCCGCCGAAGCCCTGATGCTGGGGTGGCGGTTTGCATTGCTTCGCGCCTTGTTCTGCTTCGTGTCGGCAGTCGTGGCCGCTCTGATTGTCGTAAGTCTTTTGGCGGTGGCCGGGTGAGCCAACCACGCCGAAACGGCCGCTCGGCGGGCGGGTGGTGGTTTCTCCTGCTGGTGCTTTTGGCTTACGCCGTCGTCGGGGTGGGGGAGCCTGACGTCGCCCACCGGGCGCTGGCCACCTTTGGGAAGCTGTTCGTGGGTTTGGTTCCGGCTCTGCTTCTGGTCTTCGCCTTCATGCTCGTTTTGAACTGGGCTTTCGAAGGAAAGGAAAACCTGCCCGAACTGGGGAGTCGGGCCGGTGTTCGGGAATGGGTGCTGGCCATCGCTGCCGGTGTCCTGTCGGTCGGTCCCCTCTACCCCTGGTACGGACTGCTCGCCCAACTGCGGGCCCGCGGGATTCACTCGGGGCTCATCGCGGCCTTTCTATACGCCCGCGCCATCAAATTGCCGCTGCTGCCGCTCATGGTTCACTACTTCGGGCTGGCGTATACCGTTGTTCTGAGCCTTGTTTTGCTCACCTTCTCCCTCGTGAGCGGATGGATTGTGGGGCGATTGACACCGCAAGACTGAGACGCCTTTTCTCCAAACCCCTCTCGCCGTAAATGGTCGCCTGCGTGTAGGGGCGCATGACCGCCAGCAGATCGCGTCGTTTCAGCTTGGCACCCACCCCGCGCTGACGGCACCCATCGCCTGCCGAATGTGAGCGCATCGGCGCGGGAAACCGGCGTCTCCGTCATCGGCGGACATGCGGATTTACCGCGTCTTCGAAGCTTAGGGGGATTTCTGTTGTCACAACGAATGCGAATCGTTATCATTAACACCTAATTTTATTGGAGAGGATCCAGCCATGATACCGCTGGGACTGCTGGGCGCGGGCGAACGCGCTGAAGTGGTGGATGTGATGCTCGCCAAGGGCAAGGGCCGGCGATGCGGCGCTTTGGCCGAGCGGGCCCGCCTGGAAGAGATGGGGCTGCGCCAAGGCGGTTCGGTCACGGTGGTGAGCAACGAGGGCACCGGGCCGCTGCTTCTCAAGCTGGGCGAGTCGCGCGTGGCGCTGGGGCGCGGGGTGGCCATGAAGGTGATGGTCCGCCAGGTCGCGGCCGAAGTTCTTCGGGAGGGCTAGGCGTGGCGAATACCTTGGCAACCCTACAGTCCGGCGAAATCGGGCGCATTACGAAGATTGGCGTGAAGGGACCGCTGAAGCGGCGGCTGATGGATATGGGCGTCCTGGTGGGCGAGACGGTACGGGTGGAGAAGATCGCGCCGCTGGGCGGACCCATCGAAATGACCGTCAAAGGCTACAAGCTGTCGCTGCGCAAGAGTGAGGCGGCGGAGATTCAAGTGGAGACCGGGCAGTGAGCACGCCCAGTGTCACCATCGCCGTGGCCGGCAACCCCAACTGCGGCAAGTCGACGCTGATCAACGGTATCGCCGGCTCCCGTCTCCAGGTGGGCAACTGGCCCGGGGTGACGGTCGAGCGAAAGGAGGCCGAATTCTCCCGCGGGGGCCGCGCCGTCCGCCTGGTCGATCTCCCCGGCACCTACAGCCTCAGCCCCTACACGGAAGAGGAGGTGGTCGCTCGCGACTACCTGACTGGCGAGCGGCCGGACGTTATCGTCAACGTGGTCGACGCCACCAACCTGGAACGCAACCTGTTCCTGACCTTCCAGCTGCTGGAGCTGGATATCCCGGTGGTTCTGGCCCTCAACATCTACGACGAGGCGGAGAAGAAGGGATATCGCATCGATGTCGCCGCACTGGAGGAACTGCTGGACATCCGTGTCGTGCCGACCGTGGCGACCCGCGACAAAGGACTTTCGGAACTCCTCGATGCCGCCGTCGAGACAGCCGAAAGGGGCGCCGCGCGCTCGAAACCCATCTCCTATGGCGAGGATATCGACGGCGCCGTGCAGCGGGTGCAGGGGCGCCTGAAACAGCAGTATCCCGAGATCGCCGCCCGCTATCCGCTGCGCTGGCTCGCTCTTAAGGTGATGGAGGGCGACGAGCGCGTCCTGGAGGAGACCGACATCGACCATGAGGCGCTGCTGGAAGGCGCTGTCGACCACCTCCTGAGTGCCCATGACGAGGACATCGAGTCCCTCGTCGCCGATGTCCGTTACGGTCGGGTGTCGGGCCTGGTTCGCGAAGTTGTTCAGAAGCCCCGGCAGCAGCGGCGGGAGCTGACCGAGCGCATCGATCGCATCGTCCTGAACCGTTTCCTGGGCGTGCCGCTTTTCCTTGGCGCCATGTGGCTGCTGTTCAAGCTCACCTTCGACATCTCCACGCCGTTTGTCGACTGGATCGACGGCGTGACCACCGGTCCGCTGACCCGCTGGACGGAGGCGCTCCTCGGTGCACTGGCCGCGCCGGAGTGGGTCGTCTCCCTGGCGACCGAGGGCATCATCGGCGGTGTCGGCTTCGTGCTGGTCTTCGTCCCGGTGATCTTCGCCATGATGTTTTTCATCACCTTCCTGGAGGCGAGCGGCTACATGGCCCGCGCCGCCTTCGTCATGGACCGGGTGATGCACGCCATGGGGCTGCACGGCAAGTCGTTCATCCCGTTGCTGATGGGATTTGGCTGCAACGTGCCCGCTGTCTATGCGACGCGGACCCTGGAAAATCCGAGGGATCGGGCGCTCACCTCACTGCTGATCCCGCTGATGTCGTGCGGGGCGCGCCTGCCGGTCTACGTGCTGTTCGTCGGCGTCTTCTTCGCTGCCTCGGCGGGCACGGTGATGTGGTCGCTTTACGTGCTCGGCATCGCCCTGGCGGTGGTGATGGGGATCGTGTTCAAGCGCACGCTGTTTCGGGGTGAGGCGCCGCTGTTCATTATGGAGTTGCCGCCCTATCGGCTGCCGACTCTGAAAAGTCTGCTGATCCACACCTGGGAGAAGGGCAAACACTTTCTCATCAAGGCGGGCACCTGGATCCTCGCCGTCTCCGTGGTGGTCTGGTTCATGCTCAATCTGCCCTGGGGCGTGGAGGATCGCAAGGATTCCCTCCTGGGCCAGGCGGGGCAGGTGATGGTCCCGGTATTCGAGCCGCTCGGTTTCGGGCGCTGGGAGGCGGGTGCGGCGCTCATCACCGGCTTGGTGGCCAAGGAGGTGGTGGTCGGCACCATGGGCGAGATCTATACCGATGCCGGCGAGGAGCCCGAGGGTGAGGTCCCCGGCTTGGCGGAAGACCTGAGCTTCATCGGCAGTTCATTCCTGGATGCGGTACACGCGGCTGGTAACAATGTGGTCTCCACCTTCGGTATCGCCAGTATCGCCGCCGACGAAGAGGAGGGACAGTCGGCCTTGAAGCAGGCCGTGGCCGGCGCCTTTACTCCGCTCAGCGCCTACGCCTTCATGGCCTTCGTGCTGCTCTATGCCCCCTGCGTCATCACGGCCATTGCCATGCGCCAGGAGCTGGGTACCTGGAAGTGGGCCGGTATCGCCTTCGGGTATCAGTTTCTGCTGGCGTGGGGCGTGGCCTTTGTCATTTACCAGGGGGGACGGCTGCTCGGTTTCTGACCGAGCTGTTTCCCAAAAAGAGGACTAGCCCTATGACACCCATCGATTTCATCTGGTTGGCCCTGATCGGCGGCGCCACCGGCTACCTGCTGCTGCGATCGGTCAAATGCGGCAAGTCTCCTTGCGGCACCTGCGGCGGCTGCGGTGTGAGCGCTGCCCATTGCCCTTCCTCCGTGAGAGCGTCCATGGCATCGGGCGTTGAAAGCGTTCAGCCGATCACTCTGAAGCGCTATCGCCAGGCAGACGCTCCACAAGATCAGGATAGATAGTTCGTGGCGGTCGGCTAACGGGGGTTTGCCTCAATGCCCGAACCGGAAAAAGGCAATGGTCGCAATGCCCGCCAGCATGAGGACAAACTGGCGGGCCGATGCAGCCAGCGAGGTTTGGCGATGGAGCCCGGGCATCAAATCGGCCACTGCGATATAGATAAAGCTCGCAGCTGATATGCCCAAAACATACGGGATGGCACCGCGGGCCTCGGCAAGCCAGAAATAGGCGATCAGTGCCCCGGGCAGTGTCGTGGCTGAAGAGAGGGCGTTGAAGACCAGCGCCTTGGCGCGGGAGTAGCCGCTCTCAAGCAGAATCGCGAAGTCCCCCACCTCTTGGGGAACCTCATGGGCGATCACTGCGAGGGCAGTGGCGACACCGAGCGGAATGGAGGTGTAAAAGGCCGCGGCGATCACGACGCCATCGACAAAATTGTGAAAGGCGTCGCCCACCAGAATCAGTGTTCCCGCTTGGCCATGTACCTCGCAACCTGCTTTATGGCAGTGGCGCCAGATGATCAGCTTCTCCAGCAGGAAGAAGATGACGATCCCCGCCAGTACCGTGCCCGTGACTACGTGGGGCTGAACGCCCGACTTCAGCCCGGCGGGAATCATTCCCAAAAAAGCCGCGCCCAATAGGGTACCGGTCGAGTAACTGATGAGACAGGGTATGACGCTTTTGCGGATCGCTTCGGGGAAAAGCAGCATCAAGGCCGCGCCGGCAATCGCACCGATACTGCCAAGCGCCGCAAAGGCCATTACCCAGACCAACAGCATGGAATAAATCCTTCTGGCCAAGAAGAGCGGATAAAGTAATCTCCTCAAGATCAGCCACGCCCTCTATGGAGTCAAGGCTGGTATGAAACAGGGCCCGCGTTAAATGCGTGGCAAATTCCGGCCATAAGCGGCGAAGAAAGTTAGCGGCTGGCCGGTGTCGGAAATCGCGCATTAGGGAACGACACGACGTTCGACTGCGGGCATCGGCACAAGCACCTCGTTCCTCTTTTCTGTTCTGTTCTTTTCTCACCCGGTTCATCCCTGGGCACTCCGTTGTGTGGCTGGAACCGTGGATAGCCAAGCCCGTCCACCGATGATTCGCCTGGATCCCTTACCTTTCGGTAGTCCGGTATCGGGATGGACCCATACGCGATCGATACGACGGCCATTCATGTTTGGAAATAGATCTGTCACCTGGTCGGCCTTCAGCTGGCATTTTCGCAAGCTAAAAGGATCTCCCAAACCTATCAACAGTTTTCTTGCTGGGATGCCGACCAATAATTTCGTGTCAACTGTCGACGCCATATCGAATTCGAGGTTCGAAAACAAACCGCCGCCGAATAGAGTGCGGTTGAGATCATGCAGAGGCACAGCATGCCTGGGAGATATGTATCCACTTCCCAGTGAGACGCGGATACATCTCGCGGCCAAGACTGAAATACATACATAAACAATGCATGTATAAGGAGGCGGCAAAGCTGGCCATCAAACAAAGCACATTCTTAGTCCCTGCGGTTGCTTTCATATTTCCCTGTAAGTCGCAATGCTATTGCGAAAAACACGCGCTAGCCGCCAATAAATTGGCGGCCTTGAATTTGCTTGTCCCCTTCAATGTCCCGGTTTTTCCGGGATCCGCATCGACTCGTCTGTAGGCGAAACTCCTACAAACGTTTGTCTGTGTGGATTACAGACGGGTTCCCGTTTGGGTGAGATAGTCGAACCGTGGTCGACGCCGGAAAAGCTTGTGAAGAGCAAGGTCTAATAAAAAAGTCGGCAACGTTTTGCATGTCGCTTAACCAAGGAGTGGATTAAATCAGGATTGGTTTGTGTCGAAGGATTGTTTGTGGGAATCAGAAAAAGGAAGCTGTTATGGGTCCGAAAAAACAAGTCACTTCTCTGGTTCATTGCCCTGCAGAACTCATTGTTTTGTCGCTTGTTCCCGATCCGATCCTCGTGGAAGTGTGGTCGTTTAATGAGTGGTTGGTCGGCAGGATTGCAAACGGTTACAAAAAACTGTATTGCAGCGTCTCACTCAGGCGAGAGACTTCTCCACAAGGGCTCCAGAAAAACCGGATCCCCCTGAATCGGAGAACAACGAAAACGCTGACAGCAAAATCGTCGTACACAATCGGCAAGAGCTCCATCATCCTGCTCGTCGCCCTGGCAGTGGCCGGTTGTGGCGGCGGCGGGTCGTCCAGCGACGTTAGCGCGCCCACACGATCCACCTCTGTTGACGCCAAGAGCGAACCGAGAGCCGATGACCTCGAGCATTACGCGCTCGATGTGCTGAGTACCGACGACCGCTTCCCCGACGACTTCTACAGCGAGCCGAACCAGACGGGGCAGCTGCGCACCATCTACCACCTCAAATCGACCGATGTGGCCGCCCCGGCCGCGAACGGCACCGGCAAGTTCGACCTCTGCACCGATGACGTCAACCAGGGCATCGGCTGGGTGACCACCCATTACGCTGACCTTGAAGGCGCCACCCTGGTCGACACCGGCGAGACCGAGCGCTACTACGATGCGAGCTGGGAGATCGCCTCCACACCGGTCAGCTATCGGGATGTAAGGGTGTTCAAGTGCAGCTTCGCCGACCGCAGCGTCTACGACTGGGACCAGCCGAACAGCGCGCTGGCACGCATTGACAGCGAGGCCGATTCCGCTCGGTTGAAGGCCGTCGCCGACTACCTCTGGTATTTCAGTCCTAACAACAACTACGGCAACGCGGTGCTGGCCACCGAGACCAGTGAGCTGGCCGACCGCCCGGTCTACACCATGACCAAGCTCTACAGCCAGCTCAACTGGGACGGTCAGTGCAATAGCGCCATCATCACCGAAGCGCGCTACAGCGTCGACCCGGTTAGTGGAATCCTCAGCGTCGAACGCAGCGTGGTCGATGGTTTCCTGTGGCGACTGGGCGACAACGGTGCGGAGTTCTGCGTCTGATTTTTGCGCTAGGCGGCAGTTCAAGGAAATAGATGACTGGCCGGACGTTGGTAACGCTGTTCCTGACCGCTACGGGCCGAAGCGGCGGGAACGGAGATTTGATGGGAGTAGCCGAATATGAAACCGTTGGAAGTTCATAACGAATGGCGAGCCGAAGGCTCCCAGGAAGAATACACCCGCGAAAACGTGGTGCGGTGGGTCGACAACCTGCCTTTGACCGATATCGAGCGGACAACCCGACTCGTAACCGCCGCCTTGCACGATTTCAACAGGGCTGTAATCCCGGCCCTCGATCGCTACAGACTGCTCGAGATCTACGCCCGGCCGATGGCGACGATGTTGCCTCACCTCATCAAGTACTACGGCAACGAAACCTTCCCTTTGCCGAACAGCACCCGGAAGTTCGTGCTCCTGACCACCAAATTGCTCTGGCAGTATTTGGTCGGTTACAAAAGGGTGCTGGAAAGCGAACAGGCTTCCAATTGGCTGGTCCGGAAAACCCAAGTCCATGCATGGTACACCTCGGCACACCGCATGATGCGCTGTTTCGCCTTTCTTCTGAAAAACCACCGCTTGGTTCACGATGGCGACCCCGACGGGATTTGGCGGGCCATTCACCGGCTTTACCTGGTATGTGAAAGCGACGGGTGGACCGACAAGGCAATCCCCCTTTGTGCGGATACCGAGGTCACCAGCACCATCCATGACGATTACGCCCGCATCCTGCTCCTTTCCCGGATTGATCTGCGGCACATCACCTTGAAACAGTTCATGGAAATTTCGGGGACTTGGCCCGAGTGGACCAACCCCGTTCGGATTTGCCGGCTCACGGACGATTATCGAAAATCCCAGGGTGCGTTGTTGATCAATGCGGAGCATGACGCCCCTCCCCAGCCGTTTGGTCGCTTCGATCTCGAAGCACTGAGGAAAAACCCCAACGTCCTGGTCATCGATACCCATCTCCTGGAGGCACGCATAAGACGTTATCGCGAGCAGTTGCGGGTTTCGCGGGACAAGAGCGTTCACGTGTCCGGTTTCAGGATTAGTGAACAGACATTGAACGCCATACATGCTGCCTGGTGCCAACGCCCCACCCGGCTGGAAAAACGCAAAAAGGAGGAAAATTTCTCCGTCTTCCTCACGCTTGGTCTTGTTCAGTCCCACAACCACCTCAGTACCTGCACCCTCAAGGGTGGCCACACGCCGCTCAAGAACCCGAGTCGGTTCGGTCTTCAGCTCGAGCCCGAAGAGATGTTCACGGTCAGACTCGGGGACCACCCCGACGTATGGAGCAGAATCTACGGACTGCCTGCCGTTGAGAAGCGGTCGGTTACGCTGCGCCGGTTGGATGCCGAGACCAGGCCATTGATAGTCAAGGTGGTAGACCACAGCCGTCACGGATACTGCATGAGGTTGGAGCGCGAACAGGTGGAACGGATCCGAATCGGCGACGTCGCTGCTGTTCGCAACAGTGACGGCGATGGGTGGAACGTGGGCCAGATACGCTGGATCCTGAGCGACAAGCGCAACGAGTCCTTCCTCATCGGCCTCCAGCTCCACATGCAGGAGGCTTTCCCGGCTACATTTATGGTGCTTACAAATGGACAACGCAGTGTCCCGCAACCCTGCATTGTCGGAGTCGATGACCATTCCCCCCCGCTGTTGATGCTTCCCCAGCTACCGGCACTGAGGAAAAAGCAGTTGATTCTCGTGCACGAACTCCACGAGACGAAGATTGTGTTGCTCGATCGCGTGGCCTCCACAACGCACATGAACTGCTACTCCTTTGAACTGGAGGCACAGCTGGATGCCGGGGAACATCTGCTGCCCCATCATCCCTCGCTCGACGATATCGAGGATGCGCTGTCCGGGAAGCACAAGCATTACAAACCCTGGGACGGTGAAACCCTGTCCCTGGTCGCGGATGAGGAGGGCAAGTCCTATCTCTGGAACCTGCTCATCTGAGTGTCAAGTCCCCTGGGGCGAGACATCAGGCATTGGTGAGCTGGTTGGCGACAGTGTCGTCGCCGGGGAGAGCGGTGGGGCAAGCCAGTGCGCAAGGCTGCCGGAGCTGCGCTTCTCTTGATGTGCCAGGCCCGACTGCCATTGGCTATGCTCAGGGTACCCCCGTGTTGCGGAGGCTCCAATGCGTTTTCTGCGTGCACTTGCTCTCGTAATGATGGGACCCGCCTTCCTCACCGGTTGCGAGGTGGTAGCAGGGATTTTCGAGGTAGGCGTCTGGGTCGGTGGTCTGTTGGTGGTGCTCGTGGTTCTGGCGATAGCCGGCATTTTCCTGTGGCTGCGCCGGAGGCGGTAACACTGGCGATGGCGTAGCTCCACGGAGTGCTTCCGGGTCGATTGCCGCCTTGTGATTTGTTCCTGCCGCGTTCTCCGTGAATTTGAAATCCGGTGCGTTTTGTACCACGAAGAAAGGGGATCGAAGTGAGTCCATTCACTTGATCCCCGCTCGATCCCTTCCTTGGGATCCCTCACGCCTTCCCTGAGCAGCCCCCTCCCTGGAGACTGCCGCGCTCTGTCATCTCCGTCGCCGTAAACGCCGGCGCCTTAGCGGTGTCGGCGCCGTCCGGCAACGAGATCCAATCGACCGACTGTCAACGACGTCAGATAACGAAAACACAAAGGATGCGGATGTTCGCTGCGGCAAGATGATTGCAGGCATCACCGGGCCGTTGCGGTCGGCTGTCTGCCAAGGGGTGATCGGGGCACAAAGTTGTCGGGGTGGCTTTGGGGCAAACCTGCTGCTTCCGTGCGTCAAGACTTGGCATCCTTCGTTTGGCGTTGGTGCGCCCGGCTCACTTTCAGGATAGATGCGGTGCGTTGTGGTCGGTAGAACGATTTTGCAGCACGCTAGTACTCTCCCCTTGGGCATCTGCGTCGAGACGGCTCGGAAAAGAGTAGTCTAGGTTACGCGTTGCAACACCGGTGCTTGCGAACTTTCCTGTGGCAGGCGGAAGTCCGCGTTCCGGATCTCCAGCTGCGGGCGGGGGATGACGATGCCGGCACTACGTAACGTGCTCCAGATATTCATCAGGATCTCCGAACGGACACCGAGGCGGCTGGAACGCTTCAGGTCGGTGAAGTACTGGACGTGAAACAGCATGGCGGAGTCGGCGAACTCCTGGAGCCACACCTGCGGTTCCGGGTCGGGAAGGAGTTCCGGATGGGCGGAAAGGACCTCCTGGATGAGCTCGCTGGCCTGGTGCGGATCGGTATCGTAGTCGACCCGGATCTTCACCACGGTGCGCATGATGTTGTCGTTGTGGGTCCAGTTGGTGAAGGCGGCGGAGATGACGTCGGAGTTCGGCATGATCACCTCCTGGTTGTCCCAGGTCCGCACCGTGATCGAACGCATGCCGATGTGAGTCACTTCGCCCTCGTGTTCGCCGACCCGCACGATGTCGCTGGTACGTAGCGGCCGTTCCGCCAGCAGCAGAATACCGCTGATGAAGTTGTTGGCGATGTTTTGCAGTCCGAAACCGATACCGACACCCAAGGCGCCGGCGAAAATGGCCATGGTGGTCAGGTCGATGCCGGCCAGATGCAGGGTCAGCAGCAGTCCGACCAGGACGAAGGTGTACTGGCTGAATACCGAAAGGCTGTTGCGTATGCCCTCGTCGGAGAGGGACGAAAAGGCCCAGCGGTAGGTGATCAGGCGCAGCCAGCGGCCGGTGCGGATGACGGCTACCAGGGCGGCCAGTGCGATCAGGATTCGTCCGGCGCTGATGGAGGTTCCGCCAATGGAAAAGAGCGGGTGCTCCAGCGCGCGGAGCAGTTTGATCAACACCGGGTTGTCGAAGCCGACCCCGTAGACATACAACGGGATCGACCAGACCACGATGAACAGCACGCTTCGAAGCAGGGCGTGCAGCGGTTCGATCACCCCTTTGGTCCAGAGCAGACCGTTGTTGCTGCGCAGGTTGGCGAGGTTTTTCAGCGCATTGGTGCCGTCGCCCACCAGTCGGGACAGCACCAGCCAGAGGGCGAGAACCGCCACCACCACCGCCAATGCCGCACCGATGGCGCGCGCCAGGTTGATGTAGCCGGCCACACCGACCGATGCCGCCGTCAGCACCGACAGCGGCGCCAGCAGCGCCAGCAGCCCGATCACCTGGACCCAGTAGCGGTCGCCGAAACGGGCGTGCAGGGCCGACAGGCCGAGTCGGCGGGTCTCCAGGGCAGGCAGCACGAACAGCAGCAGCGACAGCATGAAGAGCCGGTCGAGCAGATTGACCAGATCGCTGGATAGTGACAGCGCGTGGGCTGCCACGGCGACGAACCCCAACAGCGCCACGGCTCGCAACAGGTGCCGCAGCTGCGTGTAGAGCCGCGACGAGCGAGGTTCCTGTGAGGGGCCGGGTGCGATCAGCAGCGACCAGCTCAGGTGGATCACCAGCGAACTGCCGAACCAAAGCAGCGCCAGAGTCACCAGGAGCTTGGCCGAAGGCGTCGAAGGAGGGGCGAAGGCGATCAGGACAAGCAGGCTGCCCAACCCCGCCAGTGCGAAATGACTCCGTTGGATCACCTGGAAAGTAGTGGCGACCATTCGCCCGAGATAGCTTTCGGCGGGGCGGGGTGACTTTTGGGAGAGATAGCGCCGCGTACGCCGTATCGCGCCCAGCAGGGCCGCCTCCAGGAGCACCAACAGCACCCAGCGATCCGGGGTCTGTGCAGTCAGCGGCAGTAGCAGATCCTGGGTGCCGGACAGCAGGGCGGCGACAATCACCTTAGGCAGCCCGAGCAGATCGTCAGTCAGCCGGGCCCAACCGGCAGAGTCGTCCGGTAGCGGTCGCCGGGCGGTGAGCCCGCGCCGGAAGCTCTGTTCAAAGGCGACCTGGAGGCGTTGCGGGTAGGGGGCGATCCGTTCCAGCAGACGGTCGATGTTGGCCTGGTGGCCGACGAGCACCGCATCGAGCTGTTCGTAGAGGCGCTGCTCTTCCAGGGTGGCCACAGGGTCGCGGGCGGCGCGGCGCTTGGCGACCACCGCTCGTTGCTGCTGCAGGACCTCGAGCCGGCGGTCGAGCAGGGTGTGGCTGGACTGGAGCTCGCTGCGCATGGCGGTCACCTGGTCCAGCGCGGCCTTGACGGCGGGCGGCTCCCGCTGTTCGTCGGCCCCGTGTTGCTCCAGATCGTCCAGATACGCGTCAACCTGGGCCAGCCGGACTGCCTGGGCGGCCAGGCGCGCCCGCTCCTCCGCATCGAGGATCCGCGCCTGCAGCAGGGCGCGCTGCCGCTCGCTGCCTTCGGGTTCGAGTTGCTGCAATTCGCGGCGCCAATTGGTCGCCCGCTCTGTCCAGCCCTGCTGTTCGCGTTCCAGGCGCAGCTTCAGATCATCCAGCGCCTCCTGCTTGGTCTGCGCCAACGCCACCCGGTGCAACGCCTCCAGTGCCGCCAGCCACTCATCGGCCAGGCCGAGCCGGTGCTGCGCCGTGTCGATGGCAAGCTGGCGGATCTGCTCGATCTCACCCTGTGCGGCGGACGTCGCACGCAGCTCCGCTATCTTGGCCTCCAGTTCCGTGACCTGCGCGGAGTCGGTGGGGCGGACCGCCAATTTGAGGCGCTGCAACTGGTCCTCGAGCGCTTTCAACGCCTCGGCGCCCTTCTCCCGCTGTCGCAGCAGGCCTTCCAGGTCGACTTTGGCGTTTTCCAGGCCGATACGGGCCTCTTCCCGGCCCAATCGCGCCTCTTCCACCATGAGGGGGGTGACGTCGCGGGGGCGGAGCTCGGCCAGGCGTCGTTGCTGTTCGGCACGGAGGTCGACGTTATTGACCAGACTGCGGTCGACCGCTTCCCGCTCCTTGAGCAGCATCTCCGCCGCGCCGAGTTCGACGGCAGCCGGGACTGTCGCGGACCACAGCAGCAGCGGGAGCGCTATCCAGATCAGGCGTGGCATGTGGTTCCCTGGGAAATGCGGGCGGTCTGCCGATGATAGGGAGTCCACCCCGCCGGCTCGGTGAGGCGGGTCACGCCGGGCGTGTGTTCACCTTCCGGAAAACTCATGTCGGGGCGGTAGGGGATCCGCGGTACAGGTTGCGGGATTTACCGCAGGGCACTGAGGGATCGGCCTTAGGGCGGACTGTATGTGCGCCGATTATGGTTATCCCGAAGTGGCCCCGCCGCCCGGTGGGGCCATCCCGTATATCCAGGCAAACCGCCAGGACGGAACCGATGATGACAAGCAAGGGACGGCTGACACGCGCGCTCGCGCTGGGACTGGTTTTCTCGCTGCACGGATGCGGCTGGGTCGATGCCTCCGGCACCGAAAGCGGGGCGGACAGCGGCGGCGCCAGTGGGCCCGAAGCCAGCCCCTTCAGTCTGCTGGAGGGGGGAGAGCTGGTGGTGCAGGCGGAAGACGGGGTGCTCGCCGACCATGCCGATCCGCAGGCGACGGCCATCCTGATCGAGCCCCCGCAGTATGCCAGGGAGTTTGATCTGCAACCGGATGGCGCCTTTCGCTACCTCCACGATGGTAGCGAAGAGAGCGAGGATCGGTTCACCTACCGGGTACGGAGCGAACGGGGAGACAGCGACCGGCAGTCGGTCCGGCTCGAGGTACAGCCGGTCAACGACCGGCCGGCGGCCGAACCGCTGCACCTGGAGACCGCCGCCGGCCAGGCCGTCACCGGCCGCATCCGTGTCACCGACCCCGATCACGCCCGCAATCAGCTGAGTTTTCGTCCGAAAGAGAATCCAAGCTGGGGGACCGTGAAACTCGAGTCCGACGGTGGATTCACCTATACCCCGCCCGGAGACTATACCGGTTCGGACCAGTTCAGCATCCGCGTGATTGATCCGGAGGGGGCCGGCGACACGGCCTTGGTCTCGATCGATGTCCTGCCGGTGATTGGCGACGACGGTGGCGGCGGTTCCCGCAACCGGCCGCCCCAGGTCTCGGACCTGAGTTTGCGTACGCTCGAGGACACCACCGTCACGGGGCGTCTGAACGCCAGCGATCCCGACGGCGACCCGCTCTCCTATACCGTGTCGGCCCCGGAACACGGCATTGCCAGCGTCAACCGCAACGGTGTCGTGGAGTATGCTCCTGCGCCGAATCATGCCGGTTCCGACCGCTTCACGGTCACGGTAACCGATGCCGCGGGAGCGAAAGCCACCGCCAGTGTTCAGGTGACCATCGAGGCGGTCAACGACCCGCCGGTCGCCATCGACGCGCGTTTCAGTGTGGACGCAGGCGGCGGCCTCGAATCGGCCTTCCGTGGGAGCGACCCGGATGACGATCCGCTGCAGTACACCATTGTGCAGCAGCCCGTGATCGGCAGTGTCCGGCTGCTGGATGCCGCTACCGGTCGCTTCAGCTACACCACTCCGGCCGGGGCCCGCGGCACCGACACCATCCGTTTCACGGTTTCCGACGGCCGGCTGACCTCCGGTCCTGGTACCGTAACCATCGAGATCGTGCCCCAGACCACGCCGCCCGTTGCCAGGCCCGACAGCGCCCAGGTGACGGAAGACGGAATATCGGTGGCCACAGGTAACCTGCTCGACAACGACAGCGACCCGGACGGCGGCGGCCTGACCTTGACCGCCGTTTCGGGCACCACCCAGCCGCGGGTGACCGGCGCTTACGGGGACCTCTCCTGGAGCGAGGGGGGCGACTTCCGCTACGAACTCGATAACCAGTCGGCAACCACCGATGCTTTGGCGGAGGGGGAACAGGTGCTCGAACTGTTCCGCTACACCATCATCAACGATCAGGGTTCCAGCGCAGAGGGGGAACTGCGCGTGACGGTGGTCGGACGCAACGACCCGCCGCAGGTGCAAGCGGACAGTTACCGCTTGAATGGAAATTCCGACCTGCGGGTGGAAGCTGCCGACGGGGTATTGGCGAACGATTCGGATGTGGATTCCGGGTTGACCGCGCGGCTCGAGGGTGAGCCGCCGACGGGACTGCAATTCGAGGCCGACGGATCGTTCACCTATACCTCCGACGGCGGTGAGGGCGACGTTGAGTTTCACTATCGTGCCAACGACGGTTTCGTCGACTCCGACCCCGTGCGGGTGGTGCTGGCCAGAAACAGCAATCTGGCACTCCTGGCGAGCGATGCCTGTTGGGAAACCAGCCGGGACCAGCCGGTGGTGCAGACGCTGTCGACCACCGTGGTGGAGGACGCCGAGTCGCCACTGCTGACCTTCAGCACCGTCGAGGCACCGACCAAAGGCCGCTTGCACTGGCTGGATACCGAGCAGGGTCGCTTCGAATACGAACCGGACCCGCAAGAGCCCGGTGGTCGCGATCGTTTCGTTTATCAGGTGACCGATGCGGAAGGGGCGAGCGCCACCGGCGAGGTGTCCATCGTGGTCGCCATGCGGATCATGCCACTCGGGGACGGGCTGACCGACGGGGTGCAGGGCAATGGCGAGCCGGGCCCGCTGGAGCGGGTCGGCTACCGGAACGGGATCCATCAGGCCTTGAGCCAGGACGCGTATCCGTTCGATTTGGTCGGAGGCCAGCTCAGCGGCCAGAGCCTGTTGGAGGACGCGGAGCACGAGGGCCATTCGGGTGCCGGTCTCGACGAGGTCGCCGCCCATGTCTATCAGTGGCTGGAGGCCAATCCGGCGGATATCGTGCTGCTGCAAATCGGCAGTGAGGCGCCAGCCCTGGACGTGGTGGACGTCGGCCGCATTCTGGACGAGATCGATCGCTGGGAGCAGGCGACGGGGACGCCGGTCACGGTTCTGCTCGCGCGGATCATCGATCGCTATCCCCCCGACCCGAACGGTCAGATCACCACTTACAACGACGCCGTTGCCCGGCTGGTGGCAGAGCGGGCCGGTGACGAGATTCAGATCGTGGATATGCAGTCCGCCTTCTGGCTCGACCCCGCCCAGGCCGAAACCGCAGGCTACGACTGGCCGTGGCCGGACCCCGCGCTCTATGCGGACACGCGCTTTCCAAACCCGGACGGCTACGCACGAATGGCTGCCACCTGGTACCCCCAACTGATCGGCAATCTGCATAAATGCCCCTGAGTCCTTCCTTGCAGGCGGTTGGGGCATGAACTTAACTTGCGGATACCGGACCCCGGCCCGGCAGGTGGGCCGTTGCGGGTCTGGCGATAACGAGAAGAGAGGAGGAAGGGGTGCCAGGGTTGGCCTTGAGAGTGCCGATGCTTGTGCTTTTCGGCGAGAAGGCGTTCGCGGCGGAGGCTTGCCAAAGCGCCATTTGTGCTGGCGGCTGGGGCGATCTGCTCGCGGTGGTCATGCTCGCCTTTATCGGCTTGGTGCTGGTCGCGCGACGGGACGGTGGAAGATCGCCTGAGCGTTCTGATGAAAACAGGGAGGCAGACATCGGCGAAGCCGCCGATGAGCCGAGTGCTCCCGGTTTTGACGAAACAACGAAAAGCAAGGGAGAAGGAGTGCAGCATGGCTACAGGACAGGGCTTCGGCCCGCTTCAGGGGTACTCGGTTCGGATCGCGGAGCGTCTTCTGGGGATGTCCCTGCTGATCCTGGTGCTGTTCGCCGGGAACGACGGGCTCGCCGCTGAGCCGAACTACCGAATTGGGCCGGAAGACATCCTCGACATTTCGGTCTGGAAGGAGCCTGACCTGCAGCGTCAGGTCACCGTAAGGCCCGATGGCGGCATCACCTTCCCCTTGGCGGGCGATCTTCAGGTCGCGGGGAAGACACCAAGCCAGGTTCAGGATGAGATCGCCAGCAAGCTGCGCCGTTACATCCCGGCGGCGGTGGTGACGGTGGCGGTCGCGGAGATCTCCGGTTACCGGGTCTACGTGCTCGGCAAGGTCAATAATCCAGGCCAATTCGTGGTGGGCCGGTATCTGGACGTCATGCAGGCGTTGACCCTGGCGGGCGGTCTGACGCCCTACGCCTCGGAAAGCAAGATCAAGGTGATCCGACGCGACAGCGCCGGCGAACGGGTATATCCGTTCGAGTACAACGAAGTGAAGCGGGGCGAAAATCTGCGCCAGAACATCTTGCTGCAGAGCGGCGACGTCGTGGTTGTGCCTTGACGGGATGAGTGCGGTACCTGGTTCGAACAACAACAAAGAGACGGGACGATGTGTGGAAGTCGAGACGCGAAAGCTGGTGTCGGGACGCTGACGGCCGTTGCCTTGGCGGTGTTGGCGTCCGGCGAGGTGATGGCCGAGGCGTGGCAGATCGAGCCGTTCGTCAAGCTGCAGGGTGAGTACGACAGCAATACCCGCCTGGTGAGCAGCAACGAGCAATCGAGCACCGCGGCTGTCCTCACCGGCGCGCTGCAGATGTCGCGGATAACGGAAATTTCCGAGATCAGCGCGGAGGTCCGCCTCGACGGCGTCGACTACCAGGAGGAAGAGTTTGAGGACGAACTCCATCAGCGTTACCGGATGGATGCCGTTTGGCGTGGCGAACGGAGCCGACATGGCGTCTGGGCCGCCCTTGAGCGCGACACGCTGCTACGCACCGTCGAGGAAATCGTTGATCCCGGCGACATCAGCCTCGATCCCGACGAAGACGTCGATGCCGCGCTGGTTCCCGTGGACATCCGGCGCGACCGCCTCGATCTGCAGCCGAGTTGGAGCTACCGAACCTCCGAGCTCTCTGAGGTCGGTTTGCGGTACCGCTTCCGCGGTGTGCGCTATGAGCGGGACCTGCCATCGCTGACCGAATACGACGACCACGAATTGGCCGGAAGCTGGAGCTACAGGACCACGGAACTGGATCGACTGACAACAACGCTGGTCGCCTCCCGCTATACGGCGGACGCCACCGATCGGGAGTATGACGAATACCAGGCGTTGGTCGGCTGGAATCACGAATTCGACGAACTGACCGAAGGCGGTATCCAGGTCGGCTACTATCAGGCCGAATGGGACAACGGCGCCGATGATGAAGATGACGGTTATCTCGTGCGATTGAGCGGTGAGCGTGACATTGGGCTCACGCGCTTTAGCGGGCGCGTTGGCCGTTCCATCTACCCGAGCGGCACCGGTGACCTGGTGCGTTCGGACGAGCTGGCGTTGAGGATGGTCCACGAACTGTCGCCGCGCTCGAACTTTTCGCTCCGTGCGCGTGTTTTCGAGAACACATCGCTGCGCGCGGCCAATCAGTCCGCCAATCGGCGTTATATTTCGGTGCAGCCGGTGCTGAGCTGGAACATGACGCGCTGGTGGATTCTGGAGGGTTCCTACCAGTACGAGCGGCAAAAGCGCGACATCGATACCGATAGTGCCGAAAATCATGCGGTGAGGCTTGGAGTGCGCTATTCGTTTCCGCAGGAGCTTTGATATCTGAACACAACCGCACCGTGCCGAGGTGCCGTCCAGGGAAGGAGAGGTTGTGAACGGTAAGCCTGCATCGGGCGCAATGGAATTGCGCGATTTCTTCTCCGCACTGCGCCGGCGCCGGTCGCAGGTGTTCGCCGGCTTCGGTGTGGTGCTGTTGGCGGCACTGCTGCTGGCCCTGGTGCTGCCGCCGGTCTATCGCTCCAGCGCCACCATCCTCATCGAGCGCCAGGAAGTCCCTCCGGAGCTGGTCGCTACCACCGTCACCGGCTATGTGCAGGAAAGACTCCAGGCCATCACGCAGCGCGTGCTCACCAAGGAGAAGCTGTTCGAGATCGCCACGGAGATCGGCATGTACGACCCTGCCGACCCGGAGATCGATCGGGGCGAACTGCTGAAGGCGCTGCGGGAAGGGACCGTGGTCGAAACCCAGGATGTGCAGGCGATCAGCCCGGAAAGCGGCAACCGTGCGGTGGCCACCGTCTCGTTCACCGTCTCCTTCGATGCCCCCACCCCCGAGCAGGCCCAGCGCGGCGCCGAGGCCGTCACCCGCCTCTACCTGGATGAGGAGCGGCGGGCCCGCCTGGCCCAGGCCCGCGAGGTCTCCGGATTCCTGGCAGGCCAGGCCCAACTGCTCAGTCGCGAGCTGGCGGGATTGGAAAAGGAACTGGCGAAGTTCAAGCAGGAGAACGTCTCCCAGCTGCCCGAGCATGCCGACCTCAACATGCGCCTGCTGGAGCAGGCCGACGAAAAGCTGGAGCGCTCGGAAGAGCGTCTGCGTACCCTCGCGGAACGGAAAATGGACCTGCAGTCGCAGCTGGCGACCACTTCGCGGCACGCCAACTTGATGGGGGAGGATGGCCAGCCCGTGGCCGGTCCCATTGAGCAGCTTGCGGCCCTGCGCGCCCAGTATCTCGCGGCATCGGCTACCTATGCGCCGGGTCACCCCGACCTGGAGCGCCTGCGCAAGAAGATCGCCGTGCTGGAAGCCGAGACCGGCGGACTCGACGGTTCGGCCTCGCTCTACGCCGAACTGGCGAACAAGCGCACGGAACTGGCCACCCTGCGTGAACGTTACTCCTCCAGTCACCCGGACATCGCCCGCCTGGAGCGTGCCATCGAAAGCCTGGAACAGGAGCTGATGGAAGGCCGGCGCGCAGAGGGGCGACCCGAGACGGCCATGCCACCGACCAGCGCCGCCTTCATCCGCTTGCAGACCGATCTGAATACGGTGATGACCGAAATCGAAGCCGAGCGCAGCCGTCGCAGTCAGCTGCGCGAGCGCCGGCAGGAACTGGAAAGCCGTCTGTTCACCACGCCGGCGGTGGAGCGGGACTATCTGCGCCTCAGTCGCGACTACGAAAACGCGCTGAACAAGTACCGCGAGGTGAAGGACAAGCAGCTGAAGGCGCAGGCCGCCGAGCGCCTGGAAGAGGAGCAGAAGGCGCAGCGGTTCCTGCTGATCTCGCCGCCGGGGCTCCCCAGTGCGCCGGAGAGTCCGAATCGAAAGGCAATCCTGTTGCTCGGGGCGGTGCTGGCGTTCGGTGGCGGTGTGGGGGCCGGCTCCATCGCCGAATATTTCGACCGCACGGTACGTGGCATTCGCGGGGTCAACAGTGTGTTCGGGGCGCCGCCGCTCGCTACCATTCCCTACGTGGAAAATGGCGCCGATGTCGTTCACCGCCGCTTGAGCCGGACGCTCATCGTGCTGTTGTTGGCGGTCCTCTTGGGGGCGGCCGCCGTGGGATACCGGTTTTACGCCGAATCGGTGGCGCCGGTGGCCGCGGTGACGCAAGGGCAAAACGCGGGAGAGTAGCGCATGGACCGGATCTCGAAGGCACTGGAAATGGCGCGCCGCGAGTCGCCACCGCCGAACGGCGGTACACCGGCATCGTCCGACGTCTCCCGGATCGAATACACCGGAACGCGCAGCGCACCCTGCTCGGAGCGGGTATTGCGGCGGGGGCGGGCGATCAACGGGGTGCAGGACGAAAGGGTCACCGATGCCTATCGTCTGCTGCGGACCCGCACGCTGCACCGGATGCGCCAAAATGGCTGGCGCACGCTGGGCATCACCAGCGCCGGGCCGCGCGAAGGCAAGACGCTGACCGCTGTCAATCTCGCGATCAGCATCGCCATGGGCAACCGCTACACGGCGCTGCTGGTGGACGCCGACCTGCGACGGCCCAGTGTGCACCGCGTGTTCGGTCTGCGGCCGAAGAGGGGCCTGGTGGACCACGTGATGGACAACGCGCCGATCGAACCGCTGCTGGTCAATCCGGGCATCGAACAGCTGGTGCTGCTGCCGGGCAACCCGGCGCGCCGGGTGTCGTCGGAGCCGCTCGGCTCGGGGCGCATGGAACAGCTCGTCACGGACTGCCGCAGCCGCTATCCCGATCGCATCGTCCTGTTCGATCTGCCGCCGGTGCTGATCGGCGACGACGTGGTCGCCTTTGCGCCGAAGCTGGACGCCCTGCTGCTGGTCATCGAAGAGGGCAAGACCCACAACGGCGACCTGGCACGCGCCATCGACCTGCTCGAAGGTGTCGAAATCATCGGCACGGTCCTCAACAAGACCGAAGAGGTGACGCGCGCCTATGGGGACTACTACTGAGCGGCATTCGACCCCGCGGTCGAGTTGCCGAGGTGGTTGGGCGGGTTAGACCCGCCCGGGAAGGAGGTCGGCCGCGGCAACGATTTATGACGACCGCTCCGCGCCCGATGAGTTACACGACGCCCCAACGACCCGTAATGGCAGGAGGCTGTCGATGTACGAAGCGTTCTACGGCTTTCGCGAGAAGCCGTTTACCATATCGCCCGACCCGGCCTTCCTGTTTTTGAGCCGGAAACATCGCCGGGCACTGGTGATGCTGGAGTACGGGCTGGCCAATCAGGTCGGCTTCTCGGTCATCACCGGCGAGATCGGCTCGGGCAAGACAACGCTGGTGCGAACGCTGCTGCAGCGCATCGACAGCGATACCCGGGTTGGCCTCGTCAGCAACACTCAGTGTGAGAGCTTCGAAGAACTGCTGCGCTGGATCCTGCTTGCCTTCGAGCGCGAATATCGCGGCCTCGACAAGGTGGAACTCTACCACGCCTTTACCGATTTTCTGGTCGAAGAGTACGCCCGCCAACACCCTGTCGTGCTGATCATTGACGAGGCCCAGCACCTTGGGCCCCGTTCCCTAGAACAGCTGCGCATGCTCTCCAACGTCAACGCCGACAAGCACCAGCTGGTGCAGCTGGTCCTGGTCGGCCAGCCCCAGCTCTGGAGCCTGCTGCGCGATCCCGAGCTGGAGCAGTTTGCGCAGCGCATCGGCGTTGACTATCACCTCTTGCCGCTGGATGCCGAAGAGACGGAGCACTACATTCGGCACCGCCTCCGCGTCGCCGGTGGCGACCCGGAGCTGTTTCTGCCGGACACCGTGGAACCCATATGGCAGAAGACCGGTGGCGTGCCCAGGCTGATCAATCTGCTGTGCGATATGGCGCTGGTCTACGGCTATGCCGAGCAGCGCGCGGCGATCGACGGGTCGTTGATCGGCGAGGTCATTCGCGACAAGGAGCAGGGCTTGAGTCCAATCCGGCGTCAGGGACACGACGGGAGCCAGCTTCGGCTGTCATGACCCGAGCGAAAGGAGTCGCATCATGAAGGCAGTGATTCTGGCAGGTGGCCTGGGTACCCGGCTCTCCGAGGAGACGGCGGTGCGGCCCAAGCCGATGGTCGAGATCGGCGGCTATCCCATCCTCTGGCACATCATGAAGATCTACTCCGCTCACGGCATCAACGACTTCATCGTGTGCTGCGGCTACAAGGGCCATCTCATCAAGGAGTACTTCGCCAACTACTCCCTCTATCGCTCGGACGTCACCTTCGACATGCGCCGCCATGAGATGCAGGTCCACCAGAACGGCGCCGAGGAGTGGACCGTCACGCTGGTCGATACCGGCCAGGAGACCATGACCGGCGGCCGCCTCAAGCGGGTGCGTGACTATCTGGACGAAGAGATCTTCTGCTTTACCTATGGCGACGGCGTCTCCGACGTGGACATCGGCGACGTCGTCCGGGTACACCGCGAGCAGGATGCGCGCGCCACAATGACCGCAGTAAGGCCGCCGGGACGGTTCGGCGCCTTCACCTTGAGCGCCGATCAGACTCGCGTCAACAGCTTCCGGGAAAAGCCGGACGGCGACGGCGCCTGGGTCAACGGCGGGTTTTTCGTGCTGGAACCGCGGGTCATCGACGCCATCGACGGGGATGCGACGGTGTGGGAGCAGGAGCCACTGGAGAGACTGGCCGACGCGGGTCAGTTGGTCGCCTACAAGCACTACGGGTTCTGGCATCCCATGGATACCCTGCGCGACAAGCACCACCTGGAACAGTTGTGGGACGAAGGGCGGGCGCCCTGGAAGGTGTGGTGAGGTGCGCACGACCGACTTTCTGGTGATCGGCGGCGGCATCGTCGGGCTGAGCGCCGCGCTGGCACTGAAGCGCCGCTATCCCGACCAGGCGGTAACCCTCCTGGAAAAGGAACCCCGCGTTGGTGCCCACGCCAGCGGGCGCAACAGCGGCGTCCTGCACGCCGGCTTCTATTACACCGGCGACAGCCTGAAGGCCCGTTTTGCACGTGACGGCAACCGTGCACTCACCGACTACTGCCTGGAACGCAACCTGCCGATCAACCGCTGCGGCAAGTTGGTGGTAACCCGATCACCGCAAGAGCACGCCGCCCTCGAACTGTTGCGACAGCGCGGCGAGGCCAACGGGGTGCCGTTGCAGATGGTCTCGGCCGATGAGGTCCGGGCGATCGAGCCGCGGGCAAAGACCTGCGAACGGGCGCTGTTTTCACCGACCACCGCCTCGGTCGACCCGGGCACCGTGGTCGCCAGCCTGTACGACGATGCCCGCAGCGCCGGCGTGGATGTGCGTACCGGTGACGGCTATCGGCGCCGGCACACGGACGGACGCATCGTCAGTCGCGACGCGACCTGGACCGCCGGTGTGACCGTCAACGCCGCCGGACTGCACGCCGATCGCATCGCCCGCGACTTCGGCTTTGCGCGCCACTACCGCATTCTGCCGTTCAAGGGCATCTACCTGAAGTCGGATGTGCCGCCCGGTTGGCTGCGCACGCACATCTATCCGGTGCCCGATCTGAACTATCCGTTCCTCGGCGTACACTTCACGATTCAGGTGGGTGGCCACGTGAAGATCGGACCGACCGCCATTCCGGTGTTCTGGCGCGAACACTACCGTGGCCTCGAAAACTTTCGGCTGGGCGAGCTGCTTGACCTCGGATGGCGGGCAACTAGCCTTCTCGTAAGCTCCGGCTTTGAATTTCAGCGGCTCGCGTTCGAAGAGCTGCGCAAGTATTCGAGACGCTATCTGGTACGACAGGCCGCCCGCTTGGCCGACGGCGTTTCCATCGAGCAGTATCGTCGGTGGGGCGTGCCGGGCATCCGCGCACAGCTGGTCGATATGACTCACCGACGCCTGGAAATGGATTTCGTGGTGGAAGGTGACGAGAAATCCCTGCACGTCCTCAACGCGGTCTCTCCCGGGTTTACCTGCGCGATTCCGTTTTCCCACTGGTTGGCCGGCTGCGTCGGTGTGGCGCCGCAACCGGAAACCGGCCGTTACGGCATCGAAGGAGCGAAGCCATGAAGATTCTGATCACCGGCAACATGGGTTACATCGGCCCGGTCCTCTCCCGCCAACTGCGGGACGCCGACGGCGATGCCGAACTGATTGGGGTGGATGCCGGCTTCTTCGGCCACTGTTTGACCGGAGCGGATTGCCTCCCCGAGTCGCGCATGGATGTGCAGCACTTCATGGATGTTCGCCAGTTGCCGTCACGGCTGTTCGATGAAGTCGATGCGGTGATCCACCTGGCGGCGATCTCCAACGACCCCATGGGAAAGGCCTACGAGGCGGTCACCGAGGCGGTCAACCTGCGTGCCAGCGTACGGGTGGCGGAAATGGCCAAGGCCGCCGGTGTCGGGCGTTTCGTCTTCGCCTCGTCGTGCAGCGTTTACGGCTATGCCGAAGGGGCCGCACGCGACGAGGACTCGCCGCTGAATCCGCTCACGGCGTACGCCCGCTCCAAAATCGGTACCGAACAGGCGATCGCGCCGCTGGCCGACGACTCCTTTGTGGTCACCTGTTTGCGTTTTCCGACTGCGTGCGGCATGAGCGACCGGCTACGGCTCGACCTGGTGCTCAACGATTTTGTCGCCTCGGCGGTGGCCACCGGCCGTATCTCAATTCTGAGTGACGGAACCCCGTGGCGGCCGCTGATCGATGTCAAGGACATGACCCGCGCCATGCAGTGGGCGCTCGAACGCGACCCATCTGCCGGTGGGCCGTTCCTGGCCATCAACACCGGCAGGACCGAATGGAATTACCAGGTGCGTGATCTCGCCGAAGCGGTGGCCGCGGCGCTGCCCGGCACCGCCATCGATGTCAACGCGGACGCGGCCCCGGACAAGCGCTCCTACCGGGTGGACTTCAGCCGCTATGGCGAGCTGGCACCGAACCACCTGCCGCAGGTGAGCCTGAGCCAGAGCATCGCCGAACTGATCGACGGGTTGCAGCGCATGGGCTTCGCCGATAGCGACTTCCGCGACTCGAACCTGATCCGGCTGAAGATGCTGGGCCGGTTGCGGGAAAGCGGTCGGCTGTCGCCGGAACTCTACTGGCGCCGCAGCGGTATACCGGCCCCGACCCGGCAGGCGACAACGGCTTGAGTATGACGCGCGAGTCCCCTTTGGTGGAACCAAGGCACGAACCTGTGGGAGGGCCGCACCCCATTCGGGGCAAAAAATCCCCGGCCCGATGGGGCGTTTCGACCGTCGATGCCGCAAGCGGAGACCTGCGCCTCCGGGCACCGGCGCTGGCGCGCCGGCATCGCGGCGGGGACGCCGCTCCCACAGGTGGCTACGGCCTGCTGGATGCCAGGTTGCTGGTGGCGGCGAGCCTGGGACCCCTGAACGGAGCGAAGCGAACCTCGGTGGAACCCAGGCATCCCCGGCCCGAAGGAGCGTGTCGTCCGTCGACGCCACACGGGAGACCCGCGCCGCCGCTCCACAGGCGGTCGTTGCCAATGACAGGGAGTGAACCATGCGCTTCACCGAACTGCTGAACGGCGCCTATCTGATCGACATCGAACCGCGCGGGGACGAGCGGGGGTTCTTCGCCCGTGGCTGGTGCGCCCGGGAGTTCGAGCAGCAGGGGCTGGTCAACCGCATGGTGCAGGCCAATCTCTCCTTCAACGCCACGGCCGGCACGCTGCGGGGTCTGCATTTCCAGCGTGAGCCCCACGCCGAGGTGAAGCTGGTTCGCTGCACTCGCGGTGCGCTGTTCGACGTGGTGGTCGACCTGCGCCCCGACTCACCCACCTACCGGCAGTGGGCGGGTGCCGAACTCAGCGCCGACAATCGGCGCGCCATGTACGTCCCCGAAGGCTTTGCCCACGGCCTGCAGACCTTGTGCGATGACACCGAGGTGTTCTATCAGGTCTCGGCCTTCTACGCACCGCAGGCGGAGGGCGGTCTGCGCTGGGACGACCCGGCGATCGGCATCGACTGGCCTTTGCCGGTGGCGCAGATCTCGGACAAAGATTCCGCCTGGCCGTGGCTCGAGCGGAACCACCACAGCGATGCAGGGGCACGCGCATGATCATCGTCGACCGTAAACTGCAGGAGCGTCACGAACAGGGCAAGCCGGTTCGGGTAGCCATGGTCGGGGCCGGTTTCATGGGCCGCGGGATCGCCCTGCAGATGGCCACCGCCTTGCGCGGCATCGAGTTGGTGGCGATCGCCAATCGGAGTCTCGATGGGGCGCGTCGCGCCTTCGCTGAGGCGGGGCAAGAAGAACAGGTGGAAGTGGCGGAGAGCCCGGCAGCGGCAGCGGCGATCATCGCCGGCGGCGGCCGGGTGATCGCCGATGACCCGGCCGTGGTGTGCCGGGCCGATCCGGTGGACGCGGTGATCGAGGTGACCGGTACCGTCGAGTACGGGGCCGGGGTGGTGCTCGATGCCATTCAGCATGGCAAGCACGTGGTGATGATGAACGCCGAGCTGGACGGCACCGTCGGACCGATCCTCAAGCACTACGCCGATGGGGCCGGGGTGGTGGTGACCAACGCCGACGGCGATCAGCCGGGGGTGACCATGAACCTCTACCGCGAGGTGGTCGGGCTCGGGGTGCGGCCGGTGTTGTGCGGCAACATCAAGGGGCTGCAGGACCCCTATCGCAATCCCACCACCCAGGCCGACTTTGCCCGCCGCTGGGGGCAGAAGCCGCACATGGTCACCTCGTTTGCCGACGGCACCAAGATCTCGTTCGAACAGGCGATCGTCGCCAATGCGACCGGCATGCGGGTGGCTCGCCGCGGCATGTTCGGCCCCGAGGTGGAACGCGGCACCTTCATCACCGAGGCGGCCGGCTGGTACCCCGCCGAGGCGATGCTCGTGGGGCCCGGCATCGTCGACTACGTGGTCGGCGCAGAACCGGGGCCGGGGGTGTTCATCATCGGCACCCACGACCATCCGACCCAACGCCATTACCTCAACCTGTACAAGCTGGGTGAGGGGCCGTTCTACTGTTTCTACCGCCCCTATCACCTGTGTCACTTCGAGGTGGCCAACAGCGCGGCGCGGGCGGTGCTGTTCCACGATGCCACCATCGCACCGCTGGCCGGGCCACAGGTGGAAGTGGTGGCGACCGCCAAGCGCGACCTGCAGCCGGGCGAGGTGCTCGACGGCATGGGCCACTACATGACCTACGGCCAGTGCGAAAACGCCGATATCACCGCCCGTGAAGGTCTGCTGCCGATCGGCGTTGCCGAAGGTTGCCGGGTGACGCGCCCGATCACGAAGGATGCGGTGCTCACCTACGCCGATGTGGAGCGGCCGGCCGGCCGATTGTGCGACCGGCTGCGCGCCGAGCAGGCTGCGCATTTCGGGTTGCCGGTCGGCACGGTGGCAGTGGCCTGACGGAGGTCGAACGATGCCCGCGCAAACACCGCCAACCACCGTTATCGAGCCGCCGCACGGCTGGCAGTTCGTCGACCTGGCGGAACTGCGCCGCTATCGCGATCTGTTCTATTTCCTGGTCCTGCGCGACATCAAGGTGCTGTATGCACAGACGGTGCTCGGCTTCTCCTGGGCCATTCTCAATCCGGTGCTGCAGATCGTCCTGTTCACCGTGATCTTCGGCAAGGTGGCCAAGCTCGACACCGACGGCATCCCCTATGTCCTGTTCTCGACCGTCGCCATCATTCCATGGACCTACATGTCGGAGGCGATGAACACCTCGTCGCAGAGCCTGGTGGTAAACCAGAACATGTTGGGCAAGATCTATTTCCCGCGCGTGATCTTCCCGTTGACCCCGATCCTGGCGAAGCTGGTCGACTTCGTCATCTCCCTGGTGGTGCTGTTCGCGGTGATGGTCTGGTACGAGGTGGTACCCGGCTGGAACCTGCTGTTGTTGCCGCTGTTCATCCTGCTGATGATGATCATTCCGGCCGGCATCGGTCTCTGGCTCTCGGCCCTGGCGATCCGCTTTCGCGACGTCAAGTTCGCCATGCCGTTCATTCTGCGCATGCTGATCTACACGGCCCCGATCCTCTATGCCGCCAGCGCCATCCCCCACGAATGGCGACTGCTCTATTCCCTGAACCCGCTGGTCGCGGTGGTGGAGGGCTTTCGGGCCTGTCTGCTCGAGCAACCGCTGCAGTGGGCCTACATCGCCCCCGGTGTGATGAGCGGAGTCCTGCTGTTTGTCAGCGGCCTGTTCTACTTCCGGCGCATGGAACGGGTGTTTGCGGACGTCATCTGAAGGAGCATCGATGGGCAACACGGCAATACGCGTCCAGGAACTGACGAAGTTCTACCGGATCGGTACCGGAATCCGGGCACAGGACAGTTTCGCCACCGCGGCGTGGCAGGCGGTCAAGAGTCCGCTGGCCAACTACCGCAAATATCGGGCGCTCTACCGCTTCGATGAACACGACGAAGCCGGGGAGTCGAGCGATGTGATCCGGGCACTGTCCGGCATCTCGTTCGAGGTAGCGGAAGGGGACGTGGTCGGCATTCTCGGACACAACGGCGCCGGCAAGTCGACGCTGCTCAAGATCCTGTCGCGCATCACGCCGCCGACGCGGGGCCGGGTCGAGCTGCACGGGCGCATCTCCAGCCTGCTCGAGGTGGGCACCGGCTTCCACCAGGAGCTGACCGGCCGCGAAAACATCTACCTGAACGGCACCATCCTGGGAATGCGCAAGCGTGAAGTGGACCGGAAGTTCGACGAGATCGTCGCCTTCTCCGGGGTCGAGCGCTTTCTGGATACGCCGATCAAGCGCTATTCCAGCGGCATGCGCGTACGGCTCGCGTTCTCCGTGGCGGCACACCTCGAACCGGAGATCCTGATCATCGACGAGGTGCTGGCGGTCGGCGACGCCGAATTTCAGAAGAAGTGCATCAACAAGATGCAGGACGTCGGCCGCCAGGGGCGCACCGTCCTCTTCGTCTCCCACAACATGCCGGCAATCCTGAGCCTCTGTTCGCGCGGCATCCTGATCAATGGCGGCCGACTGGTGGAGGACGGTCCGATACAGTCGGTGGTGGAAGGCTACAGTCAAATCCGCACCATCGTGCCGCCCGCCCGCGAATGGAGCGAGGAGAAGGCGCCGGGCGGCGATTCCGCCCGCTTGCTGGGCGTTCGGGTGACGGATCGGCACGGCACCATCTGCGATGCCTTCGACATCCGTGAACCCATCCGCCTGGAACTGCTCTATGAGGTCACGCGCGCGGGCTGCGAGTTGTTGCCGCACCTGTTCGTCTACAACGAAGAGGGCGTGAATCTGTTCGGCACGCTGGAGGATGACGCCCGCTGGCGCGGGCGCGAGCGGCACAGCGGGATCTACCGCAGCACGGTCACGTTGCCGGGCAATCTGCTGGCGCCCGGTCGCCACTACGTCAACTGTTCGGCGATCACGCTGAACCCCAACGTGCGTCAGTTCGTCGAGCGCAGCGTGGTGGCGTTCCAGGTCATCGACACGGTCGCCCCCGACAGCGCGCGGGGTGACTGGGCCGGCCCGCTGGGGGGTGTGATGCGGCCGAAGTTGTCATGGGATACGGAGCACCGGCCGGTGATCACCGCGCGCGCAGCGCCGTAACCGGAGCCGGCGACGGAGAGGGCTGATGCGCATCGAGGCGATCCGAAGCGAGACAGGGAACGGCCGCAAGCGGATCCTGGCCGACATCGTCTGGGAGGATTGCGACCGGCCCCCGGAGACGGTCTGGTTTGCCACCGACGAGGCGTTGGGCGATTCGCTGGAGCCCAATCCCCACGCGTTTCTGGTGGGGTGCGCGGTACCGGCCCAGCACTTCGGCGAACGCCGGGTGCGGCTGGAGGGGCCGGTATGTCCCGCCTTGCGCCAAGGGGTAGAGACCGCCCTGCGCGTGTATCAGCACTGGTACGGCACCGCCGCACCGCAGCTGGAGGTGCCTGTGCGGGCGGAAGACGTCGCCCCGCGCAGCAACGCCGCGCTGTTCCTCTCCGGCGGCATCGACTCTCTTGCCACCTTGCGCCGCAACCGCCTGCACTACACCCCGACCCATCCGGGCTATTTCACGGACGGGATTGCGGTGTTCGGTCTGGAGATGGAGGGGGAGGCGGCCTACGCCCGCGTCCGGCGGCGCCTGGAGCCGTTGGCGGCGCAGTTCGGCCTGCGGTTCCTGCCGGTCTACACCAACGTCTATCTGAATTACCGCACTGCCGATGCCGCGGACGGCTTCCGCTTCTGGACCGACAAGTTCATGGGGGCGGCACTCGCCTCTGCCGCCCACGCCCTCGCTGGGCGCGTCGGCAGCGTCGCCATCTCCGGCGGGCCGCACCTGCCGGTGCTGCGTCCGCACGGCTCCCACCCCCTGATCGAGCCGAACTATGGCAGCCGTGACCTGCGGGTGTCATCGGAGGGGCTCGATCTCAGTCGTCTCGACAAGACCCGGCTGCTGGCGGACTGGGACGATGCGTTGTGCGCGCTGCGGGTCTGCAATCAGTTCCGTCGCTACAGCGAGCACGGCGTCAACTGCGGGCGCTGCGAAAAGTGCCTGCGTACCAAGCTGGCCTTGCTTGCCATCGGCAAGCTGCAGCGAGCGGAGGGCGTGTTTGCCGAGCCGGCGCTGACACCGACGCTGGTCCGTGAGGGCGTCCGCATCGGCAGTTCGTATACGGCATTCTGCTACGAAGAGTTGATCGCGCCGCTTGGCGCGGTCGGCCGGGACGACTTGGGCCGCGAGCTGCGCGCGAAACTGCGCGCCTACCGACGCCGATTCCGACCCATCACAGGGTTGCGGCAGTGCCTGAAACAGTTGGACAGGACCTGGCTGGGCGGGCGGCTGGGCCGGGCGCGCCGCGCCACACTGCCGTCCTCCACCTGACGCGAACCGAAACCGGGGCAACCACCATGATCATCGATGCCGCCGAACTGCCCGCCGGTCACCTGATTCGCCGCCGTGTCTGTATCGTCGGCGGCGGCGTGGTCGGGATTACGCTGGCACGCGAACTGGCGGCCCTGGAACAGGACGTTTGCGTGCTGGAGGGGGGCGGGCGCGGCCCGGAGGCGGAGAGCCAGGCGCTGTTCGCAGGCGAGTGCGTCGGCCATCCCTACTACCCGCTGGACACCGCCCGCGGTCGGCAACTCGGCGGCTCCAGCGTCCGCTGGATGCTCGACCTCGGTGGGGAGCGCTTTGGCGCCCGGCTGCGCCCGATGAGCCCCATCGATTTCGAAAAGCGGGATTGGGTTCCTGACAGCGGGTGGCCGTTCGACTACGAAACCCTGGTGCCGTTCTACCGGCGCGCACAGCGCATCTTCCGCGTCGGACCCTACGACTATGCCGCCGACGGCTGGGGCGGGCGCGGGCATGCGCCGCTGCCGCTGGATCCGGCCGCAGTGGAGACCGTGGTCTACCAGTGCGTCGACCGCCAGCTGTTCTGTCGTGATTACCACGACGAACTGGAAAGCCGGCCCGACGTGACGGTCTATCTGCATGCCAACGCCCTCGAACTGGAGACCGACCCCGGCGGACAGCAGGTCCGGCGCATCGAGGTCGCCGGTCCCGACGGCAAGCGTTTCAGCGTCGAGGCGGAGATCGTCGTGCTGGCCCTGAACGGGATTGAGACCCCGCGGCTTTTGCTGCTTTCGAACCGGCACCAGCCGGCCGGTCTCGGTAACCAGCACGACCGGGTCGGCCGCTTTTTCATGGAGCACCCGCACCTGTGGTCCGGCCACATTCGGCCCTACGACAGAGGTCTGTTCGAGCGCAGCGGACTGTATGCCGTCCACGACGTCGACGACATTCCCGTGATCGGTCAGTTAACGCTGCCCGACCGGGTATTGCGGCGGGAACGGCTGCTGAACTACGCGGCGGTGATCAAGCCGGGGTATATCGCCGCCGGGGCGCGGCGGGAGGCGATCACCCACGGTGCGCAGGCGTTCCGAGCCGCACTCGGCGCACTGCGGCACCGTGACGTCGACGGCTTCAATCGTCACATGAGCACGCTGTTCCCGGTGGTCAACAACCTGACCTCCGCCGCCTACCGTCGGGGAACGCGGCTGATGAACCGCCTGATGCGCCTGAAGCCGTATGAGGTGTTTCGCCTCAATCACATGGCTGAGCAGATCCCCAACCCGGACAGCCGGGTGACCCTGGGCGATCAGGTGGATCGTTTCGGTCAGCGACAGGTGCGCCTCGACTGGCGTTTGTCGAGCCAGGATATCGACTCCATGGTACGGGCGCAGCGGGTCATCGATACCGCCCTGCATGGGGCGGGGATCGGTCGGCTCACGATTGAACTGGAGGGGGATACGCCGCCCCCGGACCTGCACGGCGGCTGGCACCACATGGGCACCACCCGCATGCACGACGACCCCCGCCAGGGGGTGTGTGACGCGCATGGTAGGGTCCACGGCGTGGACAACCTGTATGTGGCCGGCCCGTCACTGTTTCCGACCAGCGGCTGTGCCAACCCGGCACTGACCACGGTGGCGCTGACGCTGCGTCTGGCCGATCACCTGAAGCAGTCAATCCTCCGCTGCCACGACCCTCTCGACGAGCTGCGCGAGACGCGATGATCGGCCAGTGGTGGAGCCGGGGCTGGATGCTGTTTGCGGGCCACGGTCCGGCGGGAAGGCTGGCGATGCGCATCGCCGCCTTGAGCGCGCCTCCCCATAAAGAGCGCGTCTCCCTGGCGCGCATGCACCCGGCCGGATATATCGCCGCCAGTGCGACCCTGCACCACCGGGAACTGGCGATTGGGCGGCACGTGTTCATCGACGAGCGGGCGGTGCTTTTCCAGAGAAAGAACGGTGGACCAATCCTGCTCGGGGACGGGGTGTGCATCTACCGTGATGCCATTCTGGAGACCGGCGCCGGCGGACGGCTTCAGCTCGAGCCCGGAGTCAGCATCCATCCCCGCTGCCAGATCAATGCCTACGTGTCGGAGATCCGCATCGGTCGCGATGCAATGCTGGCCCCCGGCTGTGCACTCTATCCGTACGACCACGGCACCCGCGCCGATCAGCCGATCAAACGCCAGCCGCTCTCCAGCAAGGGCCCGATCTTCATCGGCGAGGGAGCGTGGCTCGGTTACGGCACCGTAGTGCTGGGCGGCGTGAGCGTCGGCAAGGGCGCCGTGATCGGCGCCGGGTCGGTGGTGACCCGCGACATCCCTGATGGCGCCATCGCCCACGGCGTTCCGGCGCGGGTGGTTGGGAAGCGGCAGTGATGCCCTGCGTCAAGGGCACTTCAACAACAGCCGCTCCAGCGCCCGCGACCAGGTATCAGCCATCACCTGGTAGCCGGCTTCGTTGGGATGCTGTGCGCTGTAGTAGAGGGAGCCGTCCGGTTCCCCTTGCTCGTTCCAGAGGGCTCGCTGCTGGTCGACGAGGACGATGTCATCCTGAAATGTCGGATCGGCGATGCGTGTTCTGGCAACGGACTCAAGGTTGTCGTTGAACTGCTCCACCAGGCCTTCCGCGTCCCGCGGGTAGGTGTCGATAATGCGTGCAAGCAGCACGGTTACATGGTTCCCGGTATCGGACTCCCACCGTTCGATTTCGTCCAGCACCGACTGCACGTCATCGGCGTTGCCATCCAGGCCGTTGGTGCCGATGTGCAGCAGGACAAAATCCGCCGGATTGAGGTTCAGCCAGGCATAGGCACCGTCGTCGCCGGCATCGGCGGTTTGGCCCCACGCGATCTCGTCGTCGCGCCAGCCGCCGTGGCCTTCGTGGTCGGCATCGAACGGCAGGGCGTCACCGTGAACCAGGCTGCCGACCATGTCCAAGGGATAGCCCCCGTCGGTGAGCGCGTTGAATAGCGGCAGGCGGTAGCCCGTGCGATGCGACGGCTCCGGGAAGCCGACATCCATGATCCCGGAAGTGATCGAGTCCCCGAGCGGCATGATGCGCGCAGTCGGGACGATCCGCGCGCGTGCCACCCGGCGCGCACCGCTATCGTCCTCGATGCTGAACTCAAAGCTGTCTTCGCCGTAACCGGCGCCGGGGGATCGGGTGTAGCTGAAGTGGGAAGAGCCGGGTGCATCGAGCAGAATCTCGCCGCGTTCCGGTTTGCGCCGAATTTCGAAGGTCAGTTGGTCGGAGTGGGCGGCGAAACCGAAGGCTTCCAGTTCACCGCGCAACGTCCCTTCCGCCGGCGCCACATAGCATGCCACCGGCGTCGGCGCTTCCTCCTCCGGCGCACCGCCCCCGCCCCCGCCCCCGCCGCAGCCGGTCACGACCAGCGTCATAAAGCAGAACGCCATGCGCGCGCTGTCCGTCATTCGCGCTCCTCGATCACACGACTGTTCGAAAAGAAGGGCGTATCGCCGCATTGATAAAAAGTTAGCCGAGTAGTGGAACGCCACCGGTGGGATAAACCCTACTTCGGTCGCCGTGTTCACCGTAGTGGCGGGTGTTTTTTGCCGGCAATCTCCCTGCTTCGGGCGCTGCGCCTACGAACAATGGCGCAGCTGCCCGAACCGAAAAGCGGCTGCGAAATGTTCTTGCCTAGACTTAGTGTGAGGGCGACTACATGCCCTACAAACAGCCACTGTGGATGCAACAACGGAGTGCAGGGATGCCGGACGGATTGTCACATCATGCCGGGGCAAGGGCGGCGGATGACGAAACCCCGCTGGTGTCCATCGGCATACCAACCCACAACCGGGGCGATCGCTATCTTCCCGTTACCCTGCATTCGGCGCTGTCGCAGACCTACGGGAACCTGGAAATTGTGGTCTCCGACAACGGCTCGACAGACGGTACCGCCGATGGGCTCGCCGCCATACGCGACCCGCGTCTGCGCTGGTATCGCCATGAAGAGGCGATGTCACCCAACGACAACTTCAACTTCTGCCTGGGGCAGGCGAAAGGCCGTTGGTTCCTGCTGCTGCACGACGACGACGTCATCGACCCCGACTTTGTGACCACCTGCATCGGCGCGCTCCAGGGGCGCCGTCCCGGGCTGATCCGCACCGGCACGCGCATCATTGATGCCGATGGCAATACCTTGCTCGCGCGTCCGAACCGGGCGTCGACCGGTTCGGACCTGGACGACCTGGCTAATGCGTGGATCCGCAACGACACCGGGCTGTTCCTGTGCAGCACCCTGTTCGCAACGGACAGCCTGCGCCTGATCGGTGGGTTCGGCTCACGGCACCACCTGTTGCAGGACGTGCTGGTGGAGTTGGACCTGGCGGCGCGCTTCGGGCATGTGGAGGTGAGCGACGTCAAGGCGAGCTTTCGTCGTCACCCCGGCGAAATGACCAAGGCGACCAAGGTGCGACTCTGGCAGGAGGACGCGGAGTTCCTGCTGGATCGGTTGGGCGCGCAGCTGGCGCCCGCGGACAAGCCGCTGTTGCGGGATATGGAACGGTTCATGGCGGACCTGGTGTTCCGCAGGGCGCTGGAGGTGCAGGGCGGACTGGCGCGGCTGTCGGCCCTGGCCTCGGTGATCCACCGCAGCGGCTACCGCAACTGGCCACCGGCACGCATGCTGGCCCCCCGCCGGCTTCGCTCGGCCCTGGGGCTGTGAGGAGGCACACCGATGGAGGTGGCGTTCTTCGTCGATTCCTTTCCCAGTGTCAGCGAGACCTTTGTGCACGCGCAGATGGCCGAACTGGCGGAGCGGGGGATCACCATCGATGTCTACGCCCAGCAACGCGGCAATGGGCACGCGCCGCCGTTCGTGCGCTCCGTTACCTACCTGCGGTTGCCGCCGCCAGGGGCAGCGGCACGGCTGTTGGCGATGGCGAAGGCGTTGGGTGCCGAGCCTCCGGCGCGCAGGCTGCTTTGCACCGCCTGTAATCCCGTACGCTTCGGGCGCAAGGCGCTATCGGGGCGCTTTTTCTTCGCCGCGGCGCCTTTGTTGCATGCCCGGAATTCGTATGACGCCGTCATCGCCCACTTCGGCCCTAACGGCGAATATGCATCCGGTTTGCGTGCCCTGGGCCGGATCGCGGGGCCGATTGTCACGTTTTTTCATGGTTATGACCTCACCAAGTACCTGATCAAACACGGGGAAAGTACCTATCGCCGCCTGTTTGCGGATGGCGATCTGTTCCTTGCCATCAGCGAGCACTGGGCCGAGCGGTTGCGCGCCCTCGGTTGCCCGCCGACACGGATCGGCGTCCACCGCATGGGGGTCGATTGCGACCGCATCGCCTTTAACCCGCGCCGACAGGAAGGGCGGGTGGAGCTGCTCAGTGTCGGACGCCTGGTCGAAAAAAAGGGTTTTGCGGTGGCGCTGCGCGCCCTGGCCGCCCAGCGGGAGAAGCTGCCGTCGTTCCATTACACGATCATTGGCGACGGGCCGCTGCGGCACGGGTTGGAACGGCAGACGGAAATAGCCGGGCTGAGCGACTGCGTCAGCTTCGCCGGCGCCCGTACGCCGACGCAAGTCGGGCAGGCGATGGCCCGCGCGCACCTCCTGATCGCACCGAGCGTGACCGCCGCCGACGGCGATTGCGAAGGCATCCCGGTCGTGTTGATGGAGGCGATGGCCGCCGGTCTGCCGGTGGTCAGTTCATTCCACAGCGGGATCCCGGAACTGATCGACGACGGCCGGCATGGGCGACTGGTCGCGGAACGTGACGTCGCGGCACTGGGGGAGGCGATCCGCTGGCTGATTGAACACCCCGATGCCGCCAGCCGGTTGGCCCTGGCGGCCCGGCGACGGGTCGAGGCGAAGTTCGATACGCGCCACTGGAACCGTGCGCTGTTGGAACGGATCAGGGCGTTGGCGCCAGGCGATCGCCTAACGGTGCCGGGCGGGGTGGAACAATGAACGCGCCGCCGCCGCTGGTCAGCGTGGTGATTCCGACCCACAACCGGGCCGGCATGCTGCCGGAGGCGATTGCGAGCGTATGGCGGCAGGGGCTCGACGGCCTGGAAGCGATCGTGGTCGATGACGGCTCCAACGACGAAACGCCGCACCTGCTGCAACGGCTTGAGAAGCCGCAACTGCGTCACCTGCGTCACCCCACCCCACGCGGTGGCGCTGCCGCCCGCAACAGCGGAATGCGGGCTGCACAGGGGCGCTACATCGCCTTTCTCGATGACGATGATCGCTGGGAAGCCGACAAGCTGCGACTTCAGCTACCGCTGATCGAGCAGGCCGACGCGGTCCTGTGCGGCGCACGGCTGAAGAGCAGCGGGAGGCGGGACGGCAGCTATCGCAAACCGACCATCACACTGGATGACCTGCGTCGCGGCTTCGTTTTCGGTGCCGGGGCCAGCAGCTTGGTGGTGCGGGCCGACCTGGCCAGGCAGTTGTGGTTTGACGAGGCCCTGCCGTGCGGCCAGGACTGGGACTTCCTGGTGCGTCTGGCGTTGCAAGGGGCGCGCATCCGGTATCTTCCCGAGCCGTTGGTCGTGTTCGACGACGGAGGGCACGGACGGATCACCAATGCCGGCGACGCGGCCACCGCGGCACAGCTCGAGCGTCGGCTGGCGGCGTTGAAAAAGCACCGGGACGTGATCGGTCAACGCTGGTATCGATATCATGCCGCGCGGCGTCTGCTATACAACCTGAGGAAGCGACCGGATGCGATCCGCCACCTGACACGCACCATCGTCCGCTGCGGACCGATTGCCGTCGGTCGGGTCTATTACGAGCGACTGCGGCAGGCGACGACCTAGGGAAGGGGAAACGATGCGCAGCCAACCGGGATCCGTATCGGTAGTCATTCCCACCTGCAACCGCGCCGATCTCTGCGTCGGTGCCGCGGTCAGTGCGCTGGAACAAACGTGTCCTCCGCTGGAGGTGATCATTGTCGATGACGCATCGGTCGACGCCACCCCGGGCAAAGTGCAGGGATTGACCGATACGCGGGTGCGCTACCTGCGCCATGAGGTCAACCGGGGCGCATCGGCGGCCCGCAATACCGGCATCGACGCGGCGCGTGGCGAGTGGATCGCCTTTCTCGACGATGACGATCACTGGCATCCCCGGAAGCTCGAGATCCAGCTGCAACGCGGCGCCGACTACGACCTGGTCCTGTGCGGTTCGCGCTACATCACGCAGGGGGCCGTCGATCGTCGCTTCGGGGACCATGTGATCACCGCGCGGCGACTGCGGCGCGGATATCTCTACTCGGGCGGCACCAGCAACCTGCTGGTCCGGCGCGATTTCGCCCGGCAGCTCTATTTCGACCCGCATCTGCCCTGTGGCCAGGACTGGGACTTCCTCATCCGGGCGGTGAACGCCGGCCGTGCCCTGTACATCAGCGAGCCGTTGGTGGAGTACAACGACCAGGACCACCGGCGCATCACCAACTCGGGTATCGAACTGGGGTGGGACGAACGCTATCGCCGCGCGGCCGTGGTCTTCAAGCACCGGCAGTTTCTGGGGCCGTTCTGGTTCGACTATAACCTCGCACGCTTTCTTCTGGCGTTCATCGGCCTTCGCAGGCGGCGACTGCATGCGATCCTGCACGCAACCCGGCGCTGCGGTGTGCCGGCGACGCTGCTTGCCATCGGCAACAAGGTCACCCGGCGCCTGGTCGGGGGAGGTGCCCTCTGACCGGGCCGACACCGACACCGCTGCTGGTTGTGCCGGCTCCGGCACGGCCCTGGCAGGAGGCTTGTGTGCGCCGACTCGCCGCCGAGCTGCCCAGCTGCCGCATTCTGCGCCAGCGGCGCGGCGATGCCGAAGCGGTGCAGGCCACCGACGAACAGGTGATCTTTCTCGAGGAGAGCGGCGATGGCGGCGGTGACTACCTGACGCTGGCGTGGGATGGCAAGGAGCCGGCACTGGAGGCGTTTCAGGCGCGCCGCGGCTCCTGGAGGCTAAGCCTGGTGGCGGTTCACCAGGGCCGCCGCACCGTACTGCGGGAGGCACGCTTCCCGGTACTGGATTATTCCTGGAGGCAGACGGTTGCACCCCTGGCCGAGGCGCCGGCACGCTGGATTGCCGAGCTTTTCCCCGCACGGGCGGCGGGTCATCGACACGCGCGGCGTTCACTGCCGGCACAGGTGAGCGTTGTCGTCCCTCGCCTGCACGTCCGTGTCGGCAACTTCTCGGCGGCGGTGTGGCGCCGCGCCTTCCGTGAAGAGATCTGGGGGCTGGGTCTGGTCGATGGCGAGCCGGGCCACCATCGGTGGTCGCCGGCGTCGATACGTTGGCTCGCCCACCGCAATGCCGAACTGATGGCGGACCCGTTCTATCACCGCAATGAGCGCGGGGAATGGATCCTTTATGAGCGATTCAGTTATCGGACCGGGCGCAAGCACATCTGCTGGCTGGCGCTCGCGGGCGATGCGGTCACCGATGAAGGGCCGTGCGAAGGGCTGCCGGAGCAAAGCTCCTATCCGTTTCTGGTCGAACACGACGGCAACCTCTACTGCATTCCCGAGGCCCACCGCGAACAGGAGATCGCCCTCTATCGGGCGACCGAGTTTCCGCGGCTCTGGCGCAAGGAAGCGACGTTGGTGCCCGATGTTCCGGGCCTGGACGCCACCGTGGTGTTCTGGCAAGCGCGCTGGTGGATGTTCCACACGGTGGCCGGGCCGACCTCCAACTACGCCCTTCACCTGCGTTGGGCCGACCGGCTGAAAGGGCCGTGGCACCCCCATCCGGCCAATCCGGTGCTGGAGGATGTCACCGGCGCGCGACCCGCCGGCACCCCGTTCGTGGTTGCCGGGACCCTGTACCGCCCTGCCCAGGACTGCGCCGGCCGCTACGGCCGACGTACGGTGGTGAAGCGGATCGAGCGGCTGGACGAGACCGGTTTTCGGGAGACGGTCGCCGCTGCGATCGCGCCGGTGGCCGACGGCCCCTATCCGGACGGCCTGCACACCTTGGGCCTGCACGGTAATCGTGCCGCGGTCGACGGCCGTTGTTATCGCTGGCGTCCCCGTCTTCTCAAGGAGTCCCTGTATTACCTCCTGCGTCTGGGTGGCTACCGCGACCGTGCAGAGGCGCGCTGGCGCGCGCAGCAGGCACCTTTGGGCTGAAAAGCGGCTGACAAGGAGCTTTGTGCAGAACCTCACCTGGTATCTCAATCGCCTTCGCCAAATGTCTGTCCCGGAGTTGGGCTACCGGGCGCGACGCCTGGCACAAACACGGGTCCGGTACCTGCGGGGCGACGCGCTCGCCGACCCACCCGCGTCGCTTGGCACCGGACCGGACGCGAGTGCCGTCCCGTCCCTGACACCCCGACCGTATGTGCAGGCGGTCGATACGTTGTTGGCCGGCCGCTGGCTACTGTTCGGCCGGGAACTGCTACTCGGTTTTCCCCCGCGCTGGAACCGCAACCCCGCAACCGGTGAGCAGGCGCCCGACGGTTACGGCCCGATGCTGGACTACCGCGACCAGCGGTTGGTGGGTGATATCAAGTACCTTTGGGAGCCCAACCGGCACCTCGAACTGGTCACGTTGGCACAGGCGTGGCGGCTGACCGGCAATGCGCTCTACTCGCGCGGCATCGCCCTGCTGTTGAAATCCTGGTTCACGCAGTGCCCCTATCCGTCGGGACCGAACTGGTGCAGCGCACTGGAAGTGGCGATCCGGCTGATCAACTGGGCCGTCGCCTGGCAGATCCTGGGGGGCGCCCGTTCACCGATCCTGCGGGTCAGCGGCTCCACGCTGCGGCGGGAGTGGCTGAAAATGATCTACGGGCATGCCCGTTTCGTCCGCGAGCACCTGTCACGCCACTCCTCGGCCAACAATCACCTGATCGGTGAACTGTCCGGACTGGTGGTCGCTGCCGATACCTGGCAGGGCTGGGGCGAACTGGAGCAGTGGGGTGCGCTGGCGCGGGAGGAGCTGGTCGAGCAGACGCTCCGGCAGAACTATCCGGATGGCGTCAACCGCGAGCAGGCCACCGCCTATCATCGGTTCGTCCTCGAATTCCTGCTCGTGGTGGTGGCTTCCGGACATCGCGCCGGCCGACCGCAATCTGCGGAGCTGCTGGCCCGGATGGAGGCGATGTGCGACTTTCTGGCCGCCATTACCGACGCCGGCGGCCACGTTTCCATGATCGGCGATGCGGATGACGGTCGCGTGTTACGCCTCGACCCGAGGCCGACCGCAGACCCGAACCGGACGCTGCTGACAAGCGCCGCAGCACTGTTCGACCGTGCCGACTGGGTGCCCCGATCGGCGCTGGGCGACGACACCGAGTTGCGGTGGCTGTTGTCGCAATCGGTCGGCGACCTGCCGGCCAAGCACTGTCTCAAACGGCCGAGGCCGCGCGTTTTTCCCGAGGGCGGCTATTATCTCCTTGGAACGGAATTCGATACGGATAACGAGATCAGGCTGCTCGCGGATGCGGGCCCGCTGGGGTATCTCAGCATCGCGGCGCACGGCCACGCCGACGCGCTCGCGTTCACGCTCTCCGCCGGTGGCCGGGAGATTCTGGTCGACCCCGGTACCTACGCCTATCACTCCAAACGGGAGTGGCGTGACTACTTCCGCGGCACGCGTGCACACAACACGGTCGCGATCGACGGGCTCGATCAGTCGGTCAGTGGTGGACCGTTTCTCTGGACCGAGCACGCCGAAGCGCACTGTTCACGCTGGTTGAGCGATGACGAACTCGACGACTTCGAGGGATGGCACACCGGCTATCGGCGGCTGTCGGACCCGGTTACCCATTGGCGGCGTATTCGGCTGTTCAAGCGCCAGCGACAGGTTCTGATCGATGATCGCATCGAGTGTCGGGGCGACCATCTGGCGGAACGGAGCTGGCACTTTGCCGAACAGTGCCAAGTGAGCGTACAGGGCCCGGCCATCATTGCCGATAACGGTTGCTATCGGGTCCGTCTGCTGCCGAAGGAAGCGGTAACCGTCTCCGTTGCGCGGGGCCAGTGCGAGCCGCCGGGGGGCTGGGTATCGCGCACGTACGATCAGAAGACGCCGAGCGTCACGGTGCGCTGGGCCTGCCGGGTTCGCGGCACCACGCAACTGCAAACGGTGATTGACTGCACGCGCATTGCGAATGCGTCAGACGATATCGAAGGACAGGGAGTCATCAGGCCAAGGGAAGGCACACAATGAATATCAGCATTTTCGGAATGGGGTACGTGGGTGCGGTATCGGCGGCCTGTCTCGCGAGGGACGGGCACCGGGTGACCGGTGTCGATCCGAACCCGGTGAAGCTCGACCTGATCAATCGCGGCAAGTCACCCATCATCGAGGCCGGCGTCGACGCGTTGCTCGCCGAGGCCGTGCGCCAGGAGCGGCTGCGCGCCACCGACTCGGCTGCCGAGGCGATCGCCGAGACCAGTATCAGCCTGGTCTGCGTCGGCACGCCGAGCAACGGTAACGGCAGTCTCGATCTGCGCTACGTGGGTAACGCCTGTGAAGCGATCGGGCGGGCACTGCGCGATAAGCAGGAGTTCCATACCGTGGTCCTGCGCAGCACCATGCTGCCGGGTTCGATGCGTGACGTGGTGGTGCCGACCCTTGAGGAGTTCTCCGGCAAGCGGGCCGGCGTCGATTTCGGCGTCTGCAACAACCCGGAGTTCCTGCGCGAGGGAACGGCGGTGAAGGACTACGACCACCCGCCCAAGATCGTCGTTGGCGAGACCGATGCGCACGCCGGCGATCAACTGGTCGCCCTCTATCAGCACATCGAAGCACCGCTGGTCCGCACCGACATCGAAACCGCGGAGATGGTGAAGTACGTCGACAACGTCTGGCATGCCCTCAAGGTCGGCTTCGCCAACGAGATCGGCAACCTGTGCAAGTCGCTGAATCTCGACGGCCATCGGGTGATGGATATCTTCTGCAAGGACACCAAGCTCAACCTGTCGCCCTACTACCTGAAACCCGGCTTCGCCTTCGGCGGTTCCTGCCTGCCAAAGGACGTCCGCGCCCTGACCTACAAGGGCAAGCAACAGGACCTGGAACTGCCGATCCTGAACGCCATTCTGCCCAGCAACCGCCGCCAGGTGGAACGGGCGGTGGAGATGGTGACGGCCGCCGGCAGTCGGCGCATCGGGGTACTCGGCATGAGCTTCAAGGCGGGCACCGACGACCTGCGCGAGAGCCCGATGGTCTCCCTGATCGAGACCCTGATCGGCAAGGGCTTCGACGTGCGCATCTACGACCGCTATGTCCAGTTGGCACGCCTCACCGGCGCCAACCGCGACTACATCCTCAATCACATTCCGCACATCTCCGGGCTGCTGGTCGACGACGTCGACGCCGTGGTGGATCACGCAGATGTGCTGGTGATCGGCAACAACGACGACACCTTCGGTGCAGTGGCAGGGAAACTGAACGGGCGGCATACCGTCATCGACCTCGCCCGGGTTGATGGATTCGATTGCAGCGGGGGGCGCTATGACGGGATCTGCTGGTAGCCGGCGACGGGTTCTGATCATCGTCGAAAACCTGCCGGTTCCTTTCGACCGGCGCGTGTGGCAGGAGGCGTGCACGCTGCGCGACGCCGGCTATCGGGTGAGTATCATCTGCCCGAAGATGAAGGGCTATACGCAAGCGCGCGAGACCATCGACGACATCGCCATCTACCGTCATCCGCTGCCGTTGGAGGCGGACGGCGCGGCCGGCTACCTGATCGAATACGGCACGGCTTTTTTCTGGCAGACGCTGCTCGCCTGGCGGGTCTTCTTCGGCCGCGGTTTCGACGCCATTCACGCCTGCAACCCGCCGGATACCATCTTTCTGGTGGCGGCACCGTTCAAGCTGTTGGGACGGCGTTTCGTCTTCGATCACCACGACATCTGCCCCGAACTCTTCGAGGCCAAGTTCGACCGCCGCGAGGGCTGGCTCTACCGGGCGCTACTCGCTCTGGAGCGCTGGACCTTTCGCATCGCGGACGTCTCCATAGCCACCAACGAATCCTACGCTGCCATCGCCGTCGAACGCGGCGGCATGCCGGCGGAACGGGTCTTCATCGTGAGGAGCGGGCCCGACCTGAACCGGCTGCGGCCGGGGCCGCCGGCTGCACGCTGGCGAAACGGGCGTGCCCACGTGGTCGGCTATGTGGGAGTGATGGGACGGCAGGAGGGGATCGACCTGCTGCTGCGCGCGGTCCAGCACGTGGTCCGCGATCGGGGACGGGAAGATATCCAATTCGTGCTGGTCGGCGGCGGAACCGAACTGGCGGCGATGCGGGAGCTGGCGGCCACGTTGGGCGTGGCGGACTACGTCACCTTCACCGGCCGGGTGCCGGACGGCGAGCTGCTGGAGGCGTTGAACAGTGCCGATGTCTGCGTCAATCCGGACGTGGCCAATGCCATGAACGACAAGTCAACCATGAACAAGGTGATGGAGTACATGGCGCTTGGCAAGCCGCTGGTGCAGTTCGACCTCACCGAGGGGCGCTACTCCGCCCGCGACGCCTCTCTTTATGCCCGCGCCAACGACTGGGCCGACCTGGGCGACAAGCTGCTGGCGTTGATCGACGACCCGGAGCGACGTCGGGCGATGGGGGAGTTCGGGCGGCGGCGGGTAGTGGAAGAGCTGGCGTGGGAGCACGAAGGGCCAAAACTGCTGGCTGCCTACGACGCCCTGTTCGAAAGCCGCCCCTCGGCGGCACCGGCGGCGACTGCGCGCCGGGATTGACCCTCTGCAGGTGCGACGGCCTCCTTGGGGGCCGTCGGAATGGCCGACAGCGCCAGCACGAAATAGAGCAGCTGCGCCAGGCCAAAGCGCGCCACGTAGCTGTTGCTGCCGAAGTTCATCGCCTCCACGGCGACCAGCAGCGCCAGCAGGGCGTAACGGCTGTCGGACGGCATCCGCCACACGGCCCGGAACAGCGCCAGCTGCACCGCCAAAAACAGCAGCAGCCCGATCACGCCGGTCTGCACCAGCACGTCGAAGAAGTCGTTGTGACTGTCGGTCACTGCCACGCGGTTTGCGCTCAAGGCGTGGACGTCGACGACGTTGCCGACGCCCGCGCCCGCCAGGATGTGTTCGACGCTTTGGCTGGAAAATACCTGCCACTGCTGCGCCCAGCGCTCGGGGCGGCCGGAGGCGATCTCGCCGAATTCCCACTGACCTGAAGCCACTTTCATCACGTCGAAAAACAGGGTCTGCAGGATCTCCAGATTGAAGGCCAGCAGGGCCGCCCCCGCCGCGAATCCGAGCCAGAGCAGCCGGCGCGCGTAGAACCAGCAGTAGATCGAAAGGAAGATCGCCAGACCCAGCAAAGCTGTCCTTACGTAGGTCTTGTAGAGGAAGAACAGCGCGAGGGCGGCGACCACGCCGAATGCCACCCAGGTGGCCCGCCGGATAGATTGGCCGGTTTCCCGGACGACCGCCACGTAGATCGCCATCAGCATCAGCAGAAACAGCATGCTGTGACCGGCATTGTGGGTGTTTTCGAACACCCCCTGGTAGCGCACCAGGCCGGTCCAGTAGTTGATCTTGTCCACCCCGGCGCCCATGAGCGTCATCCCGGCGCTGACTACGGCGACGCTCCCGAAGCCGATGATGGTGAGCAGGAGATAACGCCGATACTGCGCCTGCGATCCGATCACGTTACGGGCAATCGTGTAGGAGATGAAGGGCAGCGTTATCTTGGCGACCGCCTCCACCCGCGACTGCTCCGGAAAGGCGGCGAGCAGGGCCGCACACCAGATGATAAAGGCAAAGGAGAGGAGGTCGACCAGGCCGATCTGAAATTGGCCGCTACGGACCGTTTTCAACACCAGCGCGCCAAGCAGCAGCGACGTCAGGGCGATCGCCCCGGCCTCGAACGCGTTGAGCGGACCGAGGCGCCAGCCGACGTCGATGAACATCAGCGGGCGCAGGAACGCAAACAGACCGAACAGTAAGCCATCCATGGGCGTGGTGTGACTGGGTTTGCAACTCGGTCCGTGATCGGTTGCGACTGTGACGACCGTCGCAGCCTTGCCCAACCGGCATCCCGACAATGCGGGCCCGCCGCGATGACCGCGGCGTTCCCCATCCCTCAGCAGGAGTCGGGTATGCGATCCAAGAAAACGGCCGTGTCCGTGGCCATAATACTGTTAACTGTAGTGGCCGGGTCGGCCTTTGCAACGATTGACATGTTTGGCCGCGATTTGGCCGGGCAGAAGCGCAGCAGTGGTTCCTCGAGCATGGGGGCCATTGCCCTGCCGGGCGCCGCGGGTGGGGTCCAGGCACCGTCGCCGGTGTCCGGACTCACGGTGTCGGTCCAGTGAGCTATCGTTGCCAACAGGACATGAATATGCGCGGAACACAACTATTGATTGCCCTGCTGCTGCTCGGCGCGGCTGGCGGTACGGTGGCAGGTGGCGTCAGTCTGGGCGAGATCCCGGCCTGCGATGTAACCTTCACCACGGCGGACTCCCTGGACCGCATCAACAACGAACTCAACGGCAGCGATGCCGATCGCACCTTCTGCTTTGCGCCTGGCAATTACACCGGCAAAGGCACCATCCAGCTCAAGGCGAACGGGAGTCAGAACTCGAAACGCTGGGTGCGTCTGGCCGGAAGCGGCACGACCCATCCCGTGCGCCTGGACCCGGCCCAGCGGGCCACCCTGAAGGCGTTGGCCGTCACCGGCGACTGGTGGGTGGTGCATCGGCTGGCCTTCGACAGCAACTACAGCACCAGCGTGCAGAGCGGTTTCGAAAGCAGCGCTCAGGACGTGGTGGTCGATCGCGCCCTGTTCGAACGCGGGGGCCGGGTCTCCGCCATGGTCAAGGTCAGCGGGGCCCAGCGGATCACGATTCAAAACAGTGTGCTGCGTAACACGCGCAAGGTGCCCAAGGAGGACCTGGCCTGCATCTCGTTCGGCAACACCTCGCGCGACGTGCAGATCGTGCGCAACGAAATCTATAACTGCGCCGGCGACAGCGTCATCGTCAACAAGAACGCGGCGGCCCCGGGTCTGTTGATCGAGGACAATGACCTGTATCTGACCAGCGCCTATTACTCCGGGTCGGACCGCGCCTGTGCCGAGAACGCCATCGACCTGAAAGGCGGCGGTTTGGAGACCAACCCCGTGGTCATCACCGGCAACCGGATCTGGGGCTTCCGCAAGAGCGACACCAGCTGCGCCACCACCGGCTCCAGCGGCGAGGCCATCAACATCCATGAAGACGGCACCTCGAATACCGACTGGGTATTGGTGCACAACAACGTGATCATGGATTCGCCCCGCGGGGTCTCCTGCCCGACCGGAGGCAGCGACAACGTCTCCATCATCGGCAACCTGTTCTACAACATCCACTCCAGCTACGGCTCGTACGCCATCGACCTGCTGAAGTTCAACCGGGCGGAGGTCTACTTCAACACCGTGGTGAACGCCCAGGACTACTGGCTGCAACTGGGCGGCACCAATCTCGACGTGCGCTGCAACGTGGTCGTGAACGGCAGGCGCGAGACCGGCTCGAAGGGCAGTAACACCACCGTCGGCTACAACGCCTTCTACAACACCCAACCCTTCCACACCGAGGGCAGCGGTACCAACGTGGTCCACTCCACCGCCGCCGAGGCGCTGGCCGAGGCCTACCCGTTGGAGATCAAGCGCTGGACCGGCAAGCAGACGGTCAAGATCCCGTACGCCGTACCTAGCCAGAGCAGCCCCCACTTCCGCGCCTGCGGTATTTCGATTGGCACGGTGTCGGGGATTGGGTTGGACGAAACCGTGTTCTAGGTCGGCAATCGCGGCTTTTGCAGCTCCTACCCGAAGCCGGTAGGAGCGGCGGAAGCCGCGAACCGGGCCCCCCCGGGAGCGGGACCTTTCAGGCGACCCGGCGGAGGCCGGAGACCAGGGTAAGGCGCCGCGGTTCGGACGGAGACGGGAAGGCTTGCCGCCGCTGTTCGCCTTCCGGCGGCTCGACTCCCAGGATCGCGAACTCGGCGCCACTTGCGCACAGCGCCAGGGTATTGGCCAGTTCGGACATGCCTTCCAGCACGTCGCGCATGGTCATTTCCAGTGCCGTGGTTCCGGCGATGGTGTCGTGGTTCCGCATGGGGCCCTGAACGGTCGGGTTCTTTTCATTCCCCCGATACTTCGTCCAGGGCCGGGATACCTTGAGGGACTACTTTCGGGCGGTTTCGGGCAGGTGCGGTCCGATCTTGGTGACGATGGCCTTGAACAGCTCCAGATTGCCACCGACGATATTCCCGGTCTGCATATACTCCTTACCGCCGGAGAAGTCACCGACCACACCGCCGGCCTCCTGGATTAGCAGCGCACCGGCTGCCATGTCCCAGGGCGACAGCCCGAACTCCCAGAAACCGTCCAGCCGGCCAGCGGCAACATAGGCGAGATCCAGCGCGGCAGAGCCGGCACGGCGCACATCGGCTACTTCGGTGAACAGCGCCTTGAAGGTCTCCAGATAGGCGTCGAGCAGGTGGGCCTGGCGGAAAGGAAAGCCGGTGCCGAGCAGGGCGCCGTCCAGTCCCTTGCGCTTGCTGACGCGGATGCGCCGGCCGTTGAGCTGGGCGCCGGAGCCGCGGCTGGCGGTGAACAGGTCCTGGCTGGTGGGGTCGTAGACCACTGCATGTTCCGGGACCCCCTTGTGCAGCAGGGCGATGGAGACGGCGAACTGGGGGAAGCCGTGCAGGAAATTGGTGGTACCGTCCAGCGGATCGATAACCCACTGAAATTCCGGCTTTTCACCCTTCCGGGAGCCGCTCTCTTCCGCCAGAATGGCGTGTTGTGGATAGGCCTTGCGGACGATTTGGATGATCTCCCGCTCGGCAGTGCGATCGACCTCGCTGACGAAGTCGTTACGCGCCTTGCTGCTGATCGTGAGGGCATCCACATGATCTACCGATCGGGCGATGATGTTGCCGGCCTGCCGGGCGGCGCGCACGGCAATATTGAGCATGGGATGCATGGGGGGTCTCCGGGCTGAAAAGAACGCGATTCAAAGCCGCCTATTGTAGCAGTGGCGGCGGTCGGAATTGAATCCGTCTCGCGTAACGGATAACGTTCGCCATCTTCCGATATGCCAGACAACCTTTCGATGACATTCCCCGCCATCCGCATCGTCCTCGTCGAGACCACCCACCCCGGCAACATCGGTGCCGCCGCACGGGCCATGAAGAACATGGGCCTCGGCAGCCTCCACCTGGTCCGACCCCGGGAGTTTCCCTGCCATGAGGCCATTGCACGGGCCTCCGGCGCCGATGACCTGCTGGCGCGCGCAGTCGTTTGCGACTCGCTGGCGGAGGCGCTGACCGGCTGTTCGCTGGTATTCGGCGCCAGCGCCCGCTTGCGCACCATCCCCTGGCCGCTGGTGGATGCCCGCCGTTGCGGGGAGATGGCGGTGGCCCATCCGGCCGAGGTCGCCATCGTGTTCGGGCGGGAGCATGCCGGTCTGACCAATGAGGAGCTCGAACACTGCAACTATCTGGTGCACATCCCCTCCAACCCCGACTTCAGCTCGCTCAATGTGGCCCAGGCGGTACAGGTCGTCACCTACGAGGTGATGATGGCGGCTGCCGCCTGGACCGCAGAGGAGGGGGAGCCACGGGACCTGCCCGCCACCGCGGAGCAGATGGAAGGTCTTTATGACCATTTTGCGAAGACATTGGTCGATTTGGATTTCCTGGACCCGGACAATCCCCGCCAACTGATGCGGCGACTGCGCCGGCTGCTCAACCGCGCCCAGCTGGAGCAGACGGAAGTGAATATTCTGCGCGGGATCCTTACGGCGGCGGATAAAAAAACAGGGGCGAGGGGCCAGGGACGAGGTACGAGGGAATGAGCGCTGCGCGCGCTGATCCGACAAAAGTACTCCCTCGTTGGTCGAACCTCGTCCCTCGTCCCTGGCCGGGCGACGGCCCCAGCCGTCGCCCGGCTAGCCCCTAACCTACGATTTATGTCAGAATAATGCCTATCATAAACGTCAGGAATTACTCAGGCCCCATGGGTGTCGAATGTTCGAGCGGCTGAGAGAGGACATCGATTGCGTTTTCGATCGCGATCCGGCGGCCCGGAACGTGCTGGAGATCGTCACCACCTATCCGGGTTTTCACGCGGTCGTGCTGCATCGGTTCAGCCATCGCCTGTGGAACGGTGGCTGGAAGTGGTTGGCGCGCCTCATCAGCATGTTTTCGCGCTGGCTGACCGGCATCGAGATCCACCCGGGGGCGGTGATCGGACGACGCTTCTTTATTGACCACGGCATGGGCGTGGTCATCGGTGAGACGGCGGTCATCGGCGATGACTGCACGCTCTATCACGGTGTGACCCTGGGTGGCACCAGCTGGGAAAAGGGCAAACGCCATCCCACCTTGGGGGACGATGTGGTGGTGGGCGCCGGCGCCAAGGTGCTCGGTCCATTGACCGTGGGCGACGGCGGCCGTGTCGGCTCCAATGCCGTGGTGGTCAAAGACGTGCCGCCCGGCGCGACGGTGGTGGGTGTGCCCGGCCGTATCGTGGAGCGGGACCGCTCCGAGAAGGCGCGGCAACGGGAGGCGATCGCCAGGAAGATCGGGTTCGAAGCCTATGGGACGGCGCAGGACATGCCGGATCCGGTGGCCAATGCCATCAACTGCATGTTGGACCACATCCACGCCGTGGACAGCAAGATGGAAGACATGTGCAAAGCCATCAAGAGCCTGGGGGCGGAACTGAAGGATGATCAGCTGCCCGCATTGAAAAGCTGCGAGATCAGCTCGGGCAGTGAGCGCCCGTTCGATTCAACACCGGAGGAGAGCATGGAAGCGCCAAAGAACGACAGGGAAGGTGAAGTTAATAGTTGACTGAAATGGTAGGTATTGCTAACTTTAGTTGGCAATTGTCGTACAACCTTACTGGGTATCTAGGGACAAGGCAATGAGACTGACGACCAAAGGCCGGTATGCTGTGACTGCGATGCTTGACCTCGCGCTGCACTACAAAGACGGCCCCATTACGCTCGCCGATATCTCCAAGCGACAGGGGATCTCCCTGTCTTATCTGGAACAGCTGTTCTCGCGCTTGCGCAAGAACGGGCTGGTGGACAGCGCCCGTGGCCCGGGCGGCGGCTATCGGTTGAGCCGCGAAGCCAGCGAGATTTGCGTCGCCGATGTGATCACCGCGGTCGATGAAAAGGTCGACGCCATGCGTTGCCTGGGCAAAGGTGACTGCCAGGACGGCGGCTCCTGTCTGACCCATGAACTGTGGTGTGAACTGAGCGACCAGATCTATCAGTTCCTGAAGGGCATCAGCCTCGCGGATCTGGTTGCCCGCAAGGGCGTCCAGGATGTGGCGGCCCGTCAGGATCGGCACTCGGTGGTCGAGGAGAAGCCGGCCACCCTGCAGTAAGGGAATTGCCGACGGTGCTGGTCTATCTGGACCACAACGCCACCACACCGCTGGATGAACGGGTGCTCGAGTCGATGCTCCCCTTTCTGGGAGCGAGTCCGGGCAACCCCTCCAGCGTGCATGCCGCGGGGCGGACGGCAAGGACCGCCGTCGAGGTGGCCCGCGAGCAGGTGGCCGCCCTGGTCGCGGCCCACCCCGACGAGGTCGTGTTTACCGCCGGCGGCACCGAGGCGAACAATACGGCACTCAAGGGCGTCGCCTGGCGGCGCCCGGGCAGGCTGGCGATCAGCGCCATCGAACACCCCTCGGTGAGTGTTCCTGCGGCAGCGCTCGGTCGGCTCGGGTGGGACGTGGAGTCGATTGGCGTCGACACCCAGGGCCGGGTGAACGAGGCCGCGCTGGACGAAGCACTCAGGCGAGGCGCCGACCTGGTCTCGCTGATGTGGGCCAACAACGAAACCGGCGTCGTGCAGCCGATGAAGCGGCTGGCCGGGTTGGTTCGGGAGCGGGGCGCACTGCTCCACAGCGACGCGGTGCAGGCAGCCGGAAAGATTCCGCTGCGCTTCGGCGCTGAGGGGGAGCAGCTGATGAGCCTGTCGGCACACAAGATCGGTGGGCCAAAAGGTGCCGGGGCACTGCTGGTGGACCGACGGGTGGAACTGGGGCCGTTGCTGCATGGCGGCGGCCAGGAGCGGAACCGACGCGGCGGGACGGAAAATGTGCCGGCCATTGTCGGGTTCGGCAAGGCGGCGGAACTTGCGTTGGCCGAGTTGAGGGCACGCCGCACGCACTGGTCGGCCCTGCGGGACGGGTTCGAAGCGCGGCTTCGCGCCGCGGTGCCGGAGGTGGTGGTTTTCGGCAGCGAGGCCGAACGGTTGCCCAACACCATGTTCTTCGCGGTACCGGGTATCGACGGTGCCACGCTGGTGCTGGCACTGGATCGAAGAGGTGTCGCCGTGTCGAGCGGCTCCGCCTGCGGCAGTCGGCACGAGGCGCCCAGTTCCGTCCTTACGGCGATGGGCGTCGCACCCGAACTGGCTCGCTGCGCCGTGCGGGTCAGCATCGGAACGAGTAACGGCGAAGCGGATATCGAGGTCGCGGTGAAGGCCATCGCGGCGGAGGTTGGGATGTTGAGGCGAATGGCCACTCCCCAATGGGCATGAAGCAGCGGGCTGATTCAGATCGCGTTGTAAGCGGAGCAGAAAATAATGAGTAAACCGATCTACCTGGACTACTCGGCAACCACTCCGGTCGACCCGCGGGTTGCCGAAATGATGTGCAGATATCTCACACTGGATGACGGGTTGTTTGGAAATCCGGCATCCCGCTCGCACCGATTCGGCTGGAGTGCCGAGGAGGCGGTCGAGGAGGCCCGCCGGCAGGTGGCCGCACTGGTCAATTGCGACCCGAAGGAGATCGTCTGGACCTCCGGCGCCACCGAGTCCGACAACCTCGCCATCAAGGGTGCCGCCCACTTCTACGAGAAGAAGGGCAAGCACATCATCACCTGCAAGACCGAACACAAGGCGGTGCTGGACACCACCCGCCAGCTGGAGCGGGAAGGGTTCGAGGTCACCTACCTGGACCCCGAGCCGAATGGCCTCATCGATCTGAAGAAGCTCGAAGCCGCCATCCGTGACGACACCATCCTGGTCTCGATCATGCACGTCAACAATGAGATCGGGGTGATTCAGGATATCGCCGCCATCGGCGACCTGACCCGCGCCAAAAAGATCCTGTTCCACGTCGACGCCGCCCAGAGTGCCGGCAAGGTGCCCATCGATCTCGAGCAGATGAAGGTCGACCTGATGTCCTTCTCTGCGCACAAGATCTATGGCCCCAAAGGCATGGGCGCACTCTACGTACGCCGCAAGCCGCGGGTGCGCCTGGAGGCGCAGATGCACGGCGGCGGTCACGAGCGCGGCATGCGTTCCGGTACCCTGCCGACCCATCAGATCGTCGGCATAGGCGAGGCCTTTCGCATCGCCCGCGAAGAGATGGAGATGGAAAATGCCCGCCTTCGGCGCCTGCGTGACCGGCTGCTGGCCGGCGTCAATGACATCGAAGCGGTGTATGTCAATGGCGACCTGGAGCAGCGTATTCCGCACAATCTCAACATCAGCTTCGCCTATGTGGAAGGCGAGTCGCTGATGATGGCGCTCTCCGACCTGGCGGTCTCCTCCGGTTCAGCCTGCACTTCGGCGAGCCTGGAGCCCTCCTATGTGCTGCGGGCCCTGGGTCGCTCCGACGAATTGGCCCACAGTTCGTTGCGGTTTTCCATCGGGCGTTTCACCACAGAGGACGACATCGATCGAGCCATCGCGTTGATTCACCAGAAAATCGACAAGCTGCGCGCGCTTTCGCCGTTGTGGGAGATGTACAAGGAAGGGATCGATCTGGACGCGGTGCAGTGGACCGCTCATTGATTTAACATATCCGGCCCCATTCGGGAGGTACAGACCATGGCATATAGCGACAAGGTAATTGATCACTACGAAAATCCGCGCAACGTCGGCTCCTTCGACAAGGCGGAGGAGGGCGTAGGGACCGGCATGGTGGGTGCGCCCGCCTGCGGCGACGTCATGCGTCTGCAGATCAAGGTGAACGAACAGGGCGTGATCGAAGACGCCTGTTTCAAGACCTACGGCTGCGGTTCGGCCATCGCCTCCAGTTCCCTGGTGACCGAGTGGGTCAAGGGCAAGAGCCTGGACGAAGCGCTCACGATCCGAAACAAGGACATCGCTGAGGAACTGGCCCTGCCCCCGGTGAAGATTCACTGCTCGGTGCTGGCGGAGGACGCCATCCGGGCGGCCATCGAAGATTACAAGTCCAAGCGCGGCGGTTCCGCTCCCTCGGAAGACGGTCAAGAGACCTCCGAGGCGCAGATCGTTTGAGGTAGATGAAATGGCAATTACATTGACCGAGGCGGCTGCCGAACGGGTCAAGAAGTTTTTGGCCAATCGCGGCAAAGGCGAGGGCCTGCGGCTGGGAGTGAGAACCTCCGGTTGCTCGGGCATGGCCTATGTGCTGGAGTTCGCCGATACCGTCGGCGAGGATGACGAGGTTTTTGAAGCCTGCGGCGTCAAGGTGATCGTGGACCGCAAAAGCCTGGTCTATCTGGATGGCACGGAGCTCGATTTCACCAAAGAAGGCCTCAATGAGGGCTTCAAGTTCAACAACCCGAACGTTAAGGACGCCTGCGGCTGCGGCGAAAGCTTCAGCGTTTGAAGGCCCCCGATATGCAGGTTGATCTCTCCAGGAATTATTTCGAGCTGTTCGACCTGCCGGTCGGGTTCGCGGTGGACCAGGAGGGCCTCTCCTTGCGCTACCGCGAACTGCAGCGTATCGCGCACCCTGACCGCTTTGCCGCTGGCTCCGATCAGGAGCGGCGCATGGCGGTGCAGTTCGCCTCGTACGTCAATGAGGGGTTTCGCACGCTGAAAGACCCCCTGAGTCGTGCCCGCTATCTGCTCGAGCAGCGCGGCATCGCGCTGGACGAGGCCGACACCAGGATGGACCCGGCCTTCCTCATGGAACAGATGGAATTGCGTGAACAACTCGAATCGCTGAAAGGCCGCGACGACCCCTTCGGCGCCCTGGAACGGCTCCGTTCCGACATCGAGAAGCGCGACCGTATCCTGCTGGAGGAACTGGCCGCCGCGCTGGACCACGGCGGTGACGAGATGCAAGGCGAGAGCGTCCAGCAGGTACGCAAGCTCCAGTTCCTGCGCAAACTCCTCGAGGAAATCGAGGATGTCGAAGAAGCCCTGACTCACGAGATCTGAGACGCGAACAGCTATGGCACTGCTGCAGATCAGCGAACCCGGACAGTCCGCCGCTCCCCACGAACACCGGCTTGCCGCCGGTATCGACCTGGGCACCACCAACTCGCTGGTAGCCACGGTCCGCTCCGGACTGGCGGAAACCTTGCCCGACGCGGAAGGCAACCACCTGCTGCCATCGGTGGTGCGCTATCTCGAACACGGGGCCGTGGTGGTCGGACAGGCCGCCAAGCGGGAAGCGGCGCTCGATCCCCTGAACACGGTGGCCTCGGTCAAGCGCTTCATGGGCCGCGGCGTTGCCGACGTCAAGAGCCTGGGCTCGCGGCTCCCCTACGAATTCATCGAAAGCAACGGTTCGGCCATGCCGAGGTTGCGGACCGCAGCCGGCGACGTCAGCCCGGTCGAGGTCTCCGCGGAAATCCTGCGTGTGCTCAAGCAGCGGGCCGAGGGCGCTCTCGGCGGGGATCTGATCGGGGTGGTGATCACGGTCCCGGCCTATTTCGATGACGCCCAGCGCCAGGCCACCAAAGACGCCGCCAAGTTGGCGGGCCTCAACGTGTTGCGCCTGCTCAACGAACCCACAGCGGCCGCGGTCGCCTACGGGCTGGATCGCGGCTCCGAAGGGGTCATCGCCGTCTACGACCTCGGCGGCGGCACCTTCGATATCTCCATTCTGCGGCTTAACAAGGGCGTCTTCGAGGTATTGGCCACTGCCGGTGACTCGGCCCTCGGTGGCGACGACATGGACCGTGTGGTGGCGGAGTGGATCATGCAGCAGGCGGGGATCGCCGATGACGCGGACCACAAGCAGCTGCGCCGCCTGATGCGCGATGCCTGCGCGGCCAAGGAGGCGCTGACCAATGCCGACCGGGCGGCAATCAAGCTGGAGCTGGCCGACGGCAACCACTGGGAGGGCGAACTCAGCCGCGAGCAGTTCAACTCCCTCGTCGACCCGCTCATCCGCAAGACCCTGCAACCCTGCCGTCGCGCGCTGCGCGATGCCGGGGTGGATGCGGCGGCGATCCGCGACGTGGTGATGGTCGGCGGCTCGACCCGCGTGCCGCGGGTGCGGGAGCTGGTCGCCGAATTCTTTGGCGCCGAACCGCTGGTCGACATCGACCCGGACAAGGTGGTGGCCATCGGGGCCGCCATGCAGGCCGACGTGCTGGTGGGCAACAAGCCCGATGAGGAGATGCTGCTCCTCGACGTCATCCCGCTATCCCTAGGTCTGGAGACCATGGGTGGGCTGGTGGAGAAGGTGATCCCGCGCAACACCACCATCCCGGTGGCCCGCGCCCAGGATTTCACCACCTTCAAGGACGGCCAGACCGCCATGGCCATCCATGTGGTCCAGGGCGAGCGTGAACTGGTCTCCGACTGCCGCTCGCTGGCCCGTTTCGAGCTGCGCGGCATTCCGCCGATGTCGGCCGGCGCGGCGCGTATCCGCGTCGCTTTCCAGGTGGATGCGGACGGTCTGTTGTCGGTGACCGCGCGGGAGCAGACCACCGGCATCGAGTCGAGCATTCAGGTGAAGCCCTCCTATGGGCTGTCCGACTCCGAAATTGAGCAGATGCTGCGCGACTCCATGGACCATGCCCGTGAGGATATGGATGCCCGCAACCTGCGCGAGCAGCAGGTCGAAGCCGAGCGTATCCTGGAGGCCCTGGAGGTTGCGTTGGCGGCGGATGGTGAGCGGTTGCTGACCGCAGACGAGCGCCAGGCGCTCGAACAGGCCATGGCGGCGGTGCGCGACGGTAAGCAGGGCAGCGACTACAAACGGATCAAGCGCCAGTGTGAGGAACTCAACAAGCTCTCCGCCGAGTTTGCCGCCCGTCGCATGAACGCCTCGATCCAGGCGGCCCTCTCGGGCCGGGCGGTGGACGAGTTCGAAAAATAGCCGCACCCGCGCTAACCCCGCGGTAAACAGGTAACCTGCAATGCCCCAGATCATCTTTCTCCCTCACGAAGAGCTTTGCCCCGATGGCGCCGTGTTCGAGGCGGAGCCCGGTACCCTGCTGATCGATGCGGCCCTCGCCAACGGCATCGAGATCGAGCATGCCTGCGAGAAGTCCTGCGCCTGCACCACCTGTCACGTGGTCGTCCGCGAAGGTTTCGATTCCCTGAAAGAGGCCGAAGAGGGCGAAGAGGACATGCTCGATAAGGCCTGGGGCCTGGAACCGGATTCCCGGCTCTCCTGCCAGGCGGTGGTCGGTGAAGAGGACCTGGTGGTGGAGATCCCGAAATACACCATCAACATGGTCTCGGAAGGACATTGAGGTAAGTGGAATACGGTAGGTGGAATATGGGGAGCGATTTCCCCCACATTCCATATTCCGCCTACCACATTCCCCACCTGGCACATTCCGGAGATATTCGATGCTCAAGTGGACGGACGTAAACGATATCGCCATCGAGCTGGATGAAGCGCATCCGGACGTGGACCCTCAGTACGTGCGCTTTACTGACCTGCATGGCTGGGTCTGCGCGCTGGACGGCTTCGACGACGACCCCGAGCACTCCAACGAGAAGATCCTGGAGGCCATTCAGATGGCCTGGATCGAGGAGCGGGATTAACGGTTACCTCCGATACCCGTCTGCCCTACGGCGCCGGCCCGCCGGGGTTCGGCGGGGCGCATCCGAGCGCTCGCTTCGTTTGGCCCATCCGGCGAAACCGCCCAATATTCCGTGCTTTATCCTCCCCCTAAGCCTGCGTATAATCGCTGGTTCAGCGAATTCTGGCTCTTCGGTCGCGAATTTTTGCCGGCCGGGGGGCGACTAACTACAGACGGAGAATTTTTCCATGGCAGTCGAGCGCACCATTTCCATCATCAAGCCGGACGCGGTCGCCAAGAACGTGATCGGCGAGATCTACAGCCGTTTCGAAAAGGCCGGCCTGAAGATCGTGGCCGCCAGGATGCTGCACCTGTCCAAGGAGCAGGCCGAAGGCTTCTACGCCGTTCACAAGGAGCGCCCCTTCTTCAACGACCTGGTCGCCTTCATGACCTCCGGTCCGGTGATGGTGCAGGTGCTCGAAGGTGAGGATGCCATTGCCAAGAACCGCGAGGTGATGGGCGCCACCAACCCGAAGGACGCGGCGCCGGGAACCATCCGGGCCGACTTCGCCAGCACCATCGACGAGAATGCGGTACACGGTTCCGACGGCCCCGACACCGCCAAGACCGAGATCGCCTACTTCTTCAAGCCGGAAGAGATCTGCCCGCGCACCCGGTAAGGGCGCGGCGCACGATCCCTTCGTGAGGCGGAGGGTAATGGTCGAAACTAGCGACAAAATCAATCTGATGGGGTTACCCCGCCAGGCGATGGAGGCCTTCTTCACCGATATGGGGGAGAAGGCCTTCCGCGCTTCTCAGGTGATGAAATGGATCTATCACCATGGTGTCGACGATTTCGACACCATGACCGACCTGGGTAAGGCCCTGCGCGCCAAACTGAAGGAGCGCAGCGAGGTTCGCCTGCCGGAGTTGATGCTGGAACAGCCATCGCAGGATGGCACCCGCAAATGGGTGCTGCGCCTGGCTGACGGCAACCACGTCGAGATGGTCTTCATTCCGGACGGTGAACGCGGCACCCTGTGCGTCTCTTCGCAGGTCGGTTGTACGCTGGCGTGCAGCTTCTGCTCGACCGCGCGGCAGGGCTTCAACCGCAACCTGAGCAGCGCCGAGATCGTCGGCCAGCTGGTGGTGGCGGCCCGCGCCATCGGCCTGCCGGAGAACAAGGGCGAACGCGTGCTGACCAACGTGGTCCTGATGGGCATGGGCGAGCCCCTGCTCAACCTGGAGGCGGTGGTTCCGGCCATGGAGGTGATGCAGGACGACTTCGCCTTCGGCATTTCCAAGCGGCGGGTCACCATCAGTACCGCCGGGGTGGTGCCGGCGCTGGATCGGCTGCGTGAGCTCAGCGACGTCAGCCTTGCGGTTTCGCTGCACGCCACCAACGACGCGCTGCGTGACGAACTGGTGCCCATCAACCGCAAGTATCCGATTGCCGAGCTGCTGGCCGCCTGCAAGCGCTACGTCGCCGGCAAGCCGCACCGACGCGTGACCTTCGAATACGTCATGCTCGAAGGGATCAACGATTCGGAGAAGCACGCCCGCGAGCTGGTGCGTCTGCTCAGCCACGTGCCTTCCAAGGTCAATCTGATTCCGTTCAATCCGTTTCCGGGCGCGCCGTATCGCTGTTCGAACCAGGAAACCATCGACCGCTTCCGCGATATCATCATGGCGGCGGGTATCATGACGGTCACCCGCAAGACCCGCGGTGAAGACATCGACGCTGCCTGCGGACAGCTGGTCGGCAAAGTGCTGGACCGGACGCGGCGCAGTGAACGCTATGTGGCATTCGAGGGGAAGATCGCGTGAAGATGCTCAGGTTCTCCGGAGTGGTGAGTTTGGCCTTGGCGTTTGCGATTGGCGGCTGCGCGACCAACCCGGCCGAGCCGGTGGTCAACAGCGAAAAGGCCGCCGAAATCAATGCCCAGCTCGGGCTGCGTTACATGATGCAGGGCCAGAACGAACGGGCCATGGAGAAGCTGAAACATGCGCTCTCCTTCGAGTCGGACTACGGACCGGCCCATCACTACCTGGGTGAACTCTACCGGCGCCTGGAGCGTCCGCTGGATGCCGAGCGCCACTATCGCATCGCGGTTCGACAACAGCCGAACGATTCGGCGTTGCTCAACAATTTCGGCGTCTTCCTCTGCGGCCAGGGGAAACCGGAGGATGCCGAGAAGCAGTTCCTGAAAGTGCTGGAAAACCCGGTCTATCAGCCGCGCGCGCAGGTATACGAAAATTTGGGGCTCTGCATGCGTGACCAGGTGCCACAAAAAGGCGAGCGGTATCTGCGGCAGGCCCTCGATTTGAATGCGCGCATGCCCAAGGCGCTGCTGGCCATGGCCGACCTTGCCTACGAGGGCGGTCGTTATCTGTCGGCGCGAGCGTACCTGCAGCGGCACCTCGAGGTGGCGCGGCCTTCGCCGGAAAGCCTGTGGCTCGGTATACGCATCGAGCGGGTGCTTGGCGATCGGGATGCGCTGGCAAGCTACGAAATGCTCTTGAAGAATAACTTTTCCAATTCCGAGCAGGCCCGTCTGTATAGAGAATCGCTGTAAACATGAGCGTCGAACAACCTATCGAAGCAAACGAACAGGAGACGCCGGAGGCGCCCCTCGGTCAACGACTGATCGCGGCGCGGGAGCGGAAAGGCCTGAGCCGGGAGGCCATTGCGTCGGATCTCCGGCTGCAACTGCGCCTGGTGAAGGCGCTGGAGGAGGATGATGACGAGCGCCTGCCGCCCCCCGCCTTCGTGATCGGTTACCTGCGCAGCTACGCGCGCCGGGTGGATTTGCCGGAGCAGGAGGTGATTGCGGCCTATACGACCCGGACGCAGGATGGCGTGCCGCGGATTGTTTCGCGGGCGAAGAACTCCCAGGTCTCCAGCCAGGACTGGCCGGTCCGTTTCGTCACCTGGATCATCGTCATGGGGCTTGCCGCCCTGCTCGTGTTCTGGTGGATCTCCAACCGCCCCTTGGCCGAGCACCAGGCGCTGACGGAGTCGGAACCGATGCCGCCGTCGCTTCCGCCCGCCATTGAAGCGCCCGCGGATGGAGGCGAAGCCGCACCGGCCGGCGAGGAGACGAGCGGGCCCGTACTGACCGCGGAGCAGGCGCCGGAGCCTGTCCTGGAGACGGTGACGGAAAATGACGAGGGGATGTCTGCGGCGGCGCCGACGGCCGTTCAGCCGGAAGCGACGCCCATCGCCCGCCCGCAAACGGCAAGCCCAGCCAATTCGCTGCGACTGGTATTCAGCGCAGACAGTTGGACCGAGGTGACGGACGTAACCGGCCGTAGCCTGTTTTACGATTTGGCCAAAGAGGGCCGCACGCTGGAGCTGGTTGGCGAACCGCCGTTTCGCCTGTTTTTCGGCTATGCCCCGGGTGTGGAAGTCCATTACGACGGTACCCTGATCGACCACCGCGCCTACCATCGCCGCGATATGGCTCGCTTTACCGTCGGTAAGGCACTGGAGGAGTAATGCACGCGGCCACACCCATCACGCGGCGTAAGACGCGGCAGATCCTGGTCGGCCGGGTGCCGGTCGGCGGCGATGCGCCGATCTCGGTGCAGAGTATGACCAATACCGACACCTGCAATGTGGCCGCCACGGTGGCACAGGTGCGGGCCCTGGAGGCGGCGGGTGCGGATATCGTGCGGGTCTCGGTCCCTACCATGGAGGCGGCCGACGCGTTCGGGAAGATTCGCGCGCAGGTCACGGTTCCGCTGGTGGCCGACATCCATTTCGATCACCGCATCGCCCTGCGGGTGCTGGAACTGGGGGTCGATTGCCTGCGTATCAATCCGGGCAACATCGGTCGCGAGGAGCGGGTGCGCGTGCTGGTCGATGCGGCCCGGGACAAGGGGGTGCCGATCCGGATCGGCGTCAACGCCGGATCGCTGGAGAAGGACCTGCAGAAGAAGTACGGTGAACCGACGCCGGAGGCGCTGGTCGAATCGGCCCTGCGTCATATCGACATCCTGGACCGACTGAACTTTCCCGATTTCAAGGTGAGCCTGAAGGCGTCGGAAGTCTTCATGACCGTGGCCGCCTACCGCCAGCTGGCGGCACAGATCGAGCAGCCGCTGCATCTCGGCATCACCGAGGCGGGCGGTTTCCGTTCCGGAACCGTGAAGTCCGCCATCGGGCTCGGCATGCTGCTGGCCGACGGCATCGGCGACACGCTGCGGGTTTCGCTGGCGGCCGACCCGGTGCAGGAGGTGAAGGTCGGCTTCGATATCCTCAAGAGCCTGCACCTGCGCAGCAAGGGCATCAACCTGATCGCCTGCCCCTCCTGCTCGCGGCAGAACTTCGACGTCATCGGCGTCGTCAATCAGCTGGAGGAGCGGCTGGAGGACATCCTGGAGCCGCTGGATGTGGCGGTGATCGGCTGCGTGGTCAACGGCCCCGGCGAGGCCCGCGAAGCCCACCTCGGCCTGGTCGGCGGCGACCCGAACCTGCTCTATGTCGGCGGCAAGCCCGACCACAAGGTCGACAACGAACAACTGGTGGACGAACTCGAACGCTCCGTGCGCGCCGAAATCGCGCGCCGTGCGAGAAAAAGCGATTAAACGCAAAGGCGCAAAGACGCAAAGAACGCAAAGGGAATAAAGCAAGAAACCTTTGGCCGGGATGAGCGGTGGTTTCAACCGGCATCAAGAATTTTCTTTGCGACCTTTGCGTCTTCGCGTCTTTGCGTTGAAATCTTTTCAGGGGAGTTGATGAGCAAGAACATTCAGGCGATTCGGGGGATGAACGACATCCTGCCGGAGGAGACGCCGCGGTGGCAGTATTTCGAGGATACGGTCCGCGATCTGCTGGCCGCCTACGGCTATGCCGAGATCCGTCTGCCGATCGTCGAGAAGACGGAGCTGTTCAAACGCTCCATCGGCGAGGTGACGGACATCGTCGAGAAGGAGATGTACACCTTCGATGACCGCAACGGCGACAGTCTGACTTTGCGACCGGAAGGGACCGCCGGCTGCGTGCGCGCGGCCATTCAGAACGGATTGCTGCACAACCAGATCCAGAAACTCTGGTACAAGGGGCCGATGTTCCGCCACGAGCGCCCGCAGAAGGGGCGCTATCGCCAGTTCCACCAAATCGGGGTGGAGACGTTCGGGCTGACGGGGCCGGACGTGGATGCCGAACATATCCTGATGACGGCTCGGCTGTGGCGCCGGCTCGGTCTGGCCGATGCGGTCAGCCTGCAGATCAATTCGCTGGGTTCGGCGGAGGCGCGTTCTGCCTATCGGGAGCGCCTGGTCGCCTATCTCGAACAGCATCGAGAGGTGCTGGACGAGGATTCGCAGCGCCGTCTGTATACCAATCCGCTGCGCATCCTCGACAGCAAGAACCCCGCCATGGCGGAGCTGATTGCCGGGGCGCCGAAACTGAACGAGCACCTGGACGAGGAATCGCGCCGTCATTTCGAGCAGCTGCTCGAACTTTTGGATGCGGCCGGGGTCGCCTACACCATCAATCCCTGTCTGGTGCGCGGCCTCGATTATTACAGCAAGACGGTATTCGAATGGGTAACCGACCGTCTCGGGGCGCAGGGCACCGTGTGCGCCGGTGGCCGTTTCGATGGGCTGGTTGAGCAGCTTGGCGGCAAGCCGACCCCGGCCGTTGGTTACGCCATGGGGATCGAACGCCTGGTGGCATTGCTGGAAACAGTGGAGATGCCGCTGCACCGTTATCGCCCCAATGCCTATATGGTCCTTGTCGGTGAGTGTGCGCAGCAGGCGGGTATACGGTTGGCCGAGCAGCTGCGGGATGCCATTCCGGCGCTGCGGCTGGAGATGAATTGCGGCGGCGGCAGTTTCAAGAGTCAGTTCAAGCGGGCGGACAAAAGCGGAGCACAAGTGGCCCTTGTGTTGGGGGAGGATGAAGTGGATGCCGGCAAGGTGACACTCAAGTTCCTCCGGGAGGAGGCGGCGCAGCAGACGTTGAGCACCGTGGCGGCCACGGCCTTTCTCAACGACTACCTGGCGGCACACCGCTAAACGATATCGAAAACAGGGGGATTGGCTGTGGATATGTACGGCTCGGAAGAGGAACAGATCGAGGCACTGCGTCGCTGGTGGCAGAAGAACGGACGTTCGCTGCTGACGGGGCTCGCCATTGTGCTGTTGGGTGTGCTGGGTTGGCAGTATTGGCAGAGTCACCAGCGCGAACAGGCCGAGGCCGCTTCGCTGGTCTATTCGCAGATGCTGGAGTCGCTGGACACCCGGCCTGAAGTCGCCGCCGAACATGCCCGGTCGCTGATTGCGAAGTATCCCTCATCGATTTATGGCGATTACGCCTCGCTGGCCCTTGCGCGCATCGCCGTCGAGAGCGATCGGCTCGACGAAGCGGCGGCGCACCTGCGTCGGGTGACCGACAACGGTAGCGAACAGGACATGCGCGATGTGGCGCGGCTGCGCCTCGGACGGGTGTTGCTTGCGCAGAATAAGCCGGATGAAGCGCTGGCGCTGGTTCGCGGGAAGGAAGCCGGCAGCTTCCGGGCCGCCTTTGAAGAGCTGAAGGGCGATATCTACGTGACCCAGGGCAAGGTTGCCGAGGCGCGTGCCGCCTATGGCAACGCCCTGGCGGGTTATGACACCCCCGCCAAGCGGCAGATTGTCGAAATGAAGCTGGACGATTTGGCACCCCAGTCCGAGCCGGCGGCGCCGGCGGGTCAGGAGGGTGCCGAGTGAAGCGCGCTTTCGGTCTGATCGTATCGGTGCTGCTGTTATCGGCCTGTGCCGGCGGTGGTGGCTTGCAGGTGATCGAACCGCCGGCCGAGTTGACCGAGATCGTGCCGGAATTGAAGGTCGAACGGATCTGGTCGGCGGACGTCGGCAGCGGCACCAACGAGTTCTACCTGAACCTCGGTCCGTTGGTGGACGGTGAGCGGGTGTTTGCGGCCGATGCCGAGGGCCGGGTCTATGCCTTTGACGCCGAAAGCGGCCGTGAACTGTGGCAGATCGATCTCGAGGCCAATATCAGCAGTGCGCCGGGTGACGGCGGGACGCTGATCCTGCTCGGTGGCGATGCCGAGGTTTACGCACTGGCCAAGGAGGATGGCAGCGTTCGGTGGCGTGCACCGGTCAGCGGTGAAGTGTTGGCCGCACCGACCCGTTCCGGCCAGAAAGTGCTGGCGCGCAGCGTCGACGGCAACCTGTTTGCGTTGGACGTCACATCCGGCGAGCAGCTGTGGCGTTACGCGCAGGCGGTACCCACCCTCAGTCTGCGCGGTCAGGCTGCGCCGGTGCCCTTCGGCAATTACGCCGCGATCGGCTACGCCAACGGCCGCCTGGTGGCGGTGGAACTCGATAGCGGCGCGCCGGTCTGGGAGAGTACGGTGGCCGTACCCCGTGGCCGTACCGACCTGGAGCGGATGGTGGATGTCGACAGTACCCCGGTCATACGGGACGGCGTGGCTCACGTGGCGGCATTTCAGGGCCGGGTGGCCACCATCGCCCTCCGTGATGGCGAGGTGATCTGGGCGCGGGAAATCCCCTCACACCAACCGGTCGCGTCGACCGAGCAGCAGCTGTTCGTTACCGATGACAGCAGTGACCTGTGGTCGCTTTCCCGTTATAACGGCGGCACCTTGTGGCGTACCGAGGCGCTGCACGCACGTCGGCTGACGGCTCCGGTGGTGCAGGGGAACTACCTGCTGGTGGGCGATCTGGATGGCTACCTGCACTGGCTCGCCCAAGACGATGGCCGTCTGGTTGCCCGCGTCAGTGTGGGCGGTGAGCGAATCCTCGCCGCGCCCGTCGTCGCCGCCAACCGGGTCTACGCGATTGACGTCGAGGGGCGCCTCGCCGCTTTTGATGTTGCTGTGGCTGGAAACTGATTTGAATGGATCCGCGAATGAACGCGAATGGACGCAAATGAACTGAGTGTTTAGTTGGACTTTCTAGTTAACGTTTCGCGTTCATTTTGCGGATCCTTTGCCCCTATCGCTTGCCGGAAAAACCATGAAACCTGTCATCGCCCTCGTGGGGCGGCCGAATGTCGGCAAGTCCACCCTGTTCAACTGTCTCACCCGCAGCCGTGACGCCCTGGTCGCCGATTTCGCCGGGCTCACCCGCGATCGCAAGTACGGCAGCGGCGTGGTCGGCGATCAGCCCTATCTGGTGGTGGATACCGGTGGTCTGTCCGGCGAGGATGTCGGTATCGACAGCATGATGGCGCGGCAGGTCAGGCTGGCCATCGACGAGTCCGATGCCGTCATCTTCATGGTGGATGGCCGCGACGGGCTGACCGCGGGCGATGAGCAGATTGCCCATTTTTTGCGTCAGTGCGGCAAGCCGGTACACCTGGTGGTCAACAAGACCGATGGCGTCGATCCGGACGTGGCGAGCAGCGACTTCTTCCGCTTCGGCCTCGGCGAACCCCTGCCGATTGCGGCCTCCCACTCCCGCGGTGTGCGGCCGATGATGAGTCGGGTGTTGGCGGATTTTCCCAAGCCGGAGGAGAGCGCCGAGGCCGAGGAGGAGGCCGCCATCAAGGTGGCGATCATCGGGCGACCGAACGTCGGCAAGTCGACACTGGTCAACCGTATCCTCGGCGAGGAGCGGGTAGTGGTGTTCGACATGCCGGGCACGACTCGCGACAGCATCTACGTCCCCTTCGAGCGTGACGATCAGCGATACACCCTGATCGACACCGCCGGCGTGCGACGCCGGGCCCGCGTCAAGGAGACCATCGAGAAGTTCAGCATCATCAAGACCATGCAGGCGGTCTCCGACGCTCACGTGGTGGTGATGGTGATGGATGCGCGGGAAGGCGTCACGGAGCAGGACGCCCATTTGCTGGGCTTCGTCATGGAGTCGGGTCGGGCACTGCTGGTGGCCGTGAACAAGTGGGACGGTCTCGACCGCGACCAGAAGGACAAGGTGCGCCGCGATATCGACATCCGTCTGCCATTCCTCGATTTCGCCCCGCTGCACTATATCTCGGCGCTGCACGGTACCGGGGTGGGGGAACTCTACGCCTCGATCAATCGCGCCTTTCAGTCGGCGATCCGCCCCCTCGCCACACCTATGTTGACCCGCCTGCTCGAGAGCGCAGTGGCGGCCCACCAGCCGCCGCTGGTGCGCGGGCGCCGCATCAAACTGCGCTACGCCCACCAGGGTGGGCGCAACCCGCCGGTGATCGTCATTCACGGCAATCAGACCGAATCGATCCCGGGCAGTTACACCCGTTACCTCGAGAAGTTCTTCCGTGAGCACCTGAAACTGCACGGTACGCCGGTGCGCATCGAATACCGCTCCGGGGAGAATCCCTACGCGGGCAAGAAGAACACCCTCACGCCACGCCAGCAGATGCGCAAGAAGCGCCTGGTCAAGTTCGTCAAAAAGAACGAACGCAAGAAGAAAGCCAAGCGTTAATGACCCGCAAATAAACGCAAATGAACGCAAATGGCGCGATTTGCGTTCATTCGCGTGCATTCGCGGATCCGATAATCCATAGCCTATGATCGCCGCATGGCGCCGGACTATTTCCAGACCACCATCGGCCGCACGATCTGGGAGGCGAAATATCGCCAGCCGGGGGAGGCGAACGTCACCGATAGCTGGCGGCGGGTGGCCCGCGCGCTCGCGGCGGTCGAACGGGAACCGGACCTCTGGGAGGGGCGCTTCTACCGCATCCTGGAGGGCTTTCGTTTCCTGCCCGGCGGGCGCATCCTCGCGGGGGCGGGCACGGCGAAGCAGGTGACGCTGTTCAACTGCTTCGTAATGGGACCGATCGAAGACTCCATGGATGGCATATTCGCTGCCCTGCATGAGGCGGCGCTGACCATGCAGCAGGGCGGCGGCGTCGGTTTCGATTTCTCGACCCTGCGGCCGCGCGGTGCGGCAGCGCACCACACCGGCACCATCGCCTCCGGGCCGGTCTCCTTCATGCGCATCTGGGACACCATGTGCGCCACCATCCTCTCCACCGGTGCCCGCCGCGGCGCCATGATGGCCACGCTGCGCTGCGATCACCCCGACATCGAGGCCTTCGTCGATGCCAAGCACACGCCGGGCGAACTGACCCACTTCAATCTCTCGGTGCAGGTTGGCGATGCGTTCATGGAGGCGGTGGCGGCGGATGCGGAGTGGGCGCTGGTGTTCCCCGCCGATGCCCTGGATGAATCCGGTGGCGAACGGGTGGAGCGGGAATGGCCCGGTTACGCAGGCCCGGTGGCGTGCAAGGTCGTACGGCGGGTCCGCGCCCGCGAGCTGTGGGACCGCATCATGCAGTCCACCTACGAACAGGCCGAACCCGGTGTGCTGTTCGTGGACCGGGTCAACTCGGCCAACAATCTCTGGTATCGGGAACGGATCACCGCGACCAACCCCTGCGGCGAAATCCCGCTGCCGCCGTATGGTGCCTGCGACCTGGGGTCGATCAATCTCAGCCGCTTGGTGGAGGATCCGTTCGGTCCGAACGCCCGCCTCGATCTCGAGGCGATCCGGGAGACCGCCACGGTGGCCGTGCGTCTGCTGGATAACGTTACCGATGTCTCGCACTATCCGTTGGAAGCCCAGGCTGTACAGGCCCGTGGCAGCCGGCGCATCGGTCTTGGCGTGACCGGTCTGGGGGATGCCCTGATCCTGCTGGGGCTGCACTACGACTCCGAACCGGCCCGGCAACTGGCCGGGGAGATCATGAAGACGATTTGTCATGCGGCCTATCGTGCTTCGATCACACTGGCGGCCGAGAAAGGGGCCTTTCCGTTTCTGGACCCCGGGCGCTATCTTGCCGGGGAGTTTGTTCGCACCCTGCCGCAGGACATTCGCGACGGCATCGCCCGCCAGGGGATCCGCAACAGCCATCTGATTGCGATCGCGCCCACCGGAACCATTAGTCTCATGGCGGACAACGTCTCGTCGGGCCTGGAGCCGGTGTTCCGCTACCGGTTTCGCCGGCATCTCTTTGCCCGTGACGGCGGCGGCGCCCAGGAGGTCTCCGATCATGCCTTCCGCCTGTGGCGGGAGCGCTTCGGGGACGCACCGCTGCCCCCGGCCTTCGTTCAGGCGGACCAGCTGGAACCCGAGGCGCACCTCGCCATGCAGGCCGTTTTGCAGCGGTACGTGGACAGCGCCATCTCCAAGACCATCAACGTGCCACAGAACTTTCCTTTCGAACGCTTCAAGGCGATCTACCGCCGCGCATACGAACTCGGTCTCAAGGGGTGTACCACCTTCCGGCCGAATCCGGTGACAGGGATTGTTCTGGAGGCGGTGGAGACCTCGGCACCGTGCTGTGGCATCGAGCGGGAAGGGGAGTAAAGTAATGGAAAATTCCATCCAACCAAGAGGCGGAGTCCGAAATGTCAAAACGTCCCCGTATACCCGGCCAGGCCATCAATTCAGACAAACTGGACCGCATCGTCGCCGACGCCCGCCGGCAGACGGAAACGCGGCAGGCGGGGTATCGGGAGCAGTCCCTGCGCATCCACCCGTGGGTCTGCGGCCGTTGTGGTCGGGAATTTACGCGGGAGAACCTGCACGAACTGACGGTCCATCATAAGGACCACAACCACGACAACAACCCGCCGGACGGCAGCAACTGGGAAAACCTCTGTCTCTACTGCCACGACAACGAGCACCAGCGCTACGAGGAGCATGTGCGCGGCTACGACGGCCTCGCCACGCCGAAGGAGGAGCCGGCCAGCTTCAAGCCGTTTGCCGGTTTGGAGGGGTTGTTGAAAGGGAAAAAGGAATAACTGCCTCGTATAAAAATCCGTCGCAGAGACGCAGAGGCACAGAGGGTTCAAAGGCAGAACTTGTAGGATGGGCAAAGGAGCGAAGCGACGTGCCCATCAGGCCAAGTTGCGATGCCAAATGATGATGGCACGCTGCGCTTTGTCCATCCGAATAAAAACCTCTGCGTTTCTGCGCCAAGTCTTTTCTATTTGAGCCCATCCAACGAAGCCACCGTATCCCCCGGCAGGAACAGCAGCGGGTCGACCCGTTCGTCATTGAGGCTGACGCTCCAGTGCAGGTGGGGGCCGGTCACGCGGCCGGTGGCGCCGACGGTGCCGACCACCTGGCCCGCATCCACCACGTCGCCGGGTTTCACATCGATGCTGTCCATGTGACAGAACATGGTGACCAGCCCAAGCCCGTGGTCGATGAAGACCACATTGCCGTTGAAGAAGTAGTCGCCGGTCTCCACCACACGGCCGCTGGCTGGCGCCCGGATGGGGGTGCCCTTGGCGGCAGCGAGGTCGAGCCCGCTGTGAGGGCGGCGTGGCTGGTTGTTGAAGAACCGGCGCTTGCCGAAGGTCCCCGTGACCACGCCTTCCACCGGTAGCAGAAAACGGGTGGCGACCTCGTCCTGGTCCCGCCAGGTGGCGAACGCCTCGCGGGAGCGGGACGATTCCCCACGGATCCGCTCCAGGTCGAGCGGGTCGGGATTGACGTGGCGTTTGTTCTTGAGGGTGATGTACTGGGTTTCGTAGCTCTTGTCACTGACCTGAAAACGGAGCGCTTCGCGCTTTTCGCCGCGCTCGATCGCCAGTTCCTGGCTGCCCGGTTTGGTCTCGAGGCCGAGCCCCACCACCGCATGCCAGCGACCGCTCTCGGCCACCACCATGACCTGCCGGCCCTGGTAATAGGCGCTGGGGCGAGGGGTTTCGGCGTCATCGATCGGAATCACCGCGACACCGCCGGGCACGGCATCGGCGCGCGGCAGGGCGAGGACGGTCACGGGGACGCTGAGGGCGAGCATCAGAACGATGCCGGCGCAATTACTCCTTTTCGGCATGGGTTTCCTCCACCAGACAGACGAGCCGGCCTTTGTGCAGGCGGGCGTGGACGCGATCGCCGGGTTGCGCTTCATCGTGGCGGCGGAGGATGGTGCCGTCCGCACGACCGACGATGGCATAACCCCGGGCGAGGGTGGCCAGGGGGCTGACCGAATCGAGCGCGCGTACCGCACCGGCCAGTCGCTGCTCAAGCCGTTCGCGGTGCCGCTGTTCCGCCATGTGCAGGCGCCGCTCCAGTTCACCGCGGCGCGCCTCCAGACGCTGGATCCGATTGAGCGGCGCCACGCGGGCCAGATGGGCGCGCTGGCGCTCGAGGCGGGCATGAAGGTGGCGCAGCATGCCGGTGTGGGCGCGTGTCAGGCGCTGTTCCAGCTCGTCCAGGCGCTGGGCGATGGCCTGCAGCCGGCGACCCGGGTGGCGCAGGCGACGGCTGATCCAGCCGAAGCGCTGCCGCTTCTGCTCCAGGTGCGACCGAACACAGCGCAGCAGACGCCGTTCCTGCTGCTCGAGTCGGGCCAGCCACTCCGCCCGGTCGGGGCTGACCAGTTCCGCCGCCGCCGACGGGGTCGGTGCCCGCCGGTCGGCCGCGAAGTCGGCGATGGTGAAGTCGATTTCATGGCCCACGGCGCTGACCACCGGGATGGGGCAGGCGCGGACGGCGCGGGCCACGACTTCTTCGTTGAAGGCCCACAGGTCCTCCAGGGAGCCGCCGCCGCGCCCGACGATCAGCACGTCGCAGTCGGCCCGCTCTCCGGCACGGCTGATCGCGCGCGCTATCTCCTGGCCGGCGCCGCTGCCCTGGACCGGTACCGGGTAGACCAGCACCGGAATGCTCGGGAAGCGCCGGTGCAGGACGGTCAGGATGTCGCGAATCGCCGCGCCGGAAGGGGATGTAACCACCCCGATGCAGCGGGGCAGCTTGGGCAGTGGCCGCTTCAAGGCCTCGTCGAACAGGCCTTCGGCGGCAAGCCGGGCCTTGAGTTCATCGAAGGCGCGACGCAGCAAGCCATCGCCCGCTTCCTCCAGGTGGTCGATGACCAGCTGAAATTCACCGCGGGGCTCGTAAAGCCCCACCCGGCCCCGTGCCAGTACGTGGGTGCCGTTCTCCGGCCGGAAGCCCAGATGCATGTTGCGCATGCGAAACATGGCGCAGCGGACCTGGGACTGGGCATCCTTCAGGGTGAAATAGAGATGGCCGGAGGCGGGACGGGCCAGATTGGAGATCTCACCCTCGATCCAGATGAGCGGAAGGCTCAGCTCGAGCAGGGCGCGTACCTCGCGCGTGAGGCGTGACACCGTGAAGACATCGCGCTCGGGGCGGGATGGCTCAAGCAGGGAATGCGAAACCATGTGCAACATTCTAAACCAACTAGATGTCCGTTTGGCCGCCTGAAAGCAAACGGGGCCGGCGAATTGCCGGCCCCGTCACATGGCCAAGAGGCCTCGACCTGGTCGACGGGCTGTTAGCTCGAGGCCAGTCTGGCCTGCTCGAGCTCCCACTGTTTGTAGCCCAGTTCGCCTTCCCGCTTGGCCTTTTCGGCAAGCTGCTGCGCTTCTTCCAGTTTGCCTTCGCTCATCAGCGTGCGCGCCTGCGTGATGAACTTGGCAGTATCGCGCCATTCGTGCCCTACCGACGCGGCCTTGGTGCGGGCCGCATCAGCCGCTTCGATCGCTGCCTGCACGATCTCCGGTGTCGGTGCGGCCTTCGGCTCCGCCTTCACTTCGGCCTTCGCTGCCGCCGCGGGCGGCTGCGACTGGGCCTGTTCGGTGGGGCCACTGTCGCAGGCGGCCACCAGCAGGCCCATAGAGAGCATCATCAGTACTCGTTTCACGGTTTCTCCTCCATCGGATATTTTTCTTTTTAATCAGCGGTTGCGGGGGCAAATTCATGGTCCGCCCCTCGCCCCTAAAGCCTAACCAGTTTACCGAGGTTACGTCAAAGTTTAGAATAGAGCGTTTATCTGCTGGCCAACCTTCCCCTTGGATTGAACCTATGCGCATCGTTCAGGAAGCCCTTACCTTCGACGACGTTCTGCTCGTCCCGGCACACTCCACCGTTCTGCCCAAGGAGGTGGACCTGTCCACGCGGCTCACCCGTGAGATCACGATGAACATCCCGCTGGTATCCGCGGCCATGGATACCGTGACCGAAGGCCGCCTCGCCATCGCCCTGGCTCAGGAAGGCGGTGTCGGCATCGTCCACAAAAACCTGACCGTCGAGCAGCAGGCTGCCGAAGTCCGGATGGTCAAGAAGTTCGAAAGCGGCATCATCCGCGACCCGTTCACGGTCACCCCGAACACCTCGATCCGCGAGGTGCTGGAGCTGACCCGTGCCCAGAACATCTCCGGCGTGCCGGTGGTGGAGGGCGACAAGCTGGTCGGCATCGTCACCAATCGCGACCTCCGCTTCGAAACCCACTACGACGCCCCGGTGTCCACCATCATGACCAAGCAGGACAAGCTGGTCACGGTGAAGGAAGGGGAGCAACGCGACGAGATCCTGCGCCTGTTCCACCAGTACCGGGTGGAGAAGGTGATGGTGGTCGATGACAATTACCGCCTGCGCGGTCTCATCACCGTGAAGGACATTCAGAAGGCCACCGACAAGCCCAATGCCTGCAAGGACGATCAGGGCCGGCTACGGGTCGGCGCCGCCGTTGGCGTGGGCGCCGGTACCGACGAGCGGGTCGAGGCACTGGTGGCCGCCGGCGTGGACGTGATCGTGGTCGACACCGCGCACGGCCACTCCCAGGGCGTGCTGGACCGAGTGCGCTGGGTCAAGAAGAATTTCCCCGACCTGCAGGTCATCGGCGGCAACATCGCTACCGGTGCCGCCGCGCTGGCGCTGGTCGAGGCCGGTGCCGATGCGGTCAAGGTCGGCATTGGTCCGGGCTCCATCTGCACCACCCGCATCGTGGCCGGTGTCGGCGTGCCGCAGATCACCGCCATCGACAATGTCGCCACCGCGCTGGAAGGCACCGGCGTGCCGCTCATCGCCGACGGCGGCATCCGTTTTTCCGGCGACATGTCCAAGGCGATCGTCGCCGGCGCCCACTGCGTCATGATGGGCTCCATGTTTGCCGGTACCGAAGAGGCGCCGGGCGAGGTGGAGCTGTTCCAGGGCCGTTCCTACAAGTCCTACCGCGGCATGGGCTCCCTGGGCGCCATGGGTGGTTCGCAAGGCTCCTCCGACCGCTATTTCCAGGAGGGTTCCGAGGCCGACAAGCTGGTGCCGGAAGGCATCGAAGGCCGCGTCCCCTACAAGGGCCCGCTGCACCCGGTCATCCACCAGCTGCTGGGCGGGCTGCGCTCCTCCATGGGCTACACCGGCTGCCGGACCGTCGAAGAGATGCGTACCCGGCCGGAGTTCGTGCGGGTGACCAACGCCGGCATGGCGGAAAGCCACGTGCACGATGTGCAGATCACCAAGGAAGCACCGAACTACCGGGTATAACGACAGGAATAGACACAAGGGCAAAAGGCAAGGGAGCGCGGCGCCCGCGCCCCCTTGTACTTTACCCGTTTCCCTTCCCTCTACCGTGTTTATCGCTCTGCGATAAACACGGCTCTGATGGGGGCCGGGTGGCCTTCCACTGTTCGCCGGTGGTCATCCGGGTCGAGGAAATCGACCAGCGACTCAAAGCGCATCCAGGCAGTTGCGCGCTGTTCCTCGACCGTAGTGGGCGTGATATCCACACAGCGAACGTTCCGGAACCCCGCCTGTTGCATCCACTGCTCCACCGTTCCGGGGGCGGGCACCGCCCACACGTTCTTCATCTTCGCATAGCGGCCCGGCGGCACCAGAAACTCGCCTTGCGCGGCATCGATCACCAACGTCTCCAGCACCACTTCACCGCCCTCGCGCAGGCTACCGCGCAATTGCCGCAGATGTTCCAACGGGTCCCGACGGTGGTAGAGCACTCCCATGGAGAAAACCGTGTCGAACGTCGCCACCCCGTCGGCCAGCGCCTCCACCCCCAGTGGCAGCACGTGCAGCGGCCGGTCGCCAGCCCAGCGGCGGATCGCCAACCACTGCATCACGAACACGATGGTCGGATCGAGGCCAATCACCCGTTTGGCGCCAGCGCCCAACATGCGCCAACCGTAATAACCGTTGCCGCAGCCGACGTCGAGCACCGTCCTGCCCGTCAGTGGGCTCAGATGGGGGGCGACCCGTTGCCACTTCCAGTCCGAGTGCCACTCGGTATCGAGGTGGACACCAAAGAGACAGAACGGCCCCTTGCGCCAGGGATGCAACGCTTGCAACTGCTGCTCGACTTGCTCGCGGCCGGCGGCATCCAGGTCCTGTGCGCTGCCGATCCGCAGACACTCCGCGCTCAGGTCGATGTCGACCTGCGGCCGAAAAGGCAGGGCATCGACCGCGGCCTGCCAGCGCTCGTAGTTGCCGTGGCGAAGCAGCGCTTGCTGCATCTGTGACGGCAGGGTGCGCAGCCACCGGCGAATCGGTGTCGGCAAGTCAGCGGCGGAAAAAAGAGAAGAGAAGGGTTCGAGCATGGGGCGGGAATGATACCAGAGACGCAGGATCACGGTTTAGCGGCCGCCGTGTCATTCAGGGCCGGCAGTGCCTACCGAGCGCATCCAAGATGTGCCGGCATCGTCCCGGATGCAGCTCCGCCCCGGGGATACGACGCCATGCCGTGAATCTCATTTGACACCCCGGGGAGCCAAACTCAACAATTGGCCGCAGTTATGAAGGTGATTCCGGCACCAGGTATGCGGCTTCTTGCCGAAAGTGAGCCTGAGGCAGCCCGCGATTCGACGGCCTCCATTTTTGTGCCGGTTTCTTTGATATCCGCGCTGGCGTAACTAACGATGACTCCGGGCTCCAGCAAGGCGCTCTGCCACACCTATATTGCGGCTCGCCGCCAGCATCCCGCCTGGCAGCTGCTGGCTTCGCGCCGGGCGCCGCTGCTGTTGAGCTGTCTGAAGCCGCTGTTCGAGTTGGGGCAGGACGGTCTTGTGCTGGAGGATGCCCTGCGGCACCTGGCCGATCTGCTGGCGCAGCATGCCAACAGCGACGAGTTCGCGCTGGAGAGCGACGACTACCCCGCCATCGCGCGCAAGGAGTTGCGCGCCTGGATCAAGCGGGGGTTGGTGATCGAGCGGGAAGGGAAGCTGATCGCCACCGATGCCCTGCAGCAGGTAATGCGGTTCGCCGATGGCCTCACCGACCGCATAATGACTTCCACCGCCTCGCGCCTCGCCACCGTACAGCGGGAGATCGAGAGCCTGGAGACCCGCCTCAACCCGAATCCGCAAAGCCGCGCCGATCACCTCAAGCGCAAGATCCAGGCGCTGCAGGAGGAGTTGGCCGAGGTGGAGGCGGGTAACTTCGCCGTGCTGGAGGGGCCGCGGGCGGAGGAAGGAGTGCGCGAGGTCTACAACCTGGCGATGAGCCTGCGTGCCGATTTTCGCCGCGTGGAGGACTCCTACCGCGACGCGGACCGCCGCCTGCGCCACTCCATCATCAGTGAGCAGCATCATCGGGGCGAAATCATCGACCGCCTGCTCGATGGTCACGATGATCTGCTGGAGACCACGGAGGGGCAGGTCTTCCACGGTTTCTACGAGCAGTTGCACCACTCCGTCGAGCTGGACAACATGAAACTGCGGGTGCGCAGTATTCTGCACACCCCGGCCGCTTGGGCGGCGCTCACCCGTCAGCAGCGCCAAGAACTGCGCTGGCTGATCGCCGGCTTGGTCAGCGAGTCGGCCAACGTGATCCGAGCCCGTGCGCGCAGCGAACGCGACGTCAAGGGTTTCCTCAAGACCGGTTTGGCGGCAGAACATCACCGCGTCGGCGAACTGTTGAGTCAGATAATGGAGGCGGCCCTGACTGTCGATTGGGGACGTAGCGCCGTACGCCGCTCGGCCGCCCCGCTGCCGCCGATCGCGGTATCGGCGGCCAGCCTGCCGCTGGTCGAACGGCTGCGCTTCAAATCGGTCGAGCCGGAGGCGGTGGGCGCGCTGGAATTGACGGCGCAGACCGTGGACCTCGATGAGGTCGGCGATGACTTTTGGGAGGCATTCGACACGTTGGATCGGCAGGCGCTGATCGATCAAACGTTGGCGCTCTTGAACCGCGACGGTGGCAGTATGGGCATCGCAGAACTCGCGCATCATCTGCCCCCCAGCCACGATTTGGAGACGCTGGCCCTGTGGCTCGGCATGGCGCGGGAGGCGGAGGTTCCGGTGCATTCCGAACAGGAGAGCGTGGTCGTGCTGGATCCGCACGGACAGACACTGCGTTTCCAGGTACCGAAAATCGAGCTGTCGGCCGATGCGTTGCACACCATCGAGTGGGAAATTTAAACATGGAGACGATCTTTGACCGCCTGACGGCGGCCGTCGAACCGGCGGAGGCGGCACCCGAAACGGAAGCGGCGGCAGTCGAAGTCGAAGCCGCGCCACCCGGCCAATACACCTCGCGCGAGCTGAAAGATGCCGTTCAGGAGCTGTTGAAGTGTGGTTTGCTGGAGGCCGACAAGAAGCCCAACCTCTACCGTTCCGCGCTGGTGCGGCAGGAGGCGATCGATGCCATCCTCGAGCCGCTCGACTTGCGCCTCCGCATCGACGATGTGCGCGGCCTTGCCTTCGTCGTCGTGGCCGAACAGCTGTTCGGTGATGAGGGCGACGAGTGGTCCCACCCGCTGGTGCGCCGTCAACGCCTGACTCTTGAGCAGTCGCTGCTGGTGGCGATCCTGCGGCAGTACTATGTCGTGCATGAGCAGGAGGCGGGAATCGGCGCCGGCTCCGCCACAGTGACCCTGGACGAGCTGATGTCGCAGTTGCACATCTACCTGGGCGAGACCGGCAGTGACCTGCGCGACCAAAAACGCCTGCGCGTCCTGCTGGAGGCCCTGAAGGGACACGGTATCGTCTCGGAGGTGGACGAACGCGACCAGGTGACCATCCGCCCGATCATCACCCATCTGGCCAATCCGGAGAGCCTGGAAAATCTGCTGCAACACCTGCGCGATCTCGCCGCTGGGGGAAAGCACAACGACAATCCGGCATCGGAAGACGATGACGAGGCGCCGGCATGAACCGCGAACCCCTTGATGCGGATACGGCGGCAGTGTCACCGACCCTGATCCTGCGCGAGCTTGAGGTGTACAACTGGGGGCCGTTCGAGGGCCTGCACCGCGCCGAGATCGACTCGCGCGGCACGGCGATCATCGGCCCCACCGGCAGCGGCAAGACCACCCTGGTCGACGCCCTGATGACCCTGATCACTTTGCAGCCCAAGTACAACCTGGCCTCCACCGGTGGCCATGAGAGCGATCGGGACCTGGTCTCCTATATTCGCGGCGTCGCCGGCACCGGCAACAACAGTGGCGACAACAGCCACGTGGCGCGGCCGGACAAGACCGTCACTGGACTGTGTGCCCGCTTCGCCGGGGCCGGTCAGTTGGTGACGGTCGGCGCAGTGCTCTGGATGGACGGCACCAGTGCCGCTCCATCGGATCTCAAGCGGTCGTGGCTGTTCAGCCGCGGCGAAGACTCGTCGCTGGAGAGCTGGCTGGAGGCTCATCACGAAGGGGGCAACAGGGCGCTGAACCAGTTGGGTCGCGAGAGCGAACGCCTCAAGGTCTTCACCAGCAAGAAGAGTTATCTGGCCGAACTTCGGCGCTTCTTCGAAGTGGGTGAGAACGCCTTTACCCTGCTCAACCGTGCCGCCGGGCTCAAGCAGCTCAACAGCATCGACGAGATCTTCCGAGAACTGGTGCTGGATGATCACGCCGCCTTCGAACGGGCCGCCGAGGTGGCCGGGGAATTTGACGACCTCGCCGCGATCCATGCCGAGCTGGTTACGGCGCGCCGACAGCAGCAGTCGCTGCTTCCCATCGAGCGCAGCCACCGGGAATATGTCGCCTGCCTCGATGAGCTCACACAGCAGCAGGAACTGCTCACGCTCCTGCCGATCCACTATGCCGTCATCGGCCACCGGCTCTGGAGCGAGAAGGCGGCGCAACTGGACGGGTCGATTGCGCAACTGACGCAGCGCATTGACGCCAACACGGACGAAGCGACTCGCGAGGAGCGCCGTACCGATACCCTCCGCCAGATCTATCTCCAGGCCGGCGGGGCCGGAATCGAACAGTTGCAGGAGCAGATCGGGACCCAGCAGGCGCTGACGCAGACGCGGCGCCGCGACGCTGAGGACTACCGGCGGCTGGTTCGGGCCTTGGGGCTCGATGATGCCCTGAGTCGTGAGGCGCTAGCGGCCAATCAGCAACGGGTGCAGGCGCAGCAGGAGCGGCTCGAAGCAACGCGGCTGCAGCACGAGGAGGCCACCCTGCGGCTCGGCGCCGGGTTGGTGGAGAAGCAGGATGCCGTGTGCGCGCTGCGCGAAGAGCTGGCCAAAATCAAGGCGCGCCCCGGCTCCAACCTGCCCGGCGAATATCAAGACTTCCGCAGCGACCTGGCGGGGGCGCTCGGGATCGATGAGGCCCAGCTGCCCTTCGTTGCGGAGCTCATCGAGGTCAAAGCGGAGGAGAGCGAATGGCGCGGGGCGATTGAGCGCGCCATCGGTGGCCATCGCCTGCGCATCCTGGTGCCGCAGGCGTCGATGCGGGAGGCGCTGGAGTGGGTGAATGGGCGCGACAACCGGCTGCATGTGCGGCTGCTGGAGGCCCGATGTGAGGCGACTACCGCCGCCTTCATGGAGGACGGATTCACCCGCAAGCTGAACTTCAAGGCGCACCCACACCGCGAAAGCTTGAAAGCGTTCCTGGCCGGCATCGACCGCCACTGCGTCGACTCGCCGCAACGGTTGCGCGAGACGCCGCACGGCATGACCGCCCAGGGGCTGATGTCGGGCAAACGCGGCCTTTTCGAGAAGCAGGACCGGACGCCCCTGGAGCGGGGCTGGATGACCGGCTTCGACAACCGCGACCGTCTGACCAGCCTCGGCAGGGCGCTGCACGAGGCGGAAGCCGAGCAGCAACAGTTCCGGGCCGACTACGATGCCGCAAAGCAGAAGGAGGCACAGGCCCGAAGCCAACTCGACCAACTCGCCCTGCTGGACGGCCTGGAGTTCGCCACTATCGATCTGCCAGGCGCCGAGGCGACCCTGGCCAGCCTCGAGGCGCGGCTGACGGCCCTGACCGACCCCGATTCCGACGTGGCCAGGGCCAAGCGCGAGTACGACGCTGCCGAGGTCGAGCTCAACGCACTGCGCGAGCGGACCCGAAAACTGGAGACCGAACGCATCCGCCTGGAGGAGCGCCGCGACACGGCCCGCAGGAGCCGGGCCGCGGCTTTTGAGCGTATCGGTGACGGCCTCACCGACCCGCAGCGGCAACTGGCCGACGCGCAGCTGGCGCGGCCGGAAGCGGCCGAACTGGAGCGGCTCGATCAGCTGGAGCGAACCGAGCGAGAGCGGATCGCCCAGGCGGTTGGAGCTCTGGAGCGAAAACGCGCCAAGCTGCAACAGGAGCTGGTGCGCCAGATGGCCGGCGCGAAGAACATCGACACCGGCGCACTGGCCGAGGTCGGCAGCGAAATCCAGGATATCCCGCGCTACCTGGAACGTCTGCGGGTGCTGAACGAAGAAGCGCTGCCCGAGAAGTTGAGCCGGTTCTTGGCTTACCTCAACCAGTCTTCCGACCAGGGCGTGACCCAGCTGCTGGCCGGCATCGACAACGAGGTCACCATCATTGAGGAGCGCATCGCCGACCTCAACCGGACCCTGCGCCGGGTCGATTTCCAGCCAGGTCGCTTTTTGCAATTGGAACCGCGCCAGGTGGTGCACGAGAGCCTGCGCACATTGCAAAACGCACAGCGCCACCTGCGCTCCGCCGCGCTCAAGGACGACGAGGGTGAGAGCCACTACCGCGCCCTGTCCGACATGGTCCAACTGCTGCGCGATGCGGCCGACAGCAAGCGCACGGTCGGCGCCCGCGCTCTGCTCGATCCGCGCTACCGATTGCAGTTCGCGGTCGCGGTAATCGATCGGGAGACCGGAAAGACCCTTGAGATTCGTACCGGCTCCCAAGGCGGCAGCGGCGGCGAAAAGGAGATCATCGCCAGCTATATCCTTACCGCCTCACTCAGCTACGCCCTCTGCCCGGAGGGCAGCACGCAACCGTTGTTCGGAACCATCGTGCTGGACGAGGCCTTCTCCAAGAGCTCCCAGGCGGTGGCCGGGCGTATCATCTCGGCGCTGCGCGAGTTCGGCCTGCACCCGCTGTTCGTCACGCCCAACAAGGAGATGCGGCTGCTGCGTTCCCACACCCGCTCGGCCATTCTCGTGCATCGCAAGGGGCTGCGCGCCACGCTCACCTCCCTGAGCTGGGAGGAGCTGGAGGTGCACGCAAAACGGAAGCTTCAGGCGTGAAGTCGCCGCAGGAGCTGGCCGAGCGCCTGGCCCGTCAGTGGCACGATGCCGATACCCGCGAGCAGCGCCTGCTGAGTGCCGAGGCCTGGCCGCTGTGCCTGGCCATCGGACGGCCCAGCGGCGGACAGGTGCAGGGACAGTTCGAGCGGGTGCGCCGTCACGTCGAGCAGTGGCGCGCGGTTGCCGTGGGTCGCGTGGAATGGGAGGAGGTGGCTTACCGCGGCACCGCCGAGCCGATCCGGCTGCCGTGCCGCTGGCACCTGGCCGGCCCCTCCGAGTGGGTGGCGGCGATCGGTGACAGCGCCATCCGGCGCGAGTACCAAAAGCTGGCGCGGCTGGTGGCGGCGACGGATCCCCGGTTTCATCGGCTGCTGGTGCGTCGGCGCCAGCTTAGCCGCGAGCGCGACGAGGCCGAGGTGATGCAGGCCGCGGAGCTGGCGCTATTGCTGCAACCGGGATGTGCCGCCGGGGCGCCGCTGCGGGCGCTCTCCCTGGCCGGCATCGACAGCAAATTCTTCGAGCGCCATCGCAGTCTGCTTGTCCCTCTGCTCGACCGGCGTTTTGACGGCGCCGTCAGCGAGACGGGTCTGGAGGCGTTCCTGGGGGCGCTCGACGAGAATGACCACTGGCTGCTGGTAGCCGATCTGGACGGCTCACTGTTGCCGTTTGCACAGCTGCGTGTGCGCGACAAGGAGCTGCTGGAGAGACCGCTGCCTGCCGGCCACATTCTGGTCGTGGAAAATGAACGTTGCCTGCACCAGTTGCCAAGGGTGAAGGACACCGTCGCCATACTGGGCGCCGGCCTCAACCTGGCCTGGATGGCCGCCCCGTGGCTTGCTGAACGATCGATTGCCTACTGGGGAGACATCGACACTTGGGGCCTGACCATGCTGGCCCGCGCCCGCCATCACCAGCCCTCGCTGGTGCCGCTGCTGATGAGCCGCACCGAATATGAGCACTACGCTGATGCCCACGCCGTGCCCGAGCCGGGGCCGGCCGGCCCTATGGCGCCCACCGGGTTGAGCGTGGAAGAGGCGGAGCTCTATGCGCGGTTATTGGCATCGGACAAAGGACGTTTGGAGCAGGAGTTTCTGCACAAATCGGCGGTAGCGCCTGCCGTTGAAAATTGGTGCGCCGCCGGTCGGGTTCGCGCTCGCGGGTAGTGTTAGTGAATCGCCGGGGGGCGGTAAGGAGAGGGCCGGGACCCGCTACCGCTCTGCCCGAAACGCCGCCATCGCGGCGAAGTTGAAGCAACGGAACCAGGTCCGCACCTCCCCGAAACCGGCCGACCGCAGCCGTTCTTCATGCGCTTCCAGGGTTTCCGGAATCAGCACATTTTCCAGCGCGGTCCGCTTCTGGCTGATCGCCAGCTCGGAGTAGCCGTTGGCGCGCTTGAAGGCCAAGTGCATCTGCTCCTGGAACTGTTGCTCGGCCGGGTCGGCAAACACGATTTTTTCGGCCAGCACCAGCACGCCGCCGGGATGCAGCGCGCCGTGAATTCGCTGCAATAACGCAAGTCGTTCGGCGGGTGGCACGAACTGCAGGGTGAAGTTGATGACCACCAGCGATGCGTTCTCCAGCGTCACCTCTCGAATATCCGCGCACTGCACCTCAACCGGTGCGCCGGAACCTTCGTTGGCCACATGGACCCGGCAGCGCTCCGCCATCGCCGGGGCGTTGTCCACCGCAATGATGCGGCACCCCGGCGCATGCAACCGCCGGCGCATCGACAAGGTGGCCGCACCGAGCGAGCAGCCCAGGTCATACAGGTTGCTGTCCGGCTGCGCGTAACGTTCGGCAAACAGGCCGAGTAGGGCGATGATCTCGCCGTAACCCGGCACCGAGCGCCGGATCATATCCGGAAACACCGCCGCCACCTTCTCGTCGAAGGCGAAGTCGACAATCATCCCATGCGGGCTGTCGTAGATGCCGTCGCGATTGGACATGGAAAAAGCCTTCAACGCAAAGGCGCAAAGACGCCAATAACGCAAAGAAAAGGCGGTTGAATCGGAAGTCTCATCACGCCAACCATTGGACAAGGTAGTAAAGGCGAAACCCTTCGGAGGAGCGGCAGGGGCCGAGCACCTTGGCGGCGTGGTGGCCCTGGTCGGGGTTGGCGGCCTCGACCGCGGCTTGGGCCGAGTCGGCCAGCTGGACGCAGTTCTCCGGAAAGCGGTCGCGCGAACGGCGTGGTGCGTAGATCACCGCGTACTGCTCGGTGACGATGTCGGTCTCGGCATCCTTGACGTAGTGGGCCATGGGTTAGCCGCCCTCTTGCAGTGAATAGAGCAGTTCGATCTCTTCCGCCCAGATGGTCTCGTCGATGGTTTCCAGCACCATGGGGATCTCGTTGAAACGGGCGTCGTTCATAATATAGCGGAACACCTCCAGTCCCAGTTCCCCCTTGCCGATGGAGTGGTGGCGGTCGACCCGTGAAGCAAAGGCGGCCTTGCTGTCGTTCAGGTGCATGCCGCGCAGGTATTGGAATCCAACCACCTTCTCGAACTCGGCGAACGTGGCCTCGCAGGCTTCGGCGGTACGCAGATCGTAGCCCGAGGTGAAGGTGTGGCAGGTGTCGAGGCAGACGCCGACCCGTGACTTGTCCTGCACCCGATCAATGATGGTGGCCAAATGTTCGAAGCGGTAGCCGAGATTGCTGCCCTGGCCGGCGGTGTTCTCGATCACCGCCACCACTCCTTCGGTCTGTTCCAGCGCCCAGTTGATCGAGTCGGCGACGATGGCCAGGGACTCCTCCTCGGCGATCTTGTTCAGGTGACTGCCCGGGTGGAAATTGAGCAGCTTGAGGCCGAGCTGCTCGCAGCGCTGCATCTCGTCGAGAAAGGCGTCGCGCGATTTTTGCAGCGGCTCCGGTTCCGGGTGCCCCAGGTTGATCAGATAACTGTCATGGGGCAGCACGTGTTCGGGCGCAATACCGACTTCGGCCAGATTCGCCTTGAAGGCCGTTATGGTTTCGGCCGTATAGGGCTTCGCCTTCCACTGCCGCTGGTTCTTGGTGAACAGGGCGAAGGCGCGGGCGTTGATCTTCTGGGCTTTGAGCGGCGCGTTTTCGACGCCGCCGGATGCGCTGACGTGGGCTCCGATGCGTTTCATCTTCTCACTTGCTTGGTGGCTGGGCCGACGGATTATTTCACAGCGGGGCCAGGCAATTAACCCCGCATCGCCAGGGTCTCCAGGCGAAAGTCGGGCCGCAGTTCGTCTGCCAGCACCGGGGCGGCGCCGAGGCCGGTGGCTATCCAGACCGACGTAATGCCGAAGCGGTTGGCTCCCGCGATATCCGTCACCAGCTGATCGCCAATCATCGCCAGCCGCCGGGTGCCGAGGCGCCGGGTGGCCTCCTCGAAGACTGGAGCGTAGGGTTTGCCCAGCCGGGTGAAGCTGGGCGCCGACGGACCGTAGCGCTCGGTCAGTACGCCCTCGAACATGGCAGCGAGTGCTCCCGCGGTAAAGCCGAAGTGATCCACTCCTTGCGGGTAGAGGAGGTCGGGGTTGCAGACCACCAGCCGGGCCTTCTTGCCGGCGTCCAGGCGGCGCAGCAGCAGGCTGAGCACGTGGTCGAGGTGCTCCAGCAGCGGGTACCCCTTTTCGTCCGCGATCACCACCACCTCGGCATCGCAGTGGGCCGAAAGCGGGACCAGTCGGGCGCCCGCCCGTTCCGCGAAGATCTGAGAGTCGGTGGGGCCCAGCACCACAGTGGGGCTGTCGATCAACCCGCACTCCGCAAACCAGGACTCGAGCAGCTCACCGGAGCTGAGGATCCGTTCGACCGGGACCTGGAGACCAATTCGCCGGAAGTGTTCCGCCTTTGTTTCCGGCAGCTGGCTGGCCGAATTGGTGAGGATGCAGTAGGGATAACCGATGGCATTGAGGTGGTCGATGAGTGCCGAGGCGCCCGGCAGGGGGCCCGCGTCGTCCAGCAGCACGCCATGGGCATCGAACAGCAGTCCATCGTGGCTGGCGAGCAGGTGGGCAATGGTGGTGGCCGGTATCGTCATGGGGCGGGATTATAGCGAAGCGCGTTTCCGGTGCTGTACCGTCCGCATCCCTGATTTGTTGCGCCAACCCCGCATTTCGCCGATCATGTGGCGCTTTCCCCGCTAGCAGCCCCTTGAAGAGATTTCGCATGTCCGTCGACATCCATTCCGACCGTATCCTCATCCTCGACTTCGGCTCCCAGTACACCCAGCTTATCGCCCGGCGCGTGCGCGAGGCGGGGGTCTACTGCGAGCTCCACCCCTGGGACATGGACGAGGCGTATATCCGCGAGTTCGCCCCCAAGGGCGTGATCCTCTCCGGCGGTCCGGAGACGGTCACCGCCGCCGAGACGCCGCGGGCGCCGGCCCTGGTGTTCGAGCTGGGTGTGCCGGTGCTTGGCATTTGCTACGGCATGCAGACCATGGCCCAGCAGCTGGGCGGGGCGGTGGAGTCCTCCGATCACCACGAATACGGCTACGCCCAGGTACGGGCCCACGGCCACACCGCCTTGTTGAAGGACATCGAGGACCTCACCAGCCCGGAAGGTTACGGCCTGCTGGACGTCTGGATGAGCCACGGCGATCGCGTGACCGCACTGCCGGAGGGCTTCAAGCTGATGGCCTCCACCGAAAGCGCCCCGGTTGCCGGCATGGCCGACGAGCAGCGCCGTTTCTTCGGCGTGCAGTTCCACCCGGAGGTGACCCACACCCGCCAGGGTCAGCGCATCATCGGCCGCTTCGTGCACAACATCTGCGGCTGCGCCGCCGACTGGACCGCCGGCAACATCATCGAGGACGCCATTGTCACCATCCGTGAGCAGGTCGGTTCCGACGAGGTCCTGCTCGGACTCTCCGGCGGTGTCGATTCCTCCGTGGTCGCTGCCCTGCTGCACAAGGCGATCGGCGACCAGCTCACCTGCGTGTTCGTGGATAACGGCCTGCTGCGCCACCACGAAGGCGATCAGGTGATGGCCACCTTCGCCGAGCATATGGGCGTACGGGTGATCCGTGTCGACGCCGAGGCGCTGTTCCTGGGCAAGCTCGAGGGCGTCAACGACCCGGAGAAAAAGCGCAAGATCATCGGCAACACCTTCGTCGAGCTGTTTGAGGAAGAGGCTGGCAAGCTCAAGAATGCGCGCTGGCTGGCGCAGGGCACCATCTATCCGGACGTGATCGAGTCGGCCGGCTCCAAGACCGGCAAGGCCCACGTGATCAAGTCGCACCATAACGTGGGCGGCCTGCCGGAGCACATGAACCTCAAGCTGCTGGAGCCGCTGCGCGAACTATTCAAGGACGAGGTGCGCAAGATCGGCGTGGAACTCGGCCTGCCGTCGGAGATGGTCTATCGTCATCCGTTCCCGGGGCCGGGCCTCGGTGTGCGCATTCTCGGCGCGGTGAAGAAGGAGTATGCCGACATCCTGCGCCTGGCCGACCACATCTTCATCGAAGAGCTGCGCAAGCACGACCTGTACGACAAGACCTCCCAGGCCTTCTGCGTGTTCCTGCCGGTCAAGTCGGTGGGCGTCACCGGCGACGGCCGCCGCTACGAATACGTGGTGGCGATGCGCGCGGTGGAGACCATCGACTTCATGACCGCCCGTTGGGCGCACCTGCCGTACGACTTTCTCGACCACGTCTCGCGCCGTATCGTCAACGAGATCAATGGCATCTCCCGCGTGGTCTATGACGTCACCGGCAAGCCGCCCGGCACCATCGAATGGGAGTGAGGCAGGTTGTACTCTGCCCGTTGGCGATCCACCCGCGATGTTGCGTGACGATCCGCCGGTGCTTTGTCGCGCCGGAGTGGCGCCGTAACATGTGGCCGTCGCTCCCCGTTAGGAGCCGATCCTCTGCCGGGCGCGTGGGGTCTCAATAGCAGGTTACGCAGGCGCCGCTTTCTCACGCCACATTGCCTGGCGGGCACGCAAATCATTAATTCCCATCGCCATGACACGACTGGATGTCTCAACATAAATGCGTAGTATGGTGCAAGGTGATGCAATGTGGTGATGTCATGAAATCTTTCCGTACCACCGTCTCTTTATCGCAAGAGCAATACAAGCAACTTCAAGCCCTTGCCGATACCAACAACCTGTCGGTGTTCCCCGGCAAGGTGGCAAAGGAACAGAACTACAACCCGCTGGCCGTAAGACCTGCCAAGGGGCACCGCGCTTGAGTTATACCCCCTATCAGGCGGGCTACTTGGCACACTGGCTCTCCCTGGAGGGAAAGGCGGAGGAATCGCTCACCCAGACTATTGCCAGCGCCAAAGTCGATATGAACCCCCATCAGGTCGAGGCTGCGCTGTTTGCGCTGGAATCCCCTCTCTCGCAGGGTGTCATTCTGGCTGATGAGGTTGGTCTGGGAAAAACCATCGAAGCCAGTCTGGTATTGACCCAGAAATGGGCCGAACACCGCCGCAAGCTGCTTCTCATCGTCCCTGCAACCCTGCGCAAACAGTGGAGTCAGGAGCTGGAAGAGAAATTCCTGCTCCCAAACCGCATTCTCGAAGCCAGGAACTTCAATCAAGCCCGCAAAGCGGGTGCGGGTAACCCGTTCGACGTAGAAATCGCCTTCGGCGAGCAGGCGATTGTCATCTGCTCCTACGAGTTTGCATCTCGCAAGGACCAGGAACTTGGCCTCATTCCCTGGGACATGGTGGTGTTCGATGAGGCCCACAAGCTTCGCAATATATATAAGAAAGACGGCGCCAAAACTGCCAAGAAGCTCAATGATGCATTAAGCAGCCGCCCCAAGATCCTGCTTTCGGCGACCCCACTGCAAAACAATCTTCAGGAGTTGTACGGTCTGGTGTCGGTCGTAGACCCCCATTTTTTCGGTGACCTTGATTCGTTCCGCGCGCGCTACTGCAAACCAAGGCTGGATGAGACTGAATTCGCCCTGCTGCGCTCCCGGTTGACCAAGGTCTGCCACCGTACCCTGCGCAGACAGGTCCAGGAGGAAGGCGGCATCAATTTCACGCGCCGCTTCTCCATGACGGAGGATTTCCGGCCGTCGGATGATGAACTGACGCTTTACCGCCAAGTTTCTGAGTATCTCCAGGGGGAGGTACTGGCAATCAAAAGCGGTGCACGCCACCTGGTGACGTTGGTCATCCGCAAGATACTGGCATCGTCCAGTTACGCCATTCAAGGCACCCTGGAAACCATGATCAACCGCCTGGAAAACCGACTGTCGGTTGCCGAGGCCCTGGAAGACTTCGACACCCTGGATGACCTGCTGGACGAAAGCGACACCGAAGAACAGGAACTGCTGGATACCGAGGCATTACAGGCGGAAATCGAACAGCTCAAGGATTTCAAGGAGCTGGCCAAGAACATTGCCCGCGATGCTAAGACCGACGCGCTGCTGCGAGTGCTTGGCAGGGCATTTGACATGACCGAGCGTTTGGGAGGACAGCGTAAGGCGGTGATCTTCACCGAGTCGGTCAGGACCCAGTCATGGCTGTTCGAGGAACTCTCCAACCACGGTTACCGCGACCAGATCGTACTGCTCAACGGCAGCAACAATGACCCAACGTCCAAACAGATCTACGCGGAGTGGGTAGCGCGGCATCGCGGCTCTTCTCGCATCTCCGGTTCGAAAACATCCGACATGAAAGCCGCTCTGGTCGAGAAGTTCCGGGACGATGCCACCTTGATGATTTGCACCGAAGCGGGAGCCGAGGGCATCAACCTGCAATTCTGCTCGTTGTTGGTCAACTACGACCTGCCGTGGAACCCTCAGCGTGTGGAACAGCGCATCGGACGCGTGCATCGTTACGGCCAGAAAAACGATGTCGTCGTGGTCAACTTCATCAACAAGGGCAACCGGGCCGACGAGCGTGTCTTCGAATTGCTCAGCCAGAAATTCAATTTATTCGAGGGCGTGTTCGGCGCATCCGATGAGGTGCTCGGCTCCATTGAATCCGGCGTGGACATCGAACGCCGCATTCTGGATATCTACCAAAAATGTCGCGATGACCAGCAGATAGAAATTGAATTCAACCGCTTGCAGGAAGAGCTGAAGGATGAAATCGAGGCCCGCACGCGGGAGACCCGCAAGTCGCTTTTCGAGAAGCTCGATACCACGGTAATAAAGCAGCTGAATCTGACCCGCGAAAAGACCAAGCAGCAATTGAGCCAATACCAGAGTCGGCTGCTGTATCTGGCACGCATGGTTCTGCCGCAAGCGCAGTTTGCCGATAACCGCTTTACCCTCGACGAACAGACCTATGACGTCGATTGGCGCAACGCCGATGAGACTGATGCTCGTTTCTTTCGCCCACACGACGGCTTTGGTGCCGAACTTATCCAGCAATGTGAGAGCCAACTGGCCGCTCTCAATCAGGCCGAACCCGTTGAGCTGCGATTCACTTATCGGCCCCATGAAGAAGGTCAGTTCTCCGATCTGCTTAACCTTGTGGGTAACAGCGGCGAGTTGGCGGTAGAAAAGCTCACCTACGCCATGAAAACCCAGAAAATGGAGCACCTGTTGGTGGCTGCCGTGACCGACTCCGGAGAAGGCCTGCCCGCTGAAACGGTGGACAGGCTGCTGTTGCAGCCGGCGGAGCAGATAGGAAAAGCGGTGCTGCGCCATGAATCTACCCTGTTCGAGCTGCTCGGAGAGCAGGAGCGGCAGGTCAAGACGCGAGTCGATAAAGACCTGGACCGCTACTACACCGACGAGACCGAGAAACTGGAGCGCTGGGCAGAGGACAGGCGCCTAGCACTGGATATCCGCATCAAACAGCTCGACCAGGAGATTAAGGAACAGCGCAAGGCCATACGCCAGCTTGGTACCCTGGCGGAAAAGCGCGACGCACAGCGCGCATTGAAGCAGCTGGAGCGTGAAAGGGATAACACCATGCTGAATTACCACGAAGAGAAGAAAAAGATCGAGATCGAGGAGGATCGTCTTATGGATGAGATCGATGAGAAGCTCGCCATGCAGGAATCACGCGAACGCCTCTTCACGCTGCGCTGGAGACTGGAAGGGCAAGGTTGATGACGGAACGTGAACATTTGGTGCGAGAGTTGCTCTACCAGATCAGGCTCGGAGAGGACTCGCGTTATGAATTCAAGCGGGTCACTTTCAAGGGTGACCGGGTCGACGGGCCCTCACAAAGCGACTTGGCCAGCGAGCTGGCCGCCTTTGCCAATGCCAAAGGCGGTTACGTGGTTTTGGGCGTGGACGACAAGACCCGTGAGGTGATCGGGATACCCGAGGACAAGCTCGATATCCTTCAAGGCCATATCACTCGCGCCTGCCAGGACAGCGCTGCTCCCCCTCTGAACATCTACACGCGCATTGTCGAATTGCCCGATAAACAAGGCGTGCAGCATCCAATCATCTATGTGCAGGTGGACAAAAGCCTGTTCGTGCACACCAGCAACGGCCGCTACTATCACCGCATCAATGAGTCGAAGCGGGAGATGACGCCCGATTACTTGGGGCGGCTTATGATGCAGCGCAGCCAGGCGCGCATGGTATGGTTCGACGAACAGCCTGTCCCCGGCACGTCCGAGGTGGATCTGGACCCGGTCTTGTCGCACCGTTTCCTTCGGGGCGATCAACCCCCCGCCGTGCAATTCCGCAAGCTCAAGTTGTTGAACCGTGATGAAGACGGCAATGTTCGCTTGAGTGTCGCCGGCGCGCTGATGGCGACCACGGCCCCCTCACAGTGGTTGCCTGGCGCATACATCCAGGCCGTTTGCTACGCCGGTCAACACCGCGACGCCAACGACCAACTGGATGCTCAGGAGATCACCGGCACCCTGGACCGGCAGGTGATGCAGGCACTAGCGTTCGTCGAACGCAATATGAAAACCGCAGCCACAAAGACCATCGGCCGCAGGGACATTCCCCAGTACAGCCTCAAGGCAGTATTCGAGGCGCTTGTGAATGCTGTGGCGCACCGGGATTATGCAATTCACGGCAGTAAGATCCGTCTGCACATGTTTGCCGACCGTCTGGTCATCGCCTCGCCGGGCGCCCTGGTCAACACCCTTGAAGTGGACGAACTGGAGTTGCGCCAAGCCACCCGAAACCAGCTTATTGCCACGCTGCTGGCCCGTTGCCCCGTCCATCACGACGGGGTCGAGCGCGCCATGATGATGGACAAGCGGGGTGAAGGGGTGCCGCTCATTCTGCGCGAATCCGAAGGGCTTTCGGGAAAACCTCCGGAGTACCAGATGGCCGGCGAGGAATTGCAGTTAACTATCTATGCTGCCTCCCGAGATTGATGTGCCTCACAAGGCAATTGCGATAACAACCGGACAGTCGTATTCCCAATGAAGTCAAAACAGAAACTCGAACTCACCTGGATCGGTAAACACAAAAGGCCGCGGCTGGAGCCGCGCATTCTGCTGGAGGACAAGAGTCTCTCCTATCATGCCGGACCGGAGGCCGAATTAGCGGATGACTTGTTTCTCGACCAGACGCCAGATAGGCCCCAGGCGTATCACGATAACATCCTGATTCAAGGCGATAATCTGCTGGCTTTGAAGGCGTTGGAGCAGAAGTATGCGGGGGAAGTAAAATGCATTTATATTGACCCTCCATATAACACCGGTCAGATGTTCATCAACTATGACGATGGTGTAGAGCACTCCGAGTGGCTTAGCCGGTTCCGAGATCGAGTTGAGATCCTGTGGCATTTGTTAAGAGATGATGGTGTTGTTTTCTGTCAATTGAATGACGACGAGTGCGCCTATGCAAAAATTGTGTTTGATGAAATATTTGGAAGGAAAAACTTCATAAACCAAGTAAGCGTGAAGATGAAGCTTGCTGCTGGTGCAAGTGGTGGCGGTGAAGACAAGAAGCTCAAGAAAAACATTGAGTACATCCTTGTTTATGCAAAGAATTACTCAGGCGATACTGGCTTCAAGAAATTTAACGATCTCTTCGAGGAAGAAGACTTGTTCGACCTGATTGATTCCATGGAGTCGTCAGGGAAAAGTTGGAAGTATACCAGCGTAATTGTTGATCGGGGGCAGCAAGTAGATGAGCGCGTTATCTATGATGGGTCTGGAGAGGAAATTAACGTACGGAAGTTTAAAGGAATAAAGCGAACGACTGTCAATGAACTTGTCAAGAGTACCGGGCTGACACGAGAAGACGTTTATGTTGAAAACTTTGAAGGCATTTTCTCTGACACTAATGCGCAGACCAGTATTAGAACGCGAATTATTGATGAGTTCGTTAAGCTGGAGAAGGACGAGTTATTGGTTGCCTCGTACGTTCCGAGGTCGGGGCGTGACAAAGGGGCAATGGTAGAGCATTTGTACATAAGTCCAACGATTCGAAGAGTGATTTGGTTGAAAGATTCTTCTGAAAAAAGAGGACGATTCCTGTTCAAAAAGGAAAAGCTTGGGACATATTGGGATGGATTTCCACTAAACAATCTGACGAAAGAAGGCGGCGTTCAATTTCCTAATGGGAAAAAGCCTGAGGCATTACTTAAGCGTGTACTCGAGCTTGCGACCCAGCCGGGCGACTTAGTGCTAGATTCCTTTGCCGGGTCAGGCACAACAGCGGCTGTCGCACATAAAATGGGGCGCCGTTGGATTGCCGTGGAGCTTGGTGAGCACTGCCACACCCATATCGTCCCGCGCCTGAAGAAGGTGATCGACGGCGAGGATCAGGGCGGCATCACCAAGGCTGTTAACTGGCAGGGCGGAGGAGGTTTCCGCTATCTGCGCTTGGCACCCTCAATGCTGAAGAAGGATAACTGGGGCAACTGGGTCATCAACAAGCAATATAACCCGGAGATGCTTGCCGAGGCAATGTGCAAGCACATGGGATTCACCTATGCGCCCAGCCGCGAGCACTTCTGGAAGCACGGCCACAGCACCGAGACAGATTTCATCTACGTGACCACCGGCAGCCTCAGCCACGACCAACTACGCAAGATCAGCGACGAGGTGGGCCCGGACCGCACCCTGCTGATCTGTTGCAAGGCCTTCATGGCTGAGGGCGATGATTTCCCCAACCTGACCCTGAAGAAGATCCCTCAGGCGGTGCTGAAGAAGTGCCAGTGGGATCACGACGACTACAGTTTCACCCTCAACGTGCTCGGCGATGACGAGGAAGAGGGCTGGGACTACGACGGGGACGACGAGTCACTGGCAACTGGCACAACGGAAGAAGAACCCGCATGATGGAGAGTGGACAGAAGATCGCAAATCAGCTCGCCGCCCGCCTTTCGCTGCGCGAGCCGCAGCGCTATTCGCTGGATATCCTGGTGGATATCCTTGAGCAGTTGCAGTTGACGAAAGACCCGGAACTCGCCCACTGGTTATCGGCGATCCAGCGGCAATACCCTTCAGTGAAGGCCTTCGAGCGCGAGTTCCCTTCACTCTGCTTTGCCCTGGCTACCGGCGTCGGCAAGACCCGGCTGATGGGGGCGATGATTGCCTGGCTCTATCTCACTGGTCGTAGCAGCCACTTTTTCGTGCTGGCGCCCAACCTCACGATTTACGAAAAATTGAAGCTCGACTTCAGCCTGGGTAGCCCAAAGTATGTCTTCGCCGGAATCCCAGAACTGGCGCAGACGCCCCCCGTGATCATCACCGGGGATGACTATGAGGATGGCCGTGGCGTGCGCCTTGATTATTCGGTGCCGCTCACGCTGACTCAGGATATTTTCGCCTACGAAACCGCACCCCATATCAACATCTTCAACGTTTCCAAGATCAACTCCAAAGAGAGCAAGAAGGGAGCGGCCAAAACCGGTACGCCCCGGGTGCGGCGCTTGCAGGAATGTATCGGTGATTCCTACTTCAACTATCTTGCCGAGCTACCGGACCTGGTGGTGTTCATGGACGAGGCTCATCGCTACTATGCCAGTGCTGGGGCCAGAGCAATCAACGATCTCAAACCCGTTCTGGGTATCGAGTTGACTGCCACCCCCAAGACCGTCGGGGCCAATCCGCGCGAATTCTCCAACATTGTCTTCCACTACCCCTTGGCGCGGGCACTGGAGGACGGTTATGTGAAGATCCCTGCGGTGGCGACGCGGCGCGATTTTCGCGCCTCTGATTACAGCCAGGAACAGCTAGAAACGATCAAGCTGGAAGACGGCATCCATCATCACGAGTATGTGAAGGTGGAGCTGGAGACCTACGCCCGTAACGCCGGGACCAAGCCCGTCAAGCCTTTCATGCTGGTGGTCGCCCAGGACACTCAGCACGCCAGCGAGCTGAAGCAGCGCTGTGAAAGCCTGTTCGAGGGGCGCTACAAGGGCAAGGTGATCGAGGTGCACTCCAACCAGAGCGGCGAGGAGTCGGATGAGGCGATGCAGCGCCTTTTGGCGGTGGAACACGATCCCGGCACTGAGATCGTCATCCATGTGAACAAACTCAAGGAAGGTTGGGACGTAACTAACCTCTACACCATTGTGCCGCTACGCGCCTCGGCCTCGGAGATCCTCACCGAACAGACGATAGGCCGCGGCCTGCGTCTGCCCTACGGAAAGCGCACCGGCGTGGAGGCGGTCGACCGCCTTTCCATCATTGCCCACGACCGGTATCAAGAAATCATCGACCGCGCCAACGATGCCGACTCGATCATCCGCAAGACAGTCTATATCGGTGCTGACGATGATGAATTGGGCATCCCCGAGAATCGGCCCCAAATCATCACGACTCCCTCTTACGCGATGATGGCCGCGACCGGACAATCCGCCACCCAAAATGACCGGCAGATAGGCGACGGAAACGGGGCCTATCAGGGGCCGCCGCTTACGGCCGAGCAGACCCGGGTGGCCGAGATCACCCTGAAAGTGGTCCAAGAGGAGGCTGCGCGTCTGAATTCCTCCAGCCAACTTCAGGAAGAGGCGGTGCGCCGCAAGGTTATCGAGCGGGTGAAAAAGGTTGTGCGGGAGAATATCCCTAGCCAGCAGACTCTAGCGGGGATGGAGCGGCCCGATGCATTGACGGATGAGAAGGTGACGGAGATCGTTCACAACGTCACCGAGCGGCTGGTCGAGCTGACCATAGATATTCCCCAGATCGTGGTGCTGCCTACCCGTGACGTGAATTACGGGTTCAAGGATTTTGATCTGGAAGGTTTGGAGAAGATCAATTTCCAGCCGGTTGCGCAGGAGATTCTGCTGCAACATCTGGAAGATAACCGCGTGGCCCGCATTGAGTGGGGCGACGACTCCGCCAGGGAGGAGATTCTGGAAAACTACATCGTGCGCAATCTTATGGAGATTGACGCCATCGATTACGACGAGCATTCCGACCTGCTCTACAAGTTGGCTGGGCAACTGATCGCGCGTGTCGGTAGCTATCTCGGTGGTGACCGGACCAAGATAGAAAACGTGCTGATCTACTGGCAGAAACAGCTGACTGATTTTGTCTGGGCCCAGATGAAGGCCCATGCCTGGACGACACCAACCGCCTACATCGGCAAGGTGACTCAGGGTTTTGACATCTTGCGCCCAGCCACGTTTATCGCGGGTGCAGGGGAACAACCTCGTGATTTCCGCGCCCCGATTGAGAATCGATCCCGCATCAAGCAGATGGTATTCACCGGCTTCCAGAGGTGCTGTTACCCCTATCAGAAATTCGATTCCGTTGAGGGTGAGTGGCGCTTGGCGCAGGTTCTGGAAAGTGACGACGATGTACTGCGCTGGATGAAGCCCTCGCCGGGCCAGTTCCGAATCGAATACCTCAATGGCGAAAACTACGAGCCCGATTTTGTCGTGGAAACGAAAAACTGCTGCCTGCTCATCGAGCCGAAACGGGCGGATCAGATTCCGTTGGACGAGACACAACAAAAAGCCAAAGCGACCGTCCGCTGGTGTAACTTTGCTAACGAGAATGCAGAAAGATATGGCACCAAGCGGTGGTACTACCTTTTGGTGCCGCATGACGCGATCACGCTGGGTCGGAGTATTGCTGCGTTACAGGCGGAGTTTACCAACGCATGAGCGTTTCTCGGATACTCGGAAACTCGATTGCGCGGCTCGCCGCCTTCTATTCCACTTAATGTGATTTGAATCCATGCATGAAGTTGTACTTATGACCGTGGCCGGCCCCGACCGGCCCGGCATCACGGCCGGGCTTACCGGCGTACTGGCCCGCTACGACGTGACGGTGCTCGATATCGGCCAGTCGGTGATCCACGACACCCTTTCCCTCGGCCTGCTCATCGAGGTGCCGGAGGATACCGGCGGCTGCCCGGTGTTCAAGGAGCTGCTGTTCAAGGCCCACGAATTGGGGCTGAACGTGCGCTTCACTCCGATCTCCGCCGAGGACTACGAGCATTGGGTTGACGCCCAGGGCCAGCCGCGGCACATCGTCACCCTGCTCGGGCGCCAGATCAGTTCGCGCCACCTAGCGCGGGTCAGTGAGGTGGTGGCGGAGCATACGCTCAATATCGACAACATCACCCGCCTTTCCGGACGCATCTCCCTGCGCCGTCCCGACGAGCGGCACATCGCCTCGGTCGAGCTGTCGCTGCGCGGCGCGGTGTCCGACCTGACCGCACTGCACGCCGACTTCCTGCGCACTGCGCAGGAACTCGACATCGACATCGCCATTCAGGAAGACAACATCTACCGGCGTAATCGTCGCCTGGTCTGCTTCGACATGGACTCCACTCTGATCCAGGCGGAAGTGATCGACGAACTGGCAGCCGAAGCCGGGGTGAAGGATAAGGTTTCGGAGATCACCGAGGCGGCGATGCGCGGCGAACTCGACTTCTCCGAGAGCTTCCGCCGCCGGTTGGCGCTGCTCGAGGGGCTGGAGGAGTCGGTGTTGGCGCGGATCGCCGATCGCCTGCCGATTACCGAAGGGGCGGAGCGACTGATTCGCAACCTGAAAAGATTCGGCTACAAGGTGGCGATCCTCTCCGGCGGCTTCACCTATTTTGCGGAGCACCTGCAGCGCAAGCTCGGCATCGATTATATCTACGCCAACCAGCTCGATTTCCGTGACGGCAAGCTGACCGGCCAGGTCAAAGGCGACATCATCGACGGCCAGATGAAGGCACGCCTGCTTCGTGAACTGGCGGCCCAGGAAGGGATTTCGCTGGAGCAGGTAATTGCGGTGGGTGACGGTGCCAACGACCTGCCGATGCTGGCCATCGCCGGCCTCGGAGTGGCGTTCCACGCCAAGCCGATCGTGAAGGAGCAGGCGCGTCACGCGATCGGCACGCTGGGGCTCGATGCCATTCTTTACCTGTTAGGCATGCGCGACCGCGATCTGGCGGAGTTGGAGCGGAGCTGAGCCGTGGCAACCGGTATGCCGGCGAGCGAGGGGACCGCTGAGGCTGACATCCGTTTCATGGAGCGCGCGCTGCTGCTGGCAGGGCGTGCCGAAGCGGAGGGTGAGGTGCCGGTCGGTGCGGTGCTGGTCCGAAGCGGTGAGATCATCGGCGAGGGCTACAACCGTCCCATTATCGCCCACGACCCGACCGCGCATGCCGAAATCCAGGCCCTGCGCGATGCCGCGACCCGGGTCGGTAACTACCGCCTGGTCGATTCCACTCTCTACGTGACGTTAGAGCCCTGTCCCATGTGCGCCGGCGCCATCGTCCACGCCCGCGTGGCGCGCGTGGTTTTCGGCGCCCCCGATCCGCGCACCGGCGCCGCCGGCAGCGTGTTCAACCTGCTGCAGACCGAACAACTCAATCACCGTACCGAACTCACTGGCGGGGTATTGGCGGAGGAGAGCGCCGCGATGCTGCGCAACTTTTTCCGCGCACGTCGCTGAAACAGGGCTCGTGTTTGCAGGAGGGCAAAGCGAACGTGCCAGTCGACGGTTGGTTGATGGGCACGTCGCTCTCGCTCCTTTGCCCATCCTACGCAACTGCGCTTGTGTTTGCGGGATGGGCAAAGCGAAAGCCAGTCGTAGGCGGGTTGATGGGCACGTCGCTCTCGCTCCTTTGCCCATCCTACGCGCTAACAGCTACATCTCTGTAGTGATCGTAGGATGGGCAAAGCGAAGCGTGCCCATCAAAAGCCGGTTGAGAGCGCATCGCTCCGCTCCCTGCCATCCGGCGCGGCAGTTATGAAGTACGTGTGGTTAGCCCACGCGAACCGCGTTATCCGCGGTGAGTGCAATTCAGAGGACGGGGCTCGCCATGGTCAGGGCCGTGTGCACCTTTACCGGTCGCGGCTTCTCCTGATCAGTGAGCCACACCAGGATGTCGTAGTAGCTGCGGATGTTCTCCACATAAACGACCGCTTCGTTGCCCCGCGCATAGCCGTGCTTGGTTTTCTGGTACCACGGTTTCTTGCGCAACAGCGGCAGATGCTCTTCAACGTTCTTCCAGACGTCGGGGTCAAGCCCCTGACGTTGTGTAATGATGCGGGCGTCGTTCAGGTGGCCATAGCCGATGTTATACGCCGCGACTGCCATCCACATCCGATCCGGGTGGTGGATGCGCTCGGGGACCTTCTCGATCAACTGACGAATATAGCGGGCACCGCCGTCGATGCTCTGGGCCACATCGGTACGCTCTTCAATGCCGAGGTACCTGGCAGTCGCCTTGGTCAGCATCATGAAACCGCGTACACCGGTGGGTGAGACCGCACCCGGGTCCCAATGGGACTCCTGGTAGGCCATGGCAGCCAGCAGCCGCCAGTCGAGTCCGTTTTCGGCCGCCGCCTGTTCAAGCAGCGGTCGATAGGCGGGCAGGCGTTCGCGGATATGGCGCATGAAGATGCGGGTGCCGACGTAATCGAAATCACCCACGTGGCCGTAGTGGCGATCGATCAATTCCGCCATCCGGCCGCTCTTCTTCAGCCGTTCGAAATAGTCCACCGCCAGCTGGTAAAGGCTATCGTCGTCACCCTTTGGAAACGCCCACGCCAGTGACTCCGGCTCGGACAGGTCAAAGGCGGCCCGCAGTTCCGGATGGAAACGCTGGGTCAGTTTGAGCTCGTTGGAATCAATGACCGTATAATCGATGGCCTTCTCGGAGACGAGGCTCAGCAGGTCATCGGCTTCGAGTTCGTCGTTTTCCCGCCAGACCAGCTGCGGGAAGTCAGCTTGCAGACGCTGTAGCCGTTCGGCGTGGCTGCTGGCGGCCAGCACCTCCAGTTGTCCCTTGAGCTCCGTCGGATTGCGCGGGCGAGTATTGCCCATCCGATAGACCAGCTGCTGCGTGATCTCCTGGTAGGGCGGCGTGAAGCGGACGTAAGTTTCACGCTGGGCCGTGACCGTGAGGCCGGCCGCGGCAAACTGGGCCTTTTTCCGCGCCAGCCCGTCGAATATCTCCGCGACGTTGCCGGCGGTCACCAGTTTCAGCTCTACCCCCAACTCGGCGGCGAACCCCTTGGCCAGCTCGTACTCCAGCCCGGTCGGGCCGAGCGGCCCTTCGTAATAGGTGGTGGCCGCGTTCCGCGTCAACACGCGCAACTCGCCGCTCTGCTGCACCTGCTCGAGCTGCGTCTTCGAGCACGCAGCGAGCAGTGGCGCGAGCAACAGGCCGGTTGCCAGTTGTCTAAGAAGCGGTATACCCATGAAAGCGAGATGCCGATCACAAATTAGATTTTGTTAATATTAGCACGGCTAGTTGTTGTGATCGCAATTCGACGCTATTCTATCGCGTCTTTGCACGGCCCCGTCCCCGAAGAGAGGGCGTAAGCCGCTGAAAGATAAGGAGAGGTGCCTGAGCGGCCGAAAGGGCTTGACTCGAAATCAAGTGTACCCGTTAGGGTACCGTGGGTTCGAATCCCACCCTCTCCGCCAGTTTTAAGCTTCTGATTTCAAATAAGAAATCCCGCTTTTTCGTTCTCACCTCCGCCGTTTCAATGCGCCGACAGCAGGCAGAAACCAACGATTTAGAGGCCAACGCGGTATGTGTTTCACTCCGGTAGGCCCCGTAACGTCCACTTCCAGCTGGCCCTCGCGACTTCCGGTTCCACTGTTGGTTCTGCTCGGCGCTCCGTTGCTTCTCATCATCTTTGGTTTGGCGTTGGTGCGGGCTTGGGCCCGCCGGCTTTGGGCGGTACCGCGCACCTCGGGATAGCCGTCCCGTTCTTCAGCCCGCCTGCTGCACCTAATTCTCCAGGCTGATTCTCCAGCGCTGATTCCGGGTTTTGCGAAACGGCAACCGCCCGGTGGGCTTGCTGTAGGACTAAACCGGACGGAAATTTCGGAGGCTCGCTGACACCTGTTGCCGCGGGCTGACGGCATATTGTCCTTGCAGGAGACTTGGGACGGGGCACGTTCGTGGACCCCCGCGAACGTGCGCAGGACCGGGGGGCCGAGCCGCGCGCCGCAGAAGCCGTTCCTTCGGCCACGTACCTTCGAGAAGTAGCAGTCCGGTCGCAACCGCTGTTCGGGCCGCTTTTGCGGCCCGAACTTTTTCTGCGTTGCCGCTTTGGACGCGGGGCCTGCGCTACGGTAGAATGCCGCGCTTCGACGGTGGCCTGCATCGGTCCCCCCGCGACGATACGTTGTGAACCCGGTCAGGCCCGGAAGGGAGCAGCCGCAGCAACGAATTCGGGCGCCGGGGTGTGGCTGGTGTGGGCCGCCACCCATCTCCTCCGCCGTTCCCACCCTACCGACACGCCGCCTTCTCGGGTAAAGTAGTCGGCTCTTTCAGCGACCGATCCCCAGTCCATGAGTTACCAGGTACTGGCACGCAAATGGCGTCCCCGCTCGTTCCCGGAGATGGTAGGGCAGGAGCACGTGCTGCGGGCGCTCATCAATGCGCTCGACAACGACCGGCTGCACCACGCCTTCCTGTTCACCGGCACCCGCGGGGTCGGCAAGACCACGGTGGCGCGTATTCTGGCCAAGTCCCTGAATTGCGAGCAGGGAGTCACCTCCCGGCCCTGCGGTGAATGCAGCGCCTGCCGGGAGATCGACGAGGGGCGCTTCGTCGACCTGGTGGAGGTGGACGCGGCCTCGCGCACCAAGGTGGAGGACACCCGCGAACTGCTGGAGAACGTGCAGTACGCCCCCAGCCGCGGTCGCTACAAGGTCTACCTGGTGGACGAGGTCCACATGCTCTCCAACCACAGCTTCAACGCCCTGTTGAAGACGCTGGAGGAGCCGCCGCCCCATGTGAAATTCCTGCTGGCGACCACCGACCCGCAGAAGTTGCCGGTCACCATCCTCTCCCGCTGTCTGCAGTTCAGCCTCAAGCGGCTGCCGCTGGAGCGGATCCGCGAGCACCTGGCGCGCATCGTCGAGCTGGAGGGACTGAGCGCCGAGCCGGCCGCCTTGGCTGAACTGGCGCGGGCGGCCGATGGCAGCATGCGCGATGCCCTCAGTCTGCTGGACCAGGGCATCGCCTATACCGGTGGTCAGCTCAGTGTCGCCGAAGTATTGGATATGCTCGGCAGTGTCGACCGGCAGCGGGTGCTGGCCATGGTCGAGGCACTGGCGGCCTCGGACGGCGAGCAGTTGATCGGGATCGCCAATGTCCTGGCGGAGCGCTCGCCCGATTTCGGCGGGGTACTCAACGAGATGAACGGCCTGCTGCAGCGGATTGCGCTGGCGCAGCAGGTGCCGACGGCCCTGGGGGAGGAGACCGGCGACCGTGAGGCGGTGTTGGCGCTGGCCGAGCGCATCGCTCCGGAGGAGGTGCAACTCTATTATCAGATCGGCACCACCGGCCGCCGTGACCTGCCATTGGCACCGGACCCGCGCAGCGGGTTCGAGATGGTGCTGCTGAGGATGCTGGCGTTTCGCCCGGCAGCGCCGGGCGGTGCAACCGGCGCCGGCGGAGCGGGGCAGGGTGGTCGGACGGAATCACGGCCGGCGAAACCGGTTTCACCGACCCGCGGCGGGGGGCAGGAACCGGCGCGTTCGGCCCCGGTCGAAGCCTCTGTCCCGGTCGCGGTGCCGGAACCGGAATCGGTTGCCGTGCCGGTGCCGGCCGCTGTCACTGCCGAGCCCGCCCCGGAACCGAGCGCGCCGGCGACGACCGACATGGTGCGCGAGGCCCAGCCGCCGGCGGCCCCCATCGGCTCCCTGGACGACTGGCCCGCCCTGGCGGCGGCACTGCCGCTGGCCGGCATGACCCGCCAGTTCGCCCTGCACTGCGCCCTGGCCGGTCACGACGGCGAGCGGGTGTCACTGGTTCTCGATCAGGCCCACGTGCATCTGCACAACCCGAAATGGGAACAGAGCCTCAAGACAGCTCTCGAACAGTACCTCGGGCGTAGCCTGCGCCTGGAGGTGCAGGTGGGGACCCCACCCGCGGCCACCCCGGAGAAGGTACGCCGGCAGCAGGCGGCGGATCGTCAGCGCGATGCCGAGCAGGCGATAGCCGACGACCCGCGCCTGAACGGCCTGCTCGAGCGGCTCGATGGCCAGGTGCAGCCGGGCTCGGTGCGCCCCCTTTAGCCGTAGGATGCGGTGAGGTACGAACCGCATCAGACGCGTGACCGATGCGGTTCGCAGCGCTCACCACATCCTACGGGATCTCTGTGTACGCTGTGGTTAACGGTTTTTTCAAAAAACTTAGCGAGGTTTTTGCCCATGAAAGGCGGATTCGGCAACATCATGAAACAGGCTCAGAAGATGCAGGCCGACATGCAGCGGATGCAGGAGGAGCTGGCCAATATGGAGGTCACCGGCCAGGCCGGCGGCGGCATGGTCAGCGTGGTGATGACCGGGCGGCACGACGTCAAGCGCGTCTCCATCGACAATAGCCTGATGGGCGACGACAAGGAGATGCTGGAAGACCTGGTGGCCGCGGCGGTCAACGACGCGGTGCGCCAGCTGGAACAGACCTCCCAGGAGAAGATGGCCAGCGTGACCTCCGGTCTCAACCTGCCGGGCGGCATGAAGTTCCCGTTCTAAGCCCCGCCGATGAGTTCCAGCCCCCTCATTGGGCGCCTCATCGAGGCGCTCCGCTGCCTGCCCGGGGTCGGGCCCAAGTCGGCCCAACGCATGGCCTATCACCTGCTCGAGCGTGACCGGGACGGGGCGCTGCGCCTTGCCGGCGTGCTCACCGAAGCGGTCGAGCGGGTCGGTCACTGCAGCGACTGCCGGACCCTGAGTGAGGAGGAGCACTGCGCCATCTGCAGAGATGCCCGGCGTGAGCGCGGCGTCCTCTGCGTGGTCGAGTCGCCCACCGACGTGCAGGCGCTGGAGCACTCCACCGACTACCGCGGCCTCTACTTCGTCTTGATGGGGCACCTCTCACCACTGGACGGCATCGGTCCCGAGGAGATCGGGCTGCACCTGCTACAGCAGCGCTTCGCAGCCGGCGGTATCGACGAGGTGATCCTCGCCACCAATCCCACCGTGGAGGGGGAGGCCACCGCCCACTACATCGGCGAGATGGCCCGCCAACACGGCATCCGCGCCACCCGCCTCGCCCACGGTATCCCCCTCGGCGGCGAACTGGAATACGTCGACGGCAACACCCTGTCCCACGCCTTCAACGGCCGCCGCGCGGTTTGAAGGCGGGAGTTAAGACGTGACGCGTTACGCGTCACGTCTTGTAACCCTTAACCCTTCCCGCCTCCATCGCCCGGCCGGCCTGCAGCACCAACTCCTTGAACCGATGGTACGACCGGCTGTCCAGGCCGCAATAGGCGTTGTGGCGGTCCGCGTAGAAGCAGCCGACCGGGTGTCCCTTCACGAACACGGACATGACGAAAAACCGCGGCACGCCGACCGCCTTCTGGAAAATTTCGGGCAGCAGCGGCAGGAAGCGGTCGCGATTGCTGTCGTCGTACCAGAGCGCCTGCGGCTTCTGAATCAGCCTCGAGAACAGGTTGTCTTCGTCCAGGTCCAGCGTAAGGCGGTTGAAGCGGGCATCGCCCTCGGCGCCGATGGCGCCGCGCACCTTCAGCTGCGTCTTCGCCGGCGTCATCAGCGCAAACAGCACCCGGTTCAGGGCCAGCCCCTCATGCAGGCCCTTCAGTGCCAGTTCCAGCAAGTCATGAAGGCTTTCCACCTGGTCCGGTGGGTGACGGAGCCGGGCCAAGGCTTGGGCGTACGCGGCCGGCTGGGGGCAAAGACAGAACTCGCCCGGAGGTTCCTCCCGGTGCGTCGGTGACCAACCGGGAGCCGCCTCGGGTCGTGTCGGCAGCAGCAGCCTTGCGGCCGCGGGTCGGACTCCGTACAGGGGCAGACCATCGCGGGCCACATCGACCGCGGTCCGGTGGGCGCGTGCGGCAGCACTGCCGAAGCTGCAGCCCAGGAGGTCGGCGACCTGCTCCAGGATTGCGGTGGTTTCGGGCGCATACCAGTCGCGCTCGGCGGCCCGTGCCAGGCGGCCCGCCAGCATGATGCCGCGCACGCGCCGGTTTTCGGTATTCTCGGGCTGCAGGCTTTCGTCGACCAACGAAGGTAGCCCCCAGGCGGCGGCGAGACGGGAAGTGAGGCGATCGAGGGCGAATCCGAGGGTGACGAATTCCGCCTCCTCGGCCTCCATTTCGTCGCCGTGCTTGAGGCGCTCCAGTTCGGTGAGCCGGGCCGGGGAGTGCAGACCCACCAGCATCTCGCCGAGACCGTGCAACAAAGCGGCCAGATAGGCCTCGTCCGGTTCGATATCCCGCAGCCAGCGCGACCACTCGCGCGCCTGCGAGGCGGCATGGACGGCCCGGGCGTAGCCGCGTCGGAGCCTGACGCGTGGCGCCTTGTCGCCCACCTGCTCGATGGTGGGGACGCCCTCCGGCAGGCGCTGCAAGGCGCTCATGCCCAGCATCATCAAGCCGTGCCGGACCGTCTTCACCTCGCTCCGCAGATGCTTGTGGCCCACGGCGTTGATTCGCCGCATCAGCCGTAGCGTCAGCCCCAGGTCACCCTCCACGATGGCGGTCAGGCGCGTGAGAGGGATACTGTCGTCGGCGGCCAGCCGCTCCAGTTCGCGCAGACTGTGGCCGAAGGCAGGCAGTTCGACCGGCTCGAGCCGGGCGACCCACTCCTCCAGGGTTTGCTCCATCCGTACAGGGCTCCGATGCGGGCGTGAGGTCGGTCGGGCGTTTCTAGCGCATCCGCCCATCGCCCGCAGTGACCTCCCCGGCAGTTTCGCATCCCGAGTGCGGTCAAGGTCTCCCCAGGTGCTGCGGGCTAAAGAAAAAGGCCGCCCCCGTCGATTAATGTTCAGGATATCCATGACCGGTCGCCTGTTCGCCTGGATTTCGGATGAAGCTAATCATCGGTTTCTCCATCGTCATCGCCTCGGTGCTGGGCGGCTACGTGCTCTCCCACGGGGTGCTGGCCGCGCTGTTTCAGCCGTTTGAACTGCTGATCATCGGCGGCGGGGCGCTGGGTGCCTTCGTGGTGTCCCATCCGCTGAAGGTCATCATTCCCGTTATCAAGGGCATACCGGGTCTGCTACGGGGCTCCAGGTACAACAAGGCGCTCTACATGGACCTGCTGAGCCTCATGTACGAGTTGTTCAGCAAGGCGCGTAAAGAGGGATTGATGGCCCTCGAGAACGATGTCGAGGAGCCGGAACAGAGCGAGATCTTCAATCGCTATCCGAAGATCAAGGCCGACCACCACGCCCTGGAGTTCATCTGCGACTACCTGCGGTTGATGGTGGGCGGCAGCATGAATCCCATGGAGCTGGAGTCGCTGATGGACCTCGAACTGGAGACCCATCATCACGAACGGGAACTCCCGGCCCACGCGGTCGCCGTCGCCGCCGACGGCATGCCGGGTTTCGGTATCGTTGCCGCCGTGATGGGCGTGGTCATCACCATGGGCTCCATCGACCAGCCGCCGGCCATCCTCGGCGCCCACATCGCCGCGGCCCTGGTCGGAACCTTTCTGGGTATTCTGCTGGGCTACGGCTTTGTCGGGCCGATCGGCGCGGCGCTCAACCACCAGGCCCGTGAGGAGACCAAGTTTCTCGAGTGCATCAAGATCTGCATCCTGGCCACCCTGAACGGTTATACCCCCCAGGTAGCGGTCGAGTTTGGCCGCAAGGCACTCTACTCGACGGAGCGGCCCGGTTTCCTCGAACTCGAGGAACATGTCAAGCAGGCCAGGAAATAACGCCCGGCCATGCCCTCGATCGACGACAAGAAACAACCGATCGTCATCAAAAAGATCAAGAAGGGCGGCGGCGGTCACCACGGCGGTTCCTGGAAGGTCGCCTATGCCGACTTCGTGACGGCCATGATGGCGTTCTTTCTGTTGATGTGGCTGCTCGGTTCCACCACCGACGGCGAAAAGGCGGGGATCGCCGAATTCTTCAAGCAGCCGAGCGCGACCCAGGGACCGGGCGGTGCAAGCACCAGCATGATTCAGTTCGGCGGTGCAATGGATGTGCCGCGCAGCAGTGAGGGCACCCCCTTCAAACAGCATGAGGTGAAGCCCGACGAGTTGCTGGAGGCGCTGGCCGACAAGGCACGACTGGATGATCTGTTGGCCGATCTGCTCGAACAGATCGAGCAGAGTTCGTCACTCCGTGATTTCAAGGACCAACTGCTGCTGGACATCACCAGCGAAGGGCTGCGGATCCAGATCGTCGACAAGGAGAACCGGCCGATGTTCGACCTGGGCGGTACCCAGCTCAAGTGGTACACAGTCGAGATCCTGCACGAACTGGCCAAGACCATCGAACAGGTGCCGAATCGCGTGAGCATCGCGGGCCACACCGACGCCACCCCATATCACTGGTCGCGCAAGGACTACACGAATTGGGAACTGTCGGCCGATCGGGCCAATGCGGCACGGCGCGAGCTCAAGATCGGCGGGCTGTCGGAGGCAAAATTCGGCCGGGTGGTGGGGCTCTCCGATTCGGTGCTGTTCGACCGGGAGAATCCGTTCAACCCAATCAATCGGCGCATCAGCATCATCGTTCTGAACCGGGCGACGGAACGGGCCATCGGCCTGATGCCGAGCCATGCGCCCGGTTCTACGATCGGCACCGCACCGGCCCCGGAAAACGCCGAAACCGCCCCCGCTCCTGTGGAAGCCGGCTCAACGGCTCCGCCCGAACCGCTGGCCCCGGCGCCACCGCCGACCGCGCCGGCTTCTGGCCTTGAGGAGGAGTTGGCGCGCGAACTGGCCCCTTGACCGTTGCGCGCGAACGATTCAGCAGGATCGACAGGATCTTTTAACGCGCGTCAGCTTCGACTGTTCATTTGCCCTCGACTCCGACTGTCATAGCCCGAACCCGTCATTCCCAGCGAAGGCGGGCGGGAATCCAGGCATCGACGGCAGCATCCGGCCGTCTGCTGCCGCTCAAGAGCATTTCGGTGAATGGCTGGTTGCGTCGGAAAACTTGCCGTTGAGACTGAATAGCCTCGGGTTGCTACTTATGATCAAATTGGCGCCAAAGCCCTTGGCGCTCTTGTTCATGGCCCCACTCGACAAGACATCCGTTCGGGAAGAAGTCGGCCGGCCCAAGGCCCGACTTCGAGCAACTCTGCCGCGAAGGCAAGGTCTTTCCGAGACGGTGACGCTATCAAGAGTATGGAATCCAATAGTCAAATGATTCTCAACCTATCGGTTGCGGGCCCTATGGTTGCAGTTATGCAGGAGAATACAGTAACGATGGCTCTGCCACACTGGATCACTACCGACATACCCTGTGCCACAGGACAATTCAGGCCTATTTATTTTCATTAAATTTCAATAAATTGCCGCACTTTTGTCTGGGAGCAGATCAAGGTGTTATGGGTATCATCTGGATGGCTCGCCAGGGAGGCTCTGAAGCTACTGTTGCGGTTCGTGTCAACATGATGTTATGTTTAAGTTGTATCGGATAACCAATAACAAACGACACATTAGATTGGGACAGGGATGTTCAACGGGCACCAAAAACACTACGCCTCCCACCTGCACGCGCTAAAGACGCTGATTTACACGGTAGCGCTTTTGCTCTGTTCCAACGGCGCTCATGCACAGACGCAGGTCGATATCAGGGCCGCTGCGCCCTTGCAATCCAACAGCAATACCGTTGATTACACCCTCTCTATCGGTGATTGCTCCACGCTTTCCCAGGTTGACGTCGACACTTCATCAGGCGTCGAAACACTTCTTGCGACGGACAGCATAAGAGATCCCGCCAAACCGCTGGCGTGCGACTTTTCATTCTCCCTCGACGGCGACCTGAAATTTACGCCCTCACTGGAGATGAAAAACGTTTATGGGGAGACAATTCGTCACAACGAGAACTTTGCAGTCGAAACAAACAAGCCCGTTATATCCCTGGATAAGATTGGCATCAGCAGTCAAGATGGGACCCAATACCTGAGTGTTAGCTATAACGCCCATGATGATACGGATCTCTCCTATATCAGCGCCGAGGTCACCGGTATACGTGCATCCGAGCTACGAAGTGCGGGCGGCGTCGTTGAAAAGGCGAGAAAGACGGCATTTGCCCGCTCCGGCGGTGCATCGCGCATCTACCCGACTACGAACAACCAACAAGTCTATAGCCTCAGTCTGCCCGTAAGCTCTCCCCTTAGTGGCGAAGAGATAGCCAGAAACGCTCTTGTGCTAGTCGAGGCGACGGCGGTGGATGCCTCAGGGAACCAGAGCTCCATATCGGAGATCCGCTACCTGGGTGAATCGGTCGAGGAGGCCGTTCTCGGTCTAAGCGCCGCCCCGGACACACTAAAGTTTGCCGATCTATTGCAGTACGCGCGCATCGTCCCTTCGCTGCACTATGAATTTCGCGGCGTAACCCCGCTGCCTGGATCGGGGCACGGTTTTTCCTATCGCTCATCGGCCCCTGACATCGTGATGGTGACTCAGGAAGGGCTTGTCTATCCGCTGAAGGACGCCCATGGCGCAAGCGTAAACATCACCGTATCGTACCCGGGGCAAAGTGATGTCACCATCCCCGTAGTAGTCGACTTCAGTCGTCAGTTAAGTGCCATCAAGTACGACGGTCACGGCACAGCAGACAACTTTGTCATCCCACGGCTAAACAGTTTTGTCGAACTCCCGTCGCTAATCGCTGTATTTGACGACGCAAGCGAGGCAAGACTTAACGACTCGATAAAAGTCAACCATAGCTTGCCGGCCGAGGCCTCCGGTGTAGTGGCGTTGGATAGTGTTTTGGGCGTTAAGGCCTCCTCAATTATTCAGCAATCCTCACCGATCCGGGTGCGTTCTTCACTGGCGCTTTACCCGAATATCTACGTAGATCTTCCCGTCATCGCCCATGACGCCGTGCCCGACGTAACCTTAAGTCTGCAGAGCCAGGTGGCGGTTGATGGTGTCCTTACCCTCTCTGCCACGGCTCAGGACGATGTGGGCGTTGCAGCCATCGAGTTTTGGATGGATGGGGCGATGATTGGACGCAGAGAAAGCCCGCCATATCAGCTGACGCTCCCTATCTCTCAGGAGATGGAGGGGCGCACCTTCTCCCTCTCGGCAATCGCCTACGATAGCGCCGGGCAGCCATCAGAGGCGGCGCACGGTACCAGTCGCGTGGTCAAGAGGCAAAGCCTTACCGTGCCGGAGTTCAGCCTGGAGAAACCGACCGATGCGCTACGGGTGATCGAGAGCAGCCCCTTCGAATACCAGCTCAGTTCTCCGCTTGGCCCTATAGAGGAGGGCAAATACAGTAGTGGCATCAGCTACGTGGAGTTCTTCATCGACGGCGCCAAGGTGGGGGAGAGCCGCTATCCGATCCTGGAGGCGCGACCCAGCGAAGAGGATCCGAATGCCGAGCTCCTGTTCGAGGTGTGGAAGCTCTTGAGCAACACCCCGGCCATCAGCACGCACGAAACCAGCATGGCGGTGACGGCGAAGGTCCACGCCAACAACGGCGGCATGAAGGATAGCGCTTCCCGGCTGCTGAGAGTGGTTAAAAACTCCCCACCGGTTATCAGGATTACCGAGCCGGGCGACGGTTCCGTGGTGACCGTGGGCCAGGATATCTGGGTCAGTTTGGAGGTTGCCGACGACACCTTGGGGGCCGGTACCGACATTGAATTCAGCGTCAACGGCGTCAGTCAGGGATCCAAGCGGATTACCGACGACGGCGTGACGCCGGATGGTGCCTACAGCTACGGGGTGCGCACACAGCGCTTCTTACTGAGCCTCGACGAGTCGACCCTGGGCGGCGGGCTCGAGCTAAGTGCAACGGCAGTCGACTACCACCAAAACGGAGCCAACGCCGATCCCGTCTCCATCTCCGTAAAGAGCGACCAGCCGCCTACGGTGGCAGTAAGTCACCCTGTTGAAGGGGCCCATCTCGTCTCTGGCCTGCCGGTGGAACTGCGTGCCAACGCCTCGGATGACCTCAAGTTTATGCGTGTCGATTTCTACGTCAATGACAAGTTCGTCGGCTCGGATACCAATGCCCCCTACGCCTTTGTCTACGACACGCCCGAGGCGGTCAAGGCCGAGTCGGTGCTCTCCATCCGCGCCGAAGCGTTCGACAGTGCCGGCCAGCAGGCCGACAGCAATGTTATCCACGCCACCCTGGGCAAGGACGAGCAGCCGCCGGTGGTGAACTTCTCATCGCCTGCGATCAGCGCGACCGACAGCGGCGACGACATCGCCGGTATCGTCGAAGGGAGCCAGTTCGTCCTCAAAGTGACCGGTTACGACAATGTCGACGTAACCCAACTGGAACTAAGTGGGGTGCGTAAGGTGGATGGTGCAGGCTACCTGCTCACCGGGGTGCCCGAGGATACCGTCGGCGGCAGTGACTTTATCCCCCAAAAGCTGCCTGGGGTGTTAAATGGCTTTTCGGCGTTCAAGCTGGTGCGTGCACCACCCTTCAAGCACCTCGATGGGGTTGCGTTTGACCGCTACCCGGTAACCGTCAGCGCAATGGACAAGACGGGCAACAGCTCGCTTGCCGAATTCGTTATCGGCGTCTATGCCGACCAGGCGCCTATCATCAAGACGGTAAGCGCCAACAAGCAACAGCTCTATAACATCGATACACTGGAATTCGATGTCGTAGCGCGTGACGACAGAGCAGTCAGCTCCCTCGATATGCGCCTGTTTGCCGACGGCGCGACGACGCCGCTCTACAGCAAGAGGTTAGATGCGCAGGCAGGCCTCGTCCCCACCCCGGAGCAAGTGGCAAAGATGGAAGTAATGCTGTCTTCACTGGGGCTGGATAACAGCGCCCATGAGTTGAAGGCAGAGTTTATCGCCGTTGACGATAGCGGGCAGGAGTCACAACCCTACTACATGGCGGTGTCGCTAATCGCTGACACCACAGCGCCACTGGCGGCCATACAGGCCCCCAGCCAGGGGGCTACGCTCTATGTTGGGGATAATTATCACTTTACCATCCGAGCAGTTGACGAGACTGGCGTCGGTCGTGTCACCCTGAAAAACACGGAGGGTGACATACTGCTGGATCAGATATTGCCTGACTCGCCGCCCTCGGCAGACTACACCACCAGCTACAGCTATATGATCCCCGCGGGTACAAGCGAGTTCACCTTCAAGCTCAGCGCGACGGACATATACGGCAATATTTCCAGTGAGAGTAATTGGCACTACAGCGCGGTAGACGATCAACCGCCAACGCTGAGCATACGTGCTCCGGCCGCCGGTGCGCGCTACGTCGAGGGCGAGAAGGTGACGATTGCGATCCTGGCCACCGATGATCGCAGGCTTGACGATGTTTCGCTCCACCTCAGGCAGGGCCAAAACGACACCCTGCTCAAATCGTTCACAGGAAGCGCACTTGCCGAAGCCGCCAATGACGGCTCCTATCTAACCGCCTCGTTCACCGTACCGCACAAGGACAGTGAACTCCCCGCCGAAATATTCGTAAGCGCTCGAGACTCGCGGGGACAGAAGGTCGAGCAACAGGTCGAGATCGAGCTGCTCGACGACGAAGAGGCGCCGCTGCTGTCGCTCTCGCAGCCGACGGAAATGCTGCAGCTTTATCCTGGCCAGACCTTCAAGCTCAAAGGTACGGTCAGCGACAACTACTACATCGGCGATATCATCAGCTACCTGATAGACGACCAGGGCAACAAGATCGCTTTTGAGCCCCGGGTCATGTCGCGCAAGGACCGCAAGGAGTCGGTGCGGGTCCCCAACCCGGGAACACTGGGCTCCATCATCGTCGGGGAGAGATATTACGCCGATTTCGATGCCACACTGGAGATCCCGGAGTCGTTCGCCTTTGACTATGCCGGTGAAAAGCTGCGGCTCTATGTGGAGACCTCAGACCTCGGCATCAACGTCACCGTCAGCGATGGGGTGCTGGTGCAGGTCCTCAAGGACGAGACCGGACCGTCGATCCAAATCACAGGCCCAAGCGAGACGCTATATGTCAAGCAGTCAGGGAAGGTAGCTGCAACGATCAGTGACGAGGTCGCCATCGCCTCCTACGAAGTCAGGGTGGTGGATGAATCGGGCCGTGACGAGGTGGTGGATTCGTCGTCCGGCCTTAGTACCAAGAAGGTGACCATTAGCGGAGTTGCAGTCGATGTTAGCGCCTATCAGCCCAATGTCCCCGGCAAGGACCGCTTTGCCGTGCTCATCAACGCCACCGACCATGCAGGCAACACCAGCAGCTCCAAGCTAAGCGTCACCATCGTGGCGGATAACGCCCCGCAAGCCGAGTTTATCAATCAGTCGCCTCTCTCCGGTGCGGTCTACGGGCAACTGCTCTCTGGGCAGTTCAAGACCGTTGACGACTACGTCGACAGCGCCAATCCAGTATTTCAACTCCCACTATTCACTTCACTACTACGGGCCGATACGCAGCGCAGGATCACTGGCAAGAACGCCGAGGGCCGCCCCTATTACAGCATCGAATACCCGGAGGCGGGCACCTGGAGCGGGAAGCTGGAGGTGGACGGCAGAACCTACCTCGAGATCGCGGGTGGTGTGCTCAACGTCTACCCCTATCTGCAGGAACTCGACGGGCAGGTCGGCTCGCTGAAGTTTGTCGCAGACGGGATAGGCGAAGTGGAGTACGACATCAGCATCTACTCCGATGATAAGTGCCGGGGCAACCCGTCTGGGCAGAGCATCCGTCATAGCGGCGCACTCTCCCTCTCGTCACTTGTCGACAGCAGCACTACGCGACTGGTGATACGCCCAAGGTTCAACGCCGACAACGAATCCCACCCGTCGTTTATTCGCGAGCTCCATATCTCGCTTGCGGAGCTGAACGGCGTCTCCTCCTATTCGCTGGGTGGTAAGCGGCATTCGGTTTTAAACCACGATCTTGTCAATATCGTGCTGGACGATATGAGCAGCGGGATCCGCGCCCCCGCCGTGCTGCAGAGCGGCAGACTGTCGCGCCAGCTGAGCGCGGAGAAGGTCTATGGTGTGGCCGTGCCCTCATTGCCGGTGGGTGGAGTCCGCAGCGTAAGCGTCTTCTCCCACGCTTTGGACCGCCTCGCTGACGAACGCGGGGAGGTGGCCTTGGCGCCCCTCGCCGCATTCGACATGAGCAATGACCTGCATGCGCCTGAGGTTACGGTGACCGCGCCGGCACAGGGCAGCGTGGTGGTGCCCAACCAGTTCATCGACCTGACCGCGGCCGTCTCCGACAACAGCGGTGCACTGGAGAGCCTGCAGCTGATCGGAAACCGCGGCCACACTCTGCGCACCCTCTCACCGCCTTATAATGCCGGCAAGGTGACGTTCCCTTATGTGGTGCCGCAGGGCTATCAGGGCAATGAAATCGAGCTGACGCTGGTGGCCACGGACCGTAGCGGCCATGTCAGTGAGAGCAGCGTGATCCTGCCGGTACAGCCCAATGCGGCACCGCAACTGGAACTGACAGGCTTCCATAGCTATAAAGTCGGTGGTCGCTACCAGAAGTCGATCACCGATGCGCAAAGGCTCAGCTCAGCAGAATTCTGGGTGAGGCGCGGCGAGGAGTTTCGCCTCGACACCGCTATCAGCGATGATGCGGGCCTAACCGGCTTTAAGATAGAGCGCCTCGGTGTCGACGGAAGGCCGGTGGAAACGCTCTACAGTGAGAGCTACACGGTTCCCCAGTGCCCCGACAAGCCCAAACTGTCGGACTCAAACGAAACAGGCATCGCCTTCAACCAGTCGCAGCCCACCGAGTACCTGGTGAGCGTAACCGACACCACTGGACAAACCGCACAGCGCACCATCCTTGTCCATCCGCAGAGCAACGTGGTGCCGGAGATCCGCATCACCGCACCGGCCGAGGGGCAAGAGATCGTCGCAGGCACCTTCCTCATTAAGGTCGGAGTGGTCGCTGCGGACGACCGCTTCCTCTCCACGTCGTTGGACAGCGGGGCGATCAAGATCTCCGCCAATGGGATACCGCTCTCCCTCGCAGGGGACAGCAGCAGCGGTACCGCCGCAGGGGGCGATGCGGTGGTGAAGCGGGCCTTTGCCGATATCTACGATTCATTCGAGAACAACTACAGCATCGAGACGGCCAAACGCTATGGTCGCCAGGACAGCCCCTACGCCGTTACCCGCAGCTACGTACTGCAAGTGCCAGATGGTCTGGTAAGGCTTGAGGAGCCGCTCACCATTACCGCCTACGTTTACGACTCGGATGGCGCCGTTGGCAAAGCCGAGCGCAGCTTCGTCGTACACCCTGATGACATCAGGCCCGAGATCGCCATCACCCGCCCGCAGATAGGCTTTGGCGCGATAGAGAACTCGGACTTCACCTTCGCTGCGCGTGGTTATGACAACGTCAAGGTGCAGGCCCTAACGATTCAGAGCGCCTATGGTGTCAGCCTGCATTCCGGGGAGTACATAAAAGGCGACTTTACTACGCTGCGTACCATCGACGGCATTCCGTCACGCGATGACGTGCCGGTGACCACCCTCAATATCGATACCCCCGAGTACCAACAGACCATTCATGTCGACAAATTGAGCGACATCGCCGAGCTGTTTCCACAGGTCGCCAGTATCGCGGATATCAAGCAGGCCCATGTATGGATGCGCGTGGTGGCGCATGACGCCGCCTATCAGAATTCCGTCGAAGTCAAATACCCGATACATATAGACCAGCGCCCGGTGCTCGATGTGGTTGACCCGCTGCCCGGGGCACGTATCGTCGAGCAGACCAGCTTCTACGTCAACGTCAACGCCTTCGACGACGTGGCGATATCCTATGTGCGGCTGCGTGCCGACTACGCCAACGGCCAAGCTCCCTATGAACTGAGGCTGACCAGCCCGCCCTACAACTACATGGTGCCGGTCCCGGCCTACGACGCGGCCAACCCTGCGAGCAACGCCGTGAGGGTAAGCGTCGAGGCGGTGGACAGCTACGGCGCCGCCTTCGGTGAGCTCGACGCCCATAGGGCAGAGGAGCAGTTCGCCATCGAGGTCGTCGAGGACCAACCCCCGGTGGTGGCCATTGGCCTTCCAACAGACAACACCGTCTCCCTGGAGGGCATGCCGATACTGGTGCAGGTGAACGCCGTTGACGACGTGGGCATAGACAAGGTGGTGTTGAACGTTGCCGGGCTCAAGGCCGGTGACGCCAGCTTTACCGATGTCAGCGCGCCGTTCGAGTTCCTGGTTGATGTACCGTATGGTCAGGCCGGAACCGACCTGCGGCTTACCGCCACAGCCACGGAAAAGCGCCTGGGCGGAACGGCGCGCACCGTCTCCACGCCCAAATCGGTGACGGTACAGATTATCCGCGACGAGCAGGCCCCCGACCTGGCCATCCTGCAGCCCTCCGGCAGCGGTGTGACAGTCTCCGAGAAGCGCACCTTCCCCTATCGCCTGGAGGTCAGCGACAACGTGCGCGTAAGCACCGTTGCGGTTCAACTCTATGCCGATGCTGATAATGACGGCCTGTTCAGCGAACTTGAGGTGGTCTCCAGGCGCGTAATGTTGGCGCCGCCGTACTCCGGCAGCATCGCCGTAAGAACCCTCGCGGATTATCTCGATGCGCCCACCGAGCAGCCCCCCGAGCAGATGAGCATGCTGCTCAAGGTCACAGCGCGCGATGGCATAGGTAATGAGGCGGTGCAGTCCGTACCGCTCAGCTTGGTGCCCAATCAACCGCCTGAGGTCACCGATATACAACTGCTGGACGGGCGCGGATTCTTTATGGGTCAGATCGATGAGATCACCGAGGGCAGGGGCTTCGTGGTCAATGTACTCGCGCGCGACCCCGAGATCGGCGTCGACAGCGCGAAACTTTACTACGCCATCGTAGGCGAGGGGGAGGAGCCCGACTACCAGCCGGTAGGGGAGGATGCGGCGGCGCCGTTCATGTTCCACATGCAGGTGCCCTCCGGTCAAAACGGCAAGTACCTGCGCTTCGCCGCCATGGCCCGCGATATCGACGGCTACGACTCCGTGCTCTGGAACTCGCCCAATGCAGTTCTAATCAAGCCCGATGAGCCGCCACAGGCGCGCATAATACAGCCCGACAACAACAACTCCGTGGTGCTGGATGGGCAGGACGTGGAGGTGTTCGTCGAGGCATTTGACGACCTCGGTCCCGACGGCATCGACCATGTGGTGTTCTATGTCAATGCCAAGCCCGCCTATACCGCCTACAACAGCCAAGGCGAGCAGTCCGGCAGTTTTGCCCAGGAACATATCTATCGTGCCTTGATCCCTTCGCCTGACGGTGTGGACGGCTTCACCATCCAGGCCATCGCCTATGACATCCTGGGGCAGGCCGGTGAGACGCAGACCGTTACCGTCGGAACCATCAGCGACACGGTCGTACCCAGAATACAGGTAGTATCGCCGATCGACCGCGACATTCTTACCGCCGCCGAGACGGTTAAGGGCGAGGTACGGGTCGAGGATATGGGCGGGGATATCGAAACGGTGATGATGCACTGGTACCGCGAGTACCAGGCCGCCGACGGCAGCTGGGAGGTACTGGCAGAGTACCCCTTGGAGCTCTTCTACGATGTCGAGCTCAGCAATCCAGAAAATTACAGCTACACCTACACCGCGCCGTTCACCCACGGTGAAGTGCTGTTGCGGCAGAGCTATCGCAACGAGCGGGTCCGCGTGGTCAGCACAGTGGTCACCCCCAACCACACGGTCTCCGCCGAGACCACACACGAGATAGGCCTCAATACCAGCGAAAGGCGCCTGCTCAAGCCCGCGAGCGGCGCAGAGAAGCTGGCAGACCAGGTCTATTACACGGCGGTGGACCAATACCGTTCAGCGGACCGCAAGGGGGCCATGGTGGCCGCCTGGTCCACCACCGACCCGATGCGAATCGAGCAGGGACTAGGCAGCGAACTGGTGGCAGACAATGACGGACTTGGTGCCGGGCCAAGAACCGGGATCTACATTTTCGATGCGGTGGACGAGACCCAGGGCGATGGTGCAGGCGCGTACTACGTTTACTCCGAGTTGCTCAATGGCTCCAGTGAGATCTTCAGCGGCACCATCGGTGAGCTGAAGAGCGACGCCAACCTGTTGTTTGCCAGCAAGTCGGGCAACACCGGTGGGCAGGATTGTGAAGGGGGAGCGGGCGGCGACTACCGCGGCGGGTGTAGCTTCGTCTCGCAGCTGACTAGCGAAATCGAAGAGGACTGGTTGGAGGGGCCGGACGGTACCGAGGGCAGCGGCGCCCTTTATATAGAGAACGACAACGGCGAGCTGCTGATTTTCAACAACCAGAACGGCGACTATCAGTTCGGCCTGCCGTATCTGCTGACCGGGCGCATCGACCTTCCCTATCCGGACGCCTATGGCCTGGATCGCCAGGACAACCTGGCCTTTGTGGCGAACGGCGATGGTGGTGTGCAGATCCTCGATATCAGCAACATCAAGGCCCCCTACCATGTCGGCTTCATCAAGCCGGACGGCTTCTCCCGCGATGTCAAGATCAAGGGGCAGTATGCCTTTATTGCCGCCTCGCACCAGGGGCTGGTGGTAGCCGACATCAGCGATCCGACCACCCCCGTGATCGCCTCGCTGGACACCCTGGGTGTGGCCAACCGCCTGCACATCCTGGGAGACAAGGCCTATGTCAGCGACATGTCCGCCAACGGCGGCGTGGCGCAATTAAACATCATCGACATCTCCAACCCTTACCAGCCGCGCATGCTGCGTGTGCTGGAGCTGAACCCGCCGCGTCCGGATATGTACTCCAACGGCGTCTATGATGTGCACGTCTCGGGCAACCTGGCCTACGTGACGGTGCACTATAGCGGGCAGGGTGGCGTACCCGCCCAATCTTTGGTCGAGATCATTGACCTGGGCAAGATCGAGGAGTCCGCCTACGACTTCACCAAGCCGGTGATGATGCACCGCCATGCGAGCCAGGCCGACTTCGCCGCCCGCGGCATTACCCTTGCCCGCGGCGCGATTCAGGTTGCCGCCGGGCGCAAGGGGATCGCGCGCATCGAACTGCCCTCGCTCACGGTACTCGATACCGTCCCCTACAAAGACCAGCTGGATGTGAACCCCGCACTCGATGCCATCACCATCGAGCTTTCGGCCGTATTGCCCGAGGATGTGGTGCTCTCCGACCATATCGAGATCCTGCAGGGGGACCCGCAGATTGGCGAACCGGTCACCGATCAGTTCACCCTGGGTTTCGAACCGCGCGATGCTGGCTACAGCTACCGCCGGCTGCAGCTCAAGCGCAACGAAGACAGCGTGCTCCAGTCCAATCAGCGCTACTTCGTCAAACTCAAGGCAGGCCTGACACCGCTTACCGGTGCACCGCTGGCCTCGGACTACAGCTTTGGTTTTATCACCGCGCCTGCCGTCGAGGCCCGGCACCCGGACATCACCTCCATCTGCGCCAATCACGGGGAGGAGGGGGCGCAGCCTTGCGTGGCGATGGGCGATATCCGCGGCGGCACCGAGGTGATGATCAAGGGTTACAACTTTGGTGACGACCCCAAGCTCAAGATCGGTGGCCAGCAACTGGTGGTCAGCCGAATGGAGCACGATGAGGCGAGCGGCTTGAGCACCCTCCATGCCACGACCGTGCCCAATTATGCCGGACCGGCCGCCGTTAACGTGACCAACAGTTACGGACTCAGCGATACCGTTGTCGGCGGTTTCATCTACGTCAAGCTGTTGCAGGTGTCGTTTATCCACCCGGCCGTTGTGCGCACCGCGCAGATAGGCGAGAACGACCTCGTCAGCATCGTCGGTTACGGCTTTAACGGCGGCATTCGCATCACCGCCTATAAGAGCGGGCAGCCGGAGACGGCGGTGGTGGACCGTGTTGATGGTGATCGACTCAAGCTCTACAGCGCCGAGAAGATGTTCTGGTCGGTACCCGACTTCCGCGACAGTGACGATCAAAGCGGTTATCGCGGCTTTGTCGATATCGAGTTGAGCGACGACATGGGGCATAAATATTACATGAAAAACGCCCTGTTCTACGGTCGCCTTACGCTCAACCACACCCTGACGACGGAGCACTCTTTCAGCAAGGGGTATCTAGACGCGCTGAACAACCCCAACAGCCTTGCCGCCCATGTGCCCGATCCGCTCAAGCTGCCGCCCGGTAGCATCGTCGACCTGGAGGTCGATAACGCACTGAACATGCTCTATGTGCTGGGCCGCGGCAATCCCAACACCAGTGGCGGTGTGCCAGGGCCTGGCAGCGTTAAAGAGAATGCAGAACTCACCACATACTACGAGCCAGGCTGGATCAGCCTAATAAAGTACGACCCACAAGCCATAGGCAATGCGGCGCCAAGACATGGCCTGGGCTACTACAATCTGCCGCAGGATCTGGTACCGACGGCGATGACGCTCTCCGACACGTACCTGTTCGTGGTCGCCAAGGGATACAACTTCCCCTACATCAATACCAAGTACGAGGGGCAGTCCACGCTGTTGGTCTATGACCGCGAGGGGCGCGACCCTGACGACTACCAGGAACAACCCCCGGGCAAGGACCGCGACATACTCTATAGCCTGCCGTTGCCCATCACGGGTGAGCCCACACAAGTGGTGGTGAAGGACTCTCTGCTCTTTGTCGCCGCACAGAAGGAGGGTTTCGTTATTGCAAGCGTGGCGGATCCCTTGCACCCGACGGTAATACGTAAGGTTTCCAATGTGGTGCATGACGGCCGCGACATCACCATCAACGCCACGGATCTGGCCCTGGTCAACGACACCCTGCATGTAATTGACGGCACCAAGCGCTATGTCTTCGACATCACCAAGCCCTCACTGCCGTTGCTGGGCGTGAACAGCTACGGCGGCCAGACCGCCCCCATGGGCGAGGGCTACATGGTCAACGCCAGGGACAGCAAGTTCGAGCTCATTGACATCACCCGTCCCGAGTACATGAAGCAAAGCGGAACCTATGTGGGGCATGGCTTCGAGGTGCCTGGCAAAAGCTATGGCGTCGCCTCGCTGGCCTCCACCGCAATCAATCTGAACCGCAATCAAGTCAAGGTCGATGAGTGCGGCAAGGGCAACCTCGCCCCCTATCTGGCGATCTACGACACCAGCCGCATGGAACACATAATGCTGCTCGACGCGCTCAGCCTGGAGTCGCCGCCCTGCTACGCAAAGCCGAAAAACACCATCATCGACGTGCCGTGGCAACGCGATCCGGTGGTGATCACCGATGACGGCATCGCGGTCTTCGCCCTGACTGAGAATGTGAACGGCAAACCGGCCAACTCGCTGCTCCATTTCGTCGACACGCTGACCCTGGATCTGGTGCGCAGCGTACCGGCCAACAACGCCAGGGGCGTTGCGCTGGATACACCACTCACACTGCAGTTCAGCCGAAATGTGGAGATGGACTCGGAGCAACTGGCCGGCTATGTCCGACTGATTCACGAAGATGGCAGCATGGCCGGTATCGAGCTGCCTCACAGCCTGGTGGTATCCGAGGACGGCAGGAGCATCACTATTGAGCCGCAGCAGCTGCTACAGGGCTTCGAGGACTACCGCATTGTCCTCACCGGAGTCCTCGCCAGCCGCCGCACACAAGGGCTGTTCGACTATACAATTCGCTTCCGTACCGGTTCGGGCACGGGTATCGCCACAGTACCGCTTATCGATGAGGTAACACCTCGGGTGCTGGAGGTCGACGGCGGTCAGCTGCAGGTGACTTTGAGCAATGCCGATACCCATGCCACCTTCACCATTTCCGGGCAGGCCGCCCCGGTTGACACCTACGAGTCGCTGGGTGAAGGGCGCTACCGCTTCACGATCAAGGCACCGGCGATGACGCCTGGAGCGGCGACCCTGGAGGTATTTGTTGGTAATGGCGCCGCGGTGCGCGAGGTCGGAGCGGTGCAATATGTGGAGCCGCTTCTGTTCAACGGGCTCACCCCGCATGAGGGAACACTCAACGGCGGCACCAAGGTCCGGATCTACGGCCAGGGCTTCCGCTTCGACGGTGACCAGCTGCGTGTCAGGTTCGGCGACGTCTACGTTCCCGCCGAACATATCAAGGTGTTGGATACCGAAACCCTGGAGGTGATCACCCCCGGCGGCCCCATAGGTACGGTGGATGTGGCGGTGTCGCTGGGCAACGGCCAGCAGGGCATCTTGAAACAAGCCTTTACCTATCTGCAGCCGGTGAAGACGAGGATCAACGGCGCCGGTGACCATATCTATGACGCCATGCTCGACCCCAGCGGAAGCTACCTGCTGACGGCGCACGGCCGTAGTGGCGTGGTCATCTACGGTGTCGACTCCTCCGGCTACAGCAGCAGCGCGGCAAACCTGGTCAACCCCGATGAAATGCTGCAGCAGATCAATGCCAGCCACGACGGCTACGATGACCGCATCATCGCCACGGTTGCCCTGCCCGACGGCTACGTCGCCCTCGGCATAGACAGCTACTTCGAGAAGGCCAACGACCGGGTATTTGTCACCGGTGCCAAACTATCGGGCGGGAAGCCAACCCAGGCGAGACTATTCGTCATTGCCTTCGACTCCTATGATATCAGCAACTCCACGGTTATCAGCTCGCTGGAGCTGCCCGGCAACGCCGCACGCGGAGTGGACGTGGAGAACAACCGTGTAGTCATCGCCATGGGCGATGGCGGCATCGGTTTTGTCGATAGTTACCTGCACAGCAAAATCTACCTTATCAACCACCAGCCCATGCCCGACGGCAAGGAGCTGCTGGATGTAGCGCTGGTCGACAGTGGGGCGGAGGCTACCCACTACGTGGCTGTGGGCGGCGAGTTCGACTACCAGAAAAATATGCTGAGCGAGAAGGAGCAGGTCGGCGGAGGCGGCTTCTATGTCATCGAAAACGGTGCCGCCGGCGGTACGCGTGTCATCGCCTCACTCGATATACCGGCCTCTCGCGTGGTGGTATCGGGCCGCTACGCCTACCTGGCCGCGGGGGAGAGCGGCATGGTCATTATCGACCTGAATGACCTGCATGCCCCCCGGGTCATCGCCAGGGTGACCAGTGCCGGCTTTGTCTATGATGTGGACGTGAAGGGCAGCACCGCCTATCTGGCGCTGGGCAGCAGCGGCATCGTCACCGTCGATATCACCGATCCGGCCAATCCCCAGGTCAGCCACGGCATGGAGTCCGGCGACAGCGTCACTACCGCAGTGGCGGGCAGCTACTCGGCCATCGGTGCCGGAGACTCCTTTGTCGAGATCACTCCCGACGTGATACTGAAGCTCGTCAAGGTCGACCCTGTCTCGCGCATTCTGGATCGCGATGTCGATGGCCGCCTGCGCATCCGTGCCCGCTTCAACAAGGCAATAGATCTGCACCCGCAAAACCTTGACCACTTCTACCTGGTCGACAGTGCCGCAAACCGCATCAACGCCGATGTGGAAATTATCAATAACGACGCGATCATCACCCTTGATATTAATGCCGCCACTGCGCTGCAGTTGGGCGACAACGTGACCCTGTTGATCGAGAAAGGTGTCGCGGCGGTCAAGCCGGACAACGACGGCGTGAATTACATAGAACTCTACAGCCTGCAACAACGACAGCAGATTGAGTTCACCTACCGCGGCGCTCGTTACGACCAGCTTAGCGTTGAGGCGGTGGTACCACGGCGCGCCGAGCGGGGCAGGACGGTGCAGCTGACCGTCTCCGTTCTGCGCGCCGCGGACGATGCGCAGCGCCTGCGCCTCTATGTCGGCGGCGTGATGGCGGCGATTGAGTCGGTGGAAACAAACGATGAGATGGAGGCGGCGGCCATTATTACCGCTACCTTGCCGGCCATTGACACGGCGGGGATTTACGATGTCTCCGTGGAGGCGCAAAAGGACGGTATCTGGCAGTCCGCCACCCTGTTCGGCGGCCTTGTGGTCGACAGCCCGGTCGCTCTGGATAGCTTCTTCCCGCTTTGGGGGCCGGTCGGCGGCGGCACAACGGTAACCCTCAGCGGTAGCGGCTTCGAGCCCGGCAATACGGTGATGGACGGGTTGAAAATGCGCGTCGGCTCGATGCCGGTGAACAGCATTGAAGTGGTCTCTACCAACAAGCTGCGCTTTGTCACCCCCAAGGGCGTGCCGGGACTGCACGACATCACCATCCAGGACCGCTACGGCAACGAGTCCACACTGCGGGGCGAGAACGGATTTGGCTATGGCCTGAAGCGGCTGGCCACGGTCAATCCCTCACTGATCTACCCCAGCGATATCTGGTTGGATCCGGACACCGGTGTGGCGATCACCAATAGCGGCTATATACATGAGGGTTACGCCACTGCGGTGATCAATAACGTCGAGTTCGCCGACAATTACCTCGCCGCAAGCTTCGATGTCCAAGATCCCTATAACCCCGTACTGGTGGGCGGCGAGACCGCCCTGCCCAGTTCCGGCGACGCCTATCGGGATCTAATGCTCAAGGCATCGGCCATTGATATCGCCGGACGCAGTAGTACGCCAACGGCGGCCGAGCACGATACTATCCAACGGGCCGGGCTGGTATCGCTCAACAACGGCGTAGACTCCATTCGTATCGCCCCGACCCGGGAACTGGAGGAGGGGGTCTGGCGCAAGCGGCTCTATGTGGCCACCGGCCCCGGTGGCGTGGCGCGCCTCAATCTGGATGACCAGAACGGTCTGCAGCTAATCGACGACCAGCCACTGGGGGGACAGACCGTCAATGTGGTCAAGCAGGGCGACAGCCTGTTCGCCTCCAGGCAGAACGCCCAGGCCAACGGCGGTGGAAGCGGCAGTGAGTGTAGTGCCGGTACCGGGGAGGCGACCGCCGCCTCCATAGCCGTGATCAACTACAAGTACGGGGCCGACCCGGTCGTGCTGGACGACGGCGCAGCCGCCGGGCTGCCCGGAGGCAGTGTGCTGCTGCTCAAGAACGGCTGGCTCTACAGCGGCGGCAACCACGGCTCGGCCGCCTGGTCCGGCGATTGCCCGGTAGGGCTTGGCGGCAAGACGTCCAGTGCGCCGACGGACGTGCCCGAGTCCACCCAGCTGCGGGCGGTCAACCTGCTCGACCCGCTGCTAAAGCGCCAGTACAGCTTCGAGGGCAACCTGCACGACCTGCTGCTGCATGGCGATTACCTCATTGCCGCACTGGGCAGCCGCGGGGTGGAGATTTTCAACCGCGATGCGCCGGAACAACGCCAGCGCATCGTGCTCGACGATAAGCTGCAGCAGAACGCAGGGCGCGCGGTGAAGCTGCACTTGGCCGGAAGCCTGCTGCTTGTCGCCTCCGACAAAGGCGGCGTGGTATTCATCGACATAAGCGACCCGGCCCAGGCCCACGTGCTCTCCGCCGGTAACGTGGAACGGATCGTCGATATCGACCTGTTCAAGAACCGCGTTATCAGCGGCGGTGGTGCAAGCGGACTATCAACCCTGGAATTGCCGGGTTCGGTCGTTACCGGCGCCTCGATAGCCGAAGGCGGCCTGTTGTCGCTCTCCGACACGCACCAGCTCACCATACGCTTTAACGAGCCGGTGACACTGCAAAGCCTGCAGGCCCAGGGTGCGGTGCAGTTGCTGCAGCGTAACCCGCAAAGCGGCGACGAAAGTGAAGTCCCCTTCAGCCTGAACATCGTTCAGGGCGAGGCCGAGGGGGCCGAGGTGTTCGAGGTGGTATTCCAGCGTCAGGCCGGCGCACGGATGCGCCTGGTGGTAAACGACGCTCAGAACACACGTGCAGGCAGGCTCTGGGCCCCCTACATCCTGCGCTTTGCCACCACCACCGAGGAGGCACTGCAGCCTGAGATCCACAGCCTGGACAACGCCACCTTCCACCTCGGGCGGCAGGATCAGATCACCGTCCATGGCTCCGGCTTCCGCCAGCAGGCGAAGGTCTATATCAACCAGCATCGAGTGGACGTCAACTGGCAGGACGAGTCCACCCTCACCATCCCGGCCAGGGCGCTGGATCTGCTCGATTTGAACGTGGGATCACACAACCTGCGCGTGGTCGATAACGGCCTGAGCGATGAGTACATGGGTGCCATCGTCGCCGCATCGTCCGTACCGCTGCCACAAGGCGGTTACCGCCTCACCCCCGACGCCGCCGATCAAAGGGGCGGGGTACGCGGCAGGATCACCGCCTCCGCCCAGGTCATCGTGCCGGGTACACGGGTGGTGCTGCGTGCGCGCTATAGCGACAAGGAGATCTATACCGGCTACAGCCCCTTCAGCGAGCTTGAGGGTGAGGAGACTATCGACCTGCGCGATAACGTCACCAGTCTCAGCAGCTTCGAGTTCGTCATCCCCGGGGTGATTCAGCCCGAGCTGTATGAGGTCTACCTGCGCATTCCCAGTGGCGGCGAAGTGGTCGAGGTCAAGGCCGGCGATCTCTCCTACACCCTGCCTCAGGGGAAGGGGATCGATCTACCCAATTACCCCCCGATGCAGATGGGGGCAGCACAAGAGGTAGACTCTACCTTGTATGTCGGAGTCAAGGGGAGCCAGGGCGGCAGCGGCTACAACACCATTAATTACGGGCTGGAGATCTACGATATAAACCTGTGGGTGCGTCCGTTCCGCTTGTCGCAACTCGCGCTCGACGCCCCGGTCTACGGCCTGGCCGTACTGGGTAACCAAATCTTCCTTGCCGGGGATGAAGGGGGGCTGCATGTAGTTGATGCCAACGAACTCCGTGAACCGCTGCTGATTGACACCATTCCGCTATCGGCGCACCGCGCCATGGATGTGGCGATCAACGAGAAGCTCGGGGTGATGGTAGTGGCGGCCGCCAATGACCTGGGTAGCGGCTACCTGCGCTTCTTCGACCTGCATAAGGACCAACTACCCGCCGCCGCCGGTTATCCGAATATCGCGTTCGATGGCAGCGATGCGGGCGGTCCGTTCGGCGCACCACTTGACCTGCAGTGGCAGGGCGACGACCTCTATGTACTCTATCAGAGCGGTTCTCAGCTCTATCTTGCAGTATTCACGCATTTCGGTGAGCAGCCTGTCTACCAGGTCCACAAGTTGGAACGCGGTAAAGTCGGCAGCTATCTCTCAAGCTATACCAAGCTTTCGCTGGTGGTGCATCACGGCATGATCCATGTCACCACCGCCAGCGAGTACCTGATGTACCGCCAGGACGCCGAAGGCGGATACGAGGTGGCCTACTGGCACAACCTGGATCATAGTAACGGTGCCGAACTGCTCAGTGTCGGCGGCGCCACCATGCAGGCACAGACCGGCGGTGCGAGTACCAACAACAACCCTTATTTGGTTGCCACCGATGTTACGCCCTCCGCCGGTACGGTGCTGGCGCGCGATGAGGTGATCACCTTGCGCTTCAGCAACCTCATCAATACCAGCGACGAGCACCTTGCCGCAGCTGTCTCACTGATTGCCGCTGACGGCAACGCTGTTCCCGGGGCCGAGGTGAGCGCGGTCAATACGCTATTCGGCGCCGAGATGGAGGTGAAGATTAATGGTGATTTTGCCGGTGACTTCAGTCTGCAGGTCAGTGAGGCGCTACTCGATATCTATGGCCACCCGCTGCTCACCCCTCTCAATATCGACTACCGGCGCAGTGCGGGGATCCGCCCCACCATCACCACAGTAGCGCGCGTCACTGAGGATGGCTTGGCCGACCATTTCTTCCACGCCAACGGCAGCGAGTATGCCGTGGTCAGCGGCGGCAACTTTGGCGCCATCCCCGAGCAGTTGGCGGTCTGGGTCGGCGATGTCAAGTTGAGCGCTGAGCAGATCCACGAACTGAGCAACGACAGGCTCACGATCTCGGTCCCTGACCTGCACCTGGGTGACGACTCCGCCAGTGTCAACCTGAAGGTCGAGCGAGTCGATCAGGGACGGAGCTACATCAGGTATGGTGCACTGACCATACTGCCGCAGATCGCGATTGACGATATATCGCCGAATACAGGACCACCGGAGGGGGGCAACCGGGTGCACGTCTACGGCCGTGGCTTCTCCCACGACAACACCGTCTACTTCAGCGGAGCGCGTGCCGGCATCGATAAAGTCCACGGCAGCAACCACATTGAGGTACTCGCGCCGGCGGGCAGTTTCGGCTCAGTAGAGGTGAGTATCGAGAGCGGGCGTTTCCCTGGCGAGAAGAGCTACGCCGCCAGCACCTATTTCTATACCAGCCGCAGCACCGGCAGCGTGCAGTTCCCCAATGACAAGCCCAGCCCCGTGGCCGATGTGGCGGTGCGCGATCAGCTGATGTATGCGGTGACAGGCGGAGGCTTCGACCTGACCGGTCCGCGCGGCAGCGTGGTCAAGCGCATCCCGACCAACGTCGCGCGACTGATCCTCGCTGACCTCTCCGACCCGGTTCACCCAATCGTCCTCGCCAAAGAATTCGCCGGTGAAGAGAAGCCCTACCTGTTCGATGTGACCAACGGTCTGAACCCGGAAGGCTTCACCGATCTATCACTCTATCAGGACAACCTCATGGTGGTAGGCGGCAACCGCCTGTTCCACTTTGACCTCACACTGCCCACTGATCCGCTGTTCCTCAACGAGCGGATACTGCCGGGCTCGCTGGCCACCGATGTGGTGGTGCGCGACGGTGTGATCTATATCGCCACCGATGAAGGAATTGATATCCACCTGTTGAAGGACGACAAGAAGCTGTCAAACCTCAATCATGTCGATCTCGGTGTGCTCGGCTCACGCCCGGAGAAGATGTGGCTGCAGGGAGATGGCCTGTGGATGACACTCCCCGATAGGCGAGAGGTCGTCGAGATCGAGTTGGTGACCGGTGACTACAATCTGGTGCGCCGCATCAGCACCACCGACAAGGCCAAAAATCCGCTAACCCCGGCCGACCTCATGGTCTATGGCGACAAACTGCTGGTCTCTACGGGCGAAACGGCCACCGTGCAGCTCTACATGCTCAACTCGGACGATGGCGCCACGCCGGTTGCCGACCTGAAGCTGGCCTACCTGATCAGCAACGGGTCGCTGTTTGCCGGCCGCATGGAACTGGTCGGCCAGACCCTGTATGTGGCCTCGGGCCAGGGCGATCTGCAGCTGTTCGATATCTCTCCCTGGCTGAACTACCGTCTGAACGAACCGGTGAAACTGAAGAACTACTTCAGTGCCCTGGGCAACGTCACCGCCATGGACTTCACGCCGCAGGCGACCTACGTGGGAACCGTTTTCGCGTATGAAAACGGTGAGGCGGTAGAGAACCCTGTGAATAATCCTAGCCGCGTCAACAACATCGGCGGAGGGGTGGAGACCATCCTCAACAAGCAGCTGCAGATCGTGGAGCAGCAGCCGCTGGCATCGGGTTACCTGCCCATCGACAAGCCTATCGAGATCCAGTTCAACCGCATTCTCAACTACGCGCAGATCGAGGCGCAGGGCGATACGCTCTTCGAGCTCACTCTGGATGGTGTTCCGGTGAGCGGCTTTGTCTCGCAAACGGTGAATAACGACGGCTCGCGCCTGATCTTCCGGCCAGCCTCGGCGCTGCAGGCGGAAAAAATGTATGAGGTCCACGTCGCCGAAATGGTCGAAGGCCTGCACGGTGAAACCCTGGATGAGGACTACAACTTCCGCTTTGTCGCGGTCGACGAGCAACAACCGAGGATCGACAGCATTGAACCGCGAGCGGGAAGCTGGCGCGGCGGCGAGCTGATTACACTACGCGGCGATGGCTTCAGTGCAGAGTCCAAGATCGAGCTGGGCGGGGTGGCGGTTTCCACCTCGGATGTTGTGGGCGTGACCGATATTGAGCTCAGCTTCCGCCTGCCTGCGCTGACCTCCATGCCATATGCCAACAAGCTGGTCGGCATCGCCGTGCGTAATGGGATGCTGGAAGATTTCCAGGCCGCGGCCATCACCTATATCACCGACCCGCGCATCGAGAGCATCGGTTCCTATAATGCCGCCACCGCGGGCGTTGACAGCTCGAGGCGCAGTTTCGCCTACAACTCCGGTGGCTACTTTGCCATCTCAGGCAGGGGGCTGGGCGAGCACACCAAGGTAAGGGTGAACGGTAGGCCGGCCACCCGCCTTGGCGTGGTCTCGGCCACCACCCTGCGCGCGGCGATCCCCGATGAAACCGTAGGCCCCCTCACCGTAGAGTTGAGCAATGGCGACTTCAGCGACGACACGGTGGTCAGCCACGCCCTCTCCATCGTGCTGGAGGGGAGGCGCTGGTTGCGGAGCATCGACACCTACTATCGCCATGGCGACCTCTTGATCTCCACCAAGGGTGAGCGCGGCGATTTGCGTCTCTACACCACACAGGATAGCCGGCAACCGCAATTCCTCTCCAAGTATGAGGCCGGTGGGCGCATCGCCCAGGTCGACTTCTCCGGCGCCACCATGGCAGTGCTGCGCGAGGACGGTGATGTACAGGTGGTGGACATCAGCAACCTCTATGCACCCCAACTGATCAATGAACTGCCCAACGTACGCAGGCGCAGCTATCAGAATTTGCTGCTGGCGGGGCAGACCATTGCCCTGAGAAGCGACGACGGGCTCTACTACGGCCACCTGCTTAGCGACGACCTGGCCTTGCTTTCGCTTAGCGGCGATGACGGTACACAGCCCATCATGTTGCGCGCGGATGGCAACCGCCTCTACCTGCTCTACGGCGACCGTCTCGAGCAGCGTGACATGCAGAGCCCTACAGTGACTGAGCATAGCTATTACCATGGCCTCAGCTCGGTTAGCGACCTTTCACTGAATGATGATCACCTTGTCCTGCGTGGTGCCGGGACGAGCACAGTACTAAGCCGTGCCCTGCTGGAGTCACGGGCCGCCGATCCGCTGATCGCCGTATTGCCCGGGGTCTACCATGGCATCAACGGTGAACTGGCCATTACAGCAGGCAGCGTAGACATGCAAGTGGCCTCACTGGATTTGGATGAGGACCTTACGGCTGTCGCCACCCCGCTGGTCTCCGTCACTAAGTCGGCATCCGCATCGCAGCTCAGTTTCAACGGAGAGCTGCTGGAGTGGCGCGTGGGGGGCGACTACTACAGCACCGCGGTACCGCTGCTCAACGCCTGGGGCGTAACCCCACGGGCCTTGTCCGCGGCAGATGCAACCCTCTCGCTAAAACTGGGCAGTGATCTTGATGCCTGGCAAGGTGTGACCATGCAGCCGCTGGCGCTGTCCACCATGCGGCCGGTCAACGGCGGAAGCCGCCTGGAAGGGCGTTCACTGACCTTCCAAAGCTTCAATGATGCCTACGTGCTGGGTGAGTCATATCGCCTTGGTATCTCCGCGGCGCCGGTCTCATCCATCGATGGCGCAGCCATCTCACTGGACTGGCCCTGGTATGTCACCACCAGCAAGCTGTTTGGTGACAGTCCCATTGAACTGAACAGCATCACGCCGCGCACATCGGCCACAGGCAGCGTGGTCAACTACACCCTCAACGGCCAGCAGTTGCAGGAGGTCACTGAACTGCAATTCGGCGATGTGGTTTTGAGTCAGGGGCAGTTCTCGGTCTCCGACAACGGACAGCAGATCAGCTTCAACGCCGCGCAGTCGACGGGCGGCTTCAAGTCGGTGATCGTGAAGGGTGCGGGGCAGCGTGCGGCCATCCCTGGCGCCGTCTCGGTGGTTGAGGCGCTGAAGATACATAAGGTCTACTCCAACCTCAGCGCCGATACGCAAACCATCAGAGAGGGTGGCGGCAACACCATCACCGTGGTAGCCGACGGCTTGTCCCCCGATACCCGCGTGCACTTCTATCCAGCCGGGCAGGGGGCCGCACCCAGTGCGGACAACCAACGTCCCTATCTGCTGGGTGACGACCGTCTGACATTTACCGCACCCGAAGTAATCCTGGGCATGCACTATCAGGTGACCCTTGTCCGCGAGGCCACCGCGGAGCAGGAAGAGGCGACTTCAGACAACTGGCTACTGTCAAAGGACTACACCAAGCCTGCAATCAGACTGAAGAGCAGCCTGGATTACTACGAGCCCCTGATTCTAATCGCCAGTGAGGACATTCGCCTTGCCGCCGAGCCTGGCTATAGCGTTACCAAAAAGTTCCTCGACTATGAACAGCGTCCGCAAGACGAGGTCGACATCTCTGACCGTTTCGAGCTTCAAGTTGCTGGCAGCACCATTACCCTGAAATTGCGCCCGGGTACCGCGCTGGACAACAACGCAGAGTATAAGGCAACGGTCTACGCCATCCAGGATCTGGCCGGCAACTACTATGGCGCCGGCGGCAACTACAGCAACACCTTCATCGCCGCTGACGTACTCGGGCCGTCGTACGACTCCATCTCGCTGACAAGACAGGACGGTACCCCCGTCACACTCGCGACTGAACTGAAGAAGGGAGCAAGGTACAACTTCAGCGTCAATGCCGAGGACAACTATGTCGAACCGGGCATGCTGGAGTTCAGTTATCGCTACTCCATCAACGGCGGGGCCAGCTACAGCAATGCCTGGAACCCAATCCAGAACCGCGCCTTTTCGCTTCCCATATCCCACTCAGCCACCTCCATCACCATACTGGTCAAGGTGAGTGACGGCATCAACAGCACCACAAGGGAGTACACGGCCTCGGTAGTGGATACCAATATCTCGCTCGCCGACGGCTCGGAGGCCTTCACCACCGATCCCGCCTGGGTGGAGGAGCTGCAGCGTGTAAAACTGAAGTTCAAGTTGGCGGGTGACGTGGGAATGATCAGCACTGCCTCGGTGCAGTTGTTCGACGGTGCCTGGAAGAACGCCACGCTTAGCGGCGACAAGTCGGAGGTCAGTTACAACTACCTCAACCCGAGTCTCAGTGAGTTGTTACCCGCAGGCAGCACGGACAGCTCGGTTACCGTACCGGTTGCCCTGCGCGTGACCTATGGCAGCAGCGGCGCAAGCAGCACTGTGCGATTCGATGAAAGCTACCTGCTTCATGCCGATCAAACGCCGCCGGAGTTTGCTATAACCTCACCGAATACCGGAGAGTCCGTACCCAGAGGCGAGCGAGCCGATGTCTACTTCCGCGCCAGCGACTTGGCGGGCATCGCCTATGTGGAGTTGTGTCTGGACAGCTCGCTGCCAGGCGGCGATCCCTTTGCCGATGCCCTGGCGTGCAGGTACATCAGCGACGCCAGCCATTTCAGCTTTGTCGTGGGCGAGACACAGACCGAACCCTCAGTCATCCATGCACGCGCCAAGGACAACAGCGGCAACTACAGTGATGTCGATTCCATTACCCTCTACCCCTATGACGCCACCGCGCCAAGGCCACAACTGGAAATCCTTGGCCTGGAGAACGGTACGACACTGCACGGCGGCGAAACCATCGACGTAAAGCTGCGAATGCAAGGCCTCACCCAGGCCTCCCTCTATCTCGACATCGCGGCCGACCCGGCCCATGCCGACAACCCGGCAGCCATCGCCGTCAGCCGCACCGAACAGGAACCGGAGGTGGTCGACCTTAAGGTCATCATGCCGGACGTGGCGCAGAACAGCGTACTGGTGCTGCGTGCGGAGAACCTGCACCAGGGTGAGACCGCGGTGATCCGTGACCAGCTATTCATCAACCTGCTCGCCGATGACGGTATAGCGCAGGAAGCTGTGCTACAGCTCAGCCCCGCCACACGTGTGCTGAGCGGTACCGGGCTTTCCCTCCTGGCACCGGTTCCAGAGCAGATGGACGACATCAGCGAGGACTCCTACCTTGAGATCGTCGATCCCACCGGTAGTGTGTCGACTCGACGCCACGCACTTGGCGAGCAGCGTTTGACCTACACCACCAACAGTGTGGGTGATTCATTAAGTGTGAATGTTGAATTGCGTGACCGCTCCGGCCACAGCAAGCTAAGCAGCCGCTCCGTTGACAAGATCGCCTACCTGCAAACACCACCTGCAACGCTCTATCGGAGCACCGTGAGCGACTCGGCAATCAGCGGGCTTGTGGTGGTGCCCGGCACTCAGCCCAAGCCATACTGGGTGGAGAACGGCCACAGCGGCGGCTACCTGCTGCGCAACGAATCCGAGGTTATCGAGCAGTCCGATAGCGGTCGCGTCGAGGGATTGTGGTTTACCGGCAGCGGCATGCTGCTGCAGCTGTGGCGAGACGGCGAGGGCTGGCTGCGTTTCCTCCCCCTGCTCGATGGCGCCTTCGCCGAGGCGGTGGAGACGCCGGTGCTTGGCGAGGTGCTTGGCGGTAACGGTGATACCCTGTTCGTAAAGTACGGGCGCACCATCACCGGGCTCCACTACAGCCGTGGCCAGTTACTGCCGCTGGTCGGTGTCACCCTCGATGAGGAACCGCTGCAGACTCTGGTGGCGCAGCAGCGCCTGGCGGTGCTGACAAGCAGCGGCCTGCATACCATTTCACTACAGACCGATACGGCGCCATCCCTGCAACTCGTTCACAGCTGGCCGCTGGATAACGTGGCTGGCTTTGCCCTTGACGGTGGGCGACTGCTGACCTGGAGCGCGACGGCACAGGTCTCCCTCTATACCATTCAGGATGACGGCTCACTCGCTCCAAGCGCCGGGTTTACGCTGGCTGCCGTACCCCAGCAGGTGGTCTGGGATGGTGAGATCACCTGGTTCAAGCTGGACGAGGCGGCCTATGGCGAGAGCTGGCAGGCTTGGCTGGAGGATGAACACGTAGGCTCACTGTTCACTCCTATCGATAGGCTGACGATGGCCGCGGGCCGACAGTACCGGGTTATCAACAGCGACTCTGGCAATGTTATCGATGGGGTCGAGGTTGACGTGTCGGCAACGACACCGCAGCCCGCGCTGACGCTGCACGATATGCCGTTCGGGGTGCTGCTGCGCGGTAGCGGGCTGTCACAGACGCTGGGCATGCACGGGCTCAGCTTCAGTGATGCGCAGGGGCATCTGCTGCCGGCACAGCAGCTCTGGTTTGAGGCTCCGCAACAGCTCAACGGCCAGCAGATCCCGGCGGGCCTTGCCTGGTATATCGAGCGCCGCCACCTTGGCGGTGACATTAGCGCAACCCTTGGCGATCATGCCGGTAGCGCCTCGCAGACTCTCGCCTTCAGCCGCAGCAACGCGGCAAGCACCGATGCCCTTTGGCCGCAGCAGGATGCCGTGTTTGCCACAGACTCGCTGATCCCGCTGCACCTGCAATATGGCGCTGGCGATGCGTTGCCCTTCACCACGCTCGACGACAACGGGGCCGCCGTGTACGGCGTACAGACCATCACCGGCGACGCCTACCACTGGCTGAACACGGATGCGCAGCCCGGGATACAGGGTTACAGCCTCAACCACCTCGCCAGCGAGCAGCCCCAATCACTGCGTACCGAGGAGCTCAATACCACCGCCTCCATTATCCTCAGCGGAGTGCAGAACAACCAACTCAAGCTTGAGGGGGATCTGGTCCGCTTTAACTACGAGACGGAGTACGACAGTGCCTCGCAGTCACTGAACTACATCCACTTTGGCCTCTACGACTTCAACGGCAACGAGGTCGTCTCACTACTGACTCGACAGCCGTCCGGCAGCATCGCCCTGAAGATGCCCTCGGTGGTGGCGCAGGACAACTATGTCTTTAGCGCGCGCGCCTTCTTCGGCGGTGACTACCGCTACACCGAGTCGAGCATCGGCATCCGCGTCGCGGCGCGTTATACAACTATCCAGCCGCGTCTGACAGGCCTTCCCGCGTTTATCTCCGAAGGCTCGGAACTGGATCTCAGTGTGTCGGACGTCGACGCCGCCTATCAGGTCTCTACCTCCGTCTTCGACCAGCAAGGAACGCTGCTGCTCGCGGGTGACCGCGTCGTGCGGGGACAACTCCCGGTGGGTCAGGGGACAGAGCAACTCACCGTGGTGGTCAACGTCAGTGACGGTTACGGTAATGTGGCCAGTGACGAGTGGTACAGCCGGGTCCTGCCACCATTGCAGATCGCGGCGGACGCGCAGACACTGCCGTTCGACGCCGTGCTCAAGGATGTTGGCGACTACTGGTATGCCATCGGGCGCGAGCTCTACAACAAAGAGGGCAAGGTGTTCGTGGCCGATGGTGCAATCAGCGCCATGGCCCATACCGGCGACTACCTGCTGCTGGCGGTCGACGGCTTCGGCCTCACCCTGCTGGAACGTGGCGATCCCATGCGTGTCGTCGGCCACATCAACCTGCTAGGCCGTGTCGGCCACTTGGCGGTACGAAACGACGTGATCGCCGCGGCCTCCGGTAGCGAGCTTCATAAATTCAAGCGTGTTGGAGGCGAGATCACCGCGCTTTCACAATCCAGTCTGAACAAGCCCATACTCGACCTGCGTGCCGCCGCCTCCGGTTTCGCCGTGCTCACCGAAGATGTATTGCAGCTCGACACCACCAGCTACACGCCGGCGGGGGAGGGGCGCTTCAGTGCACTCACCCTCTACCAGGGCCGGGTCTTTGCCTCCGACACCGAGGGACGGCTCTACCACTATGGCTCGGGGGCTGCGCAAGGCGTGGTGCTGGAAGGCGGCGTTACGGCGCAGGCCCTACTCAGCCTTAACGGCAAGCTGTTGGCGCTCGACGGTTTTGCCGACACGGTGAAGTTGATTGACGTCAGTAGCCGTGCCATTGGGGTCACCTCCTCGGCAAGGCTGGTGCTGCAGGATGATCTCAGCAAGGCGAGCATCGTCACCGGGCGCATTATGCTTGGCGGCGATCAGGGGCAGATCCTGCAACTGCCGAAGTATGGCCTCGACTACTTCGCCCAGTTTGACAGTAGTCGCGCTCAGAACAACGGAATCAAGGGTTATTTGGCGGATGTCGCGATTGCCAATGGCAGAGTGCTCACCGCCGCCAAAAACTACGGCGCAGTGCTTTACAGCCAGTCAGACAACAGGGAGTGGGTATCGAAAAACCTCTATACCCCCTATACCAAGCATGTCGGCATGGCTGTCGCCAACAGCGCCTACAACTACCTGCTGCTGGAGCAGGAGCAGGCCATCGCAGTGCTAAAGGCCGATGGCGGCGAGGTCAACGTCATCAGAGAGATCGGGGCGAGCGACCTGGAGGTGGTTGGCGGCGAAGCGGTGGCCGCGGTGGCCGGCACGCTGCAGACCATCAGCACCACCACGCATGACATCAAACGCCGCATCGAAGTCTCCAGCGATACCATCGTCGATATAACGGCGCATGGCGGGCAGGTCATCGCCTTGACCGATTCAGGCAGGTTCTACACGGTCGATACCACCCCCGGCTCCGAGACCGTGAGCGAACTGACCTCCGTTACAGGCTATGGTGCCTCGGCGATGGTGATGGACGGCGACTACCTGTTCTTCATCCGTAGCGGGGTGCTGCACCGCCTGAACCTCACCGACTACCAACTGCATCAGTTCGCAGAGGTCGGCGGCATCGACGTGATGCAGCTGGCGCAGGGCCGACTGTGGGTGGCCTCCAGCCTCAACGGGGAACTGCGCTTGCTCGCCTACCAGCCGCACAGCATGGGGCCGGTGGCCGGGTCGCTGCTGCCGCTGCAATATGCGGCAACGGCTCTGGCGGTGGAGCAGGACCGCATTGCGGTTGCGGCCGGCGGCGATCGGTTGCAGATCCTCAGCATACCGGCGGCGGCACAGTCGGCCTCGGCGAGCGCCACTACCCCGATCGCCGGGTCCCTCTACACAGCCGGCACCGCACTGCAAACGCAGCTTGGGGACTCTGGCATCAACGCCGCCTCCTACTTCATCAACGGCAAGCGAGTCGCAACCGATGTGGAGCCTCCCTTCTACGGACGTATCGACCTGCGCGAATGGTTCAGTGCCGATCAGGTGTTTGACTTCTCGGTTCAGCTCGAGACGGTGCACGGTGAGATCGTCCGCTCTCTGGACAGGGCCCTGCAGTTGCACGACACAGGGACCGTGGCCAACAACTACACCGTTTCCCTCGACTACGACGAGCACAGCTGGCTGCCTGCGCCGTTGGATGTCGCCGTCGAAGTGACCGGCAGCTCGCAGCCGATTGCACAGATCGAACTGCTGATGTCGCCGAACGGAGAGGACCAGTGGCAGCGTATCGGCCTCTACCGTGGCGCCGACTACACAGTGAGCCTCCACTATGGAACCGATCGCTCCGGCTACTCGCTCAAGGCACGCGCGGTGGATGTGTTCGGAAATGCCCGCGAGTCGGCGGTACGCAAGTTCTATCGCCACCACGACAATATCGCACCGGAGATCTCCAGGCTGGTAATCGAGGGCGACACAACCTATCCGGATGAAAACAAGGCTGTCGCCGGCTACGCATTCGACGTGGTAGTGACCCTCGGCGATGAGGGGGGCGGCATCGCGCAGGCAACGCTGCGCCGTGACGCCGAAGTCGTCGCCATCGCCTATGAGGCGGCATCGCTGCGCTACCGCCATCTTGACGCAAAGGTAGGCAGCTACAGCTATACCCTGGATGTGACCGACAGGTCGGGCAATGCCGCTACCAAGTCGCTTCTCGTCACCGTGGTGCAGGATCAGCCGCCGGTGATCACCGCACTCAGCGTGCCCTCCACGGTAAGGGAGCAGTCGCAGTTCGAGATCAAGCTCTCGGCCAACGACGAGGTGGCGCTGTCGACGGTAGAGGTGGAGTGGAACGGCTTCAGCGACACCTACGATTACAGCGACACCGCGAGCTTCAATGCAAAACCCTATACAGTAATCGACAAGCGTGCCGAACGGCTGGCCGGACAGCTGTCTCTGCCGCTGACGGTACGTATACGCGACGACCGCGGCCAACAGAGCAGCGTGCAGAAGAACATTACGCTGCTCCCAGATCTGGTGCCCGACGCCTCTGCGCTCACGATCAGCGCCCCGCCGAATGCCTTCTACGGATCCTCGATATCGATTGGTCTCAGCGATGTCGACAGGGTGGACGATGCGCCCAGTGGGCTGCAGCTGGAGCTGCTACAGGTCAACGGCGATAGCGAGAAGCTGCTCAAGAGCTTCACCCAGGGCGCAGCAAATCAGAGCGCCTTTAACCACAGCTTCACCGTGCCGCTCGAACAACTGCCCCAGGACGAGTTGCGGTACAAGGTCGTGGCGACCGATGCACTGGGACAGAGCAGCGAGTCCACGCTGCACACCATCGACCTGACCTGGCCGCCCAACCTCATCCGCTTCGAGGCCGCATCAGAGACGGAGAACCCGGCGGCGGTGAGAGTGGAGGACACCCCCCTCTACCAGGTGGTGGTGCTGGACGCCTCCTCACGTCCCGTCCCCAAGCAGACGATTAAGTGGTATCTGCGTGACATGGCCAGCGGCACCACCAGTTACATCGGCAGCAGTGGCACCGATGCCGCCGGCCACGCGACCATGGCCGTGAATGTGGCGTTGAAGGCGGGCAGCTATCAGTTGCGCGCCGAGCTTCCGGCGTTCCCACTGGTCGACAGCGCATCGAGCGCCTTCGAGGTCACGCACGGTCCAACTCGCAAGATCGTCGCCGCGATTGCCGACGAGGTCATTGCCGGCGCCGAGTTCACGTTACGGCTACGTGCCCTGGATGGGCAGTTCAACCCGGCCGACGATGATGACTCGACCGGCTACCAGGTCACGCTGCCAGCCGGTTTCTCCGCGGCCGCCGCCGAAGGGCTGCTGATCGGCAGCAGCGGTGTGGACGGCGAAACGCGCGAGACGGTGAGCGGCCAACTCAGCGGCGGTGGCGCAACGCTTACCCTGCGCGCGGCCGCCATGGCAGCCGAGTATGTGGCGACATTACAGCTTGACGCGGGTCTGCTGCCCTACTTCGATGCGGGCGACGGAGCACCGCCGCAGCAGGACGAGGAGATACCGATCACCGTGTTGCCCGATGTGGCACACGCACTGCAGTTCCAGGACGAGGAGGGCCTGCCCCAGGGCGAGCTGCCCGCCGTCTACGGCGTCAAGCATGAGGTGCCGCTGCAGCTGCAGCTGCTCGACCAGTACGGCAACCGCGTCTACCACGTCGACGACGCCCCGGCGGACTTCGCGGTACAGGTTACGGTCAGCGGCTCGGCGATTATCAATGAAGAGAGTGCAAACGCCGCGGTGCAGATCGATGACGGCCTTGCGGGGCTGACTGTCGGCAACAACCAGTTCGAGCAGGTAGTGGTCGCCATAGGCAGCGTGCCCGAGGAGCTGGCCGGTGTCGATGCCAGCACTACCTTCGTGCTGCAGTTCACCCAGTCGCCACCCGAGATCGCCCTGGCCCGTATACGGGCGGGACAGCAGCTTGAGCTGACGGCAAACTTCACCTATGACGAACCGGTGGTCGCGGGGGCGATAGGCAAGTACGTCAGTATCACCGACGGCGGCAATCTGGTTGCCGGCAGCAGCGCGCTGGCCGGCGCCGATACCGTGGTGTTCACCCCGCTGTTTTCACCGTTCGAACTCAACCACTGCTATGGCTACTCGACCGTCGGTTCCGTTCTGGTCGGCGCGCAGCGCAATGACCCGGTGCAGGAGGAGCAGGGCACCATCTGCGCACCGCAGGTGATGATCAACAAGGCGGGCATACAACAGGTGGTCGAAGGTCAAGCCATCAAACTGCCGATCAGTAGTGGCAGCGGCGTAAACATGAACCTCATCACCAATGGGCGGGCGGTCATCCACGGCGCAGAGCAGCCCTTCGAGTGGCGTAGCGGCTCGCATTACCCGACGGGCCGGACGGTCACCATCCCGGCCTTCAGTCAGATGGAGGGGGCGACCCTGGCGGACGGTGAACTGGTGGAGTTGTCGCTGCACGGCCTCTATAACAGCGCCCAGCTTCAGGTGGCCAACGCGCTTCAGCTCCAGGTCTTCATCCCCGAGCTGGACTACGACGCCGACGGCCTGAGCAACCGCATCGAAGTCGAGCATATGGGCCTGGACCCGACCAGGGCGGACAGCGACGGCAACGGTATCGGCGACCTGCTCGATGACCTCGACGGCGACGGCCTCTCCAACCAGCAGGAACTCGCCCTCGGTACCGACATCGGCGACAGCGACAGCGACGACGACGGTTTGAGCGACGGCGCCGAAGTTAACACGCACGGCACCAGCCCGCTCAATCCGGACAGTGATGGCGACGGACTGAGCGACGGAGCCGAGGTCAACGGCGTGCCCTCATCCTCGCCGCTGCTCACTGACACCGACAACGACGGTATCGATGACAACGTCGAATTGGCAAACGGCCTCAATCCCAGCAACCCCGGCGATGCCGCCGCCGATCTGGATGGCGACGGACTGAGCAACCTGGAGGAAATCCAGGCCGGGACCAAGGTCGACGATGCCGACAGCGACGACGACACGCTCAGCGATGGCTATGAGGTCAATACACTGGGAACCAACCCCAACGCCGCCGACACCGACGCCGACGGCCTGTCGGATGCCGAAGACAGCGAGCCTACCGTTACCGATGTCACGCCGCCGCAGCTGAGTCTTGCCTCGCCCCAGGAGGGGGCGCAGCTGCTCAAGGGACAGACCGTGACCCTCCGCGCCGACGCCACCGATAACGGACGTGTCGTCTCGGTCAGCTTCTATGTCAACGGTGCCAACATCGCAACCGACACAAGCGCACCCTTCGCCGTCGACTTCGAGCTGCCGACGCTGACCGACTCGGTCACCTTCAAACTGGTGGCCACCGACACCAACGGCAACCAGGCCGAGACCGCGGAAATCCCTTTCACCCTGGTCGACGACCCCCTGACCACAGTCATCGGCTATGTGGTCAACGCCCTGGAAGAGCCCCTCGCCGGCGTAACCGTCGAGGCCCAGGGGCGTACCGCAGTCACCCAGGTAGACGGCACTTTCGTCATCACCCAGGTGCCGGTGGCCAAGGGCAATATCTCTGTCGCCGCCACCGGCGTGATCGACGGTGAGAACACCACCGTGGTGACCAACCCCGTACCCGCGGTATGGGGAAGTACCACCGAGGTGGGGCGTATTGCGCTGTTTAGTCCTGTGGTGCGGGTGGGGTATTACCATGCCTACTACGGCTACGGCATGACCTATCAGCGCGACATCATCACGCGCGCGGGTTACACCCCGGTCTATATCAATAGTCTGTCGTCGATCACTAATGAGAATATCGATGCACTGTGGATCGACAGCTATAACTATCTGGGCAGCAGCAATGGCTGGACTGTTGATGCGGTCGATGCGTTTACCAAGGGCGGCGGCATAGTCGTCTACCATATAGAACGTCCCACATCTTCGACTGCCCTGCGGCAAATGCCTGGCTCACCCGATGGAACGGTGGTCTACGACACCAACTACACCTACTCGCGCACCATCAACGCCGTGGACCGCTGGTCCGACATCGCGGATGGAAAACTGGGCGAACTGAGCCCGGGTTACCTCAATGAGTCGTACGCCCACTACGGCTATATCGATGGCGACACCTTGGCCGACGATGTAAGGCCGGAATTCTACCGCCAGGAGCGCTACCGCAACCGCATTGCCGGCATCAGCTACGACTATGGCGCGGGTTCGGTCTACTTCTCCACAGTGCGCCTGCGCTATCTCTCCACCGCCAGCGAGTACCACCAGGTCTATGCGCCGAACGTGCTGGTCGCCATGTATGAGCGCACCCTGGCGGACAGCGACGGCGATGGCCTCAAGGACATCTACGAGTACGACCACGGCACCACCGCCTTCAATCCGGACTTCGACGGCGATGGCCTGCTGGACGGCTTTGAGGTCAAGCACGGCTTCGACCCGCTGCAGGACCTGGGCGAGGCGGAGCTGGACCCCGACGGCGACGGCCTGAGCAACCTGCGTGAGCAGGAGCACGGCACCCAGCCCAATGTGGCCGATACCGACGGCGACACCCTGCTGGACGGCTACGAGGTCGACACCGTCGGCTCGGACCCGCGCCTCGCGGATACCGACGGCGATCGCCTCAGGGACGACCTCGAGCTTGCCAACAATGCCGATCCCAACCTTGTCGACACCGACTTCGACGGCCTCTCCGACTATCTCGAGGTGGTGATCTACAAGACACGCCCGGACAATGCCGACAGCGACGGCGACGGCCTCTCCGACTACATCGAGTTGACCGATACCGTTACCGCGCTGGGCAATCTCAACCCGAACTATGCGGCGGACGCCAACGAGGACTGGGACGGAGACGGCCTCACCAATAAAGAAGAGATCCTGGAATATAAGACCAAGCACTACAGTTCCGACACGGATTCGGATGGTGTCAGTGACGGTGAGGAGGTCAGCATGGGGCTTGACCCGTTAGACAGCGACTACGACGACGATGGGTTGTTGGATGGTGAGGATAGTGAGCCTTGGGTCTCGGACGTGGTCGCGCCCACTGTCACGCTCACGGAGCCCCAATCCGGCCAGACCCTCGTGAAGGCGCAGCAGATCGTGCTCAAGGCGGACGCCGTTGATGATGGCCGCGTCACCGAGGTGCGATTTATCGCCAATGGCGTCCAGGTTGGGGTAGATACCCAGGCCCCGTATGAAATCGCCTATGTGGTGGCCGAGGATGTTGCCAGTGCGGATATCGAGGTCATTGCGGTAGACACCAATGCAAACGAGGGTTCCAGCGGTGTAGCGAGTTTCACTGTTATTGACGACCCATTGATGACGGTTACGGGGCGCGTCATCGATGTACTGGGCGGTCCCGTTGCCGGGGCCAGCGTGACAGTCGTCGGTGTGGATGATGTTGAGTACGTTACGGTTGCAACCGCTAGTGATGGGCGTTTCACCATAGACAATGTCACAACGACCGTTCCACAGGTGAAGCTTGTTGCGCGCACGCTGTTTGGAGCGGAAGAAGTGGGATCGGAAACGCCATACTTCAACACCGAGCGAAATGGCAGCAGCGATTTGGGTGACATGACTCTGCAGCCGATTGGCAACGCTGCGGGTATGGCAATCCCGGAGACCGGGGTGACCAGCTCGGCGCCAAACCCGAAATACCTGTACGACAGCCTTGGGCAAGTGTGGGAGGTCTACAGTGATGGCAGCGTCTATGGCGGCAATATGTGGAGCCCGAGGTGGCCTACGCTCAAGGTCAACAATTCCTCATTCGCCTCAAGCACGCGCAGACTGGAGTTTGGTGGCCGTGAGGTCGTCTTGTCCGGGTTCACCAATAATAGCGTGAAGGTGACACGCAAGGTCTACGTGCCTGACGATGAAGCATTTGTACGTTACCTTGAAATCTTCGAAAACACGGCATCAACAGCCAGGAGTGTTACGGCACACCTGCATGGAGATATGGCGAACTATGTAGACTGGAGCCTCAATACCGCATCGGGTGACTCCTCCTTTACATCATCCGATGAGTTCCTCGTCGCCTCCAACGGCAGCCGGAATGCTGTGCACCTTTTCCACGATGGAACATACACACCATCTTCCGCAAACTTCATTAACCGTGACGATACGAATGTTTACTATGACTTCAATGTTCCGGCGGGAGCGCAGGTTGCGGTCATGCACTTCACTACACGCCGCTCAACGGCGCAGCAGGGTCTACAGTTCGCGCAGCAGCTCAACGCGAAAGAAGTACCCCATATGTTCGATGGCCTTACCACTGAGGAGGCGAACAGCGTCATTAATATTGCACTCGACATGCGTATCGACTCAGACGGTGACGGCATTTATGACGCGGACGAGGTGCCGCTGGGCCTTGATCCGTTCAGCGATGACAGCGACGGCGATCAGCTACTTGATAACTTTGAGCTGGATTACGGCTTCAACCCTCTGTCGCCGTCGGGTGAAGGTGAGACCTATGGCGACGCGGACGGCGACGGCCTGAATAACCTGGACGAGCAGAGCGAAGGCACCGACCCGTTGGTGGCCGATAGCGACGGCGACGGGCTGCTGGATGGTGAGGAGGTGCACAGTCATAACTCCAGCCCGCTGCTGACCGACACCGATAACGACGGCCTTGCTGACAACCTGGAGGTCGAATACGGCACCCGTGCCGATGTAAAAGACACCGACGGTGACGGACTTACCGACTACGACGAAGTCGTTACCCATCTTAGCGACCCACTGGATGAAGACACAGATGATGACGGCATGTGGGACGGCTATGAGGTCAAGTACGGCCTGCAATCAGCACTCGCCGAGGGCGACGAAGATGGCGATGGCCTGACCAACCTGGAGGAGTTCCAGCTCGGTATCAACCCGAGGAGTGTGGACACCGACGGTGACATGCTGTGGGACTCGTGGGAAGTCAACCGTTACGGCACCAAGCCCACGCACAAAGACAGCGACGGCGGCGGGCGCTGGGACTCCGATGAGATATTCTTCGACAGCACCGATCCGCTCTATGCGGCGGATGAGTTGCAGCGCTACACCAGTACATCAACAAAGCTCGCCGATTCTGCAAGAAACCAATGGACGATTGATCACTACTATAACTCGCAAAATGCGGGCAGGGTGTCGTTGGCCGGAGACTCGTGCTACTACTGCTATAACAGTTTTCCCGCCAGTTACAATGCATTCACTCTGACTGTCGACGGAGTCGACTTTACCCCGGCCAGGCGCTCTTACTACTCAAGTTATGGGTGGAATGTCGCCAAGTCCATGGGCGGTCGTGAGTTTTATCATAATACTGCTGGCATAAACGGCCTATTGGTCAATCGCAGGGTCTATGTGCCACAAGCGGACGGCCCATTCATCCGTTATCTTGAGGTGCTAGCCAACCCTACGGATGAAGAAAAAGAGGTTACGGTCAGGCTCAGGTCAACGTATTCCAAGAGCGCCAACTGGTCACAGGGGACACCCGTCGCCACAACCTCAAGCGGCGATTCCACTCTATCGGTTTCTGACGAGTGGATAGAATACCGTGACGCTAGACATACATCTCGGCCACGCCTTTTGCATATGTTCGCTGGTGCCAATCGCCGCATCGAACCTGTATCTGCGTACAACTATGCGGGTAGCAATGAAGACGTTTGGTATGTCGATTACACCCTGACAATCCCGCCAGGCGAGCGCCGCATTATTATGCACTTCGGCACGATGTACCCCTACGGTACAACCAAAGACCAGATGTACTACGTGGAAGGCGCCGCACTGGACGGCCTCACGCCACAGGACCAGGCCGACATCGTCAATTTCTTCGCCTACGTCGATACGGATCGCGACGGCTTGAGTGATGACGAGGAAGTGGCGATGGGTACGTTGCCCGATAATCCTGACTCCGATGGCGACGGTCTGGATGACCTGAACGACAAGCAACCGCTCGTTCCGGATACGGTCGGACCTACTGCAGCCATTACTGTCGCCGAAAGTACCGCAGGGACCGTCGACCTCTCTGAGGCACCTATTGTGATGTCACCGGCGGGTAACCTATCGATAGGAGCTATCGATACGCTCGCGCAAGGAATCGCGCTTAATAGGGAAGGTACGCTGCTGTTTGTGATAACGCGTGATACCAACCTCATCCTTCAGTTTGCGCTCTCTACGCCGTACGACATATCCACGGCCAGCTTGATTGGTTCGGCTGATATTTCTTCTCAGGCCACGAAATGGCAGGGGCTTACGATTAACCCGGAGGGAACCGTTCTGTTGGCAACGACCTTCGAAAGCGCATCGGGGCTTGGCGATGGAGCAGTATATCAATACGATATTGATACACCATGGGATATCACTGCGCTTAGCTATAGTGGCAAGAAAATGACTTTTGGCAGCAGGATTCGAGCAAGTCAAGGTATATGGTTGGACGAATCCGGTACCAGGATGTATCTCTCTGATTCCTACGGGACGGAAGACAAGGTCTATCAATACGACCTGAGCACTCCCTGGGATGTCGCCACAGCCACTTATAGCGGAAATTCTCTGGACACGCTGCCGTACCAGTCAACTGCCGTAGATGTGCTTATTGATCCGCAGGGGACGTCACTTTATGTGTCTGATTACCCGTCATCAGGCACCAACAGCTATATACACCGTTACACATTAAGCACCGCATGGGATCTCTCCTCGGCAGTCTATGACCGCATCGCATTCACGGATACCCACGGCCGCTATATTGATGGCTTTCACATAGACTTTATCAAGAATAAGCTGTATGTAATGCAAGGTGCCACTGACACCATCTATCAGTACGCATTTGCCTACGACGTATCGGCGACGCCGGCACCTACAGAAACAACACCGACGCTGTTTGTCGGCGATCTAATGAACCTACGATTTGATGTTGGTGATAATGAAGATGTGGCCTCCGCTAGTGTCTATGCGAATGGGGAACTAATCTGCGAAACCACTCAAGCGGAAAGCTTCGCCATACCGTTCGTTGTGCCAGATACGACCGATCTGCTAATTGCCGTCCAAGCAGTGGATGTTGTGGGCAATATATCGACTACGACGACTAGCTACACCATTATCCCTGAACCGGGCATGACTGTAAGCGGCCGGGTGGTTGACTGGAACGGCACCCCTGTTCGTGACGTAGAGGTCTCGTTCGCAGGTTTAAGTACGTTTACACAGGCCGATGGTGGCTTCATATTTGAAGGGGTTGCAGCCGCTTTTGATGCACAATCCGTCTATGCGGAGGCTCTGATCGACGGCGAATCAGTTACGGTCACATCAAGCCCGATAAATTTAGAGAGATACGCCGTGGTCCACGTGGGTGATTTGCCGCTGAAACCGAGAATGATTAATGCGGTAAATCCCATTGATGAGAAGAACCTTGTATACACTGGCGAAACCACGTTCTGGTATAGCCTGATCAGTGACGGATATACCTGGGACATCTGGGGCGACGGAACGATTGGTGACGGTGAGAGCAACGCCTACGACTACGGCAACTTCATTGAGGTGAACGGCACTACTTACAGCGGCGGTTTGACGGGCAAGCTGCGCCTCGATGGTAGGGAGGTGACATTCGCGTCGCAAAAGATGGGCGTGCTTGAGGTGTCCCGCAAGGTCTATGTGCCGCAAAGTGGAAACCACGCACGGTACCTGGAGATTCTTAGCAATCCTGCCGCTATGGCGCAGGAGGTCACCCTCACGGTTTATGGCAACTTGGGGGCGGATGGCGATACTACGCTGGTCGATACCTCAAGCGGCGACACGCTGCTGGATACGGATGATGATTACCTGACCGTTGACGATATCTGCGCAGGCTGCGGCGACGATGCGGTCGCGCAGGTGATGGCGGGAGAGGACGCGCCGATAAGGCCGACAGCCGTATCGCTTAATAACGACGTCTACTCGTATACCTACAAGCTGACCATTCCAGCCGGCCAGAGGCGTATCGTCATGCACTATGCGGTACAGCGGCATGATCGAGAAGAGGCTGTTGAGACTGCGAAACAACTCTATTCGCTGGGCAATCCGGTTGAAGGGCTGACCAATCAGGAGCTACGCGACGTCGTTAATTTCAAGTACCTGATCGATGCCGACGGCGACGGCCTATTTGACAGGAACAGCTCCTATGCGCACCTCGGCGCGATAATGCGCGAAAATCCTATTTCAATGCTCACGTTCGAGGAAACAGACGGCGCTATCGTTCATGACTTTATAGGCACATATGATGGAACTTTGGTCAATTCGCCTGACCTTGGGAAGGATCCCCTCTTTCACGACAGTAACGCAAGCATCCGTTTCAAAGGTGAAGGTGACAGGGTCAACTGGCCACTACCACAGCAAACCGGGGCCTTCACAATAGAGGCATGGGTCAAACCGATGGGCAATTACGGCGTCGATACCGAACTTTTCAGTCGTGACAGGGCGGGCGTATCAACCGGCAATGCAGCCATACGCCTTGCCACGCAGAACTCCGGTGCCACGGCGCTGTTTGAGATCTCCGACGATCTGGGCAATAGAATCACGGCCACAGGCCACGAACTTGTCGCGGATAACACCACGCATCTGGTAGCGACCTACGATGGCATCGACACGGTGCGGCTGTACATCAATGGTGTGATTGTCGATACATCAAGTAATGCTTTGTTTGCAGGCCTTGGCGAACAGAGTGACGCTGTGATTGGTGCGGCCGTGTATGGCGATAACGCGCAAATCGACCCGGCCTCGCTGTGTTGCTACCTGAACGCCCTGGTCGATGATGTAGCGGTGTATGACTACGAGCTCACACATAGGCAGGTTACAAGCCATTACACCGAGACCTACCTGCTGGATAATGTGGCGGTCGTGGCAGATACGCCAGCACCGTCGAACTACCGCGATTTTGTGCTGTCGCAATCGCCCGTCGCGTATTGGGGGTTTGATGATGTAGCCACTGCCGCCGTAGATGCGTTGGGGAGTTACAATGGTTCCTATTACAGTGCGCAGACCCAGCAACCCCCGCTGGTTAATGATGGTGGGTATTCGATGCTTCTTCATGGAAACTCAGGAAGAGTCGAGGTTGAAAACTTTCCGCACCTGAACGACTTTACGATGTCAACATGGGTGCGGGCTGACTCATTGTCCGGGCATGTCGCACTAATGGGTAGAGATAAAGAGGCTGGCTCCTTTGGCGCGATCTACTTCAAGCTATCAGCATCAGATTTGCCAGTTCCACATCTGCATATCCGGGGTGAGGGTGGGGTATTGGCAGCAGCCAATGCATCAGCAGCCCTTGCACCTGGACAGGTTTATCATGTGGTTGGCACATATCAAAACAGCGCAGGCAAAGTAAGTCTGTTTGTCAATGGTGAACTTGTCGGCTGGTCCATCAATCAAGGATACATGATTCCCAAACAGACCGATCCACTAGTGATCGGCGCAGGTTACTGGGGTAGGAGTTTGGTTGATTTTCTGTATGGGAATATGGATAACGTATCTATATTTGACCGCGCGCTCACTCAGAAGCAGGTGAAAGCTCTTTATGATTCCGGAATGCAGTGACCTGCCATTTATCGATATGTCGAATAACTGTTGTTTGGTTGGGTTTGTGGAGGAATAAAATTGGAGTCCATGAAAAAATATGGTTTGTACGTCACGCTCGTCGCGATAATTTCAGCCTGCAGCGATGGTCAAGACGTTATCGCCACGGTCAACGGCAATGACGTTACCCGACCCACCATCGAAGCCTACCTTAAATACAAACGCATCCCGGCAGACAAGCCGGATGTGAGCAACAAGGCGATCGATATCTACCTGGAGAAGAGCGCACTTACCGATGCCATCCTGCAACAGGACGTACTCGACCAGGCGGCGATCGAGGTGGAACTCGGCGAGTTCAAAAAGCAGATGGTGGTATCGCGTTATTTCGAAACGTTTCTCGCCGAAAAGGTTGATGAGCAGGCGGTAAGAAATTTCTATAAAGCCAACCAGGACCGCTACCAGTCCAGAAAGGTGCATGTCGCCCACATTCTGCTGCGCACCAATCCAAAGATGAGTGAAGAGGAGCGCCAGGCCCTGTTGACCCGCGCCCACGAGGCCTACAGCCGCGTCACCTCCGGCGAGGATTTTGCCGACCTGGTGGCCGAGTACTCGGAGGACAAACTCTCGGCGAAGAGCGACGGCGATCTTGGCTGGGTGCAGGAGGGGGCCATTGACCCGGCCTTTACCCAGGCCGCCTTCAAGCTTGGCAAGGATGAGATCTCCCAGCCCATCGTTACGCCGTTCGGTTTTCACGTGCTCAAGGTGCTGGACGAGGCCCAGGTGATCACGCAGCCCTTTGAGGCGGTCAGCGGCAATATCCGTTACGAGCTGCGCCAGCGGGCCAAGCAGGCGGAGATGGAGCGCCTTCAGGGCCTGGTGAAGATCGAGAAGCGTGAGGGCGGCGATGAAGAAGGATAGTACCGCCAGGGCTTTGGCACTACTTCTGGCATTGATAATCGCCTCCTGCGGCGAGTCGCCGCGCCAGGAGCCGGACGTCCCGGAGCTACAGCCGCAGGCCGTCGCCTACGTCAATGGATCACCCATTACCACTGCCGAGCTGGATACGGCTCGCGCCCGCTTCAACGGGGCCGGAGCCTTGCTGGATGCAAGCTTCGAGCAGACCCTGCTGCAGAGCCTGATCAACAGCCGCGCCATGTCACTGTTGGCTGAAGGCGAGCTGGACGAGGAGGAGGCCGGGCAACTTGCCCTCAAGGTCGCCGCCTATCGCGAAGAGCTGCTGGTCAAGGCCTACCTCGAGCGCCATGCCACACCGTCCCCCGTCACCCAGGAGATGGTCGAGAGCTATTACCGGGACCACCTGGAGGAGTTTTCCGGCGGCAGCCGTAAGGAGTTCGAATACTTCAGCTCGACAAAGGGCGAGTTGGACGAGGAGGAGCGCCGACGCATCCTCAGCTTGCTCGCCGCGGCAAAGGAGAACGCCGACTGGCAGGGGCTTTTAGCGCAGGAGACGGGCCTTGCCCTCGCTTACCGCAAGGCAAAGGCGAGGGTAGATGTACTGGCGGAGCCCCTGGAGACGCTGGTAGCGGCGACGCCCCCCGGTGAGGTCTCGCCGGTGCATGTCGGTGCCAAGGTGCTGCTGGTCCGCGTTATCTCGGAGGAGCAGCTTGCGGCCAGGCCGCTAAGCGAGGTCGCTGGTGAAATTCGCAAACGTCTCGCGCCCATGCAGTTGCGCAAGGCGGTTAAAGCGCTCTCGGCACAAGCACTGGAGCAGGTCAATGTGACCTACCCGAATAGCGAAAAATGAAGTAACCGGGGAGAGCCTGCCCAGGGAACGGCTTAGCGGACCAATAATAATGAATGGACAATATATAGAAGCGGCACGGTACGCCTTGCGCGAGGTGATCGGCCTCAGGCGAATTCGGGTCGAATCCCTGCGCGCCGCCCTGCTGCTCATCGCAACGCTGGCGGCGGCGCAACCGTCGTTCGCCGGTACCTTTACCGTTTTTGGCAAGGAGACCGTTACCCGCGCCACCAAGGCCCCCGTCACGGCAAGCTTTTCCTTCGATGTGCGTGACCCCTCCGCGCGGTATGAGATTCGCGTACTCAACGGCGCCGTCAGTGACGACAAAGGCAAAAAAACCCAAACATCCAGCGCCAGGATTGCGATCAACGGCGCGCAGGTTATCGGCCCCAACTACTTCAATAAGAATGTCACCAGTATAGTCGAGGCCGTTGCTCTCGATGGCGCCAATTCCATCGATATCACCCCGGCCGGCCAGCCCGGCAGCTACCTCACGGTTGATGTCATCGGCTACGACGATGTCCCCCCGGAGATCACGGCCTACATAGAGCCCGTCGCCAACCGGTACGGCTGGCACAACGGCAGCGTGGTCGTGCGTTTCGAGTGCGATGACAAAACAAGTGGCGTCGCCTTTTGTGCCGAGCCGGTTACCCTGGAGCTCGAAGGGGAAAACCAGACGGTCACCGGCATGGCGGTAGACATCGCGGGCAATCAAGCCAGGACTACTGTAACGGTCAACATCGACCTTACAAAGGGCCTGATTCAAGGTGCGATTACCCCAAGCCCTAATGCCGCAGGCTGGAACAACAGCGACGCCACCGTCAGCTTCAGCTGTAGCGATGCGCTGAGTGGCGTCGCCAGCTGTAGCGAAGCCGTACTGCTGAACACCGAAAGCGCCGACCACAGTGTTGCCGGCGAGGTCATCGACAGGGCGGACAACAGCGCCACCACCAACGTTACCGTCAGGCTCGATAAAACGGCGCCGCAAATCAGCGTAAGCCCGACACCAGTGGCCAACGACCACGGCTGGCACAACGGTCCGGTCAAGCTGCATTACAGCTGTAGCGACTCCCTGAGCGGCGTCGCCGCCTGTGAACCCGACCAGACCATCGCGGGTGAAGGGGCGGCACAGACCATCACCGGCGACGTGACCGATGCGGCCGACAACAGCGCCACCACCGACATCACCCTCAACATCGACCTGACCGCGCCGACCATTGCCTCCACCATTTTCCCTGCGGCCAACGCCGCGGGCTGGCACAACCAAGACGTCATGGTCAGCTACAGCTGCGATGACGCCCTCAGTGGTGTGCAGCAGTGCGAGCAGGCAAAGATCGTCACCACCGAGGAGGCCAACCAGATCATCAGCGGAAGCGTCACCGACAACGCTGACAACGGTGCGACCACCAGCCTCTCCCTCAACATCGACAAGACCGCGCCGCTCATCACCACCACCCTGGAACCCCTTCCCAATGCAGCCGGCTGGCACAACGAAGCGGTACTGGTGCGCTTCCACTGCAGCGACGAGTTGAGTGGCATCGCCAGCTGTCCCGAGCCGGTCACCCTTGAACTTGAGGGCGGTTCGCAGCCGGTCAGCGGCACCGCCGTCGACGTGGCGGGCAACGCCGCCAGTACCACCGTCAGCGTCAACATCGACCTCACGCCCGGTCTCATCAGCGGCACCATCACCCCGGCGCCCAACGCCGCGGGCTGGAACAATGCCGATGCCACCGTCAACTTCACCTGCAGTGACGCATTAAGTGGTGTTGCCGCCTGTACGGACCCGGTCCCGGTGAGCCAGGAGAGCGCGTCGAACGTCGTGACAGGGCAGGTCGTGGACAAGGCTGACAATCAGGCCTCTGCCACTGCCACTGTCACCGTCAAACTGGACAAAAGCGCTCCGCAAATTAGTGTTAGGCCGACTCCGGCGGCAAACAGCCTCGGTTGGCAACGTGAACCGGTAACACTGACCTACACCTGTAGCGACAGTTTAAGCGGGATTGCAGAGTGCACCCCCAATCAGGTCATTCAATCCGAGGGCGCCAACCAGAAATACACCGGTCAGGCGGTCGATATAGCCAACAATGATGCAACAACCGACATAACGCTCAACATCGATCGCACCGCACCAACCATCGCTGAAACAGTCACCCCTGTGGCAAATGCAGCAGGATGGCATAACAGCGACGTCACCGTCAGCTATAGCTGCAACGACGCGCTGAGTGGTGTTCAGAGCTGTGCAGATAACGTTGTGATCACGACTGAGGCGGCGTCACAAGTCATCACCGGAGAGGTAGTAGACAACGCAGACAATCCCGCCAGCACCTCGGTAACACTGAATATCGATAAAACGGCCCCCGAGATCACCACTACATTGGAGCCGCTGCCCAACGAAGCAGGCTGGCACAAGGAAGCCGTATTGGTGCGTTTCCATTGCAGCGACGCGCTGAGCGGGATCGCCACCTGCCCGGAGCCGGTCACCCTCAGTCTCGAGGGGGCAGCGCAAGAGGTCAGCGGAACCGCCGTCGATGTTGCCGGCAACAGCGCAAGCACCACCGTCAGCGTTAACATCGACCTGACGCCCGGTCTCATCGCCGGTGAAATCACCCCGGCGCCCAACGCCGCCGGCTGGAACAATGCCGATGCCACCGTCAGCTTCACCTGTAGCGATGCCCTGAGTGGCGTCGCCAGCTGCAGTGAGTCGCAGAGCCTGCAACAGGAGGGGGCACAGCAGACCGTCACCGGCACCGTGGCCGATACCGCCGGCAACAGTGCCTCTACCACGCTTACCCTGAATATCGATAAAACTGCACCCGAGATCACCACCACCCTGGAGCCGCTGCCCAACGAAGCGGGGTGGCACAAGGAAGCGGTATTGGTGCGTTTCCATTGCAGCGATACGCTGAGCGGGATCGCCACCTGCCCGGAGCCGGTCACCCTCAGCCTGGAGGGTGGGGCACAGGAGGTCAGCGGTACTGCCGTTGATGTGGCGGGCAACAGCGCCAGCACCACCGTCAGCGTCAACATCGACCTCACCCCCGGCCTCATCAGCGGTACCATCACCCCGGCGCCCAACGCCGCTGGCTGGAGCAACGCCGATGCCACCGTCAGCTTCACCTGTAGCGATGCCCTGAGCGGCGTCGCCAGCTGCACCGATCCACAGAGCTCTCAGCAGGAAGGGGCACAGCAGGCCGTCACCGGCACGGTGATCGACACCGCCGGTAACAGCGCCTCGACCACGCTCACTCTGAACATCGACAAGACCGCACCCGAGATCTCCACCAGCCTCGAGCCGCTGCCCAACGAAGCGGGCTGGCACAAGGAAGCCGTGTTGGTCCGTTTCCATTGCAGCGATGCGCTGAGCGGGATCGCCACCTGCCCCGAACCGGTCACCCTCAACCTGGAGGGCGGGGCGCAGGAGGTCAGCGGCACCGCCGTCGATGTGGCGGGCAACAGCGCCAGCACTACCGTCAGCGTCAACATTGACCTCACCCCCGGCCTCATCACGGGTGAAATCACCCCGCCACCCAACGCCGCCGGCTGGAACAACGCCGATGCGACCGTCAGCTTCACCTGCAACGATGCCCTGAGTGGTGTCGCCAGCTGCACTAATTCCCAAACTCAGCAGCAGGAGGGCGCACAGCAGGCCGTCACCGGCACGGTGGTCGATGCCGCCGGTAACAGCGCCTCGACCACGCTCACTCTGAACATCGACAGAACCGCACCCGAGATCTCCACCAGCCTCGAGCCGCTGCCCAACGAAGCAGGCTGGCACAAGGAAGCCGTATTGGTGCGTTTCCACTGCAGCGACACCCTAAGCGGGATCGCCACCTGCCCGGAGCCGGTCACCCTCAGCCTGGAGGGCGGGGCACAGGAGGTCAGCGGTACTGCCATTGATGTGGCGGGCAACAGCACCCGCACCACCGTCAACGTCAACATCGACCTCACCCCCGGCCTCATCAGCGGTACCATCACCCCGGCGCCCAACGCCGCCGGCTGGAACAATGCCGATGCCACGGTCGACTTCACCTGCTCCGATGCCCTGAGTGGCGTCGCCAGCTGCAGTGAGTCACAGAGCCTGCAACAGGAGGGGGCACAGCAGACCGTCACCGGCACCGTGGTCGATACCGCCGGCAACAGCGCCTCCACCGCCCTCACTATTAAGATCGACAAAACGGCACCGACTCTCAGCTTTGACGCTCCCCAGCAGGGGAGCGCGCAAACCGTCAATCCACCGCCCGTCAGCATCAAGCTGGCGGATAACCTGCAGCTCGACGGTAATTCACTCGTGCTGATGTTGAACGGCTCACCGGTCAGCGCAACCTGCCAGCTTTCCGGTGATATCGCCAACTGCACACTGCCTGTCTACATCGATGGCAATAACGCAACGATTGAGGCGCGCGTCCGTGACATGGCCGGCAATGAGGGAAGCGCCGCAGTCAGTTTCGACTTCGACAATGACGGCGACGGACACGTCGATGCCGAGGACCTCTTCCCGGACGACGCCACCGAATGGGCCGACATGGATGGCGACGGCACCGGTGACAATAGCGATCCGGACCGCGACGGCGACGGCATCAGCAACGACTATGAAACCCAGACCGGCTTCGACCCCAATGACGCCCAGGCCACGCCTCCCGATACGGACAGCGATGGGATCCCCAATAGCGTCGACCCCGACCGTGACGGGGATGGCGTCGCCAACGAAGCGGACGCCTTCCCTGACGACCCCGCCGAAAGCAGTGACCTGGACGGTGACGGCATCGGCGACAATGCCGACCCCGATCGCGACGGCGACGGCTTCAGCAACACCGATGAGCAGGCCGAGGGCACCGACCCTAATAATGCCGCCGACTACCCGGATCACGAGCCGCCCGCCCTCACGGTTGACGGCGGCCTTGAGCGGGTGACCGATGCCGATACCATGGACCTGGGCGGTACGGTAAGCGACAGCGGCAAAGGGGTCGCCACGGTCAAGATCGCGACCGACCGCTATGCCGGCATCGACTTTGCCGCCCTGCTCAGTGGCGATCGCTGGAGCGCCTCGGTACCGCTGGAGGTCGACACCAACCTTCTCACCATTACCGCCACAGACAAGGTCGGCAACCAGGCCGCGGTCACTGTCAACGTGCTGCGTGAGGATTCCAACGCCGTGGTGGGCCTCACCATCGACTACCCCAAGGCCAACGCCATCCTCACCACCGATTCGATCGTGGTGAGGGGTGTCCTGCGCAGCTCGCTACCGGCCCAGTCAATGACGGTTCAGGTCAACGGCAAGTCGGCCACCCTCAGCGCCACCGACAACAATACCGACTTCACCTTCCAGTCCGGGAAGATCACCCTGGCAGAAGGCATCAATAACATCCTGGTGCAGGGCACGGTGGACGACCAGCCGATTCAGCGCACCGTCTACGTCACCTATCAACCGGAAGAAGCGCAGGTCGCCGCCCCGGTGATCACTGTCTTGGCCCCGCAAAACGGCAGCTACCTCGCCGAGAGTGATTTCATGCTTGCGGGGGAGGTGATTGCCGAGGGCAGGCTCACGGGCCTCGCCATCAACGGACAGGCCGTCGCCTTCAGCACCCACCAGGCGCCCCGTTACCCGTTCAGTGAGCTGCAGAACATCCCCGACGGCGACAGCAGCGGCACCTTCACCATCGTGGCCACCGACGAGCTCGGAAAACAAAGCGAAACGACCGTTGAGTACCCGATCGACAACATCGCCCCAAGGATCACCCTCGAGCGTCCCCTCAACCCCGCACCGCAGGAGACCCTGGTGGTCGAACAGCCCTACCGTCTGCAGGGCACGGTTTCCGACCCCAACATCGCCTCGCTGCTGATCAACGACACCGGCGTCAGCCTCGAGCCGCTCGACACCAACGGCAACTATCGTTTCGATGTACCGTTGGCACTTGCCCGTGGCGAGCCCAACCCACTGACCCTCAGCGCCAGCGACATGGCCGGCAACAGCACCCCCCTCGAATACCGGCTGCGGCTCGATACCATCCTCACCCTCAAGGTGCTCTCGCCGTTGGACGGCACGCAATACTTCCATCAGGGCGAGCCCATCGACCTCAACGTCAATGCACAGGTTGACGGCCTGTCCGGGCTGGAGGGGGTTGTCGTCACGGCACAGGCCATCAACGGCGCCGGCGAGGTGGTCGTCGAGGCCCCGCTGAGCGGTTCTTCCTCCCTGATGGCCGGTACACTCGAGCTGCCCGGCATCACCGCCGACTACCGTCTGTCACTTAACGCCAGCGACAGCGCCGGCAAACAACTGGCAGCGACCGCCGTCGATATTTCGGTGCTCGCTGCCCAGGACATCCCGCTCGAACTCGTCCGCCAGGAGCCGGCCAACGCTGCCGAGGGGATCGAATCCAACGTCCCCGTCGCCCTCTACTTCAACCAGCCTGTCGACACCACCCGGCTGACGGTCAAGGTCTACGAGACGGCACACGGCTACACCTATGAAGACAGGGACCCACCGGGTACCGACGCACTGGCCGCCAAGGGTTATCAACTGGTCGAGGTACACCGCGACCACGAAGCGGTGGCCGGCGGTCTCTCCCTGCTGCCCAACAACCGCACCGTGGTCTTCTACCCCGAGCGCGAACTGGCCTACAACGCTGACATCTACGTCGATGTCAGCTATGACGGATCCAGCCTCAGCCGCACCCAGTACCACACCCGGCCGCTGCCGACCTTCATCGTCGGCGCCGTCCACGACCAACTGGGGCAGGGGATTGGCGGCCTCGAAGTGCTCATCCCCGAACTCGGGCGCACCACCGTCACCAACAAAGAAGGCGCCTTCACCTTCGGCTTCGGCGACACTGCCGCCCAGAACATCCCCGGCGGCCGCTACCGGCTGCTGGCCAATCCGGGGATGAAAGACCGCCGCTACGGCACCGCCAGCAACACCATCTCGGTGGAAGAGGGCAGGCGCAACAACCTCCCCAACTACAAGCTGCCGCTGCTGGCGCGCGATGTCCCCTTCGTGCCCGCCGCCGGCGGCGAGCACCTGGTGCTGCTGCAAGGCAACCTCAAGCTCGACCTCACCGGCGCGCAGCTGCTGTTCCCCGACGGCCGGCGAAGCGGCGACATCCACGCCCAGTTCACGAGCTTCTCGCAGCTGCCCTATGCCATCGACCCCATCGCCATGCCGCTGTGGATGTACAGCGTCCAGCCCTCGGGCCTGAGCGTATCGGGCAGCGTCGGCCTCGACTTCGCCTGCCCGCCACTCAACGGCAGCCTCGACTACGTCCCCATGGACGGCGCCTACGTGCTGCTGCTCGGCCTGCAACCCGAGGCCAGGACCATCGCACCGGTCGGAGTAGGGCAGGTGGAGAACCGCCGCATCAAGAGCGTCGGCAAGTTGCACTACCCAACGCTGGAGATGATCGGCTTTGGCCTGGCGGACGAGGCGGTACAGCCCAGCCTGAAAGCGTATGCCGAAGGGAAGATCTCGCTGCCGATGTTGTTGCTGCAACTGAGGCAGTAAAAAAAGGAGACGACTCCCCCCGTCATCCCCGCCCCCGATAAAAAAGTTCGGGGACAGGCTCCGGCGGGGATCCAGGGAAACGGCGCGCAGGACATCAAGCGCATCGCCGGGCGAGTAGTTACAAAAGAAAAACAAGCAGGGTGATCAGCAAAGATGAAACACAAGCCAATCGTTAGGGCCGGGATCGTCGGGGTGACCCTCGCCCTCAGCCTGATCGCCCCCGCTGGCGGCACCTCGCTGCCGCAGCTCTCATCCAAGTCCGGCGCGGTCTTTGCCCGGGAAATCGTGCGTGATGCAGACAAAAACCCCATCTTTGTCGAGTACGACGCCTCCGGTAATGAGGTGGCCACCGGAAAGACGTTCGTCGATACCGACAATGCGGAGTATCGGGTGATCGCCGGCAAACGCTATCGAGCCCTGGTCGCGCAGTACCAGTCCCTGAAGCAGAGCTATACCGAGAAGGGCCTGGCGCCACCGGTGCTGCTCGATAAGGCGAGTTACCTTGAAGCTACAACCACCTTTACCACGCTCAACAACGAGACCATCGAAAAGCGTGCGCTTCGCGAGGACACCCTCACCGTCGTGCTGGCCCCCGAGGAGGCGCGCCATTCCACCGATAGCGATCACCTCCTGTTACTGCAGCTGCCCATCGACCCGAGAAACCCGATCCAGGACAACACCAACTCGGTCCTGCTCAACCAGGACGACGGGCGCATCGTCTACGAGAGCCCCCACAACATCGGCTACCGCGTCGGCTTCTATGGCCAGGGGACCACGGTCTCCGACTCGGAACGGCGCACCTACAAGGATGAGATCTTTGGCCCGCTAAAGGGCGTGCAGGTCGGCCTGGTCTCCTTTGACCGCTTCACGCAGACCGACGAGGCGGGCAAGTACTCGATCGAGTACTACCTGCCCCCCTGTCCCGGGTTCTCCTATGAGATGAACTCGCTGGTCGCCATCTACCTCAACTTCAAACGCTTCGACCCCCAGGGTAGTCCGACCCGCCCCTACACCCTCTACCGCTGGGGCAAGGAAACTTGTTACGGCTATGTCGCCGTGAACTACAACGGCTTCACCCTCGACCCCGAGTTTGTCAGCGGCAGCAGCGCCTCCGTCACCAAATACCTCGACTTCCCCGTCGACATCATGGTGCTCAACGGGCGTGCGGTGCTCACCAATGGTGACGTGCTCGCCAATGGTGAGGTGCTCACCAACGATAAGGCCGGCACCATCCCGCTGGGTCAGACCCGTTTCGACGGCACCCGCGCCACCCTCAAACGCATCGCCCAACAGAGCTATGACCTCGATGGGGACGGGATAAGCGAGACCACCGCACTGGGCAAAATCGTCACCGACGCCGCCGGCAACCGGAGCTTCGTCAAGGCCGGGGAGGACGAGTCGCCCCAAGTGCAGGGCGTCTGGCTCAGCAGCCAAAGTGCCGCGCCGACCTTCGACACGACCCATACCGCCTCCACCCTCCCGGACATCACCCGCCAGCCCGACTGGAGCCCCGACTCCGAAAGCCGTGCGCTGTTGAGCCAAATCAGCGCCGCGGATTTGAGCGACACCGACCTCTACGTCTTCCGCGAATCCGATGGCTCGCTGCTCATGGAGCGCAAGGGGCTGGATGAGGACGAGCGTTACCTCGGCGTCGACGCCTCGCAAGGCAAGTTCGCCTATACCCTGCGCCTGGTGGGCAGCCGCGGCCGACTCTATGGCGGCGACGTGGACGGCGACTCGAGCGAATTCAGCCAGTGGCAGATGACCGAGGGAGTGATTGACGACTCGCCCCTATACCAGCGCGAGGCCGACCACCTGCGTCCCGGCGAGCGGGTGCGCATCATCGCCATCAACCGCGCCAGCGGCTATCTCGGCTCGCTCAGCGTCCCGCTGCAGGCAGCGAGCAGCAGTGACTCCTTCGACCTCTCCGTCAATGTCGAGGACATCGAACTGCTTCCGCCCAACCTCAAGGTCTGGGCCGAGCGCCAGAGCCGCACCGAACTGGGCCTGACCCGTGAGGAGGTCAACCGCTATCTGGTCGGCAGCGAAGGGGCGGGGATGAGCCGCGACCAGTTCATCGTCGTCTACTCGGAGTGGCTCGACCCGTACGGCCGGGCCTTGCCCGAAGAATTGGCCGACTACGGCTATACCGCCCGTCTCGCCCGTATCGTTTCCGAGAACACGCTCGGTGCCATCGACAAGATCGACAGCATCGCCATCAAACCGGGCAAACAGATGGCGCTTATCCGCCTGCCCGAGAGCGGAGTCGCTCCCGCCGGCCAGGCCTTGGATAAAGAGAAGCCGTACTTCGCCGGCAACGAACACTTCTACGTCCAGGTCAGCGGCAAGCCCCGCGATGCAGACTTCAGCAGCGGCGGCCAGGGCGGCATACTCAGCCACCGTCCCACCCGCTTCGTCCCCGTGCTCGCCCCGGTGTTCGATGAGGCGACCACAAACCTCGCCATCCAGACCTGGAACCGCCTGAAAGCGAGCCAACCCGACCTCAAGCGCCCGGAGCCCATCTACCAGTGGCGCTACCGGCCCGAGTACCAGTTCAGCGTGTACGACCTGCGCATGCGCGAGATCAACCGCCAGGACGTGTTGGGACAGACGCAAAACCTCCTCACCCTCGAGCAGCCCGTGATCACCAGCTCCGACCAGGCGATCCAGATCCTCTACGACCTGACCGGACCGACTGCGGATGGCAATCCGCTGCACACCCTCGATGCCTACAGCTACGGCGAGGACAAGGAGCTGGTGTTGGCCGTCGGTGATCAGGAGATCAGCGCAACCGTTGGTGACGACGGCAACATCGTTTTCGACGATCCCAGTCAGCTTGCCGCTTTGAGCGCAGAAGATCATGTCGCCATCAGGCTCTATGCCAACAACGATGCGGCCAACATCCTGTGGCAATGGAGTAGCCAACCCAAGCTGTTCGAGCAGGTTACCCGGCATCTGTTTGTCAAACAGGATGTCGACATCCTCAACGGCGGCGTGTGCAGCATCGGCTCCTCTTTCAAGTTTTACCTCAGTGAGGAGGCCACTGTCAGCCTGCGTTTCACGCCGCAAAAAAATAGCGGTGGCAAAGAGTATGTGTTGTTGGACAACACAACATTGCAGCCGGGTTCGTATACCTTCCCCGTCAGCAGCACGGAGCTGGAAACTGGCGAGTACGATGTTTTCCTCTCCGGCATCCAAATCAGCAATGGCTACCGTGAGACGGAACAGGCATCGGCCCTCTCCGAGTTGACCACCCAGGATCGGTTGCCGGTCGGGCATATGATCGTCAAGGGCGTCGACCTGTTTGACGGCCACCTTACCCGCTCAAGCCAGGACTTCTCCATGGCCGGCCGAGGGTACCCGCTGGAGTTCAGTCGCAGTTACGGCAGCAATGCCGAAGGGAAACCCGGTGTCCTGGGCGTAGGCTGGAGCCATAACTGGGATGTGCATATTTTCCACTGTTGTGGCGAATATGTCGTGGTCGGTGCTGAAGGGGGCGGGATCCGTTTTGCCGACGATGGTCAAGGCGGTTTCACGCCGAAGAAGGGCTATCACGGCACGCTGAAACGCAATGGTGCCGATTTCGACTTTTATGCCAAGGGCGGCAACCATTACCACTTCACCAAAGAACAGGGTGAAACGCGGTGGCGACTGGTTTATGTGACCGATCCCAACGGCAACACCACCTCCCTGAGCTATGAAACCCTCGTCAATACGCGTTACCTGAGCAAGGTCGTTGACAGTTCCGGCCGGGAGTTGAATTTCAGCTACACCCAACGCCGCTTCCCCCGCAGTCATTTCGCCGGTCGCTTTACGGTACTGGACAAGCTTACCGGTCCTGACGGGATCAGCCTCGAGTTCAGCTACGACGATTTCGGCAATCTGATCACGGTCAGCCGTGATGCTGGCGCCAGAGTCGAACACTACACCTACAACACCGCCGATCAAGAGGCACCCTTACAAACGCGCCACAACCTCATCGGCTACACCGACCCCAACGGCGAACAGACCACCTACACCTACAACGCCAAGACCATCAGCATCGAGGACAATGCCGGGATCCGTGTGGAGATGCCGTACCGCGCCATTGTCCGCATCGAAGAGCCGACCGGTGCGACCACACGCTTCACCTACTCGGACACATTCCCCTCAGACAGCACCAGGGTCGAGGACCCCAACAGCCATACCACCACCTACGCCCTGAACCGCTACGGCAGTGCGGTACAGATCACCGATCCCGTCGGCACCACCCGCATGGAGTGGGCCGAGGATGATGTCGTCATGACCTCGCGCACCGATGCCAACGGCGTGGCCACCACCTATGACTACGACGGCAACGGTAATCTGTTGTCTGAGATCACCGGTGACTACACCCGTAGCTACACCTATGCGAGCATCCCCGACAAGCCCTGGATCAAAAACCGCCGCGCCACCGCCACAGATCGCAACGGCCATACCACGACCCGCACCTACGACGGCAATGGCAACCTGGTCAAGGTCACCGATGCCGAGGGGGGCGTAACCACCTACACCTACAACAGCAAGGGCGACCGGATCAGCAACAAGGACGCCAACGGCCACACCACCACCTTCGCCTACGACGCCTACGGCAACCTGGCATCGGAAAAGGATCCACTGGGCAATACCGTGACGGCACAGTGGGACGCACGCAGCCGCAAAATCAAAACCGCCGACGCCAACGGCAACACCACCGCCTTTGCCTACGACACCCTCGATCGGCTCACCAGCCAAACTAACGCCCTGGGTGATGTGCACAGCTTCAGTTACGACGCACTGGGTAACAAACTCTCCGAGACCGACGAGGCCGGACGCGCCACTACTTGGCGTTATGACGGCTTGAGCCGGGTTGTCGGCCAGACCGACCCGCTCGGCCAACAACGCAGTTTCAGCTACGACGGCAATGGCAACAAGCTCAGCGAGAGCGACTGGCAGGGCAATACCACCCGGTTCAGCTACGATGCCGGCAACCGCCTGAAAAAACGCACCGAACCGCTCGGGCGTGTGACCCAATACAGCTACGATGCGCTCGGCAACCTCACCGCGCAGACCGACGCCAACGGCCACACCACGGCCTACGCCTACGACATCCTGGGTCGGCGCATCAAAACCACCGATGCGCTGGGCGGAGTCAGCCAATCCCGCTACGACGGCGAAAATTTGATCGCCGCGACCGACGCCAACGGCCACGTCACCCGCTACGTCTACGACAGCCTCAATCGCCGCATCGAGACGGTCGATCCCCTGGATGGCAGCACCCGGGTCGCCTACGACAAGATCGGCAACAAGATCGCCGTCACCGACGCCAACGGCCATCAGCAGCAGTTCGCCTACGACGCCGCCAACCGCCTCACCCGTCAAACCAATGCCGAGGGCGCGACCACCACTTACGGCTATGATGCCAGCGGCAACCGACTGTCCGTCACCGACGCCCTGAATCGCCTCACCCAGTACGCCTACGATCCCCTCAACCGCAAGGTGCAGGCCACCGATCCAGCCGGTTACCGCACCGCCTATGCCTATGACGAGGTGGGTAACCTCATTGGCGAAACCTGGGCCAACGGCAACGAGGTGACCCATACCTACGATGCCCTCAACCACCTGAGCGCCAGCAAGGACAGCCTCGGCACACGGCTCAGCTACAGCTACGACGCCAACGGCAACCGCACCGGCGAGCAGGATGCCAACGGCAACGCCGCAAGCCACCGCTACGATGCCCTCAATCGTCTCGTGCAAAGCGAACTGCCGGCCTCGCGCACGGTTGGCTACCGTTACGACACCTTAGGCAACAAAACCGCCGAGACCGATCCCAACGGCAACACCACCCATTACGACTACGACGGGTTGAACCGCCTGGTCACCCTCACCGATCCGCTCGGCAACACCCAAAACTACCGCTACGATGCGCTCGGCAACAAGACTGGCGAAACCGACGCACGCGGCAACACCACCACCTATGTCTACGATGCCCTCAACCGTCTGATCACCGTTACCGATCCGCTCGCCCAAACCCTGAGCTACCAGTACGACGCGGTGGGCAACAAGGTAGGCGAGACCGACAAACGCGGCACCGAGAGCCTCTATACCTACGACGACGAAAACCGCCTGCTCACCAGCAGCAAGGACGGCACCCTGCTCGAGACCCTCGGTTACGACGATGTAGGCAATATCGCCACACGCGAGGACGCCAACGGCCACACGACCCAATACGTCTACGATGCGCGCAACCTTTTGAGCACGCAGACCAGCGCCGAGGGGCTGGTCACCCGCCACAGCTACGATGCGATGGGCGACACCCTCGCCACCACCGACCCGGCCGGCCGCACGCACACCTGGAGCTACGACCAGCGCCGGCGCACCCTCAGCGAGACCAACGGCGCCGGGGAGGCCACCACCTACGCCTATGATGCCAACGGCAACCGTACCGCCAGGACGCGCCCGGGCAACAACAGCTGGCAGTACACCTTCGATGCGGCCGACCGCCTCAGCACGGTCACCGACCCGCTAAATGGCCAAACCGCCTACAGCTATGACGGCAACGGCAACCTCATCGGCCAGACGGACGCCAACGGCAACAGCACCACGATCAGCTACGATGCCCTCAACCGCAAGGCCTCCACCACCTATGCCGACGGGGCAGGGGAGTCCTACCGTTATGACGCCAACGGCAACCTCACCACCCTGACCGATGCCAAGGGTCAGGCCATTACCTACACCTACGACGCCCTCAACCGGCAGACCCAGGCCACCTATCCCGACAGCAGTAGCGATGCCCTGCAGAGCATCGCCACCGCCTACGACGCCAACAGCAACCCCACCGGGCATACCGAGCGCTACGCCGACGGCACTGCCCGTACCACCACGCAAACCTACGACACCTATGACCGCCTCACCCAGGTCACCGACGGCTTCGGCCGCACCATCGCCTATGCCTACGACGCCAACGGCAACCGCACCGGCCTCACCGACCCGGACGGCAACCCCACGGCCTACGCCTATGATGCCGACAACCGCCTGATCCAGGTCACCACCGCCGCCGGCACCACCACCTACGGCTACGACGGCTCCGGGCTCATCACCCAAATCGCCAACCCCAACGCCACCCATACCCAACAGGCGCATGACGGGGCAGGGCGCCTGACCACCATCCAGCACAGCCAGGGCAGCAGTGTGCTGGCCGCCTACGCCTATACCTACGATGCCAACGGCAACCGCCTCAGCCAGAGTGAGACCCAAAACGGCGTCACCGAGCAGACGAGCTATGACTACGACAGCGCCGACCGGCTGAGCAGCGTCACTTACCCGGACAAGAACGTCAGCTACACCTACGACGCCAACTTCAACCGCACCGGCGAGCAGGCCACCGACGCCGCCGGCAATACGCTGACCCAGCTCAGCTACCGCTACAACAGCCGCAACCAGCTCACGAACATCGACGACGGCGTGGATGCCGCGCAAAGCACCACCTACCAGTACGACGCCAACGGCAACCAGACCGTGAAGAGCAAGAACGGCGTCATCACCACCTTCCTCTACGAAGCCCGCGACAAGCTCGTCAGCGTGCAGCAGGACCAGACCACCCTCGGCCAGTTCCGCTACGACTACGCCGGCATGCGCATCGAAAAGCGCGGCGCCGACGGCGTGCTGCGCTACAGCTATGACGGCGACAGCGTCCTCACCCAGAGCGATGCCGGCGGCAACACCGTGGCCAAGTACGAATACGGCCCCGACCGCCTGCTGAGCCTCAACAACGCCACAGAAGGGCGGCGCTACTACCACCACGACGCGCTGGGGTCGGTGGTTGCGCTCAGCGACAGCGCCGGCGCCGCCGGTGCGGCCTATCGCTACGATGCCTGGGGCCACTACCGCGAGACCAGCGGGAAGAGTGACAACCCGTTCGGGTTTACCGGGCATGAGCGGGATGGGGAGACTGGGCTTTATTACTTTAAGGCGCGGTTTTATGACCCGGATACGGCACGCTTCCTGACCCAGGACAGCTACCTTGGGGAGGGGGAGACGCCGCCGAGTTTGCATCGGTATTTGTATGCGTATGCGAATCCGACGGTGTATTGGGACCCGGACGGGCATTGCGCACTCGTGCCGGCTGGCCCATTCCCAGTGGCATCGCCGTGTCCTCCCGCCGCGTTTGGAGCAGAAAACTCCCTCGCATTCGGCACCGACGGTAACAAGCAGGCAGCAGCAGCTCTGGACAAAATCCTCACAAACACATGGGAGGGTTTCAAGTACGTCGCTAGCGGGCAAGTTTTCAGCAACGAAGGCGGAATAGCAGCTAATGGAGTAGTCGAAGACCACCCGGAGCGAGTTAGACCGAATTTCTCGGATATTGAACTCGGAGCTCAGCACATTAGAGAGAGCGATATTGAGCATCTTCAATCTGCTCTCGATTCAGCTAAACGCTATCAGGGCACAGGACTTGGTCTGACGTACGAACGAGAAGCAGCAAGGATTGCAAGGCAATACGGCATAGCGTTAGAGGCAAGCCCGAATGCTCCGACTATTCTGACCACACCAAATAACGGTAGCCAGAGCGGAACAGTCCTTGAGAGTCCGGCTGACAGCGGCGTACAAATTGAACCGGTGCAGGTGGGCCGCCCCGCTGAGCCTGTTGAGCAGCGCGCTGTTCCGGGATATGAAGGGGAGCAGCAGTCCGGGTACCGCGAGGAGTATCCTGACCACTCCGGCTTGGTTGATAATGGGCCGTACCTTAGCGTTCGAGATGGTCAAGGCAGAGACCACGTGACATACCAGGGCGTTAAAGCAGGAAAACCGTACACCGGATATGCAAGCGCCCCAAGTTCAGAAGGTCTTTCGCCGGAAGAGATAATATCCAGACGATATAGCGGAGATTTTTCGAATTTTGGTGGAGTTGCTCCGGCTCCTGTTTACGCTGGTTCAGATGCAGAGGGCAAAAACACCGCCAGAGGGCTTGAGCAGCGCCTCCATGAACACAATGTTGAGAAGTTTGGCACGGAAAATGTTGCCAATCGACAGAATCCAGTAGGGCAGCGAAATCCTAATCGTGAAAAATATCTTGACGCAGCCGATCAAGTGCTACAGAAATAGTGTGGTGATGAACCTTGACTAGCATCCGGTGGAAAGAGAATAAAGTCGTCAGCATCAGGCTGAAAAATGGAGTCAGCGTTTTGGCCCAAATGCTGAGAACTCCTTTTATGCTTTTCTTTTCGCGATATAGTGCGACGGATGACTGGCAAACCACTGACTTGAGTAATGATGACATTTTATTCGTAAAGGCTGTGACGAGGCAGTTTTTGCAAAAGAGTGAAGTCGTAGAGCGGCGGGCAGTTGCGGCGCTTAAGCAGCCAGCGATCCCAGAAATTTGGATAAGAAGAAATCCCTCGATGTACTCGGCTACGGTTTGGTCGGGAACTAGTGACGAAATTAATTTCATCATGATTGGTGAAGGAGGGGGGGCTCTTGTTCGGCGCGACATCTACGATAGCAAATTCAATCTCGGCACCATTGTGAGGGAATTGTCTGCTGCGGACTGCGAGAGCGTTCGCGATTACGAGCTGGACGATGTTGCGATCTATCCGGCTCTGAATGAAAGATTGCTGCTGTGTTACAAGCTTGGCAAGAAGGTGGATCCTGATAAAGAGCTAATCTTTGGGTGTCCCCTGAATGCCGAGTACAAAGACTACTTTCGGATTATTTCAGGCAAGTTTGAAATTGGTGAGTTTGGGTACTGAGGGAAAGATTTTATTTCGTAGTCATAGACGGCTTTTTTCAAGATGGTTGTGTGTGCCGAAGCAATGCGGTTCGGATGGAAAGGATCTACTCGAACAGCACGAAAAGCTGCTGAAGTGATGACGAATAACTAGGACATCCACCGCAGTGACGAATAACTAGGACATCCACCGCAGTGGCACCGATGTCCCGTCCGCACGTCCGGAAGCGCCAAGGCGTGCCCCGGGAGGAGCATTTTTTCGGCATTAACCGGGACATCCATCATAGCGCCATCCAGATGCTCTACGAACTCACCGGGCCGAGTGCGGATGGCAATCCGTTGAACACCCTCGATGCCTACAGCTATGGCGGGAGCAAGGAACTGGTGTTGGCGTTTGGGGAGCAGGAGATCAGCGCCACGGTCGGCGGCGACGGGCAGATTACCTTTGACGATGTCTCGCAGCTCGCATCGCTCCGTGCCGAGGATCATCTGGCGATCCGGTTGTATGCCAATAACGATCCGGAAAATGTGTTGTGGGAGTGGGCGTTTTGGGGACTGGCGCTCGGTCTGGTCGATGACGATGCGTTGATTGGAGAAAACATCGTCTATGTGTCCGCTGACGCACCAAGTATCGACCTCATGGCCGTCCTGTTGGGGTATTCCGGCCTGCCGGACGAGCAGAAGGTTTCGGCGCCGAAGTTCGTGCGTTGGCGTGTGGTGCAGGGGCAAGGCTTCGCCTATCCCGCGGTCGCCCCATTGAACGAGGAGGGTGTTTCGACAACCACCGTGACGCTCACGCCGACGGTGGGCAATGTGGTCAAGCTCGAAGCCACTCTTGAGGACGACGAGGATTCCTCCGTGACTTCCTTCGACATTGCCGTTCACGCCGGGAAACCTCACCAGATCACACTTTCGCAATCGGGCACCGCCAAACTCAAAGGGGTGGGCAGCGTGACGGTCGAAGCCGACATCCGCGACCGTTCTGGAAATCGGGTCGAGGGCAATAACTAGGACATCCACCGCAGTAGCGCCGGAACCGCTGGACCGAACTGCGCCGTGCCATGGCCCCGTGCTGCCTTGAACAGCAAGCAATAATAATAACCCGGACACCCACTCTAACAAAGAAAAATAGCCAAGTAGGCGACGAGCCCTAAAGGGCTTGGGGAAACTTGCTGGCAGGGCTGTGAATTAGTCGTTTGTCGGCCAGAATCCGACGAAACAGTGCCGGTTGGCGAGAATTCGGGCGAGCGCTGGCCCGGCGGGAAGCCGAAGCGAGCAGTTCCGGGATTGCGGTGATTACCTCAGGCGAATAATGCGCGACAAGCCGTGGCGTTCGGTGTTCGTCGATAACCCAGTTCCTGACAGACAGCCTTTAGCCGCATGGCGGTGCCGACGAGCCCTTTGAAGCGGCTTTCGAATTGTTGTGTCATGTAAAGCCAGTGCTTGGGGTCTATTTGCAGCCGTTCAAGGATGGGCGGCACACGGCTATCAATGGCACCGCGCTTGTCGTCCCTGAGCTGGCGACCGGTCCAGTCAACCAGGTCGAGGTAGTCGGTAATGCGAAAGGGGAGCCCCTTGGGCATGTCGCGGCGCGGGTTGCCGGCAAAAGGCAGCAGTCGTGCCGGTTGCTGTTCCGGTTCGTTCGGGGCAACCGCTTCCCTTGCCGCCTCGCTGCGCTCCTGCACACTGGTGAAGTCGGAACCTTCTGGGGTATCGGCCATCATCGCCCGGACCGGATTCAGGTCCACATAGGCGAGGCATGCGGCGAGGGCCTTCTCGTCCAGCAGCGCCTGGGACTTGAACCGGCCTTCCCAGAAGCGGCCTGTGCAGCCGTCCTCGGCATTGGCCTTGCGGGCGACGTCCTCGTTCAGGCAGCGCATGAACCAACTGATGTCGGTCAGCCGTGTCCGCCACGACTGGACGAAGACGTCCAGCGCCCTTCGTTCGGCGGCCAACAGGTTCTCACCGGCGAGATAACGCTGACTGAGCAGATTGCCAGCGAACAGGCGGTGCCAGCGCTTGATGACTTCCTCGGCATTCCACGACTGCGCTTGCTCGCTATCGACCGCCAACACCAGATGGTAGTGGTTGGACATCACGGCATAAGCAGCGATATCGATCGCGAAGACCTCGGCGAGTTCGAACAGGCGCTCACGGATCCAGTCACGCCGGTGTTCGTAGCTGACGCCGGAGTGGGTGTCCTCGCCACAGAGAAAGGCACGGCGCACGCAGCGGGAGACGCAGTGATAGTAGGGAGTGGCTTCGAGGGAGATAAGCGTTTTCCGTGGCTTGGGCATGACCGCTTCCTTGGTTCCGTTCCGTGATTTTCAACCTTCTCAAAAGAACTGCGGGATGGCAAGCTTTCGAGTGGGTGTCCCGGTAACACGCCGGCGTGGCAGGACCTGCAGGAGATCCTCGGTAACGTCCTCGACAACGCATGGAAATGGGCGGTCAGCCGGGTCGAGATCCATTTCGTATCCGATGGTGATTGCCTGACGGTAATCGTTGACGATGACGGTCCCGGATTGGCGCCGGAGAAACGCCAGGCCGTGCTGGCTCGCGGAGTGCGTGCCGATGAGCAGGTGCCCGGCACCGGCTTGGGGCTGGGAATCGTGAGCGATTTGGCCCGGTTATACGGCGGCTCGGTGAACCTCGATGATTCGCCTTTGGGAGGCCTTAGGGTGCGCCTGCTGCTCCCGGGTTAGTGAGCCGAATCCACAAAAGGGCTGCACCGGGTGCAGTCTTTACGTCAGCTTATGGCCGGAAAGCGGATGCCCGAACGGCCGTTTCCAACGGCGGCTCAGGGTCGTAAGCTGCCGGTTGCCACCTGGATTCCCGCCTTCGCGGGAATGACGGGTGCGGGCCGTTTGCTGCCGTTCGTTTTTGGATTCCCGCCTTCGGGGGAACGACGGGCAGGTATGGCCGGCGCGCCCGCAAGTACTTCCATTGAGGACGCGGATATCGAGGTAGAGTCCGTCGGCGCTCGCGAACGGCCTACGCTCACCCGAGCATCAGCTTCTCCAGCGACGCCTTCGCGCCGCCCCGCCCGATGTCCGGTATGAGGTCCAACTCCAGGGCGCTCATGCCGTCCAGCTCGACCACGTACTCCTCCACCTCGCGGGTGTTGGCCGGCGGCCCGAAGTTGTACTGCTGGCGCACCAGTTCCCGGTAAGAGCGCCCGCCGTCCGCCGACCAGCGCAGCGCGAATTCCTGGGTCCGTTCGCACTCGGTTTCCTGGAACGCCAACCGGATGCAGCGAATCCGCTGCGGCGTGTCGAACAACAACCGAATCACCTGCGGCCCCGCCTGCGCCGCCCGCCAGCCAGGGGCATCGTCGGGCGTCAGTGCCGATTCAATGGGGAAGGCGGGCTCCTCGGAGGTGAGTTCCACCTGGGCCAGGTGCTCCAGGTCCAGCCACTGCCGGTCGACTGGGGCACCCGTGCGCGAGCCCGGTTCAATGAGCTGTTTGCGCATGGCTTTCCTCCACGATGGTGTTTTCCAGAGTATGGGTCCGTCCCAGTGGTATCGCGTCGTATTCGTGCGCCGGACCAAGCGCGCGAGCCCCGGCTAAGGGTCGAACCTCACGACCGTTTCGCTGCCAAAATTGGAAATTCCGCGGTATCGCTGGCCCGCGAAGGGCGCGAAACGCGATAGAGTGGCGTTTTGCATCCTCCAAACAGTCGCCGGGAACGCAAGCTGAAGTCATGAGCGCCGATAGAAGACACGAAAACCGCTCCGGCCGTACCCCTAAGGGAAACAGCTCGGCGAGGGCGGGGCAGGCCAAAGCCATCGTCGGTATCGGCGCCTCGGCGGGCGGCCTCGAAGCGGTCACCGAACTGCTCGAAGCCCTCGCCCCCGATACCGGCCTGGGCTTCGTGCTGGTCCAGCATCTGGCGCCTTCCCATCCAAGCATGCTGGTGGCGCTGCTGGCCCGGCATACCGCCATGCCGGTCGAGGAGGCCCGCCAGGGCGTGGCGGTCGCGCCCAATCACCTCTACGTCATTCCGCCGAGCGCCAATCTCGGCGTCCTGAACGGGGTGCTGCAGGTGCTCCCGTGGCCCGAGGACCACCACGGTCCGCTGCTGACGGTGGACCACTTCCTGCGCTCGCTCGCCCGTGATCAGGGGCCGCGCGCCATCGCCGTCATCCTCTCGGGCAGCGCCTCGGACGGGGCGCTGGGGATGCAGGCGGTCAAGGCCGAGGGCGGCATTACGCTGGCCCAGGACGAGGCGAGTGCGCAGCACACCGGCATGCCCCACAGCGCCGTCGCCGTCGGTGCGGTAGACCTGGTGCTGCCCCCGGCCGAGATCGCCCGGGAGTTGGCGCGCATCGCGCGCGATCCGCTGCATCCGCCGGCCGCCGAGCGGCATGGGTTGGGCGACGGTCTGGACACCATCCTCGTTCTGCTGCGGGATCAGAAGGGCCACGACTTCACCGGCTACAAGCCCAATACCCTCGAACGGCGCGTCCGCCGGCGCATGGTGCTGCACAATCTGCACGAGGTCGGGCAGTACATCCGCTACCTGCAACAGTCGCCCGGCGAGGGGCAGGCCCTGTTCGAGGAC
>JAWLGP010000002.1:222441-238844 GCA_041685045.1 Gammaproteobacteria bacterium
GGCGTGCGGTCAATGATCCCATCCGGGTCTGGGTTCCGGGTTGCGCCAGCGGCGAGGAGGCCTACTCCCTCGCCATCGCCCTGACCGAATACCTCTCCACCACCTCGGTACCGGCGCAGCCGGTGCAGGTCTTCGCCAGCGACATCGACGAGCGGGCCATCCTCAGGGCGCGCGCCGGCCTCTATCCGGAGAGCATCGCGGCCGACGTCTCCGCGGAGCGGTTGCAGCGCTTCTTCGTCAAGACGGCCCACGGCTACCAGGTGCACCAGGCGATCCGCGACCTGTGCGTGTTCGCCGTGCAGGACCTCACCCGCGACCCGCCGTTCTCGCGCATGGACCTGGTCTCCTGCCGCAATCTGCTCATCTACTTCGGTCCGGAGCTCCAGAAAAGAGTGCTGGGGACGCTGTATTACGCGCTCAAGCCCAACGGCTACCTGTTGCTGGGCACCTCGGAGAGCATTGGTCAGTCGGCGGACCTGTTCTCCCTGACCGACAAGCGATTCAAGATCTACGAGAAGAAACCCGCCCAAGGGCCGTTTCCGCGCCCGGCGGGGGCCTGGTCCGCGACGCATCTGGCCGGTAGCCCCCTCCCGCCGTCCCCGGCGACCGGCGTCGCGGCGCGCGACCCGATGCGCGAGGCCGAGCAGTACATCCTCGCCGAATTCGGCCCACCGGCGCTGATCGTCAACGATAAGATGGAAGTGGTCGGTTACAGCGGACACACCGGTCCGTACATCGAGCCGGCCCACGGCGCCGCCAGCGCCAAGCTGCTCAAGGTGGTCCGTCAGGAGCTGACCGCGGCCCTGCACGTGGGGGTGCGCCAGGCACTGGAGAACCACGAGCGGGTCAGACAGGAGAGCGTCCGCTACCGGGGGCAGGCCGGTGACCGCTGTGTCGACCTGGTGGTGGCGCCGCTGCCGGCCGTTCCCGGTCACGTGCTCGTGGTGTTCGAGGAGACGGCCGTGGCCACGACCGCCCCGCCGCCGTCATCCGACGGCGAGCAGGCACGGCGGGCGCGAACACTGGAGCAGGAGCTGTCGGCCACCCGGGCGCAGTTGCAGTCCATCGTCAACGACCAGGTCAACACCGGCGAGGCACTGCGGGCGGCGTACGAGGAGCTGCTGTCGAGCAACGAGGAGCTGCAGGGCACCAACGAGGAACTGGAGAGCGCCAAGGAGGAGCTGCAATCCACCAACGAGGAGTTGGCCACGGTCAACGAAGAGCTGGTGGTGCGCAATCGCCAGCTCGAACACGCCCACGACGACCTGCTCAACCTGCTCGCCAGCGCCGAGCTGCCCATGGTCATGCTGGACGCGCAGCTGCGGGTGCGCCACTTCACCCCCATGGCCCGGCCGCTGCTCAACCTCATCGACGCCGATATAGGGCGGCCGCTGAGGGATCTGCGCACCAACCTCGACATCGACGACCTCGGTCGGCACCTGCGAGAGGTCATCGACAAAGCCATCAGCAGGACCATCGAGGTCCGCGACAGCCGGGATCGCTGGTACTCCCTGCGGATGCGGCCGTACAAGTCCAAGGACGGTGCCGTCGAGGGAGCCGTGCTGGTGTTCGTCGACCTGGCCGAATTCTCCGCGGGGCAGGCGCAGGTCCACCGGCTGGCGGCCATGGTGCGCGAGTCTGCCGACGCCATTATCCTGCTGGGCCTGGACGGCCGCATCCTCGAGTGGAATCGGGGCGCCGAGGCGTTGTACGGCTATCCGGAGGAGGAGGCGCAGCGGATGAATCTGAACGACCTCGTGCCGCCCGCGGCGCACCGAGCGGTGCGGGAGATGCTACAGCAGTTGGGCCGGGGCGAGACCCTGCGCTACGTCGAGGCCCCGCGGGTGACCCGCGACGGCCGCGAGCTGGAGGTCCGGTTCACCGCATCCCCCCTGCCCGGGCCCAGCGGGACACCCAGCGCCATCGTGACCATCGAGCAGGATATCACCGAGCTCAAGCGCAACCTCGAACGTGCCCAGTGGCTGGCGGCGGTGGTGCGCGACGCCGACAATGCCATCACCGTGCGCGATTTCGAGGGCCGCATCCGTGCCTGGAACCCGGCAGCGCAACGGATGTACGGCTACAGCGAAGAGGAGATACTGGGGTTGGGTATCGAGCGGCTGCTGCCGCCGGAGACCCGCCCGCAAGAGGAGGAGCTGTTGCAGCGGCTGCGCCGCGGGGAAGTGGTCGAACGATTCAAGACCCGGCGGATCACCCGCGACGGGCATATCGTGGAGGTTGAGTTGACCGCCTCGCTGGTGCTGGACGATGACGGTCGGCCGCAGGCGATGGCCACCACTGAGCGGGCGGTCGAGGACGGAACGGGCACCCAGCCGCCCCGGTCGAGCCGTTGATTTAGGGACACAGCCATGGAACCGATGCACCGCTTGAGCGGGGAGCAGTTGAAGGAGCGGCTGGCGTCGCTGCAGGTCGCCTTGCAGGGCGAATCCGACGAGGTGCGGCAACTGCTGCACAATCTCCAGGTCCACCAGATCGAGCTGGAGATGCAGAACCGCGAGCTGCGCGAGGCCCACGACGAACTGGAGGCCGCCCGCGACCGCTATGCCGATCTGTACGACTTCGCCCCGGTCGGCTATGTGAGCTTCGACCGCCGGGGACGTGTGCTCGACCTCAATCTCACGGCGGCCGAAATGCTTGGCCAGGAGCGCCGCGGCGTGCTCGGTCAGTCGTTCACCAGTTATCTGGCACCGGGACAGAGCACGCGCTTGTTCAGTCACCTGCAGGCGGTGTTCGACTCCACCCAGCGCCAGGCGGTGGAGGTCACTCTCAAGGATCGCCGGGGCGCACCCATCGAGGTGCGTATGGAAAGCATCGCCGGCGGGCGCGGCGAGGCGCACACGCGTAGCAGCCGCACCGCCCTGATCGACGTCACGCCCCTGAAACGGTCGGAACTGGCCCTGCGCGAGAGCGAGGCGCGCTACCGGCGGGAGGCGGCCGAGCTGGAGGCCATCTACCGCAGCGCCCCGGTCGGCCTGGCGGTGCTGGACGCCGAGCTGCGCTACCTGCGGGTCAACGACTGTCTGGCCGCGATGAACGGCCTTCCCGCGGCCGAACACCTGGGCAGGCGGGTGGCCGAGGTGGTGCCGGCGCTGGCGGGACAAGTCGTGCCCGGCCTACGCCGGCTGATCGCCACCGGCGAGCCCGTGGACAACGTGGAGATCAGCGGCGAGACCGCGGCGCAGCCCGGGGTGCGCCGCGACTGGGTGGAGCACTGGCACCCGCTCACGGATGACGCCGGACGGGTGGTCGCGGTCAACGTGGTGACCGTCGAGGTGACCGAGCGCAAGCGCATGGAAGAGGCCCGCCGCAACGAAGAGGAGCTGCGTCGGCAGAACGAAAAGCTCCAGCAGTTCGCCTCCCTGGTGGCCCACGACCTTAAAGCGCCGCTACGGGCGGTCGACGCCATGTCGGGCGCGCTCGAAGAGGACGAGGGCGGGCGGCTCTCGGCGGCCGGTTGCGACCAGTTGCGCCTGTTGCGCGAACGGGTCCGGCGCATGAGCGAGCTGATCGGCGGGCTGCTCGAGTACGCCCGCGCCGGCCGTAGCGGCGGTGAGGTCGGCGAGGTGGATACCGCCGCCCTGGTGGCGGAAGTGCTCCAGGCGCGCGGTGTGCCCACAGGCTTCACCGTGTCGGTGGCCCCGGATATGCCGTGTCTGCATGCCGAGCGGGCGCCATTGCGGCAGGTGTTCGCCAATCTGCTCGAAAACGCCCTCAAGTACCACGACCGGCCCGATGGGCACGTGTGGGTATCGGCCCGCGAGGTCGGGGAGTACTACGAGTTCGCGGTCGCCGACGACGGCCCCGGCATCCCCCCCGAGTACCATGAGCGGGTCTTCCAGATGCTCCAGCGCGGGCCTGCCCCGAAGGAACGCGAAGGCACGGGTATCGGCCTGGCGGTGGTCAAGCGCCTGGTGGAGGGCGTGGGCGGACACATCGGCCTGGAATCGGCGCCGGGCCGCGGCTCCACGTTCCGTTTCAGTTGGCCGAAGGTGGTGCACACACCGGCGGAGTAGACCGCCCGAGCCGTATCGGCAGCGTCGCCAGTGATGGGCACGTCGCTTTCGCTCCTTTGCCCATCCTACGTAGGGGGAATCAGAAAGGGTATGGTGCCGAGGGTCGGAGTCGAACCGACACGGAGTTGCCTCCGGCAGATTTTGAGTCTGCTGCGTCTACCAATTTCGCCACCCCGGCTGGGGAACCGCCAATTATAGGGATTCGGCGCCGGTAAACAAGCGTGCCGCGCTTGGTGATCTGGTAACATTCCGCCCCCATGCGACGTACCGACTTCCATTTCGACCTTCCCGAGGCGCTGATCGCACAGCAGCCGGCCGTTGAGCGGACCGGCAGCCGCCTGTTGTTTCTCGATGGTGCCGACGGTTCGCGCCGCGACCTGGGGTTCGCCGATCTCGAGGGGCTGCTGAGGCCGGGCGACCTGCTGGTGTTCAACGACACGCGGGTGATTCCGGCACGGCTGTTCGGGCGCAAGGCGACCGGTGGCCGGGTGGAGGTGCTGATCGAGCGCATCACCGGCGAGACCATGGCGCTGGCGCATGTGCGGGCCAGCAAGTCGCCGAAGGCCGGCACCTCCCTGCTGCTGGAGGAGAGCGTCGAGGTGACGGTGACCGGGCGCGAGGGTGAGCTGTTTGCCCTGAGCTTTCCCGGCCCGGTGCTGCCCATCCTGGAGGCGAAGGGGCGGATGCCGCTGCCGCCGTACATCGAGCGTGAGGCGGTCGGGACCGATGCGGAGCGCTATCAGACCGTCTTTGCCCGCCAGGCCGGGGCGGTGGCAGCGCCGACAGCGGGGCTCCATTTCGACCAGCCCTTGCTGGATCTGCTGACCGGGGCCGGTATCGAATTCGCCTACGTGACCCTGCACGTGGGGGCGGGCACCTTCCAGCCGGTGCGCGCCGATGACGTCCGTGACCACCACATGCACTCCGAATACCTGGAAGTGCCGGCGGCGGTGGTCGAGGCGGTCGCCCGTACCCGGGCCCGCGGCGGGCGGGTGGTGGCGGTGGGGACCACGGTGGTGCGCAGTCTCGAGAGCGCCGCCCGCGATGGTGAGCTGAAGCCGTTCGCCGGCGAGACCAACATCTTTATCTATCCCGGTTATCGCTTCCGTGTGATCGACGCCCTGCTGACCAACTTCCATCTGCCGGAGTCGACGCTGCTGATGTTGGTGAGCGCGTTTGCCGGCCGGGAGCCGGTGTTGGCGGCCTACCGGCATGCCGTCGAGCAGCGTTACCGCTTTTTCAGTTATGGGGATGCCATGTTCATTTTGCCGGCGCCTGGAGCGCGGGCCGATTTTGATCCCCTCTCCCCGGCCCTGTCCCTGGGGGAGAAGGGGAGTGACCTATGAATTTCGACCTGATCACGACTGACGGTCCCGCCCGGCGCGGGCGCCTGACCTTCGACCGCGGCACGGTGGAAACGCCAGCCTTCATGCCGGTGGGCACCTACGGCACGGTGAAGGCGATGACGCCGGAGGAGCTGCGCGGCATCGGGGCCGAGATCATCCTCGGCAACACCTTCCACTTGATGCTGCGCCCCGGCACCGAGGTGATCGCCGCCCACGGCGACCTGCACGACTTCATGCACTGGGAGGGGCCGATCCTCACCGACTCCGGCGGCTTCCAGGTGTTCTCGCTGGGGGCGCGCGACGCACAGGGAGGTGCTAGTGCCGCGGGAGGCAGGAAGCCGGGAGCGGCAAAGATCACGGAGGAGGGGGTGCGCTTCCAGTCGCCCGTGGACGGTTCGCGGGTGTTCATGGGGCCGGAGGAGTCGATGGCGGTGCAGCGGGCGCTCGGCTCCGATATCGTCATGATATTCGACGAATGCACCCCTTATCCTGCAACTGAAAGGCAGGCAAAGGAGTCTATGGAATTGTCACTGCGCTGGGCGCAGCGCTCCAAGGCGGCCCACGGCGACAACCTCAACGCGCTGTTCGGCATCGTGCAGGGGGGAATGTACCCGCACCTGCGCGACGTGTCGCTGGCCGGGCTGACCGACATCGGTTTCGACGGCTACGCCCTCGGCGGGCTCTCGGTGGGCGAGCCGAAGGAGGAGATGCTGGCCATTCTGGAGCACACCGCGCCGCAGATGCCGGCCGACAGGCCCCGCTATCTGATGGGGGTGGGGCGGCCGGAGGATATCGTGGAGGCGGTGCGCCGCGGCATCGACATGTTCGACTGCGTGATGCCGACCCGCAACGCGCGCAACGGGCACCTGTTCACGACCCGCGGCGACATCCGGATCAAGAACGCCCGCTACGAGAAGGACCCGCGTCCGCTGGACGAGACCTGTGGCTGCTATACGTGCCGTAATTACAGCCGTGCCTACCTGCGGCACCTGCACCGGACCAACGAGATTCTCGGAGCGCGCCTCAATACCATTCATAACCTCTACTATTATCAAGAGCTTATGCATGGATTACGGGACGCCATCGTGGCCGGGCAACTGGAGTCGTTCGTGGCCGGGTTTTACGCCCGGCGGGCCGAGGGCGTGGAGTAGCGTCTCGTTGCCGGAGCTTTTTTCCTCCGCTCCACCGTTGAAACGCGCCGGCTGGCGCCTCATTACTGATGGATTACTGTACATTTGGTCTGAAGCACCCGGGATGCGGCAATGACGTGGATGCTTGTGTCATAATCGCCCATTAGTCTTCAGACGACGGACCAACCAAAAAGAAGGAAGCGTCTATGAGCTTTTTCATTTCCGATGCCGTTGCCCAGGCGGCGAACGGGGTCCCGGCGGAACCGAACCTGCTGGCCCAGCTGTTCCCCCTGATCCTGCTGTTCGTGGTCTTCTACTTCCTGTTGATCCGGCCGCAGTCCAAGCGCGCCAAGGAGCACAAGAAGATGGTGGAAGCCCTCGCCAAGGGGGACGAGGTGGTATCGCAGGGCGGCGTCCTCGGCAAGGTGACCGAGGTGGGCGAGAGCTTCATCGTGGTCGAGATCGCCGACAACGTGCAGATCAAGATGCAGCGCCAGGCGGTGGCCAGCGTGCTGCCCAAGGGCACCATCAAGAACATCTGAACATTTTCGGGCCCCGCCAGCCGGGGCCCTTTGCTGTCTAGAGATCCCCATGAATCGGTATCCTCTTTGGAAGTATCTCCTCATCATCTCGGTGCTGGTTTTCGGCTTTATCTATGCCCTGCCGAACCTCTACGGCGATGATCCTGCCCTGCAGATCTCCGGATCGCGTGCTGCCCAGGTCGACCAGGCCGCGTTGCAGCGGCTGACGCAGGTACTGGATGCGAACGACATTCCGTACAAGAGCGCCGAACTGACCGACGAGCAGATGTTGGTTCGGTTCCCCGGCACCGACACGCAGCTCAAGGCCTACGACCTCGTGCGTGAGGAGATGGGACGGTATACGGTCGCACTGAACCTGGCACCGGCCACGCCGGAGTGGCTGAAGTCCTTCAGTGCGCTGCCGATGTACCTGGGCCTGGACCTGCGCGGCGGCGTGCACTTCCTGATGGAGGTGGACATGGAGGCCGCGGTACAGCAGGCGGTGGAACGCTATGTCAGCGATATCCGCACGCTGCTGCGTGAGCAGCGGGTCCGCTATCTCACCATCAGCGATCGCGACGGTCGGGTGGAGATCAAGTTTGCCAATGTCGAGGAGCGGGCCAAGGCGCAGGACGCTATCGACGAGCAGTACCGCAGCCTGCTGCTGAACGCCGAGGAGCGGGACGGTACGCCTTACCTTTATGCCGCTCTCAGCGAGCGGGAAGTCCGCGAAATCCAGGATTTCGCGCTCAAGCAGAACATCACCACGCTGCGCAATCGCGTCAACGAACTCGGCGTGGCCGAACCGGTGATCCAGCAGCAGGGCGAGGAGCGCATCGTCGTCCAGCTGCCGGGGGTGCAGGACACGGCACAGGCCAAGAACATCCTTGGGGCCACCGCGACCCTCGAGTACCACATGGTGGATGAGGAGCACGATCCCGAGTCGGCGCTGCAGGGTCGGGTGCCGCCCGGCTCACAGCTCTACTACGAGCGGGACGGTCGCCCGATCCTGCTGGAGAAACGTGTGATCGTGACCGGCGATCAGATCATCGACGCCGCCTCGGGCATCGACCAGCAGAGCGGCGGGCCGATGGTAACCGTCACCCTGGACGGCCAGGGTGCGCGCAAGATGTCGGCCAACACCCGCGAGAATGTCGGTAAGCGGATGGCGGTGGTATTCATCGAGACGGTCCCGGAAACGCGTACGATCAATGGCGAGGTCCAGCGCGTGAACCGGCGGGTGGAAGAGGTGATCAGCGTCGCGGTCATCCGTGAACCGTTCGGCAAACGCTTCCAGACCACCGGGCTCGACAGTACCGAAGAGGCCCGCAATCTGGCCTTGCTGCTGCGTGCCGGCGCGCTGGCCGCACCGATCAATATCATTGAAGAGCGCACCATCGGTCCGAGCCTTGGCCAGGACAACATCGATCAGGGCTTCCGTTCGGTGGCCATCGGCTTTGCGGCGGTGATGGCCTTCATGGTGCTCTGGTACAAGGGCTTCGGTCTGGTCGCCAACCTGGCCCTGGCGGCCAACCTGGTGCTGATCGTCGCCCTGCTGTCGATGTTGCAGGCAACGCTGACCCTGCCCGGTATCGCCGGTATCGTGCTCACGATCGGTATGGCGGTGGACGCCAACGTGCTGATCTTCGAGCGTATTCGCGAGGAGTTGCGCGCGGGCAACACGCCTCATGCCAGTATCAGTTCCGGCTACGGCAAGGCGCTGTCGACCATCGCCGACGCCAACGTCACCACGCTCATTGCGGCGGTGGTGCTGTTCAGCTTCGGTACCGGGCCGATCAAGGGCTTTGCCATCACCCTGTCGCTCGGCATTCTCACCTCCATGTTCACCGCGATCATGGGGACCCGCGCCGTGATCAATCTGGCGCTCGGCAGCCGTCGTCTGAAGACACTGTCGATCTGAGGAGCGAATCATGCAGATCTTTACCGATACCAATGTCGACTTCATGAAGCTGCGCAAGAGCGCGGTAATCCTGTCGTTGGCGTTGATCCTGTTATCGTTGGGGGCACTGGTCGCCCGCGGCCTGAACTTCGGCATCGACTTCACCGGCGGCACCCTGATCGAGGTCGGCTATTCGACTCCGGTCGACCTTACGGAAATCCGTTCGAGCCTCGATCAGGCCGGTTTCGGCGGGGCCGTGGTGCAGCACTTCGGCACAGCACGGGACGTGTTGATCCGGCTGGCGCCGCGTGAAGGTCTGGCCAGTGCGCAGTTGACTGAGCAGGTGGTCGGTACGCTACGTCAGGCGGGGCAGGAGATCGAACTGCGGCGCCAGGAGTTCGTCGGCCCCCAGGTGGGGGAGGACTTGACGGCGGACGGCAGTCTGGCGGTGCTCTACGCCCTCATCGGTATCCTGGCGTACGTTGCTCTGCGCTTCCAGTTCAAGTTCGCGGTTGGCTCGGTGATGGCCCTGGTCCACGACGTGGTCATCACGCTGGGTTTCTTCGCCATCACCGGCATGGAGTTCGATCTGACGGTACTGGCCGCCCTTTTGGCGGTGGTCGGTTATTCGCTGAATGACACCATCGTGGTGTTCGACCGCATTCGCGAGAATTTCCGGCGCATGCGCAAGGGCGAGCCGCCGGAGGTGGTCAATGCCTCCATCAACCAGACCCTGTCGCGTACGGTGCTGACCTCCGGGACCACGGTACTGGTGTTGCTGGCGCTGTTCTTCCTGGGCGGCGAGCTCATTCACGGCTTCGCCACCGCGCTGCTGGTGGGCGTGCTGATTGGCACCTATTCCTCCATCTACGTCGCCAGCCCGGTGCTGCTGTTCATGAATCTCACCCGCGAAGAGCTGATGCCGGTGAAGAAAGAGGGCGAAGAGCTCGATCCGATGCCGTAGCGGGTTTCGTTACGGGTGAGGCGTGACGCGTCACGCCTCACCCGTTCACGCGTCGCCCTCACGCCCCACGCCTCACGCGTCACCACTCTTCACCCTTCACCCGCCCCTTACTATGCTTTGAACCGAATCCAATCGATGCCATGCCATGGAAACGGCTACTGCGGCGTCGGAGGCCGCTGAAGTACGCGTGCTGCTCCTGAGCCCCTCGCTTGGCGCGGTCAGCGGGGTGGCGACCCATGCGAACCAACTGATGGCGAGCGGTTCCGGGCGCTATGAACACTTCGCGGTCGGCAGCGAGGGTCGGCCCGGCGAAACCGGGTTCGGGCAAATCCTGCGACTCGTGCTCTCCCCCTTCCTGCTCGCGCGCGCCCTGCTGCGGGGCGGCTTTCCCGTTGTTCACATCAACACTTCCATGAATCCCAAGGCGTTTTGGCGTGATGCCGCCTATATCCTGGTGGCCCGGCTGTTTGGGCGGGGGGTCCTGTTGCAGGTGCATGGGGGGCGGCTCGAGCCGTTTCTGGAGCGCTGTGGGCGCCTGGCGCCGCTGGCCCTGGCGGTGCTGCAACGCGCGGACCGGGTGGTCACCATCACCGCGACCGAGCAGGCGGCTCACGCCGCGCGCCTGAAGGTTCCGGTGGTGTGTATTCCGAATGCCGTGGGCGTCGGCGACATCGGCCCCGGTGCGCGGGAAGCGGGGCAGCCCTTGCAGGCGTTGTTCATCGGCCGTCTGCACCGGGACAAGGGGCTGTTCGAGGCGTTGGAGGCGATCGCCCTCCTGGTGGAACGGGGCGAGGCGATCCGCCTGACCCTGGCCGGCAGCGGACCGGAGCGGGAGGCGCTGTGTCGGCGTATCGGGGAGATGCGGCTCGAGGCAGTGGTGCGGTTCGTCGGGCCGGTGGCCGGGGAGGAGAAGTCCGCACTGTTCCGGGATGCCGACGTGCTGCTATTGCCGAGTTATCACGAAGGACTGCCTTATGCCGTGCTGGAGGCGCTTGCCGCCGGTCTGGCGGTGGTGGCGACTGCGGTCGGCGGCATCCCGGAGGCGGTCGGCGACGGCAGCGAGGGGAGGCTCGTACCGGCACCGCCGCGGCCGCAGCAGGTGGCCGCGGCGCTTGCGGAGCTGGCCGGCGACAGGGAGTTGCTGTGCCGAATGCAACAAGCCGCCCGGCGACGGGCCTGCGAAAGCTACGACGCGTCGCGAATGGGCGAACGATTCGCGGTGCTTTATCGGGAGATCGTCACTCAACCCGAACCCTCGTGATCTGCGGCTGCCCGGGCACCGCGAGCTGCAGCCCTTCTGCCGGTTCCGCCTGCATGAGTGTGGGTGCGACAAAGCCGAGGCCGGTGCCGCCGCGAAACAGCGGCGGCTCGACCCAGGCAAGCCACTTGCCGACGCCGTAGACCAAGCCCATGGACTGGTAGATCTCGGAGGCGCGGCCGGTGGAGCTGGCATCCAGGCGGATCGACGTGGGCCACAGCCGCGGGTTTTCGATACCGCGCTCGAACAGGTAATCGAGGCCGTCACGCAGGCTGCCGCCGCTGCCCGGTGTCCATTGATAGAGATTGGGGCCGCCTGCGTTGCGTACCAGTTCAACGGCGGCACCGAGCGACTCCAGGGCAAAGGCCGTGTAGTGCAGGCTACTGTCACCGCGGCCGATTTCCCGCGGCATGCTGCCATCGCCGGCGATCTGCTGGTCGATGATCTTTTTCAGCAGCGTCACGTCGCTTTGCCAGGCGCTGTTGTCATCGCGCAGGTGGTCGACCGAGAGGGCCGCCAGGATGCCCCAGGTTCCCCAGTTGTTGTCGCGGTATTTGATGCGATTGGCGGCGTTGCGGACGATGTCGTTCGCCCACTTTTTGAAGCGGCTGCGCTGGGCATCGCTCCAGCCGGAATAGCCCCAGATCAACTCGGCGGCATGGATCATGGGTGGCGCGGTGTAGGCGATCACCAAGGGGGCATCTTCGTCCGGGTCGTAGCCGGTGTTGACCGTGGCCCAGTTGTCCAGCAGGGCGACCGTTTTGTCGGCGAACCGCTTGCGTTGGGCATCGGACAGGCCGCTGCCGATGGCGTAGGCCAGCGCAGTCGCGTAGGCCGCTTCGGTGTCCTCCCGCAGTCGATCCTTGGCGGCGCCGTGGGCCTCGGCATTGGCGTAGTAACGCGGTACCTCGTAATAACGGACCGCGCTGGGCACTTCATCCAGACTGGCGTTGGCGATGGCCAACAGCTGTTTCCAGGCAGCGCTCCAGGGGGCGCGGTTCGCCTTGATCTGCTGACCCGTGAAACTGATTTGGGATTGGGTGTGCAACCCGCCGGGATGCTCGAAGGCGTAGGCGCCTCCGGTGAGGACGGACAGGGCGACCCCCAGGGTGGCCAAGTGTTTGGTCAACCGGTTCATGGCATGGCTCGTATTTTCTGCCGGCAGGGCCGCCGGCAGTTCGGGCGGGTGGCCAGGCGGCGGCAGGCTGCCGCCGCCTCTGCCGGTTTAGAGATCTGCGCAGACGGTGCTGGACGGAACGGACTCACCCACATTGTTGTAGGCAGTCACCTTGAAGCAGGCCTGATCGCCGGCTCCCAGTTCCAGATCGTCGCGCGCACTATAGGCCACCGACGGTGATTCGGCGTTGAACTGACTGTAGCCAACCGGCAGGTCGGAGAGTCGCTGGTTGACCGCACCGGTACTGCCACCGAAGTAGACGTAGTAGCCGCCGACGGTTCCTGTGCTCGGCTGCCAGTTCAGGGTAACGGTCCGATCCGCCGGCGCCACACCGCGCACGGTGATCGATACCGACGCCATCGACGAATCCCCGTCGACGTCCCGAACGGTGTAGGTGAAATTGTCCTGCCCGGCATAGTCAGCGGTCGGCGTGTAGGTGACCGTGTTGTTATTGTTCGCCTTTGCCGTGCCGTGGGACGGTGTACCCGGCAGGCTGACGGTAATCGGTGCGTCGTCGAGGCCCCGATCGTTCGCCAGTACGTTGATGGTGACCGGGACGCCGGCTTCGGTCTCGGCGGCATCCGGGAAGGCCATCGGTGTCGTGGTACCGCCAATGCTGCCGCCATCGCCCGGATCGCCCGGATCGCCCGGATCGTCAGGCGTGCTGCCGCCATCGCCCGGGTCGGGTGGGGTCGCGCCATCGTCGCCGGCATATCGCCGAATGACGGCATTGATGGTTTCCAGCCGGTTTTCGCTCGCGGTGACGACATCTTCGAGGATGCGGAGGAACATGTTGGCACTGTAGGTCGGCACCAACCGCGTGGTCGGGGTGCGCGTCTGCTGCAGTTGTTGGACCGAGGTCAGCAACGCGGAGAGATCGTCACTGGGGGCAAACGCGATGATCGCTTCCAGCGCCGCGACGGTCTGGTCGAGCATGGCCTGCGGTACGCCCGCGTCGGCGGAGGTGAGGCTGCCGTTTGGCTGTACCGCTCGAATGGCGGCGTCGATGCGATCGGTCGCCACCGCATTACTGACACAAAGTTCGTTGTTGAGCGACTCCAGCAGTACCGAGGCGGCAACCACATTGGCCGCAGCGGCGACACGCGTGTTGGCGTTGCTTCCGACGCCGTCCAGGGCGCCGTCGACCATGTCGCTGGCCATGATGTCGATCAGTTCGTCCATGGAAAAATCGACCCCGATCACCTGCAGTGCCTGCCGGGTGCGACGGATCGATTCGGCCAGCGCTTCGCTCGCTTTGACCATGTTGGTCATGGCCGCTTCATTCAGCTTGCCGTTGATCGGATCGGCAATCCGCGTGGTGTCGAGCCCATAATTCAATCGTGATGCCACACGGTTCATTGCGGCCTTTACGTTGGCCGTAGTGAGGCCGCCAGGCATGCCTTCGGCAATCCGTGTCGCCAGGGTGCTGAACGGGGTGATGTGCGCGGTATCGTCATTCTTGCCGGCCACCGCAACCATGGTCAGGTCCGGATCCGTGCCGGTGACCAGGTCGGTGCCGCCGGTCGCCATCAACATGACGGGGAAACTGGTGTCGCCAGCCAGTTCGATCCGGAAGCGGGCATCGCTGCCGCTTTCGTCGGTGCCCACCACACGGCTATCGGCCGAGATGGCGCTGATCTGGGCCTGAGCCACGGGGCCGTCGCCAACGCTGCCTGAAATGCTTCGCGGAGCCGCTGTCGTATCGGCGGCACCACCCCCTCCGCCGCCGCAGGCGCCAAGGGTTCCGATCACGGCCAGAGCGAGCGTCCGCCGGGTAAATGTGTAAACCGAACGCCTGCGCGGTTCGCCCGGAACGATTTTGGAGATCATCAACGCACCTTCTCGGTTCCGTGACTACCTCCCTGCAATCACTGACTGCAATCGTTTTTCCTGGAGCGCGAGGATACGGAGCGATTACCCGGCGGCGTGAGAAAGCACTCACAGAAACCGATGCCGTCGCACCGGCATCAGCAAACTGGGAGGGATGTCACGGGGGAAACGTTAAGTGCGTTGGTCAAGAGTGAGAAGGGTTAAGTGGCCGTAGGATGCGGTGAGGAACGAACCGCATCAATCGCGCGAGGCGGCGAATGCGGTGCGGTTCGCAAGCTCACTACACCCTACGCATACTTTCACAGACCGGGAAACACCATCGCGAGCAGTGGCCGTAGGATGCGGTGAGGAACGAACCGCATCAATCGCGCGAGGCGGCGAATCGGTGCGGTTCGCAAGCTCACCACACCCTACGCATACTTTCACCGACCGGGAAACACCATCGCGAGCAGTGGCCGTAGGATGCGGTGAGGAACGAACCGCATCAATCGAGCGAGGCGGCGAACTCGGTGCGGTTCGCAAGCTCACCACACCCGCATACTTTCACAGACCGGGAAACACCATCGCGAGCAGTGGCCGTAGGATGCGGTGAGGAACGAACCGCATCAATCGCGTGAGGCGGCGAATGCGGTGCGGTTCGCAAGCTCACAACACCCGCATACTTTCACAGACCGGGAAACACCATTGCGAGCAGTAGCCGTAGGATGCGGTGAGGAACGAACCGCATCAATCGAGCGAGGCGGCGAACTCGGTGCGGTTCGCAAGCTCACCACACCCTACGCATTCTTCACCGGCTGGGAAACGCCATCGCGAGCAGTGGCCGTAGGATGCGGTGAGGAACGAACCGCATCAATCGCGCAAGTCGGCGAATGCGGTGCGGTTCGCAAGCTCACCACACCCTACGCATACTTTCACAGACCGGAAAACACCATCGCGAGCAGTGGCCGTAGGATGCGGTGAGGAACGAACCGCATCAATCGGGCGAGGCGGCGAATGCGGTGCGGTTCGCAAGCTCACCACACCCTACGCATTCTTCACCGGCCGGGAAACACCATGGCGAGCAGTGGCCGTAGGATGCGGTGAGGAACGAACCGCATCAATCGCGCGAGGCGGCCAATGCGGTGCGGTTCGCAAGCTCACCACACCCTACGCATACGTTCACAGGCCGGGAAACACCATCGCGAGCAGTGGCCGTAGGATGCGGTGAGGAACGAACCGCATCAATCGCGTGAGGCGGCGAATGCGGTGCGGTTCGCAAGCTCACCACACCCTACGCATACTTTCACCGACCGGGAAACACCATTGCGAGCAGTGGCCGTAGGATGCGGTGAGGAACGAACCGCATCAATCGCGCAAGGCGGCGAACTCGGTGCGGTTCGCAAGCTCACCACACCCTACGCATACGTTCACAGACCGGGAAACACCATCGCGAGCAGTGGCCGTAGGATGCGGTGAGGAACGAACCGCATCAATCGCGCGAGGCGGCGAATGCGGTGCGGTTCGCAAGCTCACCACACCCTACGCATACTTTCACAGACCGGAAAACACCATCGCGAGCAGTGGCCGTAGGATGCGGTGAGGAACGAACCGCATCAATCGGGCGAGGCGGCGAATGCGGTGCGGTTCGCAAGCTCACCACACCCTACGCATACTTTCACCGACCGGGGAACACCATCGCGAGCAGTGGCCGTAGGATGCGGTGAGGAACGAACCGCATCAATCGCGCGAGTCGGCGAATGCGGTGCGGTTCGCAAGCTCACCACACCCTACGCAACTTTCACAGGCCCGGAAACACCATTGCGAGCAGTGGCCGTAGAATGCGGTGAGGAACGAACCGCATCAACCGCGCGAGGAGGCGAATCGGTGCGGTTCGCAAGCTCACCACACCCTACGACTTTCACCGACCGGGAAACACCATTGCGAGCAGTGGCCGTAGGATGCGGTGAGGAACGAACCGCATCAATCGCGTGAGGCGGCGAATGCGGTGCGGTTCGCAAGCTCACCACACCCTACGCAACTTTCACAGGCCCGGAAACACCATTGCGAGCAGTGGCCGTAGGATGCGGTGAGGAACGAACCGCATCAACCGCGCGAGTCGGCGAATGCGGTGCGGTTCGCAAGCTCACCACACCCTACGCATTCTTCACCGGTCGGGAAACGCCATCGCGAGCAGTGGCCGTAGGATGCGGTGAGGAACGAACCGCATCAATCGCGCGAGGCGGCGAATGCGGTGCGGTTCGCAA
>JAWLGP010000002.1:238944-291845 GCA_041685045.1 Gammaproteobacteria bacterium
CACCGGTCGGGAAACGCCATCGCGAGCAGTGGCCGTAGGATGCGGTGAGGAACGAACCGCATCAATCGCGCGAGGCGGCGAATGCGGTGCGGTTCGCAACCTCACCACACCCTACGCAACTTTCACAGGCCCGGAAACACCATTGCGAGCAGTGGCCGTAGGATGCGGTGAGGAACGAACCGCATCAATCGCGCGAGGCGGGGAACTCGGTGCGGTTCGCAAGCTCACCACACCCTTGCGCATACTTTCACAGGCCCGGAAACACCATTGCGAGCAGCGCAAGGGCAAGCAGCGGCTTGAGGGGGTTGCGCCGGCCGCGGCGTTCGATGCTGATGAGTTCGATCCCGTAGTACAGGACGATAAGCATCAACGGCAGACTCGGTGCGAGCACCGTTGGCTGAAGGGCCACAAACAGGATCAGACCGGCTGCCACTGAGGTGAGGGCGATGAGGTCGAAACCGGTGGGGTGAAACTCGAAATAGCGACGCCTCGGGGAAAAGATGATGGTCATGACCAGCAGCAGAGCCAAGCCCATGATCGAGCCGGTTTGCCATGCGGGGATCGCCGATGTCTGCTGCAGCGCACCGTAGGTCACGTAGGTGGCCGCAAGGTAGAGCAGGGCACGGTTCATCAGTGCACGGGAGCTGCCGAACAGGGGACCGCCGACCAACATCAATGCGGCGAGCGCCGCACCGGCCATCGCGTATTCGGAACTGATGGGCGGTGCGGTCAGCGCGAGTGCAAAGAGGTAGGCAGGGATGGCAAACGTCAGCAGCCGCCGTGGCAGGGCAACGGTGACAAACGGCTTTTGGTGGGAAGCACGTGGGGCGCGAACGGCAACCCCATCGGCTCGGTGACTGCGCCGCTCCGCCAACCACAAGGAGAGGAACAGCAATCCCACCACCGCCAAGTAGGCTCCGATCAGGAGTGCGTCATCGGCGCGACTGAAGAACACGCCAACTATGACCAGCAGCGCGTGGACGCCATAGATGGTCGTGACCGCGAGCCGTTGGTCGAGTCCGAGGTCCAGCAGTCGGTGATGCACGTGATTGCGGGTGGCGCGAAACCAGTTCATGCCGCTGGTTGCCCGCTTGGCAAAGACGACGAGGATGTCGGCGATGGGAAGACCGAGCAGCAGCAATACCACCCCGGGGCTGAGGCTGGGATCGGCGCGCTGGGTCAATGCCACGGCCAAAACCCCCAGGGTGAAGCCGATGAACTGACTGCCCGAATCGCCCATGAACAGGGCCGCCGGGTGATTGTTGTGGCGGAGAAAACCGGCGATGGCACCGGTTGCCGCAAGCGCGACGATCGGCACCGCGGCGTCACCCGCCAGCCAGCCGAGGGCGGCAATCGCGGTCAGGCTCAGTACCGCTTCGCCGCCCGCCAGTCCATCCAGGCCGTCGGAATGATTGGTCGCGTTGATCATTCCGATCAACGCGAACACGGTGAAAGGGGCGGCGAGGAGGCTCGGCAGCGGTTCCGCAATCATCGGGAACTGCACCACCTGCAGATCCGCCCAGAACACCATTGGTGCGACCGCCAGTAACTGGGCGGAGAACTTCGCATAGTGGCCGATTTCATGGCGATCGTCCCAGGCGCCCGAAAGCATCAAAACCACCGCTCCGAACAGGTAGCAGCCGATGAAGCGATCCACCGGAAGCCACAGCAGCAAGGCCACCAGGGCACCGATGGCGATGCCCCAGCCACCCACCCTCGGGATTGGCCGAACGTGAACCTTGCGCGCATCGGGAACGTCGACCAGTCCAAGCTGCGGAGCCAGTCGCGCCATGATCGGGTTCACCGCGAGGCTGATGGCGGCGGCCACCGCCAGTGTCACCAAGTGTTCCATTTCGAGCCCTCGGCCAGCCGGCCCCGGGGCCGTTGGCTATGCGTTCGCACCAACTGTCGGCGTGTTATCCCAAAGAGGCCTGGTGGTTTTGTGTGCGCTGCTGCTGCAGGCGACACTCCCACTGCCACGCGGTGCGAACGATGAGATCGAGGTCGTCGAACTGAGGGGTCCAACCCAGCACTTCACGGGCCCGATCGGCGGCGGCGATCAGGGCGGGGGGGTCACCGGCCCTTCGTGGTACCTCTTCGACCGGCAACGGTCGCCCGCAGGCGCGTTCGACCGCTGAAACCACCTCACGGACGCTGTAGCCGTGACCGTAACCGCAGTTGAGTACGACGGACTCGCCGCCGTCCCGCAGATAGTCGAGCCCGGCAAGGTGCGCCGCGGCGAGGTCTTCCACGTGGATGTAGTCGCGGACGCCGGTGCCGTCGTTCGTCGGGTAGTCGGTGCCGAAGATCTTGAGGTTGGGGCGCAGCCCCGCAGCCGTCTCGCAGGCAACCTTGACCAGCAAGGTGGCGTTGGGCGTCGACTGGCCGATGCGGGCCTCCGGGTCGCAGCCGGCAACGTTGAAGTAGCGGAAGGCGACATAGTTCATCGGGGACGCCAGCGAGAGATCGTGCAGCATCCACTCCGACATCAACTTGGATCGGCCGTAGGGATTGATCGGATCGGTCGGCGTGTATTCGTCGGCGATGCCGCTGGCAGGGGTCCCGTAGACCGCCGCAGTGGAGGAAAAGATGAAGTGCTTTACCCCGGCATCCCGGCAGCACTCCAGCAGGTTGCGGGTGTTGACGGTGTTGTTGCGGTAGTACTTGAGGGGGTTGGTGACCGACTCCGGTACTACCGTGTGTGCGGCGAAATGCATGACTGCGTCGACCTGATGCTCACGCAGCAGACGGTCGACCAGGCGACGGTCGCCGGTATCGCCGACCACCAACTCGCCGTGCAACACGGCGTCGCGGTTTCCTGTGGAAAGGTTGTCGAGGACTACGATGCGCTCGCCGGCTTCCCCCAACTGGCGCACCACGTGGCTGCCGATGTAGCCGGCACCCCCGGTCACGAGGATCGATTGAGTATTCATGGCCTTCCCTGGTCACAAATGGTTGGTTGTAGGGTTGCGTCCGTGCAACCAGTCACCTTGGCGATGACTAGGGAAAAGCTAGTACAAAACGCGGTTGCGAAAGGTGGTGTTCGCGTGATTCCTACCCATTTTTTTTCAGCCCTTCGCCCGACCGGTAGGGTTTTACTGTAGGTCGGCCTTGGATTTGGGGGAGTTTGGGTCTATACCGATAGGGGAAAACCTGTAGCCGAAACCCCTCCAGGGAGACTCATGGACGAGGCCCGCGTTTTACTGGTGGATGTCCGCCAGTACAAGAAATCGACGACCGTGCAGGAGACCCTGGAAGGGTTATGCAAGGTCAGCCATGCCGACTGGACGCGGCCCCTGAGTGAAGCCGTCGCGGCTTGTGAGCCGTGCGCAATCTTCTTCGACTACGACTTCCCGGACGTACACCGCCTTGCCGCGTTGACGCGAGCCCGTCAGGAGTGCTCGGGGGTACCGGTGGTGATGTGCACGGAGGAACATTCGGAGGCTCTGGCGGTGTGGGCACTGCGCAATAGGGTTTGGGACTATCTGGTGAAACCGGTGGATCCACTGGCCGTCGGCGCCGCCATCCGCACGCTCTATCGCATCTCGTTGCATCGGTATGACGGTGCGACGCGGCACATGGTCATGCCTTCGATCTCATTGCCTTCCGAAGCGCGCTTTCGCGGCAGGGAAACGGAGGTGGTCAACCTCGAGGCGGCAACGCGGTATGTCGAAAAGAACCTGAGTCAGACGATCTCCCAACGGGAGGCGGCTGCCGCGTGCGGGCTGAGCCCGTATCAGTTCAGCCGGGCCTTTCGGCGGGAGTACGGCAGGACGTTTCAGGAGTATGTGATGGAGCAACGGCTCGAACAGGCACGTCGACTGCTGCGCAACCAGGCGGCCTCGGTGACCGACGTCTGCTGGGCGGTCGGTTTTCGCGACGTCTCCTATTTCGGCCGCATGTTCAAGCGCCGTTTCGCGGCCACACCCTCGGCGTTTCGCAACGAATTCGCCATGGCCCGTGAACACGGTTAGGCGCGACTGCAAAATTGTACGGAAACAGATGCAACGATCTTCTAACACAGCCATCGACGAGGAGCGACACTGATAGCACCCACCGAGGAAGTGGTTGGGTCCAACAAAACGGAAACTTACACGCAAAGGAGTTTGCAATGAACAACATCGTTGAAAAGCTGAAAGGGTTCCTGAAAGACGAGAGCGGTCTGACCACCGTGGAATATGCGGTGGCGGGTGGTCTGATTGCACTGGCTGTCGTTTTGGCGTTCGACAATCTCGGCGACACTGTCAAAGGTGTAATCCAGGGCATTGACGGGGCACTAACCGACGCTCAGGGGTAATAGTCCGCCCAGCGGGAGGGACTTCACCCTCCCGCATTTTCTTAAAGGAAGTAAACGATGAGTTCCGGCGCCCTACTCACACTTGCATCGCTACTGTCACTGGCCGCGTGGAACGATGCGAGAACCTATCGGATCCCGAATGTGCTCGTGGGGGCCATCGTTATCGCCGGGTTGGTCTTCAGTGTCGGTGCCGGTTTCTCGGGGTTTTCGGCAGCGCTGGCCGGAGTAGCGATTGGGTTGATGGCCTTTCTTCCCCTGTATCTTTTTTCGTTTGTGGGTGCCGGTGACGTCAAGCTATTGGCCGCTACCGGTGCCTTTACCGGCCTGGGGGCTCCTTGGGCAATCGTCGCAACCCTGATCGCCGGCACCGTGATTGGGATCGCACTGATGATTTATCGTCGCTTCAAGGTCTCGAAGGGTTCCGCCAACCGTGTCCCCTATGCAGTGGCGATCACCGCCGGGGTGGTCGGTTGGACACTCGTGGAAATGGCGGGGTGATGCCTATGGAAACTGTCGTTCCCCTGGCGAAGAGCGACTGGGCGGCCCGCCCGACCTCCCGTGAGGCGGCCGGTCTCGACGAAGGGCTGTTGGCGGACCTATTGCTCAAGCACGCCCTGGACATCGGCGTGTCCGATCTGGCGGGACTGGCGCAGCGGACCGGCCTCGCCGGCGTGGTACTGGAGCCGGTAGTGCAGTTTCTCCGGCGCGAGGCCCTGTTCGAGGTGCGGACCGCCTCCGCCACCGGTGCAGTCCGCTACGGACTGACCGAAAAGGGCAGGGGCGCCGCCCGCGAAGCGATGATGCGCGACGGATACGTCGGGCCGGCCCCGGTGCCGCTCGCGATCTACAACCGGGTGGTGCAGGCCCAGTCGGGCGTGAAGGCGACGGTCGACGAGCAGCGTGTGCGCGATGTGTTCGCCGAGACCGTGATCGGTGAGGATGTTCTCGAGCGCCTCGGGCCGGCGATGCACTCCGGCCGACCCATCTTCGTCTACGGCCCTCCGGGCGCCGGCAAGAGCTTCATTTCCAAGCGGCTGGCCCGTCTGATCGATCGGCCGGTCTTGGTGCCTTACGCGGTACACGCCGCCGGTGCCACCATCCGGGTCTTCGACCCACAAAGCCACATCCGCATCGACCAGGAGGAGGCGCTCTCGCCCTACATGCGCGAGGGTCACGACCAGCGCTTTGCCCTTTGTCACTCCCCCGTGGTGGCGGTTGGCGGCGAGATGACCCTGGACCTGCTCGATCTTCAGTACGAAGCGGCAACCCGCCAGTACCGGGCACCACTGCAGATGCGCGCCAACAACGGCATGCTGATCATCGACGATCTGGGCAGACAGCGGGTGCCGCCGGAGTCGATCTTCAACCGCTGGATCGTGCCGATGGAAGAGCGGCAGGACCACCTGCATACACCGCAGGGAACGCACTTCACCGTGCCGTTCGATGTGGTGTTGCTGTTTTCCACCAACATGCGGCCGAAGGACCTGGCGGACGAGGCCTTCCTGCGGCGCATCGGCTACAAGGTGGCGTTCCGGTATCTGGAGCCGAACGAGTACGCGGCGATATGGAAACAGGTGTGCATGGCGCGGGAAGTGCCGTTCGATGCGACGGTCGTACGGCATGCACTGGAGATGCACCGTGAAAATGACATTCCGCTGGTCGCCTGCCACCCGCGGGACCTGATCGGGTTGGCGCTGGATCGGTGTCGCTTTCGGGGCGAAAGACCGGCAATCGACAACGAGGCCCTCGAGTGGGCCTGGAACAACTACTTCATTTCCCTGCAATGACGCGGAGACGGACCGATGCGTGCAAAGACGACCCTAACGATTTTGACAGCCCTCGGACTCGGGCTCGGTGCCGCATGGCTCGCCGCGAACTGGGCGGAGGCGCGACTGTCCGGTAAAGGCAGCGAGGCCGGACTGCCGGTGGTGGTCGCAGCGATGGAAGTCCCGTTCGGCAAGCTGCTCGAGGCGGCGGACGTGCGGGTGGTGCGGATGCCGCATGAGGCGGTGCCCAAGGGCAACTTCAGTGCCATCGATGAGGTGCTTGGCCGTGTGGCGACGCAGACCCTCTATTCCGGCGAAGTGCTGGTGGATGGCCGTGTAGTCGAGCATGCCGGCGGCAGCGCCCTGGCGGCGGTGATTTCGAAAGACAGGCGGGCGGTGACGGTGCGGGTCGACGACGTTGTGGGTGTGGCCGGCTTTCTGCTGCCGGGCAACCGGGTCGACGTCATCGCGTCGAAAAAGGAGGCCGACCGCAAGGTGGTCTCCTACACGCTGCTCGAGGACAAGAAGGTACTGGCCGTGGACCAGACCGCATCGCCCGAAAAGGATGACCCGGTCATTGTCCGTGCCGTCACGCTGGAACTGACCCCGGAAGAGGCGGAAAACCTGGTCAAGGCCACCAAGGAAGGCACGGTGCAGATGGCGCTGCGCAACCCGTTGGATGAAAAGAAGGTGACGAAGAAGCCGGAACCGAAGCCGGTCGTCAAGAAGCCTTACGTCCCGACCACGACCTATGTGACGGTGATCAAGGGCGTTGAGGTCGAGCGTTACCGCGTAAAGATGTAGTCGCGACTCCAGGGAGAGAGAAATGCAACAGCGAAGAGGTCATAAGCGGTTTGGCCGCGTGCTCGCGGCGCTGCTGGCGGTGGTGAGTCTTACCGCCGTCGCAGAGCCGTTGGAGGAGATGCGCGTGATCGAATTGCCGCTTAACAAGACGCGGGTAATCGCCCTCGACGAATCGCCACGACGGATATCGGTCGGCAACGAGGAGGTGGCGGACATCATGATGATGCGCGCCAATCAGCTCTACCTGGTTGCGCGATCGATGGGTAGCACCAACGTAGTGCTCTGGGACCGGCAGGACCGTGTGATCGGCTCCTTTAACGTGCAGGTCACCTATGACCTGGAAAACCTGAAACGCAAGCTGCATGAACTGCTGCCTGAAGAGGATGTCCGGGTTCACGCCTCCCACGGGGCCGTAGTGCTCTCCGGTGAGGTCTCCAGTGCCCCGAAGATGCAGATGGCGCTGGATCTGGCGCGCGGCCTGGTCGGGTCGACCGACGGCAAGGACGGGGGCGGCACCGTGCTCAACATGATGCAGGTCGGCGGCGCCCAACAGGTCCTGCTCGAAGTCAAGGTTGCCGAGATCTCGCGCACCTTCATCCGTGAGCTCGGCGTCAAGTTCGGTCTGCTCAACGCCGACGGCAACCTGACGTTCGGGGCCATCTCCGGTCAGGGGCATGTCATCACCCAGCCGTTTACCGGTGCCGGCGCCGCCATTCCGCCCGGTACCGGGATCGTCGCGCCCGGCGAACTGATCACCAACGAACTGCTCGACCCCCGCGTGTTCAACGTGGAGAACAAGGCGTTGGTGGGCAGCTTCCTGGACGGGACGACGCTGTTCAACTTCGTCATCGACGCGGCCCAGGACGAGGGGCTCGCCAAGGTGCTGGCGGAACCGACGCTGACCACGTTGACCGGCGAAGAGGCGACGTTCCTTGCCGGTGGCGAGTTTCCCTTGCCGGTACCGGGCGACAACGGTTCGGTCGCCATCGACTACAAGGAGTTCGGTGTCGGGCTGCGCTTCCTGCCGGTGGTGCTCGACTCCGGCACCATCAGCCTGGACGTGGACATCAGCGTCAGCGAGTTGAGTTCCAGCAACAGCGTGGTGGTATCGGTGCCGAACTCGACCTCGAACTTCTTTGTGCCTTCGCTCACCAAGCGCCGGGCGCGGTCGACGGTGGAACTCGCCAGCGGACAGACCATCGGCGTGGCGGGGTTGATCAACGAAAACCTGCGGGAGCGAGTCAACAAGTTCCCGGGGCTCGGCGACATCCCGGTGCTCGGTGCCCTGTTCCGCAGCCAGGAATACGTCAAGGGGCAGTCGGAGCTGGTGATCTTTATTACGCCGCGCTTCGCCAAACCGATCGACCAGAAGATGGTACGGCTGCCGACCGACTCCTTTGTCGAGCCGAGCAGTGCCGAGTTTTATCTGCTGGGCCGGCTGCAGGGCAGCAGCAGCGAGCCGGAGAATCCGCCGGACGAGCGCAAGATGCCGTCGACCAGGGGCGGCATCGAAGGCCGCTATGGACATGACCTCTAGGAGAAGCGGCATGAAAAGCAGACAGGTTTTGACATGTGGGTTGGCGGTGATGGTGATCTTCGCCAGTGGATGTGCCAGCGATCGGGTGGGTGCGGAGTTCGGTAGTTCCGTCCGCAACATGGTGAAACAGCAGACCTACGACAACGCGGTCGATTCCGGCGCCACGCCGATGCTGGATGGCGGTCGAGCCGAAGGTGTGGTGCAAACGTACCGGACATCCGAGCCGCAGGCGGTCCCGGTTTCACTCACCACGGGAGTGCTCAAATGAACACGAACCGGACGAGAGGGCGCCAGACGGGTGTCGTCTTTCCGGCATTCGCGGCGGCGGCCGTGGTTCTGGTCGGCGTCGGTGGTCTGGCGGTGGATCTCAGTAACGCCTACGCCACCAAGAGCCAGATGCAGAACGTGTTGGATGCCGCCGCGCTGAGCGGGGCGAAGGTGTTGATGGAAACCCGCTCGGATACGCAGGCCAGGGCGGCGGTGTTGACCACCTTCAATCTGGACCTGCCAAATGTGTTGCAGGACAGCGATGTCGCACCCTTGATCGAGTTCTCCGATCAGCTCGACCCGTTCGCGGCTGGTGGTCTGGATCCCAAATATGTCCGGGTGCGTGTGGAAGGGTTTACGGTCCCGACCTGGTTCGCCAGGGTGCTGCCGGGGGTGGGCGACACGCTGAATGTGCGCGCCAGCGCGGTTGCCGGCCCGAGTCCACCGCTGGGTACCGATCCCAACGCCGAGGTCTGCAACATCGCACCCATGATGCTGTGTGGCACCGAGGGCGATTCCGACTGCAGCGATGGGTCCTGCTTTGGCTACTCCTTCGATGGAACGGAACAGGAGCTGAAGACCGGATCCAACAACACCGATTGGGAGGTTGGTCCCGGCAATTTCCAATTGATCGAACTCGAATGCGGTACCGGTGCTGCCTGTGTCCGCGACAACCTGGCGGGCAGCTACGGCGGCTGCACCGCGGTGGGCAAAACGATTACGACCGAACCGGGGAACACGGTCGGTCCGGTCGCCCAGGGGTTGAATACGCGCTTCGGTATCTACAACGGGCCGGTTTCGATGGAGGAGGCACCGCCCGATCTGGTCACGGACGAGAGCATCGACGCCGCCGAATACTTCGACCGATTGGAAAACGGTCCGCACGACTTCGCCAGTGACGGTGTGGCGCAGCGACGGGTAATGGCGGTACCGTTCGGCGACTGTTCGAGCACGACCAACGGCCGCGGCGATGTCCCGGTGCTCGGTCTCGGTTGCTTTTTCCTGACACGCCATGCCGCCCAGAACGGCGGCCAAACGGTGTGGGGCCAGTTCGTCAGTGACTGCAAGGCCGCCGGCACCGCTGCGGAGGATCCGGAGGCGGGCCCGACCGGCGGCTCGGTGCTCTACAAGATTGTGCTCTACAAGGACCCGGGCAGCCGTGATTCGTAACCAATACAGAGCGGAACGTAAACGCTCCCGTGGCTTGGCCGCGGTGGAATTCGCCATTGCGCTGCCACTGCTTCTGCTGTTGCTGATGGCGTTCGCCGAACTGGGGCGCGGCTACTACCACTACACGACGCTCTCGAAGCTGGTGCGTGACGGAGCCCGTTATGCCGCTGAATACGGGATAACCGACAGCGATACCGTCGCCAATCTGGTGGTCTATGGCAGTCCGGCCGCGGGGAGCCCGCTGTTGGAAGGGATGTCACCGGGTGACGTGGCGGTGGAGCAGGTGGGTATGCACCATGTGCGAGTCTCTGCGGCGTATGCCTACCAGCCGTTGTTCGCAGCACTTCCCCTGTTTTGGGGTAACGGCGAGTTGGACACGCGCAAGACGTTGACCTCTTCGGTCACCATGAGGGCGCTGTGATGATCCGTCGCACCTGTTCTGCGCAGCAAGGCCTGGTGACGGTGGAGTTCGCGCTCATCGGTCTGCTGTTCCTTACGTTGGTGTTCGGCATTATCGAAACCGCGCGCTCCATGTTCGTGATGAACACCATCGACGAGGCGACCCGGCGGGGCGCCCGGGTGGCCGCGGTTTGCCCGATGCACCACGCTGACATCGCTCGAATCACCATCTTCGGTGAACCCGGGGGAGATGATGCCAGTCCGGTGCTCATGGGCCTGAACACGGGACATGTCTCCGTCGAGTACCTGGCCAAGGATGGCACGGCAGCGATCAGCTATCCGGACATTGCTTTCGTGCGTGTGAGTGTTCGTAACTACAACTATCCGCTGCTGTTCCCGTTGGGTAGTTTTGACGTGCCGCCGTTCACTACGACCTTGCCTGCCGAGAGCCTCGGCTGGCACCCGGACCTGCATCTGCGGACTTGTATCGGCATCTGAACCAAGGAGGGATTCAATGAAGGATGTCAACGTACTGGTAACCGGCCGCAGCCGGCCGCAGGTTGCCGCGCTCGAGTCGGAACTTGCCACACGGGACGGGATACGCGTCAGCAGTCGCCTCATCGTCAACGGCCACACCGACCCGTTGTACGGCGTCGACCCGCTGCCCTCGGTCCTGGTGTTCGCGATGGCGGGAGAGTGGTGGCAGGAGCTGGATGCCTACGCTGCACGTCCCGTTGAACAGCGTCCGCCCATGCTGGTGGTGTCCGAAGACGACCGCGTGGAAACCGTCAGGGCGGCAATGCGCACCGGTGCCCGCGACTTCTTCAAGTTTCCGGCGAGTGGCGAAGAGCTGGAGCAGGCGGTCCTCAGCCTCTCCTCGTTCCATCAGATCAACGAACCGGTCGATCGACCGCGGTTAATCGCGGTTATGAACGCAAAAGGCGGCGCGGGTTCCAGCTCGATTGCCGTGAATCTGGCCGCGGCGGCTGCCCGCCGCATGCGTGTGGTGCTGGTCGACCTCGATATCCAGTCCGGCTCACTGCCGGTTTACCTGGATCTCGATCCGTCCGGCGGGGGGCTGATCGATGCTCTGGAGCACGCCGAGGAACTCGACCCGGTGGCCATCGAGGGCTACATGCTGCGACACTCCTCCGGCTTGCGTGTCCTTGCCGCCGACACGCAGCGGCTCCTTACCCATGATGATTTCAATGAGCGCTCGGTCCGACGGCTGTTTGACGTCCTCCGCTCCACCTACGACCTGGTCATTGTCGACGTGCCGCGGCGCCTCGATCACGTTTCGGCCACAGCACTGGCAGTCGCCGACCGGGTAGGCCTGGTGCTGCAGCAAAGCGTCGTGCATGTGCGGGAGGCGAAACGACTGTCGCGCATCCTCACCGAACTGGCGGGCATCGAGCGGGAGCGGGTGATCCCGCTGATCAATCGTTGGTGCAAGCGCGAGGAGATCGAGGAAAAGGATATCAGTCGTGCCTTGGGCGATGCCGAAATCATCCGCATTCCCAACGACTATGAGCGGATGCGGACCAGTGAAAATACCGGCGTTCCGATTGCCCTAGATGCCCCGGGTTCCGGTCTCGGTAAGGCGTTCGTCTCACTGCTGACCGACTTTGGACTGGTCGCCGAAAAGCGTCGTGACGGCCTGTTGAACGGTCTGTTTACCTGGAAACGAGGATAAGGAAGCCATGAGTCAACTCAAGGAACCGATGTTGGCCGGGAACGAGTTCGAGGAAGCGGCCGGCTTCATGTCTGATGCCGAGAAAACCTGGACCCAGCAGATCAACCGGCGTCTGCTCGATCTGCTCGACCTGACCCTGATCAGCAGTCTGGAGGAGGCCGAGGCCCGGCGGCAGATCCGCGATGCCTGTCACCAGGTGATGAATGACCAGGCGGTGCCGCTCAGCGTGGTGGCACGTCAACGCATCGTTAAACGGATCGAGGACGAAATCCTCGGCCTCGGCCCGCTCGAGCCGCTGTTGGCCGACCCGTCCGTTTCGGACATTTTGGTCAACGGCTACGACACGGTCTACGTGGAGCGGCGCGGCAAGCTGGAACCGTCATCGGTACGCTTTCACGACAACGATCACCTGCTCAATATCATCGACCGCATCGTCTCCCGGGTTGGCCGCCGTATCGACGAGTCCTCGCCGATGGTCGATGCGCGCCTCAAGGATGGTTCCCGTGTCAATGCGGTGATCGCGCCACTGGCGGTGGACGGGCCGCTACTCTCCATTCGGCGCTTCGCCGTGCAGCGTCTCGATGCCGAGACGCTGATCGGCTACGGAACCCTGACGGAAAAACTGCACCGTGTGCTGAAGGCCCTGGTGAAGGCGCGCCTCAACGTCCTGATCTCCGGTGGCACTGGTTCCGGCAAGACCACGTTGTTGAACGTGATGTCCGGCTTCATTCCGGCTGACGAGCGCATCGTCACCATCGAGGACTCGGCGGAGCTGCAACTGCAGCAGCCGCACGTAGCCCGTCTGGAGACCCGACCGCCGAACATCGAGGGCCGGGGTGAGGTGTCGCAGCGCGACCTGGTTCGCAACAGTCTGCGCATGCGGCCGGATCGCATCGTCGTCGGCGAGGTGCGCGGTCCGGAAGCCCTCGATATGTTGCAGGCCATGAACACCGGTCACGACGGCTCCATGACCACGGTGCACGCCAACACACCGCGCGACGCCCTCACCCGCATCGAGTCGATGGTGGCGATGGCGGGCACCAGCATTCCGCCCAAGGCACTCCGCAGCCAAATCGCGTCTGCCATCGACGTGATCATCCAGACGGAGCGCCACCAGGACGGCGGCCGGCGCCTGGTCAGCCTGCAGGAGGTCAACGGCATGGAGGGTGAGGTGATCACCATGTCGGAGATCTTCACCTTCAAGCGCAAGGGCATCGACGACGATGGGAAGGTGATCGGAGAATTCCTGGCGACCGGCGTCGTGCCGCAATTCCAGGAGCGCCTGATTGAGCATGGCGTGAAGCTGGACCTGGACGTTTATCAACCGGACGAAGAAAAGGTGGGGGGAAATGGACTTTTCCGCCGATGAGCAGTGGTGGTTCGCCGGGATGATCTTTGTGGCCGTTTTCCTGCTGGTCCAGAGCTTCGTCATCCCCGTCTTTGGAGAGAACCGGCGAATCCGCAAGCAGATGGGTCGCCGCCTGCGGGAGCTGGACGAAGAGACACGGCCGGAGCGGTTGTCCCTGATGCGTCAAGGGGGGCTGCATGACCCGCGGTTTGTGCGGGCGCGTTGGCTGGCACACCTGGCCAACGTCGCGGCGCAGGCGGGATATACCCGACCGCTGCAGCAGCTGATAGCGATTTGGCTGATATTGGCGCTTACCGCCGGCATCATCGGCGGCGTCCTGCTCGGGCCTGTCGGTGCGGTCGCCGGCGTGTTGGCCGCGGTGACCGGAATTGCGATCAAGGTGAATGTCGATCGGGGTCAACGCATCGCCCGTTTCGACGAACAGTTGCAGGATGCGTTGGGGGTGATGATCCGGGCTTTGCGTGCCGGGCACCCGTTCAACGAAGCGATTCGACTGGTGAGCGAAGAGTTGCCGGCGCCTGCGGGTCGGGAGTTCCAGGTGCTGTTTGCCGATATCAACTACGGTGGCGAGTTGCGGCGGGCGTTGTTGGGACTGTTGGCGCGGGTGCCGAGCGTGGCAGTGATGGCCATGGTGACGGCGGTGCTGGTCCAGCGTGAGACCGGCGGCAACCTGGCCGAAACCCTGGAGAAGATTGCCGCGGTGATCCGCGGGCGCTTCCGCTTCCAGCGCAAGGTCAAGACCCTGTCGGCGGAGGCGCGGATGTCGGCCTGGATACTGACGCTCATCCCCTTCGCGCTGTTTATCGCCCTGTCGGTCATGAACCCGGAGTACGTGCCGATGCTCACAAAGGACGCGGTCGGTCGACAGCTGATTGGCGGCGCGTTCGTGCTGATACTGCTCGGTATCGTCTGGATGCGGCGCATTATGCAGATAAAGGTGTAGGGTCATGGACTACCTGCTTATCGTTCTGAACCAGCTGGCGCTCGAATCGGGCTACACGGGATTCATCTTCGCTGCGTTGATTGGCGCCGCGGTGTCGGTCTCCGCCTATGCCGGCTTCATGGTGGTACATGGCATGGCCAACCCGACCCGGCGACGGGTGGAGGCGATGGCGGTGCAAAAAGCCGGCGAACAGCGTTCCACACCCGTGGCACGCTGGCGGGAGCTGCTGGATCCCTATTCGGAACACGTACTGCCCGCCAGCGGAGAGGAGCGGTCGCGGGTACAGGCGGCGCTGATTCATGCCGGTTTTCGTACCGGCACTGCGCTGCAGTCGTTCTATGCGATGAAGGCGCTGCTCATGGTGAGCCTGCCGGTGCTGGTCTTCGGTATCGTCTACTGGTTGCCGGGAGTGACCACCGTTCAGGTCCTGACATCGGCAGGGATTGCGGCCAGCATCGGCATGCTCGCCCCCAACTATGTCCTTCACAAGCTGGTGGAGAAACGCCAGCGCAAGCTGTCGGTTGGGCTTCCGGATGCCCTCGACCTGCTGGTGGTTTGTTCGGAGGCGGGGCTTGGGCTGAAGGCAGCCATTCAGCGGGTCGGCGATGAACTGCGGGTGAGTCACCCGGAACTCTCCGACGAGCTGGCCCTGGTCGGTGCGGAAACCCGGGCCGGCGTAGACCGGGCGGAAGCGCTGCAGAACCTGTCGCGGCGTACCGGAATGGCGGAACTGCAGGGATTGGTGGCGCTGCTGGCGCAAACGCTGCGGTTCGGTACCAGCATTGCCGACGCACTGCGCATCTACGCGGAAGAGTTTCGTGATCGGCGTACCCAGGCTGCCGAGGAGCAGGCGGCCAAGATCGGCACGAAGATGATCTTTCCGCTCGTCTTCTGTCTGTTTCCGTCGTTCTTTCTGGTGACGGCGGGGCCGGCGATTGTGGGGGTGATGGCGATGTTTCGGTGAGGCGGGTGCGCGTTAGGCGTGAGATGTTTTCCAAAACAGGGAGAGAACAATTATGAGAACGGCGAAACTGGCATTGATTGCCATCATCGGCACGGTGCTGTCGGCGTGTGCTACCGGTCCGTCCACCCGCACGACCACGACTGCCTTCGATGAGTTCTACGACGGCGAGTCCGAAACCACCTATGCCACCCAACTGCCGGCCGTTGACGCCAAGGAGGCGCTGCTGCGGGGTGACAAGGCGTTGCAGCAGGGCGACGCCGATCTTGCGCTGTTCCAGTACGTCCGTGCGCTGAAGCTGGACCCCACGAGTGCCGACGCCTTTTACCGGGTGGGCAATGTTCATCTCGAGAAGCAGCGCCATGACCTGGCGGAGAAGGCGTTTCGCTTCGGGCTGGCGAACGACAAGGAGCATGCGGGGATCCACGAAGGATTGGGTCTGACGTTGTTGCACCAGCGCCGTTACGAGGAGGCCCGCGCTCAGCTGGAGAGCGCGGTTCGCCTCGAAATCCGCCGCTGGCGTGCCCACAATGCGCTCGGTGTTTTGTCCGACCTGCGTCAGGATTACGTCGCTGCCGGTTATTCGTATGACACCGCGTTGCGCATCGTTCCCGATTCGCCGCTGGTCCACAACAACAAGGGCTACTCCGCCTATCTGGCCGGCGAGCACGAGAAGGCGATTGAGCACTTACGTCGGGCGGTCGCCAAAGGTCCGCAGTATCAGCAGGCGTGGCGCAACCTCGGCCTGGTTTATGCGAAGACGGGCGAGTACGACCGCGCCCTGGAGGCCTTCGAGCGGGTGGTCGACAAGCCGGTGGCGTACAACAACGTCGGCTTCATCTGCCTGCATGAGGGCAACTACGCGGATGCGGAGCGCTTCCTGCAAAAGGCGATCGAACTGGCGCCGAAATACTACGACACGGCGCATGAGAATCTGGCGAAGTTGAAGCAGGAATAGAGGGAATTCGGGCGGGCCGGGATCCCCGTACCCGCCCGGACAAAGTCAGAGCAAAATACTAAACTACCGACATGGAATCGAGAGTCGACATGGAGGTCGAACCGCTCCCAAACCGCCCCATCGAACAGAGCGCCTCGCCCGAGCCGGTCAGGCAGGCGCGGCGGCTCCACCGCCAACCGGTGTTCGAGTTCGGCAGGCTGCGGGTGAGGGACGAACAGGTGCACCGGCTGCTGCTGAAGGCCGGTGCGGGGGGGAGTTATTGAAGCTGGGGCGTTCTGCTGGGGGGGGTGTTATTCAACAGGATTAACAGGATTTTTCAGGATTAACAGGATAAAAGCGTGTTTTTTTTGTAACTGCTCGGCCGGGTACGCTCTTTGTGTCCCGCGCCGACACAAGGCATCCGTCTTCCCCGCGAAGGCGGGGATCCATTGACGGTTCCCTGGATTCCCGCCGAAGCCTGCCCTCGAATTTTTTCATCGGGGGCGGGAATGACGGAGGGCGGGTAGTCACGGGTTGTTTTGCCTTCATCCCTCCTGTCAATCCTGAAACATCCTGTTAATCCTGTTGAATTGTTCTCCTCACTCACCGCTCGATCGTAAACAGCAAATCCGTCGAACTGTACTCGCCGGACTCGGCCTCCAGGGTCCAGTTCTTGCCGAGTTCGTAGCGGATGCGAATGCGGTTGACGGTCTCGGCGAAGCCGACCGCGTACTGCAGGTAGAGGCGGGGTGAGAGGTGGGTGCCAAGCACCAGTGCCGATTCCTGGGCATCTCCGCCGCCCTCGATGGCAACCTCTTCTATGCCGAACTCGTCGGCCAGGCGCCGGGCGATGGTATTGCCGCCTTTCAGCCCCAGCGAAAGGGCGGCCCGGTAGAGCAGATCCCCTTCCTGTTCGGTCGCGCCGGAGAGGGGACGTCCGATAAGCAGGTAGGCGAGGGCATCGCTCTCCTCCATCGGCGGCTGGGAGAAGAGTTCCAGCTCCGGCGCCTGTAGCCGCCCGCGCACCAGGATGCCGACCGTCACATCGTCCACCTCGCGCACGGCGCGGATATTGAGGGCGGGATCGGTGATCGGGGTGCCGGTGTAGATCAGGCGCCCCTCTTCGACTGTCAGTTCCTGGCCATAGGCCTCGTAGCGACCCTCCCGTACCATCAACGCCCCCTGCCCCAGGGCGATTCGGCCCGGTTCTTCGCTGATCGCCAGTTCACCCTCCAGACGGCCGTTGAAGCCGTAGCCACTCAGGGTCACCGCATCGCCGAGGATCAGCGTGACCTGGGAATGAATGTTCCAGCCGCCATTGGACGGCTGCTCCGTGCCGACAATCACCACATCAGGGGAGCGGCGCACCCCGTCACCGCCGAATTCGGGCAGCCGAATGTCGGCGCGGTCGATCCGGATCTGACCCTCCAGACGCAGGTCATAAGGCGCGGCCACGATATGCAGGTCCGGCGTGACGAACACCTGTGCCTTCGGAATGCGCATGACCTCGAACTCCTTGCCGCTGATCTGCGCTTCCATGGTCCAGTCGCGCGGGCTACCGGCCAGGTAGCCGCTCAAACGGATCCGCCCGGCACCGGATCGGGCACTGCCGGTCAGCTCGAAGCGGTCGGCATCCTCGGTTCTCGCGGTCAGGCTGACCGCCTGCAACTGGATGCCGGCCGGAAGCACCAGTACCGAACCCCGCACCAGGCGGGCCGTACCGCGCAACACCGGCTCGCCCAGCCGGCCGCCGACCTTCAGGTCGACACGGACCCGACCTTCCGGGTTGATCAGGTCCGGGACCAGCACCGTGATCCAGTCGAGCCGTTCGACTGTGGCTTCGATGGCACCGCTGATGGCGGTGTCGGCACCCGGGGGCCAGGTCGGGGTGGCGATGTGCGCCATCAGGTGGGCATCCTCGCCGCTGGTTGCCCTCAGGCTGGCGCGCAGCCCCTCGGCCGTGGCGTTTGCCGCCAGTTCGAGATGTTCCAGGGGGATGGCGATGGGCCGGTCGGCGCCCAGATAACGCAGTCCCGCCTCTTCTGCGACCGCCGAGAGCCGCAGCTGGTGGCGTGCGGGTCCGAGCCGGGCGTCGGCATCGACACGGCCGGACACGCGGATGTCGCTGCCGATCAGAAACGGCTCGATGGCGTCGAGCGGAAATGCGGTCAGCTTCAGATCGCCCCGGGGCGGCTGTTCCGCTGCCTGGTTGAACGACAGACAGGCGGAAGAGCCATCGGCCGCCCAACAGACGCGATCGAGACTGACCGCTCCCGCGGCCACCGACAGCGTGGTCGGCGCCTGTTGCGACCAGGTGGCCGGGGGCAGCCCGCTAATGCGCCCGTTGTGCAGTCGGCCCCGCCACTGCCCGTCGGCAAAGCTGCCGTCGGCCTGGATGCGGGCGCGGTGCCGGTCGGTGCGGGCATCGAAGGCCAGCCGATGTTCGCCGGGCAGGCCATCGCCGGTCAGTTCCACCCGTTCCAGGCGCTGACCCATCGGGGGCTCGACGCCTTGGGCGGTCAGGGATACCTGGCTGCGGCGCTGACCGGTCAGATCCACGTCCACGGCGAGGCGCGCGTCGGCCAGCCGGGTGTCGCCAACGCGCAGGTTCCGCGCGTTGCCGGAGGCATCGACCGTCAGGGCTTCGGGGGGCCCCGCCAGTTTCCCGCTCAGGCCGATCTGTCCGCCAAGCTGCGGATGCAGGCGGGCCAGTTCGTCGGCACGGAGTTGCCAGTCCAGGTGCCACTCGGCGCCGAAGCGGCCATTGGCGGAGGCTCGGGCGGAGCCGACCCGTAACTGCGCCTTGGGCAGGATCAAGGCGCCGCCACTCAGTTCGGCCACGGCTCCCCCGGAAACCGCTTGTCCCCGCAGCTGCCCGCGCAGCTGATCCAGCTCCAGACGCGCGCGGTAGCCCTCGGGCGTCGGACCGCCCCGTCCGCTCAACGCAAATCCGAGCCGCCCGTGCAGTTCCGGTTCCAGGTGCGCCGGATCCAGTCCCTCCGCGCTCAGGCGCAGCTGCCAGTCGAGATCCGGTGCCCAGGCGATCTCACCGCTGCCGCTGACGCTGCCGTCCAGCCATTCGGCGGTTACTGAATCGAGGTGCAGCCGGTTCGGATCCCCATGGGCGAGGGCCCCAATCCGGGTTGGCGGCACCGCTGGCGGATGCAGGATGGCCGCCCCCTCCAGTCGATAGTCCGCGAGCGCCCCGGTCACCAGCAACCGGCCCTCCGGGCTGCTCAGCGTCGGATCCGTGAATGGCCAGCCGAGGGCCTGCCACTCGATGGCGGCGGTGATATTCCCCAACGTTCCGTTGCGCCATTCGCCCTGACCGTTCACCATCAGTTCCGCTGGACCTTCCGCCTGGTCGGCACGCAAATGGTCGAGCTGCCATCGTCCGTCGGCGTGCGCTACAGCGAACGTGGTCTGCCAGGGCCCGAACTCGGGATCGCCGACCCGGAGGGTCCCTTCACTCCGGAAGCGGGCCGCGCTCCCTTCGGCCCGAACCTCGCCGGCGAGGGTGAGCGGTCGCCATTCGGTGCGCAACTGGTCCAGCCGCAGGCCGTCGCTGTTCAGCAACAGCTGCCATTGCGGTTCGGCCTTTCCCTGCCACTCCAAGCTTGCCCGCAAGTGGGCGTCGACCGGTGCCGTGAGCCGCTGTTCCAGGCGCGGATGCCCGACCTGACCGGCCACCGTACCCTGTCCTCGCAGCGGTGCATGCAGCGTCGGCAGCTCCAGGCGCCAGCGGATGTCGAGTGCGACCGGCGCGTCGGCACCGTTGCCGATCTCCCCGGAGGTTTCGACCCGGCCCCAGGGGCCTTCGGCGCGCAGTTGGTCCAGGTGCAGACCGCGCCGGTCGAGGGTGGCGGCGCCGTGGATGGCCGCGAACTGCACCAACTCGTTCGTGCCACGCTCGATGCTCAGCTGCTCCACCCGCAATTGCGCCAGTCGGACCGGCAGGGGCACGGGGATCCCCTCGAAGTTCAGCGGCTCGCCATCCGGAGGAGGGGCGGTGTCCTGTCGGAGGCGCACCGTGGCCGGCCCGGCAGTCACCTGCTGGAAATGCAGACGGCCGACAAGCAGTCGCAGCGGCGACCAGTTCACCGTCAGCTGGTCGACCCTCACGGTGGCCGCTTCGGTGGTGACCCACAGCTCGCGGATCTCCACCGTCCCGGCGAGACGGCCCTGCACCGAGGCGGCCTCAAATCGCTCATCGGTGGCGGTGCTGGCCTGGTGCCACGCCCAGCGCAGACCGGCTTCGGTACCCAACAACCAAGCCGCTGCGGCCGACAGCAGCAGCGCCAGGGTAATAACGGCGACTGCGAGGCGGTGGCGCTTCACAGTTCGGGCCCGATGGTCAGGTGCAGACGCCAGGAGCGCTCCGGGTCGGTGATCGCCCGGGCCAGGTCCGCGCGGATCAGTCCGAACGGCAGTTTGTAGCGGACACCGAAGCCGGTTCCCTGTGCCAGCTCGAAATCGGAGGTGGAGTTGAAGGCATTGCCCTGGTCGACAAAAACCGCTGCTCCCCAGTTTCCCCAGAAGTAGTCGTATTCCACGCTGCCGACCAACAGATGCTTGCCGCCGACCACCTGTCCGTTTTCCAGCGGTCCCAGCGATTGGTAGGGATAACCGCGCACACTCTCGTCGCCGCCGGCGAAGAAACGCAGCGAAACCGGCAGTTGGCTGAAGTCGGAGGTTTTGGTGGCGCCGGCCTGCACGCGGGTGATGAGGCGCCCGCCATTGGCGGTGGTGACGTGCTTGAAGCGCAACAGTCCCTGCAGCATGTCGGTCGAAGAGAGCATCGCCTCGGACGCCCCCTTGAGCGAAAGCGCCAGCCGCCAGCCGTGCCGCGGTAGCAGTCGGTCGGACGCGACCACCCGCTGGAAACCGATGCCGGGGACCAGCATGCGCGAGCGTTCGTCGGTGCTGGCGACCTGGAACGACTCCTCCTCGTAATTCAACGCCAGGGTACGCAGCCACCCACCCGTCAGGTGGGTCATGGAGACCCCGACCAGACTGGTTTCACGCGAGGTGGTGTCCGTCTCCTCATCGGTCCAGTCGCCGGTGAAACCGAGGAAGTCGGTGGAGGGTTCGTCCAGCGGAATCCGGTAGCGGAATGTCGCTTCGGTCAGGATCTCCGATACGGTCAGTTCACTGCCGAAACGGTGGCCACGGGTATTGACCCACCGCCGTTCCACACCCACGGTGGTGCGCGGGCCGGTATCGGTCCCGTAACCGAGACCCAGGGTATAACGGGTACGCTCCTGCATCTCCGCATCGACCTCGACGGGGACACGCTGTTCCCGTGCGGCTTCCGGTCGCGGCTCGACGATGACCCGTTCGAAATAGTCGCTATCGGCAAGGCGGCGCTGCAACGCCAGCAGCAGGTCGCTGTCGAACGGATCGCCCGGTTCGAATGGCCGATAGCGCTCCAGCAGCGACTCTCGAAGCGGGATCGCCTCCGGAAAGGAGACGGTCCCGAACTGGTAGCGGGGGCCGCTGTCGAGGAGGAGGGTCACGGCCGCCCGGTTGCGGTTCGGGTCCACGGCAATCCGATGTTCGCGGAGCAGGGCATCGAAGTAGCCGCGGTTGCGGGCGATGCGCAGCAGTTCCGCCTTCGCCTCCTCGTAGGGGGCGTGCCGGAGCACCTCGCCGGCCTGCAGGGGAAAGCGGTTACGCCAGTCGACGAACGCCTCGTCATCGGCGCCCTCGCCGCGGATGGCGAGATCGACCTGATCGATCGTGACCGGTGCCCCCGGCGTGACGACGTAAGTGGCCTGCCAGACCCCCTCCTGTCGGGAGAGATCGGCACTGACCCGGACGTTGTAGTAGCCGAACGGTTGCAAGGCCTCCCGGATCTCGCGTGGTGCCCGGGCGTTCAGCAGCTTGATGCGCTCGGGAGTCAGCAGTGGGTGCCCCTGCTCGCTGACCAGGGAGAGGCGGGAGCGCACGGTGTCGTGCATCTCGCCCTCAATCCCCTGCACTGAGACGCGGAGCTCCGCCGCCGTTGTCGGAGCAACGACTGCGAGCAGCAACAGGCAGAGCACAAATCCGTGTGGTCGCATCGGGCGTAGAGGGCGGGCGTGGGCAGACAGACGGCAAGTAGCCGTAAAACTACACTCTTTAGCGTAGCCGGCGCCAGCCGCGACGGCAGGGACTCTTGTCAGGCACGAAACGATGTTCTCAAGTGACCTCGCTTACAAGAGCTCCGGATTATGAACTCCGGTGAGCAGACAAGCCGGTCCAGACGGTTACGTTCCGGTTTTCGCCTCGGAATCGGTCCTCGGATTGCGCTTTTTGCCGTCTTGCTGGTGACGATCACCGCATCGGTGGTCGGCGCCGTGGTCTATTCCGGGGTCAACCGCCTGCTGGTGCAGGAGGAGATCGAGAATCTCGGCGATATTGCCGATCTCGTTGCCGTACGCCTCCAGACCCGCTTCGACGTGCTGCGCCGGGACACCCAGCTCATGGGCAACATGCCCCCGGTCGCGGCACTGGCCCGCGCGGAGCGTGGCGGCGGCGAGGACACGACGACCGTAACCGATGAGGTGGCGGAGCTGCGTATCGCCAGCATTTTCGTCGAGACGCTGCGCAGCAAGCCCACCTATTTCAAGATCCAGCTCATTCACCGCGACGGGCGGGAGCTGGTCGATGTGCAGCGCCGAATGGGCGAGATAGCGGTCATGCCGGACACGGCCCTGCGGAAGAATGAGGGCGGTTCGGCCTTCCGGCAGGGGTTGGAGTTGCTGCCCGGTGCCGTGCATCTCTCGCAAGTCGCATTCGCCCGGGAGGATGGGCGGGCCGAGCGCCCCCACCAACCGGTCATCCGCTCGTTCACGCCTGTCCATGTGGATAATGAGCTGTTCGGCGTGGTTGTGGTCAGCCTGGATTTCGACGCAGCGATGGGCGCGATTCTGGAGCGGGAACCGCAGCTCGCCGACATTCACCTGTTTGTCACCAACAGCGAAGGCGATTATCTCTACCACCCCGACCCGCTCCAACGGTTCGGTTTCGAGTTCGGTCGGCAGTACCGTATCCAGGACGGCTATCCGGACCTGGCCCCGCTATTTCTCCCCGGTGACACCACCGTCTCGACCGTGGTTCGTGAGACCGAGGAGGACGGCAGTGTCCTTCATTTCCTCAAGGTGGAGGTGACGCCGGAGCAGCCTGAGTATTTCATTGGGCTGGCCCTTGCCGCCTCCTACCATGAACTGCTGGCCCCCTCCATCGAGGTCGGTCGTTTCAGTGCGGTGGTGTCGGTGATTCTGGTGGCCGCTGCCGCCGTTGCCGCAGTGGTCTTTGCGCGCCGGCTCACCCGGCCCATTCAGGAGCTGACCCATGCCGCCGAGAGTGTCGCCGCCGGCGACTTCGATGTCAGTCTGCCGGTGAGCGCCGGACATGAAGTCGGGCTGTTGGCCCATTCGTTCCGGACCATGGTTGATCAGGTGGAGGATCGGGGCCTGGCCGTCCAGCAGAAGGCGGCGGAGCTGGAACGGGTCAATCGTGAACTGGAGCAGTTCGTCTATGTGGTCTCGCACGATCTCAAGGCGCCCCTGCGTGCCGTGTCGAACCTGTCTACATGGCTGGAGGAAGACCTTGCCGACCGCATCGGCGGCGAGGATCGGGAGCATTTGGCGCTGCTCCGCTCGCGGGTCGAACGCATGGACGAGTTCATCGAGGCCCTATTGGCCTTGTCGCGGGCGGGCCGGGTATGCGCCGAGCCGGAACCTGTCGATACCCATCAAATGGTCGCCGACATCGTGGCCATGCTCGAGGTCCCGCCCCGCTTCTCCATCCAGATCGCGGCCGACATGCCGCAACTGGAGACCGACCGGGTTCACCTTGCCCAGGTGTTCGGCAACCTGCTCGGGAACGCCGTGAAGCACCATGACCGTCCCGACGGCACGGTCCGTGTCGGCTGGGTGGAGAAGGGAGACTGGTATCAGTTCGAAGTGGCCGACGACGGCCCCGGTATCGCACCCGAGTACCAGGATCGAATTTTCCAGGTGTTCCAGACACTCAAGGCCCGCGATGAAGGCGGCAGCACCGGCATCGGGCTCGCCATCGTGAAGAAAGTGGTCGAGTCGGTCGGAGGCCGCATCTGGGTCGAATCCAGCCCGGGGCAGGGCGCGATCTTCCGCTTCACCTGGCCCAAGCGGCTGCCGGTGAATCCGTGATGGTCATGCGGGGCACCAATAGAACAGGATTGACAGGATTTTTCAGGATTAACAGGATAAAGGATGATTAAAGGCGAAGCGTTCTCAACCCACAGCAAGAACGTGTTTTCCTGTCAAATCCTGAATGCCATCCTCAAGGCTCTGCGGGAGCTGTCGGCAACTCTGACAAAACTGGAATTAGCCACAAAGCAAAAATCCTGTCCATCCTGAGAAATCCTGTTAATCCTGTTCAATCAGCCGCTGCAAGTTTGCCCCCTTTTACGCCTCTTCAGCTTCAATTCAGGTCGCTTCGCTAAGGTCTTCACCATCACTTGTAGCGGAGCACACACATCATGAACAGCCATCAGCAGGTCAGGGTCTGGGATCCGGCCGTCCGTTTGTTTCACTGGGGACTGGCCGGCAGTTTTCTTGTTGCCTACGTGGTTGAGGACCACTGGCTCGATCTGCACGTGCTGGCCGGCTACACGGCATTGGCTCTGATCGCCTTTCGCCTCATCTGGGGAATGGTCGGAACCCGCCACGCCCGCTTTTCGGATTTCGTGCGGCCACCGCGTGAAGTGTTCACCTACCTGCGGGACGTGGTGAGCTTCCGCGCCCCCCATTATGTCGGGCACAACCCGGCGGGCGGCGCGATGGTTCTGGCCCTGCTGGCGCTGGTGGTGCTGACCGGTATCACCGGTCTGGCCACCTACGGCGCCCAGGAGTTCGCCGGACCGCTGGCCGGCCTGACCGCAGGGCTGGGGCACGATGGTGGCGAATTTCTGGAGGAGACCCACGAGGTATTCGCCAACCTGACTCTGCTGATGGTGTTCCTGCACCTGGCCGGTGTGGCCGTGGCCAGCCTGCAGCACCGGGAGAATCTGGTCTGGTCCATGGTGACCGGCAACAAACGCAAGCCGTCGGGAGAATAATCATGCAAAAACGAATAGCGATAATCGGGGCCGCCCTGTTTCTGTCGGCCGGCGCGGTGAGCGCCGTCGAACTGGCCGACCAGCTGCAGGACGAGTACCGCGCGGTCGGTGCCGAAGCGTTCGATGCCGAGGCCGGTGCGGCCCGCTGGAGCCGGGAGGTGATGGCCAATGGCCAGGCACGCAGCTGCGCCGCGTGCCACGGCAGCGACCTGCGGCAGCCCGGTAAACACATCCGCACCGGGCGCGCCATCGAGCCGCTGGCACCGTCGGTCAACCCCCAGCGGCTGGTCGAGCGCAAGGAGGTCGAGAAGTGGTTCCTGCGCAACTGCAAATGGACCTACGGCCGTGAGTGTTCACCGCAGGAAAAGGGCGACTTTGTCGCCTTCATTCGGATACAGTGAGGGGCGTAAAATGAACAAAAAGACAATCGGAATCGGGGTCGTGGGGCTGGCGCTGCTCGCCGCCGGCACCGGGGTGGTGCTGGGTGACGGCTGGGAGCGCGAACACGAGCGCGAGGGGCATCGCAGCGGCTGGTTCGGCTGGCGCGACAACCCGGACGTGCGGCCGGTGCGCAACGAACAGTACGACAGCGAATGTGGCGCCTGCCATTTCGCCTACCAGCCGGCGCTGCTGCCGGCCCGCTCCTGGGAGTCAATGATGGGCAATCTGGCCGACCATTTCGGGGAAAATGCCGAGCTGGACGATGCCGCCCGCGAGGCGCTCACCCGCTACCTGGTGGAGAACGCCGCCGACCGTGACGGCTACGGACGCGCGGCCGGTTTCGCCGCCTCGGTGGCGCCGGGGAATGCGCCTTTGCGGATCACCGAGACCCGCTACTTCGTGCGCAAACACGACGAAGTGCCGTCCCGGTTCGTGCAGGGCAATCCGGAGGTGCGCTCGTTCAGCAACTGTACCGCCTGTCATCGCGGCGCGGCCGACGGCAACTTCAATGAGCACGCAGTGCGGATCCCGGGTGTAGGACGGTGGGAAGACTGAAGTATCTGACAGCCGCCGCGGCGGTGGCCTTCGCAGCGACCGCCGCGCTGGCGGAGCCCGAGCACGACCGGGCCCGTCGACTGGTGGACGAGGGGCAGATCCTGCCCCTGGAGAGCCTGCTGGAGCAGGTGCGCACGGAGCGCCCCGGCCGGGTACTGGAGGTGGAACTGGAGGAGAAACGGCACGGCCTGATTTACGAGATCGAGATCCTGGACGCGGAAGGGCGGGTCTGGGAGCTCAAGTACGATGCGCGAACCGGGGAGCTGCTGGAGCATGAACAGGAGGATTGAAAGCCTCGGCGCCGAATCGGGCCAGGGCTTTTTTGCCCCGAATGGGATACGGCCCTCCCACAAGCGCAGTGATGTCCGGCGCGAGGACGCATCATGAGGGCCCTGGTGGTCGAGGACGATCTTGAGCTGGCTGCCGACCTGAAGGAGGAGCTGGTCGCCGCCGGGTTCGCCGTCGACCTCACCGACAACGGCGAAGATGCCGAGCACCTCGGCGGCGTCAATCCCTACGACATCGTGATCCTCGATCTGGGGCTGCCGCGGCGCTCCGGGCTGGAGGTGCTGCGCCACTGGCGCAACGCCGGCAACCGGGTCCCGGTTTTGATCCTGACGGCCCGCGACTCCTGGCCGGAGCGTGTCGACGGCCTGCGCGCCGGCGCCGACGACTATCTGGGCAAACCCTTTCACACGCCCGAGTTGATGGCGCGGGTCGACGCCCTGGTCAGGCGCAGCGTCGGTCGCGCGGGCGAACCGCTGGAGGTGGCGGCCGTGCGCCTGGACGAGGAGCGCCAGGAGGCAATAGTGGCCGATGGTGAACGCATTTTGCTCACCGCGACCGAGTTCCGGCTGTTGCGCTATTTCATGCTGCATCCGGGCAAGGTGCTCTCCAAGGGCCGGCTCACCGAACACGTCTACGAGGCCGACGAGGACCGCGACAGCAATGTCATCGAGGTCTACGTCAATCGCCTGCGGCAGAAGCTGGGACGTGATGTGATCGAGACCCGTCGCGGGCAGGGTTACGTGTTCGGAGCCGGGCGTCGATGAATTCGCTGGAGCGCCGCCTGGCGGTGGCGTTGTCACTCAGCCTGGTGTTGTCGTTCGGCCTTTTGTGGGCGGTCGGCAACGCCACCATCAACGCGTTGACGGAGGACTTCATCGCGGCACGGCTGGAACACGATGCCGAAACCGTCCTGGCGGCACTGACCTTCGTCGATGAGGTGCCGGTACTGGAATCGGACCGTGTCGACGGCATCTATCGGCGGGTCTTCTCGGGCCACTACTACACGGTACTCGCCGCGGGACAGACCTTGCGATCCCGCTCCCTGTGGGACGAGGCACTGCCGGTGCGGCAGCTGCCGCCGGGCGCCGTCGACGTGGGACGGCTGGACAGATTCGCCGGGCAGACGCTGTTGTTGAGAACGGCCGGTTTCGAAAAACAGGGGCACGCGCTCACCCTGCTGGTGGCCGAGGATATCTCCACGGTCAGCGCCAGTCTGCGGCGCTTCGATATCGCTTTCGCGGTGGCTACCGTGCTCACCCTGATGGCGCTCATTGCGCTGCAACGGCTGGTGGTGCGACGGGGTTTCCGCCCCCTGGACCGGGTCACGGCGGCGGTGGGACGACTCGAACGGGGCGAAATCGCCGAGCTGCCGGAGTCGGTGCCGGCGGAGGTACGGCCGCTGGTGGCCGAAGTGAACCGGTTGCTGGGAGTGATGGGGCGTCGGCTGCAGCGCTCGCGCAACGCGGTCGGCAATCTGGCACACGCCCTGAAAGCACCGCTGGGAGTCATTGCGCGTGCCGCGGAAGAGCAGCCACCGGGGATTGTCGACTCGGTGGCCCGCATCCGCGAGATCATCGATCACGAGCTGCAGCGGGCCCGTATCGCCGGCACCGCGGCGCCGGGACAGCGCTTTCGCCCGCAGCGGGAGTTGCCGGTGATGGAGCGGCTGCTGCACCGGGTCTATCACCAAAAGCCGCTGCGTATCGAGTGGGCGGCCGACCCGGCACTGGAGCTGCCGTTCGATCGTGACGACATGCTGGAGCTGCTCGGCAACCTGCTCGACAACGCCTGCAAGTGGGCGCAAAGCCGGGTGCGCTGTGAGGTGCGGCCGGATCATCTGGTGGTCGAGGACGATGGTCCCGGTTGCCCGGACGAGGAGCTGGCGCACCTGACCGAACGCGGGGTACGTATCGACGAAGGGGTTCCCGGGCACGGGCTGGGACTGGCCATCGTCAAGGAGATCGCCGACAGCTATGGGGCAGAGGTGGTGTTCGATCGTTCCGGGCTGGGTGGTCTGCGGGTGGAGGTACGGTTTGGGCCGGTCAGTTCGGTTGGCGCTTGCTGCTCGTCAGCTGAGCCATCAGCTGGCGAACGTCCACCGAACTGTTCAGGTTGACGCGCAGCAGCTCCGAAAGCAGCGTCTCCATCACCGGGTCTGCCGGCGAACCGGCACGGCGCTGTTGCAGATAAAGGCGCAGTCCGGACCAACCCTCCAACAGGGTTTCGACCACGTCGTCGAGGAATGTGGGGCCTGCTTCGATGGCTGTGTGTCCCATGGCTTTTCTCCCTTCGTACAAGAATTCACCTAAGTTACGACTGTAATCATCGATGCGAGTTCATGGCGTGAGCGGCTTCACGTCGTTTGTGTTTTCTCCTAACAGTCTCTAAGGAGTGTGAACAAAGCCATATTTCTCGATAGGCCCGGGTAGGATGGGCAAAGGAGCGCAGCGACGTGCCCATCATCTGCCTGGAACATTGATTGGCATGCTGCGCTTTGCCCATCCTACGAGTTGCGGCGTTCGGCGTCGGCAACGGTCTGCTTCACAGCGATGAAGCTGTCGGGGTTGACCGAAATGGAGTCGATGCCTGCCTCAACCAAAAAGCGGGCGAAATTTGGCCGGTCGCTTGGGGCCTGACCGCACAGGCCCACCTTGGTCTGCTTGGTGTGGGCGCGGCTGATCACTTGGCGGATCAGGGTAGTGACCGCCTCGTCCTCCTCGTTGAACAAATGCGCCAGCCGGTCGGAGTCGCGGTCGATGCCGAGGGTCAGTTGGGTCAGGTCGTTGCTGCCGATGGAGAAACCGTCGAAGCGCTCGGCGAACTGCTCGGCCAGGATTACGTTGGACGGCACCTCGCACATGACATAGACCGCCAGCCCGTTCTCGCCGCGCACCAGGCCGTTGGCGGCCATCACCTCCAGCACCCGATCGGCCTCCTTCGGGGTGCGGCAGAATGGGATCATCACCACGATATTGCGCATGCCGATGCGCTCGCGTGCCCGGGCGATGGCACGGCACTCGAGGGCGAACCCGTCCCGGTAGCCGTCGTCGTAGTAGCGGCTGGCACCGCGCCAGCCGAGCATGGGGTTCTCCTCGTGCGGCTCAAAGCCACGGCCGCCGAGCAGGTCGGCGTACTCGTTGGTCTTGAAGTCGCTCATGCGCACGATCACCGGATCGGGGTAGCGAGAGGCGGCGATGGTGGCGACGCCCTGGGCCAGCCGATCGATGAAGAACTCGGTCGGCTCCTCGTAGGCGGCGGTCAGTTCGGCGATCGCCCGTCGCGATGCCTCATCGACCTGCTCCGGGTGCAGCAGTGCCATGGGGTGGACCTTGATCGCGTTGTTGATGATGAACTCCATGCGCGCCAGCCCGACCCCGTCGGCCGGTAGCCGCCACCACTGCATGGCCGCAGCCGGATTGGCCAGGTTGAGCATCACCTGGGTACGGGTCGAGGGCACCGACTTGAGGTCGAGGTCCTGCGTCTCGACCTCGGCGCGGCCCTCGTAGATGAAGCCCTGATCACCCTCGGCGCAGGAGACGGTAACGACCTGCCCGGACTGCAAAACGGCCGTGGCGTTACCGGCGCCGACCACTGCCGGCACCCCCAGTTCGCGGCTGACGATGGCGGCATGGGAGGTGCGGCCGCCGTGGTCGGTAACGATCGCCGCGGCCTTTTTCATGATCGGCACCCAGTCCGGATCGGTGCGGGCGGTGACCAGTACATGGCCCTCCCGGAAGTTGTCGATGTCGGCGACGCTGTCGAGCTTGCAGACCTCGCCGACGGCCACGGCGTCGCCGACGCTCAAGCCCGTGACCAGCAGCGGCCCTTTGGACTTCAGGGCGTAGCTCTGCAGCTTCTGGCCGCCGCGCTGCGCCTGCACCGTCTCCGGGCGGGCCTGTACCACCCAGAGCTGGCCGGTCTCTCCGTCCTTGGCCCATTCGATATCCATGGGCCGGCCGTAGTGGCGTTCGATGGCCACCGCCCAGCGGGCCAGGGTCAGCACCTCGCCCTCGTCCAGGACGAAGCGCCGCTGTTCGTCGGGGTCGGTCTCCACCTGGCGCACCGGGTCGTCGAAGACCATCTTGGCCCGCTTCCCACCCACTCGGCGCTCGATGATGGGGGTGAGGGCCTCTTGATCGAGGAACGGTTTGAACACGCGGTACTCGTCGGGGTCGACCGCCCCCTGCACCACCAGTTCACCGAGGCCCCAGGCGGCATTGATGAGCACGGCGCGGGGAAAGCCGCTTTCGGTATCGATGGAAAACATGACCCCTGCACCGGCCAGGTCGGTGCGCACCATGCGCTGAATGCCAATGGAGAGGGCCACCTCCAAGTGATCGAATCCCTGATTTTTCCGATAGCTGATCGCACGGTCCGTAAACAGCGAGGCGTAGCAGCGGCGACAGGCGTCCAGCAGCGCCGCCTCACCGCGTACATTGAGAAAGCTCTCCTGCTGACCGGCGAAGCTCGCCTCCGGCAGGTCTTCGGCGGTGGCGCTGCTGCGCACGGCCACCGAGGCGTTGCCGTCGTCCAGCCGGGCATAGTCGCGGCAGATTGCGTCCGCCAGCGCCTGGGGGAACTCGCCCTCGAGCATCATCTGCCGGATCGCCTCGCCGATTTGGGCGAGGGAGGCCGCTCCGCGTTCCAGCTGCCCGATGGCGCTGCGGATGCGCGGCTCCAGTTCGTTCGCCTCGATGAATTCGCGATAGGCGTGCGCGGTGGTGGCGAAGCCATCGGGGACGGCGATGCCGGCTGACCGCAACTGCCCGAGCATTTCACCGAGCGAGGCGTTCTTGCCGCCGACGATGGCGGTGTCGCTGTTGCGCAGGCCCGCGAGGGGGAGTGTATAGGCGTTGGCATCGGCCATGGCCGCACCTCCATTATTTGAGACCGTGAGGCATTACGCGTGAGATGCCGTCGACTTCCTTATTCAACAGGATTAACAGGATTTTTCAGGATGGACAGGATGATTAATGCGAAAACCCCATGCGAGCCTGTTCGAGTAGAGGTCTTTGGTGTTTTCAACAGTCAAAGTCCTTTTCCTGTTAATCCTGAAAAATCCTGTTAATCCTGTTGAATCATGCGTGCGAAAAGCTCTCACGCTTTCCAGTAGCGCTGCTGGCCCTGGCCCGCCACCCGCATGACATCGGTCAGTGCCAGCAGGCCCTCGAACCTGCCGCCGACGGTGATTACCAGCAGGGGCATACCGCGGCGTGCCATCGACGAGAAGGCGTGGTCGGCGGTGCTCTCCGGGGTGACCGACGGGTCGGTCGGGCAGGCGGCGGCGTATTCACTGACCTGGTGTCGTCCCCACTCGTCGCGAGGCAGACGGCGTAGGCGATCGGCCTCCACGCATCCCACCAGTTGGCCGCCTTCGACCACCGGCACCAGCGGTTGTCCCCGCGAACCGGCCAGGCCCTGCATCAGCTGGTCGAGGGTATCGGACGGTGCCGCCGAGACCGGCCGTGCATCCATCACGTAGCTAACCGGCACATCGCGCAGCTTGTCCCGCAGCAACAGCTGCCGATAGGAGGTGCGGGCCGCTGTGCGCAGAAAGAACCCGATGAGCACCCACCACAGCCCGCCGATCAGGTTGTTAGCGAACACCGACCAGATGCCGATGCCGATCAACGCCCAGCCGAAGCCGGCACCGATGCTCGAGGCCCAGCGCGTGGCCCAGTGCAGGTCGCCGCGCAGGCCCCACAGAATCGACCGCAGCACCCGGCCGCCGTCGAGCGGAAAGGCGGGCAGCATGTTGAAGACGGCGAGCAGCATGTTCAGATAACCGAGATAGAGCACCACGCCCGCCAGCCCGACACCCGACGCCCAGAACCCCCGTACCGACCAGAGTTGGTAGAACAGAAAGGCCAGCACGACTGAGGCCAGCGGCCCGGCGATGGCCATCAGGAATTCGGATTTGGCCGTCGGCGGCTCCTCTTCCATCTCGGCGACACCGCCGAAGATAAACAAGGTGATCCCACTGATAGGCATGCCGTAACGCCGTGCCACCAGCGCATGACAGAACTCGTGCACCACGATGGAAAAGGCCAGACCCAGCAGGCCGAGGAACCCCATGACCCAGTATTGGGTCGTGCCGAGACCGGGGAAGGCATAGGGGAACAGGCCGACGGCCAGTGACCAGACGATGAGAACGCCGAGAAGCAGCCAGCTTAAATCCACGCGCACCTCGAACCCGAGAAGCGTGAACAGCCTCACTCGCTTGCCGAACATGGCGTCGCTCCGAGGTTGCTGCCGATGCCCGGAAGTATAGGCGCCCGGGCAGCGCGGCACGCGGTGACTTATCCTTGGGGGAGGACCGAACGACAGACGGGGAATCGCGGTGGAGCCGACGTCCACAGGTGCCGCTGCCGGGGCGGTGGCGATCTATCTCATCTACTGGTTCGCCGTGGCGTGGTTCAGTGGCTACGCACGGCACCTGCGGGAGACCGTGGCGCTGGTCAAACGCCGACTCGACCCGGAGATGCCGTCAGGGGTTCACCTACACCTCCCGCAGCCCTGGTTCGTACGCTACGGGGCCCTGGAGAACCTGCTGGTGTTGCTGGGCCTGGCCTACGGCATGACCCTGCTGCGCTGGCCCTGGATCCTCGGCGGCTTCGCGGTTTTTCTCTTCGTATTCCTCCCGCTTTGCGAACGGTTGCTGACCCCGTATCCCGGAACGTGGCACTACCTGCGCAAGGTCCGTCGCTTGTTGCAGATGTACAAGGCGCAGAGCGAGCAGGAGGGACGGCGCGAGCGGGCCGAGCTGTACCGGATCGCCCTGGACAGGGTGGACAAGGGGCTGTGAGCGATGAAAGTACGTGACCCGAAGCTGCGTTTGACCTGGGGCGGGCAGGTGTCGCTGGAGCAGGCGCTGCGCCTCCTGAACGAATTCGGCTGTGTGGAGCTGGAGCTGCCGGCGGAATTTCACCATGCGGTGTTCACCCACCTGCACCCCCACAGCTGGGAGACCCAACTGGAGCAGGTCGACGAGGAGGGCGGCATCGAACTGCTGGAGCGGATCGCCGAGATCGACCAGCTTTCGGAACTCCTGATCCTGCGCGATGCGGTAGCGGCGCGCTCGCCCCACGTCTCGGTGCGCAGCCCGGCGCCCCACGTCACCGTCTGCGTGTAGCTGACGTATGCAGGACAACCACAGCATCGCCCGTACCTTCGACACCCTGGCCGATCTGCTGGAGATCGAAGGCGCGAACCCGTTTCGGGTGCGGGCCTATCGCAACGCGGCGCGGGTGATCGAAAGCCTCTCGCAGAATGTGGCGACCCTGGTCAGGGAGGGGCGCAATCTCAGCGAATACCCCGGTATCGGACGTGACCTGGCGGACAAGATCCGCACCGTGGCGGAGACCGGACGCCTGCCGCTGCTGGAGGAGGTCGAACAGCGGGTTCCGGAAGCGCTCAGCGAACTGACCCATATCGAAGGGCTTGGGCCGAAACGGGTGCGAGTCCTTTACGAAAGGCTCGACATTCACAACCTGTACGACCTGGAAAACGCCCTCGACAAGGGCCGCATCCGCGAACTGCCGGGATTCGGGCCGAAGACCGAACTGAACATCCGCGAAGGCCTGAAGCGCCTGCGGGCCAGCCAGGGGCGACTCGGCATCGGCGAGGTCGAGGGTGTGGCCCTGGCCCTGGAGCGCTATCTCGCGACGCTGGACGGCGTCGGCCAGGTGCGCATCGCTGGCAGCTTCCGCCGCCGGCGGGAAACCGTGGGCGATTTGGATGTGTTGGTCACCTGTCGGCCCGGTGTGCCGATCATGGATCACTTCGCCCGTTTCGAATCGGTGCGGTCGGTGATGTCGCGGGGGGAGACCCGCTCTTCGGTACGGTTGGAAAGCGGCCTCCAGGTTGACCTGCGGGTGGTGCCGGAGTCGAGCTACGGTGCCGCGCTGCACTACTTCACCGGCTCCAAGGCGCACAACATCGCCATCCGCAAACTCGGCATTGGTCGCGGTCTCAAGATCAACGAATACGGCGTGTTTCGCGGCGAGCGACGGGTCGGAGGACGTACGGAGCGGGAGGTGTTCGCCGCCGTGGGGCTCCCCTTCATCGAACCGGAGCTGCGCGAGGATCGGGGGGAGATCGAAGCGGCCCGCGACGGGAACCTGCCGATCCTGGTGCAGATGCGCGACATCCGCGGCGATCTGCACGTGCATACCACGGACACCGACGGCCGCAGCAGCCTGGAGGCGATGGTGCAGGCGGCCCGGGATCGGGGCTACGAGTACCTGGCCATCACCGACCACTCCAAGGCCGTGGCCATCGCCAACGGCATGGACGCACGCCGCTTGCGCGAGCAGCTGCAGGTGATCGATACGCTGCAGCAGAAGTACGACGACATCCGGATCCTGAAGGGAGTCGAGGTGGACATCCTCGAGGACGGCCGGTTGGACCTGCCCGATGACGTGCTGGCGGAGCTCGATGTCACCGTCTGCTCCATTCACTCCCGCTTCGGCCTGGAAAGGAGCAAGCAGACCGAACGGATCCTACGCGCCATGGACAACCCCCATTTCCGCATCTTCGGCCACCCCAGCGGCCGGCTGCTGAACAAGCGTGAACCCTACGATATCGATCTGGAACGGGTCATCGAAGGGGCGGCCGAGCGCGGCCGCTTCCTGGAGGTCAATGCCCAGCCGTGGCGACTCGACCTCACCGATACCGCCTGCATGCTGGCCAAGGAGAGCGGTGCGATGGTGGCCATCTCGACCGATGCCCACAGCACCGCCGACCTCGACAACCTGCGACTCGGCATCGGTCAGGCACGCCGCGGCTGGATCGAAAAGGGGGACGTATTGAACGCGCAGCCGCTGGAGCGGTTGTTGAAGCTGCTGGCCCCGTAGGATGTGGTGAGCCCGCGAACCGCATCTTCCGCGGAGCTTCCGGCCATCTGTGCGGTTCGTTCCTCGGCAACTGCTCCCTGCGTTGCTCTATCTCCTGCATCCATGCAGTCGTCACCACACCCTACGATTCAACGTCAGCCATGTAGGATGGGCAAAGGAGCGAAGCGACGTGCCCATCGATGCGGCGGTGATGGGCACGCTGCGCTTTGCCCATCCTACGTTCGTTGCGCTCGATGGTGCGGTTCGTTCCTCGGCAACTGCTCCCTGCGTTGCTCTATCTCCTGCATCCATGCAGTCGTCACCACACCCTACGATTCAACGTCAGCCATGTAGGATGGGCAAAGGAGCGAAGCGACGTGCCCATCGATACGGCGGTGATGGGCACGCTGCGCTTTGCCCATCCTACGTTCGTTCCACCGCGGGTTGATTCAACGTCAGCCAATACCGGCATACCTGGGCGAGCGTATCGACGAATCGATCGAACTGGAGCGGTTTGACCACGTAGCCGTTGGCGCCGGCTTTATAGGCCTGCTCCAGATCCGCCTCCTCGGACGAGGTGGAGAGGACTACCACGGGTACGAATCGCAGCGCCGGATCGGCGCGCCAGTGCGTCAGCACCTCGATGCCGTTGAGTTTCGGCAGGTTGAGGTCGAGCAGCACCAGTTCGGGTAACGATGCGGGATCCAGCGCCTGGAGGTAGTCGACCGCTTCGATGCCGTCGGTGACCGTGACCATGCGACAGGGTGATGGGGTCTCTTGCAGTGCAGCCCGTGCGAGCTCCCTGTCGTCCGCATTGTCATCCACCAGCAGAACCAGTTTTCTCCGTTCCATTGTCGGCAGTCGGATGATAGGTTCGATAAATGTAGACGGCGCAAACACGCGCCGAAATCGGACGCATGCGCCGGTCGATGTCGGTGTTCGTCCTACAGGGGGCGATCAGGCGTTCTGAAACAGGCGCTCGACCTCGAACGCCTCGACGGTCTCCCGCTCCAGCAGGGCGTGGGCCAGAACCTCGAGCTTCGACTTGTGGCTCTGCAGTGTCTCGAAGGCGTGTTTTTCAATGGCCTCCAGCTTTTTGCGAATTTCATCATCAATCAGCTTGGCAATGCTTTCGCTGAACTCGGGCGGCTGACTCATCTCACGGCCGAGAAAGATGTGGTCTTCGCTGCGGGGGAAGGAGGCGGGCCCAATCACCTCGCTCATGCCCCACTGGGAGATCATGCGGCGCACCAGCCGGGTTGCCTGCTTGAGGTCGGACTCGGCGCCGGAGGTGACCTCGCCGAAGATCAGCTTTTCCGCCACCCGTCCGCCCAGCATCACGGCGATGCGGTCGTGCAGATAGCTCTCTTTGACGTTGTTGCGCTCCTCCTCGGGCAGCTGTTCCGTGGCGCCGAGGGCGCGCCCGCGCGGGATGATGGTGACCTTGTCGAGGGGGTCGGCCTGCGGCAGTACCCAGGCCAGCACCGCGTGTCCCGCCTCATGGTAGGCGACCAGTTCCCGCTCCTCGCCCTTCAGCAGGTCCTCCCGCTCGGCGCCTAGGATGATCTTGTCGCGGGCGACGGTGAAGGCGTGCATCTCCACATCGTCGCGGTTGTCGCGGCCGGCCAGCAGCGCCGCCTCGTTCACCAGGTTCTCCAGGTCGGCACCGGAAAAGCCGACGGTGCGCTGGGCGATGATGTCGAGGTCGACATCCTTGGCCAGCGGCACCTTGCGGGTGTGCACCTCCAGCACCCGGCGCCGGGCGTCGCGCCGGGGCAGGTCGAGGGTGACCTTGCGGTCGAATCGGCCCGGGCGCATGAGTGCCGGGTCCAGCACGTCGGGCCGGTTGGTGGCGGCCAGCACCACCACCGTTTCGTGGGGCTGAAAGCCATCCATCTCCGCGAGGATCTGGTTCAGTGTCTGCTCCCGTTCGTCGTGGCCGCCGCCGAGTCCGGTGCCGCGGGCGCGGCCGACCGAGTCGAGTTCGTCGACGAAGATGATTGCCGGCGCTTCGCGCTTGGCCTCCTTGAACATGTCGCGCACGCGGGCGGCGCCGACGCCGACGAACATCTCGATGAATTCGGAAGCGGAGATGCTGTAGAAAGGGACACCGGCCTCGCCCGCCACCGCCTTGGCCATGAGGGTCTTGCCGGTGCCGGGTGGCCCCATCAGCAGGATGCCGCGCGGGATCTTGGCGCCCAGGCGGCGGTAGCGTTCCGGTTCGCGCAGGTATTCGACAATCTCGCGCAAATCCTTCTTGGCGTTTTCCAGTCCGGCGACGTCGTCGAAGGTGATGTTCATCATGCCTTCACGAAACCGCTGCGCCTTGGACTTGCCGAAACCGAACATGCCGTCGCGGCCACCGCCGCCCATGCCGGCCATGCGCTCCTGCATCCGGCGCCACGCCCACCAGAACAGGGCGATGATCAAAATCCAGGGCAGCAAACCGACCAGCAGCGTGCCCCACCAGGGCGCCTCGGTGGTCTCGGCACGCACCACCACACCGTTCTGTTCCAACAGCGGCAGCAACTCCGGGTCGTCCACGGCTGGCACGGTGGTGGTGAAGAACTGGGTGGCTTCCGTGGCCGACGGCCGAAGCGTTTCGCCGCCGTCTGGCGCCGGCTGTGGCGCCGCCTGCGACGGCTCGCTGTAACGGCCGCTGATCTGCTGGCCTTCGATGGTGACGGTGGCGACGCGGCCCTCGCGCACCGCCTGCTTGAACTCGGTGTACGCGAGCCCCTCGGTGCGGCCACCGTCCTCCAGGCTGCCCACCCAGAAGAATATGACCACCATGACCACCAGGATCCAGACGAGCGAACGCCAGTAGACGTTTCGGTTTTCCGATTCGCCGCGCGGTGCCTGCGGGTTCTCCATAACCCCTCGCTGTGGATGCGGATTTCCGGGCGGGTCCCTCCGTCCGTACGGGTAACTATAGCGCCTGCCGGTGGCCTGAAATGGGCGTTTGAAAAAGGGAAATCGGCTGTCTAACGTGTAGACATCATCAGCGGGACACACAGATGGCGGCGGATCGGACCCTGACGCCCGGCCTCAACTGTTGGCGCATCGAGGCGGCCGATCGCGTCGCCTTCCTGCTCGAAGGGGAGCGTTACTTCGCCGCCTTCCGGGAAGCGGTTCTCAACGCTCGCCACCGCATCTTCATTCTTGGCTGGGATATCGACAGCAACCTTCGACTGATCCGCGACGGCGACGACGACGGCGGTCCGCTCGGCCCGTTTCTGAACCAGGTGGTCTCGGAGCGTCCCGATCTGGAGGCCTACCTCCTGATCTGGGACTTCGCCATGATCTATGCCCTGGATCGGGAGTGGTTGCCGGTCTACCGGCTCGGATGGAAGACCCATCAGCGCCTGCACTTCCGGCTTGACGATCGCCACCCGGTCGGCGGTTCCCAGCACCAGAAGATCGTGGTGATCGACGATCGCATCGCCTTTGTGGGCGGCATGGACCTCGGCAAATGGCGCTGGGATACCGCCGATCACGCCCCCGGCGACGACCGGCGCCGTGACGCCCTGGGCAATCGCTACATGCCCTATCACGATGTACAGGCCCTGGTCTCCGGCGACGCCGCGGTGGCCCTCGGCGATCTGGCGCGGGAGCGCTGGCGCCGTGCCACCGGCGAACGGCTCGAACCGCCGGGGCCGGTTGGCGACCCGTGGCCGGCGAGTGTGGTGCCCGATCTGCGGCAGGTCAGGGTCGGGATCGCGCGCACGGAACCCCGCTATGGCGGCCGCCGCGAGGTGCGCGAGGTGGAGCGTCTCTACCTCGACAGCATCGCCGCAGCCCGCCGCAGTCTGTACATCGAAAACCAGTACCTCACCTCCAAGGTGATCGGCGATGCCCTGGCCGCACGCCTGCGCGAGCCCGACGGACCGGAGATCGTGATCGTGGTACCGCGCAAGACCGGCGGCTGGTTGGAGCAGAACACCATGGATGTATTGCGGCGCCGCCTGGTCCGCCTGCTCCGCAGTGCCGATCACCACGGCCGTCTGCGGATTATGTGGCCCGATATCCCGGGTCTGGCGCCGGTGCACCTGAGCGTCCACAGCAAGCTGATGATCGCCGATGACGCACTGGTGCGGCTCGGATCGGCCAATCTGAGCAACCGTTCCATGGGGCTCGACTCCGAATGCGATATCTGTATCGAGGCCCAAGGCGACCCGGAGGCGGAGGCGGCTATCCGCCGGCTGCGCGACCGCTTGCTGGGTGAACACCTCGGCGTCGCACCGGCGGCCATCGCCGAATCGGTGGCCCTGAGCGGCTCGCTGGTCGAGACGGTCGACACCTTTTCCGACGACGGCCGCACCCTGCGACCGCTGGAGGACGAGGCGGAGGTCGACCCCGATTTGGCCGAACTCATCGAGCGCTCACATCTGATCGATCCGGAACGGCCGGTCAGTCCCGAGCAATTGGCCGAACGCGTGGTGCCCCAGGAACAGCGCCGCACGGCCCGTCGCGGCATCGTCTTCGTCACCGCCACGCTGGTGGTCTTTCTGGCACTGGCGGCGGCGTGGCGCTGGACGCCGCTGGGCGAATGGCTGGACGTCGAGTCCATGACGGCGATGATGGAGCGTGTGCGCAACTCGCTCTATGCGCCGGTGCTGGTGCTCGGGGGCTATGTGCTGGGCGGCCTGCTGGTGGTGCCGGTAACCTTCCTGGTGGCGGTGACGGTGATCACGTTCGGCTCCCTGTGGGGTTTTCTCTATGGCATCGCCGGGTCACTGCTGAGTGCCGCCGTCGTCTTTGGACTCGGCCATCTGCTCGGCCGCAACGCCGTCCGCCAACTGGCCGGTTCGCGCCTCAACCGCCTGAGCCAGGGGCTGGCGCGCCGCGGCGTGCTCGCCATCGTCACCGTGCGGATGGTTCCGGTCGCCCCTTTCACCGTCGTTAATCTGGTGGCCGGCGTCTCGCATATCCGCTTCGGCAAGTTCATGCTCGGCACACTGCTCGGGATGGCCCCGGGCATCCTGGGTATGGCCCTGTTCATCGACCGCCTGATCGCCGCCATCCGCTCGCCCGACGCAATCAATTTTTTGCTGGTGGCCGGCGTGGTGCTGCTGCTGATTGCGGGTGGTCTGCTGTTGCGGCGCTGGCTGCGCGGGCGCAGGCGGGCGGTCGCCACCGACAGGCAAGAGCGATGCTGCTGAGAATGGCCTCTTACAACATCCACGGCGGCATCGGAACCGACGGACAGCACGCACCGGAGCGGATCCGCCAGGTCGTGGCGGAGTTGAACGCCGATGTGATCGCGCTGCAGGAGGTGGAGAGTGCGCCGGGGCGGGACGACGACCTGCTGGTGCAGCTCGATCGCGACGGCTACCGGGTGATCGCGGGACCGACCCACAAGCGCCGGGGTGTCCATTACGGCAACGCCTTGCTCACCCGCACCGGCGTACGGGCGGTGCGGCGGCTCGACTTGAGCCTGTTCGACCGGGAGCCGCGCGGTGCGCTGGCCGTCGATCTGGAGGTGCAGGATGCCACCCTGCTGGTGATCGCCACCCATCTCGGGCTGCGGCCGCTGGAGCGCCGTTTTCAGATCCGGCGCCTGCTGAAGCTGCTCACCGCCGAGCCGCGGGAACCGGTGGCGCTGCTCGGTGACTTCAACGAGTGGTTTGTCTGGGGCCGTCCGCTGCGCTGGCTGCACGGCCACTTCGGCCGACCGCCGGCCCCCCGCAGTTTCCCCTCCAAACCGTTCCCCGTTTTCGCCCTCGACCGGATCTGGTTCAGCCCCCGACAGCAGCTGCGAAATGTCGTGGTCCACGGTACACCGCTGGCGCGGATCGCCTCCGACCACCTGCCGATTGTGGCCGAGGTGGAGTTCGTTTTGGCGGTTTGAGGTTCCCGGCCTGGCGGCTGCCTCTGCGGGTTCAGCTCAATCCGGGTGCCGCCAGCGGTGCCGCGGCGGGCCGCTGTGCATTCCGACGACGGACGAAGGTCGAGCGAACCCGCTTCGATACCGACACATACCAGAACCAGAGCATCGAAATGATCACCACCCGCGCGGTCTGAGCGGCATCGCCGGCCTCCAGCGTTCCCGGCAGCAGTGCCTCAGTCGCCATCTGGTCCAGCACCAGATAGACGATTACGGCCACCACGTAGCGGCGGTAGAGGAACGGGAAGGCGTGTCGGCGCTGGAAGAACAGCGTAGTCAGCAGCAGGCTGAACGCCACGATGAAAAGCGTGCCGACCAGCTCGACCATCACCAGGGCGTTGAACAGCGGGGCCGATTTCGACATCGCCGCCGCACCCGCAATAGCTTCGGCATCGAGCGCATTCATCACCAGCTGATAGCCCTGAAAACCATTGGCAAACGGGGCCACGACCATGCCGAAAGCGAAGAGGAACAACCAGCCGCCGATCCCCTGATATTCGGGATGGCGCTCTTCCGGCGGCAAGGGAGGTTGGGCGGGCTCCCAGTGGTAGATCAGGACGGCCATCCCGATCGCGAGGATACCGCCCAGCACGAGTGCCAGTTGGAAAACCTGCGGCTCCGTCGTCGGTGCACTCGCCGCGGGACTCCAGGTGAGCTGGTAGCCGAGGCTGTCGTCGATCTGCTCCACCAGGCGCGCGTGCTCGGCGACGGCGGCGGCTTCGACATATTTCACCGGCGCCCGCACGTCGTACTGGATGCTCAGGGTGAGGTCGTCGTAGTAGACCTTCTTGCTGAAGCCGATCGTCTTGCCGTCGATCACCACGTCGTCCGGCGTGATATTCCAGGTCTCGGGCAACAACACCCGCGTGGTGTGGGCCCGGTGGCTCGCCATGTCCAGTTCCCAGGGCATGGTGCGCTGACCGGCCGGCGGTTCGATCAATTCGTCGTAGAGGTCCTGAGGGAAGAAGCTGACGGAATAGCCGTCGCCATCTTCCACGGCCATTTTCGGCACCGTGTAGGTTTCGATGACCGCCAGGGTGTTGGTGACCTCGTCGTCCTCGACCTGCAACGGCGCCTGGAGCCCGATCCCCTCGAACCGCTTGGCATAGTAGTCGGTGTAGGATTTGCCCAGCTGTTGCAGGCTCCTTTGCGCGAGGTAAGCGCGCATGCCGTTGGCCATGGCGCCGCGATAGCGGGTCTTGACCGTAAAGCCGACCGTGTTCTTCATGCCGGCGGTGAGATCGAAGGTTTCCAGCACGTGCTTGACCGGGAAATCAAGGGTTGCGGTCGAACCCATGCCGACCAGCCGGTCGGTGCCCTGTGCCAGCAGCAGGCCGGCACCGAAGTCGGCCTGGGCCAGGTGGGAAAGATCACCGCGTTGGTACTGGCTGGTGGGATCGACCCAGTAGTCCTTGCCGTCGACCGTCATCTGCACAATGACGTGGTTGAAGGCCAGGGCGGTGGGCCAATAGTCTTCGATGGCGTGGCGCCGTTCGGTGTCGACCAGCGCCGGCCGTGCCTCGATGCCGAGGTTGTGCAGCAGCGCCACCAGGAGCTGGGACTTGTCCTTGCAGTCGCCGAAGCGCTGTTCGAGCACGAGGGCCGGGTCGCGCGGCCGGTGCGAGCCGGGGCCGACCTCGATGCCCATGTAGCGGATCTCGTCCTGCACGAAGCGCAGGGCGGCGACGGCGCGCCCGGCGTCGGTCGTGTACTGCGCCGCAATGCGCGCCGCCTCCCGCGCCACCGGCGCCGCCGACGAGGTGAGCCCGCCATAGAGCCCGCGCCCCCACTCGGCGACTTCGCGCCAGTCCTGCCACTGCGTCAGCTGGACCCACGGGTACGGGTCATACCAGTCCGGTGTCTGGTCGTCTTGAACCAGCGGCTCGGTGCGGGAGAGGCGCCAGACGTACTCGGTGAGTCCGTTGCTCCCGGTCACGGTCGGCTTCAGTCCGGTACCGTGGGGACGGATGTTCAGGGGCTGTGCCGGGTCCCATAGCAGACGGTAGTGGACGTCGTGTACCGGCACTGACCACTGCGCCGGCAGGCTGGCGGAGAAGCGGCCGTCGAAGATCGGGTTGCGGCCCGCGATGGTATAGCTGTACTCGACGACATCGCCCACCCGGATATCCCTGAGAATGGCCGTGGCGCTCATGGTGCCGTCGTAGATCTGGTACTCCAGTTCCCTCTCGCGCTGCAGCAGCGTGATCCCTTCGGATGTGAGTTGCTCGATTACGGCCCCATCGCGGTAGACCCGCAGGTGGTGCAGTTGCAGCTGCTCGTAACTCGGATCGAAGTCGACGCTGAATTGGCCGACATCCTGCACGCCCTGCTGGTTGACCACGCGCCGGGCCACGCGCAGGTAGCGCAGGTCTTCGCTGGTGGTGGCGCGGATTTGGTGGTCGTACAGCAGGTAGTGGACGCCATCGCTGATCTGGTCGGTCGGGACCGCGGCGGATGCATCCCACTTCTGCGGCACCACCCAGTCGGGCTCGGGTGTGATGGCGTAACTGTCGGCGTGCGCGCTGCTGTACAGGAACAGGGCGGCTACGGTCGCGACCCAGCGTGAACACAGGCGGGTGATTGGGAGAACAGAATGCCTCATGGGCTCTTGGTTTTTGTTAATTGTCTGTCGCCCTAAAATACCCCTGCATCGTCCGGTTTGCATCTTGAGCGGTGGGCGGGTGTACCGAAGTTAGGCACGGTTCGCATTTTGACCGGTTCCAATCTGCGGCTGCACTCATTGATCCCGGTCCGGCTTTCTTCGATGATATCAGTCGGTTTCGGACTGACTGGTGCGATGGAAGCCTCCTGTAGTAGACGACCCGGCATGCCGCCGGGGCAGGCCATCTACAACCGTTTTACGCTGAGCATCTACGACTGGTACGTGCTCGGTCTCTCCAACCGGTTCGTCTGGCGCTGTCCGACCGACCGCTTGCTGGGGCACTACGACCGACACGTCACGGATAACCATCTCGACATCGGCGTCGGTACCGGCTTCTTTCTGGACCGCTGCCGCTTTCCCTCGAATACGCCCCGCGTTGCCCTCCTGGACATCAACCCGTGCAGCCTCGCCCGGGCATCCCAGCGGATCCGCCGCTTCACCCCCGAGATCCTCTGGCGCAATGTGTCGGAACCGTTCGAGTACAGGGGCAGGGGCTTCGATTCGATCGGCATGAATTACCTGCTGCACTGCCTGCCCGGCGACATGGCCTCCAAGTCGTCGGTTTTCGAATATGCGAAAGCGGTGCTCAATCCCGGCGGCAAGCTGTTCGGCGCAACGCTGTTGTCCGGCGGCGTGCAGCGGGGGCGGGTGGCCAAGCGGTTGATGGCGGTGTACAACAACCGATCCATTTTCGGTAACAGTCAGGACGACCTCGATGGATTGCAACAGGCCCTGGCCGAACACTTCCCCTCCAGCGGCGTAGAGGTGGTCGGGTGCGCGGCCCTGTTCTGGGCGAAAGCCCCCGCCACGTATCCCACGTAGGATGTGGTGAGCCGCGAACCGCATCATCCGGTGCGCGGCCAATGCATCGGTGCGGTTCGTCCCTCACCACACCCTACAAAAAAGCAAACCAGTTGCCGTAGGATGTGGCGAGCCTGCGAACCGCATCATCCGGGGTGCGGCCAATGCATCGGTGCGGTTCGTTCCTCACCACACCCCACAAAACGCATATCAGGTTCCGTAGGATGTGGTGAGCCTGCGAACCGCATCATCGGGGCGCTGCCAAAGCATCGGTGCGTTTCGTTCCTCACCACACCCTACAAAAACGCAAATCAGGTGCAGGATGTGGTGAGCCCCGCGAACCGCATCTTCCGCGGTTGGGGCGGTGCAGCGATCCGAGCCGCTGTCACAAACCACCCAACACCCGGCCGAACGCCTGTCGCAAACCCAACAAACGCCATCCCCGCCCCACGTAACTCCCCGAAAACACAAGCCATTCCAACCAGGCACGCCCCTTGCTAAATCTCTCTCCAAACACCTGTCGGGGAGAAAACGCATGGCACGGTTCGAGGTGGTCCAGGGCGGTTCCGGGGGCTGCAGCTCAGGCGGTTGCGGCGGTACGCAGGATCAAATGACGCACCTGCCGGCGCATATCCGCGCCAAGATCGAAAACCACCCCTGCTATTCGGAAAAGGCTCACCACCACTTCGCCCGTATGCACGTGGCGGTGGCACCGGCCTGCAACATCCAGTGCAACTACTGCAACCGCAAATACGACTGCTCCAACGAGTCGCGCCCCGGTGTCGTCTCCGAACTGCTGACGCCGGAACAGGCGGTAAAAAAGTGCCTGGCAGTCGGTGCCGCCATCCCGCAGATGACCGTGGTCGGCATCGCCGGTCCCGGCGACCCGCTCGCCAACCCGGAACGCACCTTCGCCACCTTCCGCGAACTCTCCGCCAAGGCGCCGGACATCAAGCTCTGCGTCTCCACCAACGGCCTCACCCTGCCGGACCACGTGGACGAACTCACCAAGCACAACATCGAACACGTCACCATCACCATCAACTGCATCGACCCGGAAGTCGGGCAGAACATCTACCCGTGGATCTTCCACAACCACCGCCGCATCCGCGGGCGCAAGGCGGCCGAGATCCTGATTGAGCGCCAGCTCACCGGCCTCTCCATGCTCACCGAGCGCGGCGTGCTGGTGAAGGTCAACTCGGTGATGATCCCCGGCATCAACGACCGCCACCTGAAAGAGGTCAATCGCGAAGTGAAGGCCCGCGGCGCCTTTCTGCACAACATCATGCCGCTGATCGCGGAAGCGGAGCACGGCACCTATTTCGGCCTGCGCGGCCAGCGCGGACCGACCAATGAAGAACTGAAGGCGCTGCAGGACGAGTGTGCCGGCGACATGAACATGATGCGCCACTGCCGCCAGTGCCGGGCCGATGCGGTCGGCATGCTGGGCGAGGATCGCGGGGCCGAATTCAGCCTCGACAAGATCGATCAGCTGGAGGTCGATTACAGCGCCGCCATGGCGCGCCGGGCCGAAGTCCACGCGGCTATTGCGGAGAAGATGAATGCCCCGGCGGTCACCGAGATGCCGGTCACCTTCCTGATTCGTCCCGAACAAAACGCGGAGCGGCCGGCCCTGATTGCCGTGACCACCAGCGGGGGCGGCGTGATCAATCAGCACTTCGGCCACGCCCGCGAATTCCTGGTCTATGAAGCCGACGCCTACGACGTACGCTTCGTCGGCACCCGCCGCGCCGACGCCTACTGCACCGGGGCCGACCACTGCGACGAGGGCGAGGACAAACTGGCACGCGTACTGAAAGCGCTGGAGGGCTGTGATGCCGTACTCAGCGCCCGCATCGGCCTGCCCCCCTTCGAAGCCCTGGAAAACGCCGGCATCCTGCCCAGCAGCGAATTCGCCATGGAACCCATCGAAAGCGCTGTCGCCGCCATCTACCGCGAACTGGCCGCCAAGGGCCTGCTGAAAAACAACCGCCCCCAAAAGGCCGCCGGATGACAAGAGTGCTGACCGAAGCCACAGTCCCCCTGTGGGACGGCCGTCCCCGGCGCGACAAGCGCTGCAAAGCACCGCCAAACCGCCGATCCGCCAACCCGCAGCACAAACTTGTGGGAGGGCCGTCCCGGCGCGACAAGCGCTGCAAAGCACCGCCAAACCGCCGATCCACCAACTCGCGGCACGAACTTGTGGGAGGGCCGTCCCCGGCGCGACAAGCGCTGCAAAGCACCGCCAAACCGCCGCTCCACCAACCCGCAGCAAAAACCTGTGGGAGGGCCGTCCCGGCGCGACAAGCGCTGCAAAGCACCGCCAAACCGCCGATCCACCAACCCGCAGCACAAACCTGTGGGAGGGCCGTCCCCGGCGCGACAAGCGGTGCAAAGCACCGCCAAAACCGCCGAGCCACCAACCCGCAGCACAAACTTGTAGGAGCGCCGTCCCGGCGCGACAAGCGGTGCAAAGCACCGCCAAACTGCCGATCCACCAACCCACAGCAAAAACCTGTGGGAGGGCCGTCCCCGGCGCGACAAGCGGTGCAAAGCACCGCCAAACCGCCGATCCACCAACCCACAGCAAAAACCTGTGGGAGGGCCGTCCCCGGCGCGACAAGCGGTGCAAAGCACCGCCAAACCGCCGATCCACCAACCCGCAGCACAAACTTGTGGGAGGGCCGTCCCCGGCGCGACAAGCGGTGCAAAGCACCGCCAAACCGCCGATCCACAACCCGCAGCACGAACTTGTGGGAGGGCCGTCCCCGGCGCGATAAGCGGTGCAAAGCACCGCCAAAACCGCCGAGTCGCCAAATCGCGGCACGATGAAAAAGAACCAAGGGAAACCAAAATGGCCCTAACCATCACCAAACCCTGCGTCAACTGCCACGCCTGCCTCGACGTCTGCCCCAGCGAAGCCATCATCGAAGCCAAACCCCACTTCCGCATCGACGCGGCCCGCTGCACCGAATGCGACGGCGACTACGCCGACCCCCAATGCGCCAGCATCTGCCCCATCGAAGCGGCGATCCTCGACGCCACCGGCGCCCCGCTCAATCCCATCGGCTCATTGACCGGCATCCCTCCACACCTGCGCCCAACCATCGGGGAGGCTCACCCATGAACCGGCTCAAGCGACTCGTGCTAACACTGGCACTGCGCACCGTCGCCCGCGATCGCATCCGGCTACGCCACAGCGCCTACCTGCACTACCGAAACCGACAACCGCGATCACCGTCCTGACAGCGCAGGAGAACCCATGAACGCCCCCGCCCGAGACCTCGACCGCGCCGCCCACTACCAGCGGCTCAAACATCACGCCGCCGGCGGCATCCTCTCCGATCTCCTGGCGCGCATGCTCGCCTCGCAGGCGGTGGGGCAGGGCAGCATGCCGGCCGCCCTCGGACTGCCGGCACACCGTTTCCAATCCCTCTTCACCGAGGCGTTTCCCCACCGTGATCCCGACCTCTATTCCAGCCCGCAGCCCCCCGGCGCCCGCGGTGACGAAGTCGAAGAACTGGTCGAACTCTTCCTCGAACACGCCAGCGGCCCGGCGGGGGAGAGCGCTGCCGTGGCCGAAATCCTCGCCACCGGCTGCATGGGCAACGACCACCTCTGGCAGGACCTCGGCCTCTGGTCGCGCGACGACCTCTCACTGCTCATCCGCACCTGGTTCCCCGCCCTGGCGGCGAAAAACGTCCGCGACATGAAGTGGAAGCGCTTCTTCTACAAACAGCTCTGTGAGCGCGAAGGCGTCTACACCTGCCGGGCGCCCTCCTGCGCCGAGTGCACAGACTACGCCGTCTGTTTCGGGCCGGAGTGACATGGCCTCGTCCGACACCGAGGAGCGCGCCGTCGCCGCCTACCTGGGCCTGGCCATTGGCGACGCCCTCGGTGCCACCGTCGAGTTCATGACCCCGCGGGAAATCCGCGCCCAATATGGCGTCCACGACCAAATCCGTGGCGGAGGCTGGCTCCGCCTCAAACCGGGCCGCGTCACCGACGACACCGAAATGGCCCTGGCCCTCGGCGAAAGCATTCTCACCGCCGGCCGCGTCGAGGCCGAGGTCGCCGCCCAGGCCTTCGACCGCTGGATGCGCAGCAAGCCCATCGACATCGGCAACACCGTCCGCCGCGGAATCCTGCACTACCGCAACACCGGCATCCCCCAGGTTCCCCCCAGTGAACACGACGCCGGCAACGGCGCGCTCATGCGCCTGCTCCCCGCCGCCATTGCCACCCTGCACCTGCCGCCGGCCGAAATCGAACGGGCCACCCTGGCCCAGGCGCGCGTCACCCACCACCATCCGCTATCCGATAGCGCCTGCCTCGCCTGCACCCGGGCCCTGCACATGGCCCTGACCGGCAGCGACCGTTTGGCCCTGCTGCACGGCCCGGTCAAGCAACTGGTTGCGGCCGAACCCAAATTCAACTTCCGAAAGCGCCGCCAGGAGAACCCCAGCGGCTACGTGGTCGACACTCTGCGCGCCGTCCTCCAGTCCCTGTTCGATACCGACAGCTTCGAACAGTGCCTGATCGACGTGGTCAACCGCGGCGGTGACGCAGATACCACCGGGGCCATTGCGGGGATGCTGGCGGGGGCGGTCTACGGGCTGGAAGCGATTCCGAAAAAGTGGCTGGGAGCGCTGACTGGAAGTGTGAAGAAGAATTGTGAGCAGCAGGCCAAGGCGCTGGTGACGATTACGACCAGAAGGGCAAGCGAAGCGAGGTGCTGACAATAGCCGGTGTTATCGCCCACCTCGCGGTGGGATCCTGTAAAACCGTCGAGGCGCGGCGTCCAGCCGCGCGCCCGAACGGTGCGTTGGGCTCGTAGGGGAATTGACGGGGTGTAGCCCGGAGGATACAGTGTATCCATGATGGAGATTCGCAAAACGGATGTGTATGCCAAGTGGCTCAACGGCCTGCGGGACATTCGGGCTCGTGCCCGTATTCTCGTGAGAGTTGAACGTTTGGCTGCGGGACATGCAGGAGACGCCGAACCCATCGGAGAAGGAGTCTCTGAATTGCGAATCAACTATGGTCCCGGCTACCGGGTCTACTACAAACAGCAAGGAAGAGAGCTGGTGATCTTGTTGGCTGGTGGTGGCAAAGGCAGCCAATCGAGAGACATTAAGACGGCTCTACGGCTTGCTCGTAATCTGTAGGGAATCCCTCCATGAAAAAGACAGCAACTTCCCGCTACGACGTGGCCGAGCATCTGCGTACTCCTGAAGAAATGGCCGCCTATCTAGAAGCATGCCTGGAAGAGGCGGACGGTGATGCTGCGTTTATAGCCAAAGCCCTTGGAGACATTGCGCGAGCCAAAGGTATGTCTCAAGTCGCTCGTGACGCAGGCGTTTCACGGGAAAGCCTTTACAAAGCGCTTTCCGGGGAGAGGTCTCCCAGCTTCGACACGATTCTCAAGGTGGTGGCGGCGTTAGGTATCAGGCTCCATGCCGAGCCGTCGTATATCGCAAATCATGCCCAACAAGGCGGTCCAACAGACGCTCGTCCTTCGCGCGGTTGAGCGCAGGCGATGCTCACGATATCATGGTCTCAAGCCGGTTTCTGCCGCTTGCGATGGCCGCTTCAAACCTTTAAATTCGATGGAAATCACTTGAAGCGGCCTGCACAACGACAGGCCGCCACCCGCGGGCACAGCAATGGACATTGCCATGGAATCCGGCTGCCGGCACCAGCATTCGAACTTCGGTTTAGGCGGCACCGCTTTGCGGCGGCTGCCCCGCCGGACGAGGCAGCGCAACCAACATATCGACCGGGCTCCTGACGGCCGAACTCCCTCGCTGCAGCACGTGCGTGTAGATCTGCGTCGTCTTCACGTCGCGGTGCCCCATCAACTCCTGAACCGTGCGGATATCGTAGTTCGCCTCCAGCAGGTGCGTCGCGAAGCTGTGACGCAGGGTGTGTGGCGTCGCGCGTTTGGTTATCTCCGCTGCTTGCACTGCGGCCCGAAAGGCTTTCTGGACCGGGCTCGGTGCGATGTGATGGCGCTTGATACGCCCCGAGTACGGGTCTCGGGCGCGCTGGGTCGAAGGAAACAGGTACCACCAGCCCAACTCGAACGAAGCGTTCGGATACTTGCGGGCCAGCGCGTCCGGCAACGAAACCTCCCCAAAGCCATCGGCGAGGTCCGCCTCCCGAACCCAGCGGGTCCATCCGATCTGACGGTGCAGTGGCTCTTTGAGCGACTCCGGCAGAGGTACGAAGCGGTCCTTGGCGCCCTTGCCATTGCGAACGAGGACCTGGCCGAACCCAAAGTCCAGGTCCTGAATGCGCAGGCGCAGACACTCCATCAGGCGGAGACCGCTTCCATACATCAGACCCGCCATCAGCTGGTACTGGCCATCGAGCCGGAGCAACACGCTCTCCACCTCTTTTCGCGTCAGCACCACCGGGATGCACTCCGACCTCTTGGCGCGGACCACGTCCTCAATCCAGCCGAGCTCCATCTCCAGTACCTGCTTGTAGAGAAAGAGCAGGGCGCTGAGCGCCTGATTTTGAGTGGACGCAGAAACCCGACGCTCCACTGCCAAGTGCGACAGAAAGCGTTCGACCTCCTCTTTTCCCATTTCACGGGGATGGCGTTTACCGGAAAACAGGATGAAGAACCGGATCCAGTACGTGTATGCCTGCTCCGTCCGGTAACTGTAATTCAAACGGCGGATCCGGTTACGTACCTGGCTCATGAGGCGCGGCGGCCGGCCCCTGCTCGGTGCACTGTCGTCCATAGTGGCAGTCCTTTATCGCTTACGATTGGTGCGTGTATATATTTACACCTATTGCGCCCGAGGCACAAGTCAATGGGGCACGCCGAACTACTGGTGGTTATGCGTTCGCAGACTGCATATTGCGTTTACGCGGCGGCGAGACGTATAAACGCCGAGTCGAATGAGGGGGAATCCTTGCAAGTCTCGGAATTGCCGTAGAATATGGCAACGGTAAACGATTCGTCGGCGGCGTTTATGTGCGGCGAAACGCCGACTTGTAGTTAGGCTACCAGGAAGATGCCGCAAGACTACAGTTCCCTAGAAATCGATCAGATTAGAGCCAAGGACGAAGTGGTCGCCAGTGGCATGATGGACGGGAGTCTCGCTGGGATCGACCTTGCTATGCACCTTATCAGACTAGCCAACACGGCTTTCTCAACCGGTTCCGCTGAGGCAGCTGAGCTACTTGAAAATTGGGGTCTGAATCCGCCGACAAAGGACGCCTTACATCGAGCCTGGGCCCTGTTTGAACTCCTTTATTCCGGATTCTGGAACAAAGCCGAGAAGGCTTTCGTTAGCAACACTCGGACCGAGGATGGCCGATTGGCCCTTCTTTATCTTGTAGACGGGCACCACGTCACCCCGGAACCCGGCCGCGGATATATGATGCTTGATCTTCCGCCTGAGACGCTAAAGAAATCCCGCGCACAATTGTCTGGCCAAGAGCCATGGCTCGAAGAAGATGAGCTGGCAAAAACACTTGCCGATGCGTTTCGGAAGTACATAAATGACCAAAGAATCAGAAGCGGAGGCGGCTGGGAACCGGGCTTTGGCCCTGCTCGGGCGGAGGAGCCACGGGGTCCACTGTGGCAGTCCCTGGAAACATGGCTCGCTAGGGAGGCCCAAAGTCGAGGGCGCCTGTGGCTGGTGCTGAGTGCTGTTGCCGCATTGATTCTGGCGCTTCTTGCACTACTACTTTGAAGCCTAACAATCGGTTGCACTCCGACCCGCAAAAGCGGCGCTGTTTTGTTCGCACTGTCTGGCACCATCCGGCCGCTTTTACGGGCGGGTGAACCGAAACGTTATGCCTTATGAATAGAGCGCAGATATTTCACTTCTTTTCCGGTTTCATCCTCGTTGCCGCATTGGTAGTCGGATACCTTCTTGGAGATTCGGGCAGAGAGTGGCAGATCGATAGAGTGTTCTTCCTGTTGCATTCAGAGCGGGACGGCAGCACCGTCATGAACATTAAAGTGATGGAGGCTCTACGGGAAGGGAAGCAAGACGAGGCTCTTCGCGTGTTAGAAATATCGGTTGCCTCCCAGCTCAAATACGAGGGAGTCCGGGCAGAAACCCTAGAGAGGGCAAAGGGCTATTGTTAGCGGCTGAGTAAAACCGCGCATAAATGGCGAAGGTTGCGGGCACGGGGGTGGGCGGCATCACTGGGCCTCAGCCAGGGGGGTAGGCTCGACCC
>JAWLGP010000030.1:0-53050 GCA_041685045.1 Gammaproteobacteria bacterium
CTCGTAGGGTGTGGTGAGGAACGAACCGCACCAGTCGACGGCCGGTGCGGTTCGCAGGCTCACCACACCCTACGAATGCGGTTCGAGTTTGTTCGCAACCCGCAGCAAACACTTTCCCTGTCAATCCTGAAAAATCCTGTGCATAGGCTTACTCGTAGGGTGTGGTGAGGAACGAACCGCACCAGTCGACGGCCGGTGCGGTTCGCAGGCTCACCATACCCTACGAATGCCATTGATCAGGCCGGCGCGTATTCATCGACACCGTCCCCGGCCGGCTGCTCGGCGGCGCCGACCGCCTTGACGTGGATCGCCCCGTACGCCTCGGTCTGGATCAGCTCGATCAGGGACTGTTTGATCAGCTCCAGCACGGCAATCAGGGTCACCACCACGCCGCGGCGGCCCTCCTCGACGCGGAACAGGGTGGTGAATTCGGTAAAGCGATCGGTGCTCAGCACCTCCAGCACCTGCGACATGCGCTCGCGGACCGACAGCTGCTCCCGCCGGATATGGTGGTGGGCGAACATCTCCGACCGGCGCAGTACCTCGGACAGCGCCAACAGCAGATCCTTCAGGTCCACCGGCGGTTCGGCCCGCTGTCCGTGGCGCTCAGGTATTTCCACCACGGCCGGGAAGACGTCGCGCCCCAATCGCGGCAACGCCTCGATGTCCTCGGCGGCCTGTTTGAAGCGCTCGTACTCCTGCAGGCGGCGCACCAGTTCGGCGCGAGGGTCATCTTCGTCACCATCGGCATCGACCGGGCGCGGCAACAGCATCCGCGACTTGATCTCGGCCAGCATGGCCGCCATCACCAGGTATTCCGCCGCCAGTTCGAGCTGCATCTCCTTCATCAGCTCCACGTACTCCATGTACTGGGCGGTGATCTGGGCAATCGGTATGTTGAGGATATCGAGGTTCTGGCGCTTGATCAGGTAGAGCAGCAGATCGAGCGGACCCTCGAACGCCTCCAGGAATACCTCCAGCGCCTGCGGCGGGATGTAGAGGTCCTTGGGCAGTTCGGTGATGGGCGAGCCCTGCACGATGGCGAAGGGCATCTCCTCCTGCTGCGGCGTCGGCGCAGGTTGTTCCTCGATGCCCTCCACCGCGCTCTCGCTCATCGGTACTCCAGCCCCATCGCGCGGCGCACCTCTTCCAGCGTCAGGCGGGCCTCGTCACGCGCCTCTTCCCGACCCTCGGCCAGGATCTTGCGCACCAGACCGGGGTTTTCGGTGAACTCCCTGGCCTGCTCGCGAATGGGGGCGAGTTCGCCCAGTACCGCGTCGATGACCGGCTGCTTGCAGTCCAGACAGCCGATGCCGGCGGTGGTACAGCCTTCCATCACCCACTGCCGCGTCTCTTCCGTGGAGTAGTTCTGATGGAACTGCCACACCGGGCACTTCAGCGGGTCGCCCGGGTCGGTACGGCGCACACGGGCCGGGTCGGTGGGCATGGTGCGCAGCTTGCGCTCCACCTCTTTCGGCTCCTCGCGCAGGGCGATGATGTTGCCGTAGGACTTGGACATCTTCTGTCCGTCCAGCCCCGGCATCTTGGAGGCCGGCGTCAGCAGCGCCTGCGGCTCGGGCAGGATGATCTTGCCGCCCCCTTCCAGATAGCCGAACAGCCGCTCCCGGTCGCCCAGGGTGATGTTCTGCTGACTCTCCAGCAGCGCCTGGGCGGTGGCCAGTGCCTCGTGGTCGCCCTGCTCCTGGTAACGCTTGCGCAGGTCGTGATAGAGCTTGGCGTTCTTCTTGCCCATCTTCTTCGCCGCCTGCTCCGCCCTGTCCTGGAAGTCCGGCTCGCGGCCGAACAGGTGGTTGAAGCGGCGGGCGATCTCGCGAGTGATCTCAATGTGGGCGACCTGGTCCTCTCCCACCGGCACCTGGGTGGCGCGGTAGATGAGGATATCGGCGCTCTGCAGCAGCGGATAACCGAGGAAGCCGTAGGTGGAGAGGTCCTTTTCCTTGAGTCTCTCCTGCTGGTCCTTGTAGGTCGGCACCCGCTCCAGCCAGCCGAGGGGCGTGATCATCGACAGCAGGACATGCAGCTCCGCGTGCTCCGGAACCTGGGACTGAATGAACAGGTGGGCCTTGCCGGGATTGACCCCCACCGCCAGCCAGTCGATCACCATCTCCATCACGTTGGCGGCGATGCCGGAGGTGTCCTCGTAGCCGGTGGTCAGGGCATGCCAGTCGGCAACGAAGAAAAAGCATTCATACTCGTGCTGGAGCTTGAGCCAGTTCTTCAAGACGCCGTGGTAGTGACCCAGATGCAGGCGACCCGTGGGCCGCATCCCCGAAAGGACGCGAAGGTTCTGTGACGATAGGGAATTCAAGACAGCTCCAGTCCGTTCAGCTCAATAATGCAGTCAGAAAATATCCGAAATCGCCCGGTGACAGGCCGGTCAACCCGGCGATTGCCGTCAGCAGCAGCGACACGACCGGGAAGATGATTTGCCCCAGAATACCGGTGACTAACAACAATACCAAGATGATCAATCCGTAGGGCTCGATCTGACTGAATTTCCAAGCGGCGCGAGGGGGCAACAGACCGGTCAGCACGCGCCCGCCATCCAGCGGCGGCAGCGGCACCAGGTTGAGGACGGCGAGGATGATATTGACGAAGATTCCGGCGACACCCGTGTAAATCAGGAATATCCCGCCAGCCCCTTCGAGCAGAAGACCGACCTGAATGGCGCCGGCCCAGAGCAGGGCCATCAGCAGGTTCGACAGGGGGCCGCCGAGCGCCACCAGCGCCATGTCGCGCCGCGGCTGCTTGAGGTTCTGCCAGGTGATCGGCACCGGCTTGGCCCAGCCGAACAGGAAGCTCCCGGGCAACAGCAGCAGGATCCCCGGCACCAACAGGGTACCGATGGGATCGATATGCTTGACCGGATTCAGGGTCAGGCGCCCCAGCATCTTCGCGGTCGGATCACCCAGCCGCAACGCCACCACGCCGTGCGCGGTCTCGTGGACGGTGATGGCGAAGATCACCGGAATGGCCCAAACGGTGATCCGTTGTAAAAGGTTCAGTTCATCCATCGACGGATTATACCGGTTTTGCCTTGCGCCACTGTGGCGCTTTCAGGACTCGAACGGCGCCGGGTCGCCGAGGCCGCGGCGAACCACCTGTGGCACGTCGTCCTCGAACTCGACCACCGTAGTGGGCTCCAGACTACCGAAACCGCCGTCGATGATCAGGTCCACCGCATGTTCCAGCTGGTTCCGAATCTCATAAGGGTCCGATTCCGGCATGGTCTCCCCCGGCAGGATCAAGGTTGTGCTCAGCAGCGGTTCGTTCAATTCCGCAACCAGGGCCTGGGTGATCCGGTTGTCCGGCACGCGCAGGCCCACGGTGCGCTTCTTCTCCTGCAACACCCGCCGCGGCACCTCCCGGGTGGCCGGCAGGATGAAGGTATAGGGGCCCGGGGTCACCGCCTTCAGCAGCCGGTAGACGGTGTTGCTGACCTTGGCGTAGACACCGAGTTCCGAGAGGTCGCGGCAGACCAGGGTAAAGTTGTGCTTTTCGTCCAGGCGGCGGATCGCCCGGATGCGGTCGAGCGCCTTTTTGTCGCCCATTTTCACACCCAGCGCGTAGCCGGAGTCGGTCGGATAGACGATCACGGCACCGTCGTGCAACAGCTCGACCGCCTGCCGGATGAGACGCGGCTGCGGGTTATCGGGGTGGATCTGGAAGAACTGGCTCATGGGCGGCAAAAACTCAGGCGGTTTGTCATTCGAAATTCCAGTGTGCCCAGATCGGCTCGCAGCCCTCAGGCAGCGACGGCAGGCGCCCCAGCTCGATCCAGACGTTTTCAGGGCCGTGATAGTCGGAACCGGCCGACGCCGGCAGGCGGAAAGCCTGGGCGAGCCGGCCGATTTTCAAGATGTCGTCGCGGCTGTGACTGCCGGAGACGACCTCGATGCCGCCACCGCCAACCTCCACAAATTCGCCCAGCAGGCGCCGCAAACGGGTCATGGTCAGATCGTAGCGGGCCGGATGGGCCACCACCGCTACCCCCCCGGCGGCCCGGATCCAGCCGATCGCCGCTTCGAGCGACGCCCATTGGCCCGGCACGTGACCCGGTTTGCCCCGACGCAGAAAGCGCCGAAACACATCCCGCACATCCTTCGCGTGCCCCTCCGCGGCCAGAAATTGGGCGAAGTGGGTGCGGCTGACGATGCGCCCACGCGCCAGTGTCCGGGCCGCCTCGAAGGCGCCGGTGACGCCGTGCTTGGCCAGACGTCGGCCGATCTCCTCGGCGCGCCAGTCACGGAAGCGGCGCAATTCCGCCAGACCCGCAACGAGGTCGGGGTTCTCCGGATCGACCTGCAGCCCGACCACATGGACGGTCGCGCCGTTCCAGGTCACCGAGACCTCGACGCCGGGCACGAGCCGGATCCCCGCCTGGCTGGCGGCCGCGGCAGCCTCCGCGACACCCGCCGTCTCATCGTGGTCGGTCAGGGCCAGGACACCGACGCCCGCAGCGGCCGCCCGTTGCACGAGTTCGCCGGGAGTCAGGCTGCCGTCGGAAGCCAGCGAGTGCGTGTGAAGGTCGTAGTGAATAGACATAACCGACCATCTTATCCCATTGCCGGGTTTGGAATCACGCCGCCGTGCATGGTCTAATGTGCTACTTTAACAGGCAGTTATCCCCCCCTGTCGCGAAAACGCCCGAGCCCCGATGAAATTCCTGTTCGATTTCTTCCCCATCCTGCTGTTTTTCATCGCCTACAAACTCTACGGGATCTACGCCGCGACCGCGGTGGCGATCGCCGCCTCGTTTGTGCAGGTAGGCACTTTCTGGCTGAAGCATCGCCGTTTCGAAAACATGCACCTGGTGACACTCGCCCTGATCGCCGTACTGGGCGGCGCCACGCTGTGGTTACAGGATGAGGCGTTCATCAAATGGAAGCCGACCGTGGTCAACTGGCTGTTTGGCGCGGTGTTCCTCGGCAGCCAGTTCATCGGGAAAAAGCCCCTGGCCGAGCGCATGATGGGCAGTGCCGTCACCCTGCCCGATGGCATCTGGCGCCGCCTCAATCTCGCCTGGACGCTGTTCTTCGTCGCGATGGGATTCGCCAACCTGTACGTCATGTACAACTTCGACACCGATACCTGGGTGAATTTCAAGCTGTTCGGCATGATGGGGTTGACGCTGGCCTTCGTCATCGGCCAGGCGTTCTATCTGGCCCGCTACATCAAACCGGAAGAGGCGGAGGAGAAAAGCTGATGTTTTACGCCATCATTGCCGAAGATGTGGCCGATAGTCTCGACGCGCGCCTGGCCGCCCGTCCGGAACACCTCAAGCGCCTCGAAGCGCTGAAAGACGCCGGGCGGCTGCTGCTTGCGGGTCCCCACCCGGCGCTGGACAGCGAAGACCCGGGCCCAGCCGGGTTCACGGGCAGTCTGGTCATTGCCGAATTTGCCTCCCTGGAGGAGGCCGAACGCTGGGCCCAAAAGGACCCTTACGTCGAAGCCGGGGTCTACGCCCGCGTTACCGTCAAACCGTTCCGCAAGGTGCTGCCATGAACCGCGTCGCCGCTATCCGTCAGAAACTGACCACCGCATTCGAACCCGACGAACTGAACATCGTGGACGACAGCAACAAGCACGCCGGCCATGCCAGCGCCGGCGGTGCTGGCCACTTCAATGTCCAGATCGTCTCGCCTGCCTTCGCCGGCAAGAGTCCGATCGAGCGGCACCGCATGGTCTATGCCGCCCTCGGTGATCTGATGAACACCGAAATCCACGCGCTCTCGATCAAAGCCAATACACCGGAAGAATCCACTAACGCCTAAGGAATCGCCCATGCCGAAAAATCACTCTCTGCTCCGTCGTTGCACCGCTGCCCTGCTGCTGGCAGGACTGCCCTTTGCCGTCTCTGCCGAAGTGGTCGCCACCGTCAATGGCAAGGCCATCGAGCGCGCCGATGTCGAGGCATACAAGCAGGAGAACGCGGAGCCCCAGGCGGCCAGCGATCAACAGGTCATCGACGAGCTCATCGTGCGCGAACTGATCTACCAGGATGCGCTGACCAAGAATCTGGAAAATAAGCCGGTGGTTCAGGAGGAGTTGGCGGAGGCGCGCCGCGGGGTGCTGTTGAACGCCGCGATCCGCAACGCCCTGGAGAGCAACCCCGTCACCGATGCGGAACTCAAGAAGATCTACGAAGAGCAGGCGACCAAGTTCGATATCACCGAATACAAGGCGCGCCACATCCTGGTGAAGGACAAGGCCGAGGCCGAAGCGTTGATCAAGGACCTGAAACAGGGTGCCGAGTTCGCCGCACTGGCCGAAGAGCACTCCACCGGGCCGTCCGGCAAAAACGGCGGCGATTTGGGATGGTTCGCCCCGCAGCAGATGGTGCCGCCGTTTTCGCAGGCGGTGCAGCAGCTGAAAAAGGGTGAAGTCACCGACCAGCCGGTGCAGACCCAGTTCGGCTGGCACGTCATCAAGCTGGAAGATACCCGCAAACCCGAGCCGCCGAGTTTCGAAGAGGTCAAGCCGCGCCTTGAGCAGGCGGTTCAGCAGCAGCGTGTTGCCGACTACCTGTTGGACCTGCGCAACCGGGCGAAGATCGAAATCAAGTAGACAAAGCAGGTCCAGCGGTCATCGAAAGCCCGGGTTCATCCCGGGCTTTTCCTTTTGGCCCACCTTACGAGGTTTTTCCCCTGCCCCTCAATCGGGCTCGACCCTCCACCTCGCCCAAAAGCCACTGCCCTGGACCACACACCCCAACTGCCGAAGCCAGTTCGCGACTTGGTGATTGGAGTTGTGCCATAGCGAGTACGGCACCGGGTGGTGCACGAACGCAAGGTCGTAGGCGGCGTTGAATTTCAGGCTGTCGAGATTGACCTGGTAGAGCGTCTCCAACGTGGCGCGCAGCGACTCGACGGCTTTGCTCTCCACCTGCACCGAATGCAGGGACTGAATGCCCACTTTGAGGCCTCCACGTACCCCCGCCTCGGTCGCCGGTGCGGCAATCAGCCGCCGTCCGAGGCCGGCGCGGGTCGGCCAGAGGAGCGCCGAGGTCGCTTCGACCGCCCCGGTCTCCACCTCGGCGTACCAGTCCCAGTCACCGTAGGCGTAACGCACCACTCCTTCCGGATGCGGCAGCACCAGGCTGGTGTGACGGCCGTGGTCAAGGATGAAGACGGGCAGTGGATCTTGCACGTTGGCCGGCGCCACGATCGCGGTGGTGCACCCGCTGAGCGACAGTGCGCCTATCAGACCACTGACCAGCCTGTTCACAACGGTGATCTGCCGCCCTCAATCGCTGGCATACGCGACGGTGCTGATCAGTGCCAGCTCCGCCTGGCGCGAATCGAGCCGTGTATGCTGAACCACGATTGGAACGTCCGATTCGATCACGCTGGCATAATCGGTATCGACCGGGATCGGCTCGGGATCCTTCAGGCTGTTGAAGCGCAGGTGGAGCGTGCGCCGTGGCGGCACCTGGAGCGTGTAGGGCCCCGCCGGGTCCCGATCGCTGAAGAAAACGATGATGATCACGTTGGCCGGCTGGTCCGAGGTATTCAGAATGCAGGCGGTCTCGTGCGAGGTCATCGCCGGCTCCGGCCCGTGGCTCTGCCCCGGGATGTAGCCTTCGGCGATCGCCCAGCGCCGTTTGCCTATTGCGTCCATGGTCAGGCTCCTTGCTGTTGGAAAATTTGGCGCAGAGACGCAGAGACGCAGAGGCGCAGAGGTTAATAAAGGTGTTTCTGCTGCGCGTTGTTCCACCAGCGCCTATCCACGCCCGCTTTGGCACGCCCCCTTTTCCAAATTGTTTTCCTCTGCGCCTCTGCGTCTCTGCGGCGGGTTTAAAGAGCACGCTGCCGCAACGCCATCTGCGCCACTTCGGCCATGTGCAGGGCACGGCGGCCGGTCGCTTGTTGAATCTGCTCCCTGCAGGAGTAGCCGTCGGTGACTACCAGTTGGTCGTGGGCCTCGCGCACCGCCGGCAGCAACACCCGTTCGCCGCAGGCCATGGCGACCTCGTACTTGTCCGCCTCGAAGCCGAAGGCTCCGGCCATGCCGCAGCAGCCGGTGTCCGGCATCGCCGTCTTCACGCCGATACGCTCCAGCAACGCCTGGTCCGGGTCCTTTGACAGGATCGCCTTGTGGTTGCAGTGCAGGTGCAGCAGCGCGTTGGCATCGAGCCGGCCGAAATCAAAGGCATCGTGGTGCTGCTGCACGAAACCGGCGAAGGTGAAGGTCTGCGCCGCCAGGCGCTGCGCCTGCTGATCGTGGGGAAACAGGTTGACCAGTTCGTCGACGAAGGTGGCGGTACAGGCCGGTTCGAGTCCGATCACCGGAACCCCGGCGGTGATGTCGGCTCGCAGCAGACGCAGATTGCGCCGCAGCAGCCGCCGCGCCCGCGGCAGCATGCCAATGTCATAGAGCGGGCGCCCGCAACAGACCTTCGCCCGCGGCACACGCACCTGGAAGCCGGCGGACTCCAGCACCTCCACGGCGGCCTTGGCGATCTCCGGGTGAAAGTGGTTGTTGAAGGTGTCGGGCCAGAGCAGAACCGGTGCGCCCTGCGGGTGCTTGGCACCGCCTCTCTTCCGGAACCAGTGCTGAAAGGTGTGGTGCGCGAAGCGCGGGATCGTTCGCTGCGGCGCGATGCCCGCGAGCCGTTTGGCAATCCCGGCGAACGGTGGTGTATGGGTCAACGCGTTCACCGTGCGAGGCGCCCGCGCCGCCCAATGCGCCCAGACGTCGAGCAGCGCGGGCGCAGACGACGTTTGTAGTAGTTGGTCTTGGCCTGACCGACGATCGCCACCACCGGCTGATTGTCCAGCTTGGCGTCGTAGAGCCCGTTGAGCAGGTGGATGGCCCCCGGCCCGGAGGTGGCGAGGCAGACCCCCACCTCGCCGGTGAACTTGGCGTGGGCACAGGCCATGAACGCGGCCATCTCCTCGTGGCGCGCCTGCACGAACTCGATCTTGTCGGAAAAGCGATCCAGCGAGCCGATGATGCCGTTGATGCCGTCGCCGGGGTAACCGAAGATGCGCCGCCCCCCCCAGTCATGGAGCCGCCGCAGGAGAAAATCGCTGACCTGTTCGCTCATGACCGCCCCCTTCCCTGGTTGGCCGATTCGGTGCTTGCCGCTAAGGCTAGCAAACCCGCGGCTCGTCTCAGGGTCGGCCGACCCGCATGGAGCCGGCTGCACGATCGAGCTCCCTTCGAAGGCCTCCGGGAAACCGCCTCAATCCGTGCCCCGGCCGCAACATCATGGGGCGTTATTTGGGAATCGCCAGGCGATCCCAAAACGCGAACGGAACTGAGCTCGAGATCGAACGCCTCACCGGCAAGCCAAACCCGGTCCGCCGGGCCTTGAAGCCAGAAAGGCCGGTCATCTCTGTCCACCCCCACAGCGCACGATAGTGGTCGAAGCCCATACGTTCAGGCACTGGCTGTTTGGGCGTGCAGATGGGCGAACAGCGACTTGGTTTCTGCGGAAGGCTCAATGGCGAGTCTTTCCGAAAACGTTCGCTGGCAGCGACGATAGGTGCGAACCGCCTCGTGGCGCCTGCCCAGTGCATCATTGGCTTGGATCAGGCCGCGATAGAACTCTTCTGCCAGTTCGTCGATGGCCAGACCGCGCCAGCCGATCTCTGCCGCCTCGGTGTAATGGTGCGCTGCAAGCAGTCTTTCCAGGGCGCCAGCCAGGAAGTCGAGGTAGGATTTATTCATGCGCTCGCGTTCCACAACGACCCATGAAAGGTGATCGTCTTCGGGTAGGAAGGAACCTGCATACAGCTGCTCCAACTCGCGATGACGCCTCATGAGCGCATCGACGGCTTGCTTGCCTGGCTTCTCGGTCAGGGCAGTGACCGCCCAGGCATCCGCCCAGCAATACGCAGGATTCAGAGCGATACGGCCGGAGCGTTGAATGACCGCTTCTTTGCCGATGAGCTCTCGTAGCCGGGAGAGCGTGACTTTGAGTGATTGGCGTCCGGTATCGCCGTTTGCCTGTGGCCACAGCTGATCGGCAATGGCCTGCACTGATGCCCCCTCCCGGGAGACAACGAGAAGTTTGAGCAAGTCCAGCGGCCGGCGCTGCACCTTGCCCGTAAATACAACCGCCACGTCGTTGAGGACGATTTCAAACCGACCCAAAGTATAAATGCGTACCGGCCACGGCCAGTCGCTGAAGGGACCCACGGCCTCGCCGGGCGAGATTTTCTGCGCTGCGATGACACAGTGCACGTACTGCGACTCGATACGGCACTGAAGCGCACGCAGTAGCAAGGAGGTGTAATCCTCATGGGTCCAGAAGGGGAGGTGCCGGTAATCCTGTTCGCGGCCGAGGGCCAGCGCTTCGCGCAGTGCCTCATCGGCAGATCGGAAATCGTCCCGGGACAAGGCAAACTGGGCCCGGTTGAGCAATGTCAGATACGTGAGGGGAGCGTAGTGATACCTCCTGGCCAGCTCACAGGCTCGGTTGTTGATGGCGTTTGCCTCTTCCACATTGCCGCAGCGAAACTCCGCCTGCGCCAGCCCGTAGTAGGTATGGACACAGAGATAGGGAACGCCGGCCTGCTCCACCGGCTCGGGCAGCGACTGCATACGGGCCAGCGCCTGTTGATTTAGCCCACGGTGGAATTCCAGCCACGCGACAAAGTACTGGTGATGGGCAAGATGAATGGTTTGCTCGTCGCTAATCACCGCCGGCATGCGTTTGACGAAGCTTTCCGCCAACTCCACGTCACCGAGTGACAGAGCGGCATAAGCGCCTTGCGTCAGAAAGGAAAAGTCCAATATTTGGATAGCGGTGTCCTGCGCCAGCGCCAGCCCCGATTCGCAGGCTTCGATACCGGCCTCCGGGGAGAGCCCGTACCAGGAGTACATGGTATTGCACAGCATCCAAAGCAAGCGGCTGAAGGGAGAGATCGTGGGATGCCGGGCGATGCGCCCCATCCGCTCGATGATGATCTTCGATTGGCGCAGATTGCCCGTCCAAAGGTAATAGCGCAGCAGATGAGCAGCGACCATCAGGCGCTGCTCCCTCTTGACAGGGAGATAGAGTACCAGGCGGTAGAGAGACCGCTCCAGTTCTGCCAGACGGCTATCGTCGGGTCGCCGGAACATCAGCGCCGCAAATAGAAGCACTTTCCGGCGCAGCTGTGTGGCGATTCCCTTGGGAAGCAGGCCGGAATCATCCAGGTCCTTCAGCTGGTCGAGCCATTTGTCGAGCGGAACATAGGTGCCGAACTCGAGCAGATACGACTGGACGATGGCGCACCAAGCCTCGTTTACCGCCTCACCGAGCCGTTCTGCCTTGAAGGCGAAATAGGCACGGCTGAGCTGTTCCCGCGCTTCCGGGATTCGACAGTGAAGCAGACACTTGCCTTGCCAGTACAGTAGCCACGGCTGTCCTTCCAACACCTCTTCAGGTATGCGTTCAATCCAGTACAGCAGTGACTGCCAGCACCCCCGCGCCAGCAGAGCTTCCGCCTCTCGTTTGAGCACCCGTGTCGCCTCGTCGCACGCCTCGGCGTCCAGGTACAGTGCAACAGCCTCGGCCGGGTCATCCGTTTCGAGCACCTTGGCCGCTTTCCTGCGGAGCTCGAGGAGCCGCTCGTCGGGGTAGCGTTCCTCCAGGCGTTCGAGGAGAAACTGCCGGAACAGCGGGTGGTATCGATAGTTATAGGGCCAGTCTCCATGTCGCTGGGTGAAATAGTTCTTCCGGTAGAGCTCAGCGAGGAGGCGTTTGGAGCGGTTACAACCGGTCACCGCCGCGGCGGCGGCGGGAGACATGCTGGGGAGCAGCGCCGAAATCAGCAGAAAGTCGTGAGTCTCGGTGTCCAACGGGGCAAGGAGTTCCCCGGCGTAGTAGCGAAAGACGCGTTCCCGATTCCCCGACATCTCGGGATCCAACACATCCGAGCCTCTGCTGTGGGCGAGCAGCATCAAACCCGTGACCCAACCGGAACTCTGGCTGTAGATGTGATCGAGAGTGGCCTCGGATGGCGTCTGGTCCGGACTCACCAGCGCCAATAACTCCCGTGCCTCCTCCTGAGTGAAGGCCAACTCATCCTGGCCGATGGTGTCGATGCCGTAATTCGCCTCCACAGAGCCCCATGCGTCCGGCAGCCATGTGCGGCTCAACACAAAGAGGCTCACGTCGTCCGCCAATGACTGGGCAAGGCGCGGCAAGATGTGATGCAGTTCGCTGCCCTCGCCTATGAGGTGGTAGTCGTCAAGCACCAGCAGATAGGGGCCCGTCAGGTGGGAACGGATTTGCGCCGCCACGCTTCGGGCATAGCCATCAGGGCCGGCCTCGCACTCGGCACCGTAGCGCGGCAGCCTGAACCGCCCTCCGAACAGCTGCCGGAATCCAGCCTCGAGGGTGTTGAAAAAGGCGGCCGGATCGGTAGCAGAGCGGTCGATCCGGAACCATAGATGAGGGACTTCGCGTTGTTGCAGATAACTCCCGACCAGTGTCGTTTTGCCATAGCCGGGTGGGGCCGCGATCCAGGCAGACCTCGCGCTGTCGAGTCGCGCAAACAACCGACTGCGATTCAGTACCTTGTTTAGTGTCGGTGGCGAGAAACAGAGGCTAACGGTGGACATGAAAGCCTCCTGCTCCGCCATCCACCCATTCCTGTCGAGACCTCGAGTCCAGGCAGTTGCTGCTGTCAGTCCGGGCTCTGGTGGTTAGTACCGGCGGCCTCAACCCGTAACGATACCGCCGCAAAGCCCCGAGCGGCAGAATGCCCGTGGATGCGGTGGAGGCAAGCCCTGACCGGCCAATGCTTGCGCAGACCGAAAACAAAGGGAAGCCGCAGTGTTCGCCACCGAATTTTTCCATTACCCTAACCCATGCTATGCGCCCGGAAAGACCAGGCCGTGTCATGCTTTCATTGTCCTCGCAGAGTGGGTGGTTACAATAATCAATTGGTATTAGGGGGGGTCGACCGGCCTGGCCGAAAGATACCGAATTCGCAGGGCGAAAACCGCCGGCATCGACCGTCGGAGAATCACAATTGAGCCGGAGTGGAATGAACGAGCTGAAAATCCTTGCAATCGACGACCATTACATGTTTCTCGAGGGAGTGCGGCATGTGCTGGAACACCGATTCCATCCTCTGCACATCACGAATGCGGGCAATGCCGCCGATGCTTTCGCTCAGATCGATCGCGGCGACACTTTTGACCTTATCCTCCTCGACCTCTCACTGCCGGGAATCGACGGTTTTTCCCTCCTGCGCTCGTTCCGTCAACGCCAACTCTGGACACCCGTATTGGTGGTTTCGGCCTCCGACGATCCACAGGATGCGGTCCGTGCCATAACAGAGGGCGCACTGGGTTTCGTATCGAAGGCAAGTCCCTCGACGGCGCTGTTGTCTGCTATCGAGTCCGTTCTGGATGGTGAATTGAGCATTCCCAGCGCATGGGGTTATCTGCTTGGCGACAAGGCCGAAGGGGAGTCCGGACCGGAATTGACCTGCCGTCAGGCCGAAGTTCTGGAGTTCATGAGTCAAGGCCTCGTCAACAAGCAGATCGCCGACCGTCTCGGCATGACAGTCAATACGGTCAAGGTACACGTCGCAGCCATTTTCAAGGCGCTGGATGTGCATAACCGCACCGCCTGTATTGTCGAGGCGAAACGGTTGGGGTTGCTGAACCGTTGATGCTCACATGAGATGCATGCTTGCCAATCACCACGACTGGCTGAAACAGGGTCCGGCAGGTAGTCGAAATGGATGATTCGTCGTGTGCGGTTGAAACGTCTGTTTCCAGAGATTTTGCCCGGGAGATAGACCATGCGGCAGTTGGCTTCATTTACGCCAATCTTGAGCGACTCTCCCTGGCACTCGTACTGATGCCGCTGTCGATGGTGGCGGTTATGTGGTCGACAGTCGATTCATGGCAATTGTTGCTTTGGTTGTCAGTTGTCCTTCTGGTGACCGTTGCCCGGGTCTGGTTAGTGGGGCGGTATCGAGCAGCGCAACCGGGCATGGCCGAGGCGCCGCGCTGGGGGGATTATTATGCACTCACCTCGCTGGCATCCGGCATCAGTTGGGGATATGCCGGATATGCTTTTTACCTCCCGGACTCTACGCCGCACCAGGTATTCCTGTTTACCTCCACTATCGGCCTGGTGGCCGGCTCCATCCCGCTCTCGTCGAACTGGATGCGGAGCTATTTCGCATTCACGCTACCCGCAATGTGCGGAATGGTATTGCGAATGATGATTGAGGGTGGTGCTGCCAACATCGGATTGCTCGTACTGTTTCTGATGTACTTGGGCATTGCCATCTCCATCGCGAAAAATACTAATCGGAGCATGCGAGAATCGATCGGGCTGCGCTATCAGAACCTCGAACTGGTTGAGAAGTACCGTGAGTCCTGTGAGCGCGCCGAGCAGGCGAGTCGTGACAAGACCCGGTTTCTGGCCTCGGCCAGCCATGATTTACGTCAGCCGGTGCATTCACTTGCGCTGCTCGAGGAGGCGGCAAGAGAGGAAATGGGATCGGTGCGCGGCAAGGAGTTGCTTTGCTACATGAGTGTCGCCATCAATGCCCTGAATGAACTCCTTACCTCACTGCTGGACATTTCCAAGCTGGATGCGGGTGCCGTTGTACCACAAAAGTCCGCGCTCCATCTTGATGCCATGCTCAGAGATCTGTCCCGTGAGTTTTCACCTCAAGCGGAAAGCAAGGGTGTCACGATCCGTTACCGGCCTTGCCGGTTTTGGGTGGAAAGTGACGGGGCGCTATTGGGCGGTATCCTGCGTAACCTGCTCTCCAACGCCGTGCGCTATACCGACAAGGGGTCGATCCTGGTCGCCTGCCGAAGGCGTGCCGGCAAGGCGCTGATCCAGATATGGGACACCGGCGTCGGCATCCCCGCCTCGGAGCATGAACGGATTTTTCTGGAGTTCAATCAGCTGCAGAACCCCGAACGGGATCGCAGCAAAGGCCTTGGCCTGGGTCTTGCGATATGCCGGCGGCTGGCCGACCTTCTGGGGCACCGGCTGGAGCTGCGCTCCATTGAGGGCCGCGGTTCGGTATTCACGGTAGAGGTGCCGCTGGCAAAACCGCCGCTTCGTGATCGAACGGCCGCCACACCCGCCTCGCCCTGGGACATTCGCGGTCTGTCGGTGCTGGTGATAGAGGATGATCAGGCGGTGCTGCGCAGCATGGAAGCGATTTTGGGCAAATGGGGGTGCGATGTCATGTCGGCGGGGAGCATCGAAATCGCAGAGCAGCGGATCGCCGAAAAGCCTGAGATCGACCTGATCCTGGCCGATTACCGCCTGCGCGATAACACCAACGGTGTCCAGGCCATTGAGCGCGTAAGAACGAAGCTCAACCGGAATGTGCCCGCCATCCTGATTACCGGCGATACGGCCCCTGATCGCATCAATGAAGCAAGGCGCAGCGGCAATGTATTGCTGCACAAACCCGTTGCCCCTGCCGTGTTGAGAAATGCAATCAATGCACAGGTACGCAGTGAAGGCACGGCCGGAACGTCCGCCCTGGCCGCTGAGCCCGCATACTCAGAACCGCCAGGTCGTCTGTAGGCTCGAGTAGTAGCTGCTCGGCTCACACTCCCCCCCGCAGGGTGTGCCCGGCGCTGTCCGTGTTGTCGATAAGCACCGTGCCGGCTGTGAGCACAGCGCCCACACTCATGTGAGGCCCACTGCTTCGCCGGCAGCTGGCACCACGATGGACAGAACGTGCATTTTCCCCATCAACGCTCCCCCATTGATTCGTGCAGGGTCTTGGTGACCGGCTTCAGCAGGTAGTTCAGCACCGTGTTGTTGCCGGTGCGGATCTCCACAGTGGCGGTCATGCCGGGCTGAATGGTGACCGGATCCGGCCCGAGGCCGACCAGGTCCTTGCCGGCCAGCCGCACGTGGACCCGGTAGTAGGGCTCATCGTCGGCGGAGCGGTTCTCCTCGTCGAGGGTGTCGACGCTGATGTAGGTGACCTCGCCGTCGAAGGAGCCGTAGATGGTGTAGTCGTAGGCGTCGAACTTCACCGTGGCCGGCAGGCCGGGACGGACATGGGCGATATCCATCGGCCGCACCTTGGATTCGACCACGAACTCGTCGCCTACCGGGACGATCTGCATCACCTCCTCGCCGGGTCGCGCGAAGCCGCCCCGGGTGGTGATACGGATGTCCCGCACCACCCCGTCCATCGGGGCGGTGATCTCGGTGTACTCCATCACCTGCCGGTGCTGCGCCAGCAACTGGCTCAGACTCTCCAGGCTCTCCCGCGCCTTGGCCAGTTCGGCCTGGGTCTCCTCGAGATACTTGTTGCGGCGGTTGACGATCTTGCCCTCGATCTCCACCCGCTGGCGCCGCAGCCGCAGGATCTCCACCTGGCTTACGTCACCGCTCGCCTGCAGCGGCTCGGTCAGCTTCAGCTCCTGATCGATGATGGCGCGGGTCTGCTCCAGCACCCGGATCTCCTCGCGCAGCGCCTCGCGGCGCTTGCGGAAAAGTATCTGGTGGTTGGCGAGAATGTCGGGGTAGGCCGCCACTTCGGGCGGAAACTCCGGTTCCTGGTCCAGCATCTCGGCGGTGAGGCGGGCCACCGCCGCCTGCAGCGCCACCACCTTCGCCCGCGTCTCCAGCCACGCCGCCTCCGCGCGGGCACGGTCGAACCGCACCAGCACCTGCCCTTCGCGCACGAAGTCCCCCTCGCGCACCGGGATCTCGTCGATGATCCCCTGCTCCAGGGCCTGGATCACCTGGTTGCGCGAGCTGGGGATCACACTCCCCTGCACCCGGGTGATCTGGTCGATCTCCGCCCAGGCGGCCCAGGCCACGCCCGCGGCGAGGCTGAGGGCCACTCCGGCGATCAGCAGCCGTGAAAAACCGGTTCGTTCACGCATCCCGTTCATGCCGCGCTCCCCATGTTCGGTGAGTGATCCCGTGCGTCCGCCATCCGCTTATCCTCCCGACCGGAGAGCTTGGCCAGCACCGCGTCCCGCGGTCCGTCCAGCAGCAGCCGGCCGTTGCCGAAGGCGAGCACGCGATCGAGCAGCGGCAGCAGCGCCGTCTTGTGGGTGGCCACCAGCACGGTGGTACCGTTTGCGGCCAGTTTGCCGAGCAGTTCGACGAACCGTGCCTCGGTGGCGGCGTCCATCGAGGCGGTGGGTTCGTCCAGCAGCAGCAGTACCGGCTTGACCAGCAGCAGCCGGGTGATGCCGATGAGCTGCTTCTGACCGCCGGAGATGCCGCGGCCACCCTCCGTGATCGGCAGCGCCAGCCCCTGCGGGTGGCTGTTGATAAGGTCGAGCAGGCCGGTCTCTCGCGCCGCGCTCAGCAGCGCCTCGTCGCCCGGGTCGTCCAGCCCCTGGATCAGGTTGTCGCGCAGGGTGCCGCGCAACAGGCGGATCTCCTGCGGCACATAGGCGACCAGCTGCCGCAGGCGCTGCGGCCGCACCATGCTCATGTCCAGTCCGCCCAGATAGACCCGCCCCTCCTGCGCCCGGTAGAGGCCGGAGGCGAGTTTGAGCAGGGTGCTCTTGCCCGAGCCGATGGGGCCGACCAGTCCGACCCGTTCGCCCGGGCGGATCTCAAGACGGGGCAGCTCGAGCGCCGGCCGGCCGTTTTCGTTGTATGAGAACCGGATCCCCTCCAGCCGCAGGCCGCCGTCCAGCACCTCGGGATCGAGGGTGCGGTCGGTCTCGTCCAGTTCGTTGGGCTGGGCGAGCAGCTGGTCGAGGTTGTTCAGCGCCGCCCGGCAGTGGGCCCACTGCACCAGGATGCCCGGCAGCCGCCCGATGGGAGCGAGCGCCCGCGAGCTGATGATGGAGCAGGCGATCAGCCCGCCCATGGAGAGCCGCCCCTCCACCGCCAGGAAGGCGCCGAAGGCGATCAGCGCCACATAGCCGAGCTGCTGCAGGGCGGCGGTGATATTGCCGGAGAGGGCCGAGGCGTGCTTGATGCGGTCGTCGTCGGTGCCGGCCTCCTCCAGCAAAGTGCGCCAGTCGTTCTGGAGCTTCGCCTCGCCCCCGGTGGCCTTGATCGACTCGATGCCGTCGATGGACTCCACCAGCATCCCCGCCTTGCGGTTGCCGTGCCCCTGGCTGGCGGCGGTGGCGCGGTTGATGCGGCGCTGGAACAGCAGCCCGGTGATCAGGGTGAGTGGCAGCAGCATGAGCGGAACCAGGGCCAGCGGCCCGCCGATGAGGGCGATGACCCCGATGAAGAAGAGCGCAAACGGCACGTCGGCGAGCACGAACAGGGTGGCAGAGCTGAGCACCCCGCGCAGGTATTCGAGCCCCTTGATCTGGGCGGCAAAGGTGCCGAGCGACGGCGGGCGCGCCTCCATGCGGATGCCGAGCGCGCGGCGGAAGAACCAGTCGGCCAGCTCGGCATCGATACGGGTCGCCTCGCGGTCCAGCAGGGTGGTGCGCAGCTGCTTGAGCAGCAGCTCCAGCCCGATCGCCAGCGCCACCCCGCCCGCCAGCACGTACAGGGTGCTGAAGCCGGTGTGGGGGATCACCCGGTCGTAGACCTGCATGGCGAACAGGGAGCTGGCGAGGGTCAGGGTGTTGACCACCAGGGTGGCGATCAGGGCGTCGCGGAAGACCCCCTTGCGTTTGCCGATGGCCTGCCAGAGCAGGGTGGCGGCGCGTTCAACCTTCATGGCGGACATACTCGGCTCCTGCGCTGGGACCGGCGCTGTAGCGGTCGGGGTCGAGGCGGCCGGTCAGCAGTTGCAGACGCAACCCGGCGCGAAGCTGTTCGGCGTCGGCATCCTCCACCGCGATGGCGGCGACGCTCGCCTCCCGCACGGCGTTCAGCACGTCGAGCCAGGACTTCTGGCCGATGACGTACTGGCGGGTGTAGGACTCGAAGACGGTGGCGGCGCTCTCCCGGTTGAGCCGGCTGTTCTCGAGGCGCAGGCGGGCGGCTGCCGCCTGCTGCCACGCCTCGGTCACCTCGGCGCTCAGCGCCCGCTCGGCGGCGGCGCGCTCCTCGGTCAGGGCTTTGCGGCGGGCGACCGCCGCACCGACGTTGGCGCGGGTGGAGAGACCGGCCCCCAGCTGGGATTGCAGCACCAGCATGGCACGCTCCTCGGTCTCCCCGAACTCGTCCCGCCGCTCCAGCCGCACGGCCACCAGCGGCCAGTAGTCGGCGCGTGCCGAGCGCACATCCGCCTCCGCCGCGGCCCGCTCCTTGACCAGCCGGGCCAGCACCGGCGAGGCGCTGAGCGCCGCCTCCAGCACCGTCTCCCGTGCCGGGAGCGCGGTCACGATCCCCTCTTCCGCCGCCACTGCCTCCACCGGCCGGCCGGTGAGTTCGGAGAGGCGGGTGAGGCCGTGCTGCAGGAGCTGGGTCGCCAGGGAGAGGTCATTGGCCGCCTGATAGAGCCGGGAGTTGGCCAGTTCCAGATCCACCTGGGGGCTCACCTCCCGGGCCACCCGGCGGGCAATCATCGCCTTGAGCTTTTCGTGCTGCTGGACGTTGCGGTAGTGGATCGCCTGCTGCGCCTGGCGGCGCCGCACCTCGGTGTAGGCATCGATGAGACGGGCCAGGATATCCTGCCGCGCCTCGGCCACCGCCTCGCCCGACGCGCCATGGCGCGACTCGGCCGCCGCGATGCCGGCGCTGATGCGGCCGCCGGTCCAGAGCGGCTGCTGGAGGGCAAGTGTGGTGGTGTGGTCGCCGTTGTCGTCCTGACCCACCGCGAACTCGGGGGTCGGCCAGCGCTGCCAGCGGGTGGCGTCGACTTCGGCCTGTGCCGCGTCCTGCGCGAGCCGGCGGGCCATGATCGTCGGGTGGGTGTTGGCGGCCTCGCGGACCAGGTCCTGAAACCGCCAGCTCTCCGCCAGGGCGGGGCTCCCCAACTGGCCGGCGGCCAGGAGAGCGGTTACGGCAAGGCGACGGGAAACGGCCCACGGGCGGGCCGGGACAGTCAGACGTTTCATGTGAAATACCCCTGAAAAAAGTCCGGCCGGACCGGGGTCTGGCCGCGACCGGTAAACCATTGGGGCGGTCGCCGCCCCTGCTTTTTTTATGACCCGGCGGCGGGGGTCCGCCGCCGGGGTTGCGCTTGATGGCGCGGTTACGCCGCGGGCATGCTGAAGTCGGCGATGTCCCAATCGACCGAGGCGCCGCCGACCACGTAGATGGCCATCTCGAAGTCGCCCAGCGCCGTCGCCTCGCCGCTAGCCTGGTCGTTGATCAGCACCAGGGCGTCGCCCTCGTTGACCGCGTTTACGGCGTTCCCCTTCAGGACGAAGATGTCGCCCGCGGCGGTGGTTTCAATCGCCTCCCCCTGCGCGACAGTTACGCTGAGCGACACCGCCTCCATGGCGGAGAGGTCGATGATGTCCTCGCCTTCGACGAAGTCGGTAATGACGTCGATGCCCGCGTAGTGGGCGGTACTGGCATCGCGCGGCGGCATGAAATCCATAAAGCCGCTCGCTTCGTCAGCGGCGCCGCTGTCCCCGTCAACAAAGGCGAAGGTGTCGGCGCCGTCGCCGCCGGTGAGATAGTCGGCCCCCGCGCCGCCGACGAGGACGTCATCGCCGCTGGTGCCGGTGACGGTGTCGTCACCCGCGTCGGCGTCAATGGTGACCGTGCCGGTGTAGTGGATGTCGCCAAAGTGGGAGAGATCGACGGTGTCATTGCTCCCTCCACCCAGCACCTCCAGGCTCCCGGAACCGACAATCGCGCCGAAGCCGTTGGCCTGGTCCGCAGTGACGGTCAGGTCGTCAAACAGTTGGAGCCTTGCCCCCGACAGGTCGGTGCTTGCGTTGAGCGTCCCACCGTTATTGACATTGACCGTCAGCTCGCCGGTGAGGGAGACCCCGCTGAAGTCGTAAGCGGTCGCGGCATCGAGGAACTCGACCTGCATGTCGCCTGCGCCATCAACGGTGAGGCCCGAACCCTTGAAAGAACCGGCGCCCAACGTCAGCTTCGCGCCCTCGGAGACCGTGACGGCGACGCTCCCGAGGTCGGTGCCGCCTGCCAGTGAGAGCGACTCCGCCACGGTAGTGGTGGCGGCCGTCTCGATTCGGCTCAGGTCGACCGCCGGGTCGCCGTCAGCGGGAAGGTCGGTGATGACCACGCTGCCGTCGCCGGTGATGGTACCCAGGGCGTCGGCCTGGGCGGCGGTCAGGGTCAGCGCTGCGTCGGCGACGACTTCGACGTCGACGCTCCCGAGATCGGTGCCGGCTGCCAGTGTGAGCGACTCCGCCACGATGGCCGTGGCGGCCGTCTCGATACGGCTCAGGTCGACCGCCGGGTCGCCGTCAGCGGGGAGGTCGGTGACGACCACGCTGCCGTCGCCGGTGATGGTACCCAGGGCGTCGGCCTGGGCAGCAGTCAGGGTCAGGGTGGCATCGGAACCCACGACGACGTCGGCACCATTGAGAACCGTATCGGCATGCAGCGTGCCGGAACGCGGGAGCAGCACCGTCCAGCCGCCTGCCAGGTCGTAGTTGGAGAAATTCCAGTACCCCTCTGTCGTAAGGAGCGTTACCTCCACACTGCCGTCACCGCTGACGGTGTCGGGACTCATGGCCTGGGATTGATTGAGGATCAGGGTCTGGTCCGCGGCGATCTTCACATCCGCCTTGTACAGGTCGGTGTCGGCGTTCAACGCACCACCAGTGGTGAAGGTCACCTGCCAGCCGCCCTCGACCGCGATGCCGCCGAAGTCGTACGCCACGGTGGCGTCGGCGCCGGTGATCGCCACGCCGCCTGCGCCGCTGACGCTCAGGCTTTCCGCCTGTTCCGTGGTCAGGGTCAGGGTCTCGCCGGCGGCGATCTCGATGCCCGCACCGACCAGGTCCTCGGCCGTGGAGGCGTCGAGTTCGCCCCCGCTGCTGTAGGCCACGGTGAGCGTTCCGGGGGTGATGCCGCTGAAGTTGTATGCCCAGTTGGCCGTCGCGTCGGTGATGCGGACGCTGCCCTCCCCATCGATGTCCGTATGACTGGCCTGACTGGCGGTGAGGGTCAATGTCGCCCCCGCGGCCACCGTGACCACCACGTCACCGAGGTCGGTGGAGGGGTGCAGGGTGAGGTCGCTGTCGACGGTCACGCTGCCGTGGTTCACCGCATCCAAATAAACCCGCTCCTCGCCCAGCCCGGTGATCACCACATCGACGGTGCCGGTGGCGTTGATGGAGACGAAGCCGCCCACCTGTTCGGCGGTCAGGGTCAGGGTGCCGTCACCGGTTATCTCGATGGCGTCGATACCCGCCCCCAGGATGGTGGCCAGGTTGGCCTCCAGCCCCGCGCCGCCGGCCAGGTTCTCCAGCGTGTCGGAGAATGCGATGTCGCCCAGGAAGATCAGCCCGCTGTCGAGCTGGGCCAGGCTCAAGGGCAAATCACCACTGATCCTGTAGACCGAGACCGTGCCGATACCCGTGGCGGCGATGGCGGCCAGATTGGCCTCCAGGCCGTCACCGCCGGTCAACTCTTCCTCACTGTCCCGGACGATGACCGAGGCCCCCTCCGCCGCCGAGAGGGTGATGCCCGCCCCGCTGAAATCCAGCGCGTCAGACAGGGCGAGTTGCAGGTCGCCCTCGATCACGGTGACAGTGGTGCCCCCGGCCTCGACGATAAGCAATTCTTTGCTGGAGAGAGTGCCAGCCGTGTCGGCCACCTCGAGGTGGCCGCCGCCGCTGAAGGTGAAAGCGAAATTATTCAGCATGTCCACGGTCACCGTGAGGTCCCCGGCGGTGACGTCGATGACTTCGATATTGGCATCATAGATGCGATCCACGTTGGCCTCGAGCCACGCCCCGCTGGCCAGATTCTCGGCGGTATCCGCCACCACAACGGTGCCATCGCCCTCGGTATCGAAGTACGTAGCCTCAAGGAACGGCTGGTCGGCCAGATAGGCGAGGTCGGCCACACCGAGTTCCAACGTGCCCCCGGTGACGGTGATCCCGCTTAACGGATGAACGAAGGCGTTCTCGATCACAGCGAGATTCGCGGACAGGCCCGGGCCGCCCATCAGGTTCTCCGCGCTGTCCTCCACGAAACGACTCCTAAACTCACTGTCCGTGAACACGAGCCCCCAGCCGAGGTCCGCCATGCTCATGGTGAGGTCCCCCTCGTTGACATCCACCGCGGTGATGCCGGCGGTGGCGATCGCCTCATAGTTGCCGGCCAGGTTGTCGGCGCTGTCGGAGATGGAGACGGTCGCCCCCTCCGCCGCGGCGAAGGTGTGGGTGTCGATGTCCAGCACCCGCAACACCAGATTGCCCTCGGTGACAGTGATGGAGCCGGCCCCGGTCCAGGGTGCGGTATCGGCTATCGGCCCCAGGGCGGCGGCGGTGTCGGCGAGGTCGTAGGGTTGTCCGCTGTAGTTGTCGGCGCCGCCCAGCAGCTCCGCCTGCGCCACCGTCAGGGCCGAGAGGTCGGCGCTGTCGATATCGGTTATGGTGTGCCCGTCCATGCTGGCACGCACCGCTTCGGCCAACATGCCGCTGAGGGGCGCCCAGGTGTCGGCGACGGTAAAGGCGTGGCCATCGAAGTTGTGGGCCGAGAGCAGCCGGTTTGCCTCGGTGACCGTCAGGCCGGTGAAATCGGCCTCGTCGATGTCGCTGATGATGTAGTATTGGCCGCCCGGGTTGTTTGGCGAGGGCAGATAACCGACATTTGCCGGATCGTTGATCGCCGCCCAGGTGTCCTCGATGTTGTTGTAAATCACGACATAGGTCGAACCGTTACGAATCACGGATCTTTCGTACATCGACAACAGCACGGGGCTGTCCCGCCCTGTATCCAGATCGCCTATATCACTGATGACATAGCCCTCGGCCCCTTCCAGCAGCGCCGCGTGGGCCGGATCCCGGAGCACCGCCCAAATGTCACTGATGCCGTAGGCCTGATCGGCATAGTTGTCGGCGCCCTGGAGCAGTTCCGCCTGCGCCCCCGTCAGGGCCGAGAGGTCGGCGCTGTCGATGTCGCTGATGGTGTAGGCGTCGGCGGCGGCGACGGTCGCCGCGTGGTCCGGGTGGCTGATGGCGGCCCAGGTTTCGGAGAGGGTGTAGGACTCGCCGCCGTAATTGTCGGCAGCACGGAGCAGGTACGCCTCGGCCATCGTCAGCATCGTGAAGTCGGCACTGCCGATGTCACTGATGGTGTAGGCGCCCGCGCTGGCAAGCACCGCCTCGTTCCCCTCACCGGTGAGGACCGCCCAGCTGTCGGCGACGGTGTAGGTGTGGCCATTGTAGTTGTGTGCCTCCACCAGCAGCCCTGCCTCGGTGACCGTCAGGCCGGTGAAATCGGCCTCGTCGATGTCGCTGATGGTGTAGTAGATGCCGAGCGGGTTGCCCGGCGCCGGCGGGGGCATAGACGCATCAGGGTCGCGGATCGCCGCCCAGGTGTCCTCGATATTGTTGTAAGTTGTGTATCCACCTTCCCAAAGCACCCTCAATTCATACAGCGACAACAGCACGGGGCTGTCCACCCCGGTATCCAGATCGCCTATATCACTGATGGCATAGCCCTCGGCCCCTTCCAGCAGCGCCGCGTGGGCCGGATCCCGGAGCACCGCCCAACTGTCGCTGATGCCGTAGGCCTGATCGGCGTAGTTGTCGGCGCCCTGGAGCAGTTCCGCCTGCGCCACAGTCAGGGCCGAGAGGTCGGCGCTGTCGATGTCTCCGATGGTGTAGGCGTCGGCGGCATCGACGGTCGCCGCGTGGTCCGGGTGGCTGATGGCGGCCCAGGTTTCGGAGAGGGTGTAGGGCTGGCCGCCGTAATTGTCGGCAGCACGGAGCAGGTTCGCCTCGGCCATCGTCAGCAGGGTGAAGTCGGCGCTATCGATGTCACTGATGGTGTACGCACCCGCGCCGGCGAGCACCGCTTCGTTCCCCCCACCGGTGAGGACCGCCCAGGTGTCGACGAGGGTGTAGGCGTGGCCATCGTAGTTATGGGCCGAGAGCAGCAGGTGTGCCTCGGTGACCGTCAGGCCGGTGAAATCAACCGCGTCGATGTCGCTGATGGTGTAGTAGATGCCGTAAAGGTTGCCCGGCGGGGGCAGATAATCGTTTTCAGGGTCGCTGATCGCCGCCCAGGTGTCCTCGATGTTGTTGCTGAAATGCTCGAGGAGCCCGTAATCGTTGGCGTTCGAGGCCCCATAAATCACCGAAACCTCATATAGCGATAACACCATGGTGTTATCCAGTACCTCTACATCGCTGATGACATAGCCCTCGGCCCCTTCCAGCAGCGCCGCGTGGGCCGGATCCCGGAGCACCGCCCAACTGTCGCTGATGCCGTAGGCCTGATCGGCGTAGTTGTCGGCGCCCTGGAGCAGGGGCACCGCGGCAATGGTGAGATGGGAGAGGTCGGTGCCGGCGATATCCGCGACGCTGTAACCGACAGCATCCAGCACCTCCGCGCCGGCTGCGGCGACGAGGTTCTCCAGGGTGTCCGCCACCGTGTAGGTGTAGTCTCCGGCATTGTCGGCGCCGTACACGATGATCGCCTCGCGCGCGCCCAGGGCACCCAGGTCGCCGCCCTCATCGGCCAGGGTGTAGGTGGCCGGCAGCGCCTCCATCGCCAGCAGTTCGGCGATAGCGATGGTGACGGTATAGGTGAACTCGCCGCTGTTGGTCGCGCCGTTGACGATGAGCGCCTCGGCCGCCGAGATGGCACCGAGGTCGCTGGCGCCATCCAATGCGTAACCCGCCGCCGCCGCGAGGATTGCCGCTGCATCTTCGTGTGCCAGCTGTTCCAGTGAGCCAATAAGGTGGTAGGTGGTCCGATCGAGATCCAGCCCCTTGTCGAGCAGGTCCTGCATCTCCGATACGTACGCATCACCATCCCTGGAGACCGTCACCCACTGCGCATCGCTGAAGATCTCCGGGTCGGCCGCCGCCAGCAGCAGACTGATACCGTCTTCGATGCGGTAGCTCCAGTTATCGGCGGTGCGCAGCACCAGCGCGTCGTGCTCCGCGACCGTCAGGGTCCCGGCGTCGTTGCCGGCGACGAAGATGTTCTCCTGGCCCGTGCCGGTGATGATCGGGTCACCCTCCGCCAGGGCCAGCAGGTTCTCCACGCTGTCCTCAATGCTGTAGCTCCAGCTGTCGTCCGTGGTGAGGGATGCCAGTACGCCGTGTTGGGCCACCGTCAGCGCCCCGGCATCATTGCCGACGACGGTGACTGCAGCGGCAGCGTCGGTCACGAAGGTATCGATATCCCCTAACAGGGTCTCGGCGCTCTCCTCGATGCTGTAGCTCCAGGAGTCGTCCGTGGTGCGCGCAGCGAGCAGTGCATGCTGCTCCAGGGTCAGCGTGCCGGCGGCGCCCCCGGTAACGGCGACACTGCCCGCACCCGCGTAGTCGAAGAGGGCGGCGTCACCGGCCAGCAGGTTGGCTGCGCTGTCCTCGATGTCGTAGGTGGCCGCGGCCACGCCGGGGCCGATCAGGTCGTGGATGGCGGCGGCTTCGCTCACGCTAACCGTGCCGGTCACCTCGATGGCGTCGATACCCGCCCCCAGGATGGTGGCCAAGTTGGCCTCCAGCCCCGCGCCGCCGATCAGGTTCTCCAGCGTGTCGGAGAGTTCGACATCGCCCAGGAAGATCAGCCCGCTGTCGAGCTGCGCCAGGCTCAAGGCCAGACCGCCCCCTTCGTCGCCATCAACGTGGACCGTGCCAATTCCCGTGGCGGCGAGGGCGGCCAGATTGGCCTCCAGACCGTCACCGCCGGTCAACTCATCGACATCATCCCGGACGAAGACCGAGGCCCCCTCCGCCGCCGAGAGGGTGATGCCCGCCCCGCTATAATTGAGCGCGTCAAGCAGGGTGAGTTGGAGCTCGCCTTCCGTCACGGTGACGACGGTGACCCCGGCCTCGACCATCCCTGCCCAGCCCCCGCTTTGGATGTTGCTCGCCGTGTCGGCCACCTCGAGGTGCCCGCCGCCGCTGAAGGTGGGGGGATAGTCCTTGATTGAATTCAGCGCCGCCAACGTCACTATCAGGTCCCCGGCGGTGACGTCGATGGCGTTGATGTCGGCACTATAGATGAGATCCAGGTTGGCCTCGATCCCCTCCCCGCCGGTCAGGTTGTCGGCGGTGTCCACCACCCTGGCGGCGCCGTCACCCGTGAACCAGAAAACCGTCGACTGAAGGACCGGCTGGTCGGCCATATAGGCGAGGTCGGCCAGGCTGAGCACCAACGTGCCCCCGGTGACGGTGATCTCGCGTACCGAATCGTCGAAAGAGCTGGCCATCACAGCGAGATTCGCGGACAGGCCCGGGCCGCCCATCAGGTTCTCCGCGCTGTCCTCGACGTAGAGGTCATAACCCCCGGATGCCGTGAACACGAGCCCCCAGCCGAGGTCCGCCATGCTCACGGTGAGGTCCTCCTCATCGTTGACATCCACCGCGGTGATGCCGGCGGCGGCGATCGCCTCATAGTTGCCGGCCAGGTTGCCGACGCTGTCGGAGACGGAGACGGTCGCCCCCTCCGCCGCGGCGAAGGTGTGAGTGTCGATGTCCTGCACCCGCAACACCAGGTCGCCCTCGGTGACGGTGATGGAGCCGGCCCCGGTCCACGCTGCGGTATCGGCTATCGCCAACAGGGCGGCGGCGGTGTCGGCCAGGTCGTAGGGTTGTGCGCTGTAGTTGTCGGCCCCGCGCAGCAACTCCGCCTGCGCCACCGTCAGGGCCGAGAGGTCGGCCTCACCGATATCCGCGATGCTGTAACCGACAGCATCCAGCACCTCGGCGCCGGCTGCGGCGACGAGATTGTCCAGGGTGTCCGCCACCGTGTAGGTGTAGTCTCCGGCATTGTCGGCGCCGTACACGATGATCGCCTCGCGCACGTCCAGGGCACCCAGGTCGCCGCTCTCATCGGCCAGGGTGTAGGTGGCCGGCAGCGCCTCCATCGCCAGCAGTTCGGCGATAGCGATGGTGACGGTATAGGTGAACTCGCCGCTGTTGGTCGCGCCGTTGACGATGAGCGCCTCGGCCGCCGAGATGGCACCGAGGTCGCTGGCGCCATCCAATGCGTAACCCGCCGCCGCCGCGAGGATTGCCGCTGCATCTTCGTGTGCCAGCTGTTCCAGTGAGCCAATAAGGTGGTAGGTGGTCCGATCGAGATCCAGCCCCTTGTCGAGCAGGTCCTGCATCTCCGATACGTACGCATCACCATCCCTGGAGACCGTCACCCACTGCGCATCGCTGAAGATCTCCGGGTCGGCCGCCGCCAGCAGCAGACTGATACCGTCTTCGATGCGGTAGCTCCAGTTATCGGCGGTGCGCAGCACCAGCGCGTCGTGCTCCGCGACCGTCAGGGTCCCGGCGTCGTTGCCGGCGACGAAGATGTTCTCCTGGCCCGTGCCGGTGATGATCGGGTCACCCTCCGCCAGGGCCAGCAGGTTCTCCACGCTGTCCTCAATGCTGTAGCTCCAGCTGTCGTCCGTGGTGAGGGATGCCAGTACGCCGTGTTGGGCCACCGTCAGCGCCCCGGCATCATTGCCGACGACGGTGACTGCAGCGGCAGCGTCGGTCACGAAGGTATCGATATCCCCTAACAGGGTCTCGGCGCTCTCCTCGATGCTGTAGCTCCAGGAGTCGTCCGTGGTGCGCGCAGCGAGCAGTGCATGCTGCTCCAGGGTCAGCGTGCCGGCGGCGCCCCCGGTAACGGCGACACTGCCCGCACCCGCGTAGTCGAAGAGGGCGGCGTCACCGGCCAGCAGGTTGGCTGCGCTGTCCTCGATGTCGTAGGTGGCCGCAGCCACGCCGGCGCCGATCAGGTCGTGGATGGCGGCGGCCTCGCTCACGCTGATCGTGCCGGTCACCTCGATGGTGTCGATACCCGCCCCCAGGATGGTGGCCAGGTTGGCCTCCAGCCCCGCGCCGCCGGTCAGGTTCTCCAGCGTGTCGGAGAGTTCGATGTCGCCCAGGAAGATCAGCCCGCTGTCGAGCTGCGCCAGGCTCAAGGCCAGACCGCCATCTTCGTCGCCATCAACCTGGACCGTGCCGATCCCCGTGGCGGCGAGGGCGGCCAGATTGGCCTCCAGGCCGTCACCGTCGGTGAACCGATAGGCATCATCCCGGACGAAGACCGAGGCCCCCTCCGCCGCCGAGAGGGTGATGCCCGCCCCGCTGAAAGAGAGCGCGTCATACAGGGTGAGTTCGAGCTCGCCCTCCGTCACGGTGACGACGGTAACCCCGGCCTCGACCATCTCTGACTGGGCCCCGCTTTGGATGCTGCTCGCGGTGTCGGCCACCTCGAGGTGCCCGCCGCCGCTGAAGGTGGGGGGATAGTCCTTGATTGAATGCAGCGCCGCCACCGTCACTATCAGGTCCCCGGCGGTGACGTCGACGTCGCCAGCGGCTTCGATGCTGATACCGGCGTCACCGAAGAGATCCAGGTTGGCCTCGAACCCCTCCCCGCCAGTCAGGTTGTCGGCGGTGTCCGCCACCCTGGCGGCGCCGTCACCCGTGAACCAGAAACCCGTCGTCTGAAGGACCGGCTGGTCGGCCATATAGGCGAGGTCGGCCAGGCTGAGCACCAACGTGCCCCCGGTGACGGTGATCTCGCGTACCGAATCGTCGAAAGAGTTGGCGATCACAGCGAGATTCGCGGACAGGCCCGGGCCGCCCATCAGGTTCTCCGCGCTGTCCTCGACGTAGAGGTCATCACCGCCGGATGCCGTGAACACGAGTCCCCAGGCGAGGTCCGCCATACCGACGGTGAGGTCGTCGTTAACATCCACGGCGGTGATGCCGGCGGCGGCGATGTCGCCGAAAGCCCCGTTCAGATTGGCGGCGCTGTCGGAGACGAAGACGGTCGCCCCCTCCGCCGCCGCGAAGGTGTGCGTGTCGATGTCCAGCACCCTCAACACCAGGTCGCCCTCGGTGACAGTGATGGAGCCGGCCCCGGTCCACGGTGCGGTATCGGCTATCACCCACAGGGCCGCGGCGGTGTCGGCCAAGTCGTAGGGTTGTCCGCTGTAGTTGTCGGCGCCGCGCAGCAACTCCGCCTGCGCCACCGTCAGGGCCGAGAGGTCGGCGCTGTCGATGTCGCCAATGGTGAAGGCGCCGGCCCCGGCGACGGTCGTCGCCTGCGCCGGGTCGCTGATGGCGGCCCAGGTTGCGGTGAGGGTGTAGGACTCCCCGCCGTAATTGTCGGCAGCACGGAGCAGGTTCGCCTCGGCCATCGTCAGCACGGTGAAATCGGCACTGCCGATGTCACTGATGGTGTACGCGCCCGCGCCGGCGAGCACCGCTTCGTTCCCCCCACCGGTGAGGGCCGACCAGCTGTCGACGACGGTGTAGGCGTGGCCATCGTAATTGTGTGCCTCCACCAGCAGCCCTGCCTCGGTGACCGTCAGGCCGGTGAAATCGGCCTCGTCGATGTCGCTGATGGTGTAGTAGATGCCGTAAAGGTTGCCCGGCGGGGGCAGATAATCGTTTTCAGGGTCGCTGATCGCCGCCCAGGTGTCCTCGATGTTGTTGCTGAAATGGTCGAGGAGTCCGTAATCGTTGCCGTTCGAGGCCTCCCAAATCACCGCCACTTCATACAGCGACAACACCATGTCGTTGTCCAGCGTTTCCACATCACTGATGGCATAGCCCTCGGCCCCTTCCAGCAGCGCCGCGTGGGCCGGATCCCGGAGCACCGCCCAACTGTCGCTGATGCCGTAGGCCTCACCGGCATAGTTGTCGGCGCCCTGGAGCTGGTGCACCGCGGCAACGGTGAGATGGGAGAGGTCGGTGCCGTCGATATCCGCGACGCTGTAACCGACAGCATCCAGTACCTCGGCGCCGGCTGCGGCGACGAGATTGTCCAGGGTGTCCGCCACCGTGTAGGTGTAGTCTCCGGCATTGTCGGCGCCGTACACGATGATCGCCTCGCGCGCGCCCAAGGCACCCAGGTCGCCGCTCTCATCGGCCAGGGTGTAGGTGGCCGGCAGCGCCTCCATCGCCAGCAGTTCGGCGATTGAGGTGGTGAGGGTATAGGTGAACGCGCCGGCATTGGCCGCGCCGTCGACGATGAGCGCCTCGGCCGCCGAGATGGGGCCGAGGTCAGGTCCTGAATCGGCCAGTAGGTAGCTCTCGGCCAGGGCGAGGATTTCGGCGTTGACGGGATGCGCCAGCACGTCAAGATCGTCATTCAGGTGGTAGGTCAACTTGTCGAGCACCGCCCCCATGCCGATGAGCGCCCCGATCTCCGATACATCGGCGTTGCCCGCGACGGTCACCCCCTGCGCGTCGGTGTAGATCTCCGGGTCGGCTGCAGCGAGCAGGCTGGTGATGTCGTCCTCGATGCCGTAGCTCCAGTTGTCGGCGGTGCGCAGCACCAGCGCGTCGTGCTCCGCGACTGTCAGAGTCCCGGCGTCGTTGCCGGCGACGAAGATGTTCTCCTTGCCCGTGCCGGTGATGACCGGGTCATCCCCCGCCAAGGCCAGCAGGTTCTCCGCGCTGTCTTCGATGGTGTAGTTCCAGCTATCGTCCGTGGTGCGGGATGCCAGTACGCCATGTTGGGCCACCGTCAGCGCCCCGGCATCATTGCCGACGACGGTGACTGCATCGGCACCGTCGGTCACGAAGGTATCGATATCCCCTAACAGGGTCTCGGCGCTGTCCTCGATGCTGTAGCTCCACGCGTCGTCCGTGGTGCGCGCAGCGAGCAGTGCATGCTGCTCCAGGGTCAGCGTGCCGGCGGCGCCCCCGGTAACGGCGACACCGCCCGCACCCGCGTAGTCGAAGAGGGCGGCGTCACCGGCAAGCAGGTTGGCTGCGCTGTCCTCGATGTCGTAGGTGGCGTCATCGACGCCGGCGCCGATCAGCTCGTGGACGGTGGCGGCCTCAGCGACGGTGGCCGTGCCGGTCACGGTAAGGGAGGCGATGGTGGCGTTGGCGGCGCTGCCGCTGAAGTCGAGCGCCGCCGCTTCGGCGGCGGCAGCTTCGACTGAAGCGATGGTGGTGGTGCCGAAGTTGGTGACGTCCATGATCGCCTGGGCCTCGGCGGCGCCGATCGCCGTGCCGGTCGCGGCGATGTCGACGGCGCCGTTCAGGACGGCGGCGTCTGCAGCGGCAACGGCCGATGCCTCGTCGCTGATGCGGTAGACCTTCACACCGCTGTTGGTGAAGGCGGCGATGGCGGTGGCCTCGAGTACAGTAGCATCATCGGTGGCCTCGATAGTGAGGGCTCCGTTGGCAATGGTGCCATCGGCCGCCGCCAGATTCGCAGCAGTGTCGACCAGATTGTAGCTACCGGGAACGTGGGCCTCAGCATCGAAGTCCGCCACGGCAATGGAGGCGATTTCGTCGCTCAGGGCAATGATCTGGGCCGATGCGACCGAACCCGGCGCTGTGGGGTCGAGGGTGGTGGCGGCGGCGATAATCCTGGCCGCTTCGGCGATGTCGTTGGGATTGACTGTGAGTCCCGCGGTGATGAATGCGAGGTCACCGGGGTCGGTGAAGTCGAGGGGACTGGCGGCATCGAAGGTGCCGTTCTCGATCAGGCCGACCAGCGCCGCGATGAAGTCGGCGCCCTCTTCCCCGGCCAGGGTCACGGCCGCTGCAAGCTGCGTGGCCAGTTTCTGGAGGGCAAGCGGGGTATCGTTGGTGGGGTCGCTACCGGTATAGGAAACAGGATCGTAGGTGGTGAGGTCCACGTCGGCGGTGATGCCGAGGGCTGCCTTGACAGCGGCCTGGGCGTCCTTGATTGACGCTTCGGTTTCGGCTGCGTAGAGCTGCACCAGGGTAGTGAGCGGATTGACGACGGAGGCGCCGGCCGGCGCGTAGAGTTCCATCGTGTTGGGGAGGCCGGTATCGATGTTGATGCCGCCGACCGCCTTGAGCGGGCCGCCGTAGGCCCAAGTGAAGGCAAACGAGCCGTCCGGGCCGCTCTTGTGACCGGTGTCGACCCACTCCCCGGCATTGGCGTTCCAGATAAAGAGTTTGGCCCCGGCGATGTAACCGTCGGTGACGACGCCACTGAGAGTGACGCCACTACTGCCTGAATCACCGCTGTCAGTGGTAGCACCAGCACCAGCACCGCCACTGCTGCCACCGCCCGCGGCAACGGCGATTCCGGCGAAGAAGATTGCCCCGAGGGCTGGCATGACGCTGCCGGAGACGGCAGCGGCGCCGGCACTCGCCCCGGCGGCTTGCGTGCCTGCGCCGGCAGCCGCCCCCTCACCCGCACCGTTGGCTGCGGCGGCATACTGCACACCGGAATCGGCGATGACCACCCCCTCCGATTGGGCCAGCAGGATTTCGTCGGCGACGCTGTCAACGACCGGCCCGTCCTGCAGGAGCTCGGCAAGCTCCTCTTCGGTCAGGGTCTCGACCGGTCGGGAATGATCGCCGGAGAGAATCACCAGACTGGAGGCCGGTACCCCGTGGGCCGCGGCGATTTCGGCCATCAGCCGGCTTTGCTGAGACCATGCGACCATCTGCTCCTTGGCGGCGACGAAGGTCGGGTTGGCATTTTGCTGCGTCTGATTCGTTCCCATGATGACTCTCCCTAACATCGGAATGATGCGTTTTTGTTGTTAAGACGGCTTCGCGTGGTTCAAGAGGGCTCATCCGCCCATTACTGGGGCGATTTTCGGGGAGCACAGGTTACGGGTGAGGTTACGGATTCGCCCATGACCTGATGCGACGACACCCCGATACCGCAAATCGCCGATCACAACCCGTGCCCGTTACGCCTCCGGTTTCCCCGGCTGCTCGGAATGCCTGGGAAGCTCCGTGCAAATGGCCTGCATCAGGTCCCATAGCTCCTCGACGGAGTGGAATGGTCGTGTTTGGTTGCAACCGACCGGCTGCAGGGTTCCGATCAACTGGTCATGTTGGCGGCGATAGATCCGCACGATGTAACAATCCATCCGAGGCTTCCCCTTGAATTCAGGGAGGAGCCTATCGCCGCTCAGGGTACGTATGGGGTTACGGATTCGCCGGCTTGGCTTGCAGATTGGCGCAGCGCGCCTTGGCTTCGAGGGGCTTCAATGGTGAGTTTTTCGGAAAACATTCACCGGCATCGTCGGTCGCACACGCCGATGTCCCCCTTTGCACATCCGCCGCCCCTTGCCTACCGTTAACGTACGTGGGCCGCACAGGGCCCGGCGCAAACCGGGCGGCCGATGGCGCTCTTCCTCAAACTGCTGCATATCAGCTTCGTCAGCATCTGGCTGGCCGGCGCCGTCTATCTGCCGGTGATCTTCCGTCTGCATCGGCGCGCTCATGGCACGGAAAGCACCGGGCGCTACATCGAGCTGGCCCGCCGTCTCTATTTCGAGCTGATGACGCCAAGTGCGGTGATCGCGGTGGTGCTCGGGACCTGGCTCATCTTCTTCGGGTTCGAGGGCGGATGGCTGCCGGTCAAGCTGGCGCTGGTACTGCTGCTCGCGCTGTTTCACCTCTATTGCGGCCGGCTGCTCCTGTTGCTGGAAAAGGGGCAGATGGCACATCGGGCCGGATTCCTCGGACTGCTGGCGATGGCCCCGGTCCCGCTGCTGCTGGCGATCGTGGCCCTGGCCGTGACTAAACCGTTCTAGAGCACCGAACAGATAAACCGGTCGGTGCCCCAGCCTGGGGAAGCCCGTAGGATGGGCAAAGCGCCGCCACCCATCCGCTCGGTTTGGCACCATTGCTTTACGGCGCGTGCCCATCAGTGTCGGTAGATGGGCACGCGCCGGGCAGGTTCAGGCTCAATGCAACCGGCATAGGCGGCGCTTTGCCCATCCGAAGCTTCCGAGCTTTTTTCTGTTCGGTGCTCTAGCCCCTCGACACGGAGGCCCGCGCATGCCGGCGCCGACGCGGACCGAAAAAGGCGATCCCATACTCGCGGCCGTCGAGGCCCTGCGCCGCCAGGAGCCGCCGGAACGGGCCGCCAGCCTCTCGCGCATGGCGCCGGATGCGGCGCGGGCGGTGTTCGAGCAGCTGGAACCTCCGCTCCAGACGGAGGTGATCGCGCATCTGCGCGACCCACAGGTGCGCCGACTGGTCGAGGACCTCGACCCCGACGACCGCGTCCGCCTGCTGGATGCGCTGCCCGAACCGGTGGGCAAGCTGCTCATGGCCCGCCTCAGCCCCCGTGAGCGGCGCCTGACCCGCAAACTGCTGGTTTTTCCGGAGCAGAGCGCCGGCCGCATGATGAGTCCGGAGTATCTGCCGCTGAGGCCCGAACTGACGGTCGAAGAGGCGCTGGAGCGGATCCGGCGCCACGGACGGGGAGCGGAGACGGTGAATGTCCTCCCGGTGCTGCGGGAGGATGGTCGCTTCGCCGGCCTCGCCATGCTCAGTGAACTGGTGCTGGCGGAGCCCGGCAGCCGGGTCGGCGAGCTGGTGGACCCGAAGCTCCCCATGGTCGGCCCCGAAACGGACCAGGAGGAGGTTGCCCGGGTGATGCAGGCGGCCGACCTGCTGGCACTCCCCGTAATCGGCGATGCCGGCGAGCTGCTCGGCCTGATCACCGTCGACGACGCCATGGATGTCCTGCAGTTCGAGCACGAGGAGGACCTGGCCCGCACCGGCGCCAGCGAGCCGCTCGACCGCCCCTATTTTTCCACCTCTTTGCTGCAGCTCACCCGGGCACGGCTGATCTGGCTCCTGCTGCTGGCACTCGCCGGGGCGCTGACCGTCAACGTCCTCAACGTCTTCGAATCCACCCTCGAGCAGGCTGTGTCCCTCTCCCTGTTCATCCCGCTGTTGATCGGGATCGGCGGCAACAGCGGCGCCCAGTCGGCGACCACCATCATTCGCGCCATGGCCACCGGCGAGTTGCGGGCGGGGCGGCCGCTGCCGGTCATGCTGCGCGAGGTGAGAGTGGGCTTCCTGCTCGGCAGCGCGGTGGCGGCGCTGGCCTACTACCCGGTCGTGCTGTTCTTCGATGCCGATTTGGCGGCCACCGTCTGTCTGAGCCTCGTCGCCGTCTGCACCGGCGCGACCCTGGTCGGCTCGGGCATGCCCCTGCTCGCGTCGCGCATCGGCATCGACCCGGCCGTGGTCAGCGCCCCGGTGGTCACCACGCTGGTCGACGCGGTCGGGCTGGTGGTCTATTTCATGATTGCCCGGGCGGTGATGGGATTGTGAAAGATCACCTTAGCCCATCCCCCAGCCGGTACGCCTTCTGACCCATTTTTCCAGCTCCAGCAGTGCCAGGAACAGGAGCCCCAGGCCGAGGATCTCCGCGCCGTGGACGAAGTCGATCGGGCGGGTATCGAAGAAGCGCTCCATGAAGGGGGCGTAGGTGAAGATGAGTTGGAGCACAATGACCACCGCCACGGCGATGCCGGTGGCGCGGGTGACCTGCCACCCGCGCCGGCTGAAAGAGGATTCGTGCAGAAGACGGATGCTGAACAGGTAGAAGACCTCCAGCGCCACCAGGGTGTTGACGGCGTAGGTCCGAGCCTCCTCCAGGGTCGAGCCCTGCGTCACCGAAAAGCTGAAGATACCGAGAATGGACGCAAAAAAGAGCAGCGACACGAACACCACGCGCCAGATCAGAAACCCCGACAATAACGGCTCGTCGGCACGCCGCGGGGGACGGCGCATCACCTGCGGCTCCGGCGGCTCGAACGCCAGCGCCATTGCCAGCGCCACCGAGCTGACCATGTTGACCCAGAGGATCTGCAGCGGCGTGATGGGGAGCGTCAGGCCGATCAGCAGCGCGCCGATGATGCTGAGCGACTCGCCGCCGTTGACCGGCAGCAGGAAGGCGATCGCCTTCTTCAGGTTGTCGTAGACGGTCCGGCCCTCCCGAACCGCCTGCGAGATGGAGGAGAAGTTGTCGTCGGCGAGCACCATCTCCGACGCCTCCTTGGCCGCCTCGGTACCCTTGCGCCCCATGGCGATGCCGATGTCGGCCCGTTTCAGCGCGGGGGCGTCGTTGACGCCGTCGCCGGTCATGGCGACGATGCGCCCGTGCTGCTGGAGCGTGGTGACCAGGCGCAGTTTGTGCTCGGGGGTGGTGCGGGCGTAGACGTCCACCTCCGGCACCTTGCGAAACAGGGCCTCGTCCGACAGGTTCTCCAGCTCCGCCCCGGTCAGCACCTCGGCGGTGTTTTCCATGTTGAGCTGCGCCGCGATCGCCCGCGCGGTGCCCGCGTGGTCGCCGGTGATCATCTTCACCCGGATACCGGCGGTGCGGCACTCGGCGATCGCCGTGATCGCCTCCTCGCGCGGCGGGTCCTGCAGACCGACCAGCCCCAGCAGCACCAGCCCACCCTCCACATCCGCGAAGTCCAGTTCCAACGTGTGGTCCGGCATGGGCCTCGTGGCGAGGGCCAGCACGCGCATGCCGCGGGAGGCCAGTTCCTCGACGCGCTGCGACCAGAGGGCGGGGTCCAGCGGCCCGTCACCGGCGGGACCTCGCTGCCGCTCGCACATTCCCAGCACCCGCTCCGGCGCCCCTTTGAGGAACACGGTGGCCCGGCCCTCGTGGTCGTGGTGCAGGGTGGCCATGAAGCGGTGGGCCGAATCGAACGGGATGAGGTCGGTGCGCGGCCGGCGGTCGGACTCGCTCTTCTGGTCGAGGCCGCCCTTGCGCCCCAGCACCAGCAAGGCCCCCTCCATCGGGTCCCCGTGCACCTGCCAGTGACCCTGCGCGTCCGGTTCGAGCCCGGCGTCACTGCACAGCACGCCGGCGACCATCAGCTCCTGCAACGGCGGCTGATCGCCCGGCGCGACCGGTTCGCCGTCGCGCTGCACCTCGCCGTGGGGGTCGTAGCCGGTGCCGCCGACCTCGAAGGTTTCCGACGCCGTCGCCACGCTGCGCACGGTCATCTCGTTGCGGGTCAGGGTCCCGGTCTTGTCGGTGCAGATCACCGACACCGAACCGAGGGTCTCCACCGCCGGCAGGCGGCGGATGATGGCGTGGCGGTTGGCCAGCCGCTGCACGCCGATGGCCAGGGTGACGGTCAGGATGGCGGGCAGCCCCTCGGGGATGGCGGCCACCGCGATGCCGACCACGGTCATGAACGCCTCGGCCGCCGGGAATCCGCGCACCAGCATGCCGAAGGCGAACAGCAGCAGCGACAGCACCAGCACCACGGCGGTCAAGCGGCGGGCGAACACCTCCATCTGGGCCAGCAGCGGCGTGGTCAACTGCTCCACACCAGCCAACATGCCGCTGATGCGACCGATCTCGGTCTCCGCCCCGGTGGCCACCACCACTCCGCGCCCCTGGCCGGAGGCCACCAGGGTGCCGGAGAACGCAACCGACGCCCGGTCCCCGAGTGCCGCGTCTTCGGCGACCGGTTCGACCGCCTTCTCCACCGGCAACGACTCCCCGGTCAGCACCGCCTCCTGAATGGTGAGCCCCTTGGCCTGAAGCAGGCGCAGGTCTGCGGGCACCTTGTCACCCGCCTGCAACTGCACCACATCACCGGGTACCAGGGCGTCCGCCGGGAGGGTGGCCAGCCGCCCGCCGCGGAGCACCGCCGCACTGGGCGAGAGCATGTCGCGGATCGCCGCCAGCGCGTCCTCGGCCTTGCCCTCCTGCACGAACCCGATCACTGCGTTGACCACCACCACACCGGCGATCACCAGCGTGTCCGCCCAATGGCCAAGCAGCGCCGTGATCAGCGCGGCGCCGATCAGGACCTGAATCAGCAGGTTGTTGAACTGGGCGGCAAAGCGCGCCAGGGCCGACCGCCTTCGCGCCTCGGGGAGCCGGTTCGGGCCGTACTGCTCCAGCCGGCGGCGCACCGCCTCTTCGTCCAGGCCGTCTTCGCGGCTCTCCAGCCGCTCCAGGACCGCGTTGGGTGGCAGCGCGTGCCACCGGTGCTGCGCAACCGTTTCGGTCATGGCTCTTCCTCTTCGGGCAGGTAGGTGCCGACCAGCTCGTGGAACACCAGTTTCCCCCCGAGGTAACCGGCGAAGACCAGCATGACCATGGTGAGCCCGGAGAGGAAAATCCCCCACGGCCGGATCGCCGCGGAATAGTCGTCCCAGCGTAGCACCACGTTGGCGGAGGCGAACGACAGGACCGTGATCGCAGCAAGGAAGTGCCCCCAACTGCGGATCTTGTTCCGGATGGCAGGGCTGCTGAGGAAATCGGTCATTCCCGCCACGGCCGCCAGGGTGCCGCCCACCAGCCCGGCGCTCACCAGCCAGAAGGAGGCGCGCGCCCAGAAGGGGTCGGCCGTCCACAGGTAGGTGAGGTCGCTTAACAGCGTGCCGGTGAAAAAGGCGATCGGGAAGGTGACCAGCATCGGGTGCAACGGATGGCTGTAGATGGCCGCCGTACTGGGGATGCGGATCTCCCGGTGCTGCGCCTTTTTCGGTTCCGAGTCTGCCATGGGCTTCTCCGGTGTTTATATCAGGAGCGGCGACAGGGTCGCCACCGCGAAGGCGACCGCGCCGGTGACGGCGGCGAAGTGCCACAGCATGGCCGTGACCTGCGGCTCGAGTGTCCGCTGCGCGTCGATGTAACCGCGATAGGAGCGCAGTCCCGCCATGGCCACCGCCAGCACGGCGATGAACAGGTGTACCCACTGAAAGCCGTGGAGGGCCCAGACCACCGATGGGTAGGCGGCGCTCTCCCGCCCGGGGAATTCCGCCTGGAGCCAGCCGACGACCGGCACCGCGTAGAGTGCCGCCAGCACGAGGAGCAGGCCCATGGCGAAGCGGAATCGGCTCGCCTCGCCGCGCCGGTTAGCGCGCAGGCCGTACTGCATCACAAAGCTCCCGCCCAGCAGCGACAGCAGCGCCAGCGCAGGCGGTCCGATTGCCGCGGTCCCGAAGTCGGCGGGCGGCCAGGGCGGCGCCACCGTCCACAGGAAGAAATAGGCAAATACCAGCGAAACCAGCACCACGCCGCTGGCCGCCAGGCTCAATGCACTTCCCCAGAGCCCGGGTGCCTGCCCGCTCGCACTCTGGTTTGGGAGCCGCAGCCCGTCCCCGGCATCGTGCATGATCGGAGCGCCGCGGTAGGCGGAGCGCCAGGCCCAGGCAAGGAGAACGGCAACCAGCGCCGCGCTGCCGAGCGCAGAGAGCCAGTAGAGGCTGGTCAGAATACCCACTAAGGCCACCATGCCGGAGACCGCCGCCCACCACGGTAGCCAGCTCGACTGCGGCAGCCGGATCACCTGCTCCGGCACCGCGTCGGTGGTGCTGGTGCCCAGCGTCTCCCGGCAACCGGAGCTCGGGTCGGCCAGATAGTACTCGCCCCGCTCGATGGCGGCGGCCAGCCCCTCCTGCTCCCAGAGCGGGTAACGGCTGGTGACCGGGGGGATACTGACGAAGTTGAACGGCGGCACCGGCTCCCGCAGGCTCCACTCCAGGGTGCCGGCCTGCCACGGGTTGCGTTCGCTGCGCTCACCGACCCGCAGGTGCAGCAACAGATCGACCATGACCACCGCGATACCGGCAGTCAGCAGAAAACCGCCCACGGTCGAGACCAGGTTGAGCCACTCCCAACCGAGCCCTTCGCTGTAGGTGTAGACCCGGCGCGGCATCCCCTGCATGCCGGTCAGGTGCATGATCAGGAAGGTGAGCTGAAACCCGGCGAATACCGTCCAGAAGCCGACGCGCCCCAACCGCTCCGAGGTGCGCCGCCCGGTGAACAGGGGCAGCCAGTAGTAGATACCGGCAAACAGCGGAAATACCATGCCGCCGAACAGCACGTAGTGCAGATGGGCGACCACGAAATGGGTGTCGTGCACCTGGGTATCGAACGGCACCAGTGCCACCATCACCCCGGTCAGGCCGCCGAGCACGAAGGTGAAGAGGAATCCGAGCACATACAGCAGCGGCACCGAGAGCACCGGCCGTCCATGCCACAGCGTGGCGATCCAGGCAAACACCTGGATGCCGCTCGGGATCGCCACCGCCATGCTGGCCGCGGAGAAGAAGCTGAGCGACAGCCGCGGGATGCCGGTGGTGTACATGTGATGCACCCAAAGCCCGAAGCTGATGAAGCCGGTGGCGACCACGGCGATCACGACCCACGTGTAGCCCACCAGCGGTCGGCGGGCGAAGGTCTCCACCACCATGGTCACGATGCCCGCGGCCGGCAGGAAAATGATGTAGACCTCGGGGTGGCCGAAGATCCAGAACAGGTGCTGCCACAGCAGCGGGTCGCCGCCGCGGGTCGCATCGAAAAAGACGAAACCGAAGTTGCGCTCCAGCTCGAGCAGCACGCTGCCGAGGATCAGCGGCGGGAAGCCGAACAGGATCATGAAGGCGACCACCAGGATGTACCAGGCAAAGAGCGGCATCCGGGTCAGCGACATGCCCGGTGCGCGGGTCTTCAGGATCGCCACGATGAGCTCCACCGCCGCCGATACGGCCGAGACCTCGGCGAAGGTGACGCCGAGCAGCCAGAAGTCGGCGTTCAGGCCGGGCGAGAAGATCTTGTCGTTGAGCGGGACGTACATGAACCAGCCGCCATCCGGGGCCGCACCGAACAGGAAGCTGGAGTAGAGAAAGACCCCGCCGAACAGGTAGCACCAGTAACCGAAGGCGGAGAGGCGCGGGAACGGCAGGTCGCGGGCGCCGATCAGTTTCGGGATCAAATAGACGGCGAACCCTTCCATCACCGGCACGGCGAACAGGAACATCATCGTCGTGCCGTGCATGGTCACCAGCTGGTTGTAGAGCGCGTAGTCGACATCGACGTTGCCGGCGGCGGCCAGTTGGGCGCGGATCGCCATCGCCAGCAGTCCGCCGATCAGGAAGAAGATCAGGCCGGTGACGATGAAGCGGTTCCCCACCGCGGTGTGGTTGACCGCGCTGGCCACCCGCCAGCCGGGCGGGGAAGCCCAAAAGCTTTCGAAACGCTCGAACAGCGACGGTGAGGGGGGCTGCGCCACGGCCTATTCCAACCCGGCCAGAAACGCGGCCAACTCGCGCAGCACCACCGGGTCCAGGTGTGCGAACGGCTCCATCAGATTGCCCGGCTTGATGCGCTGGTTGTGGGCGATCCAGCGCGCCAGGGCCTCCTCGCTGTTGACCAGCGTACCGGCGGCGATGGTGCGCCGCCCGCCCACGTGGGTCAGGTCCGGCGCGTCAGTGCCGGCGGCCGGGGTGCCGCGGATGGTGTGGCATTCGGCGCAGCCAACCGAGAGAAAGTGCTCCCGCCCGCGCTGTGCGGCGGCACCGACCGGGGCGGATGCCGGCTGGCGCTGGAGCGCCAGCCAGGCCTCGAACTTCGGCGTCGGCTCGGCGATCACCCAGAACGCCATGTGGGCGTGCTGGGCACCGCAGAACTCGGCGCATTGGCCGCGGTAGGCGCCCGCCCGTTCGGCCCGCAGTTCCAGGCTATTGGCGTGCCCCGGCACCATGTCCAACTTGCCCGCCAGTTGCGGCACCCAGAAGCTGTGGATCACGTCTGCGCTATGCAAGGTGAAGCGCACGGTGCGCCCGACCGGGATATGGATCTCGTTGGCGGTAACGGCACCGCCCGGATAGCGCACCTCCCACCACCAGCGGTGGCCGATCACCTCTATCGTGAGCGGCGGCAGACCATTCGTGTCATCCTGCGGCAGCTCGGTCTGAAAACCGTAGATCAGCAGTGCAGTGAGGGAGACGGCGGGCAGGACGATGCCGCCCCCCACGATCAACCCGCTGCCCGAGGGTCCGGACCGCGGACGTTGTTTCAGCGTCCACAGCGCCAGCGCCATGACCAGCGCCAGCACCAGCAGCGCGCCCCAGAACATGGCCCACCAGGTCCCGGCGATCGCCTCGGCCACGGGCCCCGCCGGGTCCAGCATCGATTGTACGCCGCCGCAGCCGCTCGACAGGGCGGCCAGAAGGATCAGGACGATAGGTCGCATCCATGCTCCGCTTTCGCGTCAAACGGCCGCCTGGCGGCGGTGCATTCTCACAAGGATAGGCAACCGGACGCGACACCAGGCCGGTAATTTCGAGCCGATGCCCTTCCAGGCGGTAGGCCGGTATCGACCGCGCCCGGAGCCAGCGCCGGCAGGTCGACTTCTAATGCTGCCGCCGCGCAATTCACATTGCTAGAATAGGGAGGCTCAGGGAGTCAAGAATGGAATATACTTTCGATTGGGATCCGCGGAAGGCCGAGAGCAACCTCGCTAAACATCGGGTCAGTTTTCAGAATGCCGCTGGAGTTTTCCTCGACCCCCTGCAGGTTGCTATTCCCGACGAGGAACACAGCGAGGCGGAAGAGCGCTGGGTCACGATCGGCAAGGCGAAAGATGGCATTCTGTTAGTTGTCGCCCACACGTTCGCTGAAAATGACCATGAAATCTTCGTGCGGATTATATCGGCGCGCCGTGCCACCCGACATGAACAGCGACAGTACGAGGAAATGCCATGAAAAAAGAATATGACTTCTCCAAGGGTCAGCGCGGCAAATTCTTCCGTGCCGACGCCAAAGTGAATTTTCCGGTTTACCTCGATGCCGATGTACTTGATTACTTCGCCGCCAAAGCCAAAGGAAAGGGGATCGACGTGAATGAAATGGTGAACGATCTGCTGCGCAAGGATATTGCCCTGATCGAAGGAGTGAAGTGATCCCTCTAGCTGCGGGTAATCACCGCAGCGATCTTTGAGCAATTGCTGGCGTGGACACTCATTACGGCCACCCCATCAATCGCGCAGTGACAGCTTGGCTGGATAGCCGTTACCGCGTATCCCCGACCTCCCGAATTCACGCAGAAGCCCGCCCCGTCTCCATCCTGTCTTCACGCAACAGCCGCAGATGGCGTGTCCTTGGCAGAATGGCCGAGTGGAACGCTTCTTTGGGACATTGAAGCGGAAACTGGACCATTTCGCGGTCGATTCGCTGCTGGAAATGAATGGGGCTTGGGTCAGTTTCGGCTCTGGTACAACCACATCCGGCCGCATCAGGCGCTGGAGGGCCGAACGCGGCAGAGGTGTGGGCGGGTGACACCACCATTTCCCGCTTCCGGAAAGAGTATTGGTTCGAGGCTTGGGACGGGCTGCTTCAAGGGCATGCCAGTCGAGCTTGGAGGTGCAACTGCCGGGCCATAGGTGGCCGTGTTCGGCGGACGGCGCTATCTGTTTAGGGGCGTCGTTCTTCGGCGCGATGAGTCCGGGGCAGACCGGAGGACGGACGGGGGCGGTTGGTGAAAACGGTGTCGCCGCGGTGGTCGAACTACCTGGATGGCCCGCTCGGGGCCCTCTCTCCCCTGTTGGTCTGGGGGGTGTTCTTCCTGTTCGTCTATGTCGCGGTCGCCCTCACCTGCGCCCGGCCACCCGAGCCCGGCTGGATCCGCCCGCTGCTCTGGTTCGCCGGGATGGTGGCGCTACTGGCCACACTCCTGCTCGGCGCCCACTTCGCGCGCCAACTGCGGCGGAATGCCGGTGACGGCGAACGCCGCGCCCTCCTGCGCATCGGCTTCTATCTCAGCATCATCTCACTGATCGCGATCGCCTGGACCGCCCTGCCGACGCTGTTCATCCGGCCCTGCGCGTGAACCCGGTCGGGGCAGCCAGCGCGCTGTTCGCATTGCTTTCGCTGCCGGCGCTCGCCCCGCTCCCCCGGCACTACACTTGCTGCCATGGAGAGCCCGAACGAAAGGCCGACGCCATCCTTCGCGCGCCACATCCTTTTGGCGGGAGGGCTGCTCATCGGCCTCCTGCTGCTGGCAGTGGTCCTCTGGTATGCCGCGCAGGCGCTGCTGCTGACCTTCGCCGCCATTCTCTTCGCCATCGTCCTGCGCTCCCTCTCCGACTGGCTGGCCGACCACACGCGACTTTCCGAAGGCTGGGCCCTGGCGGCGGTGCTGCTCATCCTTGCGATCGTGGTCATCGGCCTCGGCCTGCTGACCGCGCCGCAGGTGGTGGAACAGGCCGGCGAGCTGCGCGAGCGTCTACCCGATGCCATCAACCGGGTGCGGGCGATGCTGGAGCAGCAGCCCTGGGGACAGTGGCTGATCGGGGCCATTATCGGCGAAGACGAGTTCAGCTGGGCCAATCTGCTGCAACAGGCGACCGGCTATGCCGTCACCGCCGTACAGCTGTTCGTCTCCGTATTCATCCTGCTGTTCGTCACCCTCTATCTCGCCATCGACCCCCGTCTCTACACCAACGGGGTGCTGCACCTCATCCCCGTTCCCTACCGAATGCGCGCCGCCGAGGTGCTGGCGGCGACCGGCAGCATGGTGCGCTGGTGGCTGTTCGGCACGTTGATTCGTATGTTGGGAGTGGGCCTGATGACGTTCGTGGGCTTGTGGGCACTGGACGTGCCACTGGCGATGATCCTGGCCATACTGGCCGGCCTGCTCGATTTCGTCCCCTACTTCGGCCCCATCGTGGCGGGAGTACCGGCGGTCCTGCTTGCCTTCATGGACGGACCGACCCAGGGTCTTTACGTCATCATCCTGTACGTGGTGGTGCAGCAGATCGAGAGCCTGATCCTCTCCCCGGTGGTCTACCACCGCACCGTCTATCTGCCACCCGTGCTCACCATCCTCGCGCAGGTCCTGCTCTTCGCCATGGCCGGCGTGCTCGGTGCGGTGCTGGCAACGCCGCTGATCGCGGTGGTGCTGGTGTGGGTGAAGATGCTCTATGTCGAGCAGACCCTGGGCGACCACGACATCGACCGGCCGGAGGCGCAGATCGAACCCGACAACATGCCGCCGCTGCCGGGAGACCGCGGCAACTGATTGGCTCCTTGGGCATCCCGTGCGGCTTTTCGTGCCCAGCTTGCTTCACTTCAGCAGCCGAACCAGATCCGCCTCCATCGCCTCGAGGGGGTCGCTCGGGCGGAAAAGCAGCCGGGCATCGCCGTTACGGTCGAAAACATAGACGCCGACCGCGTGGGTTACTTCGTAGGCGGCCCCCTCTCCGTAGCTGAACGTGGTTCGGTAACGACGGGCCAGCCGATACAGTTGGTCGTGGCTGCCGGTCAGCCCCAGGACCGGCCCGAAGTGGCCAACGAACGCTTCAATTTTCGCAGGGGTGTCCCGCTGCGGGTCGACCGATACGAAGACGATGCGCACCGCCTCGGACAGTGCCGGCGACAGCCGCTGGTGCAGCGCCGAAAGCCGGGCCAGGTTGGTCGGACAGACATCCGGACAGAAGGTGTAACCAAAGGTCAGCAACACCACGTCGCCGGCCAGATCGGCCTCGGTCAGGCGCTCGCCTTCGGCGTTCACCAGTTCGAACTCGAGCGGCGGCATCAAACCGGCGATTGCCTTGGTCCGCCAGGGCTCCCCCTGGCAACCGCCTAGCAAGGCAAAGAGCAGGATCGCGAATAAATGAACACGCATAACGGGGCCTCCCCTGACTTTCCCGATCCGACCGCACGCTCCGTTTCTGTGGGCCGGACGACACTCGCTTATCCTTCCGCCCGCTCGGGCGCACTCCAAAGGTAGCGGCCGAGCAGTATCAGCACCCCCGCCATGCTCATCATCACGGCCGGCACCCAGGTGATGAGCCCCCCCATCTGCTGATCGTCCAACGGTGCGATGGGAAACGCCCGCCCGCAGACGTCGTAGACATCGAACAGCGCCGTGTCACTGAAAGCGATCAGGGCGCCAATCAGGATCTGCGGGGGAATCACGAGCACCAACAGCAGCAGGCGGGCGCCAAGGCGGAGACGGGGCGTGATGCCTTCACCATGGGCGAAGACCAGCCACCAGAAGAGGAGTCCGTCCAGAGCCATGCTCCAGTTCATGAACCAGTAGAGCGGCCGGCTGAGCATGGCGTCGAAGTGAACCCCGGGGGTCAGCCAGAACGCGATGAGCCCGACGAACAGCGTGCCGGCGATCCATGGGTTCTGAACCGCACGGTAGCTCTTCAGGGCGGACGCGCGGAGGCCATCAAGCGGTTGCGGGACGGACCACCGCCCCTCGAGGGCCTTGGAAAAGACCGCCCCCGGCGCGGACAGGGCGACCAGGAAAGGGGCCACGTGATGAAGGATCAGATGTTGGCCACGGTGGGCGAAAAAGAGGTATTGGGAGTAGTAGTCGTACCGAGTCTGGGTGACGGCGTAGAAGAGCATGATACCGGCGATAAATCCCGCCATACGCCAAGCTCCGGGATCGGCCCCCCTGGCCATCCCCAGCCCGTAGAGCAGGAGAGCCCCCAGACAGACGGCCAGAACCAGCGGGGAGAACTCCCAGGGCAGCAGCAGCTGGACGTTCTGTTCCATGCCTGCGATTCACCCGACACCCTCAGTGCGGCATCTCCCGCTTGGGCAACCGGTTGACGGCGATAAGGCCCCCCACCAGGGCGCCGAGCGCAAGCCCGAGTCCTGCCGCGACGAACACCGCGGGGGCCGTTCCGCCCGCGGCGAACGGTCCCGTATGCGGGAGCGGAGCCCGTCCGCTGGCGACGAGGTATCCGACCACCGCGAGCAACAGCGCCCCGATGAGGGCTCCGCCTCCGGCCAGGCGCAAGATGTTCGGGGAGTAAATCGCCTCCCCCTCCCGCTCGTTGGCCAATGGAACCAGTACGGGGCCGGTAGTCGGCCGTGCCTCCGGCTGCCGTTCGTCGCGTTGGTTCATGGTTCGCCTCCTGCTTGTGCCTGCAACTGCAGGCTCTCCGGCGCCATCCCGGACGGTCGGAGCAGCCGGTCGATGGCCTGCTGTACCGGCCAGGCGACCCGCGCTTCGTCACCGATGATCCAGGCATGATTGAAAATGGAGTGGGTCGGCCCGGAGGGAAACGGCCGCACCATCTCCAGATAGTCCGTCACCGCATCCGGAACCTCGTTGGAACCGACCAGCAGCAGCGGACCGTGCTTGCCCATATGGCCCAGCACGGCGGCGGGGATCAGCCCCAGCAGATCGTCCCGGCTACCGACGATGAAATTGTGCCCCGCCTGGCTGATGCCCCAGCCGAAGTCACGCGGTTCCCATCCCCACCACCAGCCGAAGTCGCGGCCGAAATCCTTGTAGCCGGCATTGACCGTGTTGGATTCGAACACCGTGGGACCGTGGATACGGCGCACCAGACCATATTGCGAGAGCTCGCGGGCAACCTCGTCGGAGATCACCTCGGGCCCGCCGGTGAGATAGATGTAGGCGCCGCCGTCGCCGTAGCGGCGGTTCAGGATGCGCCGGGTCGCCTCGGGTACCGCGTTCCGGTACACCCAGGCAAACCCTCGACCCATGTGCGCATTCCAGCCCATGGCGCCGATACCGTGGGCCATCCCATCGGGATGGTCGATAGCGGAGATCACCACCTCGTCCGGGTGGTCCGCCTTGACCGCCGCCTGCCAGGCATCGAGCAGCTCTGCCAGCGCCACCGGGTCATCGGCCCGCAGCACGCGTACCTTGTAATTGAGCTGGTCCTCGACGATATGGCGCACCTGTTCATCGACGCGCCCGACGACATAGACCTGGGTTTTCCCGTCGAACGGCACTCCGTCCGGCCTCAACCGACGCATCTCCCGCAGTACCGCCTCCGAAGGCAACCCGTCGCTGTCGAGGTAGAGCAAGGGGGCGTTGATCGGCATGTGGGTAATGCGGTGCATGGCCGTGAAGGCCTCCGCCGCATCCTGGCGGGCGAGAATGATCGCCCCTACCGCATTCTCCTCCCGGGTGGCGGCGTAGACGGCCTGGGCGATGACAATCGCCTGCGTCTCCGGATCACCCGCCGGCAGGCGGGTGGTGTGGGCGGTCGCCAGCGCTCGCTCCTGAAACGGTGCGAGGTCGAGCACGGCATCGCCGGCGGTGTCGCCGCAACCGGTCAGCAGCAAGGGTAAAAGGCCGAATAGCGCCGCAACCCAGGCAATTTGAGGACGCGATACGGCCGTCACCATCAAGTCACCCCCGGCTTGAGCTGGGCCCGTACCATGACCCAGTTGAACGGCCAGGCGACGAGGAAACCGATGGTCGAGGCCAGCCAGAGAGCGCCGAACCACATCACCTCATCCTCCGCCGGCATCATCGGCAGCTTGGCCATCATCATCCACCAGGCCACGCTCATCATCCCGAGGCTCACCGCCGCCATGCTCAAGGCCGTGGTGCCCAGCGCGGAACCGAGCACCTTTTTCGGCGGCACGCCCATCCACATCGATTTCATGGTGACCTGCACCAGCGGCCAGGCGATGAGTACCGCCCCCAGGTACATGGCGGCCATCATCAGCGGCATGCCCGCACCGAACAGAAACCACCAGCCGTCAGCCCATTCGCCGAAGTAGATGGGGAAGCCGAAAAACACGAACAGATAGCCGATGGCCACCATCAGCGGGGCACCGTAACCGAAGCTCATGGCCGTTGCCGCCGCAGCCACGACCGCGGGCGGTCGCCACCAATGGCTCATGTGGCCATCGGTCGAGGCGTGACGCCGGTACGCGGCGAAGTAGAGCAGTATGCCGCCGACCGGGAACAGCGCGGCGGTGCCGGTCCAGGCGATACGCATCGGGAACATCAGTTCCGGCAGCAACCGCCCGGCATGGACCCATACGAAAATTCCGCCCGCCAAACCCAGGCCGATAAACACCAGCGCCAACGCCTCCATGGGGCCAAGCGCCACCGAACCGAGGGTCGGATAAGGGGATTTCTCCACGCTCCAGTCGATGCGCGCCTGGGCGGCATAGCTGACGCGGTTGCCGACGATCCAGAAATGACGGAACGGCCCCTCCGACGGTGTGGTGAAAAAGGCCGCCCGCTGGCCCCACAGGTAACGGTCGGTCGCCGCCGGCACGCCCCCATCCCGCCCGGCGAAGAGAAAGGTCGCCGCATTGGTTTGCGCCAGCGGCAGCGCCGCCAGGGCGTGATCCGCCTCCTGGGGCGCCGCGACCACGTAGTGGAAGTAGCCCTCCTCCCGGTCATGGCGCCGTCCCCAACCGAATCCACTCCCTTCGTCGCGAAACTCGGCAATGCGAACGGCATGGGCGGCCAGCGTGTCGGCGGCCACCCGCTGCACCGGTCCGAAGCGGCCGAGGGCGGAGCGCCCCGCCTCGGACACCCGTTCGGCCGGCGCCAGCAGATAGATGGGCACACCGCGGTAGCGGCGCAGCCGTTCCGCCCCATCGGCGGTGGGCCCATCACGACCGACGAAGACCACCGGCGCCCCGGCATAGACCGCCCAAAACGCCCCCGGCAGCGCCCAGGCCGCGGCATCCGCCCCTTCGGCCGCGAGCGCGACCAGATGACGTACGGGAGGCCGGATCGCAACGGCGGATCCGATGGCTTCGCGCCAATCAACCAACGGTGAAACGTCAGCGCCTTGCAGATAGACCGCACGCGCGATCGCCCCGGCCACCTCTTCGGGTGTCCCACCGAAACGTGTCACGTTCTTCAGATGGTGGTGGAGCCGGCCGTCGGCGGCGTTGTGGGCGTGGGGGGCGACCACCACGCCTTTGTAGGTGGTAAAAGCCAGTCCCGAGAGGATGACGATGGCAGCGAAGAGCGCCGCCACCAGCGGCCCCCAGTGTCTCACGAGCCGCCTCCGTGGGCATGGTCGTGGCCGGGACCGGTTGCCGATCCGGCGGCCTCCTGCTCGAGCCGGCGGTATGCCTCCGGTGAGAGGGACGGCAACTGCTCGACGAATGCCGTGATCTCCCAGAGTTCGTCGTCACTGTGGGTCTCGCCCCAGGCCGGCATCCCGGTCAGCTTGATGCCGTGTTTCAGCGTCCAGAAGATCGCTTCGGGCTCCGTGTGGCGGGCGCTCTCCGCCAAGTCCGGTCCCGTCGGACGCAGGCCCTTGCCGATCACCGAGCGTTCGACGCCGGGCGCACCGTGGCAGATCACGCACATCTCGCGGTAGGCACTGAAGCCGGCCTCCGCCCGGGTAGACAACTCCAGCGCCGGACGCCGCACGCCTTCGGCATGGTGCCGGATGGAGCGCTCCTTCGCCGTATCCAGCGCCCAACGCACGAGCGGTGTGTGCGGTTCGCTCGCAGCCACGCTGATTACGCCCGAGTAGAGCAGCGTCAACCCGACCACGACCTGGACCGCCAGCAACAGCAACGCCCCTGCCAGATACTTCACCCGCTTCTCCCTGTTACGAGCATCCGAGATTCCGTGCTTCACCGCAGAGGCACCGTGCGCCGCGCAGGAGCGCTCGCGCACGAGCCGTTCGCGGCAAGGCTGGTGCCGATGACGGCACCAGCCCTCGCCGTTACTGCACCTTGATGCTGTGACGCTTGGAACGCTCGATTTTCGGCATCACCAGTTCGAGGACCCCGTCCTTCAGGCTCGCCTTGGTGTTTTCGCTATCCACGTCCGCGGGAAGCGTGACGGTGCGGCTGAACGCCCCGCGGGCAATCTCGCAGCGATGGTAATTCTCACCGCTCTCCTTCTCCTCGTGGGCGCTGCTGCCCCGGATGGTCACGGTGTTGTCGCTCATGGAGATGTCGATGTTGTCCTTCTCCACACCCGGCATTTCGGCCCGCAGAACAACGTCTGCATCCCGATCGATGATATCGATCGCAGGCATCTTGGCCTCCCCTTCCATAAAGAAGGGTGCCCGAAACGGCCGGGCCCAACCGGTCGGAAAGAAGTTTTCGAACATGCGCTCCATCTCCTCCAATGGAGCCATCATGCGCGGCATCCTTTGCACTTCCTGCGTGCGGGGAGTCATCTCCTGCTTGCCTTGTTTTGCCATGGTTCACGCCTCCGTGTGAATCGACTGAGTTGATGTCAATGTGAGGGTCTACTCCTCCGGCATCCGGACAGCCAGAAACAGAGGCTGACCATCACGCCGGACCAGCAGCGGTACACTGCGCCCGGCCGGAACCGCGGATATGGCCTTGTTAAACGCAGCGGTATTGGCCACCTCGGTATCGCCCACCCGCGCAATGATGTCCCCCGGTTGGATACCGGCACGCGCCGCGGGACCGGGACCGACCTCCCTCACCAGTACGCCGGGACCCGCCTGCGGTGGCGCATTGGAGACGGTGATATTGAGGCGCCCGGTCTTGTCCGGTGGGGCAGGCGGCTCCGCGTCACGGCCAGGTTGCTCCTCCGGGCCCGGCAGCTCTTCGATGGTGATTTGCATGCGCCGTTCCCGACCTTCCCGGAAGATGGTGATCGGAACCCGTTTGCCCGGCTCGGTCTGGCCGACGTTGGGCGGCAACTCCCCCGCCGTCTCCACCGGTTGGTTGTTGAAGGAGAGGATGATGTCGCCCACCCGCAAGCCCGCCTTGTCGGCAGGACCGCCCTCGATGATCTCGCCAACGAGCGCCCCCCGCGGCTGCTCCAGGCCGAACGACTCCGCCAGTCCGGGGGTGACCCGCTGGATGTACACCCCGAGCCAGCCGCGGGAGACGCGGCCTTTCGTGCGGAGTTGTTTGACCACGTCCATCGCCACGTTGATGGGGATGGCAAACGAGACCCCCTGGTAGCCCCCCGAACCGGTATAGATCATCGAATTCACCCCGATGACTTCACCGTCGAGATTGAACAGCGGTCCGCCCGAATTGCCGGGATTGACCGCGGCGTCGGTCTGGATGAAGGGAACATAGACATCCCCCGGCAGGTTGCGACCCAAGGCCGAAATGATGCCCTGGGTCGCCGTATGTTCCAGCCCGAACGGCGCGCCGATGGCCAGCACCCATTGCCCCACCTCGAGCTGTTCCGAGTCGCCGATGCGAATGACCGGCAGATCGGTGGCGTCAATCTTGAGCACGGCAACATCGCTGCGCTGGTCCAACCCTATCAGCTCGGCCGGAAACTCGCGCCGGTCGTTTAACGTGACCCGCACGTCTGTTCCCTCCTGCACCACATGGGAGTTCGTCAGGATGTAGCCGTCTTCGGATATGATGAAGCCGGAGCCCATGGCCGTCTGCTGCGGGATTTCGCCATTCGGGGGGGCCTGCTCGAAAAATCGCCGGAAATATTCGAACAGCGGGCTGTCCTCCGGGATTGGCAGTTGCCCGAGAAATCCGTCTCCCGCTTCTCCGACGGATTCTGCGGTCACGCTCACGACAGCATCACCGTACTCTTCCACCAGGGTGACGAAATTCGGCAGCCCTTGGGCGTTGACCGCGCCGACCACCAGCCATAGGAAAAACCCGACCACCGGCGGAACGGCCGGTATCGAACGCAGCACTCGCCTCATCGGACACACTCCTTGTGTCGACTCCATCGTGTGGATAAGGCTACAAGGCGGGGCGTCCTCCCGCCACCTGGCGCAACTCCGGACACGCACCAGTGTAGTGTTTCACACTGTTTGGCACTTTCAGAGCCCCTCAAATGACTCAAGACAAGGCGCAATGCGCAGGCAATGACGAGTCCTTGTCAAGCATTGC